>JAMFSR010000001.1 GCA_026225395.1 Granulicella sapmiensis
CCTTCGACATCGACCAGGCGGGCCTCGACCTCAGCTACGACAAGCACGACGCCGCCTACCGCGCCATCTTCACCCGCTGCGGCCTGCAGTTCGTCGCCGTCGAAGCCGACTCCGGCGCCATGGGCGGGTCTGGATCTCAAGAATTCATGGTCTACACCGACGCCGGCGAAGACCTCATCGCCAGCTCTGCCTCCGGCTACGCCGCCAACCTCGAAAAAGCCACCAGCACACTCGCTCCTGTCGAAGATCTCGCACCCACCGCTGACGGTCCCGAAGAAGTCCACACCCCCGGTTACAAAACCATCGACGAAGTCGGCGCCTTCCTCAAAACACAACCGCATCACCAGCTCAAAACGATGGCCTACATCGTCGAGCACAAGGATACCGGCAGCAAGGAAGACACCAAGCAGATCAACATCGTCGGCAAAACGCGCGCCGTCGTCGCCTTCCTGCGCGGCGATCACCAGCTCAACGAGACCAAGCTCTCTGCCATCGCGCTCGGTGAACTTCGCCCGATGACGCCCGAAGAGATCGCCACCACCTTCAAAGCCCCCGCCGGCTACCTCGGCCCCATCGGCCTCGAAGCCGCGCCGCATCCTCGCAAGCCCGGCATCTTGGTCGTGCTCGACAAGAGCCTCGAAGGCCGCACCAATCTCATCGCCGGAGCCAACAAGGAGGAGTACCACCTCCGCAACGTGACCCCTGGCCGCGACTTCAAGCCGACCGTCATCGCCGACATCCGCAACATCAACGAAGGCGAGCTCGACCCCATCGGCGGCCAGCCCCTGCGCCTCGGCAAAGCCGTCGAGATCGGCCACATCTTCAAGCTCGGCACAAAGTACACCGAGAGCATGGGCTCGCGCGTGCTCGACGCCAACGGCAAAGAAGTCACGCCCATCATGGGCTGCTACGGCATCGGCATCGAGCGCATCCTCACCGCAGCCATCGAAGCCTCCGCCGCGGCCAACAAGAGCCTCTATCCCGATACCGAACGCGCCGGCGACGCCTACGCACTCTCGCCCGCGATCGCTCCGTTCGAAGTCGTCGTCACCATCACCAACGTCCGCGAAGCCGACCTGCTCGCCGCCGGCGAAAAAATCGCAGCCGACCTCACCTCCGCCGGCATCGACGTCCTCCTTGACGACCGCGACGAGCGCGCCGGCGTCAAGTTCAAAGACGCTGAACTGATTGGCGTCCCTTACCGTATCAACATCGGCAAGAAACTCAGCGAAGGCGCCGTAGAGTTAGTCGACCGCCTCACCAACACCACAACGGACATCAAACTAGATAACATCACCACCCACCTCCAACAGCTGCTCCACCCGTCCAACTCCTAGCCGTTTTCTCTATCCTCTACACTCTGCCTCTATGCCCGTAAAACTCAAAGTCGGCGGCTCCGGTGACTCCTTCCTCTGGAAGCTCACGCGCTTCGTCCTGATCGTCGCCCTTGTCTTCGTCATCATCGGCGCCATCGTCTTCGGCGCCTACTACCATAAGTACGAAGGCCTGGTTGCCGACCGCCTCGCGCAGGGTCCGCTCTTCGCCTCCACCGCGCAGATCTACGCTGCCCCGCAGGAGGTCCGTCCCGGCCAGCACCTCAGCGCGTCCAGCATCGCCGCCGCCCTGCGCCACGCCGGCTATAACCAGAACGGCAACCAGCTCGGCACATTCCAGCTTCGCGGCGACTCCATCCTCATCAAGCCTGGCACACAGAGCTACCTCGCCTCCGATGGAGCCACCATCAACACCTCTGACGGCTCGGTCCAAAGCATCACCGCCGAAAACGGCGTTGCCCTCGCCGCCTACAAGCTCGAGCCGCAACTCATCACCGCTCTTTCCGAAGACAAAAACCGCACCAAGCGCCGCATCGTCACCTACAACCAGATTCCGCAGACGATGGTTCAGGCCGTCACCGCCATTGAAGACCGCCGCTTCTTCGAGCACGGCGGCATCAACTATGGCCGCACCATCGAGTGCGTCGTGCATGACGTGATCGTCGGCCGCAAGGACTGCGGCGGCAGCACCATCACCCAGCAGCTCGCCAAAAACTTCTTCCTCACACCCGACAAAAAGATCACCCGCAAGATCGCCGAGATGATGATCACCTTCCAGCTTGAGTCACGCTTCAACAAGCAGGAAATCTTCACCATGTACGCGAACGAAATCAACATCGGCCAGCGCGGCTCCTACGGCGTCAACGGCTTCGGCGAAGCCTCGCAGGCCTACTTCGGCAAGGATCTTCGCCAGCTCGACATCGCCCAGTGCGCTCTCATCGCCGGCCTGATCCAGAACCCCAACCGCCGCAACCCCTATCGCCATCCGGAGCGCGCGCTCGAGCGCCGCAACGTCGTGCTCGACTCCATGGTCGAAACCGGCGCCATCACCGAGGCGCAAGCCGCCGCCGCCAAGGCCGAGCCGCTCAACCTCGCTCCGCCCAACATCGACGCCTCCGAAGCTCCCTACTTCGTCGACCTCGTCCACGACCAGCTCGTCCAGCGCCTCGGCGACGAAGACCTCTCCCGCGACGACCTCCGCATCTACACCTCGCTCGACCCATCGCTCCAGCAGGCTGCGTCTGAAGCCGTCGAAGCCGGCATGAAGAACGTCGACGAGCTCGTCCGCGCCCGCCACAGAAAGGGAGACACCAACTTCGTCTACCCGCAGGTCGCCCTCGTTGCGCTCAACCCGCACACCGGTCAGATCCTCGCTCTCGTCGGCGGCCGCAACTACGGCATCTCGCAGCTCAACCACGCTATGGCCGAGCGACCCACCGGCTCCATCTTCAAGCCCATCGTCTACGCCACTGCCTACAGCAGCTCGCTGAATGGTACACCCCTCGGCGAAGGCGGCGTCTTCACCGCGCTCACCAAGCTCAACGACGATCCGCAGGACTTCGGCACCGGCGGCCAGTCTTACACACCCGGCAACTTCAAAAAAGGCGAGTTTCCCGGCATGGTCACCGCCGCTACCGCCATCGAGAATTCGCTGAACATCGCCACCATCGCGCTCGCACAGAAGGTCGGCTATGAAAACGTAGCAGCCCTCGCGCACGCCGTCGGCATCGTTAACGCACGTCCCACACCGTCAATGGCCATCGGCACCTACAACGCCACGCCCATCGACATGGCCGGCGCCTATACGGCCTTCGCCAACAACGGCGTCAAGCTCAAGCCCTGGATCCTCGCCAGCGCCCGCAACGCCCAGGGAGATATCGTCGCCGACTTCGCTCCCGAAGCCCGCCAGGTCCTCGACCCCCGCGTCGCGTACCTTACGCAGTCACTCATGGAAGGCGTCGTCGCCCGCGGCACCGCCTCAGCCGTTCGCGCCCACGGCTTCACCGCCCCCGCCGCCGGAAAGACCGGCACCTCACACGACGCCTGGTTCGCCGGCTACTCCTCCAACCTGCTCTGCATCATCTGGGTCGGCAATGACGACTACACCGACATCTCGCACGACCTCACCCGTCCGCTCCAAGGCGCCGACACCGCCGCACCCATCTGGGCCGAGTTCATGAATCGCGCCATCCGCATCCCGCAGTACTCCGACATGAAAGCCTTCGTCGCGCCCGACGGCGTAGAGACTCTCCGCATCGACAAGATCACCGATCTGCCCGTCGACGAATCCTGCCCCAGCAACAGCTTCTCTGCCGCGTTCCTCACCGGCACCGCACCGCAGGGCACCTGCTCGCACATGGGCGTAGACACCCAAACGCTCGGCCAGCAGCTCATGCCCGACGGCACCCCCAAACCCTACGATCCCAACGCCCCGCCGCCGGACCCCAACGCACCCCACCGCAACCTCTTCCAGAAGATGTTCGGCCTAGGCAAAGACAAAGACCAGCAGCAAGCTCCGCCGCCGCAATAACCGGTCTCACATCACTCCATCCCACAACCGCAGCTCCGCCTCCTGCGGTCTGCTTTCCACGCGCATCGGAACATCGACGATCAACGTCTGCCGCTCACCAGCTTTGTACAGCGGCCACGTCGGCATTCCGGGGCCCGCAGGCGCAGCGCCATTCAGAAACGCCAGCCACGCCGCATGCATCGCCACTGTAAGTGTCGCTTCTCCATCCGCATTCGCAATCCCCTTCAGCGGATGGTTCCACACCATGCTCAACTCCTCGCCGTGATACGAGAAGTCCCCAAACTTCCCGCTGCCTTCGTGGAACTCCGTCAGATACATCCACACGCTCGCGCTGCCGCTTACCAGCGCATCCGCCGCGCGCACCGAAGGCACCCAATACTCCTCAGCCGTAACCGCACGCACCCTGCGCTGCTCTTCGGTCAGCTGCGGATAGAGCGCCGCATACTTCGCTTCCACCGGCGCAAAGCGCTCTTCCGGCAGGCTCATCAAATCCTGCGCCTTCACCGTGCTCGGATGCGGCCCAACAAACACAACGCTATCCTCGCGGCTTGTGCCGATCAACACCCGCTTGCCCTTGGCCGCGCCCGAGACGATCGCCGCCACCGGCATCTTCTTCAACAGCACACCATCGATCGCAGGCCGAAACGGACGCGCATGCAGCCACTCTTTCAGCAGCCTGCTCTGCGCCTGAACAATCGCATCCGCGGACGCGCTCAACAGGCTCCCACCCGAGCCAGTCTTCCATAGCTTGCCAAAGAACCCACCCAGCGCCTCACCCTCAGCCGCCGTCGCCCACACGCGCTCCGCACCGCCGCTCTCAGAGATTCCCTGCACAAACAAACTCTCCGCCGCCGGCGTTCCCAGCAACGTATCCGTCAGCTTCGCTCCCGCCGACTGCCCACCCACCGTCACCCGCGCCGGATCGCCGCCAAACGCCGCGATGTTCTCCTGCACCCACTCCAGCGCCGCAATCAAGTCCCGCAACCCATTGTTCGCACTGCCCGCATACTCCTTGCCCAGCATCGGCGACACATCCAGAAACCCCAGCACCCCCAGCCGATACGCCACCGTCACACACACCACGCCATCCCGCGCAAACGACACACCATCCGTGCCCGAAGACCGCCCCGACACATTGCCGCCCCCATGGATCCACACCAACACCGGCAACCCCTGTCCCTTCGCCACACCCTCAGCCGGCGCGAACACATTCAGATACAGGCAGTCCTCGCTCACCGGCGTTGAAGGTCCCGCCGACTGCATAGCCGCCGGAGCCAGCTTCGTCGCCGCCAGCTCGCCGCTCCACGCCGCTTTCTTCACCGGTGCCCGAAACCGCAGCGGCCCAACCGGCGGCTCCGCAAACGGCACTCCCTTGAACACCCTCACACCATCCGCAACCACCACCCCACGCAGCCGCCCACAAGGCGCATCCACCACAGCGGCCGCCTCCTGCGCCAGCAGTCCACCGCTCCTCAGCGCCACAGCGGCCATGGAAGCACGCGCTAAAAACCTGCGCCGCGAGAAACGAAAACTACCACTACGAGCCATCCCGATCATGCCGCCCATTCTAGCTGCATCATCGCAGACCGCTAAAGGAAGCCAAGCATCTAAACTAGACAGAGATGCCTTCGTCCACCACCTCCGGCCGCCTCCAGGCGCAGCTCGACCACATCACCTCGCAAACACGCGAGCTCGTGCAGCCCGAGCGCCTCGCCATCACCGACGACGCCGTCCAGCAGCTCTTCTCCACCGGCATCGAAGACCGCATCCTCGCCCCCGGCGTCACCGCACCCAGCTTCGCCCTGCAGGACGCTATTACCAAAAAGATCGTCCGGTCTGAAGATTTGCTGGCGATCGGCCCCGTCATCGTCAAGTTCTTCCGCGGCCGCTGGTGCCCCTACTGCATGACCGAGCTCGAAGCCTGGCAGCAGCTCTATCCCGAAGTCCGCGCCCGCGGCGCCCTGCTCATCGCCATCAGCCCACAACTCGTCCGCCAGAACGACTTCGCCGTCCAGCACCACCACCTCACCTTCCCCATCCTCACCGACCCCGGCGCCGCCCTCGCGCAACAGTTCGGCGTCGCCTACCCGGTACCCGAGCCCATCCAGGCCCACTATCGCTCCATCATGATCAACATCCCCTTCATGCACGGCGATCAGGCCGAGCACACCTGGCGCTTACCCCTCCCCGCCACCTTCATCCTCCGCCAGGACAACACCATCGCCTTCGCCGAAGCCCACGCCGACCACCGCGTCCGCCCCGACCCCCTAGACGTCCTCGCAGCCCTCTAATCCCTAAAACCTAACCCCTAAACCTGTGCTCAAAAACTCCACCACCCTAGCCGCACAAGCCTCCGGCTCCCGCTGCAGCAACAAATGCGGCCCATCGAGCACGGTCACCGCCGTCCCTGGCTGGATCATCAAAATTTCCTCCAGACACTCCACCGCCACCAGCCTATCCTCCGCCGCTCGCAGATACTGAATCGGCACCTTCACCCGCGCCAGCTCCGCATGCACATCGCACACGAGCACCTCACGCACCCTCGCCGCCAGCACATGCGGCTCAACCCAATCGATCTGCGAGCCCACTTCGGTCACCAAGACCTGCGATGCGTCCGAACCCACCAGCAGCCACCGCACCACCACATCCGGAAACACCAGCCGCAGCGTCCGCAGCGGAAGCATCATCGCCACATCCCGTAGCCACCCCCGCACCGGGCTCGACGCAAACCCCGAGCACAACACCAGCGCCCGCAAACCCTCCGGCTGTTCCGCCGCAATCCGTATCGCCAGCGGCGTCGAGTACGACTCAGCCAGCAGCACAAACTCTTCCCCCACCGGAACCGCCGCCCACACCAGCGCCTCCAGCTCGGTATAGCTCATCACATGGTCACCGGGATAGTGCACCACCGTGGTCTCCACCCCCACCGGCAACGCGCCCACAAACTCCCGCAACAGCTCCCCACTGCCATCCATCCCCGGAAGCAGCAAAATCCTCGGCAACTTCAAATCCATAGTCAACGATACGACGCAAACTCAACTTTGGTCTCGCCCCCGAGACTTCAACCAAACCTCGACGGGCCTATCAACGCTGACGCTGGATGTTCCGACTGCCCTTTTAGTCAACCCGGCGAAACGCCGGGGGCATCTTGCTATTGAGTGGGCAAAAATATAACTTGACACTGCCTCAGGCTGTCTGTATAGGTTCGCTATCAGCATCGGCTAGCTATTTCATCGTTGAGCAAGAGGTGGCAGATGATCGATTATTTTTCCCACGTTTCCGCGTTGCGGGTGTGCCTGCAGGCACTCAAAACTTCCCCCCCAACCGATCCAGCACACAAAAAGGCCGTCCCTGAAGCCCTGGACGCCGCAGCCGCGCAGCCCGGCGCTGCCATCCTCGGTACACTGGTGGACCATCTCCTCCAGTACTCCCAAAGCGCGACGTCGGTCGAGATAGGCATCCTAACCAAAGCTGCCGCTCTCTTCGCGGACGGCCTCTCGATCCTCAACAAATTCGCCGCCATCCGCCCCGGCTTGGAAACAGGCGTGACGACCCCGAACGCTCCCGGCGCCCTGGCCGCCTACAACGCAGCCCTGGCTGAGCTTCCCGGGCTGCAAACCGATCTTCAAAACATCTATACCAAGCTTGAGGCCTTCCAGGCCACCTTCTCCGGTAACTGGATAGCGCCCGTCGGTCAGCAGCAAGGCACGCCTGTACTTCAGTGGGACTGGCGCGACGTCTTTCTGGCGCGCCGCACGACCGCGTTTGTCGCCAGCACGCAGAAGCTCGCTGCGACCAGCCGGCAGCTGGCCTTCGCCTTAGGAACTCTGGCCGGCGCAGCGGGCAACATCATCGGCAGCGGATACCTGAACGCCGTGGTCGGCGGCCCGCGGCGCTCCCATACCCTGCGCCACCGCCTCGCTGCTTACTCAGTCGGCGCCTGGCTGCGCGATAACGAGCATGCCCTGGCAAGCACACTCGCCGACATCCGGCACGCTCTTACCTTCGGGGAGACAGGGACGCTTACGCTGCCTAGCGACCTCAAGACATTGGCTCACGACGCGCTCGAAAAGGCCTATCCCACCGGCACACAACCGCTTCCCGACCTGGAAACCGGATACACCAATCTTATGGAGCACCTGAAGCTGCTCGGAGAGTTCACCCTTCCTCCAGTCCCGGCGCCGATGAGCAACGCGCTCACCAGCAAGATGATTCAAGCGGGGGTCAGTCCGGGCGTTATCGACCTCGTCGGTGGCGCCGTTAGCGGCATCGGCACGAACTACCCTCAGATCGGCTCGCACGAAAACGCGGGCGGCGTTTGCCTGACACTTCTGTCCTGGTTGTTCTTCCCTCCGAGCCTGGTCATCGCTATCGACGACGCTCTAGGCGGCGGAGAGGGTCCTGATCCTTCCGTCGGCGTCAGCTCTTCAGGGTTGACGGCGATAGGCTCATCGGTAAGCGGGCTTTCGGCCGTCAACTCTCTCTATGGGTTGGCCACCAGCTTCTGGCAGGCCCTGGCCGCGGCTCGCACCGCTCTCGTGCTCCGCGGACTGCTCTATCCCAACCCCGACGACCTCAGCAGCCCAACCTTCGCTCAGTTCGTCTCGATACCTGGCATACTCACCCGCGGCTATCCTCTGCTCTCCATGCCAGCCACCGACGATGGCACGGCGTGGCCAACCAGCGCCATTGAGACACCAGTACAGATCCCGGCGCCCTTCGCCGTCTCGTCTGCGCCGTCGGTATTTCTGACCGGCGCGACAGACAGCGTCTCCGCAACCAGCTCCAAGCTATGGGAAGACATGATCGAGTTCCCCGGTCGCGACCTTCCTGGGAGCGCGAACCTCAATCTGGATGCCGACCGCGGCTTTGCTGCCCATTGCTGGGCGTTGGATGCAGGCTCAACCATCACCACCCCTCCAGTTCTCACCACGGCCCTGCCCTACACCGGTATCTAGCGCAGTGACCTCTTCGCGCCTCACTGGAAGTTGTCGTCTGCAATACGGGCCCCCGGCGAGCGTTCTTTTCAAACTCATCCCACAAAGCAGAGGAGCGAACCGATGAGCAACGGAGTTAAAGGTGGTGGAGGAAAAGGCAATCAGCCAGGGACATATCTGGTCATTCCCTACTACAGCGGCGACGAGGGCGTCCGGCCGCTCCCCTCCTCCTTTCCGTTCTGGATGTGCAGCTCCATCAACATTAACGGAAGCCCCTACGCCGGCCAGCAGCTCCCTGTCGGTGAAACCGTCGAACTCACCATGGACGCCATTAACTACGGTTCACTCACAGTGCCGGCGCTCTGCCTGTTCTTCTGGGCCAATCCGACAACCAGCTTCACCAACACCAGCGTTCAGCTCATCGGCCAGGCGCCGCTGACGCTCGCAACCGATGTCCTCGGCACAACAACGCCTGTCCCCTGGACCGTTCCCACAGGCACCCCTGCGCACATCTGCCTGCTGGCCGAGATCAACGCGACCGCCGATCCCGCCTCAGGAACCTACAACGCCGCATCCGACCGCCACTACGGCCAACAGAACGTCCAGCTGGCCTCCGCCACCCCCGGCGGACACATCAAGATCGGCTTCAGAATGGCCAACGGCAAAGCAACCGCAGCCCGCTTCCGCCTGGAAGTCACCCACGTGCTCATCAACCACCCAGTGTTTCGGCCGGTAATCGCTGAGAACGCCTTGCTGGTTCACGCAGAGGAGATCCACCTAAGCCGCACCCTGGCGGAGCCAATCGGCCCCACACTGCATGCGGACCTGGCCGCCGGCGAACTGCTGGAGCTGGAACTAAACGCACGAGTCCCACTCGACGCAACCCCAGGGTCGACGATCGTCCTTCAACTAGCCCAATACGAAGAGGACGGCCAGGAACCGGTGGGAGGCTTAGGCGTAATAGTCCACGTTGTTTGATTCCCCAACCGCAGGCAAGTCCAGGCCTAAGCCTTTATCCTTCGGACTATTAGCCCAAAGAGTACGGGAGCGGAAGGTTGGGAGTTCCCGCAAACCGCCTCCCCGCTTCTCTCCATATTCACGACAATGCTCTAATGTCATTGAACAGGAGAGATGTCCCAAATGAGTGAAACCGTAACCCCTCTCGCCGCCCGCCCAGCCTGGAAAGCCCTTGCCGCCCACGCCGAGGCCATCAAGCCCCTTCAGCTCCGCCAGCTCTTCAAAGACGACCCCGCCCGCGGCACCCGCCTAACCGCCGAAGCCGTCGGCCTCTTCCTCGACTACTCCAAAAATCGCGTCACCGACGAAACCCTCAAGCTCCTCCTCGAGCTCGCCGAACAATCCGGCCTCAAACAGCACATCGAAGCCATGTTCACCGGCCAGAAGATCAACACCACCGAAAACCGCGCCGTGCTGCACGTAGCCCTTCGCGCACCCAAATCCGAGTCGATCAAGGTCGACGGCGAAGACGTCGTTCCCGCCGTACACGAAGTCCTCGACAAGATGTCCGCCTTCTCCGACAAGGTCCGCAGCGGCAACTGGCTCGGCTACACCGGCAAGCCCATCCGGAACATCGTCAACATCGGCATCGGCGGCTCCGATCTCGGCCCGGTCATGGCATACGAAGCCCTCCGCCACTACTCGAAGCGCGAGTTCACCTTCCGCTTCGTCTCCAACGTCGATGGCACCGACTTCGCCGAAGCCGTCCGCGATCTCGACCCCGAAGAGACCCTCTTCCTCGTCGCCTCCAAGACCTTCACCACGCTCGAGACCATGACCAACGCACACTCCGCGCGGGAGTGGACGCTCGCCAAGCTGAAGCAGACAGAGGCCATCGCCAACCACTTCGTCGCGCTCTCCACCAACACCGAGCTCGTCGCCAAGTTCGGCATCGACACCGCCAACATGTTCGGCTTCTGGGACTGGGTCGGCGGACGCTACTCCATGGACTCCGCCATCGGCCTCAGCACCATGATCGCCATCGGCCCGGACAACTTCCGCAAGATGCTCGCCGGCTTCCACGCCATGGATGTCCACTTCCGCACCACACCCTTCGCCCAGAACCTCCCGGTCCTGCTCGGTCTGCTCACCGTTTGGTACACCGACTTCTTCGACGCCCAGACCGTCGCCATCCTTCCCTACGAGCAGTACCTCAAGCGCTTCCCCGCATACCTCCAGCAGCTCACCATGGAGTCCAACGGCAAGCACGTCACACTCTCCGGCGAGCACGTCCAGACCGAGACCGGCCCAATCTACTGGGGCGAACCCGGCACCAACGGCCAGCACAGCTTCTACCAGCTCATCCATCAGGGAACGCGCCTCATCCCCTGCGACTTCATCGGCTTCGCAAAGTCCCTCAACCCCCTCGGACGCCACCATGACATGCTGATGGCCAACGTCTTCGCCCAGGCTGAAGCCCTCGCCTTCGGCAAGACCGCCGAAGAGGTCAAGGCCGAAGGCGTCCCCGATGCCCTCGGCCCCCACAAGGTCTTCGAAGGCAACCGCCCCTCGAACGTCATCCTCGCCCAGAAGCTCACCCCCGAGCTGCTCGGCTCGCTGATCGCCCTCTACGAGCACTCCGTCTTCACCCAGGGCACCATCTGGTCCATCGACTCCTTCGACCAGTGGGGTGTGGAACTGGGGAAGGTGCTCGCGACAAAGATCCTTGGCGAGATTGAAGCTTCCGTAGAACCGGCAAGCACGCATGACACGTCGACCACGAACCTGATCAAGCGGTATCGCAGCACAAAGTAGTCGATAAACGCACAAAAAAGAAAGCCTCCTGCGTAAAATCATGAGGCTTTCTTGCGTTTTAGGCATACGTGCGTTTATCGTTAGTACAGCACGGCAATCGCACGAGCTTTCGTAGCTGTGCCGTCGGGAGGATTCGTGAACGCCACCCTCGCCCCAGTCCCGCCACCCCCTGTCGCGCCCCTCGCCCCAAAAGTCAAAGTTTCCCCCGCAACCGCGCTTGAGGTCTACACCGGCGACCCCAATTTCATGGCCTCGCTTGCCCGCGGTCTGGTCGTAATCCAGGCGTTTACGCCGCAAACGCCGCAGATGACCATCTCGCAGCTCTCCGTGCGCACAGGCCTTTCCCGCGCCGCCGTGCGCCGCTGCTTGTACACGCTCGTCAAGCTCGGCTTTGCCGGAGCGGACGAAGCCCAGCGCTACTCCCTGCGCCCCAAGATGCTCACGCTGGCCAACACCTACACGGCCTCCAGCACCCTCGCCAACGCCGCGCAGCCCATCCTGGAACGCATGTCCGCCGCGCTTGGCGAAAGCTTCTCCGTCGCCACGCTGGACGGCGAAGACATCGTCTACATCGCGCGTACCACGGTGACGCGGGTGATGTCGGTCGATCTGCACATCGGCTCGCGCCTGCCGGCCTTCTGCACCAGCATGGGCCGCGTCCTGCTCGCCTACCTGCCGCAGGATCAGCTCGAGTCCTTCCTGGCCCGTGCTCACTTCACCCAGTTCACGCCCCGGACCATCGTCAATGCCGACAAACTCCGCCTGGCCCTGCGCAACGTCCGCCGCAATGGATATGCGCTGGTCGATCAGGAGATGGAAATCGGCCTCCGTTCGATTGCGGTTCCCGTCCAGGCCCCTAACGGCCGGGTTGTGGCGACGGTGAACTTGAGCGGACATGCCCCCCGCATGCCTATGCTCGACATGCAGACCCGGTTCCTGCCGCACCTGCGGGCCGCAGCCGCGGAACTGAGCGTGTTTCTCCGATAACCGGATCTCCCGCCGTAACCCAAAGTATCCGTTGCTAACCGGGCCGGGCAAGTCCCGGAAAGGTGCCCGTGGGCGTAACCCCTCGGGTGCCTCCGTGCGTCAAAGCTACGTGAAGTAGTTTATAAAGTTTGCAACGATAACTCGGACTTGCCCGGCGACAAAACTGTGACACTTCCCCAAGCCTTCAAGTCTGCAAAAAGTCTTTTATGCAGATGGACTTACAGGTAGAATGGACTTAATCAAACCTTTGGAAAATATGAGCCTGGCACTAGAGATGCACGAAGCTTCCCTCCATCTTCCCCAGGCGCACCTCGCTGCGGAGATGGCTGAAGAAACTGCCGATCCCGCATTTTTCTATTGTTTAATCGTTATCCTTCTGCCGTTGCTCGCGATTCCGGCGTTTATCGGTCTGGGCAAATCGGACTTCTTTCTGCATCACGGCGCCAGCGCCTGGGTAAAAGCCAACGACGAGATCTTCAACCTGCAGGGACGCAACTGCGACGTGCTGGTCTACGGCGATTCCACGGCGATGACCGGCATCAACCCGGCGGTCGTCTCGCAGGAAACCGGCTTTAAAACCTGCAACATAGCCGTCACGAATGCCGTTCTGGCCGTGACCGGCAACCTCACGCTCGACCACTACCTCCAGCAGAATGAAAAACCCAAAATGCTGATCGTTCAGCTCTCTCCGGATGACTTTCAGCAGGAGAACCGGGTTTGGAGGCACACGATCTACGCCGAGGGTTTGCTGGAGCTCCTGCGGCACGGCTCGCCCGAAGACAGCCGCCGCGTACTGCTGACCCATCCGCACGAGGCGGTTTCTTTTGCCGGTTACGCCGCCGGATTCAGCGCCTACTATGCCATCAAGGACATGTGGTTCCGAGCAACCCACCTGCGGCCCGAAGAAGACCAGATCCAGGTCCGCAACGGCTTCTTTACTCCACCCTCGCCCGCCCGCACCTACTGCGACCCGGCAGCGGCGCTGCACGACGGCTCTCGCGAGTTCCCTCGTTCCGTAGCGGATGACTACATCAACGGCTACTCGGACCGTAGTGCCGTTGTGCTGGTAGATGTCGCGCCGATCCCGTCGTGCGACGCGAACCTTGCCGCTTACTCTTCGGAGCTGGAAGGCGTCACCAGCAACTCGCTGCTCTCGCTGCCCATCGGCGCCTTCAACGACGACCGGCACTACACTGCCGGTGGATCGCAGATTGTCAGCACGCTGGTAGCACGGCAGGTCAACGAGACTGCCTTTAAGAATCCTGCTCTCGACAACCGAACTCAGGCTATGTCCGACGTCGCCTCGCTGCGTTTTGTTTCCCTGCAGCACTGATCCAAGGGCCGCAAGCAAGGAACGCCATGAGCGTTTGATACCCTCACCCTAGAGACTGCTCCGCGTCAGACGATGCTTTTCAACTCATTCATCTTTATCTTTTGCTTTCTTCCCATCACCATGCTGGGCTTCCACCTGCTTGGCCTGAATGGCCGTCGCCCGGTGATTGCCTGGTTGACGGTCTGTTCCATCGTCTTCTATGCGAAGTGGAACATGATCTTCGTGTTCTTTCTGCTGGGCTCAATCGTCGTCAACTACGGGGTTGCGATCTCCATCTCGAAGGCAATAGAAGGCAGTTTGCGGCGACGCCAAATTCTTGCTCTCGGTGTCTCCCTCAACCTGCTTGCGCTCTTCTATTACAAGTACCTGTATCGCACGCTTCTCATGTTGCACAGCCTGCATCTGCACACGCCAACCACGCACTCCGTGTTGCTTCCGCTGGGCATCTCCTTCTTCACCTTCACGCAGATCTCGTATCTGGTCGATCTTGCGCAAGGCCAGGCTGAGCGGCAGGACCTGCTCAGCTACATGCTGTTCGTGACGTTCTTTCCTCATCTGATCGCCGGCCCCATCCTGCACCACAAGGAGATGATGCCGCAGTTCGCTCCCGGCCGCCGCTTCCGGCTCATCCCTGCCGATGTCTCGCTCGGGCTCACATGGTTCCTCTTTGGGTTGGGGAAGAAAGTCCTCATCGCCGACCAGCTTTCCGACCAGGCCAACCGCGCCTTCGCGCATGCGGGCCATCAGACCGCGGCTTCTGCATGGGCTGGTTTGATCATGTACACGATGCAGTTGTACTTCGACTTCTCGGGCTACTCGGACATGGCGCTGGGTCTCGCGCGCATCTTCTCGATCCGTTTCCCGCTGAACTTCGATTCGCCGTTCAAGGCCACCAGTGTTACCGAGTACTGGCAGCGATGGCACATGACGCTGACGCGCTACGTTACGCTTTATCTTTACAATCCCATTTTGCTTGGCGTTCAACGGCGACGGCTTGCCGCGGGCAAGAAGATCTCACGCAAGTCACTCGCTACGGTCGGCGGGTTCACCGCTATGGTGGCGTATCCCACCATCATCACCATGCTTTTGACGGGTCTATGGCATGGCGCCGGGTTGCAGTTTCTGATCTTCGGCTTGCTGCATGGAATCTACCTCACTGCCAATCAGGCATGGCGCCACTTCCGCCAGCGGACGAAGGGAGTTCCACCGGAACCGCCCACCGGGCTCGTGCGCACGGTGCTGCGCCTCGGCGTGTTCCTGCAGATCTCTTTCGCACTGATCTTCTTCCGCGCCGACTCCACCCACGCGGCGTTCGCCATGCTTCGCGATCTTACCGGCTTCAATGGCAGCGGCCACTTTGGCACATTGCTGGATGCGGCGCTCGGTCTGGCTCTGTTCCCTGTCGTATGGTTCATGCCGAACACGCAGCAGATCCTGGGCGAAGAGCCCTCAACAACCGCTGCTCCCACCAATCTTCTGCCACGGCTGCGCTGGAGCCCGAACCTTGGCTGGGGCCTGGCGATGGCCGTGCTCTTCTTCGCCATCCTCGCAAACCTGGACCACACCAGTTCGTTCCTGTACTTCCAGTTTTGAGAGAGCAGGTTTTAGGTTCCAGGTTTTAGGTCTCAGCTGGAACCTGAAACCTGTTTTTAATCGTCATCATCCTTCTTCCACTTGTGATGAACGAGGAGCTGTGGAGGCGCAGGCTTGTTGCCCATCGCGTCCTGCCACAGGACCAGGTTCAGCTTGTTCGGATCAGCATGGTCCTCGTGTTTGAAGTCCATCTTCATTGACGCGGACGCACCCGGCGCACCTGGCTTGTTGGGCGTGTAGATTAAGCCGTTCTTACGGTTGGAGACATCCGCCGCGAACGCCACCTGATCGCCTGGGCCTGTAAACAACGTTGAGATCAGTGAAGAGAACGCGTCGTTGTTATTCATCGGTGGAACGTCGAGTACAGTTTCCATCGTGCGGATCATGCTCACGGTTGAGTAGAAGCGGCTATCGACAAACGCCGCCTCACCCGGCTTTGCATGCGGCGAATATTTGCTCACAACGATGCCCAGCGAACGATGTGCGTCCACGTGGTCTGCACCATTTTGCGCATCGTCCTCCAGGATGAAGAACGCTGTGTCGTCCCAGTATGCTGAGTGCGAGATCGCTTCGACCGCGCGGCCAATCGCGAGATCATTGTCCGCGACCGAAGACTTCGGACTTGGCCCTCCAGGCCGTGTGCCTGCCGTGTGGTCGTTCGGCAGCCGTAGCTGGATGTAATTCGGCATCGTGTCGTTACCCGCCGCGCGATCCTTCTTCCACTGCTCCAGATGCCGCAGGAAAATGTTCACGCGAATCTGATCGGGAACCATCAGGTTGAAGTCAGGCGACTCCGGCGCGAAATGCCCGACGAGCTCGGGCTTGGTCGGCACATTGTTCGCCAGCCTTGGAATGTTCCATGCCCATAGATTTTTGCCTCCGCCCCACTCTGCGGGGATAGGATCGCCGGGCCGGATGAACGGTTCTGCGCAAGCTTCAGCATCCCCCGTCGTGCCCAGCTTCGGATCCATCGTCTTCGGCTTCTTTTCGGCCTTCGCCGCACAGAAGGTGGAGTTTACGTATTCGGCGAAGTGATACACCGTTTTCCCGTGCTTCGCGAAGTTGGTCCACAAATATCCACTCGCCGGCTCCGCCACATCGGGAATGTGCTGCAGCAGCGGATACCCATTCGCGACCACACCCTCGTAGTCATAGGTGCGCTCTCCTCCGCGATAGTCGATCTGCCACGTCTTCTCCAGGTAGTCGGTCCCGATCGCAGCGTTCGACCACACATGGCCTTCGCCTGAAACCTCACCTGAGTCGAAGAAGTTATCCAGCACACCGAACTGCAGTGCCAGCTTGTGCTGGTTCGGCGTAATGTCCGCACCGTACATCGTCAACGACGGATCACCGTTGCCTACAGGCTTTCCATCCTTCGATAAATCACCCAGGATCTGATCGTAGGTGCGGTTCTCCTTAATGATGTAGATGATGTGCTTGATCGGGCTCTTGCCGCCGGCAAAATTGATCTTCTCCGCTCCCGCCTTCATCCGATTGGACTCGAGCACAACATCGGTTGACGCTTTCAACCCGCTTTCGACAATGGCCTCATCGAGCATCGCTAGCGAGCCGTAGTCGATCGTCGGCGCATAGGTAAAGCTCGCGCCTGAGCGTTTCGAACCGGCAACCGTGGGTTGCGGCATGTTATTCGGCCCCGTCCCCTTGCCTCGCCCGGTCGCAACATAAAGTTTGCCTCCGCTTGCAAGCATGGCCATCGGCATCATCTCAGTCGGCACAAAACCGATCGGCTCGGTCATGCCTTTTGCTTTCGCCATGCTATGCAGCTTGTGCGTATCGAGTACGGCAACAGCGTCGGAGCCCATGTTCGCCGCGTACAAACGTGAACCATCGGCGCTTTCAGCCAGCGCATCCGGCTCCGCGCCAAAGTAGCTCTGTCCGGGCAGCCGCGTATCGAAGTACCCACGCACTGCGAGTTCCGCTTCCGCGGTTTTGCCGATCTCAATCGCTCCCACCGCATCGCGATTTGAGAGCGCAACATACAAAAGCCCGTCATGCTCATCGAGCAGCAAGGAACATGGATGCGTCCCGGGATCGATCGGCGAACTCGGCTTCAGCAGCGAAACCTTCCGCGTCACTCGCCCATTGACGAGATTCACCTCCGCTACTTCACTCGCGTTCCATAGCGCAACAAATGCGCGGCTCCCATCCTTCGTGACCGCAAGCGCAATCGGATACGTGGAAGGCACTGCATCCGTCTCGGAGAGATCAAAGGACTTTTCAATCGTGCCACTCTTCGCATCGAGCAGCACAACGGTGTCGGAAAGATTCTCCGCCACCAGCAACCGTTCCGTCGCACCCGGCACAATGGCGATCG
Source organism: Granulicella sapmiensis (assembly GCA_026225395.1). Lineage (GTDB taxonomy): Bacteria > Acidobacteriota > Terriglobia > Terriglobales > Acidobacteriaceae > Granulicella > Granulicella sapmiensis. The sequence goes on from JAMFSR010000001.1 coordinate 17,822, forward strand.
CTGCCGGATACGGTATTCCAAGTTTTGGATCACCACCCTTTTGTTCTCCACTGGTCTTGCCCGGCCCGAGCTTCACCATTGGAAGCTTCAGGAATCCCTGCGGCGTTAACACGCCTTGCGAGAATCCATACACAACAATCCCGTTGCCAACCTTGTCGTGCCCGTCGCCCTCAGGAGAGCTGATCGAAGCCAGACTCGCATAGACCTTTGTTCCATCGGCGCTGAATGCGAGGCCGGAAAAGAATGTCTGCGCCGCGCGCTCGCCTACGCGCGGATCGGGAAAGTCCTTTACCGCTCCGCTGGCGACGCTCAGCACTGCCAGCGACTGTCCGTAATTCGACTCATAGGTCCCATAGCCTGCGTTGATCGCCACGACCCACTTCCCATCGGGAGAAGCCGCAAGCGAGAGCGGCAGACTGTTCACTCTTCGTGGATCACCCGGCGCAGGAGGCAATAGCTGCTTGCTCGTCGGAAGATTGATAGCTTTCTGCAAGCCCGCGGGTGCGCCTTGGGCATGCAAACCTGGCACTGTTCCAGCCGTCAGCGAAACAGCGAGAATCCATCGAAAGAACCGATTTTTCCCACAATAAAAGCGCTTCGCCATGTGATCAACCTTGACCGCTTCTTCCGTTACAAAAGTCTTACACCCGCTCATAGCTGCCTCACGATATGGTCATAACTGTAACTGAAACTCAGAGGTACAACGTGGAAATGAACAGTCTCTTGACACAAGCCGAAGTTGATTACATCGAAACAAAGCCCGAGCCCATCAATGACGCACCTGCCATTGGCGCTAGGGACCCGCTCGCTGCCGTGAAGCAGACCACGCAGAAGATCAAACAGGATCTTCGCATGGGCCGCGAGCACCAGCAGGGCCGCATCAACTGGATCACCACGATCTTTATGGGACTGTTCCACGTCGGCGCCGTCGCGGCGTTGCTTCCGATGTTCTGGTCGTGGAAGAACCTTGCCGCATTCGGCATTATGTACTTCCTCGCGATTAACGTCGGCATCGGCATGACCTATCATCGTCTGCTCACGCACCGCGGCTATCGCGTTCCTCACTGGCTTGAAGTCTTCATGACCGCCTGCGGCACCATGGCGCTTGAAGGCGGACCGATCTTCTGGGTCGCCACGCACCGTGTTCATCATCAGAACTCCGACGACGAAGGCGATCCGCACACACCGCATGACGGCACCTGGTGGGCTCACGCCGGTTGGATTCTTTCCGGCCGCGCGCTCCACTCGGAAACCGCACTCCTCGGCCGTTACGCTCCCGACCTCACTCGCGACCGCGCTCATGTGTGGCTCTCGAAGTACCACTGGCTCCCGCTGACCGCCACCGGCATTCTGCAGGTCATTATCGGTGCAGCTGTTGCACCCAGCGGCCATCGCATCATCGGCGCACTCGGCATGGTCCTTTGGGGCACGTTCCTTCGCGTCACGCTCGGCCTGCACGCTACATGGCTGGTCAACTCCGCAACGCACCTCTGGGGCAAGCGCCGCTTTGAAACCAAGGACGATTCGCGCAATAGCTGGTGGGTCGCTCTGCTTACCGGCGGCGAAGGCTGGCACAACAACCACCACGCGCATCCGGTCAGCGCTCGCCACGGCCTCACGTGGTACGAGTTCGACATCAACTACTACGGCATCTGGCTTTTGAAGAAAGTCGGCCTCGCGAAGAAAGTCCAGATCGCGCAGTTCGATCCCGCAAACCCCAGGCCTGCCGGCGCCGCATAAGCCAGTAAAGTAACAAGTAAGTAAAGGCCGCCTCTATCGAGGCGGCCTTTCTCGTTGTCATAACGCATGCCTACTAAGCCGCGTTCGGATTTGCCCGGCGGCGGACGACACGACTTGACGCACCCATCCTACGCTGTGCCGGCCCAGGCGTTGCCGTCGGATCGACCGTCGCCACAAGGTCCGCATGCATCCCCAGCCGAAGATCGTTCACGTACAACGGCTGCAACTTTGCAATCGGCTCCGCTCCATGCTGGTCGGTGAACACAGCGTCCTCCGCCTGCGTGGTGCGATGGATCTTGTGCTGCTTATACGGCTCATGCAGCATTAGCTCCGCGGCGACATGTTCGGGGAAAAAGACCTGTCCGATGTGCGAGGTGTGTCCCGCCGCATACGTCCTGCCTTCAGCGTGTCCACCCAGACGGACCTTGAAATGAATATGGTTCGTCCGCCCCATATAGAAGCCGGGAAACACCGTCGTAAAGTTCACGGCACCATCGGAGCCGGTCATCTGAATGCCACGCAGGAACGTCAGCCTATCGCTCGGGTGATTCTCTGGTGGCGGCCCCATACCTTCGGGCGGCCCAGGATGATTGCCCGGATGCTGCGGATCGAATCCCGGCGGCGGGCCGTCAGGACCATCCGGTCCACCAGGTCCACCCGGCCCCATCGGATTCTGCTTCGTAAACCCTGCATAAAGCCCCAGCGCATCGCAATGCCATAGATCCACGGCCGCATTTTCGAGCGGCTTGCACGTCCGCGCATCCAGCACCAGGATCCGCAGCGAAAGCGGTATACCCGGCTTTTTCTCCACAATATCGGACCGCAGCATCTCATCCGCCACGTAATACGGCCCTTCTTCCTGCTCGGCAGCAAGCCTGCAAATGTCAGCCTCCTGCTTCAACCCCGCAGCGAACGCAGCCCGCTGCAACTGCATTGTCGTCGCTAAAGCAGCGCCGGATACCAGAAATCTCCGCCGCGTTACATCGAATATCCGTTCCTTCATCATTCTCCTTGGCCCCGAATCCGGATTTCTGCTCGGCCCGCCGGTTTAGCGCAATAGACGAAGCTCTTGCCACCTGCGGGTTACATCGCCAGGAAACATTCGCCAACCGCTATACTCACCCCCAAGGATGAACCTCACTCGCCGCCGCGGAGCCATTGCATTTTTCATCACCCTCGGCGTGTGCCTCACGGCGCTGGCGATCACGCTCAATATCACCTGGATCCACAACAACGGCCGCCGGCTGGCAATCGATATCGTCGGTGTGCTGCTGTTCGCCATCCTCATCGCCGGCGTCGTGCTGAACACCGTCTTCCTCGTCCGTGAAATCCGCCGCAACGAGCGCCAGGACTCGTTCCTCAACGCGGTCACGCACGAACTCAAAACGCCCATCGCCAGCATCCGGCTCTACCTCGACACACTTGACCGCCGCTCCATGGACGAAGCCCAGCGCCAGAAGTTCTACGCCATCATGCGTTCGGATACTGACCGCCTGCTCACCACTGTCGAGCGCGTACTCAAAGCCGGCGAACTGGGGCAGCGCCATCGCGAAGGTCAGCGCAAGCGCATTGAGCTCCATCCGCTGGTCGCCGACTGCATCGCAACCACACTAGCCCGGCACCACCTGCCCGCCGAGGCCATCACCCTCGCCGACGTCCCCGGCAGCGTGCGCCTCTACGTCATCGGCATCTCCGAGGACCTCCGCACCGCGATCCTCAACCTGCTCGACAACGCCGTAAAGTATTCGCCCAACGGCGTCTCCATCACATGCCGCCTGCAGATCGAGCACTACACCTGGGTCGCGCTTTCCATCACCGACACCGGCCTCGGCATCCCGCCCCGCGAACTCAAGCGCATCTTCAAACGCTTCTACCGCGCGCGGTCGAACGACCTCGTCAAGATCAAAGGCACCGGCCTCGGCCTGTTCCTCGTAGACACCATCGCCCGCCAGCACGGTGGCACCGTCCGCGCAGTTTCCGAAGGCCCTGGCAAAGGTTCCACAATGATCCTGAAACTGCCTCTATCCATCAACGGCAGCGCCGCGAAAACGTAGTCTCGTTTACCATAAAGCCATGGAACGCCAGATCATCACCGTCGATTCAGAAGGACAACTTATCCTGTCGGCTGAAGTCAGTGCCGCTCTGGGGCTCGAGCCTGGCTCTGCGTGGGAGATCTCCGTCGAGGAAAAGAAGATATTACTTCACCCCGCTCTACCCGACCCCGTCGTGGCGCTGCGCGGCATGTTCAAGCCCGGCCCATCCCTTGAGGACGACCTTATGGAATGGCGGCGGTCTGAGAAGTGGTAACCTTCGCTCTCGATACCAGCGCGATTCTCCGCTACATCGATAGCGAAGCTGGTCCCGATCGAGTCGCAGAGATTTTCCTCGCAAAAACCGCCGGAACCGCCGAAGTTGTCACTTCCGCAATTCATTGGGGAGAGTTTGTCGGCGTCATTCTCAAACGGCACGGGCATAGCGCAGTACAAGTAGCTATTGAGCGTCTGAATGCAGTGCCCGTTCGCGTCATCCCCGCAACAGCAGAGCGCGCCGCCAGGGCCGCGGCAATTAAATTCAGATATGTCATCCCATACGCAGATGCTTTTGGCGTCGAGTTGGCAGGCGACACACCTGATCACGTCCTTGTGACCGCCGACTTCGATGTGAAGCCGGCTCAAGGCGCTATCGCCATCGAATTCCTTCCCACTAAGCCCAAGACGTGAATCGGCAGTGCGTCGACGAACATCGGCTGATCTAGCTAACGCAAAGCTCGCACAATCTATTCAAAATCCACCTATGAAATTCTTGCTCCTCTGGAAGTTCTTCGCTCTCGCCTTCAGCGCGCTGCTGCCGCTGGTAAACCCGCTCGGCTCCGCGCTGCTCTTCGTGGGCTTCGTCGGCGACGTCCCCATCAGCCTCTACCGCTCGCTCGCACGCCGCATCGCCGTCAACATCCTCATCTTCTTCGCAGTCATTGAGCTCGTCGGCTCGGCGATCCTCAACTTCTTCGGCATCTCACTGCCCATCGTTCAGGTCTCCGGAGGCCTCGTCATCGCGGCCATGGGCTGGTCGCTTCTCAACCAGCCGGAGACCAAGCCCGGCGAGAAGAACGTCCAGATGAATACCCCCAGCGAGGACGTCACGAACGCCCTCGTCGCACGTTCGTTCTATCCCTTCACGTTTCCGCTTACCGTAGGACCAGGCAGCCTCGTCGTCACGCTCACCCTCAGCGCGCAGGCCTCGCAGTCGAGCCTGTCCAACAGCGTCATCGCGCACGTCGGCATCTTTCTCGCGGCCATCGCGATGAGCGTTTCGGTCCTGATCTGCTACGCCAACGCACCGCGCATCACGCGCGCTATATCCCCCACCACTGCGCACGGCATTCTGCGCGTGGTCGCTTTCTTTCTGCTCTGCATCGGAGTCCAAATCACCTGGAACGGCCTCAACACCCTCATTACACCGTTCCTTCATCACGCCTAGAATTCCTTATGTCCACGCAGCCCCTCATCGCCGTCGTCGAAGACGAAGAACATCTCGCCCAGGGCCTCATCTTCAATCTCGAAGCCGAAGGCTACCGCGTCCACCACGAAGCCGACGGCGACGCTGCACTCGACTGGCTGCTGCACACCGTCGAGCGACCAGCCGCGATCCTCCTCGACGTCATGCTCCCCGGCCGCGACGGTTTCTCCATCGTCGCGGCGCTGCGTGAGGCCGGCCTCTTCACACCTGTCCTGCTGCTCACCGCCCGCGGCCGCGCTGAAGACATCGTCGAAGGCTTTGCCGCCGGCGCCGATGACTACCTGCCCAAGCCCTTCGATCTCGCCGTCCTCTTCGCCCGCCTCACCGCATTGTTGCGCCGTATGCACTGGCAGCGTGACCAGCAGCAACCCATATCGGTCCCTGAAGAACCCGCACCCACTCCCGACTACACCCTCGGCGACCGAACGATCAGCTTCGAAGACCTCGAAATCCGTGGCGCCGATAAGACCATCAACCTCACCCTGATGGAAGCGGACCTCCTCCGCTACCTCATCGAGCGCCCCAACAAGATCATTCCGCGCAAGGAGATCCTCGAAAACGTCTGGCACGTTCGCGACGACACCGATACCCGCGCCATCGACAACTTCATCGTCCGCCTGCGCCGCTACCTCGAGCCCGACCCCACTAATCCCATCCACCTCCAAACAGTCCGTGGCATCGGCTACCGTTTCATCCCCGACCCTGGCATTTCCTAATCCCCAATCCCCAACCCCTATTTCACCCGCGATACACTCAAAGCGGCACCACCATGCGCATCTTCACCCGCTACATCCTCCGCGAAGTCATCGGCTATGCCCTCCTCGGCGGCGTGCTCTTCACCTTTATCCTCTTCATGCGCTACCTGCTCCCGATCATGGAGCTTCTGGTGCGCGGCGCTGCCACGCCAACCGACATCCTCCGCCTCATCGGCTATCTATTGCCCAACTTCCTCACCCTCACCATCCCCATGGCCGTGCTCATCGGCATCCTGCTCGGCCTCAGCCGCCTGGCCGCGGACAGTGAAGTGACAGCCATGCGTGCCTCCGGCATGGGCGTCCTCTCGTTTGTTGGCATCGTCAGCATCTTCGCGGCGCTGTCCTGGGCCATCTGTCTTGGCAATACGCTTTACGTCGCTCCCAAAGCCGCTGCATCCCTGCTTCGCTATCAGGACGAAGTAGCCTCAGGCGGAGCTGCCGCTATCCAGGTGCAGCCGCGCGTCTTCTACGAAGACTTCAAGAACTACGTCCTCTACGTGCAGGACGCTACTCCAGGCGCCAACGGCGCATCCGTCTGGCGCAACGTCTTCCTTGCCGACCTCACCCAGCCCGCCACGCCCCACATCATCACCGCGCAGGAAGCCATCGCCCTCAACGGCGGCCCGCAAACCCTGCGCATCCAGATGTTCGACGGCACCCGCCACGACATCGCCGCCAACGCACCCGACCAGTACAACATTGCCACCTTCAACGCCACCGAGCTTCCGATGCAGGTCGGCCAGCAGGAAGACTCCCACCTCAGCCGCAAAGATACGCCCATGGAAGCCCTTAGCCTCAGCGATGTCTGGCGGTGTTCCTACGGACACGCCGCTCCCGGCGACGCCACCAAAGATCCGCAGGCCTATAGGATCGAGTTGCAGCGCCGTCTCTCTTGGCCGGCGGCCTGCTTCGTGCTCATGCTCGTCGGTGTCCCACTTGGCCTGTCGTCCAAGCGCGGCGGCAAAGGCACAGGCTTCGTCGTCACGCTCTGCCTGGTCTTTCTGTACTACATTCTGTCGTATGTGGGCGTTGCACTCGCCCGCGACGGCAAGCTCTCTGCGTTCTCCGGCGTCTGGGGTGCGAATCTGCTGTTTACTGCCGCCGGTTTGCTGCTCATCCAGCAACTTTCCCGCGGAGGCATCGCTCTCAACCTGGTCGCCAGCGCCGGCACCGCGCTCGGCAACCTCGCCACTCGGCTTCGTCCCTCCAGCCGCACCACCATTGAAGGCTCGGGCGCGGCCATGCGCCGGCTTCGCCGGGCGTTGCGTATCCGTTTCCCGCTCATCCTCGACGAGTACGTCATGGGCAGCACGCTGCGAAACTTCATCCTCGTGCTCGTCTCGCTCTCGATGCTGTTCCTCGTCTTCACGTTCTTCGAGCTTATCGGCGACATCATCAAGTACCGCACGCCGCTGGTTACCGTCTGGGAATACCTCGTCAACCTGATTCCCTTCATCCTCTACTCCATCACGCCCCTTTGCGCGTTGGTCGCCGTGCTCATCACCTTCGGCGCGCTCTCGCGCACCTCCGAGCTCACGGCGATGAAGGCCACCGGCACCAGCCTCTACCGCATCGTTGCCCCGGTCCTGCTCATCGCAGCCATACTCTCCGTCGCGCTCTTTGCCTTCGACGAAGATATCCTCCCCGCCGCCAACCGCCGCCAGGCAGCTCTCCGCGCCGTCATCAAGGGCAAGCCCGCGCAGACGTTCCTTCGCCCCGACCGCCAGTGGATGTCCGGCCAAAACATGACACCTGTCGGCGGAGAGCCCCAACCCACGCGCATCTTCTACTATCAGGCCTTCGATCCCAGCCAGGACGTCTTCGCCAACCTCACCGTATTCGAGTTCAAGCCGGGCACCTTCACCCTGACGCGCCGCATCTTCGCCACCAGCGCCCACTGGGACTCCACCGTCAACGGCTGGATCTTCGAAAACGGCTGGCAGCGCACCTTCAATGGCGAAGTCACGGCCACCTATCAACCCTTCACCGTCAGCACCTTCCCCGCCATCCACGAGCAGCCGAGCTACTTCAAGAAAGACAACCGCCAATCGCAGGAGATGTCCTACTCCGAGCTCACCGGCTACATTGGCGATCTCAAGCAGTCCGGCTTTGACACCACACGCCTCCGCGTCCAGCTAAACCACAAGCTCGCCTACCCCCTGATGTCGTTCGTCATGGCTATCCTCGCCATACCGTTCGCGCTTTCCGCCGGCAAGCGCGGCAACCTGGCCGGCATGGGAGCAGGTATCGCCATCGCGATCACCTATTGGGTCGTCGCGCTCTTTTTTGAAAACCTCGGCGACGTCAACTCACTGCCGGCGATTCTCGCCGCGTGGTCGCCGGACATTCTCTTCGCCATGGTCGGAAGCTACCTGCTCCTGCGCGTTCCCACCTAGCTCGTCCGGATCACCACCACATGGCGTGTCCCGGATTAGCAGCGGGCTTTAGCCCGCTGAATAACAAGCAAAAAAAGGGCTTCAGCCCTGGGCCTTCTTTCACCTACAGGCGTGACGAAAAGCGTCTACCCCGCTCGCCCGCCCGGCTGCAGTGCGATCTGAATCGTATGTTGACTCGTCCACGCCGTCAGCACCACGGCTCCGTGCAGGCTCAGGCAGCTGTCCACCCGCACGGCTACCTTCGTCTCCCGCACCCGCTCGATCGCCGCCAAAGCAGTCGCATCCACTGCATGGGCCCACCAGCCAAGGACCGCAGCCACGGCAACCAAAGCCAAATCACGCACCAGCGGACGTTCCATCATCGCGGTCATCTCCAAAACAGATGGCAATAGGACTCCACACAAGCCATAAGGTTTCGGCTGAATGAAAAAATATTTGTCCTCTTTCCAGTTGCACCTAGTGATTGCTGCCCATCGGGCAGTTGGTGCGCTGGATCGGCCCGCCCGGCCGGTCGATCTGAAGACTGTAGGCACAGTTGATATGGTCGCTGTTGACGGCGGAAGGATACACGTACAGCGTGCGCGTGCTCGGGTTATAAAGCGTCAGCGAGCCATAGATATTGGCGCCCCCGCCAAACTGGAACTCAAGACCGCTATCGGAAGGTTGGCTGGGCTCCGCGTGAACGGCATTGTTGGCCGAGTGAGCCCACCATCCAAGGGCGGCTGCAAAGGCAAGAAGCACAAAATCGCGCAGAAGCGAGCGTAGCGTCATAGGGTCCTCTCCAAACAGATGGAAGTAGGACTCGCGCTTGCCTATAAAGTTTTGGAGGATCGCGAAAAATGTCTGCGAACCGACCCTCTCGCCTTCTCTACGCTCTACACTCTATCCTCTACACTCTTCCCCATGTCCGACAAACTCTCCCCATCGCGCCTCGAAGCCTTCTCCGACGGCGTAATCGCCGTCATCATCACCATCATGGTGCTGGAGCTCAAAGTTCCGGGCAAAGAGGTCAGCAACCTCGTAGGCCTGCGCGAAGCTGCTCCCCTGCTCCTCGTCTACCTTCTCAGCTTCGTCCAGACCGGCATCTACTGGGTCAACCACCACTACCTCATCGACGACGTCGAGCAGGTCACGCACGGCATCCTCTGGGCTAACCTCGCGCTCCTGTTTACCCTTTCACTCATCCCCTGGGCCACCAACTGGGTCGCCCTGCGCGGCATCTCGTCCTTTTCAGTAGCGCTCTACTGCATCGTCTGCCAGCTTCCCGCCCTCGCCTGGTTCATCCTCTCCACCCTCATCTGCCGCCGCAGCGGCAAGCCCCTGGCCGGCAGCCCCGGCCAGCAAATCGTCTCGACCATCCTCTACACCGGCGCCATCCCCGTCGCCTATTACAACCCCTACATCGCCCTCGCCATGATCAGCCTCGTCGCGGTCCGCTGGTTCCTGCCGCCGAAAAAAATCGTCGTCCTCACCCAGAACTCCGAGTAACCCGTCAACTTCGCGAACTTGCTTTCCCTTTGCGCACTTCGCGTCAAGGCAGTTGCTTTAGCACCTTACGCCGGAATGCACTAAACTGTCTTTCGGCATGAATCTGCAAGGCTGCGGTACCGCGCTCGTCACCCCTTTCCGTCCCGATGGCTCACTCGACGAGGCAGCGCTGCACGCGCACGTCAACTGGCAGATCGCAAACGGCATCACCCTCCTCATCCCCGCCGGCACCACCGGCGAAGCCTCCACGCTCTCCGAAGCCGAGATCTTCCGCGTCGTGGAAACCACCGTCGCCGCCGCCGGCGGACGCGTCCCGGTCTTCGCCGGTTGCACGCACAACTCCACCGCCCAGGCCGCACTCAACGCCAAGAAGCTCTCCCGCATCGACGGCCTCACCGGCCTCCTCACCGCCAATCCCTACTACAACCGCCCCGGCCAGGAAGGTCAGTACCAGCACTTCCGCGCCATCGCCGAAGCCACGGACCTTCCCATCCTGCTCTACAACATCCCCGGCCGCACCGGCGCTAACCTCGAACCCGACACCGTCCTCCGCCTCGCCGACATCCCCAACATCGTAGGCATCAAGGAGTCCAGCGGCAACCTCGCCCAGATTACCGAGCTCATCACCAAGGCCCCACGCGCCTTCAAGGTCTTCTCCGGTGACGACGCCCTCGCCCTGCCCACGCTCGCCGTCGGCGGCGCCGGCCTCATCTCCGTTGCTTCGAACGCCATCCCGCAGCAGATGGCTCAGATGGTCAACTCCGCGCTCACCGAAAACTGGGTCGCCGCCCGCCGCATCAATCGCCACTACTACGGCCTGATCCAGGCCAACTTCATCGAACCCAGCCCGGCCCCGATCAAAGCTGTACTGACTTTGCTCGGCCGCGGCAACGAGATTCTCCGCCTGCCGATGGTCCCGGTCACTGCGAAGTCGCGCCACAAGCTCGAAATGATCCTGGGCGAGCTAGGCCTGCTCCGCGACAGCCCGCAAGACCGTCTGCGCGTCTTTTAGATAACCCAGCCGCTTCGCTTTCCTCCGCGAAACTCGGCTCCCTCCGCGAACTCTGCGTCAAAGCCCCCGCATCACCTGCTCCGTCACCCAATCCGTCCAAACCGCCTCATCCCCAGGGCACATCAACCCCTCCCCATCCCTTACCGCTGCCACAAAGTTCTCAATCGCCGGCAGATGCCGCAACTCCGCCGTAGGCAAACTCTCCTCACCACCCGGCCACAGCAGCAAATCCCCATTCAGCGGCGTCAGCACAATCTCTCCATCGGTCCCCACCACGCGAAACTCATCCCTCGCCACATGCGAGTTCCACCGCGCATCCACCACAGCATGCACCCCACCCGCATACCCAATCAACACCGTAGCCGAGTCCTCCACCTTCAGCGCATGCAGCGCATTCGACCGCATCCCCACCGCCCGCTCCGGCTTCCCAAACAAATAATTGCAGGCATCGATCCGGTGCGACCCCACGTCATACAGCGGCCCTCCGCCCGCAAACTTCGGATCACGCAACCACGCTCGCTCCTCACTCTCCAGCCAGCCATGATAAATCGCCTCCACAAACACCGGCTTGCCGATCGCACCCGCGGCAATCAACTCCTTCGCCCGCCGCAGCTTCGGATACCCCCGCCGGTAGTAGCTCACCCCAAACAGCACACCCGCTCGCGCAGCCTCATCCACCATCTGCGCAGCTTCGCTGTAGTTCAGCGCTACCGGCTTCTCGCACAGCACATGCTTTCCCGCCCGCATCGCCGCAATCGCCTGCGGCGCATGCAAAAACACCGGCGACCCCACATACACCGCATCGATCGCCTCGTCCTCCAGCGCCTCATCCAGCGTCTCCCAGGCTTTGACACCGGGATACTCCGCAGCCTTCGTCAGATCCCGCGTCACCACGCCATACAGCACGCTACGCTCGTCCGCTTTAATCGCCGGGATAACCGCCTTGCGCGTAATATCCCCAATCCCCACCACCAGCCAGTTCACATTCATCCGTACAGCATACCCCGTAGACTCAACGCGATAACCTAACCCCCGCACCCTCGTCTCATCGACATCGCCACTTCAACCCGCAAAGGTCAACCGTGAAAGCCTTCACCCTCCTTCTAGCCCTCACCCTCGCCGCAACCGCCGGCGCACAATCCACCTGGAAGAACCTACGCTTCGGCCAATCCCGCGACGACGTCCACAACGCCCTCACCGCGCAGGGCATCGCCGTCGAAACCAGCCAGGAAGGCGCGCTCCAGTCCACCAGCGACTACCCACTCTTCGTCCCCGGCCTCCGCCACCCCCTGCCGCTCCACACCGAGTTCCGCTTTACCGACTCCGGCGGCCTCATGGACATCACCCTCACCCTCGACATCCCCGCCATGCGCCAGAACTACAACGAGTTCCGCACCGACGACGCCTTGCTCGCCTTCGCCTCTGACCACCTCACCCGCGCCCTCACCGACATCTACGCCGCGCCCGTCTCCACCACCTCCGAGTGCGACGCCGACCCCGCCACCTTCGCCAACAAGCCCACCGGCTGCACCATCAATTGGCACGGCACCGGCCAATCCATCGCCATCGACTGGCTCACCCGCCCCGCACACCTCTACATCCGCTATCAAATGCTCTCGCCCGATCTCTAACCCTTGCGATCCACCCGCACGCACGCCCAAAATAGAAACATGCCGCTAGAAATCCCCGCCGACACCCTCATCCTCTGGAACGACCAAAGCGCCCAGCACTGGCACGACTTCCTCGTCGCCAACCCCGGCCTCATGGACATCTCTTGCGATATCGGCCGCGCGACCACCATCGCCCAGCTCTTCCAGCACATCGTCGCCGTCGAACTCCGCTACGCCCAGCGCCTCGCCTCCCAGCCCGAGTCCGACTACGCCGACATCCCCTTCGACTCGCCCGCCGCCATCTTCGCCACCCACACCCGCGCCCTGGACACCGTCCGCACGCTCCTCGCCGACCCCACTTACGACTGGTCCCACGAAATCGAGTTCCAGACCATCACCGCCGGTCGCCTCCGCGCCTCCCGCCGCGCCATCCTCATCCACCTGCTCATGCACAGCATCCGCCATTACGCGCAACTCGCCACGCTCGCTCGCACCCACGGCTTCAAACCCACCTTTCCTGGCGACTACCTCTTCGTCGACGCCAAACGCGCCTGATCTGCATCCAACGGGCATGCACAATCTTCTAGCGATTGCTTCGCTCGCGATCCCGTTCGCCGCCGCCACGCTCGTTCCACGCGCCCAGGCCCAGCCCAACGGCATCGTCTCGCTCTACGAGCTCCGCCACACCTCGCGCCCGCTTCTCATCTTCGCCCCTAAACCCGACGACCCTCAGCTCGAAATCCAGGTCCGCCGCCTCACCCAGAACGCCGCCATGCTCGCCGAGCGCGACGTCGTCATCATCGCCATCCCTTTCGAAAGCCCCTCACCCACCGACGCCTCCCTAAGCCCCGACGAAGCCACCGAGGCCCGTCGCCGCTTCCACATCGCCCCCACCGACTTCACCGTCATCCTCCTCGGCAAAGACGGCAGCGAAAAGCTCCGCGACACCAAACCCTTCACCATCGCCAAGCTCCGCGACACCATCGACGCCATGCCTATGCGCTAGGACGAAATCCGCGCCCACTCCCACTAACCCCACACGCGCCCCTGGTCTTGCTCTTGTCTTTCTGGTTTTCCATTCCGAGCAACGGGAGGAACCTGCTTCATCCCGTTCTTCACCCGCTCCGGCACAATGCCCCAGGGGAACATTCCCACCCCCACCCCCGTACCATCAACCCAATGCCCCTCAAGCGTCCGCTTGCGCTAGCCCTCATCCTCCTCGCACTCCCTCTAGCGGCCCAGCAGCCCACTGCGCAGGACATCATGGCCCGCGTAGCCGCCAACCAGGACGCCACCGAAGCCGCCCGCCTCCACTACGTCTACATCCAGCACGCCCACGTCCGCTCGCTCAAGGGCCACACCGTCCGCTGCGAAGAAACCACCGACACCCGCATCACCCCTACTGCCACCGGCTCCGACCAGCAGCTCATCAAGCTCGATGGCCGCCTGCTCCACAAGGGTCAATACATCACCTACACCCACCTCCCCACCATCGCCGAAACCGGCCATCCCAGCCCCAACACAGACGACATCAACATCGACAACGACGACGAAACCGACCGCGACATCGTCGAGCACATGCGCCACAACCTCACCAACGACAAATCGAAAGACGGCATCAGCGCCCGCCTCTTCCCCCTCACCTCAAAATCCCAGGCCGGCTACATCTTCCAGCTCCTCGGCCGCGCTCCCCTCAACGGCCACGACACCTTCCACCTCACCTTCCACCCGAAAGACACGTCAGACCAATCCAACTACGGCTGGAAGGGCGACGCCTGGATCGACACCGCCACCTTCCAGCCCGTCCTCGTCCGCACCGCCATGGCCCGCAACATCCCCTTCGCCGTCCGCACGCTACTCGGCACCAGCCTGCCCGGCCTCGGCTTCAGCGTCACCTACGCCCCCCAACCCGACGGCGTCTGGTTTCCCATCACCTTCGGCACCGAGTTCAAGATGCACATTCTCTTCTTCTTCAACCGCGAAATCATCATCGACGCCCACAACCTCGACTTCGAAAAAACCCACGTCACCTCGCAAATCCATCCCGCAGCCGAATCGGTCCCATAGATCCGGCCTCGGCCTCACCACCTAAAGCCTCATCTGGAAACCCGGTTCCCCGTTCTACCGCCGGCATTTCCTCCGGCAGAGGATAGCGTGTTGCCGCATAGAACAGCACGAGCAAGACAATCGCCTTTATCTGCCCTTCAATCGTCCGCCCTCTGAAAATAAACTCGCTTAACGGAGCACAGAGAAGAACGAAACAGACAAGTATCAGCTGAAGACCGCGGATCCTTCGCTCCCCTGCTCTTAACACGACCAAGGACACCATCGCCCACGGCACATAAAGATGCATCAGCGTGTAGTCCAGCGAAACCGGTGGCAAAACGATGCAAGCCACCGTCAAACAGATCACCTGGTTTACCACCGGCAGTTTTCGTATCCGGAGAAAGTAGAGCGCGCACCCCGCCACTGCCACGATGCCAAGGTAGACGTTCAACCACTTCGAAAGCACCTCCGCCGAAGGCAGATGCGGCAGTAGGGTCTTCAGTAGCGCGAACAGCGAATGGTCGTATCCGATCTCAGGAAACAGCCGGTGCAGGAACGCATATTCCCGAAAATGCTCAATGCCCGCAGCGATCTGATGAGCGGAATACGCAATCGAAGGGCAAACCGCCCAAAGCGAAAACAAGTTGACCGCAGCTGCCAGGATCACCGCAAAGACACACTGCCGATACTGCTTCTTTGCCACCAGAAGGCCAAGAAACACGAACGGATAGATCTTCAGCGCCATGGCAAACCCGATGCATGCCGCCGCGAGCCACGTTCGCCCGTCTAAAAACGCCCATACCGCTCCAATCGTCAGGCCCAGAAGGACGATCTCCATGTTGCCGTCTTTCAACTCAAACCAGAAAGGGTAGGAAAGAAAAAAACAGGCCGTCAGGTACAGCAGCGCAGTCCGTCTGGAAACTCCAAATTCAATCCACCTCCGCCCAAGCATCCCTCCCGAAATCGCTACAAGCAAAAGTGAGAACACGAGGAAAGCCAACGTGGTCAGCCTGCCGAACAGGTAGAAAAACCAATAGAGCAAGGCTATCGGTGCAGGATACATAAAAGGCACCTGCCCCGCGTATTCGAAGAAACTCAGCTTATGAAAATACTGAAACCGCCCCGTGTAGGCGAGCAAATCGTAGGCAAACGCGCCGGGATTGAAAATTGGAAAGTTGAAGGGAAAATGCAGGTGCAGCACAAGATAGCTGAACACTTCAATTCCGCCGCAAACCCCTGTAGCGACCGCGGACCAAAATAGAAATTGCCGCAGAAATGTGGGAAGTGGTGTCGTCATTCGAGGTTTGAAACTGGATGATTCCATGGCCAAATTCTACAGACACACCTACCAGCAACCCGATACCCCACAAAAAGATCGCCTCCCGAAGGAGGCGATCTCACAACAAACTCACAACCAATCCACAAGATTTACGTGGTCACAATCTCCACCCCACGCCAGAACGCAACATGGTGCTTCACAGTCTTCGCAGCAGGCTTCGGGTCCGGGTAGTACCAGGCCGCGTCAGGATTTTCCTGTCCGTCGACCAGCACGGTGTAGTACCGCGCCATACCCTTCCAGGGGCAGCTTGAGCTCGTCGAGCTCGGTTTCAGGAACGAGCGATTGACAGTTTCTTCGGGAAAATAAATATTCCCCTCGACAGTCTCGATCTTCTCGCTCTCCGCTAGAGTCTGTCCGTTCCAAATTGCCTTTGCCATTTCTGCTCCAATCATTTCAGTCAGATACAGCAGGCAGCCCATCTCGCCATTCAAGGCCGAGCGCTCCTGTGCCGCGGTTTTGCC
This sequence comes from Granulicella sapmiensis, assembly GCA_026225395.1. GTDB lineage: Bacteria > Acidobacteriota > Terriglobia > Terriglobales > Acidobacteriaceae > Granulicella > Granulicella sapmiensis. Next base: position 34,185 of record JAMFSR010000001.1, read on the forward strand.
GCGTACCCTTTACGGTTATAGCACAAATCTACTAGAAATGGAAAGTCGCAACCAAGGTTCTACCAAACCTCATAGTTACCAACCCGTAAACACCACTGGTTACCAAGCGATCGAACCCCCACGCCGAAACCGCCACAAAACCGAGTGACCCACCCTTTCGGAGTTTCACCACAAAACCGGGTGGCCCATCCGTTCGGAGCTTCACCCCGAAAGGGTGGGGTATCGTTTGCGGTACCAAACGACCGTGCTCCCGCCCCAGCAACGCCAGCCTTACGCCAACGCATCCACCAACGGCCTCGTCTTCTCGGGATCCGGCTTCGTCCGCTCCGCCACCTCTTCCTTCATCTTCGGCGGCCCAATCAGCTTCTCAAACGAGCACTCCGGAGCCGTCGAAACCTCTTCCTCCGCACCCTTCTTCACCCGCTTCTTCGGCATCTTTTCCCTGTTGTTCGGACACACCAGGAACGTCCCCTCGGCGTTCGACACCTCAACCAGATACGCCGAGTCGCACTTCGGACAAGTCTCGTTCACCAGCTTCTGATTGCTCGTAAAGTCGCACTTCGGATACCGCGTGCATCCGTAGAACGTATCCCCGCGCTTGTTCTTCCGCGTGGCAACCTCGCCGCCACACTTCGGACAAGGAACGTCCAGCAGATCCTGCTTCACATACTTGCACTTCGGGTAGCCCGAGCACGCGATGAACTCGCCATACTGCCCATCCCGCTGCAGCAGCGGCTTGCCGCACTTCGGGCAGGGCTCCTCAAGCTGCACGGGAGGCTTTGTCTGCACCTTCTGCGTCAGCTTCCGGATCGTCTTGCACGGCGGATCGTCGTTGTATCCCGGGCAGGCCATAAACGGCCCCCACGGTCCATTGCGCAGCACCATCGTGCGCCCGCAGTTGTCGCAGAACTCTTCTTCCTGCTCCGCGTCCGCTTCGGCCGAATTCAGATCCGGCTTGGCGGCAAAGTTTTCCTTCGTAAAGTCGCACGTATCCGGCTCGACAACCAGCTTCAGCCCTTCAGCCTTGGCCTTCACCGCCGCTCGTCCCAGCGACTCCATCAGCGACGCCTTGTCCGCGACCTCCTCGTTGAACTCCGGCATCTCGTCGTTCATCGCCTTCACATGCATCGGGAAGTGGAACGTCGCCAGCACCTTCTTCGTCGCCGCCTTGGGGTCTTTCTTCAACGGCCCCAGCGCCACCGTAATCGGCTTCAGCTTCGTAAAGTTCGAGCACGAGTAAAAGCTCCCGAACTTACCCCACTTCAGCGTCAGCGCCGCGCCGCACTTGTCGCAGGTCTCGTCGGTCTCCTGCTCCATCCGCTTGATATCTTCCATCTGCGTCTCGGCCACCTTGAGCTCTTTCTCAAAGTGCCCATAGAAGCCGTTCAGCAGGTCCGTCCACTTCTCCGTGCCGGCCTCGACGGAATCCAACTCACCCTCAAGCTGCGCCGTGTATCCGGTCTCGAAGATGTACGGGAAGTTCTTCACCAGCAGCTCCGTCACAACCATGCCAATCTCGGTCGGAACCAGTTTCTGCGCCATCTTCTTCACATAGTCGCGCTCTTGAATCGTGTTGATGATCGACGCATAGGTCGAAGGCCGACCTATCCCCTTCTCTTCGAGCGTCTTCACCAGGCTCGCTTCGTTAAACCGCGGAGGCGGCTGCGTAAACTTCTGCTGCGGATCAAGCTTGTTGCACTCCAGCGCCTGCCCATCCTTTAACTCCGGCAATCTGCGCTCCGCCGAGCCGTCTTCACTCGTCGCATCCTTCGCAGACTCAGCTTCGGCATCGCCATCCGCACTCGCCGCCGCCAGCTTCTTCTCTTCCGCCGCAGCCTTCGCATCGCGCGCAGCCTTTGCCTTCTTGCCTTCTTCTTCGAAGCGCAAGAACCCATCGAACTTAAGAATGCTTCCCGTCGTCCGGAAGTCATAGCTGACATCGGCTTTGGCTTCGATATCAACCGTCGTCTGGTCGAACACCGCCGGAACCATCTGGCTCGTCACAGCGCGTTCCCAGATCAGCTTGTACAGCCGGTACTGCTCATCGCTCAGATACTTCCGCACCTCATCGGGCACAAACCCAATGTTCGTCGGTCGAATCGCTTCATGCGCATCCTGCGCATCTTTCTTGCTCTTATAAACATTCTCATTCGCAGGCAGATACTTGTCGCCAAACTTCTTCTTCACCCAGTCGCGAACTTCTTTCACCGCATCCGGGCTCATGCGCGTCGAATCGGTACGCATGTAGGTGATCAGACCCACCGTGCCTTCACTGCCGATCTCGATGCCTTCATACAAACGCTGCGCCACACCCATCGTGCGCCGCACGTTGAAGCCCAGCCGACCAGCAGCCTGCTGTTGCAACTGGCTGGTCGTAAACGGAGCCTTCGGGTTCTGCTTGCGCTCCTTCTTCTCGATCGAACGAACGCGCCACTTCGCCTTCTCTAGCTGTGACATCACCTCATCGACAGCTTCCTTGTCCGGCAAAGCATTCGAAAGAAACAGCTCCTTGCCATCGGCATCCACACCATTGGCCACGCGGATCGACTGTCCCTTTACACCGACCATGCGAGCGGTAAACTCCTGCCCACCCTTGCCCGGAGCCAGCACCGCATCAATATTCCAGTACTCCACCGGCTTGAACGCATTGATCTCGCGTTCGCGTTCCACAATCAGCCGCAGCGCAACGGTCTGCACACGTCCCGCGCTCAACCCACGCCGCACCTTGTCCCATAGCAACGGAGAAATCTGATAGCCCACAAGTCTATCCAGCACACGCCGCGTCTGCTGCGCATCCACCAGGTCTTCATCCACATCGCGCGTATGGTCGAACGCGGCCTTCACAGCCTTCTTCGTAATCTCATTAAAGGTTACGCGCCGAACCGGCACTCCCTTACGCACCGCAGGCAGAAGCTGCATCTTTAAATGAGCGGCAATCGCTTCTCCTTCGCGGTCAGGATCGGGCGCGAGAAACACAGCGTCCGCCTTCGCGGCCAGCTTCTTCAACCGGTCGACGATCTTCTCCTTGCCCGGCGAGACGATGAGCGTCGGCTCAAACGTCCGATGCACCAACTCCACGCCGATATCGTTCTTCGGCAGGTCCATGATGTGGCCAATCGAGGCCTCCACCGTGTAGTCGCTGCCCAAATACTTTCCGATCGTCTTCGCCTTCGCGGGCGATTCCACGATCACCAGATTCCTTGCCATTCCTTACACCTATCCGGGGACAGCGGCCCAGAGGCCCGTCCCATTTCCAATTCCATTGCAAACTAACACGTTTTGCCGAGGCCAAGTCAAACCGCCCCTCAGCTTCTTACCCTACGCAACCCCGCAAGGGCATGTTCCATTGGACGTGCGAACTTGCTTTTTCTCGACTCGCCACAGACCGGGTTCCCCATTCATCGGGCAGCATTTGGCCCGATGGGTGGGCCGCCACAAACGCCTGCACCTGCATGCGACTGCTAGAAAGACCGCACGTAATTCTTGCCCGGCATCTGCTTCACACGGCCCGCAAGCTCCAGCTCGAACAACGCCGTAAATATCTCACCCGAAACCATCTTCGGCTCCAGTCTCTCGATTAAATCATCGAGCTGCAGTGCCTCATCCTGCCTCAACTCGGCAAGCACCGTCCGCTCATGCTGCCCCATCGCAGGGGTCGCTTCAGCGGCCTGTCCTGCGAATAAGGATGCGGTCCCCGCGGAAAACGATTCATTCGCCCCCACCCGCTCTTCCACTTCCAACCGCACCTGCGAGGGCAAATCCTCCCACACATCCTCCCAGGTTGCGGTCAATTTTGCTCCCTGCTTGATCAGCGTATTCGGCCCCCAGGCGTTTTTGTTTGTTGCATTTCCAGGCACCGCGTACACATCGCGCCCTTGCTCCAACGCGCATCGCGCCGTGATTCTGGTACCCGAATACTCCGCCGCTTCAATCACCAGCACGCCGACACTCATGCCACTCAGCGTCCGGTTCCGGATGGGAAAATTCTGCGGCGCCGGAAAGGTTCCCAGCGGAAACTCACTGACCACCGCACCGCCCTGCGCGACGATTTGTTCGGCAAGCTTCTTGTTTTCCTTCGGATAGATCATATCGATCCCCGTGCCCCAAACCGCAACAGTCGTCCCCCCGGCGTCGAGCGCCCCTTTGTGCGCGCACGTATCCACACCCCGCGCCATGCCGCTCATGATGACCATGCCGCGCCGCGCCAGATCGCGACTGATGACCTCTGCCATCCCCGCTCCATAGGGCGAAGGTTGCCGCGTTCCAACAACCGCAATCCCCGCACGATTCAACACACTCGCATCGCCCCGAACCCAGAGCACGGGCGGCGGATCGTAGATCTCCATCAAGCGGCCGGGATAGGCTTCGTCGTCAGGCGTCAGGAAGACTGCGCCCATCTCCGCTGTCCGCCCAGCCTCTTCCACTGCAGCTGCACGAGCTCGTCCGTCAAAGCAGAACTGTGCGGACTCCGCAGGCATGCCGACGCCCTCAAGCTCGGTCAATGAAGCCGAGAACACGCGCTCAGCACCACCCATCCGCTGCACTGCTCTTGCAATTCGCGTAGGCCCCATCCGCGGCGTCAACGCCAGCGCCAGCCACCCCAGGCGCGCCTCTGCCTTCATCTCATCCATGTACGCGAACCCTCTCCGCAGCGTTGTGACTCGCATCCTATCAAACCCGGGCTGACTAGAATAAGGATGTGCCTCTTCGCGTAGCTGCCATCTCGTTTCTGAATCCTGCTCCACTCCTCTATAACTTCGAGCACGAACCTACTGCCTCGCAGCTGCGGTCGCACTATGACGTTCACTACACAACACCCGCGAATTGCGCTACAGAACTGCTGAATGGAACGGCGGATCTTGGGCTGATTCCGATCGCTTCGCTGACGCCGGAGTTGGCGATTGTTCCAGGATGCACGATCGCTTCGCTGCATGAGGTTCGCAGCATTCTGCTGCTGGTGAAAAACTCTCAAAATCTCAGTGATGACGCGGCTTTGAGGGCTGTACGCACAGTAGCTGCGGACGCTGCTTCGCGGAGTTCGCAGGCTTATGCGCACATACTTTTTGAGCATTTTCACCAGGCAAAACCAAGCTTCGTCGAGCATCTGGCAGACCCGATTCCTATGCTTGCGCAAGCGGATGCTGCGCTGCTGATTGGTGATCCCGCGCTGCTGGCGCGGGAGCATCGTGGGGCTATTGAGGCGGCGCATCCGGGGCTGCTTTGGTTGGATCTGGCGGCGGTTTGGCGGGGGCTTACGGGACTTCCCTGGGTTGCAGCTGTATGGGCTGTGCGGCCGGAAGCGATTGATTTTGCGGGAGTTACAGCCGTGCAGTTGATTGCGGATCTTACTGCCAGCCGCGATAACGGGCTGGCGCATATTGAGGAGTTGGTGCGGGAGTGGACGCCGCGTTTGGAGGTTCCGGCGGCTACGATTCGGACGTATCTGACTGAAAACATTCACTATACGCTGGACGCGGAGTGTGTGAAGGCTATTGAGGAGTTTCGGGGGTTGGCGGCGGGGATTGGGGTGTTGCCGGAGTTGGGAAAACTGACCTTTTTGTCGTGACGTTTTTGTGGATGTTTGTGGTGCGTTGTGGTGGTTTTACGCATTTTGTGGTGTCCAGCAACCTTTACATTTTGTCCAGCAAACTTGACATGTTTTGGGGATCGGCTGGCTGGGCGAGTCTTCGACCTGTATCCTCGCGTCAGACCCCAAGAGTATGATGCCCGACTTAAATCCCGCCCTCGCTCTCTTCGCACTCGCGGCGAGCCATAAGGCGCTGCATTTTTTGTTCCACCTGGGGCTGGTGGGGCTGTTTGTGATCTCGTCGGTCGATAGCTCGTTTATTCCGCTTCCGATTCCGGGCGTTACAGACATCATGATCATCGTCTACGCGGCGAACAAGGCGAATGTGATCCTGCTGGTGCTGATTGCGACGACGGGTTCGGCCGCAGGGGGATTGTTTTCGCATGCCGTTGGGCAGGCGGGTGGGATGAAGTTCCTGGAGAAGAATGTTCCGAAGCCGATTCTGAAGCGAGTGACGGTTTGGATGGAGTCGCATGCGATTCTCGCGGTGGCGCTGCCTGCGCTGTTGCCGCCGCCGGCACCGCTTTCGCCGTTTGTGCTGGCTGCGGGTGCGGTGCAGATGTCGCGGAAGAAGTTCATGACGGCGTTTGTGATCAGCCGGTTTGTGCGGCACTCGATTGCGGCGTGGCTCGGGGTGCATTATGGGCGCGCGGTGGTGGGATTGTGGTCGCGGTTTTCGGCGGAGTGGGGGACGAGGATTTTGATCGGGCTGTGGACGTTCATGCTGCTATTTGCGGGGATCGCGATCTGGCGGTTGATCAAGACCTCGCGGGAGTTGGAGATGGAGACGGGGAAGCGATTGAAGCAGAGGGTCGCGCGGAAGCCGAGAGCAGCGTAGAGCGAGTTTTGGGGGTTGCGGTTGGGGTTGGCTATGAGGAAATTGCGGCGATTGCGGAGTAAAATGTTATATCGCGAGGTTGGTGAGCAGCCATGATGATCGACAAGAATCCGAAACATTGGAAGCTGTTGTTTTTCTATTACAACCAGGAGCAGCCACGCCTCTGGGTGCGAAGGCGGTGGGCCTGGGGACTCACGCTCAACTTCGCCAATCCGATGGCGTGGGCGGTTGTCGCCGTGACCCTCACGATACCGGTGATCGGCGCCATGATCGAACAGGTTCATTCGATCCACTAGATCGAGACGATGCCCGAATTTCGATGGACTCGCTTCGGTCTGCGTCTCCTGCTAAACTGTGATCTGTGCCGGGTCCTACGCGACGCATACCCGCCAACCCCGCCAGGTCCGGAAGGAAGCAACGGTAACGGGCCCATGCGGGCGCAGTAGGGTAACCCGGTACAGTAAACCCTCCCTTCTGGAATAACCCTCCCAAGACAAGATGAGCCGGTGCAGTGGAATGCCCGGGGCTAAAGCCCCTTGAGGGCAAAGCTTGTTCGTGGGGCTAAAGCCCCACGCTAATCCGAAAGGCAAGGCGGCTAAGGCCTTGCGCTCATCCGAAGGAGAGGCGTCTGATATCTCGCGCCAATCCGAAAGACGAGCGGGTTGTGGGCGAAAACCGCCTTGTAAGCCTCAAAATCCATTCGTGCGCGGTAAGATACCTTTTGTTGTGCTTCTCCCGGAGGATGGCAGTTTGAGTCTTGAGTTGAAACCCCGCAATACTGTTCGCGCGAAAATTTCAGCCGTTGGAGCTTATGTTCCACCCCGTCTGCTGACCAATGCAGACCTTGAGAAGATGGTCGCGACGAACGACCAATGGATTACGGAACGCACCGGCATTCGGCAGCGGCATATTGTGGACAAGGGCGTCGCGACGAGCGACCTGGCGGCGGAAGCGGCTAGGGACTGCCTGAAGAAGGCGGGAGTTGCAGCGAGCGATCTGGACGCGATCATTGTGGCGACGGTAACGCCGGATATGTTCTTTCCCGCGACGGCTTGCCTGGTGCAGGAGAAGATTGGCGCGACGGGAGCGTGGGGGTTCGATCTTTCGGCGGCTTGCTCGGGATTTATTTATGCGCTGCAGATGGGCGCGAAGCTGATTGAAAGCGGAGCGCACAAGAAAGTGCTGGTGATCGGGGCAGATGTGATGAGCTCGATCATTGATTACACCGATCGCGCGACGTGCATTTTGTTTGGCGATGGTGCGGGTGCGGTGCTGCTGGAGCCTTGTGCCGAGGGTGAAGTCGGGCTCGTGGACTTTGTGCATGAGATCGATGGCTCGGGGGCGAGCTCGTTGTATATGCCGGGGGGCGGGAGTTTGCATCCTTCGACGGCGGAGACCGTGGCGAATAAAGAACACTATGTTCACCAGGAAGGCGGGGCGGTGTTCAAGGTGGCGGTGCGGAAGATGTCTGAGCTTTCGGAGACGCTGCTGACACGTAATGGATTGACGCCGGCGGATATCGATTTGTTTATTCCGCACCAGGCGAACCAGAGGATCATTCTTTCGACGGCAGAGAAGCTGGGGATGCCGGAAGAGAAGATCGTGATCAACATTGGCGAGTATGGGAATACGACCGCTGCGACGATTCCGTTGGCGATGCATACGGCGCTGGAGCAAGGGCGGTTGAAGAAGGATGGGTTGATTCTTCTGGCTAGCTTTGGGGGCGGGTACACGATTGGGACTACGTTGCTGCGGTGGGAGTTTTGAAGAGCAGTGATTAGGGATTAGGGATTAGGGTTGCGGTAGTTTGTCGAGGAAGTCGTTCATGGCGCGGAGGACCTCGGCTTCGTTGGCGTTGAAGACGTAGTGATCGGCGTTGGGCAGACGGATGACTTTGGCCGAAGGGACACCTGCTTCGAAGGCGTTGGCCAGGTTGGTGGTCCTCTCGAGGTCGGCTGCTACCGCTGCGGCGTGGTGGGCGGCGTCCGTGGGGAGGATGGCGCCTGAGTTTGGGTTGTGCGGCACGGCGAAGATGGCGAGGCAGGGGGCCTTGATCTCGGTGTATTTGTGCTCGCCGCTGAAGATGGCGGAGAAGACGGTTGTGGATGGCTGCAGTGGGGCATTTGCTGTGGGCGGCGGGATGTCCTGCAGTAACTTCAACTGATTCTGGAGATCCTTTTCCAGTTGGGGAAGACTGGCGAGCAGGCCTTCGATTTCCTGCCCATAGCCGGAGGGATAGCCGTTGTTGGGGAGGAGTTGCTCGATCCTGTTGCGGGTGTCGAGCATATCGAGTTGCGGGTCGCCGTGGACGCGATCGTAGAAGGCGTAGGGGAAGCCGGCGTCGAGGTAGATGAGGCCACTGACTTTCTCGGGATGGCGGCTGCCGATAGAACTCAGTTCTCCGCCAGCGATCGAGTGTCCCGCGACGACGGGCTTTTGCAGATCGAGGGCGTAGATGACGGCAAGAACATCGTCGCCGAGACGGTCGGAGGAGTAGTTGTGGGCGTCGGGGGTGGGGGCGCTGGAGTTGCCGAAGCCGCGGCGGGTGATGCCGTAGACGTGGTACTTGCCGATGAATTTGGGTGCAAAGGTATCAAAGACATGGGCAGTGTTGCCGAGCCCGGCGAGGAAGACGAGAGGGCGTCCGGTACCGCCCCAGTCGAGGACTTCAATCTTGACGCCGGGTTCAACGATGACGAACTGCACGGCGCCCTGTGCGTGGAGGCTGCCTGCAAAGAAGATGGCGAGCCCGTAAGCCCATAGCGTGTTCCGATTCAGCTTTCGTCCCAGTTTCATAAACAGCTCCTTGGAGATTCCTGCAGACGGTGTGACTTCGAGATTTCAAACCGGATATAGCATACTACATAGGGTATCGCCTGGCAGAAAACGGGACGCGGGAGGCATCCAGCTCGCCCTTGACGCGATGAATAGGGCACCCGGATTGTGCTGGGGTAGAAGAGAGCGGTCGGGCTTTCGCCCGATACCCCACCCTTTCGCAAAAGCGCGAAAGGATGGGCCACCCGAGTTGTGCGGGTTCCTAGAAGCAGATCCCCTGCGAGGATGACAGAAAGAAAAGCAAGGGCAACAACAACTACAACGGCTTTAGGCTAGTCCCAGCATTCTTACGATGGCCATGGCGTTGGTGGTTTGGTTCATGCCGGGTTTTAGGATGTAGTCGAAACCGAGGGGGTCGTTTTCGTCGGGGCTGGCCATGTGGACGTTGACTCCGTGGAGTTCGGGGATATCGGCCAAGGCGGCCAGAGTGAGGTCGTGGGTGGAGATGGCGCCGATGGCTCCGGCCGCGAGGAGCGAGCGGAGGACGGACTCGGCGGCGGCTTTGCGGTCTAGCGAGTTGGTTCCTGAGAGTACCTCGTCGATGAGGAAGAGGGTTTGCGCGGGGTGGGCGCGGGCTTGCTCGACCAGGGCTTTGAGGCGTTCTACTTCGGCCAGGAATTTTGATTTGCCTTCGGCGAGGGAGTCTCCGACGACGATGGACGCGCCGAGGTGGAGGGCGACCATCTGCAGGGACTTTGCGGCTACGGGGGCTCCGGCGAGAGCGAGGACGGCGTTGGCACCGATGGCGCGGAGGAGGGTAGATTTGCCGGCCATGTTGGAGCCGGAGATGAGGAGGAATTGGGGGTCGGCGTTGAGGGTGATGTCGTTGGGGACGGCGGTGTTCCACGGGAGGAGTGGGTGGGTTAAGGATTTGGCGGTGAAGAGAGCGGTGATTGGAGCTGCGGGTCTCTCCACTGCGCTGCGCTCCGGTCGAGATGACAATTCTGAAATAACACGTTCGGCCGCTTTCACTTCGGCAGATTCGGGGTCCGGTCGAGATGACAATTCTGTGGGGGAGTCGAGGATTTCTGGATAGGTGTTTTCGATGTGTTCGGCGGCGTAAGTGGCGATGGCGTTGAGAGCTTCGAAGTTGGCCCAGGCGTTGAGCCATTGGTGCATGGAGGCGGCGTGTTGGCGCTTCCAGCGGTCGAGGCCGAGGGCGGCGTGGGTGCCTCCGCAGAAGAGGAGGCTGAGGACGTAGTACCACTCCTTGGACCGCTGCTCGACGACGATGAGGAGGCGCTCGAGTTGGGCGAGGGCGCGGTCTTCGCCTTCGACGGCTTGCTGGAGCTCGCGGAGGAGTGGAGCGGTGAAAGGCTGTTCGCGGAGGATGCGGATGCCTTCGCGGAGGATGACGGTTTCGGGGGCGAGGAGTTTGGCGGACGCGAGCTCGGCGAGGGTGCGGGTGCGGAGGGTGCCGCAGGCGAGGGCCTGGAGGGCGAGGAGCAGCGCGATGTTGCGGGCGAGGAGGGATGAATCCCAATGGAGAGAAAGGCCGGCGATGAGGAGCAGGAGCCAGGCGGCGGTGAGGATGAAGAGGATGGGGCGGGGCCAGCGGGGGAAGTTGGCGGTGGGAGCGTCGAGCCAGGTTTCGAAGCTGTTGGCGGGGAGGTCTTCAAAGCCGAAGCGGCCGAGGAGGCCGATGCGCTCGCGGAGGCCGGTGAGGGGAGCCAGCTCTTGGACGGCCTGCTGGCGTTGGCGGGCTGTGGGTGCGTTGGTGGGGTGCAGGAGGAAGTCGGCCAGCGCTCGCTGGCCGAGGCCGGTGCGGGTGGTGGCGAGGAGGCCGAAGAGTGAGTCGGGGCCGAGGATGTTGAGGTCGCGCTCGTAGAGGTGGTTGGGTTGGGAGAAGGACTCGCCGGTGCGGCCGGTTTGGGGCTCGGAGCCGGTGATGCGGCCGAGGGCGCGGGTGTAGAAGTCAAGGCGGCGGTCGGCGACGGCGGCGGCGTGGCTGGCGCGGCCTTTGACGATGCCGGCGACGATGGCGGCGGCGATGCAGGCCGTGACGGGCCAGAAGGATTGATTGTGGTGGATGACGCCCCAGAAGAAGATGAGGCCGATGGCGGCGATGGCGAGGAGGACGTTGGCCCACTGGCTGCGGCGGTGGTTGGCGTGGGCTACGGCGGCGGAGGCCTGGTCGCGGCGGGCTTCGTAGTCTTCGGTGAGGGAGCCGGGCATGATGTTGAGGATAGTCTGTTGTGGGTTTGGGGGTTGGGGGGGCGAATGCGGGGTCCTTCGCTGCGCTCGAGGATGACGGCGAAAAACAAGCAACGGCAGCGGCTTGCTGATTGGGCTTCTGGTGTTCCCCACTCATGCGCAAACACCGCGCATGAATGGGCCACCCGGTGGTTGTGGTGCTTCGAAAAACGCGGGGGCCTTCCCTTCGGCTTCGCTCTGGGTGATGACGACAAGCGCGAGACTTCGCTCAGGATGGCAGAGTTTGCTACAGCTACGGAGAACGGTCGCGCGTCGCGCGATACCCCACCCTTCGCAAAGGCGCGAAGGATGGGCCACCCGGCATGCTTGGGATGACAATTCAAAGGGTGGTGGGGGGCGGGATCGCTCTTGCATGTTGCCTGAGCGGTCTGACAGGGCGTAGGCTTGCGGTCATGCGTGCGATTGTTTGGATGGGTTTGGTGGCTGGTTCGTTCGTGGGGGTTTCCCTGCTTGCTCAGGATGTACATGTGAAGGTTGATCCGCATGGGGGCGGGTCGACGGCGAGTACGACGGATTATGTGACGATTCAGCAGGCGCTGGACCATGCGCCGGAAGCGCCGCATGGGAGGATCTATATTTCGATTGTGCCGGGGGTGTATCACGAGCGGATCAATGTGACGCAGAATCGGCCGCGGGTGACACTGCTGGGGTTGGGGAAGAGTCCCGATGAGGTGGTGATTACCGCTAGTCAGAATGCGAAGGAAACGGGTGGGACTTTCTTTACGGAGACGGCGGAGATCAATGGCGAGAACTTTGAAGCCGACAATGTGACGTTTGCCAATGAGGCCGGGCCGACGGGGCAGGCTGTGGCGGCGGCGGTGCGGTCGGATCGGGCGGTGTTCAAGCACTGCCGGTTTCTGGGCGACCAGGACACGCTGTTTGCCGACTATGGGCGGCAGTATTACGTGGACAGCTATATCGCGGGTGGAACGGATTTTATCTTTGGGAATGCGGCGGCGGTGTTTGACCGCTCGGAGCTGCATGAAATTCGCAATGGATTTTTGACGGCGCAGAGCCGCGTGGCGCCGGACCAGACGACCGGGTATGTGATTACGAACTCGCGCGTGACGCATGATGACAGTGCGCTGGATAGGGACGGCAAGCCGACGGTGTTTTACCTGGGGCGTCCGTGGCGGGTGTTTTCGCGGGTGGTGGTGATGCATACGGAGCTGCCGGCAACGCTCGCGGCGGGAGGATGGTCGATCTGGTCGAAGGCGGACACGAATCCGCAGGCTTTTTATGCGCAGTACGACAACAGCGGGCCGGGCTGGAGGCCGGAGGCGTTTGTGGGGTGGTCGCATGCGCTGAACGCGAAGGAGGCGGCGGCGTTTGAGCCTAAGAGGTTTTTGGCGGGGGCGGACCATTGGGATGCCGAGGCGGAGGCTGCTAGACTTCCCTAACCGGGGCTGATTTCCCCGTTCCAAAACATGCTTGCTCGCAGGTGCGTTGCCTATCTCGTGTTGCTTGGGAGCTTTGCTGCCTCGGTGCGGGCGCAGGGATTATCAGCTGCTGCGGTTCAAACCACGGTTGATCAAGCCGCTCATGATTTCTTTCGGGCGACGCCGGAGGCGGTGGGCGTTTCGGTTGGCGTACTGCTGAATGGGAAAACTTATGTCTACAACTACGGGACGGTGGTAAAGGGAACGGTTGCGCCGCCGGGCGAACATACACTGTATCCGATTGCCTCGATTACGAAGACGTTTACGGGGACACTGTTGGCACAGGCTGCGATCGAAGGCAAACTTAGCCTGACGGATGACATACGCAAATATCTCGATGGGACTTATCCGAACCTGGAATTCGAGGGCCATCCCATTCGGATTTGCGACCTTGTGGATCATCGCTCGGGACTGCCATTTTACCTTCCAGACAATGCTCAGACGCAGCCGGATTACAACGGCAATGTCGTGCCCTGGACGACACGGGTGCTGGAGCAGACGGCGCATTACACGCGGGCGGACTTCTATGCTGATCTGCACAAGGTGAAGCTGAGTGCTGTTCCGGGCACAGTGGCGAGCTACTCGAATGCGGGTGCGAAACTGGCCGGATACATTCTGGAGCGGGTGTATGGCGTGCCTTATGCGGTGCTGCTGGAGCGGAAAATTCTTGGGCAGCTGCACATGGCGGAGACGACGCTGACGCCAAGCCGCTTGCAGGTGCAAGAGACAGCTACGGGCTACGACGAAAAGGGCCGTACGATGCCGAATTATCCGGTACCGCTCGGAGCGGATGGTGGGATTCGTTCCAACGTGGTGGACATGCTGAAGTACGCAGGGTGGCAGCTTGCCGCGACGGATGCGGCGGTGAAGCTTTCGCACGAGCCTTATGCAACCAGCGGCAACTATAGCGCAGGCTTGAACTGGCAGATGATGACGGACGGGGAGCGGCAGGTGATCTGGCAGTCGGGGAACATTCCCGGCTATGCAAGCTACTGTGTGCTTGAACCTCGGTCGAATGTGGCGCTGGTTGTGCTGTCGAATGAATCGAGTCCTGCGTCGGGGCACCAGCTGTTTCTGATGGTGAATCGCATATTGAGCTCGCTCGATCCGCAGGCTGTGCCGCTGCCCTAAGGCACGATGTCGCGCTTCGGCTAGAATCGTCGGATGAAATACGCGGCGGTGTTGGCTCTTTGTCTTGTTGGTGCGGTGGCTTCGGCCCAAACGGATGTGCATGGGGTTCAGCCGGACCATATGGACAAGACGGCGACGCCGGGGAGTGACTGGTTTCGGTATGCCAATGGGGCTTATCTGGCGCGGACGGAGATTCCGGCGGACCGGACGGGGTACTCGAGCTTTTCGACGCTGGCCGATGTGGTGAATAAGCGCGTGGCGGCGATCATCGGGGATGCGGCGAAGTCCGGTGCGGCGGAGGGGACGGAGAAGCGGAAGATTGCCGACCTGTATGCGTCGTATGAGAATGCGGGGATGATTGAGGCGGCGGGGTTGACGCCGCTGAAGCCGGAGCTGGCGGCGATTGATAGCGTAAAGACGCGGGGGGAGCTGGCGGTTGCGCTGGGTGGGACGCTGCGGGCGGATGTGGATGCGCTGAACAACACGAACTTCCATACGGCGAATTTGTTTGGGGTTTGGGTGGCGCCGGGGTTCAATGATCCGGACCACTATGCGGTGTATCTGCTGCAGGGTGGCTTGCAGCTGCCTTCGCGGGATTACTACCTGACGGATAACGCGAAGATGAAGGCCGTGCGCGAGGCTTATGGGTCGCATATCGCGACGATATTTCGGCTGGCGGGGTACGCGGAGCCTGAGGCGCGGGCGGCGGGTGTGATGCGGCTGGAGACGGCGATTGCGCAGAAGCAGATTTCGCTGGCTGAGAGTGAGGACATCAGCAAGGCTGACAATGTTTGGCAGATGGGCGACTTTGCGACGAAGGCTCCAGGGATGGATTGGGCAGGTTACTTCAAGGCGGCGCAGTTGGGTGGGCAGGCTAGCTTTATCGTGTGGCAGCCGACGGCGGTGACGGCGGATGCGGCGCTGGTGGGGTCGGAGCCGATTGAGGACTGGAAGAACTATCTGGTGTTCCACACGATCGAGTCGTATGCAGGGCCGTTCCGGAGACTGCAGGTTGGGGCGCTGCCGAAGGCGTTTGAGGATGAGTACTTTGATTTCTATGGCAAGACGCTGACGGGAGCGACGGAGCAGCGGCCGCGGGACCAGCGGGCGTTGCAGGTGGTGAACAATGTGCTGGGTGATGCGGTGGGGCAGCTGTATGCGCAGGTGTACTTCCCTGCCGCCGACAAGGCGAAGGTTGAGGTGATGGTGCATAACCTGCTGACGGCTTTCCATGCGCGGCTGGAGGCGGTGACGTGGATGGCTCCGGCGACGAAGGCGGAAGCGCTAAAGAAGCTGGGGACGCTGCAGGTGGGGATTGGGTATGCGGACCACTGGCGGACGTATGCGGGGTTGGAGATCAAGCCGGATGATTTGTTTGGGAATATCCGGCGGTATGAGGCGTTTGAGTATCGCTACAACCTGGAGCGGATTGGGAAGCCGGTCGATCGCAAGGAGTGGGTGATGACTCCGCAGACGGTGAATGCGGTGAACCTGCCGCTGGATAATGGGCTGAATTTTCCGGCGGCAATTTTTGGGCAGCCGTTCTTCGATGCGAAGGCACCGGATGCGGTGAACTATGGGGCGATTGGGACCATCATCGGGCACGAGATTTCGCACACGTTCGACTCGGAGGGCGCGTCGTTTGATTCGCAGGGCAAGGTGAGGAACTGGTGGACAGATGCTGATCGCGCGCATTTTGACGCGTCGATTGAGGCGCTGGCGAAACAGTATGACTCGTATGCGCCGTTTCCGGATCTACATTTGAATGGGCACCAGACGCTGGGTGAGAATATTGCCGATCTGGCAGGGCTGACGGCGGCGCACGATGCGTGGCTCGCGTCGCTGAAGGGCAAGCCGGCGCCAGAGGTGGATGGGATGAGCGGCGAGCAGCAGTTCTTTCTGGGGTATGCGCAGTCGGAGGCGGGAAAGAGCCGTGAGGCGGCGCTGCGGCAGCAGGTGCTGACCGATCCACACTCGCCGAGTGAGTATCGCGCGGATACAGTGCGGAATCTGGATGCTTGGTATCCGGCGTTTGCGGTGAAGGATGGGCAGACGCTGTATCTTGCGCCGGAGATGCGGGTGCATATCTGGTAGAGAAACAGGTTTTAGGTTTTAGGTTTTAGGTTGAAGCTAAGGGCTTGGAGCTTCGTCTCATAAGGAAGATGCATTTGATTATTGCCGCCATTCGATCGGGGACTGACCCTATTGCGCCGCTGCCGCCAGCGACGTTTCACCGTACGCTGGAGGACCCGATCTACTGTCCGAAGTGCGAGGCCAGCTACAACCTGGTGGTGGATTATGACCAGGCGGTGGGACGGCATTTTGCGAATGAATCGCGGAGACATTTGGCGATGCTGCGAAAAGCTGTGATGATGGGGCATGCGAGCGACCATCGGGTGACGCACTTTGAGACCAATGGGGTGATTGTGACGAGCCATACGTTGCCGAAGATGGAGACGACGCCGGTTACGGCGTTGAAGCCGCTGACGAAGCTGATCAATTGATGGGTCTGATACGTCGTCTTGCGACGGCGTGTTTATTCTTTGGCGGCGGGCAACCATTTCGAAGATGCTCGATTTTCTTTGTTTTGTGTAGCGTCGCACGTTCGCTTTGTACGGCATACGATTGAGGCAGTAGATCCGGTCTGAATAGAGATTTAAACGATCAGCCTACGTTTGCGCGCCGTGAGCCC
Organism: Granulicella sapmiensis; assembly: GCA_026225395.1. Taxonomy (GTDB): domain Bacteria; phylum Acidobacteriota; class Terriglobia; order Terriglobales; family Acidobacteriaceae; genus Granulicella; species Granulicella sapmiensis. Next base: position 50,921 of record JAMFSR010000001.1, read on the forward strand.
TTCCAGTCACAGAGCAGAGACGCATGGCCCATGAGGGCTGCATAATGACGTCGCTCGTGCATTGCATATATGTCAGCACCGCAAGCCAAAGCTTTCTCCCCGGTGAGTTGGTGGAACTTACAGTGGCCGCTCGCGAAAAGAACGAGCGGCTGAACATTACAGGAGTCCTGCTGTACATGGCCGGACGATTCTTTCAGGTGCTTGAGGGCGAATCCGCAGCCGTTGAGGATGTGTATGCTTCGATCGTGGCGGACCCGCGCCATAGAGAAGTCACCCAGATCATCTTCGAAACGATCTCCAAGCGGAGCTTCGAAGACTGGTCGATGAGCCTGGTCAATCTATCCGGCGACAAGCTGGACCAGATACTGGCGCTAAGCGATCCGCAAAGCGGCAGCTCGTCGCTCAAGGACCTGCCGGAGGGCCGGTCCAAGAAGCTGCTGCTTGCTTTCTGCGAAGGGCGCTGGGGGCCTACCGTGGCTGATCGAAGCCGAACTCTTGTGATATGAGGATGCCGAAGTTGCTTTTACGAGGAAAGGCCAACGTGGCGGAAGCGGTGCTGCCTGCGATCAGCTTCGCCTTCCAGCCGATCGTCGATACTAGGGCGCACAATGTTGTGGCCTTTGAATCCCTGGTTCGCGGGCCGCAGAACCAGTCTGCCGGCAGCATCTTCGAGCAGGTTTCTTCTGCCGACCTTCCGCGCTTCGATCAGCTGTGCCGCGTGACGGCGATCGCGCTGGCGCACAAGCTGGGCCTGGGCCGCAATCTCAATCTGAATATCATTCCCAACGGGGCGACGACGCCTGAGGAGTCGATCCGCTCCACAGTGGAGGCCGCGGATCGCGCCAACCTGCCTTTGGATTGCATTGTGCTGGAGTTCGCAGAGGGCACAATTATTGAGGACCGCGCGCGGTTTGCGAGGATCGTCAGCCTGTATCGGGGCATGGGCTTCAAACTTTCGGTCGACGACTTTGGGGCGGGATACTCGGGTCTCAATCTTCTGGCCGACTTTCAGCCCGACCAGATCAAGCTGGACAAGGAGCTGATCAAGGACATCCCGAGCCGCGGGCCGCGGCAGGTGATCGTCCGCGCGTTGATACAGGTTTGCAAGGACCTGGGAATCGACCTTGTGGCCGAAGGAGTGGAGACCAACGAGGAGTTCCAATGGCTGGCCAGCGAAGGGATATGGCTGTTTCAGGGCTATCTGTTCAGCCGGCCGGGATTTGAGTGCCTGCCGTCGGCGCGCTATGAGGGTCTGCCGCAGGTGTTCTGAGGGTGGCTCCAAACCTGCTAAAATAGAGGTCTGTGAGCTTGTCACCTACCCTCGACGCCACAGCCTCCGAGACTTTTCTTAAGGAACCCCACCGGCCTACGGTTGGCTTTGTCTCGCTTGGCTGTCCCAAGAACCTCGTTGACTCCGAGGTGATGATGGGATTGCTGCATCGCGGCGGGGCGCAGCTGACGCCGAAGGCCGAGGATGCCGAGATCCTGGTGGTGAATACGTGCTCGTTTATTGACTCGGCCAAGCAGGAGTCGGTGGATACGATCCTGGAGATGGTGCAGCACAAGATCGGCCATGGCGGTAAGGCGCAGCGGCTGATCGTTGCCGGGTGTTTGGTGGAGCGGTATCGCGACGAGATTATGAAGAATATTCCGGAGGTCGACGCGGTCGTCGGCACCGGAGAGCTTGAGGCGATTTTGGAGGCTGCTGGGCTTTCGAAGCCAGCGATGGCTTCTGATAGTCCGTTTGCGATTTTGACTACGGCTCAGATTGAGCGGCATGCTTCGAGTGTGAATCAGCACTCGCGGCCGGATTCGCACTCTTCGCAGATTGAGCATGAGACGGGGTCAAGGCCGGAGGGTGATGCTCGCGAGGCTGCGGGGCGGTTTTCGCGAGAGGCGTGGGATGGCGCGACGATGGCGCTGCCGAACTATTTGTACTCGGATGAGACGCCACGGATTCTGACTACGCCGCGGGCTTCGGCTTACATCAAGATCGCTGAGGGATGTGATCATCCCTGCAGCTTCTGCATTATTCCGCAGTTGCGGGGCAAGTTCCGGTCGCGGCCGTTGGCTAGCATTGTGGCTGAGGCAAAGTCGCTGATTGCGCAAGGCGTGCGCGAGATTACGCTGATTGGGCAAGATACAACCTGCTATGGCGAGGACTTGCCGAAGGATGCGGTGACGGGCAAGCGGCCGGAGCTGGCGGACTTGCTGGATGCGCTGGCGCCGCTTGAGGGGTTGAAGTGGCTGCGGTTTTTGTATGCGTATCCGAACAAGGTTACGACGCGGCTGCTGGAAGCGATTGCGAAGCATGAGACGGTGGCGAAGTATCTGGATGTGCCGTTGCAGCATGCGAGTGCGAATGTGTTGCGGCGGATGAAGCGGGGCGGGAGCGCTGATCGGTTTTTGCAGATCATCGAGAAGGCGCGGTCGATTGTGCCAGGGCTGGTGTTGCGGACTTCGTTCATCGTTGGGTTTCCGGGAGAGACGGAGGCGGACTTCGAGGAGCTTTGCGCGTTTATCCAGGCGGCTAAGATCGATTGGCTGGGCGTGTTCAGCTACTCGGATGAAGAAGGTGCGGGCGCGTTTGAGCTGGACCAGAAGGTGCCGAAGCGGACGATTGAGGCTCGGCGGCGGAAGCTGATGCGGCTGCAGAACAAGATCAGCACGAAGGCTCGCAAGGCGTGGGTTGGGCGCGAGCTGGATATTCTGGTCGAGGGTGAGAGCGAAGAGACGGAGCTGCTTTGGCAGGGACGGTCGCTGGACCAGGCGCCGGAGATCGATGGCAAGGTGCTGATCAATGACTTTGGGCCGCATGACGTGCTGGTGCCGGGAACGTTCTATCGGGCGGAGATTACCGAGAGCCATGACTATGATGTGGTGGCTCGGATCATTGAATAAATTTTCCCGTTCTGGCATGATGTAACTATTTTTAGTTACATGTGTGCACCCCTGACGCACAGAGTGACGCAAACTCGTTGCAGTAGGGGTGATAGGAATGTCCAAACACGACAGGCTGATTCGTCGTCTTCCGTCGAAGCCAAAGGATTTCACCTGGTCTGAACTGGTTTCTCTTATGCTCGCATTTGGCTTCGACATGGAGAAATCGTCAGGATCGGGCAGGAAGTTCATCCAGAAAGAGACCGAAGCCGTTCTCTTCATCCACGAACCTCACCCGTCGAAGGTGCTAAAACCCTATCAGGTTCGCGATGCTGTCACTCTTCTTGAAAGAGAGGGATTCATAAAATGAGCACGACACTCCAACATCACGGCTACGATGGATCGGTTGAGTACAGCGCGGAAGACAAGATGCTGCACGGACGCGTCGTTGGCATCCGCGACATGATCAGTTTTGGCGGCAAGAGCGTACGCGAACTTGAGAAGAACTTTCGTGATGCAGTGGATGAATACCTTGAGTTCTGCAAGAAGCAGGGGAAGACACCCAATAAACCTTTCAAGGGGAGTCTGAGCGTTAGGCTTCGCGACGGTCTCCACACGAAGGCGGCTATCTTCGCCGAGAAGAACGACGTGAAGATCAATACCGTCATCAATGATGCGCTCGATGAATATCTGGCCAAATCGGCCTGATTTGGAACACGACCATGACCAAAATATTGAAGTGTCCTATTTGTAAGAAGGCTGTTCCGCTGGATGACCCGAATATGCCGTTTTGTTCGGATCGTTGCCGGACGATTGATCTGGGTAAGTGGGCGAGTGGGGATTACAAGATTTCTTCGCCGATTCTTGATCCGGATTTGCTGGAGGAGTTGGAGCATGCGGAGCAGCAGCGGCATCCGGTGGATGAGACGAAGTGGAAGAATTAGGGCGTCCCGGGGGCTAAAGCCCAATTTAGGGGCAGGTTAGTTGTCCGGGCTGAAGCCCGGACCTATCTCAGAAGCAAAGGCTAGAATGTTGAACGATTGTGGTGTCCTTTGGTGTGTGTGGCGCTACGGGCGGACAGCAGATCCTTCGACTTCGCTCAGGATGACAAGTTCAAAGGATAGGAGTTCCCTGGGATGTGTGGCGCTACGGCGGACAGCAGGTCCTTCGGCTTCGCTCAGGGTCAGGATGACAAGGTTGGAGAGTGATGACGGTTCCTGAAAGTTTTTCGGTGTCATAAAGCAAAGGGCCCCGGATGGGGCCCTTTGCGTGTTTTGTGAGCAACGACTTAGGAAGTCGCGCCGTGCTGCAGGGCGGCGTTGTAGCCGGCTTCGAAGTTGGACAGGTACGCGTCGCGTTCCGGTCCCTTCTTCACCTTGGGGTGCTGGTACAGGAAGCTCGACTTCGCGTCCAGCTTGCGCTTGGCGGCGGTGTCCAGCTTGGCGGCTTCGATACCGTCGCGGTAGCCGGCCTGTGCCTGCTCCGTACCGGCAGGAGGCGTGTTCCAGTCCTGGGTGCTGTTCTGTGTCTGGGTATTGCTTTGGGCCAGCGACATCATGGGTACGCTGGTCATCATCGCCACTGCGATCAGTGGTGCTGCGAAACGTGTTAGCTTGTTCATATTCCCTCTGTTACAACATTCGGGCTCAAATCTGGCCCTTACTTTTGCAGGCATTTGTGTGCCCCCAAAACAGACGTACTCTAAGCCGGTAAAGATGCACTCGTCAAGCAAGATTGTCCGATTATTGTGCAAATTATTTGACTTTTGAGGTTCCCTTCTGCGGGCTGTCCCGGCCCGGTAGAATTCCTCTATGCAAGCCCTTGAAAACAAGACGAAATGGGCGTGGTGGGTGGCTACTTTCTTTGGCGCCGGGTACCTGAAACCGGGGCCGGGAACCTATGGATCGATCGCCGGAATGCTGCTTTGGTATGCTGCCGCGCATGCGTTTCATCCAACACCGATCCTGCTTTCGTTGGCGACGCTGTTCGTGGCGCTGCTGCTAACCGATCTTGGGATCCGGGCGTCGACGATTGTGGCGCGGGAGTCGGGGCGGAAAGATCCCGGGTTTGTGGTGATCGATGAAGTTGCCGGGCAGCTGATTGCGCTGGTGCTGATGCCCGCCGACTGGAAGCACGCGGCCCTGGCGCTGGTGCTGTTTCGGGTGTTCGACATCTTCAAGCCGTGGCCGATACGGAAGCTGGAAGCGCTGCCGGAAGGCACGGGGATCATGCTGGACGATATTGCGGCGGGTGCTTTTGCGCTGGTGGTGGGATTTCTGCTTTGCCGGTTTGTGCCGCAGCTGGGATAACGAACGGGGTTTGGATGGCGAGAAGCAAAGGCCCGGGGCTAAAGCCCAACTTCTTGGTGAGGTTTATTCGTGGGGCTAAAGCGCCACGCTAATCCGAGAGGCAACAATGGGAGTTTTCAGCACCGTCGATGGGAAGCGGGAGATGCTGATCTGCGCTAGGCTGGTGGGATGCAGCTGTTTACCTCTCCTGACGCCCCGCACCTTATTTCGTTGCATCCGCGTGCGGCCATACCGGGCGGCACGCTGGAGCTGACCGGGACGCACCTGCTGAAGCACACGCTGGAGAGCCAGGATCCGCATCTGCCGCATGCGACCTTTGGTGAGACCGAGGCGTCGCTGGATGTTTCGCGAGAGACGCGGGCGCTGGTGAAGGTGCCGAATGGGGCGATTTCGAGCGACCTGGTGCTGCATCGCGATGGACTAGTTTCGAATATTCTGCATGCCAATGTGGGTGTGCCGATGGCCGAGGAGCTGCATCTGGTTTCAAACCCTGCCGTGGATAAGGACAATAACCTTTTTGCAATGGTGAGTGGGCCGCGGGGGGAGCGGGTTCCGGTGAGTATTTTTCGGATCGACCGCGATTTGCAGATTCGGCCGTTTGCGCGGGACCTGCTGAATGTTTCGGCGCTGGCGTTCGATGGCGAGGGGTATTTGTATGCCAGCTCGCGGTCCGAGGGGACGGTGTACCGGATTTCTCCGCAGGGGGCGATCAGTACGTTTGCCGAAGGGATGGGGATTGCCACGGGGCTGGCTTTCGATAAGGCTGGGAATCTGTTTGTGGGGGACAGGTCGGGGACGATCTTTAAGGTGGGTCCTTCGGGATCGAAGGCTTCGGGCGAGGTGTTTGTGTTTGCGACGCTGGAGCCTTCGGTGGCAGCGTATCATTTGGCGTTTCGGGATGATGGGACGCTGCTGGTGACGGCCCCGACGACGAGCTCGAACCAGAGCATTTATGCGATCGATCCGGATGGAAGTGCGACGGTGTTTTTTCGCGGGTTGGGGCGGCCGCAGGGGATGGCGCTGGATGTGGATGACAATCTCTACGTGGCGGCGAGTTTGCACGGGCAGCGTGGGATTATCCGGATCGATACGGAGCGCAAGGCGGAGTTGATTGTGAGTGGGAATGATCTGGTGGGGATGTGCTTTTTAGAGGATGGATGCGCCGCGCTGGCGACGAATAACACGATCTTTCATATTGATCTGGGGATTGAGGGGCGGGGGTTGGTTTAGGGTAGGTTGCCAGTTCATGGGCCGGGAAAGCCCCGGGCTAAAGCCCTCCTTTTTGGTGAACCCGGAACAGGGGCCTGAAGGCCCCTTCTAATCCGGCAGGACGAGAGGCTGTGGCAGGACGAGAGGCTGTGGCAGGACGGGAAGCTGTGGCAGCGCGGTAAGCTGTGGCGGCGCGGTAAGCCACGAAGGCCTGGGGTCTATCAACTTGTTGCGACCGCAAGAGCTATAGGGATATTCGGCGGCGGTCGCAACCATGCGTGCCCTGACGGGATTGTCTTCGACGTATCGCAGGAATGAGTCGAACTGAGCCCGATCAACAACTCGTCGATTGTCGTAGCCGCGCTCCCAAACGTCCATTTTGCTTTTCAGACGAAAGGAAAAGCCGCCTTTTATGAACTGGGCGGCCTTTTCAAGAGAGACATCGGGAGCGGGTGTAAGCAGGAGGTGGACGTGATCGGGCATGATGACGAAGGCGTGCAGTTCGAAGCGGCCTTTGGCTCGGTTTTCCTGCAAGGTTGTGAGAAACAGTTCGGCAGTTGCGGTGACCTGAAAGAACCGACGACGTTGCGCGGTGACGGCGGTAAGCAGGTAGGTTCTCAGTTCCTGCGGAGCAAGTTTCATGCGGCCAGCATACAAGAACCCGAGGCTAAAGCCTCTTCCCAAATTGGCACTTTCCAGCGGGCTAAAGCCCGCTGCTAATCCGGGAAGGCAAATGAAGGCTGTTGCAGTCCGAATGGCGCGGACGCGATGATTTGTTCTTGGCAGGATTCGCACCCGGGGGCGTAAAGCTGCATCTATCATTCAGCTAGAACAATGATCGCTGAAATTATCGCTATCGGGTCCGAGATGCTTACGCCGCATCGTCAGGACACTAATTCGCTTTATCTCACGCAGGGTCTTAATGACCTGGGCGTTTCTGTCGCGTTCAAGACGATTGTTGGGGATAACCGGCAGCATCTTGTGGATGCGATACGGATTGCGCTGGGGCGTGCTGATATTTTGATTTGCTCCGGTGGGCTGGGGCCGACTGAGGATGACCTTACGCGAGAGTGTACGGCGGAGGCGCTGGGGCTGGAGCTGCATACTGATCCGACGACGCTGCTGACGCTGCAGCAGCGGTTTGTGGCGCGGCGGATGGCGATGCCATCGAACAACGCCAAACAGGCGGAGCTGCTGGATGGGGCTACGCTGCTGCCGAATCCTAACGGAAGTGCGCCGGGGCAGATGTTGGATACGACGGTTGAGTCGCACCGGAAGATTGTAGTGCTTTTGCCGGGGCCACCGAAGGAGTTGAAGCCGCTGTTCGACGAGGCGGTGAAGCCGCGGCTGGCGGATACCCTGCCGCCGCGGGCGATGGCGAAGAGGCTGCTACGGATGGCGCTGATTCCGGAGTCACAGGTGGATGCGCGGACGGCGCCGATTTATCAGAAGTTCACGGATGTGGAGACGACGATCCTGGCTGGGTCGGGGGAGATTCAGCTGCATTTCATCTGCACCAAGCCAACGCTAGAAGAAGCGCAGGCGCGGGTGGATGCGGTGACGGAGTTGGTGGAGCATGAGATGGGCGACGATATTTTCTCGTCGCATGGGGAGTCGCTTGAGGAGATTGTGATCCTGATGTTGGGACTGCATAACCAGACGCTTTCGGTGGCGGAGAGCTGTACGGGTGGGCTGCTGTCGGAGAGGTTGACGCGGGTGCCGAACTCGAGCCGTAGCTTTTATGGCGGGGTGGTGGTCTATACGAATGGCGTGAAGACGGCGTTGACGCATGTGCCGGTGGAGTTGATCGAAAAGCATGGCGCGGTTTCGGAGGAAGTGGCACGGGCCCTGGCGGAGGGCGTTCGTGTGGCTGCGGGGACAACACTTGGAATGAGCATTACGGGCATCGCGGGGCCTACGCTGATGGGTGGAGCGGACGCGGGCAAGCCGGTGGGGTTGGTGTATGTGGGGCTGGCGGACGGCGAGGATACGCAGGTGAAGCAGGTGCAGATTCCGGGTGACCGCGAGCGGGTGCGGCTGTGGGCTACGCAGCATGCGTTTGAGTTGCTGCGGCGACGTTTACAGTAACCAGTGTCCGACGAATCGATTTGTTAGCCAAACCAAGAAGAAGGCCCGGGGTTAAAGCCCTGTATTTTATGGGCACCTAGATGTCCGGGCTAAAGCCCGGACCTAATCCCAAAGGCAAAGGCGATCCCTCTCCGATCCGGAACACGCTGACTAACCCACACGACTGCTTGATACACTCAGCGTCAGATGTCCCATCCAGCCATCATTCTCGCGATTGCGTATCTGCTCGGGTCAATTCCGTTCGGCTACATTCTGGTGCGATTGTTTTTGCATCAGGACATACGGGCTACAGGTTCGGGGAATATTGGCGCGACGAACGTGGCGCGGTCGGGCGCGAAGGGGTTGGGGATTGCGACGCTGGCGCTGGATGCGCTGAAGGGCGTTGCGGCGGTATTGATTGCGAAACACTTCTTTGCCGGAACGGCATCGCTGACCATAGCGGACCTGGCCGCGTTGGCGGCGCTGGCAGCGATCCTGGGGCACATGTTTCCGGTATGGCTGGGGTTCAAAGGGGGCAAAGGAGTAGCTACAGCGCTGGGTGTGTATCTTGCGCTTTGCTGGCCGGCGGCGCTTTGCGCTCTGGCAGTTTTCATCGTCGTGCTCGTTCTTACGAAGTACGTTTCGCTGGCCTCGGTCCTGGGTGCGTTGACGCTACCGGTGTTCTTCTTCTGGCTGTCTTCACAACACTCGGCGATTATCAGCCCCAGCGTGCTGGTGATTTCGCTGCTGGTGATTGTGAAGCATCACAAGAACATCATGCGGTTGAAGTCGGGTACGGAAAGCAAGTTCGGCAGTGGCAAAAAATCTAAACCCAGCGATCCTCAAGGGACCAACGCATGAGCCGAATTACTATTCTTGGAGCCGGTGCCTGGGGCACGGCCCTGGCGGTATCGCTCGCCCGCCGTGGCGGGCACGACCTTACGTTGTGGGCGCACTCGGCTGTTCATGCCGAAGAGTTGAGTGACACCGGAGAGAACCTGCGCTATCTGCCCGGGTTCATCCTGCCGGCGGATGTGCGGATCACGGCCGACCCGGTGCGGGCGATCGATGGCGCGGCGGTGATTCTTTCGGTGGTTCCTTCGCAGCATCTGCGGCCGCTGATGGCCGAGCTGGCGCATGCGATCAACCCGAAGCAGGTGCTGCTTTCGGCCTCCAAGGGGATTGAGGAGAAGACCTTTCTGCGGATGTCGCAGATCATCTGCGAGCATGCGCCGGAGAACCCGGTCGGCGTGCTTTCGGGGCCGTCGTTTGCGCAGGAGGTCGCGGCAGGGATGCCGACCGCGCTGGTGATTGCGACCACGGGACACGACGAGTTTCAGCCGCTCGCGCTGAAGCTGCAGGACGACTTTACATCGCCCAGCCTGCGCGTGTACCGCAACGACGACATCATCGGTACGGAGCTGGGCGGAGCGCTGAAGAACGTGATTGCGCTGGCGGCGGGCGTGGTTACGGGGCTGGAGCTGGGCTCGAACTCTGCCGCGGCGCTGATTACGCGCGGCATTGCGGAGATCACGCGGCTGTCTGTGGCTTGCGGAGGGCGGCGCGATACGCTGTCTGGGCTTTCCGGCGTGGGCGATCTGGTGCTGACATGCACCGGAGGGCTTTCGCGCAACCGTGCTGTGGGTATTGAGCTGGGTAGGGGGCGGAAGCTGGCTGAAATTCTGCAAGGTTTGAATGGCAAGGTGGCGGAGGGTGTGCGCTCCACTACGGCGGCGCTTGGGCTTGCGGCGCGCTATGGCGTGGAGATGCCTATTACGGCGCAGATGGCGGCGATCCTGCATGAGGACAAGTCGCCTCGGGATGCGATCCAGAGTTTGATGTCGCGGCCGGGGCGAACGGAGTAAATCAACAAATCCTGTGTTCCGTTGAACACCTTCGCTCCCTTGAAGGTTAGGGCGGCGGACGTGCGTATTTTTCGCCGCGCACATAAAAGCGAAACCGTGTAACCCTCCGAAAATCAATCAGCGTCAACCATCGCGATCCCGGGCCATGCTCTCGCACTTATGCCGCACCCAGTCGAGGCACCACCGATGCAAGCTCGTAAGAAGCTCTTTGTTACGTGGACCCTTCTCCTACTCGCCGGATGCACTGCCGTCACGCCGAATACGTCTACCGTTACCACCGTGGTGACTGATCTTCTCGCCAACCTTATGCCTTATACCGATGCGACCGGCACGGTGGCGACCTATACTACGGCTGGCTCGATCGATGAAAGCACCGCGTTCTTCCAGCCGCTGGGTACGAACCAACGGACCTGCGCGACCTGCCACCAGGCTGCACAGGCCATGAGCTTGAATGCGGCGACTACGGCTGCGCTGTTTACTTCGAGCGCGGGTACCGACCCTTTGTTTGACGCGGTTGACGGAGCGAACTGTCCGACTGCGATCACGGGCGATACGACTTCGCACTCACTCATCCTGACCAAGGGGTTGATCCGCATTCCGGTGGAGCTGCCGGCGGGGACGCAGTTCACGCTGACGATGGTATCCGATCCGTATGGATGCGCGGTGACGATCGATCCGGCGACCAACCGGCAGATTGTATCGACGTATCGAAGGCCGTTGCCGACTACAAGCCTCAACTATCTTTCGAACGTGATGTGGGACACGCGTGAGACGACTGTGCCGTTGACGACCGCGTCTACGTTTTCCGCGAACCTGTCGACCGACCTTACAAGCCAGTTGATGACGGCCATTACTGAGCATGAGCAAGGGACGGCTGCACCAACTGCCGCGCAGACGACGGCCATTCTGAGCTTGCAGCAGTCTCTCTATACCGCGCAGACTGCCGACAATGCGGCGGGGTCTCTTTCCGCGAACAATGCCAAGGGTGGGCCGACGAATTTAGCGGCGGTGAATTTTTATCCGGGGATCAACGATGCTTTCGGGGGTGATCCACAGGGCAAGCCGTTTACGGCAGGCATCTTCAATCTGTACACCGCGTGGAACAACAGCAATGATGCACAGCAGGTGAGCATTGCGCGTGGCGAGAACATTTTCAATACGGCTCCGATGCAGATTACGGGTGTGCGTGGGATCAACGACAACCCGGCGTTGGGCTCGCCTGCAAACCTGCGTGGGTCGTGCGGGACGTGCCACGACACACCGGATCTTGGGAACCATTCTCTGCCGTTGCCGATGGATACCGGAACACCGCGGCTGGCGGCGAGCGAGACGAACGCGCAGATCCTTGCGGGGTTGGCGCAGTTGACGCAGCCAGTGCTGCCTGTCTACCAGATCACGGGGTGCGTCGATCCAGCGACGAACAAGGCTGCTACGTACATTACGTCCGACCCGGGGCGGGCGCTGTTTACCGGTGTGTGCGCGGATGTGAACCGGACGAAGCTGCCGATTCTGCGGGGGTTGGCGGGTCGTGCGCCGTACTTCCACAATGGAGCGGCTAATGATTTGACGCAGCTGGTGAATTTTTACAATGCGCGGTTTCAGATGAATCTGAACGCGGCACAAAAACTCGATCTCATCAATTTCCTGAACGCGCTTTAGGAGCATGTTGAAAAAGTCGTGCCGAGCCCGGAAAGCGTACCTCAGCGGCTGAAGCCGTGTTGCAAGAGAAGCATTTATGGCACGGCTGAAGCCATGCCCCTTCGACAAAACAGAGTATTTCAACAAGCTCACTGTGATCTCGCCTGCGATTGCGCTCCCAACGCGGCGTTGCGCTCTTGCATCCAAACTCGGGATGACGGGGCAATGTGCGCCGTTGTACGCAGGCCATCCTTTGTCACGTAGACTGGTGGCACTACACCGACCTCACTTAGCATCGGCACGTCAGGAGACGAGCAGCATGTCTCATAGCAACCCGGGCCCCTCTGCAGCAGACCGTGTACGCGCAACGATCGATAACTGCGAAGACGAGCCGATCCGCATTCCGGGGAGCATCCAGCGGCACGGCTTCCTGCTGTTGCTCGACTCCACGGGCGAGAGTGTTGCCGCGGCGAGCCAGAATGCGGAAGAGTTCCTTGAAGTCCCGCTGAACCTCATCCTGGGAACGCCAATCGATACGATCCTGGATCGCGAAGTTCTTGGCGCTGTCAAAAATCTTTATGCGGGAAACGAGCCCGCGGGGGTCCAGACCTACCTGGGGTCGTTTGCGCTGCGTGGCGGGTTCTACTCGGTGGTGACGCACCGCCTTGGGGACGAGCGGGTGCTGGAGTTCGAACGGCTGGACCGGCTGGTGAGCCCGGACATGGCCAACCAGGTGTTCACCAATTTTGTGAGCAAGCTTTCCGGCCTGCGCGATGAGACCATGCTGTGTGACGCGCTGGTGGAGCAGATCAAAAACCTTACCGGTTTCGACCGCATCCTGCTGTCCCGGTTTGATGAGGCCGGGCACGGGACTGTGCTATCTGAAGTAAACGATGGGGTGCTGCCGAGCTATCTGGACCTGCGGTTTCCGGCATCCGACATCCCGGCGCAGGCGCGTGAGCTTTACATCCTGAACACGGTGCGGATCATTCCGGATGCGGGCTATACACCTTCTCCACTGCAGGGGCTTGCCAAGCGGCCGATGCGGAACCTCGATCTTTCGATGTCGATCCTGCGCAGTGTTTCGCCGATCCATGTGGAGTACATGCGGAACATGGGCACGCTTTCTTCGATGTCGGTTTCGCTGGTCATCGACGGGAAGCTTTGGGGCCTGGTGAGTGCGCACCATGCGACGCCGAGGCTGGCGCCTTACCTGGTGCGCAGCGCGTGCGACCTGCTGGCGAAGCTGGTATGCACGCAGATCATGAACTTTCGCGCGTCGGCGCATCTGAAGAAGGCGTTGCAATTCCATGCGGTGCAACGCCGTGTGCTGACGCGGATGGCCGGCGAGAAAGATTTCGTGGAGACGCTCGCCGGCTCGATGGAAAACATCCTGCAGATTACCGAAGGGCAAGGCGTTGCGCTGGCGATCGATGGCAAGACGTATGTGGCCGGCTTAACGCCAAGCGCGGAAGAAATTAGTCAGATCACGACGTGGTTGGAGGCGCAGCCTGAGTGTGAGATGTTCCATACCCGCAACCTCGCCGAGCAACTTCCGGCCGCGGCTGCCTTCGCAGCCAGGGCGAGTGGGCTGCTCGCGATTTGTGTTTCGTCGGTGCGGCACAGTTACCTGATGTGGTTTCGTCCGGAGGCGGTGAGCATGGTGAAGTGGGCGGGCCAGCCGAAGGCATCCGACGCCGCGACGCAGCAGCAGCTTACGCCGCGCACCTCCTTCGAGATATGGAAGGAGATGGTACGCGAACAATCCGATCCGTGGGGCGAGATGGAGATCGAGTCCGCGACAGAGTTCCGCGCGGCGTTGACGACGATCAACCTTAAGCGGGTTGAGGAAGCGCTGCAGCTCAATGAAGCGCGGTTTTTGCAGTTGACGCACACCCTGCCGAATGCAGTGTGGACCGCGGACAATGAAGGACGGCTGACATACGTGAATCAGACGTGGGTCGACCAGGGATTGGTCGCGGAGGGACTCTGGCACGATCAACCGGCGATTATGGAGGAAGACCGCCAGCGTTGCTTTGAGACGTGGCAAGCCTCTATTGCCGAAGGGAAACCTTTCGAGTGCGAGCTGCGGCTTGGAGCAACCTCGGAGCAGCACGAGCGCTGGAACCTGCTGCGGATGATTCCCTACCTGAAGGGCGATAACACGCTGGCCGGATGGGTAGGAACGGCAACCGACCTGACCGACCGTCGCGAGCGCGAGACCGCATTGCGCATTACCGAGAAGCTTGCTCTTACGGGGCGCATGACCAGCGTGATTGCACATGAGATCAACAACCCGCTGGAGGCGCTGATGAACCTGTTGTACCTCGTCGGCAGCCATACAAGCGATGATCCCGACGCGCGGCGTTATCTTGCGTTGGCCAACAGTGAAGTGCAGCGGATTTCGGCGATCACCAAGCAGACGCTGCGGTGGTCCAAAGAGAAGATTGGAGCAGCGGAGTCCGGCAATGCGGCGGCCCTGTTTCAGGATGTGCTGCAGCTGTATGCGGGCAAGATTCGCAATCAGAACATCACGGTGGTGCAGCAGGGCCATGCGGATGTGCCGTTCTACGGGGCGGTGAACCAGATCAGCCAGGTGATTTCGAACCTGATTGCGAACTCGATCCAGGCGCTTCCGATGAATGGCCGCATCTCTATAGGCGCGGAGCTTTTGCCAGACACCGACGGACGCAGGATGGAGATCTTCGTTCGCGACGAAGGGCATGGCATGAGCGAAGAGACGCTGAGGCAGCTGTTCCAGCCGTTCTTCAGCACGAAGGGCGACCTGGGCAATGGGTTGGGACTTTATATCTCGAAGGAGATCGTAGAGCGCAACCATGGGACGCTGAGTGTGACGAGCGAGCTGGGTAAGGGTACGGAAGTGCGGATCCAGCTGCCGACGCAGGCGCCGTAGGTTGACCTTGCTGTCAAGACTATAGCCGTCGGTCTGTGGCTTGGCGAAGCGATAAACTGGTAGCTGCATGCCAGCTGAGATCGTCCTCCAACAAACACCGGAACACGCTGCCCTGCTCGACAAGCGGGAAGAGTTGGCGGCTGTGCGCACGGCGCTGGCGGAGCGGGAGAGCGAGTTGGCGCAGCTTCGAGCGCAGGTGAAGACGTTTGAAGGGCGGTATCTGCGGCAGGTAGGCGTGCTGTATGCGGAGCTGGATGAGCTGGAGGCGCGGATCGCGGAGCGCGAGGTGGATTTGTATGACTCCGATGCCGCGCGAGCGCGGGCTGAGGAGATGCGGCAGCGGGCGCAGGAGACGCATGAGGCAGCTTACGGAGCGGCGCGGGAGGCTGAGGAGTTTGACCCTCCACCGACGTTGAAGGCGTTGTTCCGCGATGTGGCGAAGAGGATCCATCCGGACTTCGCGCGGGATGAGGCGGAGCTGGCGCACTTTACGCTGCTGATGGCACGGGCGAATGAGGCTTACACGCGTGGCGATGCGGAGTTGTTGCAGCGGATGCTGGATGATCACCATGAGATCAACGCGTCGATCCAAGGTGAAGGCGAGACGGCGGAGTTGCAGCGGATTACGCGGCAGATTCAGCATGCGCGACGGGACATTGCGAACCTTGAGGCCGAGCAGGGTATATTGCTGTCGAGTGAGGTGGCGCAGTTGATGCAGGATGCGGAGGCGGCGAAGCGCGAGCATCGGGATTTGTTGACGGAGCTGGAGGCGAATCTGAAGGAGCAGGTGGCGGAGGCGCAGCGACGGTTTGAGCTGATCGACCGGCAGATCAGGGCGCATGGACGATAAGGCTGGAAAGTCAGGGCTGCAGCATGTGCCGCGCGCGAGCGGGCTGGTGGTTGCGGGGCCGCGTACGGGTTTGTTTGCGCGTGGGCGCAAGGATGCGGCGAATGTGCCGGCGGCGGAGCTTTATAAGCAGGGTGTGGGGCATTACAACCGCAAGGCTTATGCGGAGGCAGCGGCGGCGTTTCGCAATGCGGCGGAGCTTGGTCATGCGGAGGCGCAGTACATGCTAAGCACGATGTATGACGCAGGTGAGGGTGTCGAACGCGATGATGTGGAGGCTGCGCGGTGGGAGCGTAAGGCTGCCGAGCAGGGACATGCGTATGCGCAGGCGAATCTCAGCTTTCGGTACTACGCGGCGCAGGATTATGCGGAGGCTTTTGTGTGGTGTCGCAAGGCCGCGGAGAGTGAGCTTGCGTGGGCTCAGTTCCATTTGGGGTTGATGTTTCGCAAGGGTGAAGGCACGGAGCGGGACGATGCGGCGGCGGCGAACTGGTATCGGTATGCGGCTATGCAGGGGTGGGCGGAGGCGCAGCAGAAGCTGGGAGATCTTTATTACTCAGGGCAGGGTGTGCCGTTGGATTATGCGAAGGCGGCGGGGTGGTATCGCAAGGCTGCCGACCAGGGGAATGCGGAGGCGCAGTTTCAGCTAGGACATTTGTATGGGATTGGGTTGGGGGTTGCGGTGGATTATCCGCTGGCGCGGCTGTGGATTCGCAAGGCCGCCGAGCAGGGGCATGAGCAGGCGGTGCGGGAGTTGAAGAAGAGGGAGTATCGGGATCCGTAGTCTGTAGAGGTTTGAGGGTGGGGAGGGATGAGGTTTGAGAGGTTCCGTTCAGTTTTGAGTTTTCTAGTTGTGAGGGCTCAGCACTTATCACTCAGCACTCGATGATGTTAAGGGCGAGACCGGCGAGGCTGGTTTCCTTGTAGCGGGATTGCATGTCCATGCCGGTGCGGTACATGGTTTCGATGATCTGATCGAGGGAGATTTTGTGGGTGCCGGGATCGTTCATGGCCAGGCGGGCGGCGTTCACGGCTTTGACGGCGCCCATGCCGTTGCGCTCGATGCAGGGGATCTGGACGAGGCCGCCGATGGGGTCGCAGGTCATGCCGAGGTTGTGCTCCATGCCGATTTCGGCGGCGTGCTCGATGGCGGCGTTGTTTCCATTGAGCGCGGCGACGAGGCCGCCGGCTGCCATGGAGCAGGCTACGCCGACTTCGCCCTGGCAGCCGACTTCAGCGCCGGAGATGCTGGCGTTTTCTTTGTAGAGGATGCCGATGGCGGCCAAGGTGAGGAAGTAGCGGAGAAGGCCGGCTTGCTTTTCGGCTTCGGTGAGGCCGTGCGAGGCGTGGTGGAGGTAGAAGTAGGCGATGGCGGGGATGACTCCGGCAGCTCCGTTGGTGGGTGCGGTGACGACGCGGCCGCCGGCGGCGTTCTCTTCGTTGACGGCCATGGCGACGAGGGTGACGGAGTCCATGGGGGCGAGCGGATCGCGGAAGCGGCCTTCGGAGTCCATTCGTTCCAAGCGGCGGGCGAGGCCGGGGGCACGGCGGCGGACGTTGAGGCCGCCGGGGAGCGTGCCTTCGGTGGCGATGCCGCGGTCGATGCACTCGGACATGGTTTGCCAGAGGGTGAGGATGGCGGCGTTGATCTGGTCTTTGGGGGTTGGAGGTTGGGGGTTGGGTTCGGGGGTCGCCCGAAAGCTGTGGATGCGGTCGATGCGGCGGACGATGGTGGGATCGGAGAGGAGGGCGATCTCGTTGGCCATGACTAGCTCGGCGATGGTGAGGTGGTTGTCTTCGGCTAATTGGAGGAGCTCGGCGGAGCTGGAGAAGGCGTAGGGGACGTTGCGTTTTTTTGCGTCGGCGGTGTTGGCGAACTCGTGGGCGGAGAGGATGAAGCCGCCGCCGATGGAGTAGAAGATGTCGGACGCGAGCGTGTTGCCGGTGGCGTCGAAGATGGTGAAGCGCATGCCGTTGGGATGGGTGGGATGGTCGATGTCGGGGTACATCTGGTTGCGGTGGAAGAGGAGGTTGTCGGATTCGGTGAAGGCTACGATGTGGGCGCCCATGAGGTTGAGGCGGTGGTCGTTGCGGATGGTGGTGAGTTGTGAATCGATCCGGGTGAGGTCGACGGTGTCGGGGGATTCGCCGAGGAGGCCGAGGAGGATGGCGCGGTCGGTGGCGTGGCCTATGCCGGTGAGGGCGAGGGAGCCGTAGAGGTCGACGGTGATGGCGTGGGTTTGGGCGAGGAGCGCTGGTGAGAGCTCGCGGACGAAGCGGAGGGCGGCGCGCATGGGGCCGACGGTGTGGGAGCTCGAGGGGCCGATGCCGATTTTGAAGAGTTCGAAGAGGCTGGTGTTCATGGCGTTTGGTGTCTGTAGGTGATTGTAGGGGTTCGCGGGTTTGGGCGAGAGCAACAGCAAGAACGGGAGGAAGCGGGTTCCTCGCGTTGCTCGGAATGGAAAGCGAAGAAAGGCAAGAGCAAAGCAACGGCAACGGCAAAGGCATCGGCCTCCGCGTCGGCAGGGCTTCGGCGTGGCATGGGAGCGGCATCGGCGTGGTGGCGAGGTTGATGCTAGACTGACAGGACTTTACGGCCTCAGCGGCGACATCAGGCAGGGATATGCTTTTTAAGGCACGCAGTGCGGCGGTCTATGGGATCGACGCGCACATTATCGATGTCGAAGTCGACTTCTCCGGGGTGAAGCTGGACCAGGAGACCTTTAGTACAGTTGGGCTGCCGGATGCCGCAGTGCGGGAGAGCCGGGACCGGGTGCGGTCGGCGATCAAGAACTCCGGGTTCGATCTTCCGCCTACGCGGATCACCATCAACCTTGCGCCGGCGGACATCAAGAAGGAAGGGTCGGGGTTCGATCTGCCGATCGCTGTGGGCATCCTTGGAGCGTATGGCGGGCTGGCTGTAAAAGACATTAGCGACTTTGTGCTGGTGGGCGAGCTTGGACTGGATGGATCGTTGCGGGCAGTGCAAGGGATGCTGCCGATTGCGATTGCGGCGCGGACGGCGGGGATCAAGAATTTGGTGATTCCGGCGGCCAATGCGCGCGAGGCCGCGGTGGTGCAGGGCGTGAATGTATTTCCGGTGACGAGTTTGCTGGAGGTGCGGGAGCTGTTGAACTCCGCGGCTACGGGGAGCTTGTTTGCGGCGCCGCTGGTGGTGGATACGCAGGCCTTACTGAGTGAGGCCCAGGAGTATCACGCGGACTTTCGCGATGTGCGTGGGCAGCATGTGGCGAAACGGGCGCTGGAGGTTGCAGCGGCGGGTGGACACAACATTTTGATGATCGGGCCGCCGGGGTCGGGTAAGACGATGCTGGCTAAGCGGCTGCCTTCGATTTTGACTCCGCTGCGGTTTGAAGAGGCGTTGGAGACGACGAAGATCCACTCCGTGGCGGGTGCGCTGAATAAGGATGAGGGGCTGGTGACGCATCGGCCGTTCCGATCGCCGCACCATACGATCTCGGACGCGGGGTTGATTGGCGGAGGGATGATTCCGCGGCCGGGTGAGGTGTCGCTGTCGCACAATGGGCTGCTGTTCCTGGATGAGCTGCCGGAGTTTCCGCGGAATGTGCTGGAGGTGCTGCGGCAGCCGCTGGAGGATGGCACGGTGACGATCTCGAGGGCAGCGATGAGCCTAAGCTTTCCTGCCCGGTTTATGTTGGCGGCGGCGATGAATCCTTGTCCGTGCGGGTACTTCAACGATAAGAGCCGCGACTGCATGTGTACGCCGCCGATGATCCAGCGGTATGTATCGAAGGTGAGTGGGCCGCTGCTGGACCGGATCGATATCCACATTGAGGTGCCGGCGGTGCAGTATAAGGAGCTGCGAAGCGGGACGGCGACGGAAGGGTCGGCGGAGATTCGGGCGCGGGTGCTGGCGGCGCGGGAACGGCAGCATGCGCGGTTCCAGCAGGCGGGTGACCGAGCGAAGGCGGGTGGCAAGCCGAATGGGCGGGCGGTGTTTGCGAATGCGCAGATGACGACGCAGCAGATTCGGGTTCACTGTGAACTAGCCAGCGAAGCCGAGCGGTTGCTGGAGCGGGCAATGCAGCAGCAGGGGTTGAGCGCGCGGGCGCATGACCGGATTCTGAAGGTGGCGCGCACGATTGCCGACCTGGACGCGGCCCATGAAATTGCGGTAAAGCATATAGCAGAGGCGATTCAGTACCGTACGCTCGACCGGAGTTATTGGGCGTAACTGAGGCAATATATATGTTTAGCTCAAATAATCCCGTTTTCGGGATATGAAATCAACAGGGTTCTGAAAAAAGGATTGACCTGCGCATCTGCAAACGATATGGTGCTGGTATACCCCAATTCTGACTTTTGGTTGGTACTTGGGTTTGGGCCCTGATTTTGCGGTGATTTTGGCCGCTCACCTAGAACCAATTCCGCAGCGTTCTCAGCCTTCGCGGAAGATCCACCCCTCAGACCAGATCCGTCATAGTGACAGAGATGTTTGTGGTTAAGGTTTCGCCTTGCGCGAACAAATCTTAAGGATGCAACCGGGAAGCCCCGGGCGCGTCTAATCGGAAGTAGTTCGCTGGCACTTTTCCGCTCAAGCGAATCTTTCAAAACAGGCATTCGATCGAATGAATCGATCAAAGGTGCGGAGCGGTAGGGAAACGCTTGCGCCTGGAAAATCAAGGGAGACACCACTATGCGCTCAGATCTCATTTTTGGAGCACTCACACACGTGAACAATCGCTACAAGCTTTGTCAGCTCGCTTCGAAAGCGACTCGCAAGCTGCACAAGCCGAACACGCGGCTGCAGGACACCACCAATGAAGTGCTGGACCGTTTCAAGGACACCGTTCCGATGGATGTAACGACCGAAGCTGAACTGATCAGTACGCCGGTTGCAGAACGCCGCGCGGCCTAGATGGCGCGGCACCGGGTCGTGCAGTTATCGACCTGTGCATAAAGTTTTGGTATTCTTTCGGCAAGCCCCCGCAACACCCCTAGTAGCCGTAGATTCCCAGATTTTCGTTTCACCTCGGCACGTTTCCTCTCTTCCTTCCGCTGCAACGCCGCTCCGAGCACACGCATCGTCCGTGGTTGCAAGCTTCCGATCTTCCTCAATCCAATCCCCTTCAACCCCCTTCCGCAAGACGAAAACCCAAAAACATGACAGAACAAGTTCAAGAATTTATGACTATCTCCGAGTTAAAAGAGAAGAGCATTGCCGAACTCGGCAAGCTGGCTCGCGGGCTCGAAATTCCCGGCACCAGCGGTCTGCGCAAGCAGGACCTCATCTTCAAGATTCTCCAGGCACAGAGCGAAAAAGAAGGCCACATTTTTGCCGAGGGAGTGCTTGAAATCCTCCCCGACGGCTACGGCTTCCTGCGGTCGCCGGATTACAACTACCTGCCCGGGCCGGACGACATTTACGTTTCACCCTCGCAGATCCGCAAGTTCGACCTGAAGACCGGCGACACGATCAGCGGCAACGTCCGCTCGCCGCATGAGGGTGAGAAGTACTTTGCGCTGGTGAAGATCGAGGCGATTAACTTTGAGAGCCCCGAAGAGACGCGCAACAAGATCCTGTTCGACAACCTGACGCCGCTTTATCCGCAGGAGCGGATCAAGATGGAGACGGTTCGCGAAGGCATCGCCGGACGCGTGATGGACCTTCTTTGTCCGATCGGCAAGGGCCAGCGTGGGCTGATCGTTGCCCCGCCCCGTACCGGTAAGACCGTACTGATGCAGGCGATTGCCAACTCGATTACGGCGAACCATCCGGAGATCGTGCTGATCGTTCTGCTGATCGACGAGCGCCCGGAAGAAGTGACCGACATGCAGCGTTCGGTGAAGGGTGAGGTCATCTCCTCGACCTTTGACGAGCCGGCGGCACGCCACGTACAGGTTGCGGAGATGGTGATCGAAAAGGCCAAGCGCCTGGTCGAGCACAAGCGCGATGTGGTGATCCTGCTGGATTCGATTACACGTTTGGCGCGTGCCTACAACACGATCGTTCCGCCGAGCGGCAAGGTGCTCTCGGGCGGTGTGGACTCGAATGCACTGCAGCGCCCGAAGCGGTTCTTCGGTGCGGCTCGCAATATCGAAGAGGGTGGATCGCTGACCATCATTGCTTCGGCGCTGATCGATACGGGATCGCGTATGGACGAAGTGATCTTTGAAGAGTTCAAGGGCACCGGCAACATGGAAGTGATTCTCGACCGCAAGCTGGTCGATAAGCGCGTGTTCCCGGCGATCGACATCCAGCGCTCCGGTACGCGTAAGGAAGAGCTGCTGATCCCGAAGGACGATTTGCAGCGTACGTGGATTCTGCGCAAGGTGCTGAATCCGCTGAGCCCGGTTGAAGCGATGGAGTTGTTGAGCGATAAGCTTGGCAAGACGCGCAACAACCAGGAGTTCCTGCACAATATGTCTTCGCTGTAAACGATTCTCTGATTTGAATGGAAGGCGCGACCGTGATGGTTGCGCCTTTCGCTTTGTGCGGACGCAGAGGGTCGTTAAACGCAGATTCCCTTCGGGAATGACAACAAAAAGCTACTGGGGCTAATAGCCGTTGGCCATGAGGTACTCGGGGGTGAGCCAACCCTCAGAGCTGGGGATGGTAGCGGGGACTGGCTGTTGTGCTTCGTAAGCTCTCTGCTTGGCGGCATACTTCGACAAGGCATCGGCTTCGAGGTTGACGGGAGAGCCGGCCATCAAGCTGTGGAGGTTGGTTGCCTTGTAGGTGTGGGGGATGATGGCGATCTCGATGCGGTTGCCGTCCACCTTGGCGACGGTGAGGCTGATGCCGTCGATGGTGATGGAGCCCTGCGAGATGATGTTAGGCAGGATGGACTCGGGCACTTCGATGGTCATGCGCCAGTCGGTGTGTTCGATATCGGCGACCAGCGGGACCAGGGAAACCAGCTTGCCCGTGGCATCCACATGGCCCTGCACGACGTGGCCGCCCATGGGTGCGCCGGACGGCGTGGGCAACTCCAGGTTGACCAGCGAGCCCGGCTGCAGATGAGCCAGCGTGGTACGCTCCGCCGTTTCGCCTGCAATGTCGGCGGAGAAGCGGCCCGGATGTGGCTCGTCGGCGTCGTTTACGTCGATGGCCGTGAGACACACGCCGTTGACGGAGATGCTATCGCCAATCTTCCAGCGACCGGCAAGCGCGGGCGCCGCAATCGTGAGTTGGAGTGTGCCCTTGCTTGAGTCGCAGGAAAGGACGGTGCCGACGGATTCGATGAGGCCAGTGAACATAAAGACAGGGTACAGGTTTTGGGGGTTGGGGGTTGGGGGTTGGGGGTTGGGGGTTGGGCTAGATGTTGCTCCAGGGGTTGTGGAGGTAGCCGGTGATGCGGATGTCTTCGGAGGTACCGTGGGGGAAGGTGGTACGCTCCGTTTGTTGGAGTTGCTGTTGGAGGACGTAGGGTGAGGTGACGCCTTGCGCGAACGGGATCGCGTCGATGCCTAGTTCGGATTCGGAGTAGTAGAAGACTAGCTTGTCGACGAGGTTGGCGTGGAGGAAGCTGCCGTTGAGGGCGGAGCCGGCTTCGAGCAGGAGGCTGCGGATGTTTTCTTGATGCAAGACTGTGAGGATCTCGCCTGGGTCGAGGTGCTTTGAGTCCGAGATAAGTCTGTGGACCTCGATGCCATGCGCACGCAACGCTGCTTCACGCTCGGGAGAAGCGTGAGAGGCACAGAAGATCAGGATATCGTTTGCGGCTGAGGCAACGAGCTTTGAATCGAGCGGCGTGCGGAGATTGCTATCGAGGACGATGCGTAGCAAAGGGCGGCGACGGGCTTGGCCGGTGCGATCGGCGAGGGTGGGGTCGTCCGCGAGGATGGTGCCGATGCCGGTGACGATGGCGTCGGCGGCGTGACGGAGATGCTGGACGTCGGCGCGGGCGGCTTCGCCGGTAAGCCAGTGGGGCGCAGTGGCGGTGCGTGAGGCAGGCGCGGGTGCGAGCATGCCATCGACCGAGAGCGCGGCCTTGAGGGTGACGAAAGGGCGGCCGTGCTG
This sequence comes from Granulicella sapmiensis, assembly GCA_026225395.1. Lineage (GTDB taxonomy): Bacteria > Acidobacteriota > Terriglobia > Terriglobales > Acidobacteriaceae > Granulicella > Granulicella sapmiensis. The sequence goes on from JAMFSR010000001.1 coordinate 74,655, forward strand.
GATGGAGAAGGCGAAGGCGTCGTTGAGGCGGCGAGCTTTTTGTCCGGGTACGGAAGAGGGATCGGCGATGAGGACTTCGACGCCTGAGGCGAGGAGCTTTGCGATGCCCTTGCCGCTTACGAGGGGATTGGGGTCGACCGTAGCGACGACGCAGCGGGCGATGCCGGCGGCTGCGAGTGCGTCCGCGCAGGGGCCGGTGCGGCCGTGATGTGAGCAGGGTTCGAGGGTGACGTAGGCGGTTGCGCCATGGACGGATTCTCCGCGAGACGCGGCTTGTTTGAGAGCGATGATTTCGGCGTGGTCAAACTGGTCGTAGTGGTGGGCGCCTTCGCCGAGGATGGTTTGCCCGCGGGCGATGACGCAGCCGACGGTGGGATTGGGCGAAGCGAGGCCGACGGCCTGGGTGGCGAGATCTAGCGCACGCGATAAGAGAGGTTCGTCGGACGGCAGGAGACACATGCAGTCTCAGAATAGCTGCTTATGTATTCCGGGTGGGCCAGTTCGTAGCGGGTGGGCGCGTAGGTGTAGACATTCGCGACCACCGGCGGTGGCACGACTTCGGCGTGGCGCGGTACATCCGAGTGGCCGAACGAGAAGACGAAGGCATAGAACATAACGAGCAGATGCCGCATGCGGTGTTTCCTCCTTATCGGCGCTGAACGCCCAGGGACAAGGATGCGACGTCTCGTGGCACGAGGCTATCGCCCGACGGTTACTTTATCGGTCACGGACGGGGAAGGCTTTATCCCGCTTTTGGGGCATGTGGGTTAGTCGAGCAGCGAGTCGACGAAGCTGGCTGGGTCGAATGGGAGGAGGTCTTCCATCTTTTCTCCCACGCCCGCGTAGAGCACGGGCAAGCCGAGCTCATGCGCGATGGCGATGACGATGCCGCCCTTGGCGGTGCCGTCGAGTTTGGTGAGGACGATGCCGGTGACGTGGGCAGCCTCGGTGAAGAGGCGAGCCTGCTGGAGGCCGTTCTGGCCCGTGGTGGCGTCCATGACGAGAAGCGTCTGGTGTGGTGCGCCGGGGATGAGTTTTTCCGCGGTGCGGCGCATCTTGTCGAGCTCCTTCATCAGGTCGGACTTGGTGTGGAGACGGCCGGCGGTATCGACGATGAGGATGTCGGTGGAGCGTGCCTTAGCTGCTGCTGCGGCGTCGTAGAGCGCGGCGGAGGGGTCGCCGCCTTGCTTGGTCTTGATGAGCGCGACGCCGGAGCGGTTCGCCCAGACTTCAAGCTGCTCGATGGCGGCGGCGCGGAAGGTATCGGCAGCGCAGAGTAGAACGCTGCGGTCCTGCGCGGAGTAGAGCGCGGCGAGTTTGCCGGTGGTGGTGGTTTTGCCGGTGCCGTTGACGCCGACCATCATGATGACTTCCGGGCCCGTTGCGGGGTGCGCGATAGGTTTGGCGACACGGTCGAGGATACGGCGAAGCTCGGCTTTGAGGAGCGACTTGAGCTCGGCGCCGTCGTTGATGCCCTGGCGCAGGGCGCGCTCGCGCAGGTGAGTGATGATCTCGATCGTGGTGAGGGAGCCGATATCGGAGGCGAGAAGGACGAGCTCGAGGTCGTCGAGTGAGGCGTCATCCACTTCGCGTGTAAGCGCGACGACCGAGCTGATGGATTCGGAAAGGGTTTCGCGAGTGCGCGCGACCGCTTTCTTCATGCGGTCGAAGAAGCCACGGGATTCGGTTTGAGGATCTGCGGTGGGCGCTTCGGGTTCTTTGTCGCGCTTGCCAAAAAGTGAAAAAGCCATCGCTCTTTAGTTTAGCGGAGCGATGCCGTTAGTGCGGGATGAGCGCTTCGCTCAGACGGCCGGCGGAGATCCAGCAAGTGGTCTGGACGGTGAGGATGCCGTTGTGCGAGAACCGCTCGAAGTGCGTACGCAAGCCGGCTTCGAAGACTTCAAACGTCGGAGAGCCGCGGCGTGGAACGATGGAAAGCGATTGGGTGAAGCCCTGCAGGGTCTCCCAATCGAGCTGCTGCTCGCCGGGGATTTCCGCCTGATGCAGGTCGGCGAACAGGTCTTCCAGCCGGTCATGCACGCGGTAGGTGGCGCGGGCGTAGGTGTGGTCGTTGCCGCGCTCGACGAGGAGGCGCTCGAAGTCGCGCGCCTGCTCGGTGTCGGCGTCTGTTCTTCCGGCTGAGACGAGCGCAACCCAACCGCCTGGCTTGAGGATGCGGCGAAACTCCGCGAGGGCGAGCTGGGTCTCGAACCAATGGAAGGCTCGTCCAGCGGCGACCATCTCGACCGAGGCATCCGCGAGGGTGGTCGCTTCTGCGGTTGCGTCGATCACTTCAAGCTGCGGCCAGCGAGGTTTCATTCGCTCGCAGGCAATGCGCATCTCTTCGTTGGGCTCGATGGCGATGACAGGGTTGCCGTTTTCGAGGAAGACTTCGGCGAGCATGCCGGTGCCTGCGCCGACGTCTGCGATGGTCCACTGCGGTTGCAAGCCGCACCAATCTTTCAAGCGTGTGAGTACCTCAGCCGCGGGATAGCGCTCGCGAAAGCGCTCGTACGCCTCTGCCTTGCCTGTAAACCGCTGCGTGTTGTCGGCCATCCTGACTAGGATGCACTACGCTCTACCGCGAGCGCCACTGAGTTGCCGCCGCCGAGACAGAGCGCGGCTACGCCCTTCTTCGCGTTGCGGCGTTGCATTTCGTGCAGCAGCGTTACCAGCACGCGTGCGCCGCTGGCTCCGATGGGATGCCCGATGGCGACAGCGCCGCCGTTGACGTTTACGCGCGTGGCGTCGAGGCCGAGCTCCTTCATCACGCCAAGCGCCTGTACGCTGAAGGCTTCGTTCAACTCGAAGAGGTCGACCTCGTCGATGGACCAGCCTGCACGTTGCAGCACCTTTGTTACTCCAGTAACTGGAGCGAGCATCACCCATTTGGGTGCGACGCCGCTGGTTGCCTGCGCCTTGATGGTCGCCATAGGATGCAGGCCGAGCTCTTTGGCTTTCGCTGCGGACATCACCACCAGCGCCGCGGCTGCATCGTTTACACCCGGAGCATTGCCGGCAGTCACGGTGCCCTCCTTTTTGAAAGCCGGCTTCAGGGCAGCGAGCGCTTCGAGCGAGGCCTCCTCGCGCACGCTTTCGTCGTGCGTGACCATCACGCTTCCCTTCTTCGACTTCACTTCGACTGGAACAACTTCGGCGGTGAACCTTCCTTCGCGCCATGCGGCAGCGGCCTTGCGGTGAGATTCGAGCGCGTACGCATCCTGTTGCTCGCGCGTGATGGAGTGCTTCTCGGCGACGAGTTCGCCAGTCATGCCCATGTGGAAGTCTTCGCAGGCGCACCAGAGGCCGTCGCGCACCATCGAGTCCACGACGGCTCCATCGCCCATACGATAGCCTTTGCGTCCGCCGGGGAGCAGATACGGTGCGTTCGACATCGACTCCATGCCGCCAGCGACGATGATCTCCGCTTCACCATGCGCGATGGCCTGCGCTGCCAGCGCGACTGCTTTCAAGCCTGAGCCGCACACCATGTTGATGGTGAGAGCGCTTACGGTATCCGCAAGGCCACCGCGCAACGCCGCTTGTCGCGCTGGGTTTTGGCCGAGGCCCGCGGGCAGGACGCAGCCCATGATGCATTCGTCGACATCGGCGCTGTTGATTCCAGCGCGTTCTACAGCGGCGCGCACAACGAATGCGCCAAGCTCTACGGCAGAGAGTTCCGACAACGCGCCCTGAAATTTTCCGACCGGCGTACGCACGGCACTGATGATCACGACATCCCGCATGATGACTGTCTCCATCCTGTACATCTATATTGCATGCTCGATGGATGCAGCATCGAACGTCGAAGTATACGTCCGCGAACTGACACTTAGCGAAGTGCGGCGGCGTTGACGATGCAACTTTGGCGTCATCGCTTTCGCACCTCGAGCAGTGCAACGCGCCTCCGCGATGAAACTGCGGCGAAATAAATCGTCTCCTACGCATCACTTTTTTCTTGACTCTGGCCGTCACAAAATCTATACCTTCGTTAGTCGCATCACACGCGTGATTGCGGCGCTCGATGAGCTTCACCGAAGCAACATCGAATGGGAGCGCAGGCAAACGCAACCAGGCAAAGCAACAAACTAAGGCAACACACTCAGGGAACGCGATACAGAGCGTTCCCTGAGGTGTTTAACAACCAATGTTCATGCGGGTTTTATTGCTTCCTGCAACATCGTGTGTGTTCGCATTGTGATGTATGACGAAGTATTCTTAAGCCTTATGACACGACGACGCTTCATCGCCGACACCTTTACTGATACCACCGCATCGCTCACCGGCAACCAGGCTTCGCACCTCGCGCGCGTGCTTCGCGCACAGCCGGGACAAATTTTTGACGTAGTTTCGGACGGGTTTTTGCACCGCGCGGAAATCCTTTCGGTCAACGATCGCGAGGTCGTCTTCGCGCTGTATGAGGAGCTTGAGGCCGATGCGGCGCTGCCGGTGCATCTGCTGCTTGCGGTGTTCAAGTTCGATCATCTGGAGTGGGGCATCGAGAAAGCGACCGAGCTTGGCGCCGCGCGCATTACGCCGGTGCTCGCTCGACGTACGGAGAAGCATCTCGCGCAAGCGGCTGCGAAGCGAGTCGAACGCTGGCGGCGTATTGCACTTGAGTCTTCCAAGCAATCGCGGCGAACGGACGTGCCTACGATCGACGAGCCGCAAGCGCTGAAGGATGCGCTACAGCTTGTTACTGCAGCGACGAAGCTGTTGCTTGCAGAGACCGAACAGGAGAATACGATCGGCGCCGCGATTGAGGAATCGAGTCGCGAGAGCCTTGCGCTGGCGATCGGACCGGAGGGTGGATGGACGGCCGATGAGATGCAGTTGTTTACGGAGAGTGGGTGGAAGCATGTCACGCTGGGGCCGCGGATTCTTCGCGCGGAAACGGCAGCGATTGCGGGGCTGGCGATTTGTTCGGCGTTGTTGTAGGTCGATATCACCTCAGAAGAAGGCCCAGGGCTAAAGCCCTTTCGTTCGCGAGTCTTATCCGTGGGGCTAAAGCCCCACACTAATCCGAGAAGCAAAAGCGGCAGCCACATGTGGCTGCCGCTTTCTCTAGAGCCTGTTTTCTCTACACTCTATTGTCTATCCTCTACACTCTGCCTTTAGCTGAAGATGTCCTTCACCTTGCCGAAGAGGCCGCGTGCGGCCGGTGTGTTTTCGACGGTCATGGTTTCGGCGAGTTGCTTCAACAGATCTTTCTGCTGCTTGTTCATCTTGCTTGGCGTTTGCACGCGCACTTCGACGATGAGGTCGCCCTTGCCGTGCGAGTTCAGGTGAGGCACGCCTTTGTTCTTCAGCTTGAACTCCTTGCCGCTCTGCGTGCCTTCGGGGATCTTCAGTGTTTCGGTGCCGTCGAGCGTTTCCACGTCGAGTTCGGTGCCGAGCGCTGCCTGCGGGAAGCTCACCGGGATGACACAGTGGAGATCGTCGCCATCGCGCTCGAAGAACTTGTGGGCCCTTACGTCGAGTACGACGTAGAAGTCGCCCGCCGGTCCACCGAAGCGTCCCGCGTCGCCTTCGCCGCTGTAGCGAATGCGTGTGTCGGACTCGACGCCTGCGGGTACTTTGACAAGGATCTTGTGCTCACGAGTGATGCGGGCATCGCCGCGGCAGGTCTTGCATGGGTTGCGAACGACACTGCCCGTTCCGCTGCATACCGGGCATGTACGGGCTACGGAGAAGAAGCCTTGCTGTGAGCGGATTTGTCCACGGCCGCCACACTGCTGGCAGGTCTCCGGCTGCTTGCCGCCTTCTGAACCTGTGCCGGTGCAGTCGTCGCAGACTTCGGCGCGACGAATGGATATCTCGCGCTCAACGCCGAAGACGGCTTCCTCGAACTCAAGCTTCATATCGAACTTGAGGTCGCGGCCGCGCTGCTGGCGTGAGGCGCGTCGTCCACCGCCGCCGCCCATGTTGAACATCTCGCCGAACAGGTCGCCGAAGATGTCTCCAAGATCACCCTGCTGGAACGGGCTGCCGCCGCTCTGGAACGGATTGCCGGTTCCGCTGACACCCGCATGGCCGTAGCGGTCATAGGCCGCACGCTTGTCCGGGTCGCTAAGAACCTGGTAGGCCTCGCTGCAGATTTTGAACTTCTCCTCGGCCTCAGGGTTGTTCGGGTTGCGGTCCGGATGAAACTCCATGGCCAGCTTGCGATAGGCAGTCTTCAACTCGCCATCGCTCGCGGTGCGCTCTACCTTGAGGACCTCGTAATAATCCATCTTCATCGTGTCTGTCGCCATCACTCACTCTTTGTCTATCGCGCTTACGCGGCGCGTTTGGTCTTTGATTTCCTGGTTGTCTGTTGGCTGCTATTCGCTGACCTGGGCCGGATTTTCCGCGATGCGTACGAGGGCTGGGCGAAGCAGCTTTTCGCGCAGCTTGTAGCCGCGCCGAATCTCTTCCAGGACCTGATGGTCCGGAAACTCCAGAGTTTCGATGCTGCCGAGCGCCTCGTGGATTCGGGGGTCGAACTGCGTGCCCACAGTCTCCACGGCCTGCACCTGCAGCCCGCGCAGCGCTTCTTCCATCTGCTTGAGGATCAACTCCACGCCGGAGCGAAGCTGCTCGGCGGAGCCATCGGCCTTCAAAGCCAGCTGGAAGTTATCCATCACGCTGAGGAACGGCTCAACGGCAGACTGCGTTGCGTAGTCGCGTGCATCCTGACGCTCCTTCACGTCGCGCTTGCGGGCGTTATCGAACTCGGCCTGCAGACGCGCGAGGCGGTCCTTCAGTTGGTCGCGCTCGCCGCGCAGCTGTTGGAGCTCGGCCGCGTCGGCGTTCTGGTTCGAAGCCTCGGTTCCGGCTTCTATGTCCACCTGCGCGCCCTGGTCGGCGCTCAATACTTCGTCCTGAACATCGTGTGTACTCATCTCAGTCTCCTCTTGTTGGCTCGCTCGCCACCGAGCAAAAGCATCTCGAACGCCACTCATCGGGCCCTCAAATCCTGTTGTTGCAGTTTCATCGCGGCGGCCCAAACATGCCGTCCGCTTCGTCGCTGCTCATGCGATCAAAAACCTGTGCGACATAACTGACCGCACTCATTGCATTCTCATAGTGCATGCGCTTGGGGCCAATCACGCCGACCGTGCCGACGCTTTCGCCACCAACGCGCGCGGGTGCGGCGATAAGAACGAGGCCGGCCATCTCCGGCGCTTGCCCTTCGAGATCGAACACCACGCGCACTGACTCCTGCTTGGTGTCGATATAAGCGTTCAGCAGCTCGACGAGGCGTTGCTTGGCTTCGAGTGCGGAAAGCATCTCGCGCAGGCGAGCGCGGTCTTCAGGCAGGCCTACGAGGTTGGCAACGCCCTCGACGTAGACCGACTGCTCGGCTTGTCCCGACTCCGGTACGGTGCCGGCCCAAAGCTCCTGTGCGGAACTGACCATTTGCTGATACTCGGTGCGCTCATGCTCGATGCGCCGCGCAAGCTCTGCGCGGACACGCTCGATGTTCCAGCCGCGATAGTGCTCGTTCAAAAAGTTCGCGGCGGTCTCGAGTTCAACGATCGTCAAGTCGCGATCTATTGCGAGAACACGGTCTCGCACCATGCCGCTGCGGGTGACCAGCACGGCGAGGATGCGCTTCGCTGCGAGGCGGCTGAAGTGAACGTGCTCAAGCAGGTCCGCGTTGGCGATAGCGCCGATAGCAAGGCCGACGCCGCTGGAGAGCGTCGCGAGTACATGCGAGGTGCGCGCCAGAAGCGCCTGCGCGCCGGCGACTCCGGCAAAGCTGGTATCGATCTGCGACTGCACCTCAGCGCGCGACAAGCCTGGCAACCGTGCCGCTGCGCCGCCGTGCAGTTGCGCGACGTACATGCGGAAGGCTTCGGCGGAGGGAATACGGCCGGCGGAAGTATGTGGCTGCTCGAGCATGCCGCCATCGGCGAGGTCGGCCATCTCGTTACGGATGGTTGCCGAACTCATGGCGCCGCCGAGCGTCTGCATGCGCGCGATGGTGCCAGAGCTCACCGGCTCGCCCGTTGAGATGTAGCTCTCAACGATGGCGGTCAGGATTTGCCGCTGCCGGGTTGTCATCTGGTAGGCCATAAAGTCAGGTTTCAGGCTCGAGGTTTTAGGTTTTAGGTGGCTGTTAGCTGATTTCTAATACCTGCTCATCTTTCGATGCAATTTCCTTCGCGCGCTCTGCGACCTTGGTGGCGATGGCTTTGAACTCCTGCGCTCTTGGCGATTCATCGCTGCCGAGCGCCGCCGGCATGCCGCGGTCGCCGCCCTCGCGTACGCGGGGATCGAGGTCGACCGAGCCGAGGAATGGCAGGTTGAACTGCTTCGCGGTCATTGCTGTTCCACCGGCGCCAAAGACGTCGATCACGGTGCCGTCGGGAAGCGTCATCTGGCTCATGTTTTCGACGAGGCCGAGGACTTCGACGTTGACCTGGTGGAACATCTCGAGCGCCTTGCGTGCATCCTGCAGCGCGACGCTTGAGCCTGTGGATACTACGACTGCGCCGGTCAGTGGGACTGTTTGGACCAGTGAGATCACGACGTCGCCGGTACCCGGAGGCAGGTCAACGACGAGGAAGTCGAGTTCGCCCCACTGAACCTGCTGAAGGAACTGCCGGATGATCTGATGGAGCATGGGGCCTCGCATCACCATGGGCTTGTCGCCGGGCGAGATGAGGCCGATGGAGATGAACTTTACGCCATGAGCCAGCACTGGCTCCATCTGGTTTTCGTTCACGATGTTCGGCTGGCGGGTTGAGCCGAGCATGGTGGGCACGTTGGGGCCGTAGATGTCGGCGTCGATCAGGCCGACGCGATAACCCAGCTTCGCGAGGCTTACCGCGAGGTTGACGCTGACGGTGGTTTTGCCGACGCCTCCCTTGCCGGAACCAACTGCGATTACATGCTCAATACCCGGCAGCGGCTGTGGCCCCTGCGGTGCTCCCTGTCCATGACTTGCCATTTCGATCCTCACAGTCTTTCGAGGCGCGCTAGAGATTCCAGACGCTGCCTATCGTTGCTCTAATTTCCTTTTTGCGCAGCGTTTCGCCGGAGCGCATTTCGCGCCGCGCTACTGCGTCCTCATACCGCCGCTTCTGGTGCTCGGTTTCCGGCACCACGAGCGGCACTTCAATTTTGTGGCCGGAGCGGTCCAGCGCCACGTACGTTAGATATGCCGAAGCTACGTGGCGCATCTCGCCAGTTCCCAGGACATCTTCGACCATTGCCTTTACGCCGACCTCCATGGAAGTTTTGAAGGCGCGGTTCACGCTGGCCTTTAGAATCAGCAACTCACCGACTTTTACCGGAGCGACAAAGTCCAGGTGGTCCATGCTGGCAGTGACCGTAATCGCGCGGGAGTGGCGCACGCTGGCGACAGCGCCGACGAGGTCGATGAACTGCATCAGTCTGCCGCCGAACAGATTGCCGATGGGATTGACGTCGTTCGGGAAAACGATCTCGCTGCGTTCCGCCTGGGACTCGGCCACGGTCCGGCTGATGGCTCTTTCGCTCATCTCTCTATTCTAAATTGCCCGTCAAATCCCCGCAGAATTGTCCTCCGCCCCGGGAAACTCAGTTTTCGTCCGGCAACTCGGCATGGTCGACCACAATCACCCACACCGGCCCCTTGCCCGCCTTCAGCTTCAAACCCATCTGCTCCTCTATCGCCGTGAAAAACGAAGGCGCATTCGCGTCCTCACTCCCGGTATCCGCCGCGTCTACCTCGCCCAACCGCGACCAATGCACCTCAAAGTCGTAGCTTCCGCTCGCAACCGTCTTGTCTTCCACCGGCTTTTCCACCTTCAATGCCAGGATCGCGGAGATGAACGAAATCGGCACGTTGTCCCCTGTCATTCGGTTAGCGGACATCATCATATTTCCCTCTTCGGGATTTTTCGGGTGTGCGGTCTTCATCTTCACGCCACCCTTCGCCAAAGTCATTTCATACAGCGGCATCACACGCTGCACATAATGCACCTTCAATTTGAACCGATCTTCCAGCAACCGCTGCAGCATCACCATCCGCGCAGAAGGTGTCCGCGTGGCCAGTTCGTGGACCGTCGCCATCATCGTGTCGGCCTTATCAATCGCCTTGAGCTTCTCCACGTCATCGGCATCCACCTTCGCCGTCAGATCAAAGAGCTTCGACTTCCCCCACTCCGGCAGGCCCTCCAATTGTTGGTCGCTCAACAGCCCCAACTGAAACCCGTATGCCTCACCGACCAAGCTCTTGAGTGATTGTCCCCCGGCGCGCCACCCATCGGGAGTGTTATTGATACCCATACCGGCGTTCGTCGCAGCTTCCTTGTGAGGGTGAATAGACACCAGTTCATACGACGGAATTTCCGCCACATCCGTCCGGGGCGTAAAACCTTTGTCCTGCGCGACCGCCGCGCCACTCATCAGACAGCCGATAACACCGACAGCAAGAAGTTGCAGCCTCATCCCGTATCCTTACCTCATGGACAAGATTACGATGCTCACCGAAATCCTGACGCAGAACCCCACTGACGCTTTCGCGCGCTATGGTTTGGCGATGGCCTATGCCTCTGAAAACCGTCAGGCCGAGGCGCTGGCCGAGTTTGACCGGATAGTGGTTAACACGCCGGATTATGTGCCGGCTTATCAGATGTCAGCGCAGGAGTTGCTGAAGGCTGGGCGAACGGATGAGGCGCGGGCGCGACTGGAAGCCGGTTTGCTGGCGGCGGAACGCACGCGTAATGCCCATGCGGCCAGTGAGATGCAGGCTATGCTGGACGATCTCGGATAAATTACGCCTTTGTCATCCTCCGCAGGAGACGGTGTACCGTCGCGAATCCTCCGCCTCCGCACAACATCTATACTTCTACCTATGCCGCAAACCGCCGTTACCGCCGCACTGCCGAAGACCCTGGGCCAGCTTCGCTCTTCTGAATTCACTCCTGCACGTGTGAACCGCAGCGTGAAGGACGAGCTTCGCGATAACCTGATCGCCCGTCTGCGCGAGATCGCTCCCGGCGGCAAGCTGGCTGGCACAAGCCTGTTCCCCGGCATCGTCGGGTATGACGATACGGTGATTCCGCAGGTGGTGAACGCAGTGCTTTCACGGCACAACTTTATTTTGCTCGGCCTGCGCGGCCAGGCCAAGAGCCGGATATTGCGCGCTCTCACTACGCTACTTGATGTTGCCTGCCCGTACGTGGCCGGATCGGAGCTGCGCGACAACCCTTATGCGCCGCTCTCGAAGTTTTCGAGAGACCTCATTACCTCGCTCGGAGACGACACGCCCATCGCGTGGATGGGCCGCGAAGAGCGTTACGTGGAGAAGCTTGCGACGCCCGATGTAACCGTGGCTGACCTCATCGGCGATGTGGACCCGATCAAGGCGGCGCGCTCCGGCCATGAGCTCGGCTCGGAGCTGACCATGCACTACGGTCTGCTTCCGCGTGCCAACCGCGGCATTTTCGCCATCAACGAAGTGCCTGATCTCGCCGGCAAGATCCAGGTGGCGCTGTTCAACATCATGCAAGAAGGCGACGTGCAGATTAAGGGTTACCCTGTGCGGTTGGAGCTCGATGTGGCGATTGTGTTCTCCGCCAACCCCGAGGACTACACCGCGCGCGGCAAGATCGTGACGCCGCTCAAGGACCGCATCGGCTCGGAGATCCGCACGCACTATCCCGAGTCGCTCGATGAAGCGATCAGTATTACCGAGCAGGAAGCATGGACGGCGCGCTCGTATGAGCCTTCGAATACGGCCATCAACAGCATCGAGATTCCACATTACATCCGGCAGATCGTCGAGCAGATCGCCTTCATCGCGCGCGAAGACAAGAAGGTCGACAAGCGCTCAGGCGTATCGCAGAGGCTGCCCATCAGCACGATGGAGTTGGTGCTTTCGAACGCCGAACGGCGCGCGCTCATTCATGGCGAGTCGCTGGTCGTTCCGCGCGTTGCCGACATCTTCGCCGCGCTGCCGGGCATTACCGGCAAGATTGAGTTGGAGTACGAGGGCGAGATGAAGGGTTCGGACACGGTGATCCGCGAACTCATCCGCACGTCGGTTTCGAACATCTACGACAGCTACTTCACCGATACGAACACGCAGCAGATCGAGCAGTGGTTCAATCTGGGCGGCTCGGTGGAGCTGAACGACAAACAGTCTTCGCGTGAGATTTTCACTTCACTGCAGCAGATCCAGGGTTTGTTCGAGAAGCTTTCACCGCTGAAGATCAACTCGCGAACGAAGACGGAAGTGGCTGTGTCCGCTGCTGAGTTCCTGCTCGAAGGCATGACCGCGCATAAGAAGATTTCGCGGTCTGAGGCTCGCACCTTCACGGCCGGCGAAAAGCGGAAGCGCAACGATGATGCTGCGAACTATGCTGAGAAGATGAAGCAACGTGAGCAGGAGCGCGAAGAGAATATCGCGCACAACCGGACACGGCGGGGCTTCAACTAAACTTGTCCCATGTGGGATGAAGACGATCACTTTGGCCGCTAGGTGCAGTTCTTCTGCGCTCTCCCGCTACTGTTGATCGCCGGTGGTCTCATCTACCTCGAACACACCGCCAGCAACGGACTGCACAGCTCCTACTATGGCAACGGTCGACTGTATGGTGGGGCAGTAGCTTGCCTGATTCTAGCGAGCCGGTGCCTCTGGTACGCAGTCACAGGCAAAGACAACGTCAACCGCGACGACTTCGACTGACCAGACATCCCTCCGTGGGCGTATGATTCCCGCGCTGCGCGAACTCGCTTCCCGGCCTCACCTTGTTTGCGCTCCATAATCCTCGCGAAGGAGCATGACCATGGCCACCTCCCCGACCTTCAGTCCCGCTACCACCAGCCCACACATCCATCTGCGCAAGCAGTATGACAACTACATCGGAGGCCGATGGATTGCACCGCAGTCAGGCCTTTACTTTGACAACATTACGCCTGTCACGGGTGAGGTTCTCTGCCGCATCGCGCGCTCGAACGCTGCCGATGTGGAGCTGGCGCTCGATGCCGCGCATGCTGCGAAGTCCGCCTGGGGACGCACCAGCCCTGCGGAGCGAGCCAATCTGCTTGAGCGCATAGCCCAGCGCATCCAGGACAATCTCGAACTGCTCGCCACCGTTGAGACCTGGGACAACGGCAAGCCCATCCGCGAAACCATGGCGGCCGACATGCCGCTCACAGTCGACCACTTCCGGTACTTCGCCGGTTGCATCCGCGCGCAGGAAGGCGGGGTTTCGCAGATCGACGCAACCACCGTTGCCTATCACTTTCACGAGCCTCTCGGGGTCGTCGGCCAAATTATCCCGTGGAACTTCCCTATCCTGATGGCGGCGTGGAAGCTCGCGCCCGCGCTCGCCGCCGGCAACTGCGTCGTGCTGAAGCCAGCAGAGCAGACGCCGCTTTCGATCCTGATCCTCATGGGGCTGATCGAGGACATCCTGCCGCCGGGTGTGTTGAACATCGTGAATGGCTTTGGGCTTGAGGCGGGCAAGCCGCTGGCCTCGAACCCGCGCATCCGCAAGATCGCCTTTACCGGAGAGACCACCACCGGACGCCTGATCATGCAGTACGCCTCGCAGAACCTGATTTCGGTAACGCTGGAGCTCGGGGGCAAATCGCCGAACATATTCTTTGAAGACGTGATGCGTGAGGACGACGCGTTCTTCGACAAGGCGCTCGAAGGCTTTGCCATGTTCGCGCTCAATCAGGGCGAGGTATGCACGTGCCCTTCGCGTGCGCTGGTGCAGGCCTCTATCTACGACGACTTTATGGAGCGCGCTGTTAAGCGCGTGGAAGCCATTAAGCAGGGCAATCCGCTCGATAAGTCCACCATGATTGGCGCGCAGGCTTCCAACGAGCAGCTGGAGAAGATCCTCAGCTACATCGACATCGGCAAACAGGAAGGCGCCAAGGTGCTCACGGGTGGGCATCGAGCCAACCTCGCAGCACCACTTGCCGCGGGATACTACGTGGAACCTACGGTGTTCGAAGGCCACAACAAGATGCGCGTCTTCCAGGAAGAGATCTTCGGTCCGGTGGTTTCGGTTGCGAAGTTCAAGGATGACGAAGAAGCGCTTGCGATCGCCAACGACACGCTCTACGGCCTCGGCGCCGGGATCTGGACGCGCGATCTCAACCGCGCGTACAACTTCGGGCGGAATATCGAAGCCGGCCGCGTCTGGACCAACTGCTATCACCTGTACCCTGCGCACGCGGCGTTTGGGGGCTACAAGCAGTCGGGTATTGGACGAGAGAACCACAAGATGATGCTCGACCACTACCAGCAGACCAAGAATATGCTCGTGAGCTATAGCCCGGACAAGCTGGGGTTCTTCTAGGGCATGCCGGATCTCCTACAAACCGAACCCGCAACCACCGGCGTGCCCGCACAGGTGCTGCACACACCTGCGGCTGCGGAGCTTATCCACAAACTCATCGCGCAGCACGGGCCGCTGATGTTCCACCAGAGCGGCGGCTGCTGCGATGGCTCGTCGCCGATGTGCTTTCCGCGCAATGACTTCCTGGTCGGCGATCAGGACGTACTGCTCGGGACAATTGAAGACACGCCCTTCTATATATCGCGCCCGCAGTTCGAGTACTGGAAGCATACGCAGCTCACGCTCGACGTCGTGCCAGGGCGAGGCGGCATGTTTTCGCTCGAAGGGCCCGAAGGGCTGCGCTTCCACATACGCTCGCGCATCTTCACGGACGACGAAATCGCTCGACTTCGCAGCGCCGGACGCATCTAAAATTGGGCCTGCGATGCCCGAGCTGCCCGACATCACCGCCTATCTCACTGCGCTCGCGTCGCGCATTCTCGGCCAACCGCTCGAGCAGGTCCGCATCGCGAGTCCGCTGTTGCTTCGCACCTATGATCCACCACTATCCAAGTTCGAAGGCAAACCTGTCCGCGCGCTGCGGCGCATGGGCAAACGCATTGTCTTCTGTTTTGACGGCGATCTGTTTCTCGTCCTGCACCTGATGATTGCCGGACGCCTTCACTGGAGGCCTGTCGGCGCAAAGCTGGGCGGACGCAACAACCTTGCCGCGTTCGATTTCCCTAACGGTTCGCTAGTGCTCACCGAAGCCGGCACCAAACGCCGCGCGTCGCTCCACGCTGTCCGTGGCGAGCAGGCGCTGGCCGACCTCAACCCCGGCGGACTCGACATCTTCGCGCTCACGGTATCCGAATTTCAAACAGCCTTAAAGCAGGAGAACCGCACCCTCAAGCGAGCGCTCACGGACCCACGCATTCTCTCCGGCATCGGCAACGCTTACTCAGATGAGATCCTCCATGCCGCCAAGCTTTCACCGATCCTGCAAACGCACAAGCTGACGGCGGACGACTGGAAGCGCCTCTATACGGCCACGCGCGAAACACTGCAGACGTGGATCGACCGCTTCAACAACGAAGCCTCCGCGGCCTTCCCGGAGAAGGTCACCGCCTTCCGGCCGGACATGGCCGTGCATGGCCGTTTCAACCAGCCATGTCCAGTGTGCGGGACGCCCATCCAGCGCATCCGCTATGCCGACAACGAAACCAACTACTGCCCCGGCTGCCAAACCGGCGGCAAGATCCTCGCCGACCGCAGCCTTTCGCGATTGCTTGGCAAAGATTGGCCGCGAACGTTGGACGAGTTGGAAGCTCTCAAGCGAAAGTAACGATCGCTCGCCTCGGCGGCAGCACGATGCTGCGCACAAAGTAGTCCTTTGCGAAAATCTGCATCTCATCCTGTATGGTCCGCAAGCTCGTCCTCAGCACACTGGCTCTTCTCTTCGCCGCCGCACTCCATGCCGAACCTATCCGCGTACGCCAATCCCAGGGCAGTGGACACGGATTCCTCGTCATCCGCTCGGAAGGCGGCGAGATTATTGGTCACGGCGACGTTCTCCAAACCGCCCACGGTGCGCGCGTTACCACTGAACTCGCACTGCACTTCAAGGACGGTTCGCTCGACGATGAAACCGCCGTCTACACGCAGAACGGCGTTTTTCACCTTCTCAGTGATCACCATATCCAGAAAGGCCCGTTCTTCAAGACCGCCCTCGATATGACGGTTGAAGCCAATGGCCAGGTGACGATCCGCACCACCGACAAAGACGGCAAGGTGCAAAGCCAGACGAAGCACGTCGAGCTTCCCTCCGATGTCTGCAATGGCATGATGGCGCCGCTGATGGTCAATATTCCGGCTGCGAGTCCGGGGCTCAAGCTTGGCATGGTCGCACCGCAGGGTGATAAACCGCGCCTGATTAAGCTCAACATCATGCCCGACAGCACCGCAAAGTTCAGCGACGTCGGCGTCACCTACAACGCCACCGTCTTCCGCATCCATATGGAGCTTGGCGGAGTGGCCGGTGTCGTCGCCCCCATTATCGGCAGGCAACCGGGCGACCTCTACATCTGGGTCTCAGAGTCGCCGGCGCCGCAGCTTCTGCGCCTCACCGGCGCACTGGCCGATGGGGGGCAGGTCGTCAGCGTGGAGCTTTCCGGCGCGACCTTCCACGATTAGGCACACCCGCCGAAGAAAGAACCCCATTTTGTCGCAGTTGCCTGCGGCAAAATGGGGTTCTTTGGAACGAAACGCTGTTCCGGACTTCTTACGCTTTGGCTTTCTTCTGCATGTAGTGCTGCACGCTCGACTGCCAGTCCAGCGAAGTTCCAGCGTAGGGTGAACCCTGTCGGCGGACGCTGCGATTGGCTCCAGCCGCCACCAAAGGCTCTGCGGACTTGGCCGCAACCTCTTTGGCCTCTTCTACATCCACCACCAGCGGAGCGTCCTTGGGACGGAATGAGCGCGGCAAGTCGTTCTGGTTGAACTCGATTCCTTCGCCCGCCAGCCGCTTGGCTGTAATCGCCAGCGCGTCGCGCTTGAGCGTCAGTTTGCGGGTCGCAGCAGCACGGTCGGCTTCGGTCGGGAACGTCTCAAAGTTCAGAAGGTGAGCCAGCTTGCGGTCATACAAGTCGATCTCATCATGGACGGTCTTCAGGTAATACTTGTTTTCGACGATGTTTGCCATGTCTGCTCCAACGAATCTTTGATTTTGATGATCTGAAAAAGGCGGTGCTCGAACGAGAAGCCGTAAGTAGTACAAAGGCCAGCCTGGTAACCGTAAGGGGGTAACGCTCGCCGAGGTCAGCCTGAAAAGCAAAGGGGCGGCTCGTGACGAACCACCCCTAGCTTGTTGCTAAAAATCAGTTATACAACCTGAACGTTCTCTGCCTGCCAGCCCTTGGGGCCCTTGACGACATTGAACTGAACGCTCTGGCCTTCCTGAAGCGAACGGAAGCCGTTCGACTGGATGGCGGTGTGGTGCACAAACACGTCATCGCCATTAGCGCGGCTCAAAAAGCCGAAACCCTTGGCATCGTTAAACCATTTCACTGTTCCCTGTTCCATTTGTTGTTCCTTAGTAAATGCAATGTACCGCTGAACGCAATTCCGATTTGTTTGCGAGTAGAGCAGTACAGCCAGAACAAGCAAGTAGACCAGATCGAAGTTCCACGACCACTTTTAGTGTACCATCCCCAACCGGAAGCGGCATACGAATTCCTCGCAGGCCCGTCTAACCTCGTTCGGCCTTGTTTTCGACACCCGAATCCCGCGCATTCTTGTGGCGATTCCCGCCAGTACCCGTTACACTCCCCTCATCCTTCTCCCCGGAGCGCACGCCCTTGGCACGTTTCACCGGTCTTCTCGGACTTATCGTTTTTCTCGGCATCGCCTATGGACTTTCCACCAACCGCCGCGCTATCCGCTGGAAAACAGTCGCCTGGGGCCTTGGCCTACAGATAATTTTCGCCTTCGGCGTCATCAAGTGGGACGAAGGCCAGAGGATTCTCCAGTCCGTCTCGAGCGTTATCACTGGCCTGCTCGGTCACTCGGCCGACGGCTCCGGCCTGGTCTTCGGCTACCTTGGCATTCCGTCTAACCCGTTGAGCGTATTCGCTTTTGCCGTTCTGCCGACCATCATCTTCGTCTCCGCGTTCTTCGCCATCCTGTACCACATTGGGCTGATGCAGCAGATCATCAAGGTCGTCGCCTGGATCATGCAGTTCACCATGGGAACCTCCGGCGCCGAAAGCACCAACGTCGCCGCCAGCATCTTCATGGGCCAGACCGAAGCCCCGCTGACCATTCGCCCGTTCCTCGCCGGCGCCACGCGCTCGGAGCTGATGACGATCATGACCTCCGGCATGGCGCACGTATCGGGTGGCATCATGGCGGCCTATATCCTCTTTGGTATCAATGCGAAGGACCTGCTTTCGGCCGTGATCATGACCGCCCCAGGCACCATCCTCGTCGACAAGATGCTCGTGCCTGAGACCGAGGTCCCCGCCACCATGGGCATCGTCACCATGCCGCCCAACGAGGAACACAAGAACGAGAACTTCATCGGGGCTATTGCGCGCGGCACCATCGACGGCGGCCAGCTGGCGTTCAACGTCGCGATCATGCTGCTGGCCTTCGTTGCCCTTGTTGGCCTTTTCAACGCCATCATGCTCAGCATCTCGAACTTCACTTGGGCACACGGCCACATTCCGTTCCCGCATTCGCTGAACAACGTCCTCGGCGTGATCGGCGCGCCAGTGGCGTGGCTGATCGGCATTCCGTGGCGCGAGGCCCGCGTGATCGGCAACCTGCTCGGAACCCGCACCATTATCAACGAGTTCCTGGCCTTCAACGAGCTCGGCAAGCTCAAAGCCACGCTCGACCCGCGGACCTTCTCGATCGCCACGTTCGCGCTCTGCGGTTTTGCCAATGTCGGCAGCATCGGCATGCAGATCGGCGGAATCGGCGCGCTGGTTCCCAACCGTCGCAACGACCTCGCCCAGCTCGGCTTGCGTGCCATGCTTGCCGGAACGATGGCGAATCTGATGTCCGCCAGCATCGTGAGCATGTTGATCAAGTAAGGGAAGCGTTCGGCTCAGAACATTAGCTCTGAGCCGGACGCTCCAATGCCGCGCGGTCCCACTTCGCCAAATCAGCCGCCACGTCGTACGTGCTTTCGAGAAACTCCATCAACGCTGCGTCCGGATCGGCTTCTGCGAGCAGATCTTCATACTTCAGCAGAAACTCGCCCAACTCCGCGTTGTAGATCGCGGCAGCAGGACGAATCTTCGCCGCAGCTAACCCCTCTGGCGCGGGCGCCGCGTAGCAGTAGAAGGCCGCGTGGCCAAAGCCGCCGTTTCCAGGCCAGAAGCCGGCACTGATCACCTCATGCGAATAGGCCTCACGCATGATGCGATCCATCTCGGGCCGCTCCGGCGCTTTGCGACCGGAAAAGCGCGTTACCGCCAGGTCGAAGCTTCCCCAGAAAAAATGCACCGGGCTGATCTTCCCGATGAACCCCGCCGAGAACTTCTGAAACACCTGATCGGCACGCGTGAGCAAACGCCAGAAGCGGTGCGCCGCATCGGGGTCGTACGTGCAATGAGACGTATCGTCCGCAAACGCAATCGGTGTCTTCAGTTCCACCGGCACTGGCCAAATTTCGACTTCGACTCCGATGGACTTCAGACTCTGCCGATACTCCGCGTAGAAATCCGCAACTGATTGGCTTCGCAGCGCGGTCGCATGCTCCGCCCCATCGCTCAACCGAAACCGCAGCAGATGGCTGACGAAATCGAACTCCACCTCGAGCATCTCGTTACCATAGGGCATCGCCGCCGTGCATAACCCGCGTGCGCTCACATACAGCGGAACGTTCCACCAATGCGCCTGTAGCGGGCTCAGCTCCAGACGAGTCTTGCCGACAATCTGCGTCCACATATGCAGTGTGTCAGCTGTCTCACACCATTCTGACCATTTCAGTTCAGGCCACACGGCGCTTCCCCTTGTCTTCGCTGGCGCCATGTGACCCTCCCCGGCTTAGTGTCCTGCCATCATATCGTTGAACTTGTTCACGAACTCATGCTCCCTGGGTCCGGGATTGTTCCGGAGCATCCCAACCCGCTCCACCAGCACCTCATCCGCATCCGTGCCGAGTGCGGCGATCGTCTCCGCAATGAAGTCCTTCAGCGGCATTGCCCGCGGATCGACGGCCATTTGTGCACCCATCAGTTCGGTCTGCACGTATGGCGGAGCGATCTCCAACACCTTCACGCTCGTGCCCTTCAGCAGGAACCGCTGCGACAGCGCAAACGAATGCATCGCGGCCTTCGTCGCCGAGTACGTCGCTGTCAGCGCAAGTGGCACGAACGCCAGCCCCGAAGTGGTGTACGCCACATACGCCGTGGGCTGCTTCTTCAGGTGCTCGATCAGCGCCGACGTCATCCGGATCGGCCCAAGGATATTCGTCGTCACAGTCGACGCTACTGTGGCATCGTCGACGACGCCATCCACACCATCCGGCTTCATGATGCCCGCGTTGTTGATCAGCACGTTCAGCGTGGGATGCTCGGCCACCAGCTTCTTCGCAACGGCCTCGATACTCGCAGGATCCTCAATGTTGAGCTCGACGCACTCCATGCCGGGATTCGCCTTCGTTACCTCTTCGAGCACGGTCTTGCGACGTCCAGAGATGATGACCTTATTTCCCAACCCGTGCAACGCCTCAGCGAGCCCACGCCCAATGCCCGAACCGCCGCCTGTAATGAAAATCGTGTTTCCCGTAAGCTTCATTTGGTTCTCCTGTTCGCTCCAAAAGATTAGTCTCAGCCTCCGAAAGATGCACGAATGATCGGAGAATCCTTGGATGTCAATCTTTGACATCCGATGCTATCCTTTCTTCAGGAGGCCCAGCCCATGAACGTCTCTCTTACCCCGGAGCTCGAAAAATTCGTCAATGACACCGTCGCTACAGGCCGATACAACTCTGCCTCCGAGCTCGTTCGTGCGAGCCTGCGGAAACTTGAAGAAGAAGAACGATGGAAAGAGTATGCTAAGGCCAAAATCGCGAAGGGACTTGAAGATATCGCAGCTGGCCGTGTTGTCTCTCGCGAAGAGTTCATGGCCAACATGGAAGCGCGTATCGCCGCTCGAAAGCGGAAAGTTGCATGAAGTCGTACGAACTGTCGGAAGAAGCGCAACTGGATCTCTTCGATGCGTTTGATTTCATCGCAGACCGTAATCTGAATGCAGCCATTTCCTGGCATAAGACGATGCTGGATACGTTCCAGCATCTGGCGGTATGGCCTCATAGCGGCAGGCTGCGCAGCGACCTCGCTCCAGCATCCATCCGCTTCTGGATCGCCGGCGAATACGTCATCCTTTATGAACCTGCCTCTGATCCCGTCAAAATCGTTGCCCTCTTCCACGGCGCACGCGATGTGGAACATATACTGGCCGCAAGATACAACCAGCTAATCTCCACGAACGAAGAAGATTCCGATGACTGAGTTCTCCGAACAATACCCCCGCGCCCTCACTGCCGCCGACGCCATCCGCGCCCTGCACCCTACCAAACCCACGCTCGGCATTATCCTCGGCTCCGGCCTCGGCAACTTTGCCGCGCACGTTGAAAACCCCACGACCATCTCCTACGCCGACATCCCCGGCTGGCCGCTCTCCACCGTCGCCGGCCATTCGGGCAAGCTCGTGCTCGGCACCATCGCCGACGTGCAGGTCGCCGTCATGCAGGGCCGCGTCCACGCTTATGAAGGTTACGGGATGAACGAGGTAGTCTTCCCCACGCGCGCGCTCGCGCTGCTTGGCTGCACCGGCCTCATCGTCACCAACGCCGCCGGAGGCATCAATCGCAACTACGGCCAGGGGGGGCTGGTCTGCATCACCGACCACATCAACCTCACCGGCACCAATGCCGCGCTTGGCCCCAACGAACCCAAATTTGCGATCACACCCGAGGCCGGCCAGCGTTTTTTCGACATGTCCTCGGCCTACTCCTACCGGTTGCGCAAGATCGCCCGCGTCGAGGCAGCCGCGCAGGAGATCCCGCTGCCCGAAGGCGTCTATCTCGCCGTGTTGGGCCCCAGCTATGAAACTCCTGCCGAAATCCGCGCCTTTCGGACGCTCGGCGCCGATCTCGTTGGCATGAGCACCGTGCACGAGGTCATTGTCGCGCGGCATATGGGACTTGAGGTGCTTGGCCTTTCGCTGGTGACCAACATGGCCGCCGGTGTGATGGACCAGCCCATCAACCACGAGGAGGTGATGGAGATGGGCAAGCGCGCCGAGGCTCAGTTCACGAGCCTCGTCAAAGCGTTGATCCCGCAGGTCGCTGCCGCCATCACAACTTCGTAGGTACACTATCTTCGTGCCCGCTGCCGAACAGCTAACCCTCCCCAGCAAGCCGATCCTCATCGGCATCGCCGGCTGTTCCGGCTCCGGCAAAACGACCCTTGCACAGGAGCTCGCCCGCCAGCTCGACGCCACGCTCTTTCCGCTCGACCTCTACTACCGCGACCTCTCGCAGTTTCCGCTTGACATGCGCGATAAGCGCAACTTCGACCATCCCGACTCGCTCGAGTCCGAACTCATCATCAAACACGTCCGCGATCTCGCCGCCGGCAAGACCATCCAGCGCCCTGTCTACGACTTCTCCACGCACTCCCGCGTTGCTGGCGCCTTCGAGCCCGTTAGTCCGACGAAGTTCATCCTCGTCGAAGGCATCCTCGCGTTGCATTACGCCGAGCTGCATCCGCTCTTCGATTTCTCCGTCTACGTCGACGCTCCGAATGAAATATGCCTCAAGCGGCGCATCTACCGCGACATGCGGGAACGCGGCCGCACCAAGGAATCTGTCATCGCGCAGTTTGAAGCCACCGCCCGCCCCATGGCCGACCTCTACGTGGTCCCCTCGCAGCACCGCGCCAGCATGGTCGTTGCCGGTACTGAGAACCTCGACTGGTCAATAGAACAGATCCTGCGGGAACTCAACACACGAAAGCTCCTCAGCTAAAGCCCTCAAACAAAGCGGCGAGACCGGAAAGGCCTCGCCGCTTTCTACTTCCTATTCCCTACTCGCTACTTCCTGCTTTTAAGCGTTTACCGGCTCCAACAATACCTGCGAAAACTTCTTCTCTTTGCGAGCCTTGTACGCATCTTTATGGAAGGCATAGCCGGCGATCAGCGGGAACGCAATCGTCGCTTCGGCAAACACCATCTGCTCATAAGTCAGATCGACCTTGCCCCAGGAGCTTGCTTCCTTCAGCGTCGAACCAGAGAGAGCACCATCGCGCGAGTCAGCCACAGTAATCTGGATCGCATACTTGTGCATCGAAGCCTCAACGCCAAGAATGTCCGCCGCTACAACGATGTCCTGCGCAAAGTTCTTCGGCACGCCGCCGCCGATCATCAGCAGTCCGGTGGTTGGATTAGCGATCTTCAACTGCGTCAGCTCATAGAAGTCCTTCGCTGAGTCGATAGAAACCACAGCCTTGCCGCGGCGCGCATGTTGATGGGCGACAAGCCCAAAGCCAGCCGAGCAGTCCGAGAACGCCGGGCAGAAGATCGGCACGTTCTTCTCGTAGCAGGCGAGCACGATTGAGTCCGGATTGCCCTTCGCGGGGGTGCGGCCGTTGTCGCTGAGGTACTTGCCCATTTCGGCGATGAACTCACGCGAAGAGTAGGGCCGCGTCTCGAGCGAGTTGGTGATCTTCTCGGTCGTCTCGTCGCAGATGCGCAGCTCTTCTTCATCGATGAACGTGTCATAGATACGATCGATCATCAGCTCGCGGAGGTTCGCATCGCCTGCGCCGTACTTGTACTCATCACCCGCGATGTAGTGCTTGAAGCCGAGCGCTTCAAAGAAGTCCTGGTCGACGATGTTCGCGCCGGTCGAAACAATGGCATCGACCATGTTGTTGCGCACGAGGTCGACAATGACTTTCTGCAAGCCGGCCGAGATCAGCGATCCAGCCAAGCAGAGGATGACGCCGCAGTCGGTATCGCGCAGCATCATCTCGTAAATGTTCGCGGCACGAGCCAGGTCGCGCGAGCTATAGGCCATGGAGCTCATGGCATCGACCAGCGCGACAACATTGTGCTGCTTGATGTCAATGTGCTGGATAGGGGTTTTGAGGAGTTCTTTTTTCGTAGACATATCGTTTATAAGTTTATCGTGCATCGCCAGTCAGGACGCGGCAATTCTGTGAATTTCAGGTTCAAATCCACGCCCCGCAAGCCTTTATTGTCCCGATCCAATAAAGTTGCAACAATCGGGTGACACCGGACTCAAATTTAGACTACAACCCACCCCGTGCAATCAAGTTCGCATAAAACTTCGAGCTTAACTTCGGCGTCCGTTTCTGCGTGTTGAAGTCCACATACGTAATCCCAAACCGCTTGCCGTATCCATCGGCCCACTCGTAGTTATCCAGCAGACTCCAAAGGAAGTAGCCCTTCACCGGCGCCCCTTCGCTCACGCTTCGTTGCAGCTGCGTCAGGTAGGCGTTCAGATACATCACGCGATCGGTGTCATACACCTGCCCATCGGCCGCAACCACATCGTCCGACGAACACCCATTCTCCGTGATGTAGATCTCCTTGATCCCCAGCGTTTCCGCCGCGATCTTCGGCACCCAGTACAGCGCTTCGGGGCCGATCGTTAGCCATTGGCTCGCCATGTGTGGATACGACGACGGCCGCGGCATAACCTCATATCCTCGCGCATTCGTCGATGCCCGCACCGGCTCCGCCGTATAGCAGTTGATCCCCTGAAAATCCGTCGGCGCTGCAATCGCCTTCATCTCTTCGGCTGTAAACACCGGCGCATCCGCGCCCAGCTTTTCGAGATACCCCTCCGTGTACTTGCCCGTATGCATCACCGTCAGGTACGGCGCGTTCTCTTCCACGAACGCCTTCTTCGCCGCAGCGATATGTTCTGGCGCGTTGTACGCCGGAATCGTAGTCCGCGCATTCTCCGCGCAGCCCACGCGCGCGCCTTTGCCGGCGTTCGCGCGAATCGCCTGCACGGCCAGCCCATGCCCCAGCACCGCGTGATGCTTGGCCTGCGCCAGCTTCTGCTTGCTCAACTTCAACCCCGGCGCATGCACGCCGCTTCCATATCCAAGGTCGATGAACGAAGCCATCTCGTTCATCGTCATCCAATTCTTGATCACATCGCCAAGCTTGCCCGCCGTGTACCCGGCATACTCGGCGAACGCTTTCGACGTCTCCTTGTTCTGCCATCCACCCTTGTCTTCAAGCGCCTGCGGCAGGTCCCAGTGATACAACGTGCAGAAAGGCGTAACGCCGGCATTCAGCAGCGCCTCGCAGAAGATGCGGTAGTGGTCGATGCCCTTCTGATTCGGCTTGCCTGTTCCATCCGGGAAAATTCTCGGCCACGCAATCGAAAACCGGCAAGCCGTGAGCCCCAGCTGCTTCATCAACGCAATGTCTTCCGGAAAGCGGTGATAGCTATCGTCAGCTACGTCGCCTGTATCGCCATTCGCCGTCTTGCCCGGTGTATGCGAGAACGTATCCCAGATCGACACGCCGCGACCATCTTCCTTCGCCGCGCCTTCCACCTGGTACGAAGCCGTGGCCGATCCCCATAGAAACCCAGCCGGGAAGCTTCTGTCCGACCCACCGGCCACAGCCTTTGCCGGCTCGGCAATGATCTCTTCCACGGGCAAAGCAGAGCCCGCGGCCAACATCGCCGCGAGTTTGCCAAAGTATCTACGGTTGAAACGGATCATAGGGAGATATCTTTTCCTTCGATCACCAATCTACCGCATTCAACCGTGCTTTCGCTTCAAGACAAGCGCTTTACTTTAGAAACCCTTCGATCGCCGCATCCATCTTGTCCGGCTGGTCATACATGATGAAGTGCCGTGACCCATCCACCTTCACCAGCGTCACATTGGGCATTGGTTGATAGCCGTCGCGCACCATCGCCTCGTACTTCGCGGGATCAGGCTGCGCTGCGCTTGTATCCACCGCGAAGAGCATAAGCGTCGGCGTCTTGATTTGGGCCACCTCCGGCCGCATATCCGTCTCCAGGTCTTCGGCCATCGCGTTGACCATCACGGCACGATCCGTTGCGATGGAAGATGCCGCCACCTTCTTCTGTCCTTCGGGATTCTTCACCATCTGTGCCGCCATCATCGGCGCCATCACCGCGAACTGATCCGCGGGCATGCCCAGTAACTGAGCCTTCATGGCTTCTGCCTGTGGCTTCACTGCCTCCAACGTCGCATCCGGGCTGAAGATCACCGCATAATACGGCAGCGTATCTACGATCACCATCTTCCGCACATCAGCCGGATATTTGTCCGCCAACATCAGCGCCAGCAGACCACCCAGCGAGTGCCCAATCACCACCGGATGCATCCCGCCGGCGGCGATATACCCATGCAACTCCTCCACGATCGACGCGAGAACCGGCCCGCTTGCATTGGGCCCCGCAGGCGCGCCTGCGAAGCCGTCCACCTGCACAAGATGCAGACGGTAGTTCGGCCCTAACAGCTTCGCCTCCGCGTCCCAAACGGCGCGGCCACTGGATAGCCCCGGAACCAGGACCACATCCGGCTTGCCCATAGTGCCAGCATCGACCACCGTAAAGCGTGTAGGCTCAAACCCCGCCGCGTGCAACGGCCCAACCAGCAACGCAATCCCAGCCAGCAAAAAGAACAACGTAGCGAGCAAACGAACGACCTTCATAGCGACACTCCTTCTTAGTCTGCAACCTTTGAATGAAACTTCAATCCTGACGCCTGCGTTCCGCGAACATCAACCAGACGACGACCGAGAGCGTGAGCAGACTCGCCAGCGTGAACACATGCCGCCAAGCGCCGCGCTGGAAAAACTCAAGCGCTGTAAACGAAAGCAGCAACGACACAGCATTCAACCTTTGCCGCAACGGTACCGGCCCTCTACGAACACACATAGCTCTCCATAGCCCTCTCTAAGATGGCTCAATCATCCAGGCACCTTCAGTGCCAAACGTCAGCAACCAATCTGACATTTGTCACTCTTCCTCAAACATCTCCTCGATCCGCTTGCCGAACATCCGCGCCAACCGGAACGCAAGCGGCAGCGATGGATCATACTTTCCCGTCTCAATCGCATTGATGCTCTGCCGCGAAATCTCCAGCTTGTCCGCGAGCTCCTGCTGCGACCAGCCCTTCTCGGCGCGCAACACCTTCAGGCGGTTATTCATCCGCGGGCACCCTGTCAGCCACGCGATACGACAACTTCGCCGCCAATATCATCAGCGCGAACACAAAGAACTCCGTGAACGGAAACAGTTGCCCCTTCCATCCGAAGATTTTGAGGAACCCGGAGAACAGATTCACCATGACCGCGCCGGCCGTGCCCCAAAGCAAGCACCGCACCGCGAGATCGCGCTTGTAGCCGTCTTTCTCCTCACGCAGATACCGCCCCAGCAACACCAACACAATGGCGATCGGCAACAACGGCATCGCTGCCAGCAACCAGAGCTCAACACCAGCCGGGTGCGTCCGCAGAGCGATGTAATCCGCTAGAGGAAACAGTACAAAGTAACTCACCAACACACTCAAACTCGTCTTCTTATACCGCCGCGCCGCAGGACTCAACATGTCAAGTCTCCTTGTCATAATGACAAGCAAACTTTACGACAAGCTTCCTTGACATGTCAAGCGTCCTTGACATATTTTTTCCTTCCACTCCGCACTACTCCGCTTCCTCCGCAAACTTTGCGTCAAAGCCTTCTTCCCTTGATACCCTTACCCTGTCCGGAGACATCGATGAACGTCAACTTCGCCGAGCGCGCGCATAACCATAACTGGAAGCTCGATCCCATTGTCCGCTCGCTGCTCGACACCGACTTCTACAAGTTGCTCATGCTCCAGTTCATCTGGAAGAACTTCCCCGCCACGCCCGTCACCAGCGAGATCCACAACCGCACCATCCGCGTGCGCCTCGCAGACCGCATCTCCGCCGCCGCACTCCGCGAGCAGATGGAGCACGTCCGCGGCCTGCGCTTTCTCCGTTCGGAGCTTGTGTGGCTGGCCGGCAATACTTTCTACGGCGTCAAGCAGATCTTCCAGCCGGCGTTCCTCGAGTGGCTCGAAAACAGCTTCCAACTCTCTGACTACGAAATTTCAGAACACGACGGTCAGCTCGTTATCCGCTTCTCCGGCCTATGGTCCGAAGTAACAATGTGGGAGGTCTACTCCCTCGCCATTGTCAGCGAGATGAAGACCCGCTCCGCGCTCGCTGAACTGACCGAGCTCGAACTCGATGTGCTCTACGCCCGTGCCAAAACACGCCTTTGGGACAAGATCGAGCTCCTCCGGCATGTCCCCGACCTCCGCCTCTCAGACTTTGGCACCCGCCGCCGCCACAGCTTCCTCTGGCAGGAGTACGCCGTCGAAGCTCTGGCCTCCGCGCTCAATCTTCCTGGTCAAGCCCCGCGGATGTCGGGTACCTCCAATACTGCGCTCGCCTACAAGCACAACCTCGAAGCCATCGGCACCAATGCGCATGAACTTCCCATGGCCATGGCGGCAATGGCCTCGCGTGGCTCGGACGAAGACCTTCGCCAATCCCAATACGATGTGCTGAAACTCTGGCAGCAGAGCTACGGCGGCGAGCTGCTCATCATGCTCCCCGACACCTTCGGCACCAGCCAGTTTCTGCAAGGCGCACCCGACTGGACAGCCAGGTGGACCGGCGAGCGCGTCGACTCCAAAGACCCCTTCGAAGCCGGCGACGAGTACATCGCCTGGCTCCTCCAGCGCGGCGAAGACCCCCGCAAAAAACGCCTCATCGCCTCCGACGGCCTGGACGTCGACGACATCACCCGCCTGCACCAGTACTTCAACGGCCGCATACGGTTCTCCGCCGGCTGGGGCACGCTGCTCACCAACGACTTCCGCGACTGCCACCCCCGCGGCGAAGACACCTTCGAGCCCATCTCGCTCGTCTGCAAACTCACCAGCGCCGACGGCATCCCCACGGTCAAGCTCTCCGACAACCCCCGCAAATCCACGGGCCCCGTCGAGCAGATCGCCCGCTACCGCCGCGTCTTCAATTCCCCCGTCCTGGCCGAGACGCCCGTTCTCGTCTAGCCCCACGATGTAAGTGTGCGAAGCGCGACCGGCTTCTTTTACTCTTCGCACGAATCCACGGAACCACTACCCCAAACATCCCGTACTACCACCTACGAAATATTTCGTTGACATAACCACTCGGTCCCTGCACTGTCCAATTCCAGTCACCGGAGCAAACAATGAAGCTTCCTCTCTGCCTCCTCGCCGCAGCGCTCAGCGTCTCCGCGCAAACCCCAACGCCTTCACCCACGCTTACGGGCCGCTGGCAGGTCACCGCCGAACTCTTCGGCAGTCCGCGCTATCTCTCGCTCAACTTCGATCAGAAAGGCACCGCGCTCACCGGCGAGTTCACCGGCGACAAGCTTACCGGCACCGTCTCGGGCGCCTCTGTCAGCTTCATATCCAAAGACACAGAGGGCAACACCGACGCCTTCACCGGCAAGCTTGAAGACGGCACGCTCCGCGGGACATGCACCGAAGTCGACATCACCGATCCCGCGCATCCTCTCGTCTTCCCCATGACGGCCACGCTCATCCCGCCGCTCGAGCACCCCACACCCCAGCGCCACGATTTCATTCCCACCGTCTTCTATCGCCAGTTCTCGCCCTTCAACAAGCCCGTTCTCACCGTGAACCCGGGCGACACCATCCATACCACCACGGTCGACGCCGGCGGCTCCGATGAGT
This sequence comes from Granulicella sapmiensis, assembly GCA_026225395.1. Taxonomy (GTDB): domain Bacteria; phylum Acidobacteriota; class Terriglobia; order Terriglobales; family Acidobacteriaceae; genus Granulicella; species Granulicella sapmiensis. The sequence goes on from JAMFSR010000001.1 coordinate 104,236, forward strand.
ACTCCATCCAGCGCGTCTCCGGCGGCAATCCTGAGACGGGCCCCTTCTACATCAAGGGCGCGAACCCTGGCGACACGCTCGTCGTCCACATCGTCCATCTGAAACTGAACCGCGACTGGGCAGGCTCCGACGACAATATCGTCTCGCGCGGCCTCGGCCCGGACCTCGCCGTAAAATCCAAGGACAACAATAAGTCTGTCCGGTGGCACATCGACCTCGCCGCCGGCACAGCCTCTCCCATCAACTCCGGTGATCATGTCAAGACGTTCGCCATCCCACTGCATCCCATGCTCGGTTGCATGGCGACAGCTACGCCACTCGCGATGGCGCCTCCAGGCACCGGCGACTCAGGCTTCTACGGCGGCAACATGGACTTCAACCAGATCGCCGAAGGGGCCACGATCTACCTTCCCGTCACCAACCCCGGCGCGCTGCTCTACTTCGGCGACGGCCACGCCGCGCAAGGTGACGGCGAACTCAACGGCAACGCGCTCGAAACCTCGATGGACGTCGAAGTCACCGTCGACGTCATCCCCAACAAGCACATCGGCGACCCACGCGTAGAAACCGACGACGCCATCATCTCCATGGGCCTCGAAGGTGATCTCAATGAAGCCTTCAGGAGCGCCACTGGCAATATGGCCGACTGGCTCGCCACTGACTACAAGCTAACGCCGTCCGAAGTAGCCCAGGTCATCGGCTCCTCCGCCGAGTATCACGTCAGCGAAGTAGCCGACCGCAACGCCGGCATGATCCTCAAGCTGAAGAAGTCGACCTTAGCAACCCTCGCCAAGTAGTTATGCCGATTGCCCAGCCTTGCTGCAGCTTCACAGCGCGGCAGGGCGGGGTATTGCGCAAAGCACGACCGCCTTATTCTTGAACCACCGCTATACTTCCTCCATGCACAAGCTTTCGCTCCCCCGCGCCTTCGCCGCTCTCGCTCTCCTCACCACCCTCGCCTCCACTCCCGCCTGGGGCTGGGGCCGCGACGGCCACATGATGATCAACCGCCTCGCCGTGCAGTACCTCCCGGCGGACGTCCCCGCCTTCCTCCGCAACGGCAACGCGCTCGACACCATCGAGTACCTCGGTCCCGAACCCGACCGGTGGAAGGGCCGCGGTGAGAAAGAGCTCTCCGACACGCAATCCCCCGACCATTTCCTCGACTACGAGTGGGCCATTTACGGCGCCACTTCCTGCACCGAAGGCCCCAAGGACTGCGTCGCCGGCTACAAGTTCCCGCGCGAGCGCTACGACTTCATCCGCGCCTTGTCCGCCGCCCTCCCACAACATCCCGAAATCAAAAGCTTCGAAACAGTCGGCTTCCAACCCTGGCAGGTGGAGGAAGTCTGGGAGCGCCTGAAGAGCGATCTCCGCGACTACCGTAAGCTCGTCGCCGCCAACCAGGACACCGCGCCCGTCGAAGACGCTATCCTTTTCGACGCCGGCTGGCTCGGCCACTACGTCGGCGACGGCTCGCAGCCGCTCCACATCACCATCCAGTACAATGGCTGGACCGGCCCCAACCCCAACGGCTATACCACCGAGCATCGCATCCACTCGCTCTTTGAGAGCATCAACGTCAGCGCCAACGTCAAACCCACAGACGTAGCCCCGCTCGTCGCCGCCACCAAGCCTGTCGATATCACCGACGAGTGGACCCAATACTTCACCTACCTCCGCCACACCAGCACACTGGTCGAAAAGACCTACCAGCTCGAAAAGGCCGGAGGCTTCAAAGATGCGGGCACCCCCGACGGCAAAGCCTTCACCGACGAGCGCCTCGCCGCCGGCGCCATTGAACTCCGCGATCTCATCTACTCCGCCTGGGTCCACTCCGCCGATCCGGTCGAGGAGTACCACGGACCGCAGTAGCATCAAGGGCGGCCATTCTGTGAGACCATCTCCCCAATGGCCGCCACCCCCGACCACTCCTCAGACCAATATGAAGACCACCACCTCTCACGCCAGCTGACCCTCCGCGATCTGGTCTTCTCGCAGGTCCTCACGGTCGTCGGCAGCTCCTGGGTAGGCCTCGCCGCCGGTCTCGGCCACGCGCAGACACTCGTCTGGATCTTCGCCTTCGCCATCTTCTACCTCCCCATGGCCGTCGTGGTCTTCGTCCTCAACCGGGCCCTACCGCTCGAAGGCGGCCTTTACGTCTGGGCGCGCAAAGCATTCGGCGATACCATCGGCTTCCTCACCGCCTGGAACATCTGGGCTTATGGCCTCGTCGTCATTGCCTTCCTTCTCTCTCAAATCCCGTCCGAGTTCGCTTTCATGGTCGGCCCATCGGCCGCCTGGATCCCCGACAACCACTACGTCGTCCTGCCCGCGCTCGCCATCCTGCTCACCGCGCTCGCTCTTACCGCCTTCCGCGGCCTCGCGCTCGGTAAGTGGATCCACAACATCTCCGGCGGTTCCATGATGATGGCCTTCGCGCTCCTCATCCTCGCGCCCTTCTGGGCCTACGCCCACCACCTGCCCATCAACTACACGCCGTTTGAGCTGCATCTCCCCAAAACCGACCCCACCTCTCTTGCGCTCATCGCCCAAACCCTCTTCGCCGCCTCAGGCCTCGAGTACATCGCCATCATGGCCGGCGAAGCCAAAGCACCCAGCCGCAACATCGGCCTCTCCATCGTCATCGCCAGCCCGATCATCATCGTCATGTTCATCCTCGGCACCGCTTCGGTCCTCGCCTTCCACGAACTCACCGGATCGACCCTCAACTACGTCGCTCCCATCCCGCAGACACTGCGCCTCGCCTTCGGCAGCAACGTCCTCGGCACCTTCGCCGCACGCTTCGTTATCCTGCTGCTCCAGATCCGCATCTTCGGCGCGGCCAGCTACATCTTCACCGGAGTCACCCGCCTCCCCATGACAGCCGGCTGGGACCACCTCATCCCCACCTGGTTTTCCCGCCTGCATCCCCGCTACAAAACTCCCACCAACTCCGTCCTGGTCAGTTCTCTGCTCATCGCTGGCTTCATCGTTCTCGCCAGCGCCGGCAAACATGCCGCCGAGACCTTCAATACCCTCAACAACGCCTCCAACGAGCTCTACGTCATCGCCTACCTCGCCATGTTCGCCATCCCCATCCTCGGCGCCAAACTCTTCATCAACCGAGTCCCCTTCTGGGTCGTCTTGCTCAGCGCCCTCGGCTTCCTCGTCGTCCTCTTCACCTTCCTGCTCAACGCCTACCCTTTTGACGGCACCGACGCCCCCATCCCTTTCGCCATCAAAATCCTCGGCGTCACCGCTCTCATCAACATCCTTGGCTACGCCTTCTACCGCCTCCGCCGCCCGGTATAACCTCCGCGCCCTTCGCGTTCTTCCTTCGCGACCTTTGCGTTCAAGGCTTTTGCTTTCTGCATCCAAGGCCGTATGCTTTCTTCCATGTCCCTTGACGCCCTCCTCAACACCCCTGGTCACCTCTCTTCTCCCGACAAGCTCGTGAACCTGCCCGCTCTTGTCACCGCCTTCTACGCCAACCATCCCGACCCCGAAAATCCCGCGCAACGCGTCAGCTTCGGAACATCCGGCCATCGCGGCTCCTCGCTCACGACCAGCTTCAACTACGCGCATATCCTCGCCATCACGCAGGCCATCGTCGAGTTCCGCGCCACCCACAACACCACCGGCCCCATCTTCCTCGCAAAGGACACGCACGCACTCTCCGAGCCCGCCTTCGCGACAGCCCTCGAAGTCCTCGCCGCCAACGGCGTCACGGTGATGATCGACCAGGACCACGGCTACACGCCCACACCGGTCCTCTCGCACGCCATCCTCGAGTACAACGGCTCCGGCGCAAAAGAACCCGCCGACGGCATCGTCATCACCCCCAGCCACAACCCTCCTGAAGACGGCGGCTTCAAGTACAACCCACCCAACGGCGGCCCAGCCGACGCCGACGCCACCAACTGGATCCAGAACCGCGCCAACGAACTCATCGCCGCAAAGCTTCAGGGTGTAAAACGCATTTCCTACGCCCGCGCCCTCGCTGCCGACACCACCCACAAGCACGACTACATCACGACCTACGTCAACGACCTCGCCAACGTCATCGACTTCGAGGCCCTCAGCGGAACCGCCCTCAAACTCGCCGTCGACCCGCTGGGCGGTGCTGGCGTCGCCTATTGGCCGCGCATCGCGGATCAGTACAAACTGCCTCTTGAAGTTCTCAACCCCTACATCGACCCCACCTTCCGCTTCATGACCCTCGACTGGGACAGCAAGATTCGCATGGACTGCTCCTCACCCTTCGCGATGGCGAGCATGATCGCCAACAAAGACAAGTTCGACGTAGCCTGGGCCTGCGACACCGACCACGACCGCCACGGCATCGTCACCCGCTTCACCGGCCTCCTCAACCCCAACCACTACCTTGCGGTCTGCATTCAATACCTCTTCACCCACCGCCCCCAGTGGTCCGCCGCCGTAGGCATCGGCAAAACGCTCGTCAGCTCCAGCATCATCGACCGCGTAGCCGCCGGCCTCAACCGCACCATGCTCGAAGTCCCCGTAGGCTTCAAATGGTTCGTCGACGGACTCATCGGCGGCCAGCTCGGCTTCGTCGGCGAAGAGTCCGCCGGCGCCACCTTCCTCCGCCGCGACGGGACCGTCTGGACCACCGACAAGGACGGCCTTATCTGCGGCCTCCTCGCAGCAGAAATGACCGCCCGCACCGGCAAGGACCCCGGCCAGCTCTACCACGAGCTCACCGCCAAGTACGGCGACCCCGTCTACCAGCGCATCGATGCCGAAGCCACGAAGGAAGAAAAGGCCAAGCTTGCCAAGCTGAACGCCACGCAGGTCTCCGCCAAGGACCTGGCCGGCGAACCCATCACCGCCATCCTTACCGAAGCCCCCGGCAACAAAGCCTCCATCGGTGGCCTGAAGGTCACCACCGAAAACGGCTGGTTCGCCGCCCGCCCGTCCGGCACCGAAGACGTCTACAAAATCTACGCCGAAAGCTTCAACGGCCCCGATCACTTGAAACAAATTCAAACCGAAGCCAAAGCGCTGGTCGCATCTGCCATCGCTTGATGACTCATCGTTACAATTTGGGGTAAATGTCGACGCTAGAAAATCCTGAGCCTACAACTACCCCAACATTTTGCCAGACAAAGTCTCCGTGGCCGGTTTCGTCTGGCGGTCACGCAACGGCCTCTTTCGTGAGGAGGAAATCATGCAGCACAAGGGAATCGATCTCAGTCGAAAGAAAGCAATCGATCGCGTCCAGCGGCGTTTCCACGATTGGCCGGCCCGCAACGTTGAATGAAGTATTCAGGACCACCGGCACTCCCGTAAGGCTGTCGAAGGCCGCAATCAGACGGTAGAACAACGGATTGTTTTTTTCCGTGACCGTCTGCACACGCGCGGTTCCATCGACATGGGTCACGGATGGGATCACGCTCTGCTTTGACGGCTGAACATCCACGACCCGCAGCATGAAGGGGCTATGGCCGCGCAGGTCGAAGTACTCTCCCACTTTTTCCTCCAGCACCGCGGGAGCAAACGGCCGAAAGCCTTCGCGGTGTTTGACCCGGTCGTTGAGCCGGTCCTTCATCCCTGGGTCCCGGCAGTCTGTCAGGATGCTGCGGAAGCCGAGCGAGCGCGGACCGAACTCCGAGCCTCCCTGGAACCAACCAATGATCTGACCTTGCGCTATCAACTGCGCGGCGCATGCTGCCGGGTCTTGCACTCTTATCGAGGCAAGCCCACGCTTCTGAATGGCTTCCTCCACATCCGTCTCCGAATATGGTGGTCCGAGGCCGTCGCTGTCGCACAATCGTCGCGGAGGACCACCCGCGAATACGCGTTCCGCATAGAAAGCACAGCCTAGCGAGTGGCCCAGATCTCCAGCGTTAGGCATGATGTATATGTTCTCGAAACGTGAGCCGCGAAAGACGCGCTCGTTGGTGACGCTATTGAGCGCAGTCCCTCCCGCAAGGCACAAGTTCTTCGAAGTGGTTCCTCGCTCTAAAGCCGCTACGGCATTTCGCATCATGTCATCGAGCAACAGTTGGGCCGCGCATGCCACGTCTTCATGCTTTTCACTAGGCTGCATCTTATGGCGGCGGCGCTTGACGCCGTAGTCATGCAACGCGGCCTTGAGTACTTCTTCACTGGGAAAATCGAAGGAGCCGTCGTCGTTCAGCGTCAGCAATGGACGCAGGTGATGGTAGCAATCGTCGCGACCATAAGAAGACAGACCCATTGTCTTGCCTTCTTCACCCGGCTCAAACCCGAGGAAGTTATTGAAGCTGTTGTAGACGCGACCGGGGCTCGATTCGGGAGAAGTGTATTCGGCGAAGACCGAGAAGCTGCTGTCGACCGCGTTGGCAAATGTCATAGAGATGCACTTGCCGTCCAGACGCGGCAGCGGCTCGCCGGAAGCGTCCGCAGTCAACACCGCAGCCTCGGAGAATCCGCTGCCAAGAAAGGCCTGGTAGCGATGCACGGCATGATGCTCCAGATCGGTGCGGACGATGGCACGGGAAAAGTAAAGACTGAGATGGCCGCCGAGCCATCCTTTATTGATTCCGAAGTGGCTTTCGCTACCGGCGACGAAGTCGATGTCGCGCGGAGTGAGCGGTAGGCCACGCACGAGCGCCGCGAAGACAGCTTCCCAAGTGTCTTCGAAGACGAGGATGGGCGGAAGCCGAAGTTGGCTATCCTTCAGGCAGAACCGGATGCCGGCAGGAGTTGGGTCCTCCGACTCCCGCAGCTCGCGATACTCTTCGCGAGCCATCCATATTGCATTCTTCCTGCCCGCGAAACGCTCCAGGTTGAGAGCCCGCACGCCGTAGCGCGACGACACAAGCGCGATGCTGGCTCCATGTCCGGTCGAGCAAAGACCGATGATGTTGTACTCCGATCCTGAGCGGGTCCGCCGCCGCAACTGACGAACAAAATTGCGCGTGGCCCGTTCCCACGGCCGGCTGAAGAGCAACCGTTGCAGCGGCGAGGGGCCCTTATACGGATGGGCGACGAACAATTTGAGCTCAGGTTCCGGGTTCATGGCCACGTCCTCGATTGTGCTCCCATCGCGCTTAGTTTTTGCCGCACCCCTTGCTCGAACTCGGCTGCGGTGAATCCCGGGCGCGGCGCGACGGGCTCTCCAAACTCTATCTGCATGTCGGCAGACCAATCTGCACGGCGACCGGTCATGCGCACCGGAACCACGGGGATTCCAGTCTCGCAAGCGACCGTTGCGGAAAGAAGGTCCCAAGTCATCAGCGGCGAGAAACCTGCTTCGATTGCACGGCAGTTTTCCATGAGGGCCATCACCGTATCGCCAGGGGAAAGGATATACGGGAGGACGGAAGGCACGCCGAACTCTGCCATGAAGCCGGCTGTCCACTTCCGGAGAAGCGTGTCTCCCGGCCTGCGGTAGAAGTGGGATTCGAAGATATGCGCGTCGCCAATGGTGACGATTACACGGCGGCGGTAGCACTGCGGAAGCGTGAAGAGAATCGCGACGAACTCCAGAATGTGCTGCCGGTCATGTACGCTGACTGCGAACAGCAACGGACGACCATCGACGGGAAGCGTTGCTCCGCCGGCTTGTGCATGTACCCAGCGGCGCGCCGTTTTGAGGAATGCCGCCTGCCCTAACAGGCGCAACGCACCAGCGCCCGGCCACATCTGCCAAACCGGATTGCGCAGCGGTGCGCCGGAACGCGGAGGAGGAGCGGGGAGATCAGGCGGTGGGTTTGGGGGTACAACTGACGCCGGAGCATCCTTTCTCAAAAGCGTAGTGAGCTCAGCTACATCGATCGAGTCCATGCCGAGGGGCCGTAGCAGTTCGAGCAGGCCGTTGAAGGTTCGGGGAGAATCTTGCTGTTGTATCAACACCCGGCGTACGCGTTGGAGGCGGTGGGGACGATCCGGCTCTTCCATGGCTGTTGCCAGGGTGTCTTCGAGCGGAAAGCGTCGCCGGCTTGAGAGGGACTCTCCTTGCTTTAGCGCGGCTTGGACCTGCTGCATGATTTCAGTGCGCTTCGGTTTGCCGAGAGCTCCACATGGAAAGTCTGTATCCGGCCAAACGGTCCAGCTCCTGATTCGCGCCGCTTCAGGCAGTCTCCGGTTTGCCTCGAGGATCGCGGTCGCAGCCATAGACGGATCCATCACGAGTACGGCGTGGACATGCTCCAACCCATCCTGCATCACCGGCATCACGATAATGTCGTCGACGCCTTCGATTTCACGAAGGACGGTCTCGATCCCGTTCGGATGCAGCGTGTGTCCCTCGGCCGTGACGATCCTGTCCTCACGGCGGCCTAGAAAAAACAGGCGTCCTCGCTTGTCTACCTCTCCGAGGTCGCCGGTCCGCAGATACCCATCCGGACTCTGATCCAGAGAGGCTCTCGTACCAAAGTATCCGGGCGAAAGGTGAGGGCCCCGCACCAGGATTTCGCCGTCCGCCGCTAAACGCACGGAACCGCGGTGAACCATCTTTCCGACTGATCCGCGCCTTCCTATCAATGGACGATTCACGGAGACGAAAGCCGTCGTCTCGGTCGATCCATAGCCTTGCACCACTACGCAGCCGAGGCCGCGCCAAAAATCTTCCTGCGTCTTCGGCAGGGTCGCGCCGCCGACCAGCACTATGCGAAATAGCCGGCCCAAGAGCTTCCGGCGCAGGGTCCAACCGGCTCGATGGCCAGTCTCATGGCTTTTCGCCGTCAGCGAAGCTTGCAGCGTGGCCAACACGCGCGGCACGGTGGAGAGCACTCTGACCTTACCTTCGCGCAGGGTGCGCTCGAGGTGTTCCGGCTCGATCGAGTGGCTATAGAGGACGCTCAACCCGAGGGAGAGAGGAACGCATGCGCTCAGCATCAATCCCTGCACATGACTCAGTGGGGAGAGCGCGAGAAGGCGTGTGGGAATCGCCCGGAGAATGCCGGTCCAATAGCTAAAGTGGGCCACCTGGCTGGCGAGGTTGCCGTGGTTGAGAATGACGCCGTGCGGTTCGCCGGAAGAACCGGCGGTGAACAAGATGACAGCGGAATTCTGCTCTGTGACCGGCGTACGTAGTAGCTCCAACTCTCCCGGCATCACTCTGTCGAGCGCATTCATCGCGACTGTATGGATGCCTACGCCAACGAGCGGCCTGCGTTCACCTGCCAGCAGCAATCTCGCTCCGGTGCGTGCTGCTGTTTCCTGCACCTCGTTCTTCTCCGCCTTGGCATCTATGGGGACGATGACCAATCCTCGCAGCGCCGCTCCCAGCAAACACGCTACCCATTCGGGAGAGTTCTCACCCCACAGCAGTACGCGGTCGCCTGGCAATAGTCCCCGCTGGGAAAACAGTTGCGCAGCTCTGAGCGAATGCCGGTACAAGTCCATGTAGGTCCACCAGCGAGTGCCATACTCTCCACGAAGCCCAAGTGCACGCCGGCCCCCGTAACGAGGCAGCATGGCGAGAATCCACTGGAGGGAGCCCTTCACGCAGTCACCTCGGGAGCAACGCTTCGGAGCGCAACGGCCACATGGTTCCGTCCGCGGTCACTAGTCCACGCAATGACCGGAGCGACGACTTCCCTGAGCGATGCGAGAGCGTGCAGAGTGGAGAACAGTCCGGTCACTCCGCCAGCAAATCCCAACCGCTCTACTGCTGTGTTCAATCGAACATGTTGGCCCAGCCGTCCAATGACCTCGGCTTCCATGGCGTCATGGTTGGCCAACCGCAGGCCATCTCCGAAGACCATTGCTGGAGGTCCCCCATAGCCTTCCAAGCTGGTCCGTGCCGCCCGCTCGAGCCCGTGGCTGGCCTCTTCGGCGCTCGAATGCGACGTTCCCCATCCGGTCACTTCGGCTAGGCCATTGGCTCCCCGCCGACGAGCAAATTCCATCTCTTCCAGCACGAAAAAAACCGCACCCTCCGCGGGTAGATAGCCGCCGTCGATTCCTTCCATAGCAATGCGGCCCGCACCGAGATGTCCGAGCAGAACCTCCATCTGGACCAGCGAGTCATAGCCGCCAGCCAGGGCCACATCGGTATCGCCACGGGAGATCGCCGCGGCCGCAGAGGTCAGTGCCAACATGCCGGAGGTCGCGCCATTGGTGATGTTGAGATTGCGTCCCTGCATATTGAACTCGATGGCGGTCCCGCACAATCCTGCGTTGGGAAGCGAACGGACGAGGAACAACGGATCGATCAGCGATGTCCCCTGACGAGTGAACCTGCTATATGAAAATGTGGCATGGCCTTCTTCGCCTTCAAGAGACTGCAACAACGCTTCCGCAAAGACGTTGAGGTCCTGGTCGAGGCCCGGGCTCCCCACATACAATTCGGCGGTGCGCACCAGTTGCGCGGGCAATGCTGAGACGCGCAAAGCCTCGCCCGCCGCCGCGACGGCGAACCCTGCGGACCGTGTAAGAATCTTGCGCAACATCCGATTGCGGATGGAGGAAGCCGATTCCTCTGCGGGAATGAGACCGGCGCAAGGCACACCCAGCTTCACAAAGTCTCGCCCGGTCGCGGACATTGCGCCTATCCCCTTCGCCCACGCTCGCCGATGTCCGGGCCAATCCAGCCCGAGTGGAGACTGCACCCCGACCGCCGTGATACAGACTCTGCGCCGTTCCGGCTGCGCCGATATGGAAACACTGCTGTCGCTGTTGCTCTCGTTCCATCGGCGCACCACCAGCGACCCATTCTGGCCGCCGAAACCAAAGGAGTTGGACATGGCGATTTCTACCTGCGAGGGCCGTGCTTTCGCGCTCACATAGTCGAGGTCACATTCCGGATCGGACCGCTCCAGATTGATCGTCGGCGGCAAAACACCGTGGTGTACGGCAAGCGCGGTCACCATCATCTCCACGGCCCCGGCGGCGCACAACAAGTGCCCAAGCTGCGATTTCGTCGAACTCACCGCCAATCCCGCATCGGCATGTGGGCCGAAGACTTCGCGGATGGCCATGGTCTCGATGCGGTCGTTCAGCGGAGTCGCGGTTCCATGTGCATTCACATAGCCCACCGACTCGGGCGTTATGCCGGCGTCTGCAAGCGCGTTGCGCATGCACTGCACGGGACCGCGGCCCGAGGGTTCCATGTCGGTGAAGCGGAAGGCATCGCAGGACGAACCATAGCCGATCACTTCTGCATAGATTCTCGCGCCACGACTGCGTGCATGCTCCAGCTCCTCAAGCACCAGTATCGCCGCGCCCTCCGCGAGGACGAACCCGTCTCGTGTCCGGTCGAAGGGCCGGGAAGCCTGAGCGGGATGTTCCCATCGTTGCGCCAGGCTGCCCAGCAGTTTGAAGCCCGTAATACACATCATCGACAACATACTGTCGGTCCCTCCGGCCAACACTACCTCGCCCTCTCCGGCGCGCAACGTTTCGAAGGCATGACCGATCGCCTGCGCCGCGGATGTGCAGGCGGCCTGCACCGTCATCGACCGTCCGCGCGCGCCCAGCATCTCCGACAGCAAAGAGGAGACTCCCGCGGCATCGCTCTGCGTTAGCAGACAGGGACGTTCGCGGCATAGTTGGGCATACTCCTGCATGTCCCACTCACCGTCCTTCAGCAGAACACTCAACCGGTCGACGCGGTCTTCGATGACTGGAAACGTTGACACTCCGATGCAAACCCCTACGCCTTCCGGCGAACGGCATGGCAACGAAAAGCCCGCGTCAAACCAAGCTTCGCGGCCCGCTGCGAGCCCGAACCGCGCAGCCCTTCCCAGACCGGCGGTTTCTTCGGGAAGCTCCGCGAGATTCACGGCGCCGGCTGCCTCCGCCGGTTGTGTCCTGTCGTCGAAGGGGTAATACGCTGCAACGGCACTGTGACCCGCGATGACGCCTTGCCAGGTCCGCTCCACCCCGCAGCCGAACCCGGTCACCGACCCCATCCCCGTGATCACTACCCTTCGCCGGTCCATGACTTCATGCCTCATCTCTGAGACCGGTCTGCACTTCAACCAGGGGAGGGCTCAGTCTTTGCGCGTAGATCCTCAGGTCCTGCACAAGCAATTGTTCGCCCGACGGGAGCTCAATCGGCATCCCGCAACCGGTGCAGCGCAAGGTCATCTCCACGCCCTCGGGCTGGCCGCCGCAGCGGCTGCAGCGCAGCTTATCGACTGCTTCCAAGCAGCGTTCCACCACGCGGACGAATGATCCTACCGTGATCACTTTCCGAAAATCGTAGATTCGCATTCCCGGCTTCATCCATTCGGCAGGCACTTCGGGCATCGAGACGCGCATGAGCTCAATGCCACGTTCGGTCACTATGCCGCCTTTGATGATGACGTCTTCTCCGAACAGGTCGACAGCCCGCTGCAACAGGTTCAGCCGCGGCATCCGGATGCGGAAGCGCCGCTCCAGCGCATAGATGATGTCCAGCATGTCGAGCGACTCTGCATCGAGTTCGCCCCAGAAACGCGAGTTTAGAGTCACCTCGTCTGTCGTCCGTTCCAGCGATCGCGCCACGATCTCGATCACCACTTGTTCCACCGACCGCGGGTCGCTCAAATCGCCTCCCTGATTCATAGGCCCAATCCCCCCGATACCAATAACGTTGTCCCGGTGATGTAACTGGCCTCTGGTGAGGCTAGAAAGGTGACGGCCCGCGCCACTTCGATCGGATCGCCGAACCGACGCATTGGGATTTGCCGCAGCAACTCGGGGCCGGCAGCCTCTCGTATGTCCCTGGTCATATCCGTCACAATCAGCCCCGGAGACACCGCGTTGACGCGAATGCCGCGCGGAGCCACTTCAATCGCCAGAGAGCGGGTGAGCGCGAGCAGACCGGCCTTTGAAGCGGCGTAGTTGCAATGCCCTGCGCCGCCGGCTTCCGCATGCACGGAGGCGATACATACGATGTTGCCCTGACGTCGCGCGACCATGTCCGCAAGGACTTCCCGGATGACGATGAAGGCGCCGTTAAGATTCACATCCACTACCTCGGTCCAGTCTTCATAGCTCATGCCGCTGGTCAGGCCATCGCGCACGATGCCGGCGTTGCAGACCAGAACATCCACGTGACCGAAGCGTTCTCGAATCGCTTCGACCATCGTGCGAACCTCCAACTGTTTGGTGACGTCTGCCTGCCAGACCATGGCGGTTCCGCCTGCGGCTTCAATGTCTTGCACAACGCTCCGGGCCTGGGCTTCACTATTGCGGTAATTCACCACAACGGTCGCACCCTCGCCAGCCATATGGCGGGCAATCGCGGCGCCGATGCCCCGCGAAGCTCCCGTCACCAGCGCGATCATCCCCAACAGGCAAGCCATTCCATCAACCCCTCAGCGAGTATCCACCATCGGCCACGATGGTCTGACCCCGCACCCAGTTTGCCTCGCTGCGGCACAGCAGCAGGACCACTCCTGCAATATCGTCCGGTTGCGCGATGCGGCCGGCGGGAGTGCGCGCAGCCACTTCCGCCGCAACTCCCTTGAAGTTTTCGAGCAGCCGTGTGCTATCCGTGTCGACGAAACCTCCGCAAACAGCGTTCACATGAATATTGCGCGGGGCAAGTTCCACCGCGAGATAACGCACCAATGCTTCCATCGCAGCCTTCGCCGCGCCCAGCGCACCGTAGTTCGGTAAACAGAAGCTCGATCCGAGACTGCTGAGGGCGATGATCCTGCTACCGTCGGGCATAAGCTTGGCGGCCATCTGCGCTCCCAGCAGAAACGCCCGCGTATTCAGGTCGCCGACCTTCTGCCATGTGCGCGCAGAGACCTCGAGCAGTGGCACGAACGACGCCCGCGCCGCGTTGCTGATGAAGACATCGATCCGGCCATGACGCTCTTCCATCAGATCGAAGACGCGTCGTAGTTCTTCTTCCTGTCCTACATCCGCGCAAATCGCCGACGCACTTATTCCACACTGCTCCAATTCTTTGACCGTGCTCTCGGCTGCTTCATGGTCCAGCGCATAGACCACCGCGATGTGCGCTGGCTTTTCTTCGGCCATGCGGAGAGCCGTGGCCCTGCCGATCCCACGCGAGCCACCGGTGATCAGCACAACACGATCTCTCAGCCACATGGCGTCAGGTCCTCAGCTTGCCAAAATGTCTCGCTGCTTGGAACGACTGTACCCTTGTCGCGTTGAGGGACGCAACTGCGCAACAAGCGCAGATACCGCTCCGCATGGGCCGCCAATCCGAACTCCGCGTGAACGTATCGCGGGCCACGTTCGCTCATGGAGGCAAGCCCAGCGCGATCGGCAAGCATGCGTTCCAGCACCTGGGCCCAATGCTCGGCATCATGGTCCGCTACAGTGGCTCCACCGGACATTTTCCCCAACAGATCGGCCATGCCATCGACCCTTGCCCCCAGTACCGGTACGCCCTTCGCCTGGGCCTCAAGAGCGATCATGCCGAAGGGTTCATAGCGGCTCGGCACCAGCAGAACTGTGGTTCGACGCAACCAATCATTCAGCGCATTCTGCGAGAGCCATCCCGGGGCGAGGCATCGGGCCGGGTAGTCGCTCACCAGTTCTGAAACCAGCCGCTCAGAAGCAGCGTCACCCTGTCCGCCCGCCAGTACAACGGTCGCGCTCGAATCGTTCCGCAGCAGCGTGCGCATAATTGCGACCGCGACATCGATGCCCTTCGAACGACAAAACCTTCCGGCAAATAGAATGATCGGCGGCCCGCTGAAGGAACACGGCTCCAGTGGTGCGACAGGAATTCCATGCGGAAGCACACTGCTTCTTCCGCGTAGACACGGCCATGTCTTGAGGGCATAACGTCTCTCGCCTTCGCTCAGGAAGATCACATGGTCTGCTTGCTGGAGGAGTCTCTCTTGTACCCTGATCCATGCTGCGGCCTCTGGAGTGCAAGCCAACTCGCGCTCCAGGAGTGAGTGTGCTGTGTAGAGCAGGCTACTGCCGTCACGCTTCTTCAACTGCCAGGCAAGTTCCGCCAACCGCAGCGAATGCAGATGCAAGACATCGCTCCCTCGAAGTGCTTGCGGAAAACGCCCGGTACTTAGCTGCGTTACACGAACGGAAGGCAGCGAAGCACCATGCACGGTGGTTGCTACATCCGTCTTGCAACCGAGCCCCGCCAACGCGGCCACCTGATATCCGACCGAGCGGCCAATGCCCGAACGAACATGCGGAGGCAAATCAGCCGTGAGCACAAGCACCCGCATGCTATGCCTCCGGCCCGCGGGCTTGTGCTGCACGCGGCGAGAGCTGCGATGCCGTGAGCCGCCTGACCTTATTCACCTGATAACGGTCCTCGCCACGCAGCAACACAAGCGCCCAACGGTCCAGTGGGTAGTGTTGTCCCATGTGCATCGCGCGGTGAACCTGCTGGTCAGGGTAGACCTTGACGCTTGGCGGAATCAGCCGGAAGTTGACCGCCATGCGGCGATCGTTGCTGGTATTCGGACCGGAGCTGTGGATGACGCGCTCGGAGAAAAGAATGAAGTGTCCCGGCGGTACTTCGAGAGGTATGGCCGACTTTGGATCTTCCTGGAACTCCAGGTTGAAGTTCACCTGATAGAAACCATCGTCACCGCCAAAGCGGATCTTCCGGATCTCCTTGTGGGTCCCTGGAAGGACCTGCATGCAGCCGTTATGCACCGTCGCCGGGTCCAAGGCGATCCAAACCGTAATTTGAAACAGCTGATTGCGGTCGAGCGGCTGCAGGGCGGGCTGCAGATAGTCCTCCATCATGTAGGTGCTCGCCTGATGCCACTGGATCGCGCGGCCACCGGCTTCCTTCAGAAATACCTGAGAACGCCAGCAGGCGAGGTCCGGACCCAGAAGCTGTGCAGCCCGCTCGATGATCGCAGGATGGTTCAGAAACTTCAGCAGCAGCTCATCTTCGAAGTGCAGGTCACGATCCGTAACGATGCCGTATACGTAGTTGGGAAAGTTTCGTCGTGTCAGCAGCGAGGCCGCCAGGTCCTTCACCTCATCGGCCGAAAACGCCGGATAGGGCCCCAGGTATCCGCGATCGTAAAACCCTTGCAACTCGTCCGCGGACAGGCTGTATTCAGGCAGCACTTCGGCCTTGGCTACCATCGGGGAGGGCACTTTAAGCGTGCAGGGCTGATCAATGTAAGCGGCCGTGACCCATGACCCAATCACCACACGGAACATCCCCCATGTCCAGTTTTTGAGGATGCCGCGCATAGGTTGTGGCCAGATATCGCGTGGCAGATGTAGCGCCTTCCAGACGGCGAGAAAGCACAGACCCGCCACCAAAAGTGTGCGTTCCATCCACGGTTTCTTCTCGGGAACCAATTGCAAAAGCATTGCTTTCACTCTTCTCGTTACTCTGCATGAATGTCCAGCATGGCCTGCACCGCAAGCCGCCACTACGGCTCTGTGCTGCGATGTTCGGGTATGCTACTCCCAATCGTCCGCTGAAACAATCCGTGGACTTTCATACCGTTCTCGAATAACAATCGAACGTCGGCCCCAGGATCGTCCCACTCCAGAGAAAGGCGAACCATGCTTGAAGAGAAGCTGAACCCACCCGCCGCTCACATCTCTGAGCACGAACCTTCCGCTGAACTGCTGACCCCGTGGTACCTCCCCGAAAGCCACTTTGAAGAGCTTCCCGGCATTCTCTGCGCCACGGATCTGCTTGCAGCATGGCAGCCCGATGCAGTCGCTCCGCTGTCTTCAAGTTCACCCGACGCGCGCTGGGACACATATTTCTCCGCGACCCCGGCATCGTCTCTGGAAGCGACCCTGGCTCTCTCCGAGCCAGCGCGCAGCGAAGTCTGGAACCCCACAGCGGCTGCTTCAGCCGTCGACTGCCTGTACCGCTTCATCCACGCTCTCGAACAATCGGACATCGATCAAGCCATGAGCTGCATCGCAGCGGACTACCACCTGTTCGAGAACGAAATCGACATGGACATCCATTTCCTGCGCATGCGCCTGGAACAGTTTCTGGATGAGTGGCGCGGCCCCGAATGCCGCGTCTCCCTCACTGAGATCCCCGATCCGGTGTTTTTTACACGCGGCATCTTGATCCAGGCCACATTGCAGATCGATTACCTCCACAAGATCAAACAAGCCATGAATACCGTTCTGCTCGGCTATCTGATTCGCTTCGATGCGGAGCCTGGCCAAGAGTGGCTGATCCACGCCTTCCACAGGGTTGGCTAATGGACCAGAAGACCTTTCTTCCGCGTGAATCCCCTGAACTCGTTTTGCCGCTGATCCTATACAGCCGGTACCTGACGTTTCTGGCGCGCCGGCCTATCAGCGAAAGCAACCTTCACTACCGGGCCTCTCGCGTCGGCGGCCTGCGTTCGCTCATCCCGATTCTCGCCAACGCGCCACAGCCTTCCGTTGCCGCTTTGGCCGAGCCGTTGAGCACACTCACTCCAGCAAACCTCACGCGCATCGCCCCGGAAATTCAGCGCGCTCTGCGCATCCTGAGCGAGCCTCTGCTTCCACGCAACTACCTGTCGCTCGATCAACCGCCGAGCCCCTCGTTCCTCGCTGGAGTGCGTCGTGTGCTGGTGCTCATCGGCCCGGCCATTGGCATTGGCGACGAGATCATTACTTTTTCCCTGCCCCGCGCTTTGCGACTGCTGCTCCCCGAGGCCGACATCACGGTTTCCTCTTCTTACCCACAGGTCTGGGACCGCGTCGATCAGGTGGACCGTGTGCAGCATTACACCGATCTGCGGAACCTGGTGACCGCCATTCGCACTGCTCCCTTCGACCTGTTGGTCATGATCGACTTCGAGAATCCCAAGCTGGCGAACTCTCTATGCTACGAGCCCACGGTCGCACGCTATCTCGAGATCGCCCTGGGACCGCGGCGCGTTGTCGCCCTCGACAAAGTCCAGCATCGGCATTGGCATACGGAGTTCGACGAAGGCAACTTTTCCAGCTATTACGATTGCATGCGGGCCATCCTGCACTGGATCGGAGCGCCGTACGAACTCGATACGGAATGCCTGATGCCTGTCACCCCGCGCCCCAACGCCGCTGCCCGAGAAGAGTTGATCGTCTTCGTGAACCCCTTCACCTCCAAGGAAGATCCTTCCGAGCGGTATTGGGGGCAACTGCTCTGCTCGATCCTTCCTGACAGTCTGGATACTCCGGTGCGCATGCTCATCAATACCGGTCCCAACCTGGCGACCCGCAGCCTCGCCTTCGCACTCGCCCGCAAGGTAGAGACCCACTACTTCGGCCGCAACGTTCGCGTTGAAGTCCCGTCGCAGGCCGGCAAGCCTGGCACGACCTTGTCGATTGCCGACATCTTCACGTTCTCCGATGCGGCCGACGTGATCATCACGGCCGACTCCTTCCCTGCGCATGCGGCACAGCTATTCCGCCGACTTACCGTCGTCCTTGGCAAGCCACGCACGGAACCATGGCGGTCACCCTCGCCCAACAGCTTCTACTTCAGCTCGGTTGACCCTCTGCCCTCGGTGGCACGCGGCATTCGCGCGTTACTGACGGACCTATTGCGAGCTTCGGACGTAATGCCTCTATCATCCGCCGCGGAAGATCTCCGACAGCAGATTGCCAGGCTCGACGCTCTCTTCCTCGCCACGGAAGACTCGCGGGAGGACCTGCCAGCATTGCAGGATTCATGGGCACGCGTCCGGCATGCGCAGCGAACATTCCTCAACCTCGCGCAGTCGCTTTCTGTCGACTACGACGTTCTCTTCGGCGACAACGATTATGATGACCTGCTGCCTCCGTTCGTCGCAATCGATGGCGAACTGACCGAAGCCACTCCTGCACTGCGGCGGCATCTGCGCCACCGGTTTCGCGAATGGAAGAACTCCAACCTCTGCAAGTACATCCTGCAACCTGACCAACCCAAACCAGCAACGCAGGCTGACCATGGATAAGCCGGCCAACAGCCATCGCCAGCAGTTGCTCGAACAGCTTGTCGTCAGATCTGTTCCATGGCTGTTGCGGCAACAGCTTCCCACCGGGGAACTGGTCAGTTATCGCGATATTGACGGCTACGCCACGCCTTTTGCATGCCCCTTGCTGTCCGCTCTTGCTCTCGACGCGCTAGACTGCCTGGATACTAGTTCCCCGCACTTCCACGAACGTCTCTTCGACCTTGTACCCGCTGCCGGTCGTGCTCAGTTCCGGACCATTGTCAGCACGCTGCGCTGGCGTTTGCGCCTGCACCTCGCGGCCAGTCAATCGTCGAACGGCTGCTGGCGGCGTTTTGGACTTCATGGCGACTCTCCGTTCGACCTTGCTACGACCGCGTTCTGCTACCTGATGTATCTCGACAAAATCTCGCGACCCCAGCGCGACTACGCCACCTTGACCACACAGCTGAGCGCGTCGCAACCCGATGATTTGCTCGGCCAGATCTTCACCGTGCGGTTGCTGAACCTTGCCGGAAGCTGCGATGCCGCCGTGCCTACAGCGTTGTTTGTCCGCATCGAATCTTTGTCCGACCCAATTCTGCCGCTGTGGGCCATCGCCCAGGCGCATCGCCAAAGGGCGCTCACCCTCGACCCCACCCAGCGCGCCATCATGCTCCATCTAGCTCTGGAGCAGATGACTCCCAGCGGTGTCTTCGGCAATCGTCTACACAACGTACTCGGCATCACGATCCTCACCGTTTGCGACGATGGCCGTCCCGCTATCGGCGCGGCTGTCGACCGATGTATCGATACACTTCTTCTCGACCCGCAGCCGCCGTGGCTCTGGCCCCGCGATCTCCTCGTCTATGGGGCCGGCTCCGCCGCGGTCACCCTCGCCCTTGCCCTTCGGAGCCTGGCCCAGGCTGTACTCGCCCCGAGAGAATTGGAGATCGCTCCTTGCTGACTCAGGACATCCAGCAAAACCTCGCAACGCACCGACTGGCAGCCGAGCAAGTTACGTCGAATTTCCATGCTGCCCATGAACGGGCCCTCGATGACCACCGCAGTCAAATCGAAACGGATATGTACGAGGCGATCGAACGGTTCGAGCGTTCCATCGCCGAGATCAGTGACGACAACCCACTGTGCATCGATCTGGGTCGCCGCACAGCGGATTACGTGGCATGGATGCGTTGGGCGCTCGGAGACCTGCCCTACTACGCCATCGCTCTCGGGTTCGCCCCGGGCGAGCTACCTCCGAACCTCGGCGGCTGCATCCTTTGCTACTTTTCCGGCCGCGTCTTCGATGATTTCCTCGACCGGCATTACCTCTACCGCGGCCGACGTTACACACTGCTTTCATCGCTCGGCGAAGATGGTCCTCCCGGAGGCCAGGCCGATGCGGTCACCGTGATGATGGGCGTGCTGCTGCTGGTCGAGAGTCTGCTGCAATTGGACGGCGTCGCTCCTTCCGCTGGCCGCTTTCTGCGCCAGATCATCGCTTCTTATCGAGGCGTAGTGCTCGGCACGATCATGGACCGCTCAGGCTCCGACAGTTGGAGTCCCGAGTTCTACGAGTGCCTGATTCGTCGCAAGAACGTTGATTATTGGCTGCTGCTCTATGACGCTCTCGACCCCGAGCATCGTTCGCCGCTGCATCCCATTCTCATGAGCTACTACGCCCTGGCCCAGAAGATCAACGACCTGGAGGATTACACGCGCGACGAACTGCAGGGCAGCGCAAACATCGTCTCGGTCTATCGACACAGCGTCGCGCCGGACAAAGCCAAGGTCTTTTCCTTCGTCGAGCAGAACGTAGGCTCCCACTTGCTCGAGTTATGGACGCAATCGCTCGAACTGCTCGAGCCTGCACGTTCCGTGCTGTCAATCAAGCTCGCCGAAACCCACGACAACCTCGCGCGCCTCGGCTTCCTGCAATCGGCTGCCGACAAGCCGACAACCAGCCCGACCCGAATTGGGCTAGCCTGGTTCTCCAACCTCGAAGAGTTCGTGCAGCGGCTGGGTCTCGATGCGCTCGAACTGGTCGACTGCCCCGTCTGCCGCTCCTCCAGAGGCACAGCACGCTTTCGCAAACAGGGCTTCCAGTTCAATCGCTGCCCTCAGTGCTCTCATCTCTACGTCAGTCCGCGCCTCGCGCCGCGATATGTCGCGCAGTTGGCCGCCGAGTCAATCGAGACCGCCTACGATCCGTTCCTGCAATCGCAAAAAATTTACGCCGAATTCATTTGCCACACGCTGCGCCGGCACTCCTACGGCCAGCGCCTGCTGGACATCGGCTATGGTGAAGGCCATCTCCTGATGGCGGCACGCGCTCTGGGCTTCCAGGTCTACGGCATCGAGCCATCGAACCTGGTGCGCAGCCATCTCGACGAAGCCCTCGCCGACCGTATCCAGCATCGCAGCCTGGAGGGAGAAGATCTTCCCTGGGGCGCCTTTGACCACGTTGCGATGAGTCACGTCCTTGAGCACGTCCTCGATCCGCCTACAGCACTTGAGCGCGTTCACGCCGCTCTCCACCCCGGTGGCTTGCTCTACATTGCCGTGCCCGACAGCGAATCTCTCCAGTTCAAGCTCATGGGCAAGACATGGGACGCCGTTTCCCCCATCGTCCACTGCCAATTCTTCAATGAGACTTCCCTCACCCATCTGCTACAGTCGACTGGATTCGAGCCGATCCAGCGCATCCAGCCGCCTGCCCTGCAAGGCCACCGGCAGGAGCGCTGGATGCAGCTCTTTCGCCGGCTGGGTGGAGAAGAAGCCGGGGAACTCGCGATGCTCGCCCGTAAGCCCTCCGGCAAAACAGATTAGTCCGGGGCGTCGAAACTGCGATCGACAACATGCATCGCAATCTCTTCAAGGGCCGTGCGGTACGGAGACTCCGGAAATTCCGCCAACGCATCGACACCTTCAAGCGCCAACTCACGCGCTTTGGAGTACGCGCGCAGCAGGCCCGGCGAGGATGTCACCGAGGCAATCGCCGCTTCGAGATCGGCCTCGTTGTGCGCTTCCTTCCGCAGTATCCTGCGCAACGCGGTATCTTCCGCCATGCCTTCCATCGCATACAGAATCGGCAGCGATAGCCGCCCCTGCACGATATCGATGCCCCGGCTCTTGCCCGCCAGTTCCTCCGGGCGGATCAGATCGAAGATGTCGTCCATGATCTGAAATGCTGTGCCGAAGCGCCGGCCATAACGGCCCAGACGAAACGCCTTGCCCTCACTCGCTCCGACAAGCAGCGCACCCGACTCGCACGCCAGACCAAATAACGTCGATGTCTTGCGGTCGATGGTTCGAAAGTACCGGCGGATCAACTCCTCGGTTCCCATCGAGGGATCCGTCATGATTTCGTCCAGTTCTCCGCGGCACAGGTCGAAACCCACATTCAGGACCATCTTCACCAAATCCATGTCCTTCTGCGCGTCGATCCCTTCTACAAAGCAGCGGATCGCCTGGATGAACTGCATGTCTCCGATAAGCACCGCCATTTCCGCGCCGCGCTCCGAGTACACCGTCTGCACCCCGCGTCGCGTCGGAGCGACATCGACAATGTCGTCATGGATCAGCGTCGCGACATGCAGCATCTCCAGCGACACCGACGCCTTGATCACTTTGTCGGACAGCTCCGTTGTTCCTTCCGGCGCCACCGACCACGCACTTAGCAGCAACAGCAGTGGACGCAGCCGTTTGCCGCGTCGATAGGTTTCATACTCGGCCTGCGTCAGGTATTCGGCCTGTGGCTTCAGCGCGTCCAGCAGCGTTGCTTCGAAACGGACAAGCTCCGCGTCGACGAGTTCCTTAGACCGGCGGACTGGGTCGCTCACTCGTCGTTTCCCCCTTCAACTCTGCTCAATTATGGATGGCCGCCCTTGGGAAGGAGAGTCCACCGAAAAGGTAACAAGCGACTCCTTGAAGCGCAACGCCGGAAGCCCAAAATATTTTTCTTGCGTTTCACAAGAGCGTGATATGCTTCGTCATCTCCCGGGATTGCTTTTTCAGGAACGCCTGGTTCATAGCATGTGCATTCGACTCATCGTGAACCTGCAAGCTGCCTAGCCGAGTATCTGCCGCGCCCGCTGTAAGCAACATAAATCAGGAGAACGCGATGCCTGTTCCCACCACCCCTGAAGTCCTGCACGCCTGGAATGCGTTGTGGGATGCCAAGAGCCCCTTCTACCTGCCAAACACGCTTCAGAAGAAGACCCGAGTCGGGTTCTCCTGGTTTCGGCCGCTCACCGTCAACGTTCCCAATACAGGCCAAATCGTAGTGCTCAACAGCACCGCCTTCGGCATCGTAACGGTCGAACTCCAGAACGCCGTCGTCTCCGACATGTGGAAGGTGAAAGGAGGAACGCTTTCGTTCGATCCGGCCTCGGGCAAGTTGAGCGTGGAACTCATCTTCACCGCACTCAAGTTTGCCGGCGATTATGAAGTCCGCCGCGGACGCGCAACCGGCGATGCCCTCAAGATGGCCACGCGCACGTTTCGTGGACATCCACTTTTTCAATCGTCAGCGATGGACGCAGATCCGGACCTGGCGCTCGCCCGGACCTACCAGCCCAGGCTCTCGCAAACAGCGAACGGCCAGCAAATGCTCAACACGTACTACACCCACAATGAGGCGTTCTCCACGGCGTTCCAGAACCAGTCCTTCGGCTATCACTGGGCCAATGACGATATGTACGGCGACACCACCAAGGGCTTTGCCGACCTCACCGCCACGGCGGCCCAGCCTGGAAACACATCAACGGTCATCGTCAACAGCACGGACGGCAAGACCTACAACGACAATTACAGGCAACACTCGTACCACATGCAGAATCTTCTTGTAGTTGCCTGCAATGTGCAGAAGAACAACGATGCAGCAACGGCAGCATCCAACTTCAAAATAGCCACGGTAGACCACTCAGGAACTGCTCAGACCGTAGATACCGTCTTTAACATCGTGTCTACCGGCACGCCTCCCTCAGCGTCAGCCATCGCGAAGTTCGTCGAGCCGGATTGGCTGGCCGCGATTAACGAGCGCAACAAGCCCATTCACGAAGCCATCGAACGCGAAGAAGAGGCGGTTCGGCGAGGCGTTATCATCCGCGAGGAGACTACGCGGCCCATCCAGAGCGGGTTTGTCTCCTATGTTCCCGCTCCTTCCCTCAAATTGACGGGCACCGTTACACAGCTTGAAGATGGCACTCCCGCGGTCCACTTCGATGCCGTGGACGGGATCGTCCAGAACGTCGACCTTGCCCTGGGCGTCTTCCCCGGCAAGCTGCATCCCGAGCTATCGGCGGCGGTAGCGAAGGCCAACTTTCTGAAGTCGGTGTTGTCGCGCCAGATCACCAACAGTCTGACGGCGTCGTCCCTGCTCCCTCATGTTGGCCGGCTCCTGTCCCTGGCTCTCATGGAAGGCACTCCTCCCATCCGCTAGTCGCTTCCGTTTCCCGCGCACCGCCGTTACTTCTCTGAGGAGTCACCCATGAGTCTCGACGTCAAAGGCACACTTGAAACCTTCGTCAAGAACAATGCGATCGCCATCACATCCGATATCAAAACCCAATTCGGAGATGCGATCGGCACCGCCATCGACCAGCTATTCAGTGGATCAATCGACATCGGTGGCGGCTTCACGCTTACCGGCGATGCCTCAAGCGCCACCATCACCGGAACCGGAACCGGCGCGCCGCTGCTGAGCGGCTATCAGATCACGGCGGTCTTCGCTTCGACCGACGGTACCAACGTTACTCTTACCTTCAACGCCAAAATCGTTGCCGACATACCGGTTTCCGATGCCTGGCCCGCCCTGCTCAACACCTACCCGTTCACGAAACTCATATTCACCGGCGGGTCGCTTTCGCTGACCGTCGACCCGGGAGACCAGAGCTACAAGTTGAAGATCGTCCCGAGCATTCAGTTTGAAGGCGATGGCCTTTCCGCCACCGGCCTGCTCGAACTCCAGTATGTGAAGAGCAAGCTCGGCTTCCTTGGTGGCGCGGTCGTCACCGGCTCGTGGACGCCGTTTGCGGATTTCCCCGTCCTCAGCAGCATCACGTTAAGCGGCGAAATCGGAGCATTTTTCTCCACCATCACTGAAACCGATCTCTCCGACTTTTCCACCTTCCCCTTCGTGCCTTCACAGGTCACTCCTGGACTCACCGTCTTCACGCAGATGACCATGGGCGGCGACCTTGCGAAGATCGCAAAGTTCATTGTGGGCAATGCCAGCCTCGATCTCACGGCTATCATCCCGCAGGATGGCGGCCTCGATAAGGCGTCAGTTTCGGCAGCGCTGGCCAACACCAGTAGCCCCGGAGACTTCGAAATCTCCACATTCTCCCTGACATGGCAATCCACCTCCGCCACCTCCGGGACGATCGACCTCGATATTGAAGCCATCATCACGATCTCCTCCAGCCAAACTCTCGACGTTATCGGAGATGGTACCTTCACCTACGGCGACGATCCCGCCCTGACCGCGACGCTGACCCTCACGGGAAATGACGGCAAGGGCTGGGTCGATCCCTTCGGCATCCCCAACCTCACCATCGTCGACATCATCTTCGCGCTTTCTTTGGCTGCCGAAGATGGAGGCATCACCATCGGGCTGTCCGGAACCATCGACGTTGGATCTGGAGACAATGCGGTCGCGCTCTCCGCCGCCGCGGTCTTTGACGATTTCGAAGTTCCCATCTTCGTGAGCGCCGCACTGTCGTCGGTCGATGCCGGCAAGAGCGTCACCCTTGCTCAGCTGATCGACGCGTTCATCCCTGAGCTCAATCTCGGCGGCTTTCCGCTGTTGAGCAACATCTCGTTCACCGATTTGTCCTTCTACGCTTGTGCCGCGCCGACCACCATTGGCAGCAAAACATACCAGCCCGGCATCGGCGCCACCGGCGACATCGACTTCTTCGGCTATGACCTCGACTTTGCCTTCTGCCTCATCACTCAGCCGAAGACCTCTGTCCAGGCCAAGGGAAGCATCAGCCACAATGGAGGCCCAATCGTTATTTCGGGGGCCGGCATCAACTGGATCACCATCGGCGGTGCCAATGGCGCTTCCTTCCCCTCCGCCTGCATCGACACCACCGCATCCGGATACTGCACCTGCTCGGGGAACGTCACCAACGCCTATTTCTGCATCCAGGGCAGCCTCAGCATCCTCGGTCTCGTCAACCTCTCCGTCAGCGCCGCCGCTTCCTCAAGCATGTTCGAATTCGATGTGGACCTGAGCGTCGGCGATAACGTCTTCTCGGACAAGCTTCACGTCTTCCTGGATCTCGACAAGAGCGTCTTCGCCGCGTCAAGCGACCTCGGCTTCAATCCTCCGTCGATCACGCTGGGCCCCTGGGGCGTCATTCCGCAGTTCACCATTTCCGGCCCGTCAATCAGTGTGTGCCTCGCTCTTGGTACCACGATGCCCTCCTCGCCGCCGTGCGGGGACGGCTGGATGCCCTCGAGCGCCCAGTTCTTTCACTTCGACATCGCCTTTAGCTGGGGCGCTATCGACTTCAACATTCCGGTCGATCTAGACATCAATGCTGCCGTCAGCGTCTTCTCCGACTTTGGCAAGTTCATCGTCAATTGGATTCTGAATAACGCCGAAGCCATGCTGAACTTCGTTGTCCAGATCGCCAAGGAGATCGCGAAGGCCCTGATTCAGCTCGGCTACGCGATTGCCGATGTGGCTCAGGCCATCGTCACCCAGCTGGGAGAAGCCTTCGACGATGCCTATGCGATCGCTTCCGAAGTCTGGGACGATATCTCCAAGATCTGCAGCAGCACCACAGCCTACGATGCGATGACGCCAGCCGCGCAAACCGACACCAACATCGCCCCGCCGTTCACGCCCACACCCGAATTGCTGGCGGAGCTCGCCGCGGCTCCCGGAGCGCATGCCGTGCTGCATCACTACTATGTGCATCGCGATGAGGCCAACACGCTGCTGCTGACCAACGCAGAGATCATGACACGCGCCCGCGAACAAATTGCGACCCATCGCGCCAGTGCCGACTACGAACGCGATGTCCACCTGCCGTTGGTCATCGATCTGATCACCACCACCGCAACCGCCGGTAGTCCGGCGTACAAAGCCGCGGCGGAAGAGGTCATAGCTGCCTTTGAACCCTATCGCGACCGAAACTACGGCCAGATTCTCGAAATCATCCACGCGGGCTAAGCGGTTTTTCAAACACTATCTTCACCAACAGGAGACTTTCCCATGTCGCAGACGCTCCAGCAATACGTACAGCAGATCCTTAACGGAGTCGTTAACAACCTCAACACGCCCGGGAACGCCTTCTACTTCCCCACGTGGCTGGCCAGCAATGGCTACGATCCATACGGCAAGAACATCGCGATGAACTGGCCCTTCACCATGAACAGCACCGATATGCTCAACGCTGCCAGCAATATATGTTCTGACATCGGCGGCGCCAACCCCAGCGTCTGCGCCAGCTACAAGGATGACTACATCGGCGATCCCGCCAACGCCCCGGTCCTGACGTTGGGTGGAGCGGCGGGAGACCTTCTCGTCTCCGGGTTCTCCAACGCACTCATCCAGGGCATGACCGTTCAGAACAACGATCTTCCCTTGCAGATTTCCACGAACATCGTCTTCTCCACGCTGCCCAATCTTCCGCCCGAGCCGGTAATCTCCGGCAACTTCAGCCTGTTGCAGCACTGCTGCTGCAGCACCGATGGAAAGACGTGTGACCTCGCCTCGGTTCCTTACACCGGCGCCGGGACCTTCACTGCTTCGATCGTCGGCGTCAGCAATGCCGCGATCATGTTCGAAATCACTCAGCTCGCCCAGGGTGTTCTCGACCTTCAGGTCAATTCGATCAACCTCACGGTGCCCACCAGCGGCGGCGCTCCCAACATCAACACCACGGTGAACATCCTGAGCTTTCCTCCCGGAACCAATACCCAGTCCTACAACAACCTCGCAGCGGAAGCATTCAACAGCCCATCCGGCAAGACCGATATGATTCAGCAAATTAATTCCGTCATGAACCAGCCGGGCCAACTTAGCTCCATGACCGAGGCCCTATCCAAGGTTGTGGACCAATATCTTGAGTCGAACAATCTGTATCCGTTCAACCATGCCTCTCTCGCCCTCGTCTGAGGCCGTGGCTTCCCTTCAACCCTCAAAACCTGTCCTCCTGCTGATCGGGCATGCCGGTATTCCTACCGGCTTTGCTCGCGTTCTACAGGTCGTGGCCACGCGGCTTGCCGACTCCTTCGATGTCCATTGGCTGGCCATCAATCTTCCGAGCATCGTCTCTCCATCCTCGGCATATACACTGCACCCCAACCCCGGCCTTCTGCACTCCGCCGAAACGCTGATCGCCCTGGTTGGAAAGCTGCAGCCCGATGTCTGCCTCGTCCTCGATGAGCCCTGGGTCTGCGCGCAGCGCATCGCCACCCTTCGCGCGATGCCCCACTCTCCCCGCGTGCTTTGTTACTGCGCTGTGGACGAAGCCCAGTCGCTGCCCTCGGATTTGCTTCCCGTGATCGCTCTCGCCGACCACCTGATCGTCTTCACAGCCGCCGCCCGCCAACTGCTCTTGCGGTCTTTTGCAGAGTCATCAATCTCGATGCCTCCGGTGACCATCATCCCTCACGGCGTCGACACCGGTGTCTTTCATCCAATTCCCCGCCTCGAAAGCCGCCGCGCGATCTTTCCTCAGGACCGCAGCCACGATGAAGGTTTCCTCGTGCTCAATGCCAACCGCAATCAGCCCTTCAAGCGCATCGATCTCACCCTTGAAGGCTTTGCGATCTTTGCCCGGGACAAACCGCCCAACGTAAAGCTTTGCCTCCACATGGCAAGCCGTCCTGGTGCGCTGCACGAAATACCCCTGGCCGACCGGCTTGGCATTCGCGACCGTCTGGTCTTTACAACTCACCCCCAGCCATCTCACCCTCATCTTGACGACGAGAGCCTCAACCTCCTCTATAACGCATGCGACATCGGCATCAATACCTCCGACAGAGAAGGCTGGGGATTGGTGAGCTTCGAGCATGCCGCTACCGGCGCACCTCAGATCGTTTCCGATCTCCCTGCCCTGCATGAGCTGTGGCGGGAAGCGGCAATCCTTCTGCCCACGCAGCCCGCCCTCTCAAACCAGGTGCTCGGCCGTATCGGCCCAACCGTTGACCCTCGGGACGTGGCTCGGGCCCTTGACCGGCTCTACGGCGACCAGCAGGCGCGGGCGCGCTATGGAAACGCCGCGCTCGAAAATACGCGTAAGGCAAAGTATTGCTGGGACAACATCGCCGCACAGTGGACTCACCTCATCGAGGAGACTTTGTACGCGTAATCTGCGTGGCCCCCTCCCCCGGTTTTCTGCGTAAAGTCCGCAGGAGATTGGGGTTAGGGGTGGACTTCGTGGATTTTCAAAGAGCTTTAAGTGCAGAATCCGGCGCATAGGCCGGGCAACTGTGTCTTTCCTCTATTGTATCGGGGGTGTCAAGGCCCCGTCGCCAAGCGCCACCACAACCAGCGTATTTTGCAAGAATCTTGGCTGTGAATAAGAGATGGCAAGTTCGCGTCCGCCTTCGCCGGAGTACTGGGGATGCTCAAAGCCCAACGACACCAACTCCGTGCGTTCGTCGGAGGGAACTCTACCTGCCCGCAATGCCGGACCGAATGGTCCCCACGGACGCGGACCGGATCGCATCAGCAACTCATGTGTATATGGATCCAGATAGATCATCAGGTATCCCTGCAAATGCGCGTTCCAGCTCACCGAGAAGTCGCGCCCGCACTCCCCGAGCGTCCGGCTTGTTCGCCAGTCTCTGCTCCAGAAGCTTCCGCAGAAAAACTCATACGCCGTCGGATCGGCAATCCTGTCCTCGGGCACCCTGGCGACGAACGCGCGAAACTCCAGTCCCTCTTCCCGGCTGCCGAACACATAAATCCACCCGCCCTCACGAACAAGCTGCACGCCAACATGACAGCTTGCGGGCAGCTCCGGCCACAGTCGCCAATCTTCCCGATGCATCACCCGCCGGCAGCGTCCGCTCGCAAGATCGAGCACAGCAAGCCCCGTCCCCAGGTTCTCAAAGCCCCACAGATCACCCTGTGTCGTCTGCTGAATGGCCAGGTAAAACAGATAGACTGCGTCTCCGATCCTGACACCATGCTGCGGCCAAAGCCGGTACCCGGAAAGCCGCTCCACGGTTGTCATCTCCAGCAGCTCTCGCGGACGTCCTTGTGGATCCGCAAAATACTCGATCTTCCCCATAGCCTCGCTCAAGCCAGTGGCGCCGCGGGCGATGCCGGCGCAATTGCCCAGGAATATCCCCTGCCGCTGTCGCAGCAGTGCGACGATATCCACCTCGCCGGAATCGTTGCCCGTCGCTATCAGGGTATCCGCGAAAACGAACAGCGAATCCTCCCCTAGCGGTATCGACAAGCCTCCGTCCTGCCCAACCATGCGCCAGTTCGGCCCCGAAATCCGTGGAGCACGGCCCGTCACGCGCACCGATTTCACCATAAGCTCTCTCAAGACCGGCTCAATTCTTCTGGCTCTGCGAGCATCTTCGCCTACAATCGCTCTGTGCGTTGGCAACTTCTCAAGGGTATTACGGAACTCATTCCCGGCGAGCGTGCTGCCGGAACCGCCGTGACCGATTTTCCCGACGAGCTCTTTGCCGACCACTTCCCCGGCTTCCCCATCACGCCGGGCGTTCTTCTTATCGAGTCCTGTGCGCAGCTCGCCGGTCGCCTTGTGGAGGTCTCTGCTTCCCAGAAGCGCAATCGCCTGCTCCTTCCATTTCTGACGATGGTCTCGGAAGCGAAGTTGCGGCGCTTTGTGGCTCCCCATCAAACGCTTCACCTGCAAACGTCGCTTGAGTCCCTGCACAACGACTCCGCTCTCTGCTATGCCTCCGTCCACAACGGTCCGGAGCGCGTAGCGACCATGCGGCTGCTCTTCGCGTTTCATCCTGACGGCGAAGCCGGCCCCGAAGACCGGCAGGCCCTTGAACAATTCGAACGCGCCGAGTTCCTGCGCCTTGGCCTCAGCGGCTTTCCACCGGGCCCCGTCTCCGTTGCTTCCCGATAACGCACCCTCGCGAAACATGACCTCCGCCAGCGCATCGCCGACCACTGATTCGTCCCAGCCGGGGCCGCGCATCTGCATCCTCGGCGCAGGCCCCTCTGGGCTGGCGATGGCCCGCGCGCTGCTCGATGCCAACCTGCATAACTTCGTCATCTACGATCGCCAGCGCCAAGTGGGCGGCAACTGGATCGGGAACGATTCCTCCGGCGATTCCAGCATTTATGAAGGCGTGCGGTCGATCAGTTCGAAGCGCCACACCGCCTTCTCGGACTTTCCCTTTCCGGAGGAGACGTCCGATTACCCTACCCGCCATGACCTCCTTGTCTACCTGCAACGGTTCGCACGCCACTTTCAACTCGAGCCCCACCTTCAACGCGGTGCGGAAGTCCGCAGCGTCACCCCCGAAGGCCACGCATGGCGAGTCACCCTGGCATCCGGTCATTCCTCGCTCTTCGACGCCGTTTGCGTCTGCAACGGTCATCACGCCGAACCGTCCATACCCGAACTGAACGGCCACTTCTCCGGCAGCCTGATCCACTCACACAGCTTCCGCACCTCGCTCCCCTATGCGGGCAAGCGCGTTCTGGTGCTCGGGGGGGGTAACTCAGCGCTGGATATCGCCGCTGACTTCGCTCGCCGCACCGGGCAAACCACCCTCAGTCTTCGCCGCGGATACCACATCGTCCCGCGCCATATCCTCGGCATTCCTTCCGACGAGTGGCTTGCGCGCCTTCATCACCTTCCCGATTCTGTGATCGGCTTAATCGCTCCCTTGCTCTTTCGCCTGGCCCATGGTCCAGCCTTCCGGCGCCTGCCGCGCCCCAATCACCGTTTCTTCCAAACTCATCCACTCATCAACTCCGAATTTCCCAACCTGGTTGCCAACGGTGCCATTCGCATTCAGGGTTCCATCGCGAGCGTCGATGGCCACACCGTCACCTTCGCGGACCAATCAAAGCAGGACTTCGACCTCATCGTTGCCTGCACCGGCTATCGCATTACATTTCCATTTCTGACGGTCCCTCACTCCGATCTCCCGCCCGATACGCCTCTTTATCTGCGCATCTTTCCCCCGCAGTACCCCGGCCTCTTTTTCCTCGGCCTGATCCAGCCCAACGGATCGATCTGGCCTCTCGCCGATTTTCAGGCCACGCTTGTAGCAAAGCATCTCAAAGGCCGGTTCCAGATTCCATCGGACGCCGCAGCCAGGGCGATGCAAGACCACGCCGCCACCCTCCGGCGATACCTGCCCACCTCCCGCCATACGATCGAAGTCGACTTCTTCCAATACCGGCGCAGCCTCCGGCATCATCTGGACAAGGCTCTATGAAGCGCGTCCTCGTCACGGGCAGTTCTGGCGAGATCGGCTCCGCGCTGGTGGACGCGCTTCTTGCCGATTCGGCCATCGATTACGTCGTCGGCATTGATCTCTCGCCGTCTTCTCGCGCTTCTTCCGCAGACAGATTCCGCTTCAAATCTGCAGACATCATCGATCCGTGTCCCGGTCTTCTTCTCGAGCACTCGATCGATACCGTTATCCATACCGCCTATCCGGTCGAACCCGCACACGACCCGATGCGAAGCCGTCGCACCGCTGTGACCGGCACCCGTTCCATCCTCCAGAGCGCACAAGCCGCTGGCGTCGCGGCATTCCTCCATCTTAGTTCCGCAACTGTCTACGGTTCCCATCCGGAAAACCCTCAATCGCTGACTGAGACGGCGCCGCTACGCCCCAATCGTGGATTCCACTACGCCCTGGATAAGCTGGCCGCCGAAAAAATCGTCGTCGAGTATCGTGCTGCACAAGCCTTCTCGACGCTGCTTATGCTTCGTCCATGTTTCGTCATTGGCCCGGGCACAGCCAATGCTTTTGTGCACCATCTTTGCCGCCCAATCGTTCCGCTACCGGCAACGCAGTCGCCCATGCAGTTTGTCCATCGCGACGACCTGACTCGTATCATCCTCGGACTTCTTCGCGCGGGAGCGCAGGGAACATTTAATGTAGGCGCGCCCGGCTCCCTCACCGCTCAAGCAATGGTGCATCGCCTTCATGGGCGTTCCATCCTCGTTCCCGACGGTCTCCTGACTGTTTTGAACACACTAGCCTGGCATTCCCATTGGAGGGTTGCGTCCGCTCCCACGCCAGCCATTGATCTACTCCGCCATCCCTGGCGAGTCGATTCCACCGCCATCCAGCAGTGGTTGCCTCATCCCTATCGCTACACCACAGCGGAAGCATTTCAAACCTTCGCCGACAGCCACCTCCTCACACACCGAACGAGCAAGTGACGAATGCCTCACCGTAGCTTCAGCAACGGAACCGGCTTTCTTTGCCCAGTACGTCGCCCGGCTCGCCCCTCGCTACGCTGCGTCTCCAGCAGCAAAGCAATCACCGCGAACGCCACGTACCCGAATAGCGCCCAGCTCACCGTCTGCCTCGCCGTCATGTGTACCGGCCCAAAGAACACCAGTACTTGTATCCCCGCCATGGCGAGCCCCAGCACCGATATACCGTACAGCCCTACAATCGACATCGCCTCGCTTTGCCGCAGCACAAGCCCTATACCCCACACCAGCAGGGCACTCTCCAGCAGAAAGGCGAGAAGCGCATGGTTCCACAGCCCCCACCCCGCTTTGGCTACTCCGCTCACCACCACCAGATCGCGCCGGTGTACGACAAGATCCAACACCCAGTGCGCGCTTACGATCGCTGCAAACAGAACCGCCGTCTTCCACTCCATTCTGAACCCATACCGGCAGGCCGCCAGCGCAACGACACCCCAGATCGCAGCTGCCGGCAAACTGTGGCTATAAGGCATGAAGTAAAGATCCAGCCCGTTCGATGCCGTGATTCCCGGCACGATCCTAAGGTGCTCTAGTCCCACCAGCACCAGCACGCACCATACGATGTCCATCCACTGGGCCGCGACAAAAATGGCGCTGACTCGCAGCTTAGGGTCAACCCTCCGCACCAGCAGGCTCGCGCCATAATGCCCGATCAGCATGGCAACCCCCGTCCTTCGGAAACAAACAGCAAGCCTACATATTTTCAATCATCCGCGTCGCAAACTCGCTCGTCTTTGCCTTCGTCGCTCCCTGCATCTGCCGCTCGAAGTCGTACGTCACAAATTTCTGCTGAATCGTCTTTTCCATCGACGACTCAATCAGTCGCGCCGCTTCCTTCCACCCCAGAAAATCGAACAGCATCACGCCCGACAAAATCACCGACCCCGGATTGATCACATCTTTGTCCGCGTACTTCGGCGCCGTGCCATGCGTTGCCTCAAAGACCGCATAGCCGTCGCCGATGTTCCCTCCCGGCGCAATCCCCAAACCGCCGACCTGCGCCGCCGCCGCATCCGAAATATAGTCGCCATTCAGATTCGTCGTCGCCAGCACGCTGTAGTCGCTAGGCCGGATGATGATCTGCTGAAAGATCGAATCGGCAATGCGGTCATTCACCAGGATCAGCTTCTTCCACTTGCCATTGCCATGCGATTCACCAATGCTCG
The DNA here is from genome assembly GCA_026225395.1 of Granulicella sapmiensis. Taxonomy (GTDB): domain Bacteria; phylum Acidobacteriota; class Terriglobia; order Terriglobales; family Acidobacteriaceae; genus Granulicella; species Granulicella sapmiensis. The sequence goes on from JAMFSR010000001.1 coordinate 138,610, forward strand.
CGATCACCTGCTTCACTTCCGCCACAACGGACTCGCCAAACTCTTTGGCCGCAAATTCGATTCCTGGCTCGATCAGCGCCGCATTCTCCTCCGGAGTAATCTTCGGGTTCGCTTCCACATTCCCCAGAATCCAGCTCTCGCGCTCGGTCACCGTATGCTCGCGAAACTCTTCCGTTGCGACCTCGTATCCCCACTCGCGAAACGCTCCTTCGGTGAACTTCTGAATGTTGCCTTTGTGCACCAGCGTCACTGTCTTGCGCCCTTCTTTCAACGCAAACTTGATGGCCGCGCGCACCAGCCGCTTTGAGCCCGTAATCGAAATCGGCTTCACGCCAACGCCAGAATCCAGCCGGATCTTCTTCTTGCCACCTTTCAGCATCTCGTCATTCACAAACGAGATAAATTTCGCCGCCTCCGGAGTTCCTTCACGGAACTCGATGCCCGCATAGATGTCTTCCGTGTTCTCGCGAAAGATCACGATATCCACGAGTTCCGGGTGCTTCACCGGGCTTGGTACGCCGGCGTAGTACTTCACCGGACGAATGCACTGGTACAAATCCATCAGTTGCCGCAGGGCCACATTCAGCGAGCGTATTCCGCCCCCAACCGGCGTTGTCAGCGGCCCCTTAATAGACACGCGGAAGTCCACCGTCGCCTTCACCGTCTCTTCCGGCAGCCAATCCTGTGTCTTGCGGTACGCTTTTTCACCCGCCAGAACCTCAAACCACGCCACCGACCGCTTGCCGCCATACGCCTTCTCCACCGCCGCATCGAATACCCGCTGCGATGCCCGCCAGATATCCCGTCCCGTGCCGTCGCCCTCGATGAACGGAATAATCGGGTGGTCGGGTACGGTGTACACGCCGTCCTTGTATTCAATAGGCTTGCCATTCGTAGGGACAGAGATTCCGTTGTAGCTTGTCTGCATAGCGCCTCACCTTAGCGAAAATTCGTCTCCAGATCAGGCGCGAAGCATATCAGCCAGCAAAGATCGGTGGCAACATTGACAAGCGCCGTGCGGCTATCGCCCAAATCTGCTACCGTGATTTCAAAGACATGGCGAACGATTCCTACCTGCCGATTCTTGTTCTGCTCATTGGGGCCCTCGGTTTCGCGGCTGCCCCGCTTGCGCTGGCTTGGCTTTGGGCCAAAAAGTTTTCGCCAGCTAAACCCGGCCCCTCCAAAAACGCAGTCTACGAGTGCGGCCTGGAAGCCACGGGCGATGCGTGGGTCCAGTTCAATCCGGGCTATTACCTTTACGCCATTATCTTTCTTGTCTTCGATGTTGAAGTTGTCTTCCTTCTGCCCTTCGCCACAGCCTTCACTCACTTCGGCATGGGCGAATGTCTCTCCATGCTTACCTTCCTCTTGCTGTTGATCGAAGGTCTTGCCTGGGCCTGGCAAAAGAACGTCCTCACCTGGTCGTAACATCGAACTCTCGAAGGTCCATCCATGGATGAAGCACTCAAACACGAGCTGGGCCGCCAAGGTGTCATCGCGACCAGCATGCAGGAGCTCTACAACTGGGGCCGCAGAAGCTCGCTCTGGCCGCTCAACTTTGGCCTCGCCTGCTGCGCCATCGAGATGATTGCCACCACCATGGCACGCTACGATCTCGCCCGCTTCGGCGCGGAAGTCTTTCGCCCTTCGCCCCGTCAAGCTGACCTCATGATCGTCGCCGGCACCATTACCAAAAAGATGGCGCCGCAAATTGTCCGCCTCTATAACCAGATGCCCGAACCCAAGTACGTCATCTCCATGGGCGCCTGCGCCATCTCCGGTGGCCCGTTCAAGCAGGGATATAACGTCCTTAAGGGCATCGATCGCTATATTCCCGTTGACATTTATATTCCCGGCTGCCCGCCGCGTCCTGAAGCTCTTCTCGAAGGTTTCATCGAGCTGCAAAAGAAAATCGATGGTCAACAGTTGACCGGTGACAACCGTCCTCGCCATCTCAACGCCGCCGAGCCGAGTGAGTTTCCGATTCCCCAATTCGGGGAGCACGATTTGAAACCGTCAAAAAATCCTGACGTCTGGCATCCGCCACTCGTCAACATCTCCCTGGCTGATAATGATGACTCTGGAACCGCTTAAACTTGAAATCGAAGCGAATGTCCCCGGCTGTCGCTTGGAGATCATTCCCAATCCCAGCTCCTCTGCGCAGCACTCCATGCTCATTGATGCAGAGCACGCGGTCGCCGTCGCCACATTTCTTCGCGGCGCACCGCACCACCGCTTCGATTACTGCAGCAACGTGACCGGCATCGACTGGCCCGCTCCCAGCAAAGCAAAGGAGACCGGCGACGCTCTCGAAGAAGACGTCGAAAGCGCAGAAGCGGCGGCCACCGGGTACCTCGAAGTCGTCTATCACCTCTACTCCATGGAACTGAAACACGGGCCGGTCATCCTGCGCATGCGCACGCAGGACCGCGCTACTCGCGTCCACCTGCCTTCACTCATCTCTATCTGGCGCAGCGTCGACTTTCAGGAGCGCGAAGTCTTCGATCTCTTCGGAGTCATTTTCGACGGCCATCCCGATCTTCGACGCCTTCTTATGTGGGACGAGTTTACTGACTTCCCGATGCGCCGCGACTACGTCGAGCCGGACGACTACGAGTACGAGCCCACCGCACACGACAAGGTCCTGCTCAAAACCATGCAGCACCAGGGAGGCACGGCATGAGCGCCATCGCTGAATTCCCTTCCGCCGCCCACCTCACGCCGTCCAGCGATGGCGATTCCCAGCTCCTAGAAGTTTCCATGGGCCCGCAACACCCGTCCACGCACGGCGTCTTCCGCATGGATGTCGTCCTCGATGGCGAAACCGTAGTCAAGCTCAAGCCCATCTTTGGCTATCTCCATCGCAACCACGAAAAAATTGCCGAAGACGAAACCTATCTCGGCTCCATGCCCTACACCGATCGCCTCGACTACTTCTGCTCGCTCACCAACAACTGGGCCTACGCACTCGCGGTCGAAACCCTTGCAGGCGTTCAGGTTCCGGAGCGCGCGCAATACCTCCGCGTCATCACCGCCGAGCTCACCCGCCTGCAGAATCATGCCTCCCTCATCGGCTTCCTCATGCAGGACATGGGCGCCAGCGGCACGCCGCTCATGTACGCCTTCCGCGAGCGCGAAAAAATCCTGGACCTTTTTGAGGCCCTCACCGGCGCGCGCATGATGTGTAACTACATGCGTTTCGGGGGCTGCCGCGTCGATCTTCCCGCCGGCTGGCTCGAGCAGGCAAAGCAGGTCGTCGCAGCCTTCCCTCGCTTCCTCGACCAGTACGAATCACTTCTCGCCGGCAATGAAATCCTCATGGCCCGCACCCAGGGCGTCGGTGTCCTCTCCAGAGAGCTCGCCATCAACGCCGGCATCACCGGCCCCGTTCTCCGCGCCTGCGGCGTCAACTACGACCTTCGCAAGGTGGACAAGTACGGCATCTACGATCGCTTCAACTTCCGTATACCGCTGGGCGACCATGGCGATGTCTACGATCGCTACATGATCCGCGTGCTGGAGATGCGCGAGTCGATCAAAATTCTCGAACAGGCGATGCGCGATCTCCCCGAAGGCCCGATCACCGACCCCAAGACAAAAGTCCGCAACTTTCGCCCCAAGCCCGGCGAAGCCTACGGCCGCATCGAAGCCCCCAAAGGCGAGCTGGGCTTTTACCTCATCAGCGACGGCACACCCAACCCCTACCGCTATCGCGTCCGCCCACCCAGCCTCATCAATCTCACCGTCCTCGAGGACATGTGTCTCGGCCGTAACATAGCCGACGTAGTCATCATTCTCGGGAGCATCGACATCGTCATGGGCGAGGTCGATCGCTAAAAATGCGCGCTGGACACACGCATTTGGAGTAGAGTTAGATCGCGCAATATTGCACTATTTTTTCCGCGGGGAAAACGGATAGATGCTTGGTAATGGCCTCCTAAAAGGACTAACAGAGACAGCCCGAAACTTTTTCGGCAGCTATGTCGATAAAGATCGCCTCACCACCATTCAGTACCCCGAAGAGCGCGCACCGCGCATCGAAGCCTCCCGCAACTTCCCCTTTCTCGTTTACGACGGTACCGATCCGCAGGCCGGTCTCCGCTGCGTCTCCTGCCTCATCTGCGAAAAAGAGTGCCCGCCCAAGTGCATCTTCATCGAGAAGAGCACCGACAAAAAGCCTGACGCCGTCGGCAAACCCCAGTTCTACCCCACCCGCTTCAACATCGACGTCTCCGTCTGCATGAGCTGCCAGATCTGCGTAGAAGTCTGCCCCTTTGACGCCATCAAAATGGATAACGACTTTGAGGCCAGCGCCACCGGCCGCTTCAGCGATCTTCTTTGGACCAAAGAGCGCCTCGCCAAGTCCAATGAGTACTACCACCACATCCATCCCACCGAAGCAGCCGACGTCGACGCCGTGCTCGCCGCCGCACGCGCTAAGGCCGCCGCGCCAAGGCCGCCTGCCCCATCAGCACCCGGAGGCGCACCGGAGAAATGACGCACCTGCCCCTCAGTCAAACAATCGATCAAGTATTCGTTCTATCGAAGGCAGCGATCATGGGCCATATCCCTGCCCCGTTTCAGCCCATCGCTTCCGCCATCCTTTCCGTCGCACCCGTCCTCGTCGTCTTCCCTCTCCTTTTCGCGATCACCACCGTCCTCGAGCGCAAAGGCCTCGGACGCATGCAGAACCGCTACGGCCCCAACCGCGTCGGTCCCTTCGGTTTTTCGCAGCCCATCGCAGACGGCATCAAATCGCTCACCAAAGAAGACGTCATCCCCCGCACAGCCGACCAGGTCGTCCACTTCCTCGCACCGCTGCTCCTGGTCCTCGCCGCATTCCTCGCCTACGCGGTCCTTCCCATCGGCCGCAACATGGTCATCGCGAACCTCAGCGCCGGCGTTCTCTTCTTTTTCGCCATCGGCTCCATGGTGGAGCTAGCCGTCTTCATGGCCGGCTGGTCCAGCCGCAGCAAATATTCGCTCCTCGGAGCCATGCGCGCTGTAGCCCAGATGATTAGCTACGAAATCCCGCTCGTCCTCTCAACCATCGTCGTCATCATGGCCACGGGCACGCTCTCCACCGTCGCCATTGTCGACGCGCAAGCACGCTACATCGGCATCCTGCCCCACTGGTACGTCTTCACGCCTTGGGGCTTCTGCGGCTTCATCCTCTTCATGATCGCCGCCACCGCCGAGTCCAACCGCTCGCCCTTCGACCTCCCCGAAGGCGAATCCGAAATCATCGCCGGCTACTACATCGAATACTCCGGCTTCAAGTTCGCCCTCTTCTTCCTCGGCGAATACCTCGGCATGTTCGCCACCTCCGGCCTCGCCATCACGCTCTTCCTCGGCGGCTGGTCCGCACCCCTTTCGTCCCTCACCTGGATTCCCTCATACCTCTGGTTCCTGCTCAAGCTGCTGGCCTTCATCGCCGCCTTCATCTGGGTCCGCGGCACATTCCCCCGCCTGCGCATGGACCAGCTCATGGCCTTCGCCTGGAAGTTCATGCTGCCCATGACCCTCCTCAACATCTTCGACGCCGCGGTCTGGCACCTGATGCCCCACAACATCCTGCGCTGGCTCGTCTGCATCGCCTTGCTCGCCATCCCCTGCTTGCTCCTCAACCTCAACCTCAAGCAACGCAAACAGCTTCAAATCCGCACCTACCGCTTCGCCGACTAGACTTCGCCGACCAACATGCACGCCATCTTCTTCATCCTCGCCGCACTCACCATCACCGGAGCCTCCGCGGCGATGTGTCTGCGCAACCTCATCCACTGCGTCCTCGCGCTAACGCTCGGCTTCGTCGGCCTCGCCCTGCTCTATCTTTTTCTCGGCGCACAGTTCGTCAGCTTCACGCAGATCCTCGTCTATGTCGGCGCCGTCGCCATCCTCGCCGTCTTCGCCATCATGATGACGCGCAGCGCCGGTCCTCACCCGCAACCCGCGCTCTCTTCCTTCTGGATCACCGGCTGCATCACCGCCTTGGCCACCTTCGCCGTCCTCGCCTGGGCCATCATCCACAGCAACATCATCACGCCGACACCCGCTCAACCCGCTGTCTCCACCAACCAAATCGGCGACGCCCTCATGCACAGCTTCGCTCTCCCACTTGAAATCATGGGGCTGCTCCTCACCGCCGCGCTCATCGGCGCCGTCATCATCGCCATGCCGCAGAACAGGAGCAGCAAGTGACCCCACTCACCGGCTACCTTCTGCTCTCCTCGCTGCTCTTCTCCATCGGCCTCGCCGGCGCACTCACTCGCCGCAACGCCATCCTCGTCCTCATCGGCATCGAGCTCATGCTGAACGCCGCCAACCTCAACTTCATCGCCTTCTGGCGCTACGGGCCACACCCGGAAGCACTCACCGGGATCCTCTTCACCATCTTCTCCATCAGCATCGCCGCCGCCGAAGCCGCCGTAGGCCTCGGCATCATCCTCGCCGTCTACCGTCACCACAAGAACATCGACCTCAACCACCTCAACACCATGAAGGGCTAAGCACCTAGAAGCAATGACCTGGATTCTTCCCAACCTTTGGCTGATCCCCGCGCTGCCTATCCTCGCAGCGGGCATCATTGCCATCGCGAAGCAGCCTCACCGCAAGCTCGCCGCCTCACTCGCCATCGGATCCATGGCCGTTGCATTCCTGCTTTCCCTCGTCGCCTTCACCCACACGCTCTCCATCAGCCACGGCGACAACATCAAGGAAGCCTTCAACCTCAACTGGTTTCAGTTCGGCAGCGACTGGGTCCGCATCGGCTGGCTCCTCAGCCCGCTCACCGTCGTCATGCTTCTGATGGTCACCTTCGTCGGCCTGCTCATCTTCATCTACAGCATCGGCTACATGGAGCACGACGAAAACTTCACACGCTTCTTCTGCTTCCTCGCACTTTTCGCCGGAGCCATGCTCGGCGTCATCATCTCCAACAGCCTTCTGCTTCTTTTCATGTACTGGGAGATCGTCGGCCTCACCTCTTACCTCCTCATCGGCTTCTGGTACGCGAACCCCGCTGCCGCAGCCGCAGCAAAGAAAGCCTTCCTCGTCACACGCATCGGCGACATCGGCCTCTTCCTCGGCATCGCCTGGCTCTACCACCAGACCGGCACTCTCCTCTTCTACGACAACGGCGCTGGCTGCCTTGAGCCCTCCGCACTCAACGCGCTCGTCTCCCACACCACCATCCTCGGCCTCACCGTATCCACCGGCATCGGTATCCTCATCTTCTGCGGTGCAGCCGGAAAGTCCGGCCAGTTCCCACTCCATGTCTGGCTACCCGACGCCATGGAAGGCCCCACTCCCGTCAGCGCCCTCATCCACGCCGCCACCATGGTCGCCGCCGGAGTCTTCCTCATCGCGCGCGTCTACCCGCTCATGAGCGCGCAGGTCGCCAACGTACTAACGCCTTCCATCGCGCTGCAGGTCGTCACCTGGATCGGTGCGTTCACCGCTCTCTTCGGCGCGCTTATCGCCGTCGCGCAGTTCGATATCAAACGCATCCTCGCCTACTCCACCATCTCGCAGCTCGGTTACATGATGATGGGTCTCGGCGTCGGCGGCGTTCCCGTCGGCATGTTCCATCTCATCACGCACGCCTTCTTCAAAGCGTTGCTCTTCCTCGGCGCAGGCTCCGTTATCCACGGCTCCAACGGCGAGCAGGACATCCGCCACATGGGCGGCCTGCGCCGCTTCATGCCGCTCACCTTCGCCACCTACGCCGTCGGCATGCTCGCACTCTGCGGCTTCCCACTCTTCTTCTCTGGCTTCTGGAGCAAAGACGAAATCCTCCACGCCGCCTACGACTGGCCACTCTCGCACACGCCGTTTTACATGGGAGCCATCGGCGCGCTCCTCACCGCCTTCTACATGACGCGGCAGATCTGCTACGTCTTCGCCGCCGCCTCACGCAGGCCGCTTCCCACGCATTCCTTCCTGCATGACGACTACGACTCCGCCGCCGCGCACCACGACGGCCCTCCGCACGAGAGTCCGTCCGTCATGACCGTCCCGCTCATCATCCTCGCCGTCAGCACCATACTTCTCGGCTTCATCGGTGCGCCCTCGTGGCCATGGTTCCAGGACTTCCTCCAGGACAAACACGCCGCCCTCAACATCCACGCCTTCAGCGGCAACGGCATCGTTCCCGTCATGCTCTCGTCCTCCGCGCTGGTCTTCATCGGCCTCACGTTCGGCTGGATGCTCTACGGCCGCAAGATCACCCACGCCGAGCAACCCGACGCTCTGCAGCAAATCGAGCCACACACATTCTCCCTGCTCCATCGCGCTTTCTATATCGACGCGCTCTACGCCCACACCATCGTCCCCCTCAACACACTGCTCTCGCACATCGCCGACAAGCTCGACCGCTGGTTCTTCAACACCATCGTGCAGGCCATCTCCTACCTGGTCCTCGGCGTTGCTTACACGGACAACTTCGTCGACACATACTTCGTCAACGGAGGCTTCAATGCAGGTTGCGCCACAGTCTCCGTCAGCGCAAGAGTGCTCGCCTTCCTCCAGCGCGGCCGCATCCAAAGCTATCTTCGCTACGTAGGCCTCGCATTCGCCCTCGCTGCCGCGCTCCTGCTCTGGAGGGCCAAAGCATAATGCCCTTCCTCTCCATCCTTACCGCGCTCCCGGTCGTCGGCGCCATCCTCGTTGCACTCACCGCACGCAACCCCAGATTCGCGCGCATCCTTGCCCTCGCCTTCAGTCTCGCTGCTCTCGCACTCACCATCACCCTCGCACTCCACTTCGACCGCACCTCCGTCGCGCTGCAATTTCAAGAACGCCACGCCTGGAATCCCGCTCTCAGCATCGAGTATCGCCTCGCCATCGATGGCCTCGGCCTCCTCATGCTCCTGCTCTCCGCCATCGTCGTCCCCATCGGCATCGCCGCTTCATGGCATGTGGAAGACCGCGCCTCGCTCTACTTCGCACTCGTTCTCCTTCTTCAGTCCTGCCTCTTCGGCGCATTCACCGCACTCAACTTCATTCACTGGTTCACCTTCTGGGAACTCAGCATCATCCCCGCCTTCTTCCTCATCAAGCTCTGGGGAGGTCCGCGCCGTACCGCTGCAGCCACACAGTTCCTCGTCTACACCATGGTCGGCAGCATCGCCATGCTGCTCAGCTTCATCGCCATCTTCATCGCCACGCACAGCTTTGACTTCATCGAGCTTGCCCACCTCACGCAAACTGACCAGCTCATGCCCTCCGTCGTCTCTACGTTCGGAACGCACCGCTTCCTCACCCAACATCTCGCACTTCTAATCTTCGCCGGAGCCTTCCTCGGCTTCGCCGTAAAAGTTCCGCTCATCCCCTTCCATACCTGGCTGCCGTCCGCATACTCCGAAGCCCCCAGCGGCACCACCGCCATCCTCACCGGCGCCATGTCGAAGATGGGCATCTACGGCTTCCTCCGCGTTCTGCTCCCCATCTTCTGGCCGCAGATGCAAACCATTCTCACGCCTTTGCTCTGGCTGGCCGTCGCCACCATCGTTCTCTCCGCATACTCCGCGCTCGCCCAAACGGACCTCAAGCGCATCTTTGCTTACTCCTCCATCAACCATCTCGGCTACTGCCTGCTCGCAATCTTCGCCGCGGCAAAGTTCATCGGCGGCGATACCTCCCTCACCCCTGAAAAATACGCCGCCATCAATGGCGCCATGCTCCAGAGCTTCAACCACGGCCTCACCGCCGCCACTATCTTCTGGTTCATCGCCTTGCTCGAAAAGCGCAGCGGCGGCCTGCGCAATCTTCACGACTTCGGTGGCCTCCGCAAAGTCGCTCCCGTCTTCACCGGACTCATGGGCATCGCACTCTTCTCGTCGCTCGGCCTCCCCGGTCTCAACGGCTTCATCGGCGAGTTCCTCATCTTCAAAGGTTCTTTCCCTCTCGTCACCTGGGCCACATCGCTTTCCGCCATCGGCCTCATGATCACCGCCATCTTCATCCTCGGCATCCTGCAGAAAGTCTTCTCCGGCCCGCTCCACGAAAAGTGGACCGCATTCCCCGACCTCACCACCGGCGAACGCCTCGCTCTAGCGCCCGCCATCGCCTTACTCTTCGTCTTCGGCCTTTACCCGCAGATTCTCATCGCACTCTTCGACACCACAACAATGCAGCTCGTGAACCAACTTAAGTTCTAACCGCTAACCAATGCTCGCGTGGACGATCTACATCTCGTTTCTGGCCGCTCTCCTCCTGTTGCTGCTGCCGAAAAACAACGCCGCCGCCGCGCGCCTGCTCGCGCTGCTCGCGGCCATTGCCGGTTTCGCCGTCGCCCTCACCGCCTTCATCCATCACCGCACCGGTGAACTCCTCACCATCGCGCGCATCCCATGGATTCCCTCCCTGGGCATCGAATACCATCTCGCCGCCGACGGCATCAGCCTTTGCCTCGTTCTTCTCACCGGCATCGTAGCCATCGCCGGCATCCTCTTCTCCTGGAACATCCAGCACCGCACCAAAGAGTTCTTCGCCTTCTATCTCCTCCTCATCGGCTCCGTTTACGGAGTCTTCCTCAGCTACGATCTCTTCCTCCTCTTCGTCTTCTACGAAATCGTCATCATCCCCAAGTACTTCCTCATCGCCATCTGGGGCTCAACCCGCAAGGAGTACGGCGCGATGAAGCTCGCCCTCTACTCCTTCGTCGGCTCCGCCATGGTTCTCGTCGGTCTCATCGCCGCCTACGTCGCCTCCGGCCTGCACACCATGTCGCTCACCGGACTCGCGCAGGCGCACTTCTCCCAGCACTTCCAGTTGATGGCCTTCCCTCTGGTCTTCGTCGGCTTCGCCATCCTCGCCGGCCTCTGGCCGTTCCACACATGGGCGCCCACCGGCCACGTCGCCGCGCCCACGGTCGCCTCCATGCTCCTCGCCGGAGTCGTCATGAAGCTCGGCGCATATGGCTGCCTTCGCATAGCCATGACCCTCTTCCCGCTGGGTCTGTCGCCCTGGGGTTTCCACATCCTCGGCTTCGGCTCCTGGCGCGATGTCTTCGCCATCCTCGCTATCATCGGCATCGTCTACGGCGCATCCGTCGCCCTCGTGCAAAAAGACTTCAAGTTCGTCATCGGTTACTCCAGCGTCAGCCACATGGGCTTCATCCTCCTCGGCCTCATGACGCTCAACCAGATCGGCCTCTCCGGCGCAATCATCCAGATGGTTTCGCACGGCATCCTCGCCGGCCTGCTCTTCGCCACCGTCGGTCGCATGGTCTACGACCGCACCCACACTCGCGACCTCAAAACCCTCGGCCCGATGAACCTCAACAAGGCCATTCCCTTCGCGGCAATCACCTTTGTCATCGCCGGCATGGCCAGCATGGGCCTTCCCGGCTTCAGCGGCTTCGTAGCGGAGCTGATGATTCTCATCGGCGCATGGCGCACCTTCCCCATCCTCGCCCTCTGCGTAGGCCTTGGCATCCTCATCGGCATCGTCTACGTCTGGCGCGCGATGCAAAAAGCCTTCTTCGCAGAACCCACGCACACAAGCACCGTCGCACACCATGAAGCAAACGGCCACCACGCTTCCGAGGCCCTCCCTCCCATCACACTCCCCGAACGCCTTGGCGCCATCCTCCTCATCGCCACCAGCGTCACCATCGGCATCTATCCGCAGATTCTTCTCAAGCTCATCGTCCCGGCTTTCAACTCGCCGCTTTTTGACGGCATCCGCAGAGGGAGCTGGCAATGACCTACACCCACCTTCTCCGTCTCGCGCTTCCCGAAGTCATCATCGTCATCACCTCGGTGATCGTCCTCGGAGTCGATCTCTTCATCCTTCGCGGCAGTACGATAAAAGCCCGCTTCACCGCAGCCTCTCTCATCGCAACGCTAGGCTGCGCCGCGGCCATCTTCGATCTCGTCTACGCACCGCAACAAGCCATCCTCCTCAACGGAGTCTTCCTCTCCACTCCGCTCATCAACACCGTCCAAATCATCCTTCTCGCCCTGAGCATTCTTACTCTCCTGCTCTCCAGCGAATCCACCTTCACCGATCACGTCGGCGAGTTCGTCACGCTCATCCTCTTCGCCACCATCGGCATGATGTTCCTCGTGGCAACTCAGGACCTTCTCATCCTCTTCCTTTCGCTCGAACTCCTCAGCCTCTCGCTCTACATCCTCACCGCCTTCAACAAGCACAGCCCGCGATCTTCGGAAGCCGCGCTCAAATACTTCCTCTTCGGCGCCATGTCCGCCGCCTTTCTCCTCTTCGGCTTCAGCCTCTTCTACGGCCTCGCGAACTCCACCAGCTTCACGCAGATAGCCGCCGCGATCCAGGCCTCCCCGCTCAATCCGCTTGTCATCATCGCCATCGTCACCACCCTCGTCGGCTTCGGCTTCAAAGTAGCCGCCGTCCCCTTCCATTTCTGGGCACCCGACGTCTACCAGGCCGCGCCCATTCCGGCCGCAACCTTGATCGCCTCCAGCTCCAAGGTCGCCAGTTTCTTTATCTTCTTTGAATTCATGGCGATAGCCCTAAACGGCACCTCCGGCGCAGCCTCCTGGCATCCCTTCGCGTCCGGCCTCCACTTCGCCGCCGGCTGGACTCCCGTCCTCGCCCTCATCGCCGCCGCGTCCATGATCCTCGGCAATCTCGTAGCCATCCGCCAAACCAGCGTCCGCCGCCTGCTTGCCTACTCCGCCATCGCACACGCCGGCTACATGCTCCTCGCCATCGTCGCGCACACCCCGCAGAGCCTCTCGGCGCTCGTTTACTACGTCACCACCTACGCGCTCACAACCATCGGTGCCTTCGCCATCGTCGGCGTCGTAGAGCAACAAACCAGCAGCGACGATCTCTCCAGCTTCAACGGCCTCAGCCGCCGAGCCCCTATCCTCTCCGCTTGCCTTTTCGTCTTCATGCTTTCGCTCGCCGGAATTCCACCCCTCGCCGGCTTCTTCGGAAAGTTCTTCCTGTTCGTCGCCGTAGTCTCCACCCCCGGCCTCGTCTGGCTGGTCATCCTCGCCATCGCCGGCAGCGCCGTCTCCCTCTTCTACTACCTCCAGGTCCTCAAACGCGCCTACGTCACCAACCCCGACGACGACACCCCGTTCAGAACCCCACCCTTCACCCAACTGATCATCGTCCTGCTGGCCGCCTCAGTCATCCTCTTCGGCTGCGTCCCCAACCTTCTGATCCACTGAAAAAGCACCACAGCAGCTCCACAAACCCACCACAATCGTCCACGCAATCAACCACGGAAAAACCAGAAATTTCCCTGTCTTATTAAGACTTTGGTAGACTTCCCGCCACAACGGAGAAGCCCCATGACATCTCTCGAACTAACAGAAATCGTCGACCAACGCATGGCTGATCCCGCAGTTCTAGGACGTTTAGCCTGCAATCTTCGCAGCAGCGACCTCATCGAGCAACGCCATCACGACGACCGCAAACTAAGCCTCGTTTGGCATGACAAAGGAGATTCCTGGCGCTGCTGCATTTACTCCAGCGAGAAGCGAGAACGCCTCATCGCACAGGTCGACATCGCCGAAAATACCACCGTTCGTGTCGAATCCTATGAACCCTGCCGGATCACCATCTCCCCGGAAGACGGCATCCTTTGCCTCACTCGTTACAGGCTGCTTTAGTTCTTAAGGCACGAATACAGTGCGATTCTCTTAAAATTTACCGAAGCCATCTGCTGAACTTCGGTCCTATCTGCAAATGTGACGCCAACGCTCTCAACCGGCGCGTTTGTCTAGGGCCGCCGCTATGAGCACACATAAAACATGGGGAGGCTAGGCTGCAGGAGAATCCCAGCTTGCTAGATCTGCAACCAATTGCTTTGCGCACTCTTCAATCGGAATTCGATCACACGTTTCAATAAACTGATGCATCAAGGCGCCTTCGTGCAGGCAAACGATGGAAAGCGCGGATTTGGGTCGCTCGTTGTCATTCCCAGAAGAAATAGGGAGAGAGACTATGTTGATGCGGATCGCACCCCTATCCATCCCTTCCTGGGAGCCGACTTCCCGATAGTGAAGACTAGAGGCAAGAGCGGCGCTCAACGCTTTCGCATAAGCTTTGCCGGTTGTGTCATCACAACTACACGTAACCGTAACAAGGCCTCTTGTGCGCGTTTGGGCATGTGCATACGTCCCAAGACAGAAAAAGATCAAAAATAGGGTTAGCCCGCGTAGTTTTGGCATTCGAATGGCCTCTCAACTGAGAAACCAGAATCGACTTTCCAAATCGCGACGTCAACCCCGCAAGCGGGATGGTGTGTACCACTTTGGTGCTAGTCGACTTGGCATGCCACACAGAAGTACTAAGTTGCGCGAACTACCGACAGAGAACGGCGGCGAGCGAAAAATGCCATCAATCCGAAGAAGAAGGCGCCTGTGAAAGAAAGAACAACGCTCGAAGGCTCAGGCACAGGAGCAAGCCCGGGAGGGATGCCTGGAGAGTACGGGGGGAGAAATGGTGGTGGAGGAGTAGACGCGGTCGATATTTCCACAACACCCGGCAGCACGGGCGGCGCAAGAACGACCGTCCGCGGTGGTTCAAGATTGAAGTCCGGAATGATTGGAGGCAGAACCTCGCTGAGTTCAACGGGCTTTGTGGGTACCTGGCAAGCGAACTGAACCTGTTTCACAACCTCCTCGGGGACCAACTTATATTTGGGCCGCGAATGTGGGTGAAAGTTCGGGTGAGTCTTATTCCACTCGGCCCAGCGCGCCGCGGTTTGCTTGCTGACCGTGTTGCGTACCTGCTTCTCTCTATACTCGCGAACCAATCGACGACAAAGCGGATCCGCATGAACCCCAATCGCAGCCGCGAGGAGGGTCAGGACAATGACAACAGTGAGTGACGTGCGTTGAGAAATGTTCATGTGTATGTTTGATTCGCGGTGCTACCAGGTTAGTTAGCAATCCACTAGCCAAACGCCACCTATGTGCAAGGGCCAATCATGGCTGCATTGATGCCCTAACCTGAGTCAACGAACGTTGTACGAAAAACATTGCGCATAGTTTGCTAAAGATTCTCCCGATCAAGAGAAAAATGGGAAAACGCGCAGATCCGCATGCAGAACATTGCGATAGATCGCATGTGTGCAATATTTTGCGTACATCTATGCAGTGACCTATAGCTCATCCGTGGGAGTGTCGGCTATAGATGCCTTTGTTTTACTCGGGGTTGCCAGGGACTGATAAGTCCCGGCTTTGGCTTCGCCGAGGTTCCCAATGAACGGTTTTGAGAGATGCCTGACGACGGCCAGCATGATGCTGATGCTGCTATGTGCAGGTTGTGGCACTGGAGTAGTGGAATCGCCGGTAACGAACACGACGGCTCATTCTCTTTCTATTCAAGACGTCGCCGTTGCGCCCGCGATTGATGGGATGCCCTACAACACGGCTCTAAGTGCTGTAGGCGGAACTCCCGGCTACCAATGGGCGGTGACCGCGGGAAATTTACCGGCGGGGCTCGCTCTTAGTCCTTCTTCGGGCGTAATCACCGGAGTCGCTTCACTTACCGGCACTGCGAACTTCGCTGTCTCAGTCAGTGACCACAGCGACCCGGTCCAGACTACCTCCGCCTCGATTTCGTTGGTCGTTGTCTCGCCCTTCTCTTTGCCACAAGTGATCATGCCTTCGGGGGAGGTGGGGACCTCATACTCCTCCGCAATCCAAGCTACGGGGGGAACGACCCCCTATAGCTGGCTTGTAACTTCCGGTGCGCTGCCGCCGGGGATGGGGCTCAACACCTCCAGCGGAGTTATTTCTGGAGTTCCCACCACTGCGGGGACGTATTCCTTTGCTGTGACTGCGAACGACAGTAGCAACCCGGTTCAATATCAGACATCTCTCGTATCCATACTTGTGGCCGTTCCAGTAGCACCCCCCCAAATGCAGGCTTTGTCATTTCTGCAAGCGGTTTTGCCAGCAGGCGAAGTAGGCCTCTCCTACAGCGACGTGATGCAGGCAACGGGTGGCACCGCGCCTTATCACTTTGCTTTATCCAGTGGAACGCTTCCCTTGGGCGTGGTTCTCAATGCAGCTACCGGTACCCTCTCCGGGACACCTACGACAGCAGGCGGCTCAGCCTTTGCAATAACGGTGACGGACAGTGGCAACCCCTTGCAGTCGCAGACAGCACAGTTATCTATCGTCGTCGCCCCCACGGCACTGTCGATGCAACAACCTTCATTCCCCTCCGCCCAGTTGAACTCCAGCTATGCTTACAACCTGAAGGCTGCGGGCGGGACCTTGCCCTACCATTGGACGGTTTCCTCGGGGAGATTACCAGTCGGCATCACATTGAATGCAACGACTGGTGTCCTAACCGGTACAGCCACAACGGCCGGCACGTCGACATTTGCAATCAATGTGACGGATAGCAGCAGTATCGTCCAATCGCAGACGGCCCAAGCATTTATTGTTGTCGCGCCACCGATACTCTCGGTTCTGCAGCCTTCCTTACTGTCCGCCCAGGTCAATGTTGGGTATGCTTACATGCTGCAGGCCACGGGTGGAAGCACGCCGTATCACTGGGCTATCTCCAGTGGGTCGCTTCCCGCGGGGGTTGTGCTGAACGCGACAACTGGCGCCTTATCGGGGATTCCAACGACCGCAGGCACCTCAGCATTTGCGGTGGCTGTCGTCGACAGCAGCAACCCTGTTCAGTCTCAGACCGAGCAGATGTCGATCATCGTCGCTCCCGCAGTCTTTGCTCTTCAACAGACGTCCTTGTCTCCCGGTCAAGTGGGCGTCGGGTATAACGCCGCAGTGAAAGCCACGGGTGGGCTCCTGCCATATCATTGGACGATTTCTTCGGGTAATCTACCGGCCGGAGTTGTGCTGGACGCAGGCACCGGGGACGTTTCGGGAACCCCCAAGACCAGCGGTACCTCGACATTCACGATTTCCGTCTCGGATAGTAGCAATCCTGTTCAGCTTCAGGCAATGCAGATGTCCCTTGTTGTCAACCCAGCAACGCTTTCTCTCCAGCCACCTTCTTTACCGCCCGGACAGGTAAACGCAAACTATGCCTACACGTTAAAGGCCACAGGCGGAGTGCTTCCCTACCACTGGACACTTGTCACGGGTACCCTTCCAGCAGGGCTAGCGCTTAACGCTGTTACCGGCACTCTGTCTGGAAACCCGACTACAACAGGGACTTCAACCTTCGCGGTAGCTATCACGGACAGTAGCAACCCGACCCAGTCTCAGACGGAGTCCATGTCGATCGTCATTGCGGCGCCAGCCCTTTCGCTCCAAAAACCGTCGCTGCCTTCCGGACAGGTGAACGTCGCCTATACGCAGTCTCTGGCGGCCATAGGTGGGACGATGCCATATCGTTGGAACGTTTCTTCGGGGGCGCTGCCAGCCGGCACCACCTTGAACGCCAATACGGGTGTAATCATGGGAACACCCAATACTGTTGGCACCTTTGCATTTGCTGTTAGCATCACCGACAGCAGCAGCCCCACCCAATCGCAAATTGCGCAGGCGTCCATCGTCATCGCTGCGCCAGCACTCTCTTTCCAACAGCCCTCACCACCTTCGGCGCAGGTAGCCAGCGCGTACACCTACTCGCTTTCCGCAACAGGCGGCACAGCACCCTATCGCTGGAGTGTTTCTTCCGGAGCACTGCCGGCAGGCATCGCGCTGAATACGACGACCAGCGTAATCACCGGCATACCCACAACATCGGGCACCTTCTCCTTTGGGGTGTCCGTTATAGACAGCGGCAACCCGGCTCAGTCCCAGAATATGTCAATGGCTATTCTTGTGGTCGCAGCGCCGGCAGCACCTGCACCTCCATCCACAGGGGCGACCTGGTACGTACGCCCTGATGGAGGATCCCGTTATTCGAGCAACATGCAAAACGGACAATGCAATGGCAAATCGGATGTTGCGTACCCCGGACAAGGTACGAACCAAGCCTGTGCCTTCAACGATGTGCGGTACCTATGGCAGGACGGCTCCTATACAGTGGATGCGAGCCAATCCGCCTTTCCGGCCTATGGCTGGATAGGAAATGGCGGAGACACTTATTTGATCCGCGGATCCTTGAGCAGCGGTGTTTCATGGAGGATTGGGTACCCCACCAACTCGGATATGTACGATCCCACCGTGGCTCACTATTGGGGCGTGGCCGGCGATCCATATGGGTCCGGCATTCCTCAACCGCTTTCGGGGACTGCTTCACAGCATACCCGGATTCTTGGAGAGAACTTCGCGTCCTGCCATGCACCATCGGCGAAGACTCAGCTGCATGGCGGCTACGGCGTGAGTGCCGTACTCAACATGACTGGCGTTTCTTACGTGGACATCGCTTGCCTGGACATCACAGACTTTTCGAGCTGCGGGAGGGCATCGCAGACGAACACTTGCAATTCCACGATCGGCCAACTTTCCGATTACGCAACGAACGGCATTAGCTGGTCGAGAGCCTCCACAAACGACACGGTTACGGACGTTTCCATCCACGGTCTCGCTTCAGCCGGCATGATTGGACCCACGGGCGATGGCGTCGTGTTCAGCTATGTCGACCTGATCGGGAACGCCAGCTCCGGTTGGAACGCCGATGCGGGAGATGGGACAACCGGCACTGGATCTTTGCTGATGCAGCATTACAACATCAGCTGGAACGGATGCGCGGAGGAATATCCCATTGTCGATGCGCTTCCCTACCAGGATTGTACAGATGACAATATTGGAGGGTATGGCGACGGATTTGGGACGGCAACAACGCCAAGCAATCCCGCATGGAACGTTACTTTTGACCAGGGAATCGTGACCTATAACACGCAGGATGGACTCGATTCGCTACACCTGATAGGTTCGGAATCCAGCGTTACGGTGACACGCACGCAAGCCTATGGAAATATGGGCCAACAGATTAAAGTTGGAGGCGCTTCAGGCACGGCTATCAATAATTTGATCGTCACCAACTGCAATGCAATGCGGCAAGCCATCCCTGGAACACCCGCAGGCTATAACTCACGGCTTTCGGACTACTGCCGTGCCGCTGATACTGGAATCGTTCTAAAGGTTGGCCCTCAAACACGGCTGACATACGACTTCAACACAATCTATTCAGCTTCTGCCACAGCCATCGAAATCGACTGTGATACGACCAACGGCCCGTGCAACGCCACCTCGACCATTGACTTCCGCAACAATATCTTTGTCGGCTTCTTGAACAACGCAGCTAACGGGTATCCGTCAGGAGGAACGGGCGGATACAGCAACCCGGTTTATAACGGTTCTGGAGTCGACTTCTTCGGCAACAGCGGAAGCCTGTTCATAAATAATTTCACGTTCCATCCAAGCGGCTCTTGGACATGTCCTGCGAATCATGAGCTGGCAGGAGTTTGTGGAGATCCGGGGCTTACCGATGAAAGCTGGCATGTCTATGGCGTTCCAGCCATGACTCCTGGACAATCCAGTTCCGCAGTGGCGGCCGGGGTTTCGATCCCGGGTGTCACGTTGGACTATGCTGGATTGACACGGCCGAGTTCCCCTACCATTGGAGGATTGGAGCCGTAGACCCCACCGAACGAGGTTCAGCGGTGAAATTTATGCGATGGCCGCTGATGCTTCTTATTGGCTCACTCGTTTGTCTGCCGATTCTGGGAGAAACATGGTTTGTCCGCCCAGATGGCGGCACACGATATTCTTCGAAGCAACCAAGAGGCCGATGCGATGGCACTGCAGATAAAGCAGATCCCGGCCACGGCACCAACCAGCATTGCGCTTTCAACGATGTGCGGTACCTCTGGACCGACGGTAGCTACACAACGAATGCGACCCAGGCAGCATTTCCCTCTTACGGCTGGATTGGACAAGGTGGGGATACCTACATCATTCGAGGTGGGCCGTGGCGCGTCGGACAGAACGGCCCGAATGCGAAAGACGGTTTCGGCCTGGCCGGCGATCCCTATGGTTCGGGAGCGCCGGATCCGCCTTCCGGGTCGGCCGACCACCACACAAGAATTCTCGGAGAGAACTATGCCAACTGTTCCGTCGCGAACAAGACTCAGTTGTTTGGCGGATTCGGCGTAAGCGCTGTGCTCAGTCTGCGGTCGGCTTACATCGACGTCCAGTGCATTGAGCTGACGCGCCACTCCGACTGCATACGGATGGGTGTTCCGGCATATCCCTCCAACTGCAAAACGGACTTTCCTCTGGACGACTATGCTTCGAACGGAATCATCACCAATACACGAACCCATGATCTTTCGCTTCAGGATGTTTGGATACACGGCTTCACATCCCGCGGCATTATCGGACCGATCGGCGGCTTGGTGACGGCACAACGTGTCGTTATCGCCTACAACGGAGGGGCGGGCTGGGATTTTGACGATGGGAATGGCACTCCAATGATCCATGGCGTTCTGAATCTGGATCACGTCACCGTCGAATGGAATGGCTGTAACCAGGCTTACCCGGGAAGCGGAGCGATCTCCTGTTATGGGCAAAGCTCAGGAGGGTATGGAGACGGGATTGGAACACCCGCGCATACCTGCATCACCGCGCACGTCGATCATTCTGTGTTCCGCTATAACACGCAAGACGGATTCGATTTTCTACACAACGACAGTGGAGACTGCTCGCTAACTATTACGAACTCATCGGCGTATGGCAATAACGGCGCACAGTTCAAATGGGGCGGTCACGATACTCCCGTCAAGTTTTCAAACAACACAGTAGTTGGCAATTGCAGACGGTTATCCGCCCCCATGAACGGCCAGCCACCAAGCTTCGACCGAAATCTGAGCGATTTTTGTCGCGCCGAGGACGCCATTGCTTTCAACATCAGCAATGGAGCAACCGTTACCTTCACGGACAACTCTATCGTCTCGTACTCTCCCACTACGATTGATATCGACTGTGGCGACGTAGCCTGCCCATCAGCCACCCTCGTCTTTCGCAATAATCTCGTCCTGGGGTATGACAATCGGGCGACCTATCACGACGGCGGACAGCCAGGTGGGCCAGGCGGCTTCTACTTCGGGCATCCAATCGGACACGTCGTCCGAAGCAACAACGTCTACTTTGGTGTGAGAAATATGAAATGCAATGCCCAAGAGAAGTGCGCGGATCCAAAATTTCTAGGTGAACCACGGTTTTCCAAAGAGCAGGACCTGGATAATTTCAACTTCCATTTATCTCCCGCTAGTCCGATGCAAGCTGGCGCCGGAGTTCAATGATGACCGCGTAAAGCTGCCATCGGCACCCGCGGCAGCAAGAAGAACGAACGGATTGCCGCTCGCAAGTTTCTAGCGCTCGGGTGAGTCACAAAGGCGCGAACGGCATATAGAAACGCCCTCCAATAACGACGGCGTTGCCCAAACGTCTCTGCATGTTGACGATAAACACTACTGATCGCAAGGCGATGTTCTTCGGGCGAAAATTTCGAGTGGGTACGATGCTTTTCAATAAATTTCAATTGTGCGTGAAACATCCGGTCGAGATCATCTGACATTGATCCGGATGAAACGCGATACAAAGCGATCACTTCCGGGATGCGGGCAACTTCATACTTGAGAGAGATACGCAGCCAGAGGTCTCGATCCTCCGAAGCCCGCATATCTTCATCGAAGTCACCGACTTCACTAATGCATTCCCTTCGAAAACTAATGGTCGGGCAAGGAAGATTGATGCTCCGCGTATAAATTGCGGACGACACGGAGCCTTCGTCGAGTTGATCTTGAGGATTTTGCGTATGCAACACATTTCCACCGGCATCGATCAAGGAGACAAATCCATAAGACAAACCGACCTGGTTATTTTCGAAACAGCGTCGTGATGCTTCAAGCCGGTTTGGCAGCCAGATATCATCCGCATCAAGGAGGGCCAGTAGCGGCGCAGTCGAATGCTGCATCGCGATATTTCGCGATGCCGATAACCCGCGATTCTCCTGTTCGAGGAATAGCATCTTCGATCCCAACTGCTGTTGAAAAGCCCTTCCAATCGCACGCGTTTCATCACTGCTTCCATCGTTTACAAGGATGATGCGCCAATCCGAATAGGTTTGCCGGATAACGCTTTCCAGAGCCGCCGGAAGGAACTTCGCTGCATTGTATGCGGGAATGATGATGTCAAAATGTGCCATCTACCTGCCATCGTACCGGGTCTTGGGATATCCGCAGTTCCAGTGGGACTATCGGTGGTTTCGGCCAGCTCTCAGTGTGAGGGCAGCGGCGCGAGAAAGAAAATAAGTTGCGTACAGGATCGTCAGTGCAGGCGCTTCGTCTATTGTTTCAGATCGCTTCGTCTTTATGAGGGCTATCACGACAAAAGGCATCAGAAGCAGAATCGGGGGGACAAGAGCCGCCCTCCAACGATGAATCCCTATCGCAATAATCGGAACGAGAATAGAGGCCCAGAACATGAAAAATGTATAGAGACTCAATGCAACGATCGGCCAGCTCTTCAGCGAAGGTAGGTTGGCTATAAATTTTCGCAGTACGTGCTTGCCATGCCAACGATTCTGTCGATAAAACTGAGCTAACGTTCTGGGCGTGCCATGATGTTCGACGGCAAGGCTTGGATATGCAGATACATGGAGGCCGCTCTTCGACACGCGCTGACAGAGTTCAACGTCCTCGCTTGTATCAAGCGCTTCGTTGAAGCCACCAATGTTCAGAAAATCTTCGCGAAGAATGAACATATCTCCAGCCGGTAAAAACGAAACGGCACCGATCTCTTCTTTCGCTTGGTACTTCCCCCACAGATTTCCAACCCATGTAGCGTCAGCGGGCACCGCATAGTGAGCACCCCAGATGCCTCGGTCATGTGGAACGTTAAGGGCCTCTCGAAGCCATGTGTTCTTTGGAACACAGTCGGCATCAAGAAATGCAAGGGTTTCACCCGTTGCAGCCTGCGCACCCCAGTTTCTCACCTTCGAGATATTGCCGTTCGGCACACTCAGGATACGAAGTGGCAATGCCGATGAAAACTGTTCGACAATGGACAGGGTGGAATCGGAAGAACCATTGTCCACGACAATAATCTCAAATGATTCCTTCTTGGCATCCTGTGTAGCCAGGGCACTCAAGGTGCGTTGAATATGCTTTTCTTCATTGAATACAGGAATGATCACCGAGATCTTCATTGAGTCCTTACCGCCGCTCATCGCTCGCGCCTGATACTCGATTTTCCCCAGAGTGCCGTGGCCGCTCTGTCTCACTCAGCGCTTCGTTATAGATATTGAGATATTGCTTTGTCATAGCGTCCGCCGAAAACTCGCGCGCTACAAATGCACGGCCTGCGGCGCCGAATTGGTTGCGTAGTGAACCATCCTGTAGCAACCTGATTATTCCATTTTCCATTTGACCGAGATCACCAGATGGCACCAAAAATCCCGTCTCGCCCTCGCGCACCAAACTTGATACATCGCCCACATCCGTAGCAACGATTGGGAGGCCACTGGCCATCGCTTCAAGCAAACCCATTGGCATACCTTCCGTCCGCGACGAGGAAACAAGAACATCCAAGGACGCGTAAAACGCAGCCATATCGTCACACCGTCCCGGCATCGATACAAACGCACGAAGGTTGAGGTTGTCGATAAGCGACTCCAGCCTTCCGCGCTCCGGCCCCTCTCCGGCGACTACAAAGCGTGCGGCCGGGAATCTTTCACGCACAGCAACAGCGGTTTGCAAAAATAAATCGGCTCCCTTCTCTAACGAAAGGCGTCCCGCGAATCCAACAGTCAGGGAGCCAGAACCACGCGCCGTCTCTCCTGGGAAGTTGAAAGCATCAACTTGCACGCCATTGCGAATGATCGAGACTCTTTCCTGCGGGAGGCCAGAACGAATGAGACGCCTTCGCACATCTTCCGATACCGCAACAACCCGAGAATAGCGACGCAATACGAATCGATCGACGTATCCATACAATCTTGTCGCCATGTCGGTATCGAGCCAGTTGTGGCAGGTGGAGATCATTGGGATTTCACGATCCCTTATAGCGAGGCGGCTGTAAATATCCGCTTTGTAACCGTGCGCGTGGAGAATATCCGCACCCGTACTGCGCACAAGAGAACGCAGCCCGCGGACAGAAGAGAAATCAATCTGACCGTCGCAAGGGATCAGGTAGGATTTGATACCTGCTGCTACCGCAGCGTCGAATAGGGGGTCTTCCGATTGTTTCGAGTGCTGAAAAGCGCAAAGCATCGATGTGTGACCATCGCCATTGAGTCCCTTAGAGAGATTGAGAATAACGCGCTCGGCGCCATACATCCCGCTACTACTGATGATATGAAGGACTTTCATATACGATCGTCCGCTGATGCGGCCTTACTCGACCCTTCGCGATTGGCGGCAGACCAGATCCACCCATATAGCGTGTCTCCGACTATCCTCTTGACCAGACCTTTAAGCTTATCTTGTCGCTCCAGTCCGCGCAAAACATCCTTTTCCGGATCGAGGAGGCTTTCGATATAGGAGAGACTCCAGTCACCGCGAACATTGAGTCTACCCGTCAGCGAACTGATCGGGAGTGTCGTCAACTGGGGTATCGAAGTAAACATGCTGGTGTATCCGGCATCAACGCACGCAGCTAAGATTCGTTTGTTAAACCGTCCGCCAGGGAATGATAGCGATGTCACCGGCGCTCCCAGTTCATCTTCCAGTAATTTTCTTGCAGCGACTAGCTCAAGGTGCAACTCCGCCGAATTGCAGTGTGTGAGCAACTTGTGACTCCATCCATGGGCGCCGATCTGCTGGCCCGCTGCATACATATCCCGAACCTGCCCCCAATTCATGTAGCCGGGACGTTTGCCGATCCAGTTTGCAGTCAAGAAAAAGTCCGCGGTCATCCCGCGATCTGCAAGCATCGGAAACGCAATATCGTAGTTCGAGATGTGGCCATCGTCGAAGGTCACTTTGGCTGCAATTCTTTCGCCAACCGAAGTCTGCCGAAACAAGTCAAGCTGATCGCGAAAGGCATCTTTATCGAGGGCATATGTATATGCCTGTGGGACCGAACTTAACTCATGGTAGAGAAAGTGCAATACCCTATTGCTAGGCGTGTTCACAAAAATCCGTGTTTCGCTATGAGTAGAAATGGTCCCGCCTGCCGCCTTAACCGATTAGATCACAGGAGCATGCACGGTCGGTGGTAATCTACAGACGGCGTTTTGCCAGCTTTGGTGCCAGCGACGGTTTTTCGGACGCCTTTGCTTCTACCGTGTGGATGGAATATGGTAAGCCAAGCGAGTGCTACGATTCGAGATTTAATTGAGGCTGACGGATATCGTTACTCAGGATCGTCGGACCTAAAGTCTCTGTTGAGCGCGTATATACACCAACCCGGCTTCCGATTTAGCTATCACCTCCGTAAGGTCGCCCATTACAGCTCTCGAAGCCGGTTCGGGACTTTTGCGCTCTACGCCACGCATAGAATCTGGCTGCATGTCTATCGATTTCGGTATGGATTCGATATATCGCCAAGAACACAAATTGGCCCAGGACTATATATAGGACATTTTGGCGGCGTGGTTATCAGTCCGGATGCCACGCTTGGATCCAATGTAAACATCGCACAGGGCGTAACGATCGGGGCCACGAGTCGTGGCCGCAACCTGGGTGCGCCAACGCTACAGGATCGAGTGTGGGTGGGAGCACATGCGATTGTCGTAGGAAAAATTACGATAGGCAACGACGCCCTGATCGCACCGGGTGCCTATGTAAACTTCGATGTCCCCAGCTACTCCGTTGTGTTGGGAAATCCAGGACGAATCGTGTCTCAAAAGGGATCAGCCGGATATATCAACAACCTAATCGGAGAGAGACGCCTCCAACAGGATGAGGGACGTCAATCTTGAAACTCGATGTTGTCGTTCCCACATACAACCGCAGTTTTCTTCTTCGGAAAACGATAGAGAGCTTACTGTCTGCGTCTGTGCCGAGCGGTCTTGAAGTGACCATCATCGTCGTCGACAATAACAGCAAAGACAACACACGAGATGTTGTTCTTGAACTGCAGGCACGCGCCCACTTGCCCATTGCCTATGTGGTGCAAACTTTGCAGGGGCTGTCGCACGCTCGCAACGCGGGAATCGTCGCTGGAACCGGAGAACTAGTCGGAGTCATCGACGATGACGAAGAAGTGGCAAAACACTGGTTTGAAACGGTGGCTAGAGAGTTCGCAGATCCGGAGATGCAATTCATCGGCGGCCCGTACTTGCCAAACTGTGAAGTGCCTCTTCCGGCTTGGTTGCCACCTGGTTACAACGGAGTGATTGGAATCGTCGAGGCAAAGCCTCGTCAGCTTTTCGGTGAATCGTTCCCAGGAAACCTCCAGGGAGGCAATGCCGTCTTCCGTAGAGCTGTGTTTGAGAGAGTCGGCCTTTACGATGTACAGCTGGGTCGAAGTGGCAAAGGCCTTCTCTCCGAAGAAGACGCTGAATTCTATCGCCGCCTGCTGGCCGCTGGTTTGCGGGGATTTCACGTGCCGGATCTTGCAATCTACCACTACATTCCAGCCTCGCGCCTTACGCGCCAGTATCACCGTAGATGGTGCTTCTGGCGTGGGGTCTCGCAGGGGATTGCCGATAAGAAGAGAAAGGAAAACGTCCGCTACGCGTTGAGTATTCCGCGCTATCGGATTATGCGAGGGATCGACGGCTTCTTCGACATCCCACGAAACCTCTTCTCGCGATCAGCGTCGGGGATGTCCTTTGCCCGGGAACTCTTCTTCTGGGACCTGTTGGGATTTGTATATGGAAAGCATTTCATCCAGATTGGCTCGTATTATGCCAACCAAAGAAAAACGTAGTCGGCCATTGAGACATGTAGGTCCCTTGGGCTATGCAGGGACCAATTTCGACTGCCTCCATTTAGAGAAAAAGCTCGTCGCCTCACGCCGGAACATTAGGCCAACACAAATCCCATAAACAGGAAGCGTGACAAGAATCTGTATGAAAAACATAGGCAAATTGGATGGATGCCAATAACGGTCAGCCACATAGCAAACCAAACCGAAGGGCACGGCACACAGAGAGATCTTTCCCCAACCCTGCCAAATATATGCAGCGGAAGACACGCCCAGGATTTTCTTAACATATCGTGGCCAAAATGCGAGATGAGTGAAAGTCATCGAAATAGATGTCCCCCACGCAACTCCATAAAGCCCAACCTTCCGAACCAGTATGATGCTCAGACCCAGGTTCAGAAGAGCTTCATACACAGCCCATCGGGCGACGGGTTTGTGCTTGTCGATCGCCATCATAATAGCACCGGCTGTTGAGTCTCCCATGGAAAAGAACAGACTGATCATGAGGATTTGAAGCACTGTTTCAGAGACTAGACCGTACTGAGGGCCCATCCAGATTGAGATAAACGTCTTGCCTCGAAAGATAAGTGCCAGTGCAATGGGAAACACTAACCCTAGCATTCCTTGTGTTCCGCGAAGAAGCATTCGTCGCAGATCTTCATGTCGTCCGGTTGCAGCGAGGCCACTTGCCATCGGCATGAAGGTCGTAGAAACCGCACTGGAGACCTG
Source organism: Granulicella sapmiensis (assembly GCA_026225395.1). Taxonomy (GTDB): domain Bacteria; phylum Acidobacteriota; class Terriglobia; order Terriglobales; family Acidobacteriaceae; genus Granulicella; species Granulicella sapmiensis. Next base: position 166,086 of record JAMFSR010000001.1, read on the forward strand.
CGAGGCATAGGATACGAGACTGCTACCAATCGAGTAGAACGTAACCATGCCTACCGAAAGAAAAGCGCCAACGACCAGTGAATCCGTATTTATGATGACCTGAACCGCCATCATAAATACGAAAGTGGTAAAGCTATAGGACCAGATGGCACGCAGTACGGAGGATTCTGGCCGGCTCACGCGTGTACGCGATGCCGGGAAAATCTTCATTGCGATCAAACAAGTCAATACTCCGATAGCAACAATGACTGTGAGTTCCCAGCACGCAAGAGAAATGAGACCGTGACCGCTCCGAAGGATCAAAAGAACTCCTCCCGCTCTCAGAATCGTCTGGATCATGGTGATCGAACTCAATAAGTCGAAACGATGAATAGCTGCCAGAACAGCGCCAAATACCCCCGAAACAAGTGTTACCGCTACCCCTAAAGCACAGGCTAAAACAGTGATGCGCGAGGCATTAACCAGATACGCCGGTATTTTGAAAAAATGTGGCATCAAAAATGCAAGCACAATACTCAGACATGAAACTCCTGATGCAATCAGAACTCGAAACCAGAGCGCTGCCCCAATCAGCTTTGCCCCTTCTGTATGATTGCCTTCTGCCTGGGCCTTGGAAACAAAACGGATCACGGCAGTTCTTAGACCGAGATCCAAAAGTGCCAGGTAGGAGACTGTGGAAACGGCAAGAATCCATATTCCGTATTGCACGGTCCCAAGATGCCGTACAACAAAAGGCGTCAAGAAGAACGGGACAACCATGTTGACTGCTGTCGCCACCCAGTTCATTCCAATATTTAGCGCGAACCGTTTGGTGGTGCTAGCCATCGTATTAGGATATCCATTCCTCAAGTACAGTTGGAAACAATGAAGATACTCTTTTGGGCGAGCCTTTTGACTGTCTCGTATACCTATATAGGATACGCGCTGATGCTTTCGATTCTCGCAAGGCTGCGGTCACGCCCCATTCTCCGGAAGCCTATCACCCCAACCGTTTCGATCCTGATTGCTGCCCGCAACGAGGAGCAACGCATCGACACAAAGTTGGCAAACCTGCGCGAGTTGAATTATCCAAAGAATCTGCTTCAGATCATTGTCATATCTGATGGATCCACGGATCGAACAGCTGCCTTACTCGATGAACATAAAGCTTTCGTAGTTTCGGTTATTCTTCCGGTTTCCATGGGAAAAGCAGTTGCACTCAATAAAGGTAAAGCGCAAGCAACGGGAGAAATCCTCGTCTTTTTCGATATGCGTCAAATTGTTCATCCGGAAGCACTAGCAGAGTTGGTCTCTTTCTTCTCTGATCCCGAGATAGGAGCCGTCAGTGGTGAACTGATACTGAATGACGTCGCAAATGGCGCTACCAATGGATTGGGCTTTTATTGGAAGATTGAAAAGATTATTCGCCGTCTGGAATCTGACACGGGGTCGGTGGTTGGCGTTACAGGTGCGATATACGCCCTTCGAAGGGAGTTGTATGTTGATCTCCCGGCAGACACGATCCTCGACGATGTCCTGGTTCCGATGAACGTCGCTCGCGCGGGATACCGCGTTGCCTTCAACCCCAAAGCATTTGCGTACGATCAACTATTCGTTGAACAGAGTAAAGAATTTTCCCGCAAAGTTCGCACCCTCACAGGCAACCTACAGCTGCTCAGGCTTACACCGTGGCTTTTGACGAAGCGGAATCCTCTTCTGGTTCGCTTCATCAGCCACAAACTGTTGCGAGTTGCAGCGCCAATTTTCTTACTTCTAATGCTCGTGTCTTCTGCCCTTGCTCAAAACAGGTTTTACGTCGAAACATTCGTGCTCCAACTGATATTCTACGGACTGGCTTTAGTTGGCTCAATTCGACCCGCGAGTCGTAAGTGGCAGCCGATCTCGATTGCACACACATTCGTCATCCTGAATTTTGCGGCTCTGATAGCGCTGCGGAACTTCGTGACGCATCGTACAGATGTGTGGAACTAGCATCGAAGAGGATGAAAATAACCCGTGGGGACAGGAATCGGACACTACATCCCGCTGCTAGCGTATGTCGGCTTCTGGGTCATGTGTCTCGTCTCCTTGACTGGTAGACCCCTGCTGGCCCTTTATTACTTGTTGCCCTTCGTCCCTTACAGAACGATGCGCGATCATTTCGCTGATTACCCTCTCGGAAACAACCTTCTAACCATCCTTATCATTGCAGTGATCCTTGGGGCACTTCTCAAGGGGAAGCGGCTACCCCCGTCGCGACTTTATGGGACGTGGCTTTGGTTCGGCCTCTATCTGTACGCTTCTCTCTGGCTGGGAACCATAGTGAGCGGTGCTCCGGCCCCGCTCTGGCTTTCGGACATCAACTTCGTTACCTGGAAAGATTACATGCTCATCCCGCTGCTTTTTGTGGCAGCGGGCCTCGTCATTGAGGATCGCAGGACCATTAGGAACGTCGTAATTGTCACAGCCATTTCCCTTCTTCTCATCGACAAGAGTGCCCTCGCGTCAAGCTTGTCTCGTAGTTGGACAACGTTCGACGAAAACAAACGTGATCCGGGGCCACTCGCTTTCGGCGTGAACCAGCTTGCGGCATTCCTTGCGCAATTCGGAATGTTTTTCTGGGGCTTCGGACAGTTCATGAAACGGTGGACCATCAAATTAGCCTGTTATAGCCTCGTCGCGATCACGTTTCTAGCAACCTTGTACACTTTTTCGCGAGGTGCCTACCTTGCAGTTCTCGTGAGTGTTCTCGCATTGGCAATCCTCTGGGATCGGAAGCTCATCATCGTCCTCGGTGCGTTTCTCTTGACTTGGCAAACTGTCGTTCCGCCCGCGGTGACACAACGGGTCAATATGACAGAGGACTCCAACGGCGCTCTTGAAGCGTCCGCTCAAGAGCGGGTGGATCTTTGGCAACAGTCGCGCGATATGTTCATGCGAAGCCCAATTGTCGGAACGGGATTCGCCACATTCCAGCTGGGCGAGCATACGGACAAACTCAAAGACACACACAACTGGTATGTCAAAGTATTGGTCGAAACCGGGATAATCGGAGGCCTCTTCGCAGGTTTTCTTGTGTTTCAAATGCTTGCAATCGGATACAAACTCTTTAGAAAGGCTTCTGATCCGATTTTTCGTGGGCTGGGCCTGGGTTTCATGCTTGCGGTATTGTCCTGCGCCATTGCTAACTTCTTCGGTGATCGCTGGACCTACCTTGAAATTACTGGACTTCTCTGGGTACTCGCAGCGGCCGTCGCTAGAGCCCAGCAACTCCACGACTCCTCTCCAAGCAACCCTCTCGAACCCATACAAACTGCTGCCGTTTTGGATCTATCCAACAGGCGTGAGGCGCTCGCTGCCAACCAGATTCGACCGGGACTCAATCCCGTAAGCAGACAAATATGATCCAACAGATATGGAACACTGGAGGAAACCAACCACCTGAGCTTGCTCATGATGCCCCCCATGTACTGCTAGTGGTGGATCAGTTTGGAAGAACTCTCGGCGGCGGTGAAAGAGTCATCCTCAGACTGGCCCGACTTCTTCCTCAATACGGCTTTCGTGTCTCGATCCTGACCTTTCTCATTGATCCGAAAAGTCCGGTCCTCGAAGAGGTTCCAGTTTGTCCCCTGTACGTATTGCCTCTTCGGCGCACATATGATTTCAAGGCACTGCGAGCCGCGAGCGCGTTACGCCAATTTCTACAGAAAGAGGACATCCAGATTGTCCAAACTTTCTTCGAGAGTTCGGATCTCTGGGCCGGAATAATTGTAAAAGCATTCAGCAACGCGAAGCTCATTTGGAGTCGGCGAGATATGGGCATTCTCAGATCGCCCAAACATCAAATCGCTTACAGGTTACTCTCTCGTTTACCCGATCTTGTTTTTGCAGTCTCCGAACAGGTGCGCCAACATTGCATCGAAATTGACAAAATCGATCCAACACGTGTCATAACCATTCACAATGGCCTCACAATTTCACCGCAAGAAACGCGACATACTACGATCGACGGCTTCCCCCATGTCACCACTGTTGGCAACATCCGGAGAGTCAAAGGTCACGATGTGTTTATCCGGGCGGCCGCCATTGTGCTCAAACATTGTCCGGGAGCATCCTTTAGCGTCGCCGGCAACATACTGGAACGCGAGTATTTTAGCGAGCTCGAACTCCTTGTCGAAGAACTCGGCATTTCGCAGCAGTTTCATTTTATCGGCCCAACCAAAGGAGTCGCAGCACATTTACACTCATGCGACGTCTTCGTGCTTCCATCGAGAAGCGAAGGGTTCTCGAATGCAATCATCGAAGCGATGAATGAATCCCTTCCCATCATCGCTACTGACGTGGGTGGAAATTCGGAAGCTGTTGTCGACAACGTGAGTGGATTCATCGTACCTCCCGACGACGAGTCCACACTCGCAAAAGCGATAATAACGCTCTGCCTCAATCCCATGGTTGCTTGCAATATGGGGAGGGCCGGCCGGAAGATCGTTGAAGAACGCTTCTCGGAGGCGGCAATGATGAGGCGTATTCAAGCCGCCTATATCACTCATCTACATAAGAGGAGTTCTGAACTTTAGGGAATTCTAGAACTTAGACATTAGCTCAAGTTTAGATTTTTCCGATCCCTAAGGACCGCGTTCCTTGGTCCAGCAGACGGGTTATCTTCGCTTCCTCAACGGCCGGGCTAAACGCATAACCCTGCACGAGAGTACATCCAACCTGGCGAAGAGACTTGATTTCTTCCTCATTTTCGACTTGTCCGGCGATTAGTTGTATCCCAAGCCCGTGCGCAAATTCAATAACGAGTTTCGGCATTTTTGAATCCTTCGAACTTCCTCCCAGACGTTTCGTCAGAGACCCGTCGAGCTTCACGCTGTCGATCGGATATCCTTCCAGCTGAGTCATCGAAGAATATCCTGCACCGAATTGATCCAGTGCTATTTTTACCCCTAGATCTCTGATTTTCCCAATGGCTTCAACCGCCGTTTTTCCATTCTGAGCCAAGACCTCTTCCGATACTTCTAGTTGTATACAACGAGCGTCGATTTCGGTATCAGCCAAAATATCCACGATATCCTTGAAAAATCCAGGATGGTTTACCTGCGAACGGGAGACGTTGACGCTTAGAAAGAAATCCGGATTCATGACGCAGCTCTGCCATCGTTTCATCTGGAGACATGCGGCCCGAAAAACAGAGATTCCCAACGGTGCGGCGAGCCCACCTCGCTCTGCCACCGGAAGGAACTCCGCTGGTAAGAGCAGGCCGCGATCCGGATGCTGCCATCGAACGACCGCTTCCACACCCCACAGCTTCGGCGGCGTGGTCAATATATCGAGGATAGGCTGATAATGCACCTGCAACTCGGCCGAATCAATTGCACGCTTCAACTCCTGCTCCTGCAGGCCGGCGTTATTCATGTTCGCATCGAGCGAAGGGTCAGAGTAGACACACCCGGCACCACCCTTGCGTTTGGCGAGATACATTGCGGAGTCCGCGTCACGGACGATGTCCTGAACATCGGTATAGCTTGATCTCACAGCGTTGTATCCCAGGCTCGGCGTGAGAGATACGTGTTCATTGCCAACGTCGAAGGGATCCGCAAGCCCATCGAGGATACGCCGGACAATTGAAGCCCCTGCTTCCGCCGTTACATCGTCAATCAAGATCGCGAATTCGTCCCCACCAAGCCGTGCAATGATGTCCTGGGTCCTGCAACACTTTTCCAGTCGACGGGACGTCTCAATCAAGACTCTATCTCCGCCGCGATGTCCGACACTGTCGTTGACTGCCTTGAATCCATCAAGGTCCAGATATATCATCGCAGCCTGGTAGCTTGGTCTCTTTTGGGTGCGCTCTAGTGCTTTAGCGAGCTGATCGAGAAAATACTGTCGATTTCGTAGCCCTGTGAGACTATCGTGAAATGCGTTATGCGATAGGTCGAATTCAATTGCTTTCTGCTTCTCTAATTCAACGACGAGACGGCTGTTCTCGGCTTCCACTTCTTTAAGCTGGCCATCGAGTCGTCCTGCAAGACGTTGCCCTGTCGTGTCGCGCAGCATATAAATCCATTTGGAGATGTGGTTCTCGTCGTCCTCCACAGGCGTGACACTGACTTCCACCCATGTTTTGGGTCCGCCTTTTATGGAAGATTTTATTTCTACTATGCTTGTGATGGTTCCGGCTGGCGCCCTTTCTATGGGTTCGACGCGGCCGAGAGTACCGGAAATGTCCTGCAAGACCGCGGTGGATTTTCCAACGAGGTCTTCTGCCGTGTACCCGGTTATCTTCGTGAATGCCGCATTTAGATATTGAATCTTTGATTCACGTCCTAAGAGCGTCGCACCCGTAATGATCGCCATTCCGTCTTTTGACTGCGCTACAAGCGCTTCCAAAGCGCTGACATGGTCGTCCAGGACAACATCGTATAGCCGACTCTCTTCCTGAAAGCGACGAAATGACTGCAGCTTCAGTTGCTCAAGAAATTTCATCGGACGATTTTTCTCATGCGATAAATCGCGAGGATAGTTGATCACTGCTGCTGACATGGGTGCCTATCGATTTGCGTGCATCTCGGAGATGTGGGCAAGGTTGCCTGGGAGAAGCTTCCAAGCATCGGCCCAAATGATTTATCACGTGCAAAAGGACGCTGATACAGCTGCTCTCAGCTTCATCTACGGGAAGTGTTATGAAGTTCTGATATCCAGAGCGCTGGTGGTAACGATTGCTCTAAGCTTCCTAGTCGCATGACGCGATGCAAACGGAAACTCCCTTTATATCTTCTGGCTTACCAAGGTGAGCCTTGGAGAAATGATAGCCGCAGCTTCTTATATGAATCCAAGAGCTTTAGGCAAGTGAATACCGCTTCCCGAGCGCCGGCGCTCGAGGGGCGCTCGGGAAAAGAAGGTATTCCGTTAGGCGAGAATGCGGCGTCTACGCACAAGCATCGTCGCTGCACCAACCAAGCCGGTTCCAAGCAATAGCAAACTGCTGGGCTCAGGCGTAACCGCTGCCGTCCCGTCAAACGTGAAACTGGTGATTCCGGTGCTGGTGCTGGTCAAGCTGAACGTGCCGTTCGTCGACGCATATCCCGTCTCACTGAAAGTTCCCGTTCCCATGATGTTCAGAAACTGCGAAGTATCGGAGACGATTGTGGGGACTCCCGTCAATGTGAAAGAAACGGTCTTACCGAAAATATTCACTGCAGACAAGATCACCTTGCCGATCGCAGAGGTGTCGAAATTGAAACTCTCTACGGTTGCTGGAGCGTACAGAAATTGAGCCATTGTTCCAGTTCCACCCAGGACTATGCCAGTGCTGGGGGTGAACACGATGCCGGTAGAGCTGTAGGTATCGGTTCCTGAGACGGATAGCGAGCCGGTAATGGGATCCGCAAACGCCAACGAAGCGGATCCTGCAAAGAGAGAGCAAATCACTAACGCTTTCATAATCTTGTTCATAGTTCTCCTGTATTCCGCTGGGAGCGGTCTTTCTCTCATACGCAGATTCGCCTTGGCCGGATAAAGCATGGGGACGACAAAAGCTTTAGTTCTGCGGTGCCTGTAAATGCACTCTGTACGCCAAAACTCGCAATGTAGAATCAACGACTTAACAAATGCCTGTAAGATGAAACGCAAAATAGTGCGCATAGAAGGTACGCATAACTCCTAAGTTGTATTTCACTTTCGCCAAACTAGTGGCTTATCCCCTTGCGGACAATTAGCTCAGGGTGCAACTTGCAATCAACCGACAGAACAGTCGGAGGACGGCAGCACGGCTGTTTACACATTAGTGTCTAGTTAGCAACGGGTCCGCGAAGCCACATCCCGAGAATGCAGCCTTCATTCGACATAGAAATATGCCGAATCCATAAATTCGCAGTAGTCGGCCTATTGCATTTGAGTGAGCGCGAGCGCAGCCTTCTTGGCAGTGAGGGTATTGGGCGCCAGGCTAACAGCTTTTGCTAGCTGGACCTTTGCGTCTGGCTTTGCATTCAGTTTCAGGAGCGTCATCCCAAGGTGATAATGGACTGATGCATTATCCGGATCTACCTTAGTTGCATCTTTCAGCAGGTCCTTGGCGGAAACATATGTGCCGGCGTGATAATAAGCCCATGCCAACGTATCTGCAGTGTCAATTGAATCCGGAAGGGCCCTGCGAGCGGTCTGAGCCAGTGAAAGTGCGACATCGGCGTCACCACCGTTCTCAATCATTAAGTAGGCCAGATTGTTGGACGCCATAGGCTGATTCGGGCTGAGTTCAAGCGTTTTCTTATAGTACTGCCTGGCTTCTTCGATGTTGCCATCGGCATCTTCAAGGGTGCCGAGAAGCAATGTGGCATGCGCGTCGGCCGGATGCAGCGAAGCCCACTTTTGCCAAACCGCAATTGCGTTGCCGGTTTCGCCCAATCCAACCTCAGCTTGCGAAAAGGACTGAACCGCGTCTTCATTGGAAGGGTCCAACTGCATGGCCTGCTGTGAACTCACCTTGGCTCCTGCATAATTCTTCTGATTGAGCTGAATCCCTGCAAGGTAGCTATACAAATAGGCGCTCTTCGGCGAACTTGAGATCAATTGCTGAACCTTTGATAAGGCTTTTGCTGCCTGCTTCACTGAAAGCTCGTAGGCGACATACAGATTCAACGCCTGAACCGACTGAGGATCTTTTGTGAGCGCTTGATCCAGTAAAGCCTCCGTTTCGGCAGGCTTGTGCTCACGTAGGCGCAACTGGGCGAGCTGCGTTAAGGCTGATGCATTGCTAGGGTCTTTCTTCAAAGCCATTTGGAAGTCGGCTTCGGCCAGTTCGAGCTGAGATTGATTAGCTTCTGCCGCTCCCCTCCACAGGTAAGCGGCTGCATAATCAGGATGCACTGCGATCGTGCTATTTGCCACTTGGGCCAAAAGACTCGCGTCGTTCCGCGTGCCTGCAATCTGGGCAAGTCCGGCCTCGGCCTCGATATTCGAGGGATCAAGCCGGTTCGCTTCTTTGAAACTGGTCTCTGCTGTACTGACATCTCCCTTTTGCAGCGCTACTTGGGCAAGGAGCATCTGGAGTTGAACGTTGTCCGGTGAGTTGCGCACAGACTTCTGAAGCTTCGTAAAGGCTTCGTCGGTCTTCTGCTCCCGTATCAGCAGAAGGGCATTCAATGCCTCGACCGGAGTGGATTGGGAATGAGACTTGTTCAACTCGTCGACGATCGATTGGGCTTTGGCAACTTCGTTTTGCTGCAAAAGTATTTTCGCCAGCTGCACCTGCAGCGGCACACTCTTCGGGTTTTGTGCGGCCATTTCACTGAAAACGGCTTCAGCATGAGCTCTTTGACCGCTTTGCTCGTAGTAGTCGAGAAGAATTCCCGGGGCTTCGTAACCGTCAGACATATCCAAAGCTGCTTGACGTAACGTCTGTTCCGCCATGGCATTATTCCCAGACCGTTGGTATAACCCAGCTAACGCCGTTCTCGCTTCCAGACTCTTAGGTGCAACCTTGATCGCCTGCTGATACTGTTGCTCTGCGCCTTGGCGGTCCCCGCGCTTTTCAAAGAGGATCGCCAGGATCGTATGCGGCGATACCGCGGTTGGATCGAGTTCGATCGCCTTATGCAATTCCTGTTCAGCCTGCTGGCTGTCTGTCACTGGCATAGAGCTTTGGATCAACGCCAAAGTGGTGTGGTAACTAGCTTTGTTGGGATTCAGCTGTAAAGCATGCTCAATATCAGCCAAGGCGGCCGTTTGGTTTCCGCTCTTTGCTTCGATTCCGGAACGAAGGGCGAAAGCATCCGCGTAGTTGGGATTTAGCGACATCACCGCTGAGACCTGATCTGCAGCACGATCCGTCGCCCCCCCGGCCAGAAGCATCGATCCCAAGTCAAGCCGCGCCTGGATATTCGTCGGGTCGAGATCCACTGTCCGCAAGAGTTCCTGGTAGCCGGCCATCAGATTTCCCATCTTGATGTACGTCTTCGCCATCTCGTAGTGCGCCGTGCTGAATTTGGGGTCGACTTTTAGCGAGTTCGAAAGTTGGATAGCTGCTTCCTGGAACTTTCCACTCTTTTCGTAACGGATCCCGCTCTCGAGATACTTCTGCTTTCGAATATTGGGGTCTTGATGGCAGCCCGTTTGAAAAGCGACAGCAATGGAAGATGCGGCTACAACTGCCATGCGGCTCAAGCGGGTCTTGAAGATATACATTCCCTTAACTCCCTTACTAACATACACATGCCAATACATAGCACTTCGATTGCCAAACTCCACGTTTGTGCAGATGTTTGTGCATCAGTTTGGTATGTATGCAGATAAAAAGGGAGCCAGTTGCTCGCTGAATTGAGCAGCCCTACCGCGCGCTGAATCCCGCCCCTCGCCGGACCGGAGCGGTGTTACCACGCGGATTAGGGCAGCATCTGTGCGGTTATAAAAAATCGAATCCGTCAGCGTATACCACTTTGCCTTGTAATCATTCGCGATCGTCCGCCCGTGAGCACGATACCAATAAAGCACTTCTTCCTTGTCTTTCCCATTGGAGATGAGATAGTCGCCAACCCGGTATGCCCTCCCATCCTTATCCTTCAGGGTGATAATTCCCTGGGAATCAAAGGTCCACCCGGATCCTGGCAGGCAATTCTGGGGAGAATGAATGGCCTGTCCCGTTCTCTGCGTGGGGAAGTAAGCGATGAACAAACCAATAGCGGGATCACCGGCCGACCTTGCGTCTGTCTGCGCGGGGACATAGGTCCGATTGAGAAACACTCCTTTACCCAGAACATCCAGAACGTAAGCGTCCAGAGGGATATCCAACCCAATCCGACCATCCAACGACATAGGCAAGCGGTCCAGTGGGACACTCTGCGGCACTCTGTCGACATCGCCGCGTCGATAGAGTGCCGCGATGGCGAGGAAGAGTGCAAAAACGATAACCCAATATCGAGCAGACCTCATAAAGCGGTCACGTCCTTAGCCGGGAAGAGCGTGAGGAGGCGATGCACTCCGTATAGGCATGTGAGGGAAACAAGAAACATCAACCACCCTGAAAATTCGTGGAAGAACCCCAGAGCCTTATCAGGATTCCAATACTGCACGCAAATTCCAGTGCCGAAGATCCGTACAGCATTGGCCGCAACGGCGATGGGGATGCTGGCCAGGGCAAGAATCACGCGCTTCCATGTTGAAGTTTCCAGGAAATATCCATAGATGACAGACAAGGTGAACAGGCTCAGCAACGAGCGAATGCCACTGCACGCCTCAGCGACTTCAAGCTGTATCGACGCAAGCTGGATAACATTCCCCTCTCGAAATACAGGCACTCCCGCAATAGGCAGAAGCGCGCTCGCGAGTCGGGACGAGAGAATTTGCAATGGAAAGGTGATTTGGTTCATAACCAACGTCGGCAGCGGGATACCGAGGAAAAGAACGAGAAATACAAATCGGATCTGCTTCAAGAACGTGAGACCGCGTAACGTCCATGTGATCCCAACTGCTAAGAGGATGAACGAAAACCTGGATAAAAAAAGGTCGGCTCCAAAAACCCCCACCAGAAGCAGCAAGAGTCCAGCCATGACCACCCACAATCCACTCCAGGATGGGCTGATCGGAGTCTTGACTAGGTCGACACGTTGATGCCAAACGAGATAGGCAGCGAAGAAAGGGATTAAGAACCCATGGGAAAAGTCCGGCAGCGTATACCAGTCGTTCACTAAACGCAAACCGATGTGACCATACAAAACTACAATTAAGGTCGATAACAGGATGTAGGGAGCCACACGCTCAATCGCTTGCGCTGGGGGATTGAGACCACGTTTCGCCTCTGGTCCTGACGCAATCGTGTGGACAGCTTCCGACACTTGCCCATCCAAAGTGTTGCGATCCTCGCTAATGAATGTTTTGGACGTCACCAGTGGTCTGCAAGCAATTGAATGCCCGTTGCGTAGAGACTTCCAGTCATCATTTACACAGGACACTAAGCGTAATGGGTAAATGTTTGCACATTGTAGGAATTGACATTCCACTTAACGTTCGATGAGTTGAATTTTGTGGCATTTTCAGGAGCCATCGTTAGCCTGTTGCCGGTGGCTACTCGATCCGGTGGCTACTCGATATTGATTGGCAACTAGCTGCAAAAACTTGCTTAGCGCGCGTTTGGCCTCTGTCGTGCATATAAACAAGCGTGATGAAATCCCGTTCGTTCAATCTTCGTAAACATACAGCTTTGCCGTTGGCGGTGGGGGCGGTAAGAATTTTTTGCAAGGCCGTCGGCCTGAGTTTTCTTCTGGCTTCGACCTGCATGGTCGCCCAGCAAGGGGGGGCCAGACCCGTGCTTACACCTGGCTCAGCACCCGTCGCTTCAAGCGATGGACTGACCCCCACAAAAACCGTTGCGGCAGTTGATTCATCAACTTACATCATTAACCCGGAAGACAGCATCCAGCTGACAGTTTGGAAGGAGCCAGCCATTTCTGGCCCCATCCTCGTCCGGCCTGACGGAATGATTTCCGTTTCCCTGGTAGGGGACCTCAAAGCGGCCGGTCAAACGCCCACGGCGCTCGCTCGAGAGATCACGGAACGATTGAAAAAATATATTCAAGATCCCGATGTTCTAGTCGGCATTTTGGTTGTTCATCCCAAGCAGATTTTTCTGCTCGGAGAGGTTCAGCATGTCGGACCCGTCATTATGACGCCGGGGATGACCATCCTCCAGGCCATCTCAGCAGGTGGCGGTCTCACCCCGTTTGCAAACTCTAAACATGTGTACATCCTCCGCGGAACACAGGGGAAGCAGCAGAAGATTCCCTTTGACTACAAGAAAGCTATAAAGGACGGCAATCAACAGGGTGTGTCTTTACTCCCCGGCGACACTGTCGTGGTTCCCTAACCCATGACGACTATGACAAAGGCAGTATTCGCAACCCTGATCATCCTTGGGACTCTAGTCCCCGAGGCCCACGCTCAAAACGCTCCCGTGCTTCAGACCGCCCCTGATTCCTTTGGGTTCCAACTTCCGAGCTTAGCTGGCCAGGTAAGTTATGCCGTCAGTGCGTCGCAAACCGTCATTGCCGGCTACAACGGCAACGGTAGTGTGGTGTCATCGACGAATGTTTCGGGTGACTTCGCTTACATCACAACGAGCAAAACTCATCCCTTCGCGATTCTCTATTCCGGCGGTTACCTCGGCAGCGAATCGGCGCAGCTTCCGTCCTCTACGTTCCAAAACCTGGCTCTTTCTCAGTCCTACAAAACACGGTCATGGAACTTCGTCTTGAACGATACCGTGAGCTATCTTCCTGAAAGCCCCATAGGCGGAATTTCAGGGATACCCGGGGTCGGCGACCTGGGACTCAATCCTGCACAAATTGGGAGTGAGCCGGGTGCGGGAATCCTCACAAATTACGATACACGCGTCAGTAATGTCGTCGGGGCCACGGTTGCGCGGCAGCTCACTGGCAGCACATCTCTAGAGGGCTCGGGTTCTTACGCTATCCAACGATTCACCGGCGACACCGCGGGTAACGCCTCGGCTTACGACAGCAATCAGGTGCAGGCCTCATTGGGCATTCAACATCGGATCAATGCTCGCAATACCATCGGTGCCGATTACGTGTACTCCTACTTCACATACACCGGTCAGCCGCTCTCGTTTACGTCGAATGGCGCCAATCTGCACTACATGCGACTTCTCACCTCTAAACTGACGCTTGATGCTTCAATCGGACCGCAGTGGAACACAGGGACAACCTTCACCTCCACTTCGATAAATCTCGCGGCTGCGCTGGCTCTGTCCTACACCGGCGAGCGAACCTCCTCTTCTCTCACCTACATGCGTGGTACTAGCGCAGGCTCAGGCGTGGTAGAGGGCGCCCTTACAAATTCCGTTATGTTCAGCAGCGCACGAAAACTCAACGCGTACTGGAGAGCAGTCGGAAGCGTGAGCTATACCAACTCACAAAGCATTCCGGGCAGCATTTACCCCGACTTCAACATCGATAGTGAAGTTGCGTCAGGACAATTGTCACGCTCACTCGGACGATCCTTTTCTGTGTACGGCAGCTATACCTTGGAAAACCAATCGTTGTCCGGAGGAGTTGCAAGCGCACTCACCTTCAACGGTCTCCAGCAAGTCGTCGGTATTGGAATTACATACTCTCCGGGTTCATCAAGAGTTGGGGGGCGATAGAAAATTTATGCTTGGCCACCGACCCTTACAAATCGAAGACTATTACGGCATTCTGAAACGCCGCGGTTGGATTGTCCTGATCCCCGCGATCCTGCTTCCACTAATCGCTTTTGCCTGCAGCTTTCTTATTGCCCCGCAATATCTGTCGCAGACGCTGGTTCTCGTTGAAAGCCAGAAAGTTCCCGACAACTACGTCAAACCTGTCATCTCTTCGGATTTGGATAGCCGCCTGGCTTCGATGAAGGAACAAATTCTCAGTCGCTCCAGAATTCAACCCATCATCGAGCGCTACAACCTATATGGAAACTCACAAATGACCATGGATGACCGGATTGATCTCGCTCGCAAGAGCATCACGATCAAACCAATCACATCTGAGGTTACCCACACCGGTGGTCTTCCTGGCTTCTTTATCTCCTTTCAGGCCGGCGACCCCCACATCGCGCAGCTCGTTTGCGGCGAAATTACCTCTCTTTTTCTTGGCGAGAATCTTCGCTCTCGCGAGGCTTCAGCTCAGGGAACAACTGACTTTCTACAGAGTCAACTCTCAGACGCTAAGAGAAATCTCGACGAACAGGATGCGAAGCTTGCTGCTTTCCAGCGCCAGTATATTGGCCGACTGCCCGGCGAAGAAGCTCCGAACGTGGACATGCTCACGAGCCTCAATACTCAACTGGAAGCGGCCACACAGTCACTGGCCCGCATGGAGCAGGACAAAGCCTATGAAGAAGCGATGCTCGCACAGCAATCGCAAAGCTATTCTTCTGGGACGTCTCAATCCGGTGCTACGCAGTCCCTTGCTAATCCAGACCAGCAGGCTCAGTTACAAAGCCTTCTCAGTCAACAAGCAGAACTCACAGCTCATTACACGGATGATTATCCCGATGTAATCACCGTGAAACGCAAGATCACTGATCTGCGTCGCCAGATGGCAAAGAACGCTTCCGCAACTCCAAGCGCCATTCCGGGCGCTCCGAGCCGCTTCGACTCAGCCGCAGTGCAACAACTCCGCGCGCAGATTCATTCGGCAGACGTCGGAATTCAAGCAAAACGCCAGGAGCAAGCAAAGATCCAAAGCAACATTTCCATGTACCAGAACCGCATTCAGTCCAGCCCGCTTGTCGAGGAGCAATACAAGCAGATCACACGCGACAATCAGACCGCTCAGGCTTTCTACGACGATCTTCTCGGAAAAATGAATCAATCCAAAATGGCCACCGATCTCGAGAAGCGAGAACAGGGCGAGCAGTTCCACGTGATGGATGAACCCAATCTCCCGGATGCACCTTTCTCCCCCAAACGTCCTGTATTTGCCTTAGGCGGTTTCGTGGGTGGACTCGCACTGGGACTACTCATCATCGCTGGCCTCGAGTATAAGGACACTTCGCTTCGCACTGAAACTGATGTTTGGGTGTTCACCCACTTACCAACGTTGGCCACTATCGCGCAGAACGAACAGTTCTCTTCTGAAACACCTCACAAGCGCAGCCTCTTCCAGCGAGTTTTTCGTCGCAGCGAAGAAAAACTCGCGGAGACTCGGAGCTGATTATGTATAAGGCTTTCTATAAACTCCGCCTGAACCCCTTCGGAAATAGCCCGGACCCGCGTTTTCTCTACATGATGCCGCATACGCGCGAAGCGCTCGCCGCGCTCGAATTTGGAATCGGGGCACGCCGGGGGTTTATCGTTCTCACAGGCGAAGCAGGCACGGGCAAAACCACGCTATTACGTAAGACTCTTGAGTCATTCGACCCGGCGAAGATCCTGACCTCTTTCATCTTCAACCCTCGGTTGGAAGTTCTTGATTTTCTCGACTTCGTCATGAACGATTTTGGAATTACGCCGACCGCCCGGACGAAGTCCAGCATGCTGCTTCAGCTCAATCAGTGGCTCATCGAGCGATTCAGAGAGGGTCAGACCTGTGTAATCGTCGTTGATGAGGCCCAGACCCTGTCTTCGGAGCTCCTGGAAGAAATCCGGTTATTGGCCAACCTCGAAACCTCTTCCGACAAGCTCCTGCAGATCGTCATGTCAGGGCAGCCTGAGTTTGAAGAAAAGCTGCGACATCCTTCGCTCCGCCAATTGCGTCAACGCATCGCGCTCTGGTGTCGTGTGCAGCCGCTTACAGAAAGCGAAACGGCTCAATACATTGAACGCAGACTGATCACCGCGGGATCATTGCCTACAGCTCAGAGGAATGCAGAAACTGCAACCTTTGCACGTGAAACAATTGGCCCCATTCATCGCGCCAGTCGGGGCGTTCCACGAATTGTGAACCTCATCTGTGAGCACTCGCTCATCTTCGGGTTCGTGGAGCAACTCAGTCAGATCACAGTTGGCATCGTACAAGACGTGATAGAAGATCTGGATCTAGCCTCTATGAGCTTCGCAGATACATTGCCGCAACCCTATTCTGCTCCAAGCCTCGAAAAACGTTCCACACGCGTAACGGCACCTGAGTTCCGCGATGAACTAGACCCAGAATCTGGGAGGGCCCGATGAGTAAAATCTATGAAGCTTTAAACCGTGCCGAGAGTGACCTGGCCGGTTCCGCCGAGACAATGGCGAAGATGATGAAGCCCCTTAGGGTCTCCACTAATTCCGAAATACCGGTTCAAACGCCACCGCTGAACGAAACGTTCCATCATGAGCTTGATTTCGATCAGATACGTGAAGCTTCTTGGTATCCCGATCTTCAGGCGCTCCCTGCCGTATCCAACCGCGGTGGCGCACTGGAACAGTTTCGCGGTCTGCGCTCGCACCTGCAGGAGTTTCGTGATCAAAAGCGCATCAAAACCATCTTGGTGAGCAGTGGCTTGCCACAAGAAGGTAAGAGCTTTGTCTCGGCGAATCTCGCTGTTTCCTTTGCGCGTCACAAGTCAACAAAAGTCTTGCTAATCGATGGAGACATGCGACGCAGTTCGCTTCAGAAGATTTTGGGAGCAAGTGCCACGCCAGGACTCAGTGAGTATCTGTCTGGCGAAGCAGAACTCTTGGATGTCGTACAGCGTGCAAAGCAAGTAGAACCACATGTTCCCTTACCAAAAGGGCTGTCCTCACTCGCCTTCATCCCTGCCGGCGGAGATGCTCACAATGCTGCTGAGCTTTCAGGTAGCCCACGTTTTGCAGAGCTACTTTCTCACGTCGGCCCCCTCTTCGACTGGATCATCGTGGATTCTTCTCCTGTCAATTTGGTTTCCGACGGTGTCAACCTTGCGCGCCATTGCGATGCCGCTTTACTCGTAGCCCGCGGAGGAGTCACCGAGTACAAGACTGCTCAAAGAGCAGTCTCGGAATTGAAGGCCTCAACAATTCTCGGCTTCGTCCTCAACGCAGTTTCAGACCACAAGTCCCCTGCCCGTTATTACGGATATGACAATGCGGCAACGAAAGCTTAGACGGGACGCACGCCATGATTCGCCTTCTGAATGTCTACTATCCGACCAGAACAGTGCTACTGCTGGTATGCGAGGTAGTCCTGGTCGGTGCTTGCTTTCTCTTGGCTACTGGCGCCCTCTTGGGCGATGACACGTATATTGCACTCTTTTACAATCATGGACTTCTTAAAATTGCGCTGGTCGCAGTGGTCACCACTATCCTTTCGTACTATTTCGACTTGTACGAGCCACAGATCGTCTCCAGCTATATCGAGATTTATTTTCGGATTCTTCTGGTTCTTGGCTTCGACTGCTTCATCTTTTCAGTCGCAATATTCTTCTTTCCGGATCTCGCGATCGGAAGATTCGTCTATGCGGTTGGGTTCGCCATTGTTACCCCAGGTCTAATCTTCTGGCGAAAATTCTATGAATGGCTTTGCAGTCACAAAATATTCAGAGAACGAGTCTATGTGCTGGGTTCAGGAGATCAGGCATCTTTGCTGGTGGAGTCGATTCGAAGCCGCCCCGACATTGGCATGGAGGTGGTCGGCTGGCGCGGTTCCGAATCCAACAAAGAAGAACGCTATCGCCACTGGGTGAAAGACCTCGTCAACTTCACGAACAGCACCTCAGGAATCCACCGGATTATCATCGCCCTCGAAGATGCCCGTAATGAACTTCCGATCCAGGAGCTTATAGGGCTTCGCTTTCAAGGAACGATCGTGGAAACGTCAGGAGACGTCTTCGAACGTCTTTCGGGCAAGCTTCAGCTGGACGGCCTAAGGCCCAGCCAATTCCTCTTCGGCGATGGTTTTCGCATTAAACGATCGCAACAGTTCACACGTCGCGTAGCATCCACATGTGCTGCCGCTATCGGATTGCTCGTCTTTCTCCCGTTCTTTCCGCTTGTTGTTCTACTCGTACGCCTTTCGTCCAAAGGTCCTATTTTCTTCCGGCAAACACGGGTCGGAGTGGGTGGCAGACATTTCGACGTTTTGAAGTTTCGGACAATGACCACTGATGCTGAAGCGTCCGGCGCCAAGTGGGCCACTAAGAATGATCCTCGTGTCACAAAGTTTGGCATGTTCATGCGGAAAACGCGTCTCGACGAAGTGCCACAGCTGTGGAATGTCCTTCGGGGCGAGATGACCCTCGTGGGTCCGCGTCCTGAGCGGCCTGAATTTGTGCCATGGCTAACTAGTGAGCTTCCGTTTTACTACCTGCGTCATGCCATTCGACCCGGCCTTACCGGTTGGGCGCAGATTCGATATGGGTACGGCGCTACATTGGCCGAAACCAAGGTGAAGTTGGAGTACGACCTCTACTACATCAAGCATATGTGCCTTGGACTTGATCTTTTGATCATGTTCGAGACGATCAAGACCATCGTGCGCCGTCGCGGAGCTCAATGAACGGGCGCTACCTGGCAAATGAAGACGCATAGTTAGAGCTTTTAAAATTATCCATTTCTGTAAGAATCAAGAAAGGCTTTATGTCACGCTATCTCATCACTGGAATGGCCGGATTCATCGGTTCCACACTGGCTCATAAGCTTGTCGAGCAGAACCATGACGTCATTGGTATTGACAATCTCTCAACAGGACGTCTCGAGAATCTTGAACAGATAAAATCCTCTGTGCGTCTTATTGAAGCCGACATCCAGGACCTGGATGAGGTACGGAAGGCATGCAAGGGCGTGGATTTCGTTCTTCATCAAGCGGCTCTCGCGTCCGTTCCCAGGTCCGTCAAGGATCCCCTGACGTCACATGGTTCAAATATCAACGGAACACTCAACGTCCTGCTTGCTGCCCGTGACGCAGGTGTGTCGCGAGTTGTATTTGCTGCATCATCGTCAGCCTATGGAAATCAAGCGACACAGCCCAAGGTCGAAGAGATGTACCCACAACCACTGTCCCCCTATGCTGTCCAAAAGTTGAGCTGCGAGTACTACATCCAGTCGTTTTGCAACGTCTATAACATGGAAGCAATCTGTCTTCGCTATTTCAACATTTTCGGACCCCGCCAAGCTGCCGACTCGCCATACTCCGGCGTAATTGCTCAGTTCATCTACAAGATGATGAAAGGCGAAACACCAACTATAAATGGGGATGGGGCGACAAGCAGAGACTTCACTTACGTCGATAATGCAGTGCAGGCAAACCTCCTGGCGTGTCATGCGCCGGCGGAATGTGCCAACGGCCGCGTATTCAATGTCGGCACTGGCCGCAGTCATACCCTCAACGATCTTTACCAGGCATTGGCAAACATTCTTAATTTTGGAGAAAAGCCCGCGTATGGTTCTCCGCGCGAGGGAGATGTTCAGCACTCCCTCGCAAGTATTGATCGTGCCCGCAAGGAGCTGAATTATCGGCCCGATCAGGATTTCTATGATGGCTTGAGCAAAACAGTCGAATGGTATCTTCGGGAGAAGGACGCATCCGTCAACCTTTACACCTACGCATGAAGGAACGCTATGGGTCGAGTGGCCTCTATCCCAACCCATAACTCGAACCTCCTGTCCCACATCATCAGCAGCACCATCGCCGCGCAGCGTCACTAAGCCGGCAAATAGCTACGAAACGAGACTCGATATGCCAGAAACACAACAACTGCAGTTCTCTGAAATCGCAACGCAACGTAAGCGCCGCTTCGCGGATCGTTCAGCGAGCGTCGGCGTGATAGGCCTTGGATACGTTGGTCTTCCGCTGTGCATTCTCCTTTCAGAAGCGGGATTCAACGTCACAGGATTCGATATCGATCAAAAAAAGATCGATGACTTGGAAGCTGGTCGTTCGTATATCTTTAGAATCCCCGCTGACGACATTCAGCAAGCTCGAAAGAACGGCTTTCGTGCCACAGCGGACTTTTCTCGTTTAGCCGAACAGGACGCAATCCTTCTCTGTGTGCCCACGCCGCTCACAAACCACCGCGAGCCCGATCTAAGTTACATCCGGGACACGGCCGCCGCGGTCGCTCCTTGGATCCAGCCAGGGCAACTTATCGTGCTTGAGAGCACAACATACCCTGGAACAACCGACGAGGTTCTGATTCCATTGCTGGAATCCGGCAATCTTCGTGGTCTGAAAGCCCAGAAAAAAGACGCACCAGGTTTAGCGGATGCATTCTTCGTAGCGTTCTCTCCAGAACGTGAGGATCCCGGCAACACAACAGTCGCGCGACGCGACATTCCAAAGGTCGTTGGTGGACATGATCCCGTAGCCACGGAGCTCGCAGCAACCCTTTACGAAGGCATCTTCAATCGAGCAGTACGCGTATCCGGCACGCGTGTCGCGGAAATGACCAAGCTGCTTGAGAACATTTATCGCTGCGTCAACATAGCTTTGGTAAACGAACTTAAAGTGCTCTCGCTTCGAATGGGCATCGATATATGGGAAGTGATTGACACCGCCGCGACGAAGCCCTTTGGTTTCCAGGCATTCCAGCCAGGGCCAGGTCTTGGCGGCCATTGCATCCCGATAGACCCTTTCTATCTCAGCTGGAAAGCTAAGGAGTACGACTTCAATACGCGCTTCATTGAGTTGGCCGGAGAGGTCAACGAGGCGATGCCTGAATTCGTTGTCCAACAAGTCGCTAAGGCATTGAATCGGCAAAAAAAGCCGCTAGCCGGATCAAAGATTCTCATGCTCGGAATGTCTTACAAGAAAGACATCGACGATCTTCGCGAATCTCCGTCGCTTACCATCATTGAATTGCTACGAGCTGAATGCGCTGAAGTCGAATACAACGATCCCTACCACCCAAAGGTAGGACGCGGCCGACACTACAACTTGAATATGACTTCGGCATCGCTCGACGACTTAGAAAAATACGATTGCGTTTTGATCCTCACAGACCATACAACGTACGACTATGACGATATTGTTTTGCGAGCTAAGCTTGTGGTCGATACGCGCAATGCTACGAAGGGCATCCGGTCTCCGACCGTGTTCAGATGCTAAAGTCTTCTTGTTGGTGTGCTTAAACAGGCGATCGCATCTCTCGATGCGATCGCCTGCTTAATTCTGTAACGTCCGTTGCTTTATAGAAACCGCGGAGAATTATCTAGCCTGGATTCTCCCGAAGGCTTCGCTTCCCTCTCGGGCGGCTCCTTTACCCGTCGAATTCTAGGAGCGTCCACCCGGCCTAACGCGTTCAATTTGTATAGCAAGGAGCGATAGCTGATTTTGAGCCACTTTGCCGTCCGCTGACGATTCCAACTGTTCGCCTTGAGCACCTTGAGGATGATCTGGCGCTCCAGTTCATGGGTTGCCTTCTTCGTCACCTGCTTCAAAGACATCGGCATACTCATATCAACATCCATAAGCAGGTCGGGAGCTTTTGAATCTTGAGGGACCAACTCAGACATCAATAGCTCTTCTTCCCCAATCAATACGTATCTTTGGATGAGGTTCTCAAGTTGACGAATATTGCCCGGCCAGTGGTATCGACGCATCTCATTCATCATGTTTCTTGAGAGTGGAAGAGTATTCTGCCGAAATGTTCGAGAATGCTTCTCGAGCAGGTAGTCCACGAGATCCGGAAGATCTTCGATTCGATCTCTCAATGGCGGTAGATTGATTGTGATCGCATTGATCCTGTAAAGAAAATCAAGCCGGAAGGTTCCCTCGGCGACCTGTTCATTCAAATCGCGGTTCGCAACTGAGATCAGACGTGTCTCAATATTTCGTGTTTCATGGCCACCGACTCTCATGTAGGTGCCGTCTTGGAGAACCTGCAGCATTTTTGACTGCATACCCATCTCGAGGCTGCCGACTTCGTCCAAAAACAAAGTGCCCCCGTGAGCCTCTTCGACGCGGCCCTTCTTCATGGAGGATGCTCCTGTGAAAGCCCCCTTCTCATAGCCAAAGAGCTCCGTCTCCAGAAGCGCCTGTGGAATAGCGGGACAGCTTACTTTAATCAGTCGACCCGTGAGAGGATGTGCAGCATTTTGCACTAAGTGGACACAGACTTCCTTTCCAGTTCCGCTCTCCCCTTGAATGAGCAGCGGAAGTGTCGTTCTGGCGACAGATTCAAGTGTTCGCTGGACAATAAGCATCTCCGCAGTCTTGCCAAAAAGGATCCTGCTGGGAGGTACGTCAAATTGGTGATCACTGTCTCGAATGGCGACCACCTTCATTTGGATCAACTATGTTCATTGTCTTTCCCTTCGTCAGAGCTGCGGATGATCGCGGAACCCTTCTTCCTGGTAACTGCACGTTGTCTTCCAAAGGCCGTCATGAGCACAATCGATAGTTTGCTGAATTTCTTTCTTCTGAATTTGCATGCTCGTTGTAATATTCCCCGTATACCCTATTAGTGGTATGGACATTCCATGCAACTTTATTGCTGCTCGTATGCAATCCAATTGTGAAGAAGATGCAGTCATACGCCCACTTTGCGCATCATATGTAGGTAACGAACACACAAGAACATGCACTGTTCTTGATTTGCAGCATCGGGCCCCGGGCTTCTCATCAAGGATTGCGACGCATGTCTAGGAGTTTTGCATCTGTGATGACTTCCCCAGGAAACACCCAGCTCAATCGCACCCGGAAACCGTCAATTTTCGTCGTCGAACCGAATCGTGGATTGCTCGAGTATGTGCGTCGAACCTTCGCGAACCAATACCGTCTGAGTCTGCATCTTGAAGGTGGCTCAGGGTTCAACGAGTTGAAGACTGAACGCAAGCCTGACCTCTTCTTGGTCGCTTGCGACGATAACGAAGCGTCGGAAGAATCTCTGCGTAAGCTTCGCGCCCTTTCTCCCGCAACTCCATTGGTCGCGTTGTGCTGCCACCCTAATGCAGCGGACTATGAAACGTTCGCCACTCTTGGAGTGGACAGCGTTGTGCTGAAACCTTTTGCACAGAGTGATTTACAGCGTGTATTCGATAGATTTCTCCCCCCTCCCGAAGAAAATGACATAGAGGCGCCCGAAGTCCACCTGGATCAGGGACACTCTTTCATTCGTTCGAGCAAACGAATGCGGCAACTGGAAGCGCAGGCAACGATGGTCGCGCGATCTGATATCCCAGTGCTCATCCTCGGCGAAAGCGGTACCGGTAAAGAAATTCTTGCGCTGTTTACGCACAAGATGTCTCTTCGCAGCAATCGAATGTTTATGAAGATCAATTGCGCCGCTATGCCGGCTGAGCTCCTTGAAAGTGAGCTTTTTGGATACGAGCAAGGCGCATTCACGGGCGCAATGAAGATGAAACCCGGAAAATTTGAAATTTGCGATAAAGGTACGATCTTTTTAGATGAAATAGGCGAGATGCCCGCCGGACTCCAGGCAAAGTTACTTCAGGTACTTCAAGATGGAACTTTTTCTCGCCTCGGCGGCAGGGTACCAATGCGTACCGACGTGCGCATTATTGCCGCTACGAATGTCGACATGAAGAAGGCGATGGCAGAGAAAGCGTTCCGCGAAGACCTATACTACCGCTTGAACGGAATCTCCCTCAAACTTCCCCCGCTCAGGGAACGGCAGGACGAGATACCCGTATTTGCGAAGTATTTTATGCAAAAGGGTGCCAAGAAATATGGGTTGGATTCTTTGCCCATATCCAGCCGCTTGCTAGCTGCTTTGATGGAACACTCATGGCCAGGCAACTTGCGGGAGATGGAAAATGTCATCAATAGGTATCTGGTGCTTCAGGATGAAAAACCAATCATAGCCGAGCTTCTAGATTCGATTAAGGTGTCTTCCACCTTGTCGAACCAGTCATCGTCTTCTCTTGCCGCTGACCAGGGCGACTTGAAGAAGCTTGTGCGGAATCTCAAAGGGGAGGCTGAAAGGGTTGCAATCATGTCTGCACTGGATGACAAGGGTTGGAACCGGAAAGCAGCTGCAGGTCAGCTGCAAATTAGCTACAAGGCGCTTCTTTATAAGATTAAGGAATACAGTCTCTCTCCAAATTCAACATGGACGGAAACCGTTTAAGCCCACTCATTTGTGAATAGTCGCTGCCTATGGAAAACGTTGTTATCCAGTTCGGGAACAGGATCGTCAAGGGTTGCACGGATGCCGAAGCATGGTTCACTGCGGCTATGGCGGCCGAAGAGCTAGTACCACCCCCACTGCAAATCACCAGCGAGACGACATCCGAATCTGTCGCGCTTGAAGGCGCAAAGGGCGTGTTCTTTGTTAAGTCGCTCGAGGGAGCCTCTCACGAAGACCTCCGCTTCTTCGACCACTTAGAACCTTTGGCCGCGCTTTGGATTCGCGTTACTTATTTTGACGGAGAGGTCATCGAAGGCATCATCCGCAACGACAGCACATTTGCCTTCAAACGGCATTTCTTTATGGCGCCGGTCGATCCGGAAGGAAATAACACGTTGATATTGGTCATCAAGTCTCAACTATCCAACTTGCAAATTCTTGGACTTCGGACACCATCCAGGGACCTGCCAACGCCCGTTCGCGACCACGCTAAGCCAACCATCATCTCGTGCTGAGTGAAGACGGATACGTTCTTTGTCCGGAACGAGCGACGTGTCCTTAGGGCTCCGTACAACCAGTCGTCTCACTTCTCCTTGGGAGTGGCCTTCCCTCGATCGCACCGCCATCGCCGACGTTAGCTCCAGGAAGTGACGCTCCTTCATACTTCTCAGTCAAAACCAATCGAATGCTCGTTTTGGAATAGTCATTCGTTACCGCCAGCCCTATTACACGGGCACTATGTACGCAAAGCTCCCCGGATTCCACCATATCGCCGATTTTGCGTAAAGTTTCTGCTACGGCCTTCGGAGAAACTCCAAACGGAAATCGACTGTTCTCAATTTGAGCAAATTCAATTGCGGATAACGGCATCTTTGTGCCTCCATATTCAAATACAGCGAGCAGCCGCTGCTAACCTAGGATGTCCTTCATTTTCATACAGATACGGCCCGAAATTCAACATCGATCCCGACCTATTGGATATCAACTCGGCACAATAGAGAGGCAAAAACCTGGCCCAAACACTCATAGAGAGCAAAACATTTCACATTCAGGATATATCTTTTCCTGCTAACCGACTCAATCTTTTCAAAGGTTCATACGCATACGCCTGATCCGGAACCGCAGCGATCACGGTGCCCGCTCGCGTGAAGTGTGCCTATTAGGAACCAATCGACATAGAGGTGTCTGTCCTCCATACCAGGAATCGCGTGGAACACCGACGCCTTCGTCCCATCGACGATCTGCCAGTTCAAGCGGCAGATCCAGTTTGGACGATTTCGACAAGATGCTGCCATCTCATCCTTGCGAGGCTTTTGCAATCAGTCCCGGTATCGCACAGTGTTCCACGCGGATAATAGCGGACGGCGCAACACGTTCTCTCTATTGAGAGACAACCTCGTAAAAAAACTGCTACTTTCCGCAACTCCCTGCGCTCGGCTCGATACCGATCACGCCTTTCCAGCGTATTTGCTCATTTTAGATTGGTTGTTAACTTGCTTCCTTGATATAGCAAACCAAGACCATTTTTGTTCCAAGGTGTTGTCTTCAGACGTAGCCTTTCAGCGGGAGCCAGTTATGCTTCAAAACGCAGTTTTCGCAATCGCCGGTGCAATTTACTTTGTCGCTACCAGTCTGGCTCATCGTAGACGGGTCAGACGCTGGCGTAGCACACTCGACTGAGTTCAATCCTCACACCACTTCGAAATCAATTGAAGCTCCGCTATAGCGACTTCGGTGAACGTAAAATGTTCAACGCTTTGCGCTAATTGACGAAAGAATTGCTTTGATCCGGGAAGAGCATGATCAGCCAGTCTTCAGACGGCGGGGCCTCGTTTTTATAAAGCCACTCGGCGGCGAACAGGGCACATACATAAACATATTGATCCACCGACTCGTTGTCGTACCGATCTCTAACTGCCTCTTGACTCAATTGATCACGGAGGACTTCTATTTGAGCGGCGAGCGCATGATCGTTTGAATTGCCAAAAGCCGTACTTGACGGAATCTGGCCACTAAGTCTGCGTAGAAGCGAAATTTCGCTTTCAACGTCGCACAAACTCCGGCCATTTTGTACAGCATGCGTTTCAGAAAGAAAGTTATCTTGCATCTCTCGCGACCTCATAAACAACGGTCTAAGAAACTTAACACCACAATCCTGTGTGCGGGATAGCACTTTAGTGGGTGCGCAAAGATTTGCTCATAAGAGAAGCTCTCCTTGCACCCCAATTCTAAAGCTTCGGTATCTCGCCGGAGCCATTGGGTTGTGTCAACGGGGACGATGGTGAAGTTCGGCCTATCGGAGATTCGGCAAGAGGCCCAACGCGTTATCGCGGTACACCTTTTTCAAGACATCTTCAGGCAGTTGCAAGCCATAGATATTCCATCGCCCCTGTCCTGACGCGTGCGTCGGATACTCGAAGTATTCGTCGTCAGTTTCGAGGAAGCGGTAATAGAGCCGATACATCTCGACATCCGGGACGAGATCGGCGCCGAAAAGAATACGATCTGCGAATCTCAGGAAAAACTTCCGCGCACTATATGGCTGGCGACCGAGTTCGGATGCCCGTGCGCTGATATCGACCATCACGTTCGGACAGGCTTCGAGCATCTTGGAAACTCGTTGCAGATCTTCGCTATTCTCTGCAATGTGCGCCCCGACGAACGTTGTGCCGGGATGACGCTGGAACAAACGGTCGCGCTGCTGAAGAAGGTCGTCTTTGCTGAATGTCGAGCCATAGAAGCCCCAGTCCGGGTGAGCCGCAAGCTCCTCATAGCGTTCGTTGGTGGCATCAATGGGAAGGAAAAACGCTTCAGGGTCACCTATGTGCAGCATGACAGGAAGGCCAAGTTCGCCGGCCTTGTCGAAGATAGGCGCCAACCGCTCATCATCGACACGGAGAAGTTCGCCGGTCGCGTCCCTGACGGAAAGCCCAAGGTCCTTCCAGATTTTGAAGCCAACGATGCCGCGGTCAAAGAGGCGCTGCAGGCGATCAAGACTGGCAGCAATAAAACGGTCGAAGTTGGGATCATCCGCACCGGCCCAGTCCATCCAGCCAATAGTCGAAAAGCGCTTCGGGTCCGCAGCCCGATAACGATCAATCATCTCGATGGCTTCGTCCCCAACCTTCATCGTAATGTTTACGATGTGTTCGATACCACACGCGTCCATGATCCGGAGAACATCGGTGGGGTCTTGGGCGTCCAAATGGTTGTGGTAATCGATCACCGGGAACCGCGGCGTTTCAACATAATGTCGAGCCGTGTTCAGCATGGAGACAGGCTGGAACTCGCTGAGGGGCAGCGTCACCTTCGCTTTCGCTGAAACCATCGCAATAAATTTGTCGTGCTCCACTTCTTCCGACATGGTTCTCTCCCGCTACACTTCCGACAAGGCAAATCGGTACCAGAGGATAAATTTTCGGGGTATATTGCTACCCAAAATGCTCCAAAGAGAACCAATCGAAACTAAAAGAAATCATAACATCGCTCTTCAATGTCATACTGAAACAGTGAGGATTTATGGGCTTGGCTGAAAGCCGCTTAGACCGATCAAAGAAGCGATTCGACATCACTCTGGCCGGAGAGACGAATCTGGATCTGATTCTTTACGGTCTCCCCGAACAGATGCCAGTCGAGCACGAGTTGCTCGGCAACGATTTCAAGATGACCCTCGGGGGGTCTTCATCGATCCTTGCTCATAATCTGGCCACGCTTGGTGTTCGCACCGGGTTTATTTCCGACGTCGGCGAAGACGAGATGGGGCAGATTGCTCTTGCCAGACTCAGCGAAAGCGGGGTGGACTTGTCGCGTGTCAGCAGGCTGAAGGGTGCTACGACTGGAGTCACGGTGCTGTTACCCCACGGAAGCCGTCGTCACATCCTTACCTATCCGGGAGTGATGACGGATTTGACGGTAGAGCGTCTCGATCTTGCTTACCTTGAGGACTCAGGTCATTTTCATCTATCGTCGCTGTTTCTTCAGACCGGAATGCACGCTGGCTTACCGGAACTCTTTGACAGGTTGAGGACGGCCGGCTTAACCATTTCGTTGGATACCAATGACGACCCATCGGGACAGTGGGGAGGCGTCCTGGACCCATTGCTCGATAGGATCGACGTTCTGCTGCCGAACGAAGAGGAAATCCTCAGGATCGCAAAGACAAATACGCTAGACGAGGCACTGGAAAGCCTGTCGCAGCGAGTTCCATTGATTGTGGTGAAATGCGGTAAGCGTGGAGCCGTGATTCAGGAAGGACAGCGGAGGGAATGGATAGCTCCTCTTCTGGTCGGACCTATCGACACAATCGGCGCCGGGGACAGCTTCAATGCCGGTTTTCTCAGTTCGTACGTGAAAGGTGAAAATCCACGACGCGCAGCGGCCTTTGGAAACATTACTGGGGCACTCTCCACGTTGCGTGCCGGAGGCATTGAGGCGTTCAGCGATAAAACGCTGAGACAACAATTTCTTCGCGAGCACTGTGACAACAACATTTCCGTATAACAACGCGAGAGATTGGCATTCCCGCAAGCTCTGGATTGGCTCCTCTGTAGATTGCCATGAAGTTTTGAGGAATGCCGGCGCATGGCCGGCATTCGCCCACGCTAGTGAATGATGTAGCTCGCGTAAGCTACCGGACTCGTTGTGTAGCCCGAGGCGGCGGCAACTGCTCCCACCGTCCATGTGTAGCCGACACTGAAAGGCCCCGTGTAGACGGTGGACGAGGTTGTCGGTGTAGATCCATTGGTAGTGTAGTAAATCGTTGTACCTGGTGTTGTGGTGGTGAGCGTTATGGTCTGCGCCCCTGTATAGGTTCCGCTCGCCGGGCTAAAGGTGGGAGCTGCAGCTGTAGCTCCGCTACTGACGCAGCTCGGGACGCAGTCAGCCTGGAACGAACTCAGGGCATAGACCGACGAGTTTCGCTGGTCGACCATCATACCCGGATTTCCATTGCCAACCGTATAGTCCGTGTCGGTTACGTTGGCGCTGGTCCCGGCCGTGATATCCGAACAAGTGATGGTTGATCCGACAGCGGAAAGCTGAATCGTATCTCCGCTTGCGGGTACGGGGCAGCCGGTCAGCGTAGTTTCATACCAGACGCCATTGCTGAAGGTGACGATCTCTCCGTCATCCGCGACATAGCATAAGGCGTTTCCTCCATCAGCCATGTGAACACAAGGACCCGTGCCCCCTCCCGCTGTGGAGTGATTCACGAATTTCACCTGCGAGTACTGATCGGTCGTGAAAGGCGCTCCCGTATAGATCTCCCAGCCCCAGGAATTCCCTGTACCCGAAGGAGGTGTGGGGATCGCTGTACCGCTGGACTGCTCCAGAGGCACTGGCGGGAATGAGAGGCCGGTCTCAGCTGCGGCTGAAAGGTTGGTCCAGTTGGAAGACAGGCCGCCGCTTCCGCTAAACGTATCGGTTACGGGATAGCTGACGCTTCCGCTGGCGATGGTATACGCCGCGGATCCGACTGCACTGTTCGTGTATCCCGTCTTCACGGCCAATGCCTTCACCGTTTCAGTGACAGCAACCGCAATGGGAGCGGAATACAACGTGGAACTGGTTGTGGGTGTTGTTCCGTTGGTCGTGTAGTAGATCGTCGTGCCCGAGGTTGTCGAGCTGATCGTCACCGTCTGCGTTGATGAGTACGTCCCTGCCGCTGGGCTGAACGTTGGCGTTGCCACAGTTCCGTTGATGACATACGCCGCCGATCCAATTGCGCTATTCGTATATCCCGTCTTCACCGCGAGCGCTTTCACCGTTTCGCTTACAGAGACGGTGATGGGCGCGGAGTACAACGTGGAGCCGGTGGTTGGTGTAGTTCCGTTGGTTGTGTAGTAGATCGTCGTACCGGAGGTCGCTGAAGTGATCGTCACCGTCTGCGCAGGACCATAGCTTCCCGCCACAGGACTGAACGTTGGTGTGGCTACTGTTCCGTTGATGACATACGCCGCTGAGCCGATTGCACTGTTCGTGTATCCGGTTTTCACAGCTAGCGCTTTTACCGTCTCGCTCGCCGAGACAGTGATTGCGCTGGAGTACAGCGTGGAGCTGGTTGTGGGCGTCGTGCCGTTCGTGGTGTAGTAGATCGTTGCACCCGACGTGGACGAACTGATCGTCACCGTCTGCGCTGGACCGTAGCTACCCGCTACAGGGCTGAATGTCGGCGTAGCGACCGTCCCGCTGATGACATACGCTGCTGAACCGACTGCGCTGTTTGTGTACCCGGTCTTTACAGCAAGTGCTTCCACCGTCTCGCTTGCGGAGACAGTGATTGCGCCGGAGTACAGCGTGGAGCTGGTTGTGGGCGTCGTGCCGTTGGTGGTGTAGTAGATCGTCGTGCCCGAGGTCGCCGAGTTGATCGTCACCGTCTGCGATGTTGCATACGTCCCGGCTACTGGGCTGAACGTCGGCGTGGCAACGGTACCGTTGATGACGTATGCCGCGGACCCGATTGCACTATTCGTGTACCCGGACTTTACGGCCAGGGCTTTCAACGTCTCGCTTATGGAAACCGTGATGGGGGCGGAATACACCGTGGAGCTGGTCGTTGGTGTGGTTCCGTTGGTGGTGTAGTAGATGGTCGTGCCGGACGTTGCCGAAGTAATCGTCACCGTCTGCGCTGGACCGTAGCTGCCCGCCGCCGGACTGAACATCGGCGTAGCCACAGTTCCGTTGATGACATACGCCGCAGATCCGACCGCGCTGTTGTTATAGCCACTCTCCACAGCGAGCACCTTCACCGTTTCACTTGCGGAGACAGTAATCGGAGCGGAGTAGACCGTGGAGCTCGTGGTTGGGGTGGTTCCGTTAGTGGTGTAGTAAATCGTCGCACCGGACGTCGTCGTGCTGATCGTCACGGTTTGCGCAGGTCCATAGCTTCCTGCCGCAGGGCTGAACGTTGGCGTTGCTACCGTTGCGTTGATGATGTATGCAGCCGAGCCTACCGCACTGTTCGTATCCCCCGACTTCACGGCGAGCGCCTCCACCGTCTCACTTGCAGAAACGGTGATGGGAGTCGAGTACACCGTGGAGCTTGTGGTTGGGGTTGTTCCATTGGTGGTGTAATAGATCGTCGCACTAGAAGTGGACGAGCTAATCGTTACCGTTTGCGACGCCACGTACGCTCCCGCAACTGGGCTGAACGTCGGCGTCGCGACCGTCGTTCCGCCAACACCCGTTCCAGTGAAGTTGAGCGACTGGTGAACGCTGCTTCCATTCAGGTTGTTGTCGATCAGGGTTGCCGATTCACTCAGCACCCCACCGGTTGTCGGCTGGAATGCGAAGCTGATACTGCAGTTCGCTCCGGTCGTCAGGCTCACGCTGCCCGTGGAACAAGTGCCTCCAGTCTCCCGCGGGTAGTCGGTCGGCGCGGTCACGCTCGAAAGCGTGAAGGTAGTGTTGCCGACGTTGGTCAGAGTGAACGATTGCGAAGCGCTAGTCGAACCCACGTTGGTGGAGGGATAACTCAACGTAGTGCCTGTTGCGTTCACCTTCTCGACCATGTTGTCGCCGTTGCCGATGTTCTGTCCGTCGGCAATGTAGAGGTTGCCGGCTCCATCGACTGCGATGCCTTCGATAAGTCCAAGCTGGGCATTCGTCGCATACTCAGGCGTTGCCGTGGGCACGGTCCCACCTCCGCCGGCAACGACCACGATCTGGCCGGCTGTGTTCATCTGTTCAACCCACTGGTTGGAGAAATCGCCGATGTAGAGATCGCCCGCTCCATCGACAGCAAGCTCCGCTGGATTGTTCAGGGCGATACTCAGCGCAGATTGCGGAGTGGTGCTCGGCGTGTTGCTTCCTCCACCGGCAACCAGCGTAAGTTGTCCCGACGTATTCACCTTCACGATCAGGTTGGAAGTCTGATCGGAGATATACAGGTTCCCGGACGGATCAAAGATCAAGCCGGTCGGTCCGTTGAGTGCCACACTGGTCGCGGCTTGCGCAGTAGTGCTCGGTGCGTTGCTTCCGCTTCCCGCCACAACCACTATCTGGCCTGCGGGCGTGAGTTTTTCAACCTGGTTGTTGTAGAAGTCGGCGATGTAGACATTTCCGGCTGTGTCGGTTGCGAGGCTGTTGACCGCATTGAACTTGGCGCTCAGTGCGGACTCTGCCGTTGTCGTCGGAACTACAGTACCGCCACCGGCGATGATCGCGATATCTCCCGTGGTGGCGGAGACCATTTCAACCGTATTGGGATTGCTGCCATCGTTGATATTTTGATCGACGAGGTAGACGTTTCCAGCGCCGTCGACCGCGATCCCCTGCGGACAGGTCGCGGAGCCGAGTGCTGGGGACGGCGTCGTTGTCGGAGCCGGCGCGCCGCTCCGGAAGGCATAGTTGCCGGCCACTACGACGATCTGGTTGGTCTGTGGGTTCACCTTGTAGGCGAGGCAGTCGTTGTTGTCAGCGATGTAGAGATTGCCTTCACCGTCGATGGCAAGGCCCGAGCCGTTGTTCGACACGCTGAGCGCAGCGGAGGTCACCGATTCAGGAGTGGCGGTTACGCCGTTCGTTCCGCCACCGATAGCCATGTACAGCGAACCAGGAGATACACCTACTTCCGGTCCCTGGCCGATGCCTGACACGCCTGCGATACCAACGACCTCACCGTTGTTGTTGAGCACCAGCGGCGCGGAGCGAATGCCCGGATATTGCGGCTTGAACGTGATGGGCACATGGCAGACGGTTCCCGAAGCATTTACGGTCCCGCCCAAAGTGCAGCCGGTAACCGTGCCGACAACAAACTCCTGCACGCCGTTCTGGGCCGTCGGTATCGTAATGCTGCTGATCGCGGTAGACGACTGTAGTGTGATGGAGACGCTCGTTGCTGCCGAGCTCGAACCGACAGCGGTAGTAGGCAGAGTGGCAAACACACCGTTGGCCACTGCGGAGGTGTAGGTGAATTGATCTGCCAAAGTCGGCGTGCTGTCATAGGTAGACGTGTCCACCGTGATGTCCACCATGCCGGCGCCACCCGCGGGCGACGTTGCGGTGATCTGCGTGGACGAATTCACCGTAAAGCTCGCAGCATTAGACCCAAACTTCACCGCAGTTGCGCCGCTGAAGTCTGTGCCGGTGATGACTACCGTTGTTCCGCCGGACGGCGCTCCTGTGTGTACGCTGATACTCGTCACGGTTACGGGCGAAACGTAGGTGTAAAGATCGCTTGTGCTCGTAGTGCTGGTCCCGTATGTGGTCGTAACCGTGATGTCGACCGCTCCACCGCCCGGCGACGGGCTGGCAGGCGACGTTACAGTTGCGCTCGTTGACGACGAGACGGCAACGCTGGTGCCGGCAGTGCTGCCGAATTTTACCGTCATGCCACTGGCAAACCCAGTGCCCGTGAGCGTTACGGACGTCCCCCCGGCAATCGTTCCACTCGTCGGGCTGACGCCGGTGACGGTCGGCAGCGGTTCGAAGGTGTACAGATCGGAGCTATTCGTCGCACTTGTTCCCTGCGACGTAGTCACAGTAACGTTGACGGTGTCGGTTCCAGCAGGCGCTGTTGCGGTGATGCTCGTCGAGGAGTTGACAACGACACCGGTCGCCGGCGTGCTGCCAAACAGCACCGTCGCGCCAGCCGAGAAATGGGTGCCGGTGATCGTGACCGAATTGCCCCCTGCAGCTACACCCTGCGACGGGCTCAGTGCAGTGACGGTTACAGGAGAAACATAGGTAAAGATGTCGGCGCTGCTGTATTGGCTGACGCCGTTTGGACTGAAGACCTGAACGTCGACTGCACCGTTTCCAGCAGGCGTGACCGCCGTGATACTGGTCGAAGAGTTCACGGTGAAGCTGGTGGCTTCAACACCGCCAAACTGCACTTCGTCCACACCAGTGAAGTTGGTGCCGCTAATCGTGACGGACGTGCCGCCCGCATTGGTGCCGCTCGTGGGGTTTATGCTGGTGATGGAAGGCGCAGTGCTCGCCGGCGCAAACCCAAGCTGCTGCGCCATCTCAATCCTGGCTTGCTCGTAGCGATAGGGATTGTTCGTCCACTCGCCCGGGCAGGGATTGGCGTTGAAGTTCGGTCCGGTGGAGGCGGCTCCGGTTGGGCCGTTGGGCAGCCCGTTCGGCAGACCTCCAATTCCAGGTGTGCTGTCGGTGCAGTAACCGTTATACGCCGAGCTTTCCGGCTCCACGCCCATCTCGTACCAGGATCCCGTCACGTTCTCCCAATCCAAGGCGTTCCACGAAGTCGTGCCTTGACCGCCTTGCGTTATGCCGGCGCCGCCCATCGCATTGATGATGGCCAGCGGCGCCGCGCGCCCGCTCTGTTTGCCGAGCAGATACATGTATTCGTAATCTTCATAGCCGCGGCGCACTGTTTCCAGGCGCATCGACGCCACTGGACCACTGATGCCGTTGCAAATGCTATAGCCGTTCGACGAGCAGCTCGTGTTCACTACAGGCGACGCGGTTAGGACTGCCTCACCCACAGGATTCGCGGAGTAGTAGCATCCGACTTCGTTACCCGGGTAGAAGAGTGCACCGTCACCTTTCGTATCGGACGTATTCCCGCCGCTCACGCCGACAAAAGTGACAAAGGGAGATGGTGTAGCAGCGTTGGCGCAGTTGCTCGGAGAGGCAGTCCCATAATTACCCCCCCAAAAATTGCCCACCCAATCCCACACACCGCCGGGAGCAGGAGCCGCAGGACTCGGCGCGCCGGTACTGGCAATCGTCTCATCGAGGCCATACTTATAGGCAATCCAGTAGTTCGCCCGCCAGCCCACGCCGGTATTGGTGGTGGCGTCGCCCAGGGAAGCTGGGTCACCGCCTTGATAGAACCAGCGCTCAATCGGCACCGGCGCCGTCGAAAGGGCGGGAACGCCGTCCGTAAAGTCCATGGTGTACTGATAGCCTGTGCCATCAACCAGCGTGGGAGTTGTATCGGAGTGAAATGCCGGACCAGGACGACCAGGCATGAAAATTATCGGGTTTGGCGACCAAACAACGTCCCAGGAGTTGCTGTAGCCGGCAGTAGCGTTCGTCCCTCCCGGATACGACAGATTGATGTGGTCCGCGCACTGAGGATTCCCGTACCACACGACACCGTTATACGTATCGTCGTCTTTTTCCTCGCACGCTGGCATGTCAGTCAGAAACGTATGGATCGGAGCCGTTGACGCAGCCCATGTCGAGGACAACGACGTGTTCGAGTTGTTGATCGCGGCATTGAAAAGCGAGATGTTCTGATAGACCTGCGGATCATAGCCCAATTTTCCCTTGCCATAGTTGGCAGTCTCGTCGTAGTCGTACGCGA
Organism: Granulicella sapmiensis; assembly: GCA_026225395.1. Lineage (GTDB taxonomy): Bacteria > Acidobacteriota > Terriglobia > Terriglobales > Acidobacteriaceae > Granulicella > Granulicella sapmiensis. Next base: position 201,817 of record JAMFSR010000001.1, read on the forward strand.
TCAACTCCGGCAAGGTCCAACTCTTACTGGTATGGTTGGCCGCAAAATGCTGTGAAGTCTGCTTCGCCAAATTACCGTACAACTGAGTCAATCCGCTGGGTACCAAGCTGCCGGAATATCCATCCGACTCGTTGTCGTACCAGGAGTAGCCCCATTTACCCGTGCCGCCCGGCCAGGCTCCCGAACCCGCAGTTGATAGCGGCGAGTCGAAGACCCTCATTGCGGTGCCGTCAGCGAATAAACCGCCCGGAGTAAGCGCAGGTCCTTCGTACGCGTCGTATGCCGTCCAATCGATCGAACTTGTTGTACCGTCGGTTGTGAAGCTGGTGCAGGCGCTGCTTGGATAACATCCATTGATGGTTGGGACGTCTGCATCCATCTGTACGTCCATGTAGTAGTTGTGGCCCATGACCTGATACTTCTCATACAGCGCCAGCTCCGTGGCGCATCCCGGGCCACCGCATGTCATGGCCTCACCGCTATCGAAGTTGTCGCGGTAAAAGGGCAACCAGGACTTCAGCATGTCTGCATAGGTGGAGTTGGTCGAACCGGCATCGAAGGCCGGCAAGTTGCCGTTCCATACCGTCATCTTGATTGGGATACTCGTCGTGGTAACGCCCGTGCCGCTGATCGTAACCGTTCCCGTATAGGCTCCAGCCGTCTGGCTGGCCGGGATCGAGATATTCACCCACACGCCCTGAGTTGTGCCGGCCTGCACATTGAACGGCGTCCCCACAGCCGGGTTTCCCGAATCGTACGGATCGTAAAACGGAATCAGCGGATCCGGCATCTGCCCATTGGCCTGCACCTGAGTGGGAGTGGTAGGATCGACGCCGCTATAGGGGATATAGCCCTCGAGGTACCGGGTCACATTCGACGTCCCCGTATTGTCCGATGTCAGCGTTCCCGCTCCGGTTAGCGGACTCACCGTCACCGACACAGCGCCAAGCGCCGTGCTCGCACTTGCGCTGATAAATACCTGAAACGACACCGTCTCACGTCCTGCTCCAGCCATCGTGATTACCGGCGTACCCGAAGGGCAAGACCACACGTCGTTCAGCTCTGCGATCGTCTGCGGATGCTGCTCAAATCCCCACGGGCTGAAGTTGCCGTCATACAGATATGTCGGAATGGTGGGCTGGTTCGTGGTCGCATTGTTGCCTAGCATCACCTTGATGCTGCCGTCAGCCGCCCAGATGTTGGGGATAGAACTCGTCCAGTTTTGGCTCGGACACGCCTGCCCGGCGGCAGGCGAAACACCTGCGGTAAAAAAGGCTACCGTGGTGAACAACGCAAAAAACGAAGAAACGGCCTTCAGGACGAGTTTAGAACGCAGCTTTCCCATCATCGGTCAATGCCTTTCGCAAGCCAATCTATTGTTTTTTATTGTGTTTTTAGCCCGGGCATTCCGCACTATCCTGAGGCGATCGGACAATGGATCTCGTCGCCTTTTAGACTTCGATCTACTTTCTCTGAACGCCAAATCTTTCAGAGAAAGCAGCTTAGGAGCTGCGCAAAGTAATGCACTTACTGGATCGGATGTATTTGTAACCCGTTACACAAACGAAAGCAAGCGAAATCTTTCATAAGGGTTCAATTATTTCTTTTACCTTCTTTACGCCCAGGGAAAACACCGGCTCGATCCACTCGGCGACTCGTAGATCGCCCGGAAAGGTGATTGTGAGCGCCAGCGAAAGCGCCAGCGAAAGCGCCAGCGAAAGCGCCAGCGAAAGCGCCATAGCAAAGGCGCGTTTGTCTTCATCGTGATGAACCGGGATAGGCGCCGCATCCAGCATCCCGATTCCAGGAGTCCCGCATTGCGAGTTCAGTCCCAGTGATAGAGCTTCACATGGATAACGTTGTCGTCGTGCTGAAAATTCAACCCGCGCTGTGTCTCATCGCCGTTCCAGATGCGCTCCGGCTTCCACGCGCCATCAACGTAAATACCTTGTTCCGCCCGAAGAATGTTGTTGATGTGGTACTCCTGCGGCACAGGCCGCCCCGGTTGATGAAAGATGACCCGTGCATCAACGCCGGTCACGAGAAACTCGTCCGGGCCAAGTCGAGCAATTAGCACTCGCCCATGATGGTCCGGCGTTCCTGGCGGCCTCTGCCGGTCGGCCTGCGGATAACCAAAGGAAACCGTCGCCTGCCAATCACCGAAGTCGATTTCCTGTCGTTCTGCGTTAGGCTCTTCCACAGCCGTCTTCAGATTGCCCTCAAAACTCAACCTTGCCAATTCACGCTGCATCGGACCAACCAAGGCATAATTCTCGGCGTGCGCCTTCGGCTCATCTTCCGGCGCAACGTGCCAGCCGGAGTGATCGATGCCAAACGGAGAAAACCCGATCGCGCCGCGTCCCAGGGCATAGAAGAAGTACTTGGCGTAACTGTCACTCGTGCCTGTTTCACAGATCCACAGCGGGTTGTCCGCACGCGCGTAGGACTGCAGCATCTCCTGGTACAGCGGAGAAAAATCGTCATACAAATCCGCTCCAACAAGGTCGATCGATGGCGCCGCGGTCTTCCATATATCCAGCGCTCTGTTCACGCTATCTCGATTGGGCGTATTGACCGCTGCAATATTGATGTACATAGGAACGTTGAACTCAGCCTTGCCTGCTTCCGCAAGCGCATTGATGTACCGCGCCTCCGACCACGTCGCGAACGTCTCGTTGTCGGTCGTCCCAAACACCTCATGCCAGTTCCCCGGCAGCTTATGGAACGCCGCCACCAGCTCACTCGGTACCGGCTGCGCAAACAGCTTGTTTCCCCGCTCCGTATAGTCGCGGTCCGCATAGTAAGGTCCGGCCTCGTTCTCCACCTGCACCATCAGGATGGTGTGGTCCTCACCGTCAATTTTCTTCAGATGCCGCATCAGCGTCGTGAAAGCCAGCTTGTCGGCTTCAAGATTGGACGGCGCATTGTCATCGAGAATGTCCAGCAACTGCCCGCGAGAGTTCGTCAGCCGCGGATACTTTTGTGTGTTCGTCTTCACCCACTCCGGCGCATAGTGCATCTGGCCGTTCTTTGAAGCTCCGAACCAGAGAAGCAGCAGATGGACGTGATGCTCTCTGGCCTCGTGGACGAGTTGATCGACATTCGCAAAATCAAACGTGCCCGGCGTTGGCTCGATCTGCTCCCAGTATGCCGGCGCCGCCAGTGTATTGACATGCATCCGAGCCACCGCAGCCCAGACATCAGGAAGCGCACTCGGCCATTCGCTCGAGTTATTCATCTGCCCACCGAGCATCAGGTAAGGCTTGCCATCAGCAAACAAAGCAAAACGGCCGTTTTTATGAACGATTCTCGGTGGCTCGGCAGCATAACCGCGCCAGCCTGATGCAAACATTGAGAGGAGAATCAAACATAAAAATCTACTTGCCGGTTTCATATAGCTCCTTGTTTCTCTCGAACTGAGTTCTCAATGCCAGGCATTACGCGCTCGGCAACGCAGGAAGGTTCATCGTTCTTCCCGTCTCCAGCGCTTCTTTCCCGATGGCGCAAGGGATCGCCGAAGCATAACCAACCTCAACGCTGGCCAACGGCTGCCGCTTCTCGCGCACGCATTGGATGAAGTCCCGGCAAGCCGTAAGCGTTGGGTCTTCAGCCGCAGCGTCGAGACGCACGCGATCCCCAAAGCCGCGATACGGCATCTCCCAATTCGTTTGGAACGAGGCTCCGGTCTTCACTCCGCGATCGACAGCAGCCGTATGCGACGCCTCTGTAATCTTCTTGCTCGTAGCGCTATAGAACGTGGCATCTTCCAGCGTCAACTCCACGCTGCCCTCTGTTCCATAAACCCACACCGAATCGCCAATCATCGCATTGTCGGTAATGGCACTGAAAAACATGCGCCGACCGCCGGTATACCCAAGCACTGCCTGCACATTGTCTCCAACCGTTCTGCCATCGTGATACTGCACGATACTCGTGGAACCGACAATCGTCTCCGGTTGGCTCCGGAAAATCCAGTTCGCCATGTCGATAGAGTGCGATCCGAGTTCTTCTAACAAACCACCAGACGTTTCCTTATAGAGCCGCCAGTTAAATAGGTGCTCCAGCTTTGGATCAGGGACCGAACGCCGCCAGTTGTCGGTCCTGTGCCAATAGGCATACACATGCGTCGGAGTGCCAATATCGCCTTGGGCAATGCGCTGAATCGTCTTCTGCGCCCACGGTTCATAGCGCAGTTGATGACCGATCTGAAAAATCTGCTTCGTCTGCCGAACAGCCGCGATCACCCTGTTGCAATCTTCCACCGTGAAACCGAGGGTCTTCTCACCATAAACAGGAAGTCCATGGTTCATCGCAGCAACAGCATACTCTGCATGAAATACCGGAGGCGTCGCAATAAAGACCGCATCCAGATCCTTGCGGCTTAACATCTCACGGTAATCCTTATAAGCCGGCACGGGCTTTCCCACCAATTGGTTCACTTCGGCAAACCTTGGCTCATACACATCGCACACCGCGGCAATGTTTACACCAGGCACACGCAATAGTTGCCGTATCAGTTCCTTCCCACGGCTACCGGGACCAATCACGCCAACGTTAATGTGGTCGTTTGCACTGATCGGCTTGGAGGACGGTTCCACTGCCTGTGCCAGCAACGAAGACTTGGAAAGCAGCCCGGTTGAAAGCATGCTCATGGAAAGTCCTTGAAGTACGTCTCTACGATTCATCGTGTCCTCTCATCCCAAAAGCGGGACGGTTCGTTGTCGTTCCCTTCAAGGGCATCGCATAGCATTAGAAGTTGCCGCTACGAACCTCGAAGTGAGTCGGCTTCCCTAGCTTCTCGCCGCCACGCTCCACCCAATCGGCGATCCATCCGATCATCTGGTTCACGCCAACACTGGGATAACCAAAATACTCAAACGCCTTCTGCGCATTGCTTAGAATCGCATCGCCCGATTCCGTTCCTTCAAACGAGACAGGCTTCCCAAATCGATTTGCGAAATCCGTGGCGACTCGCCGCACACTCACAAGTTCAGGACCGGCTACGTTCAAGACAAACGGTGGGTACGACGCATGCAGCAACGACAAGAGGCTCATCGCCGAAGCGTCCGTCTGCCAGATCGTATTCAAATGCCCCATATGCAACGACACCGGCGTACCGGCAAATACTCGTTCCGCGATATCCAGTAACACCCCGTAACGCAACTCCGTCGCATAATTTAGGCGGATGATCGATATCGGGATCTCATACGTGCGGCTGAAGTGTTCAAAAATTCTCTCTCGCCCCAGACAGCTCATCGCATAGTCGCCCAGCGGATTGGGATCGTCAGTCTCAAGCGAACCGCCCAGATTCACGGAAGATAGCCCATAGATATTCCCCGTCGAAAACGCCGCGATGCGGCTTCTGCGATACCTCTCACAGACAAGTCCCGGCAGGAATGTATTCATCGCCCAGGTTTTGGCTTCCTGTCCGGTCGAACCAAACTTCATGCCCGCCATGAACACAACGTTCGGAGCATCAGGCAGGTTTGCATAAGCTTCTCGATCGAGCAGATCGCAGGAATGCGGCTCAATACCCCACGCGTTCAACTGCGCGGGCAGCGTCGAGGAGGAAAATCGCGAGACCCCAATCACGCGCCGCGATATACCAGCCATATCCGATGCCCGTTTCGCCATGCGAGCCAGCGTTGGCCCCATCTTCCCGCCCACGCCGAGAACGACAATGTCTCCTTCAAGCTGCCCCATTGCATCGACGACTTGCGCCGAAGGCAGACTCAGAAGATCATCCAACTCCCCAACATCCCGTATCTTATTTAGCTTCATCATTGCATTCCGTTCCGCGCCCATTCCTTGTTGTTGTCAGCTACGAATTGATTGCCTGTGGACTCGTACTCTCGTGCCTTACTTTTAACGAAAGCTTCTTCGGAACAGCTACGGCGTAGATCGCCATGGCCCCCAGCACCCCGCTCGCAGTCATCAACTTCCAGGCCGCGTCGTAGTTGTGATACGTGTCAAACAAGCGACCCGCAATCCATGGGGCTACCCACTGGCCTACGGAGTAGCCCATGATGATCAAAGCCAGCAGCTTCCCTAGCGATGCCACCCCAAAGCACTCCGCCGTAACAAGCGGTATCAGCATATAGTCCGCGCCCATCGCGAACCCAAACACGACAGCGAAGCTCCACGCTGCAACAGGACGCCCCGCGAGAAACAGCAGGGGAATTGCGCTGCCGATAGTCAGATAGAAGAAGGCCATCGCATTTTTCTTGGACACGCGATCGACGATATAACCAACAAGGACACGCCCCGCGAGGCTGGAGGCGAGCAATCCGGAAAGAAAATGAGATGCTGCGGTCCTTGAGTAACCGTGATCTTGAAGAAAAAGAATGAAGTGCTGAATCACCGTATTGATGGCGCCGATCACCAATGCCGATCCAACAAGAATGAGCCAGAAATTCATCGTCTTCGCCGCGGCGACGACGCCCATCGAGGGCTCCGTCACCTGTGAAATATGTCCGGTCGAACCCGGCAGGTCTCCGTCAGGCAGCAACCCCATATCCGCAGGAGCCGAACGCGTCACGCCAAGACCAATCGGCAAGAGCACCAGCAGAATCAAAACACCGGTTGCTTCCAGGGCATGACGCCAGCCAAGCGTCCGAATGAGAAAATTCGCAAGCGGCGGAGAGATCACTCCGCCAAGCCCCAACCCAAGATAGGCCAACCCCATCGCCCGTCCGCGACGCAAACGGAACCACTGCGCGATCAATACTTGATTGGCTATCGGCCCCGCGAACACGTATCCCAGCACTTCGAAGAGACAAAGCGTCTCATACTGCCAAAGCTTCGTCATGAAACCCATGAGGAACAGCGGGACGCTGATGAAAGCAACGCCATAGAGAATCACCCGGCGAGCTCCGATCTTATCGATCAAGATACCGGCGAGATACCCAAACGGCAATCCAACGACGATGAAGCCGAGAAGAAAACCCTGCGTCACTTGCGCGCGACTGAATCCAAGTGAGCTGACAAGCGACGGATAGAAAACCGGAAACCCATAATAGATAACACCCGTACTGCAAAAGAGATTCAGGAACGCCGCAATGACGATCCACCAACCGTAGAAAATCCTCGGCTTGGTGTCGGGCAATCGATTCGGATTCATGAAGGGCATCAAAACTCCTGTAGATCCGGGCGCGTTATAACCAGAAATATCGGCGCAGACATTCTTATGGGGCTTATCCGTAAGCTTGAACAATCATTTTTTGGAGAAAGATTTTTGATTTCAGCACATCGCGCTTTCTTTCTTCCTCATTCCCAACCTCGCGCTCAATCATCATGGAACCGCGGTAATTCACTTTTCTTAGTTGTTCGAACAGCTTAGGAAAATCCACTTTCCCTTCGCCAATTGGAGTCTCAAGCCCCAGTTCCTTGGGATTTGTCGGAAAGCGACCATCCTTTGCATGAATGCCCCGCACCAGCGGACCAATCACATCCATCGCATCGACGGGATTTCCCTTCCCGTAAAGAATCAGATTCGCCACGTCGAGGTTCACAAAAACATTGCCTGTGTTCACGTCATCGATAAGCCGAAGTAACGTAATCGGTGTCTCCTGGCCCGTCTCACAGAGCAGAGAAATGCCACGCCCTTTGCAGTACGTTGCAACTTCCTTTACCGCCGCGACGGCTTGCGGATAGATAGGATCGTTCGGATCTTCGGGGATAAAGCCGCAGTGCGTATGGATTGCGGAAACCCCCGCCGCCGCAGCAATATCTGCCGACACCTTCAGCGCTCGTATCCGGACCTCGCGCGTTGCAGCTGGAATAATCCCGATAGTAAGCGGGCCTTCGTAAAAGTTGAAGACCCTCTTTCCTGGATTATGCTCGCTGATCGAGGTTACATTCACGCCATACTTCGCACACGCTTCTCGCAGAGGCTTTACCACGTCCAGCGAAGATCGCTCGAAACCTATCTGGCACACATGCAATCCGAGATCAGCCACACTTCGAACGACCGCGTCGATCGTATCGTTCTCGCCCACCCATGTCACCTTGCCAAGACCGATCGGAAGGTTCTTATACACTTCAGCACCCTTCGACATCTGGCCAAACGCGGGTTCCACCGCGCTAACGGCATAAGCCGCGCTGGCGAGCTGCAAGAAACTACGCCGGTCTATCGAAGTGCGTTTATTCAACACAAGAAAGTTCTCCAACCGCAAACTTAGTCAATCCGCACTCAAGGCCTAAGCCACTCATCTCGATGTTGCTGTACGAAACTATCATCGTTGAGATGAGGATACGCCGCATAGACACGGTCGATCTCCTCCATCTGTCCCTTGCTCAAGCCTTCGTGCGGGTCAAGACACCATATTCCTTCCAGCAACCCTTGCCTGCGCAACACCTCATGCAGTCCGGCGATGCAGCCGGCGAAACCGTTGGCCGCATCGAAGAAGGCTGCGTTTGTGTCCGTCACTTCAACGCTTCTCTTGAGAAGTTCCCGGGAAATATAGTTGGTTTTGCTTATTTCCTTGCAGTCATTCAGCAGATCTACGGCGCGCTTTGTCCACACCGCCCAGTGCCCAAGCAGACCCCCCCTCATGCGAAGTTCCGTCTCCTTGCCGTTCACCATGAACGAATACGGGGTGAGCAAATCCAGAACGATGTTGTCGTCGTTGCCCGTGTAGACAGGGATCGCCCTTCCCGATTCGCAGACTGCCCGCATCACGTCCAGAGTTTGGTAACGGTTGAACGGCGCAACCTTAATCGCAACAACATTCTCAATTTCAAGAAATTTCCTCCAGAACTCCGCCGATAGCACGCGCCCCCCAACCGAAGGTTGCAGATAAAACCCAACGATCGGAAGCACCTCAGCCACACTTCTGCAATGATTCACCAGCGCGCCATCGTCTTCGTTCGGCAACGCGGCGAGGCTCAACAGCCCAGCGTGATATCCAAGGCGAGAGAGAAGTTCTGCTTCTCTGACAGCCTGCGCGGTCTTCCCAGAAATCCCACCGACGCGAAGCAGCGGCTCGGCCCTCAAGCGATCAGCGTTATCCATCTCTTCCGCAGCCAGGATAAGCACTGGCTCGAAGAGCCCCACCTCCGGATCGCGAATGCTGAACTGCGTCGTATGCACACCCACCGCGATACCATTGGCGCCGGCTGCAATGTAATAACGCGTAAGCGCTCTCTGACGTTTTTCACTAAGCCGTCTTTCAGCGGTCAGTGCTAATGGATGGGCCGGTATAACGCCGCCTCTCGCAAGCAACTCGGCGATTCTGGCGTCTATTGTTCTACTCATCGTTTCCTTCTCGGAGCCTCATGCAATATCTGTTCTTATAAATCTCACGCGGCATGCGGTTTTCATCTCATCGCTTTAGCAGAGAACCGGCGGGCAGCCTCGCAACCAAGCTACCCGCCACGGCCTAGAACTTCAAACGGACACTCACCAATCCAACCCTCGGCCCAAACATATAACCTTGCACGCTTGTGATTTTGCCAACGTTCGGATCGTTGATCGTAACATCGGGATTCCCAAAGTTCGGATGATTCAACACGTTCGAAAAGCTGCCTGAGAACTCTACCGAAGTCCCACGAACAAGCGGGAAACTCTTGAACAGTGCGGCGTTCAGCACTTGAGAATCAGGTCCTTTCAGGATGCCGTAGCCCGCATTGCCAAACGTGCCGGCTGCGGGAATCGCGTAAGCCTTGGGGTTGAACCAGTTGTTGATGCTTTGCGTGCCGATGGCCGCCGAAGAGCCAACACCCCTGCTGACGCTACCGGCAAAAGCATTGATGTTCGTCGGATCATACGTACCCGAAAACGTCGGCGTCAGAAAGTTACCCGTATTGGCAAGATACGCCGCACTCAGCTGCCATCCGCCAAGGATCTTCGAGTAGAGATTGTCCTTGCCAAGGAACGCATGGCCAGGTCCAAACGGTAGGTTGTACAAGATGTTCGATACAAACTGAATCCGCGGCGTGTACTGCTCGTTCCCATATTGACGGAAGAAGTTATACGTGTCTTCTGCAACGACGCCATTCTCAGCGTCACTCGTGCTCGGATCATCCGTGAGGTTCTTCGCCAGGGTAACGGCTGCTTCAAACAACAGGCCATGAGTCATGTGCCGGTTCACCTCGGCAGTGACAGCGTTATACGACTGCGTCCCACCATTGGACTCCTGCGTGATCTTCTTGAAAGCGGGATACGGCGTTCTTGCCTGCGTGAACGGTGTCGTGCTCGCCTGCACCTGGTTCAGGTTCCTCCCATATAGAAGATCGCTCGTCTGCGAACCAATGTACGAGAGCCGAATCCCCGTGCTGAATCCGAGATCCCGTTCGATCGTCAGGTTCCACTGTTGCACATACGGGTTACGAACGTTCTTATCGATCCCCGTAATCGTGATCGCCCCTAGAAGACTCGATTGCACCAGTGAATTGATGGGGTTGGTGAATGTGATCGCAGGCGTTCCGGCGGTAAAGCTGTTGGTGAAAGAGATCGTTCCACCGTAGGGCGCCTGGTAAAGATCATTGAACAGGTCGACCGTCAGATCGTCGTTATAGATACCGTATCCTCCGCGAATCACGGTCTTCGGATTCACATTTAGCGCGAAGCCGAACCGCGGAAAGAATCCAGCCTTGAACGGGCTCCTCAAACTGCGCGTCGGAAAACCTGCTGACTGTGCGGAGACAATCGGTATCTGGGCTGTTGGGAAGCCCGGGATAAGGTAAGGCTGATAGCTCGTAACAGATGGCACGACGATCGAGCCGGTTGCGGGATCGAACGTAGAAACGGTGTTGTACTTGTCCACGGGCGCACTATCAAAGTCGTAGCGCAGCCCAAAAGAAAGCATCAGGTTACGACGCGCGCGCCAGTCATCCTGGACGAAGCCACTAAGAAAATACTGCCGCGCATACTCTGTTGGACGGTCAAAGGTATACGTTGTTGCCTGCGGCAAGCCGAGCAGGAAGTCCGCATAAGCATAGCCCGTTTCGGTGCCATTGAAGGTAAACGTCCCAAAGCTCGGGAAGTACGGCTGCGTACCAAGCTGCGGCCTGTACTCGAAACCGCCTTTGATCGTGTGGCTGCCCCGCTGGTACGTCAGCTGATCGATGATCTGGTTATTTTGTTCCGTTCCATTGGCTGGCCCAACCTGTCCAACCGCCGTGGTTCCACTGATCGTCACTGCCGGGAAGCCCGTCGCCGATGCCGGCGCAAGCGGGAAGCCTTGTATGCCAAGCTGGTTCACAATCGACTGCCCCGTCAGTAGAGGATGGAAGTGGTTGTTCGACCACTCCGCTCCAACCTTTGCCACATTGATCAGGTTCGGCGTAAGGATCCACGTATCGGACAACACACCCGAGAAGGTCTTTCGCACCTGGATGCGATAGCCCGTCTCCGCGGGAGGATAATTGCTGTCCAGAATCTCCGGCGAAGCGCGGTTATAAGTGAACCGGACAAAGGCGCTGTTCTTTGGTGTAAGGTTGGCATCGAACCGAAGATCGAAACGGTTGCTGTAGATGCTCTGAGGCACCGTCTGACGAAAGTTCGCAGTCGTCAAAGTCGTAATTCCATAATTGGGATCGGGGTAGAACATGTTCTGCCACATCTGCGCAGCTAGGCTTTGCGACGTCTCCAGTGGTGCGCTTCCGGGCGTAATTTTGTTGCCGGCAAACGTTCCTCCCGTGTACGGGTTCTTCAGTACGACCGGCGTGGCCTGCGTCAACAGTTGTGAAAAATCACCGCCGCGAAACGCCACTGTCGGCACATTGGGACTGATGGCCAAAGGCTGATTGTCGCGCAGCCCTTCATAGGCAGCCTCGTAGTAATACTTGCCCCGCACAATCGGTCCGCCGATGCCGCCGCCGAAGTCGTTATCGGTATAAGGCGGGTTCGTCGACGAGAAGTAGCTCTGCGCCTGCAGGTCCTGATTGCCGAAGTGCTCGAAGATGCTTCCATGCAGATGATCCGTTCCGCTCTTCGTAATCACAGTCACATTCAGCAGCTGGCCCATCTCAGCCTTGTTATCGACCGCGTCGTACTTCACTTCCTGGATGATGTCGTAAGAAGGAAACGCAGGTCCATCTGCATTGCCGTAGAGAGTCGAGTTAGAACTGATGCCGTCCACGTTGTAATACGCTTCTCCGGCAGTGGAGCCCGCCATCGACCACTGCGATCCACTCCCTTCGTGTCCGGTGGGCAGCAGCGCGATGTACTCCTCAAGCCCGCTGTCTCCCGTGGAATCCTTCGTGCCAAGCAGGTTAGACGATGTGTTGTTGATCTCGTCGGAAGTTACCGTCGTCGAGATCGAGGGCATTTCAGCCTCAATCACCGGCGCTCCTCCAGATACCACGATCTGGTCTCCCACCGCCCCAATCTTCAAAGGTACGTCCGTCCGAACCGTCTGTTGCGACTGCACAACGATGCCCGTTGTCTTGAATGTGCTAAACCCGGGCGCCGTTGCACTCACCGTATAAGTTCCGGGATTCAGCGCCGCAGCAGCATAGGCCCCATGTGAGTCCGAGGTAACCGTTTGTGTCGCATGCGTGCCCTCATTGATCACGGTGATAGTGGCGCCCGGCAACGCAGAACCGTCGGCAGTGAGCACCGAACCGACAATCGTTCCAACCGTGTTCTGGGCCTGAACCTTATCCATTGGAAAAAATATCGCTACGAGGAGAAGCGCTATCGTCACCAGCCCCGCAATCTGACGGAGATAGCCGGAACAGAAAGCGATAATCCCGGCTGACGAAGCGCCCTTGGTTCGAACATTGATCTCGAACGATTGGCTCACGAACTTCTGCATATTGCCTCCATGGAAACAGCTTCACCAACAACTTCTGCTGCAGGAACACGGCTCCTCTCGAAAAGGAGCTCGGGCGAAACGCGAACGAGATGAAGCACAATCAATCGACCTTGAAGAAAGATTTCAGTCGTACTTCGATTGCCCACATTGTGGATAATAAATCCGTCTTGTGGATGAAGTATCCACCTCAAAAACCTCGCCGTCAATCTAATTGTTTCGAAAATATGAATTTTTTTGATTGGTCTGAGAACTGTCGCGCCCACACGGTGCGCCAGGACGCAATCGCAGTCGGGCGTATCGCCCCGCGACGCGTCACAGTCCATAGAGCGACTGCTTGCTTTGAATATCTTGAATGCCGCGAATTACCGTTTCGTCGTGCGCACGGTACGCGTCGTGGTCAGTGGGTTATAGCCAAGCATCAGGGATGTCTTCCTACCTGTAGCGCATAACAACGCCGCATGCTTGGCCCCTGTGGTCGGATGGCTATGGTCCACCGGAAGCGTCACGCTGATCGCCGCAACAGTCTTCCCACTTGCGTCAAGCACAGGCGCTGCAATCACGAGATACCCGGGCAGCAGCTCCTCATCATTCAACGCGTACCCCTGGTCCGCAACGCGGCGAAGCTCCTCTTTCATCCGCGCAAAAGACACTGTAGTACGTTCCGTATAGCGCTGCACACCGTGCGACATCAGTTGCTCCACCTGCTGCAACGGCATGTCCGCCAGAAACAACTTGCCTGAAGCAGTCGCATGCAGCGGACGCCGCAACCCGACATCGGCAAACGCATGGGTCGAGCCGGGATATCCGACTGAGTGAATGAAAAGCACTTGGCCTTCTGAGTAAACGCCAAGCTGTGCCGTTCCCGGTATCTCCTTCACGAGCTCTTGCATCGGAAAAAACGCTGCACGATAAACCGCGGAGTGACGCAGATACCCCGAACCGACACGCAACGACTTCGGCGTCAGCCGGTAGCATTTATTCGAAACAACATGCTCCACGAAGCCGCCTTCGAGCAAAGTCGAGCAAAGCCGGTGTACCGACGCCCGCGGCATCGAAAGCACTTCGGCAATGTCCGAGACCGATAGCTCGAACGGTTCTTCCGCCAGCAGCTCGAGCACTTTGAAGCAGCGCAACGTCGATGACATCGCACTCGACTTCGCAACCTTGGTTCGCTTGAGTTTTGCCACCGGCATATGGAACAACTGTAGCTGCTGCTGGACAGACGCACAAGGTCTGCGACACCTCCCAGAGACAACGCAGTTTTCTCGGCGCTTCAAGCGACAAAGCGTCTACCAATTCACCGTAATCAACGCGTAATGCCGCAACTCCGGAAGGTTGATCGAAGTCACACCCCCGTCATTCTCCAGGGGAAGCTCAGTTTCCGCCGCAACTCCTGGCACGCGTAAAGTCGCTTTCGTCGCCTTCGCGCCGTTGGGCAACAACACCCGTAGAGAGGTGTCGCGCACCATCGCAACTTTGGCCGCGTTGTAGTTGAGCAGGTGGACCATCATCCTCCGCTTGGAAGGTTGGACGGTGCAACTCGCAACCGTCCCGGCTGAACCTTCGATGGCCAGCGGAACTCTTTCCTCCGCTCCCCATCGAACCAGATCGATGAACTCCTTCCAGTTCTTCGGAAGCTTCCAATACTCATTCAGGATTGCAAAGTTTGGCCGAACCGCCGGCAACGGTCCATCGAACTCCAGTGCGGGAAGATACGCCACTCGCCCGCGGCCAATGCGCTTCCTGCTCGATGTTCCTGCAGTCGCCGCCGTTGCGGTCACGCTTTCCTGATAGCCATCCGCCATAACCTGGTGGTCCACCAAGCCGTCCAGTCCCGGTGCAACGCGCACGCGCCGCCACTCATCGTAGAGTCCGGTCTGGCCAATCACCACCAGCGATCCGCCGCGATCGACAAAAGCATGCAATGTCTGTATCTGCGCATCCGACAGACACTCCACATTCGGAAGCACCAGCACCTTGTACTTTGAGAGATCGCCAAGACCATCGTCGAATACCAGATCAAATGGCACCGAAGCCTGAATCAATGCCTGCTCGGCCAACACGGTGCATAGCTGTACATCCGCATTGTTATAGGTCAGCGAAGCATACGAGCGATACACCGCAACGTTGCTTGCATCTTCAGCATCTTCATAGCTGTCCCGGTTCTTCAGGTAGAAATCCAGATACTCCCTCGTCACCGCCGACAACGGGGCCGACCCCAGATATCCAATGGTCTGATTGAACATCAGCGACTCGCCAAGCGCGATCGGATCGTTCTCTACATACGTGATCAGCACGTTGTTATAGGCCCGGGCCAGTTTATAACTCCGCACCCGGGTCACAAGCCGCCCATCCGGATACAGGTTCGGCTCATTGCCTTCCTCGCTCCAGAACGACCGCGTGTACTTCAAAAGCCTCTGATGATCGGCGCCACCGGTCCACGTTGAATTGCGTCCGGTAATGCCGCCAGGGTTGATCTCGAGCGCAACATCCACGTTCAGCGAATGGACCAGGTCGTACATCTGCTTCAGCGCGTCCGACAGCACTTGGCATCGAAAATCGATCCACTCCTGAAATGCCGGATCATAAATAATCTGCATCTTCGCCGGTGGGTTATCCGCATTCCACTGCGGCGGGTTGATATAGTCCACACTCGAAAAGCCAAACCGCTCCTTCAACTGCGCCACGCTGTACTTTGTCTTCAAACGATTTCGAAATCCGGAAACGCAGGCCGGGCAATGGCACGAGTCAGGCTCCGCATTCAGATCGAAGTTGTCGAAGTGAATGAAATCCGTCTTCACCTCAACGACCGCATACCGCACAATCTTCTTCAGATAGTCCAGGTAATCCTGGTTCGCAAAGCACGGCCGATAGCGATACGACTGCTGGTACCCATACGTCAGCAGAATAGGCAGGCCGGCAATATCACGCTGAATCCAATGCTGCGCTTTTGGCTCCTCCGCAAAGAACGCCTCATACATCATCGTGTTCCACTGAATGTACGTATCGACCTTCATCCCCAGCCGATGCGCGATCTCAGCAGCCTTGCGTGTCTCCTCCATCCCTTCGTGCTCGGCTTCCATGCCAAAGCCCTTGTAGAGATGCGTATGAAAGACCTCGACCCCCTGCTCATGCAGCTGCCGTATCAGCTCCTCGCTCTGCTGGTAATCGGAGGTCTGTTTCGCATCCAGCCTTTGGCCGCCGCGTCGGACGATGAAGATATAAGGCTCATGGTTGCCCCCCGCATCGACCAGGCCCTTGCCCATCCAGCGCCCTTGCACCGCCGAAGCCCGCGGCGCAGCCGCCGTTTCCCCGGAAGCAAAGCGCGGCGCAGTCGCCGCCGCGACCATTCCACCAATAAAGTGTCTGCGATTCAACCGCATCAGCAAGTCCCCATTCTCTTTGGCGAGCAGCCGCCTAAAGGATCTTCTCCAGCAAATCACCGAGCTCCGAAGACGACTCGTCATCCAAATACACCGTAGCGTCAGGATGAGTCTTCAGCAGCGTAGCCGGGCAGGCATTCGAAATTTCGTCTTCAATCACTCGTCGAACGATCTTCGCCTTGCGAACTCCCGGCACCGAAACGATCAGCTTCGGCACGCGCACCAGCGCCGGAATCGTCAACGTAATCGCCTGCCTGGGCACAGCATCTACAGAAGGAAACCAGCCCTCCGCCACCTGTTGCTCACGGCACTCCGTATCCAGCATCACCAGCCGCACATCCAGTGGATCGTTGAAGTCGGAAAGAAACGGATCGTTGAACGCCAGGTGGCCGTTCTCTCCAATTCCCAGCAGACAAATCTGCGGATTGCCCGCCTTCAATGCAGCGGCATACTGGACACACGCCTGTTCCACATCTGGGTTGCTGCCATCCACCTCATGAAACTCCTTGATCGGCACACGCGACGTCAGCTCCATCCGCATGTATCGCCGGAACGACGCAAAGTGGTCCGCCGGAAGCCCCGCATACTCATCCATGTGGAACCCAGTGATCCTCTCCCACGGCACATCTTTCCGCTCAACCAGCGAGCGAAGCATGCTCAACTGCGAAGCCCCGGTCGCAAAAATCACACCCAGATCACCCTGCACCGGCAGCGCACGCTGCATCGCCTCCGCCACATCGCGCGCAGCAGCTTCACCGGCAGCCCGCCGACTCTCGTAAACCTCAAACTTCAGTGTTCCCGCCTTGAATCTCTTCGGCTCTACGCTTGTCGTCTGCATTGAATTCCTATCGTTGAGATTGAACATTCATTCTTCATCGCACGAAACACCTGAACATCATCAGGGATAAAAGAGATAGAGCCTCGAAATACGCTCATCTTCGCCAAGATAAATAGTCCCACGCTGATCCGCGATTACTGTACCGACCTCATAAGCCTGCCATGTGTAATAAGGCCGCCGATTCACATCGACAAAACCCAACACCTCATAGGCGCCCGTCCCCGGATCATAGGAGAACATCCGCGCCATCTCAGAGGTATCGCCTCCCACACCATAGATCTTTCCATCCTCACCGGTCGCCAGCCCCGCAACGTGATACTGGTTCAGCGGCTTGCCCAGATTCGCTACAGACAGTTTCTGCGGATCGAGCCGGAACAAATACCCATCCGAGGTCCCACCATAGATCATCCCTGAAACATCAAGCATGAAAGCATCGACTTCCGTATAAGGTTCCCGCCCAGGCACCGCCGGAGCATGGATCGACAGCTTCTCCAGCACTCCTGCCTCTTGATGAAACCGATACAGCACGCCATCTTCGCCGGACATAAACACATTCCCGCCGTCATCAACCACCAGCATGCGAGACATCATCTTCTCGCGCTCCCGCTTCTCGCCCCACGGAATACTCTTGGCAACCACACCCAGGTCGCTGAATTTCTTGTCCTCAATCGAGTACTTGAAGAAGTGAGCATTCGGCTTCGTCAGCCCATAGATCACGTCTCTCTTCCGATCGATGGCCAGCGCCGAAATGCTCTCGCCCGCAACCGCAACCCCGTGGTCCACAACCGTCAGCGGCTTCCCAATCTCAATCTGCAGATCGTCCAGGCCTTTCGGCGCATACTCCAGCAGATGCCCGCTGGGCGAAACCCCGAGAAACACGTTACCTTCCGCCGAAATCACCAACGCCTGCGTCACAGCCTTCGCCTCGGGAATCACACCGATCGGCACAACATATCCATGCTGCGGATTGATCACAAAAAGATGCGATCGCGCTCCACTCGTTGCCCCAAACACATTCCCATCCGGAGCCAACGACATCGACGTAATCCCCGATTCACCATCGGGAATAACATCATCCGGGCTATATCCCAGGTCACGAGCATCGATCCTCGTTTGCGGCACCACAACGCGGTCATACGCAGCATCACGCTGCGCCCAGGCCGCCAGGCTCATGCCCGTTGCCATCAGAAGAACGGCGCAGGCTCTCTTCATCAATTCACCGCCTTCGGGTGATACACAAACAGCGCCAGCCGGTAAGGCGTGTCGCCAATCATGCCCGCGCTTTCGCCTTCCGAGCCCTTGATGCCCTTCACGCCAATCGCGCCCACAAAGTAGATCGTTCCATCAGGCGCGGTGCTCGCCGCATTGGTTCCCAGCACAGGCCGTCCATCTGGCAGATGCATCTCTCCCAGGTCTTCGGTCTTGCCCGTACGCAGATCGTACGTCACCAGGTGCGACGCCTTACCGGCCTCGCCGCTTCCGCCGTAATCAAACTCCTTCTCTGCCGCCGCATAGTACAGCTTGCGGTCGAGCCCCATCGTCAGGCTCAGCGTGGCATAAGGAACATAGCGCTTATCCGCCAGCTCCGGAATCGCCATCTGCCCCAGCCGCTTCACCGCTATCTCAGCAGGCGCCGCCGGATCAAACGAGAACAGCGCACTCTCACTCTCATCCAACCCATAAAACAGTTTGTTCGTGTGGTCCCACACCACCACGCGCCACGCCGTCTCGGACTTCCCATAGTCCCGTCCCAGCGAGACACCCTTCGGCCGTATAGGCAACCGCTCCTTCAGCTCCGTAAGGCTGTCCGTCACCGGCGAGTACTTATAGATCCGCCCCGCGCCAAAGCTGCCATAAACGTTTCCATCTTCATCGATACCCAACGTCCTGCAGATGGACTCCCAGTTATTCATCCGCCCCTTGTCCACCTTCGCGCCCGTCGCGACATCGTAATAAACAAAGTGCCCACGCGGGTGCGTCAACCCATAAATGCGGTTGTACTTCGGGTCATACGCTCCCGTATTCATGCCTTCATACCGCGGCCCGATCCCAAAATCCTGCACCGTCCCCGTGCGCGGATCGAACGCCATATAGTGCGATCCCGGATACCCTTCCGGCGTCGCATATCGCGCATAGTCGAACCAGAATCCCGCATGTGTCGCAAAGTAGATCCGCCCATCTTTGCCTTCACCGAACTTCGCATGGATCTTCGACTGCGGCGCTACGTTCAAGCCATCCTGCCCTGTCAGCTTATTCAGGTCGCCCACATCCACCATGCGGTCCGCCTTCGGGTCGAAGTACACAAGGTGCCCATTGCATCCATGGCAAGCCAACCCGGCGTACACCTTGCCGTCGGAAGCCGCCAGCAACGCCGCCCAGTTGCCGTCCATCTCCGCAAGCCCCGGAAACACCTTGTAATCCACCGTCACCGTGCGCTCCGCGGCCCGGACCGGCTGCGCGGCATACAACATCAACGAAAGCGCGCCCCCCGCGAAAGACTGCATCCACCGCCGTCGTTTCACTATCGTCACAAGTCCTTTCATAGAGGCCAATGGAGTTCCGCCCACGCCATGTCCACAGCTATAAATAGAAACAAAACAATGTCTACCGAAAGATACCACGGCCAGCCACTTCCTCCATTTCCTTCCCTGAAAATACCTACATCTGCTGGAAAATACGCATAGCTCGTTTGTTATCAGTCCCATATCAAAATTGACTGCTCGTATTTCGATTCGTAATGTATAGTTACCATTCCAATTCAGCATTACATTGGGAATGTCGCCTTCTATCCCATCCTGCACCCCATCACTCGCGGAGATTCCTGCATGCCGATGTACACGTTCACGCCAGCCACCTACGGCAAGTTCCTCATCGTCATCGCAGGCTTCGGCGGTCTCTTGTACGGCATCGATATCGGCGTCATCGCCGCCGCTCTTCTCTACCTCAGCAAAACCGTAGACCTCACCCTCGCACAAACCTCCGCCATCGTCGCCGCGGTCCTCGGCGGCAGCATGGCATCCTCGCTCATCGCTGGTCTGCTTGCCGATTGGGTCGGACGCAGAAAGATCATGATCGTCAGCGGCCTTATGTTTCTCGCCAGCGTCACGCTCATCGTAAGCTCGCAAAGCTTCACCATACTGCTCGCCGGCCGCCTCCTCCAGGGTATGAGCGGTGGCGTCATCGCCGTCGTCATTCCGCTCTACCTCGCAGAGTGCCTCGGCGCCCACAACCGCGGCCGCGGCACCGCCGTCTTCCAGTTCATGCTCACCGTTGGCGTTGTGATCGCGTCCTTCACCGGTCTGCTCTATACCCACGCCGCTGAGGCCGCCATCACTGTCGCCGCCGGCAACCCCATCCTCATCCGCGCCGCCGAAAACCATGCCTGGCGCGGCATGTTCCTCACCACCATCTACCCTGGCATCATCTTCTTCGTCGGTACACTCTTCCTCGTCGAAACGCCCCGCTGGCTCTTTCGCAAAGGCAGAATCGTCGAGGCCTCCGCTTCGCTGCATCGGCTTCTCGTCCCCGCTGAAGCTGAGCTTCAAATGCGCGAGATGGAGTCCCTCGCCCACGAACACACCCGGAAAAAGTTGAGCGCTTCCAGCGACTCCTTGCTGCAACGCAAATACATACTCCCGTTCGTCCTCGCCTGCATCGTTCTCGCCTGCAACCAGGCCACGGGCATCAACTCCATCCTCGGGTTCCTCGTCGTCATCCTCAAACAGGCCGGCATGAACTCCGTCCACGCGACTCAAGGCAACTTCATCGTCGAAATCGTTCACTGCCTCATGACCATCGTTGCGATCCTGTTGGTTGACCGCAAAGGCCGGCGCTTCCTTCTACGCATCGGCACCGGCGGCCTCATCATCTCGCTCATCGGCTGCGCCTTCCTCTTCCACACCTTCGAGTCGCAGCGTGTCGACGTGCAGCAGACCGTGCAGACAGCGATCAGCGGCAATACCCTGAATCTCCCCATCAACGACGCCACGCTTGGGTCCGGCATCGCAGGCCGCAGCATGGCCCTCACAATCCTGTACTCCTACGGACACGGCGACAAGGTCGCAACCGCACTCAACACCGACCACGATCCCACGCTGACCATCGCCCCCGACCGCCTCGATGCCGGCGCCGCACTCACCATACGCCGCGCCTTCTACGGCCCCGTCGCCTCCGAAACCACAGGCTGGCTCATCACGCTCTTCCTCGGCCTCTTCGTCTCCTTCTTCTCACTCGGCCCCGGTGTGGTCGTTTGGCTCATGCTCTCCGAGCTTATGCCCACCCGCATCCGTTCCACTGGCATGGGGATCGCGCTCTTCATCAACCAGGGCGTCTCCACCTCCATCGCCGCCGTCTTCCTCACGGTCGTCGGCACGTATGGTTACTACGCCATGTTTCTTTTCTGGACGGCCTGCACCATCATCTACTTCATCACCGCAACCTTCTTCCTTCCGGAAACCAAGGGCCGCACACTGGAAGAGATCGAAGAGTACTTCGAGCATCCACAGCAGAAGAAGTTCGCCTGATCTTTACGCACAACGGCTTGCATCATTCCACACTCTGCCACCAACAATCACCGTTTCCACCTTCATAGCCGACGTCTTCTCATCCACCGTGAACCGGATCAGGTCAGCCCGCGCACCCACTTCCAGCACACCGCGTCCGCCCACAAACCGTCCGGGATTCACCGTCGCCATCGCCAATCCCTGCGCCAGAGTCACACCCGCCATCGCGCATACGCGCGCCACACCATCCTTGAGCGGCAGCACCGCACCCGCTAAATACTCCGTGCCAGCCAGGCTCAACCTTCCACTCTCATGCAGCTCAACACGTCCACCAACAGCCGTCTCATAAATCCCCGGTGGATTCCCCGCAACAGACACCGCATCCGAAACCAGGATCGACCGCTCCAATCCCTTCGCCCGCACCATCACCTTCAACGCATCCGCCGGAAGATGCTGTCCATCGGCAATAAACGTCGCCGATAAGCGGTCCTCCGCAAGCTGTGTCCACACCACATTCGTGTGTCGAGGCAGCATAGCGGTTGTGCCGTTGCCCAGGTGTGTCGAAAGCCTCGCCCCCGCATCCACGGCCCTTCGTATCTCCTCGCTCGATGCGTTCGTATGCCCCAACGCCACCACGACACCTCGCGCGGTCACCGCCGCAATATACTCCGCAGCCCCCGGAGAATGCGGCGAAAGCGTAATCAATCCCACCAACCCACAGGAAATCTCCTGCCACCGCGCGAACTCCGCGAGATTCGGTTCCCTCACATGCTCCACCGGGTGCGCTCCACGATACCCTTCCGTGGCACTGATGTACGGCCCTTCCACATGCACACACGGAATCGCAGCCGCTGCCACACTGCTCTGCCGCCTCGCTTCAGCAATCGCTCTCAAAGCCTTCGCGATCTTAACCTCGGACGACGTGATCACGGTCGGGAGAAACGTCGTCGTTCCCGTAGCCAGCATCTTCTCCGTAAACCGCAGCACAGTCTCCGCGCTCACATCGTCCGCATTAACATCTTCCCCGCCATACCCGTTCACCTGCAGGTCAATCAGACCGGTCGAGATCCACCCCTGCTCGTCATGCTCCACCTTCCTCACACCCGCAATCGCGCCATCTTCAAAGCTCACCTCGATCCCCGCCCCATCGACAGGATTTCTTCCCCGTAAAACTTGCACGTTGGCTCCTCGCTTCTTCATCGTTCGCCCATCCGGTCCAATCCCTATCTTAGAGTTGGCATGCTATAAACAATGCATTGTTTTATATCGTTTTCTTTCTATTTTAAGTCGAGGAATTCACCGGGATCCCTATGAGACGGTTTCTGACACTCCATCTGGCAGTTTTGGCGACCTCTTTCGCCGCCGTCCACGCCGCTCCGCCATCCCCGCCACGGTCCGCCAACGTCAAGCTCATCGGAAACCATGGTCTCACCGCCACCGTAAAACTTGATAGCGGCAAACTCTCAATCGATGCCGTCGAAGACACCGCTCTCCACGCTTCCATCCACCCCACGGAAGCCTTCGTCCTCGTCCTTGAAAACGGCCGCGAACTCCGTTCCTCCACCATGGACGTGCAGGGCGGCCTCGAATCCTCCACCGTCACCGTAAATCCCTCCGCATCCCGCCAGGCCGAACACGAACCGGGCCACCAACTCTGCGCCATCCTCACCGACAAGGAAACCGCAACCCGCGTCCATTGGTGCATGGTCTCGCGCGGCCAACAACCTTATCTCCGCCAGGAAATCACCATCCAGGCTCCAGCTCTTCCGCTCGCACTCACCGACGTCCAGCTCTTCCACTTCCACGACCCCTCCGCGCATGTCGTCGGCTCCGTAGCCGGCTCACCCATCGTCACCGGCAACTTTTACCTCGGCTTCGAGCACCCGCTCTCCTACACCACCACCGTCAACGGCGAAGTCATCGCCGGTCTCAAACGCACCTTACCGCTCGCCGCCGGCCAATCCATCACCTACACCTCCGTCATCGGTGCCGCACGTCCCGGCCAGCTACGGCGCGACTTCCTCGCCTACCTCGAGCAGGAGCGCGCCCACCCCTACCGCACCTTCCTCCACTACAACACCTGGTACGACATCGGCTACGGCGAACGCTTCGACCAGGCCGCCGTCCTCAATCGCATCCACGCCTTCGGCGAAGAGCTCGTCCGCAAGCGCAACGTCCACATGGACTCCTTCCTCATGGACGACGGCTGGGACAACACCAGCTCTCTCTGGGATATCAACAGCGGCTTCCCCAACGGCCTCGTCCCCGTCCGCGCCGCCGCCGCAAAGTACGGCTTCGGCATCGGCATCTGGATGTCGCCCTGGGGCGGCTATCAAAAAGAAAAGCAGCAACGCATCGCCTTCGGCAAAAGCCAGGGATATGAAATCGTCGATGGCGGCTACGCTCTCTCCGGCCCACGCTACTACGCAAAGTTCGAGCAAACCTGCCTCAACTTCGTAAAGCGTGACGGCGTCAACCAGTTCAAATTCGATGGCACCGGCAACGCCGGCCAGGTCTTCCCCGGAAGCCTCTTCGACAGCGACTTCTCCGCCGCCATTCACCTCGTCGAACGCATCCGCCAAGCAAACAATCAGGTCTTCATCAACCTCACCACCGGCACCAAGCCCTCACCCTTCTGGCTCCGCTACGCCGACTCCATCTGGCGATCCGGCGAAGACCACGACTTCACCGGCGAAGGCACCTGGCGCCAAAAGTGGATCACCTACCGCGACGCCCAAACCTACCGGAACATCGTGCAGGGCGGCCCACTCTTTCCCCTCAACTCCCTCATGCTCCACGGCATCCTCTACGCCGCCCAGGCCGAGCATCTATCCGACGACCCCGGCCACGACTTCACCGCCGAAGTTCACTCCTACTTCGGCAGCGGCACCCAACTGCAGGAGATGTACATCACCCCCTCGCTGCTCACCCCCTCCGACTGGGACACTCTCGCCGAATCCGCAAACTGGTCCCGCCACAACGCCTCCATCCTCCGCGACACCCATTGGATCGGCGGCGATCCCGCCAAAGCCGAGCCCTACGGCTGGGCTTCCTGGAACGCCAACGCCGGCATCATCGTCCTCCGCAACCCCTCCTCGCACCCACAACACATCTCCATCGATATCCAAACTGCCTTCGAACTTCCGCCCAACGCGAAGCCGCACTACTCCATGCACAGCCCCTGGGCCGCCGACGCCAACAACCCCTCCATCGAGCTCAACGCCCATCAACCCCACACCTTCGACCTCCATCCCTTCGAGGTCCTCACCCTCCAAAGCGCACCGAACCCATAGCCCGGCACCCATGCTCACAAGACGCTCCCTCCTCCGCTCGCTCCCCGCCGCCGCCCTCCTTCCGCGCACCCTCTACGCCGCCCCCACAACCCACAAACTCTTCATCGGCACCGGCAAAACCACCAACAGCAAAGGCATCTACCTCGCCCCCTGGAACCCCGACGGCACCATAGGCCCCATCACCCTGGCCGCCGAAATGCCAAGCCCCACCTTCCTCGCCCTCGGCAAACACTCTCACCACCTCTACGCCACCAGCGAAGTCGCCGAAGGCCAGGCCGTCGCCTTCACCATCGCGCCCACCACCGGGCAGCTCACCCGCCTCAACGCGCAAAGCACGCAGGGCAACGGTCCCGCGCACATCGCGGTCAGCCCCAACGGCCGCGCCGCCTTCGCGACCAACTACGGCAGCGGCAGCCTCACCTCCTACACCATCACCTCCTCGGGCGAGCTCTCCACACCCGTCTCGCACTTCCAGTACACACCCATCGACGCGCAACCCGAACACCAGCAGCCCCACGCCCACCAGGCCACCTCCTCGCACGACAGCCGCTGGCTCCTCGTCAACGACCTCGGCTCCGACCGCATCAACATCTACCGCTCCGACCCGCACACCGGCTCGCTCACACCCGGCCCGCAACCCTTCTGGCAGGCCCGCTTCCAATCCGGCCCACGCCATCTCGCCTTCCATCCCAACGGCCGCTGGGTCTACAACGCCAACGAGCTCGACTCCACCGTCGACCACCTCCTCTGGAACAACCACCACGGCACCCTCACCACCGCAAGCTCCTTCGTCTCCACACTCCCCGCCGACTACCCCGCCGGCCACTCCACCGCCTCCGAAATCCTCACCTCACCCGACGGCAACTTCCTCTACGTCGGCAACCGCGGCAACGAATCCATCGCCGTCTTCAACATCCATCCCCACACCGGCGCCCTCACCCTCGCGCAACTCGCTCCCCACGGCGGCAAAACCGCACGCCACATCGCGCTTTCCCCCACCGCAGCTTTCCTCCTCATCGCCTGTCAGGACTCCAACAGCATCGTCGTCCTCGCGCGCGATGCTATCACCGGTCGCCTCTCCGCCCCACGCAACACGTACCCTATCGACAGCCCACAGTGCCTCGTCTTCACCACATAATCTCCATGGAGCCCCCGATGCAGGCCGTCCCCGTCACCGTCGATCGCAAAGACCCCCGCTTCGACACGCTCAAGCGCGGCAACAACATCCGCTTCCCTGCCACCGACGCCGAAGCCGCCGGTCGCATCGTTCTCTGCAGCGACGAGGCCGAAGTCTCCGCTGCTCTCCAGCGGATCGTCGCCTCCGGCATCCGCCCCACCATCCGCAGCGGCGGCCACTGCTACGAAGACTTCGTCGCCAACAATCCCAACGGCGCCATCATCGACCTCTCCCTCCACAACCGCGTCGACGCCCCCGCCACCGGCAAGCCCTTCCGCGTCGCCTCCGGCGCGCGCCTCGGCGAGGTCTACCAAACCCTCTACAAGCGCTACGACGTCACACTCCCCGCCGGCACCTGCTACATGGTCGGCGCCGGCGGACACATCTCCGGCGGCGGCTACGGCCTCCTCGCTCGCCAACGCGGCCTCACCGTCGACTGGATCACCGCCATCGATATCCTCACCATCGACCCCCACGGCAAAGTCATCGAACGCCATATCGACAAAGCCCACGACCCCGATCTCTTCCGCGCCTGCCGCGGCGCCGGCGGCGGAAACTTCGGCATCATCACCAACTTCTACTTCGACACGCTGCCCGCCTCGCCCCAGCAGGTCGCCGAAGCCTCTGTCTCCTTCCCGTGGTCTTCCATGACCGAAGAAAAATTTACCCGCCTCCTCGCCCTCTACGGCGACTACTGGAACGGCCCCGGTCGCACTCCAGAAACCTGGGGTCTCTCCGTCGTCCTCACCCTCGGCCCCAGCAAGCACGGCGCCGGCAACATCAACATAGCCGCGCAATACTGCGACGCCAACGGCAAAGCCTCCGATCTCTCCATCCTCTACGACTTCTTTGACCGCTTCGCCGAACTCATACATCCACAACCCGCCGGCAAATCAGACGAATCAAAGGCCGAGCGCTACAGTGTCAAGCTTCGCCCCTGGCTCGAAGCCACACTCGCTGGCTCGGACTCCGGCGGCACCGTTCGCGCCAAGTACAAGTCCACCTACATGAAGAAGCCCTTCGTCCAGGCCGAGTGTCACACCCTCTACAAATTCCTCAACTCACCCAACATCGACGCCCACGGCTTCGTCCTCGCCGTCGACGGCTACGGCGGCGCCACCAACAACCCCGACCGTGTCCACGACACCGCCATCGCCCAGCGCTCCTCCATCATGAAGCTCCAATGGCAGTGCTACTGGGCCGAAGCCTCGGAAGACGCCGCCCGCCTCAAGTTCATGGACGACTTCTACACCGCCATGTACACCGGCCCACACGTCCCACACGAATATCAAGGCACACCCTTCGGCGAGCACTACGAAGGCTGCTACATGAACTACGCCGACGCCGACATGCTCCGCTACACCCACTGGCCGCAGCTCTTCTACGGCGCCGCCGGGCTCTATCCGCAACTCCAGCAGGTAAAGTATCAGTACGACGCCAACAACATCTTTCACAGCTCGATGAGTGTCCGCGCATGAAACCAACACACTGGAATCGCCGCACATTCCTTTCGGCCGCCGGCCTCACAGCAGCCGCAGCAGCTTCGCCGCGTATCCTCGCGTCCACCCCTGCAAGCGAAGCCTTCGCCTGCGTCGCCTCCACAAATCAAATCCAGCTCTTCCACATACGCGATGGCAACTGGCTTCCACTCACCGATCCAACATCCTGCGAAGCCCCTCGCTCTCTCGCTCTGCACCCCACGCGCGACATCCTCTACATCGCGCACGACACGCAACAATACCGCAACCTCCCACGCGCCAGCATCTCCGCATGGTCCATCGATCACCGCACCGGCACACTGCTTCCAATCAACCGCACCCCACTCACACTCTCCGCCACAAGCCCTCAGCACATCTCCATCTCTCCGGACGGCCGCACGCTCCTCGTCTCCGCAACCGGCGGCGGCGCCTACAACCTCTTCTCGCTCGCATCCGATGGAACCATCCTTCCCACCCCGCACGCCCTCAAGCAAACAGGCTGCGGCCCGCACCCACTGCAATCGTCCGCACAACCCCACGCCGCTATCTTCCACCCCACCAGCCCCATCGCCTACGCCTGCGACTTCGGCACCGACCGCATCGACCAACTCGATCTCTCCACAGAAACCCCCACCATCATCAGCCGCACCCCACTCCCACCCGGCAGCGGCCCAAAACACATCGCCCTGCATCCATCAGGGCATATGCTCGTCGCAGCCAGCCGCCTGCAGCCCACACTGCACGTCATCGCCATCGACGAAAAATCCCATCACCTCGGCGCATCCCTGCAGCACCTCTCTCTAGACGCCGCAACCGCCGGCCCACTCTGCTTCAACCCCTCAGGCGACACGTTATACGCAACCGCATTAACAGCCAAACAGGAATCAACACTCTTTGTCTTTCAGATAGATCAAGCGTCTCTCCGCATACATCAATTCGCAAGCATCAGCCTCTCCGGTATCGACGCTCCCCAACAACTGATCTCGCACAAGGGCAGACTCTACCTCGCAGGCGCAAGCGGCATAGCAAGCATCGATCCCAATCGGCTGACCTCTCTGCATGTCCTTCGCAGAAGCAACATCACAAGCGTCACCATGCGCGCCCTGTAGGAATGGCCCAATTAGGCCTGAAAAGCGAAAGAGGAACAACCATCGAAGCGGCAAAACGAGCGAAGAGGCACGACCATCGAAGGGGCATGACTTCAGTCATGCCGTAGAAAGCAGCAAATAGATGCGGCTTTAGCCGCTGAGGTAGGCATGGCAATCTGACCGGGGCCTCCCAATTTGCAGGTGCGGATACTGAGGAAGGCTTCAGCCCCCGGAAGGAGCGCCGACAATCAGACATTTAGGCACGGACCGTGCTGCTCAGAAATGCTTGCCCGCCCTACCCTCTCACAGCCGTAAACGTCCCATTCCCATACTCTCCCATAGACACATCCCCCGAAAAACGATTCCCCTCAACAACCCCGGTAAACGTATAAGGCAGGTAATACCCTCCCGGCCGCATCATGCTCTTCAGCGTCACATGGTCCGCCTCCACCTTCCCATGCATCGGCACACTGAAGATCTCACCCTTCTGCTCGCCGCTAACCGTATCGCCTTCCTGCTGCAACACAAACTGTTGCACCCCCACACCCCGCACATACGCAATCGACACATGCCACGTACCCGCCATCTTCGCCGTCTCACCAGCAGGCACCGGCGGATTCTCAAAGTGCCCCGGTCTCCTCAGGTGCTTGCCCAGAACATCCGCCACCACTTTGTAATCGCCCGGCTGCATCATGTACGGCATTATCTCAATCGATGAACTCATCGCATCCGGCCGATGCCCTTCCCCGCCGCCCACCAGAATCCGAGGCGTCCCCTTATCCAGCATCTCCACCAGTTCCGTCCCGGTAATGCCAACCGCAGCCGCATCCCATCGAATCGTCATCGTAGGCGCGCGGTTCGAAAGGTCCTCGGTCGGCGGATGAATCTCCGTCGTCAGCGAAGGAATTCCCTTCAATGCGTCCGCAATAAAGTGATCCCACGCAAGCCACTGCTTCTGTTCCGCCTCATGGTCGCGCTTGTACCACTGCCGCACCGCGGCAAGCATGCCCATCGCTTCTTCCTTGCCCACCTTCAGCGCCCGCCCCCAGTTATGGTGCGGAGCCGCATTCCAGAACGCCGCCGCGCATAGGTCCTTCGGCCCCAGCAGCACACCCGCGGCCTGCGGCCCGCGCATGCACTTGCCACCCGAGTACCCCACAAACGTCGCCCCCGCCGCCAGATGGATGTTCGGCACCACCGGCTCTTCCGCCGCAGCGTCCACAAATACCGGGACGCCTTTCTCCCTGGCAATCGCACAGATCGTCTTGATCGAAAGCGGCTCCTTGAAAGCCCTCGGTCCGGAGTAGATATAGATCATCGCCGTACGTTCATTGATCTTCGACCGCAACTCCTCGTCGGTCTCCACTTCCACAATCTCCGGTCCGCACATCCGCACCCCAAAGTCATACGGATTGCGCGAGTACTTCGGAATGATCACCTGGCTGCGCGTCTTCACATAAGGCATCGACTGCGCCAGCTCCGGATCGGTCCCGCAGATGCACGCCACCGTCGCCAAAGCGATGGCCGCCTCGCATCCATTCGTCACAATCGCCATCGGCGCGCCCATGTGCTGGGCAATCTCCGCTCCCACAGCGAGCATCAGCTCATCCATATTCACGTAGTAGTTCGAAGCCTCAAACATCGCCTGCTTCACTTCCGGCAGCGACTCCGACCCCGAAATAATCGTGTACGTCCCACGCGCATTCAAAATCGGCCGCACACCAATCCGCGTATACAGGTTGTCCGCAGCCATGCCTGTAGCAACCAGCATCCTGCTCGCACTTCCACCCGGCATGACTGAAGCCGCGGAGGCTGCGATCGGGCTCATCGCCGCGGAGGCAGAAAGCAAACCCGTCTGCTTAAGAACATCACGTCTGGACCAGCGCGCATTGCGAAACAAAGACATGGAACCTTCCTTCATCATTGAAGTGCTGAATCGGTCAAACGAAGTGAAACCCTAGAGCGTTTTATAAATCTTCGAAACGAAGTGAAACTCTACAGCCTGTGTCAAACCACGAACGGTAGGGCAGGGCTTCAGCCCTGCCATCAAAAAGCCGAAACGATTGGGGCTTTAGCCCCGGAGGTCAAACTACCCACGGACAGTGCCCTCAAACCGAAGCAATGCAGTCAATCTCCACCAGCGAATCCCCCGGAAGCCCCGCCACAGCCACCGTCGTTCGCACCGGCGGCACATCGCCCCACCGTCCCGCATACACCGAGTTCATCTTCGTATAGTTCGCCAGGTCGCTCAGGTACACCGTCACCTTCAGCACCTTCGCCATCGACGACCCCGCAAGAATCAGGTTCTGCTCCATCTCATCCAGCACATGCTTGGTATGCTCCTCAATCGTCCCCGCAAAGTGAGCCCCGATGCCCGCAATGAAGATGAGATTGCCGAACGCGACAATGCTGTTGAACAACGGTGGAGCTTTCGGCGCAACCACTGTCGGCGCCACGGCAGGCTGCCCCGCCGCAGCCGGAGCAGGAGGATGATGAATCGCCTTCTTCTCCCACACGACCCCACCCTGCGCCTTCGCCTCCGGCATCAGCGCAGCACCTCCAGTCACCGCAACCGCCGCCGTCGCGGCACTCTTCAAAAAACTCCTGCGCGTCTGCTTCTCCATCATCTCGCTCCCTTTCGCCTAACTCTCGCCGTATCGCCTAAATCCGTCCGAAGTGCTTCACAGCATCGACAATCGAATGAAACTTCTCAATGTACGGATACATACTGTGCTCACTGTTATCCAGGCTCTGCGCCAGAATCAGCACCGCCGCCGCCCGCGCCCGCGGCACCACCACGACACCATCCTGGTCCGCGACGATAATGTCATTCGCCTCCACATGCGTCCCATCCACATCCAGCGGTACATTCACGCCACCAAACCGGTAGTGCGAAACCGATGTTGAAGGAACAACGCCCGTCGCATACACCGGAAATCCAATTCGCTTCAACTGCGGCAGGTCACGCACGCCCCCGTCGACCACCGCACCCGCAAACCCCCGCGAGAACATCGCCGTCCCCATCAGCCCGCCCATCCCCGCAATGTCCTGCCCATCCTCCACCTTCATCACATACACCGAACCCGGCCCACCCGCATCAATAGCCGACAACATCCCGGTAAGCGCCGCAGGGTCTTTGTTCTCTTCCTTCTTCAACAACACCGTAAGCGCCGTACCCGCAAACTTGGTCGCAAAGATCGGCTGCATCCGGTGCGACATGTAGTGCTTCTCATGCAGCAACTGCTCTTCCGCATCCGAAACCGAAGCCGCCTCCACATGCCGAAACGCCTCAATCATCCGCTCAGGATTTTTCTCATAGTCAGCCTGCGTCATCGGCGCATCCGCATAAACCGCCAACCCCACCCCACCCAAAACAACAGCTGCGACTCCCAGACAAGCTCCCCGCAACAGACGCTTACGTTTCCCCACTTGCCCCCACAAATTCGTCATCCTGAGCGGAGCGCAGCGAAGTCGAAGGACCTGCAGCGCAGTACGCTTACTTCCGCCGTTCGAACCTTTCGACCCCAACACATTGTTCATAACGGCTACATCCCCGCTTGGCTGATGGAATTGATCCTATCCTTTTACCGCCCATAAAAGAAACAAAAAGAAACAATCCCCGTTTTAATTCTCCGCCCCTCCACCACGAATCCCACGGTCCATCCGCCTCCACAAACTCACCGTAAGTCACCACAAACCTCCACAAAAACGCACATAAAATTTGTGGTGTTTTCACCTCGAAAGCGCCCGCTCCGGATGCACCAGCAGCCAGCAACCCGCCCCCATCACCGCCAGCGCCGCCGCCACCCCAAACGATGTCGTCCACCCAAAATGTGCTGCAATAAAAGGAGTTAGCGACGCTGTCAGAGCCCCACCCACCTGCCCTCCCATATTCACCAGCGAAGAAAACACCCCCGAGTCCTTCCCCGCAATGTCCGCCGAAACCGACCAAAATGAACTCTGCCCCAAATACAAAGCCCCCGCCCCACCCGCCAAAATCACACCCGCCAATTGCGGGCTATGTACTTGAGAACCAAGGACTAAGAAGCCGGCAGTCAGCAACAGCGCAACCGCCGCCAGGTAGCACCGCCCCACCCTCAACCCATACAAAACAGTCAACCTATCAGACAGATATCCCCCAACCAGGCAGAAAACGGTCATGCACAGGAACGGCAGCATCGCATACCGTGCACTCGACTTCAGATTGAATCCCCTAACTTGTGCCATATAAAGGAAAAACCAGCTGAAAAACACCCACGCCACATAGCCAAAACTGAAGTAGCTAGCCATCAAAGCCGCAAGATCTTTGCGCGCAAAAATCGCACGCCAGGAAATGCCCCGGCCAGCGGCCATCCCCTTTATTTCCAACGTTTGCGGCAACCCCGCACGTATCGTCTCGATCTCTTCTTCCGAGACCCGTGGGTGCTCTTCCGGGGTATCCCGCGCGATCAACCACCACACGCCACCCGCCACAAATCCAACCACAGCACTGAACCAGAAAGCCGCCCTCCACCCATGCGCTGTAATGATCCACGAGAGGAGCGGCGGCGTAAGCCCGCTTCCAGCGCCCACGCCGGCGAAGATGAGACCGTTCACAAACCCGCGTTCCTGCTGCGGAAACCACCGCGCAACGAACTGATTCGCCGCAGGATAGATCACCGCCTCCCCCGCCCCAAGAGCAAAGCGTATCCCGATGAGAAGGGCCAAAGCATGGGGGATAGATGACGGCAACAACGCGGTGAGAGCCGTAGCGCAACCCCACCACAGCACCCCGAACGTCAACACCTTCCTTGGCCCAAATCGTGCCGCCAGAATGCCAGCCGGAACCTGACACCCCGCGTATCCGATCAGGAAAGAAGAGAAAATCCACCCAAGTCTCTGATTGCCAAGGCCATATTCCTGACTAATCTGCAGTCCTGCGATCGAAATATTGGTGCGGTCAAGGAACGCAACAGCGCTCAACACGAATAGCCAGAACGCCAGCATGAACCTGACCTTCGCCTGCCGCTCCCCAACCATCCGCGTCTTCTCCTGCGTCAAATGCGTAATGCATGCACTTTACTTCAACCAGGAGTGTCTTGTCTTTCGTATTATTACTTTTATGGCTATGGGTTAGACGATAGTGAGTTCGATACCTGCTTCACGAATCGCCCTTGCGTCTCTTTCGGGAAGCTGGCTGTCGGTGACGATGTGATCGATCTCGGACGCTGCGACGATCAGAGAGAGGCTTCTCCGGTTGAACTTGCTGGAATCACATACCACCACGACTTTCTCAGCGGCCATCACCATGGCACGATTGACTCGTGCCTCAAGAACGTTCGGGGTTGTGAGACCGATCTTCAGGTCGAAGCCGTCAACACCGAGAAAGACAATGTCCGCATGCATTTCCCGAAGGACGTCGTCGGCGAGAGGACCAACGACCGACAGGGAGTTCTTGCGCAGTGTGCCACCGATCATGATGATCTCGAAATCACTCCGGGCCAGGTCCGCGGCGATATTCAACGCGTTGGTAATTACCGTGAGATGGCGCAGAGAAGAGAGGGAACGAGCGATCTCCGTGGTGGTTGTTCCCGAATCGAGAATGATGCACTGCCCTTCGGAGACCATTGCCGCCGCGGCCTTAGCAATCTTCACCTTCTCGTCGTGATACAGCTCTTCTTTTTCCTGGATCGTGGGATCGGATAGAGCGCCGGCGTGGGCCGGCAAAGCTCCGCCGTGGGTCCTGATCAACAGTTCCTTCGCTTCGAGATAGTCGAGGTCTTTACGAATCGTGATTTTTGAAAGATCGAGGTTGCTCGACAGCTCATCGACAAGCACGCGACCCTGGCTCTGGATCAAGGAAAGGATGTGTTGCCGGCGCTCCTCGATCAGCATGGGCGCTTTCGCTTTTTTCTTCATCGTCATCAGTCTCTAATCGACACTCTGATTCGCAGCGCTACACCTCCTAATATGAGGAAATATAACGCAGTTGTGCTCGCCGATTCGTATTGCGAGAAGTGTAGCAAACTGATGGGCGATTGAGCGCTTTATCGAGAAACGCGGGAAATCCGCGGAGCTGCACGGCTATGGGAGACAGGGACAGGAGAAGTCATCGAAACCAAACGTTGGTTTCTATATGTTATCTTTATCATCGTTCCATACAAGCTTCAAGCACTCACACCCTACTGGAGTTCGTTTCTTATGCGCAGCCCTCTACATTTACTTCCTGGCAGTTTCTTCCTGGCTTGTTTGTTCCTGGCAGGCACCGGTCATGCACAGACGCCTTCGCTTGCGATGACGCCGCCCATGGGCTGGAACACATGGACCAAATTTGCATGCCATGTAGATGAAGCGCTCATCCGGTCAGGCGCCGATCAAATGGTAGCGTCCGGCATGAAGGATGCGGGATATCAGTACATCGTCATCGACGATTGCTGGCATGGACAGCGCGATGCTGCCGGTAACATCCAGCCGGACCCTAAGCTCTTTCCGGCAGGCATCAAGGCTCTTGCCGATTACGTCCACTCACGCGGACTGAAGTTCGGCATCTACACCGACGCTGGAACCAAAACGTGCGCGGGCAGGCCGGGCAGTCGTGGCCACGAATTCCAGGACGCGCTGCAGTATGCGGCGTGGGGCGTCGATTATTTGAAAGAGGACTGGTGCTCGACCGGCAAGCAGAATGCTGAGTCTTCCTACGAAACGATGCACGATGCGCTGGTCGCAGCCGGCCGGCCGATCGTGTTCAGCATCTGCGAATGGGGCACGGCGAATCCCTACCTCTGGGGCAAGAGCGTCGGCGGCAACTTGTGGCGCACAACCGGCGATATTGCCGATAAGTTTCAGGGCAAGGACGACTACCGCTTCGGCATGATCGATATTGTCGACATGAACGAGGACCTTTATTCCTTCGCCGGCCCAGGCCATTGGAACGATCCCGACATGCTGCAGGTTGGCAACGGCGGCATGACGCCCACGGAGTATCGCACGCACTTCAGCATGTGGGCGATGATGGCGTCGCCGCTGATGGCGGGCAACGATCTGGCGCATATGTCGGACGATACAAAGTCGATCCTGATGAACAAGGAAGTCATCGCCATAGACCAGGATGCTCTTGGCAAGGCCGGGCGCCGCATCCGTAAAGAGGGCGATCTGGAGGTCTGGTCTCGCGAGATCAGTGGTGGATATCGCGCTGTAGTGTTGCTGAATCGTGGAACCGCGGCGAAAGATATCACGGTGCATTGGACGGACCTTGGCTATCCGGCCTCGGTGAATGCGGAGGTGCGCGACCTGTGGCAGGCGAAGAATGTGGAACGCGTCAAGGACTCCTATACGGCCCAGGTTGCTTCTCACGGTGTTGTGATGCTGACCGTGAAGCCCTAACGTGGTTTCCTGTTCTACGAAGCCGCGAACGAGAGAAGCCCCAGCCTGGTTGGCTGGGGCTTCTCTTCGTGCAAGTGATGGTCCGGATTTCGCGCGCCTGTGCTTAGCGATTCGTTGTGGATACGCCGCCGACCGGGCCGACGTTTCCGGGGCCGCTGACGGGCTGCAGCGCAGGAACTCTTTGATCAACCGGCGGTAACGGAGGGAAGGGCATGTGCGGTTCGGTTTGATACCAGTACGCAACGGAGTAGTAGTTGTCCGAGCGATGATTCGCGTGCCCGTGTTCGATGGTCGCTTTCATGCTTTTGGAGAAAGGGATAGGAGAGTCCAAATGAAAACGGTAGACACTGCTGCGGCTGCCGGCCTCTTCTTTTCCGACAACCGGCGCACCATATAGCTGATACGAATAGGGCGTTCCGCCGAAGTCCCACGCTCCAAGGAAGTAGTCTTCCGAGCCCGTCCCTGCGATAGCGCTCAAGGGCGCGCCATCCACGTAGAACATGTCATTTCCTTCTCCCCACCAGCCATCCTGGTTTTGAAGGACCGACATCGTGACGCCTACAAACTGACCTTCGCCTTGAGCTTCGAACCAAACATAATTGTCCGCCCCATCTGGGTTGCGTTTGTAAACGACGAGTGGATCGCCGTTGCCATACCACTCACCACTCCATCCGTGGTTTGGCTGTGCCTGCCGATATTGCGCGTGAAAGTAAAGCGTATGCGGAGGCAGAGGATGCGAATCCGTACGGTACTCGATGTTGTAGTAAAGGCTCGATATGGCTTGCTTACCTTCATCGGTAATCGTGATGCGTGCATGCTTCTGATAGGGCATGGGGAAGAAGCTGTTCAGCGCCTTGATGCTCCCTACCGATAGCATCTCCGATTGCCAACTATAGTAGTCGCCCGTTCCCAGCCCGAAAAAATCTCCGATGGGAGTTTCCACGCTCGGCGTGCTTTCGCCGTCCCAGTAGATTCGCAAGACGATTCGCTTCAGATGGAAAGACTCCGGATCGCTGATCGTAAACCACATGTGGGAGATCATGCCCGGCCCATCCGCATCCAACAGCGTCGCGGTCTCACCCGGATTCACGGTCCGGTAATCCGTGTTACCGCCGGTGGATTCTTTACTGGTCACACGATGCAGCGTGTAGGTCTGCTTCTCGGTGACGTCCGGCATCCAGTGAGTGTTCTGGGCGAGAGCACCGGCGCAAAGAACCGAAGATAGCGACAGGAAAGAAAATGCAACGAGCGGTGACAGTCTCATAAGCCCTCAATCTTCAGCCTTGAATGATTCCAAAAACAGGCCCGAATCGCTATCGCAAGAAGAAGCTTATGCGTAGATGGCAAACTTCTCCACGACCCTGCTGATCAAGCCATTCGGACTGGGCGAATCGGGCTTCATGCCAATTTCCATGGAGAAGAAAAGCCCCAGAAGTTGACCGAAAATGACATCGACAGGGGGCCGGTACGCATCCGGGATATCCGCAAACGCGGCGCAACTCAAGCTATAGTCGCAGGCAGCGTCGGTTCCACCGATCGCCACGATTGTGCGGACTACACGCTTGGCACGAACCTCATTCAACAAGTCGACGTCGTAACGGCGACGGCTCTCACCACTTGAAAGAAACGCCGTGAACAACGTCTCCATATTCAAGGAGGACATGGGACCATGCCGCAGTCCCAGTGTGGTCTCGTACATCGTCTGGATCTGCCCGCTGGTTAGCTCCAACAGCTTCAAAGCGGACTCACGCGCGGCCGCGCCCAGGCCACCGGCCCCAACAAAGCAGGCTTTCTCAATACCGCCATGCCGCACCGTCTTCGAGAGAGCGGAGGCAAGCGTTGCGCCCTGGTCCAGCAGAAAATCCGCTGCGCGGGTCATCGCTTCCAACTTCTTTTCGAAGTCATCCGGGACCCAGAGCGAAGAGAGCGCCTGGCCCAAAATCACCATGTTCGTGAAGGAGCTGGTCATCGCAAGGCCGCGGTCGTTGACCTTATCGTCCAGCAGCACAGCGAGCGCGTTTTGGCTCTGCTGTGCGAGCTGCACCATACGCCCTTGTTCGTTACAACTCACAACGAGGTGCTTAACCTTTGGGCAGCTTTCGAGTGCCTGCTCCAGCACCGCGGCGCCTTCGGGGCTGTCACCGGAGCGCGAGAAGTGTATCCAGAGATAGTTGCGATCCGAGAGGATCAAGTCTTCCCGGTTGGTGAGCATATCCGTGCTGGCAACCACGGAGACTTCGCAGTTCCAACCGCGACGCAGGAGGTTCGCCACCGAATGCCCAATGTAGTCGGACGTACCCGCCCCGATGAGACAGATGGGCCAGCGTTGGTCATAGGCCTGGCTCAGAAACGATTTCAGCACCGGCTTCAGCGTCTCGAAGAGTTGGTACGTAGCCTGCCACGTTACCGGTTGCTGGGCGATCTCGGAGGGGGTATAAAAGAGCCCCGCCTCGCGCTTTTTTGCATCGGAAAGCGTTAACAGCGTCGATAGTGGATTCATTGCGAAAGCCTTTAGGGATGAAAACGAAAGAATACGCTACTAAAGTAGATCATTCTTTTATACCATTTGCAAATGGAAAAGTGCAGTCGGCCAACCTAACAAAACCAAAGAAAAAGGGCATAACCACTATCTAAAAAGAAGATGGGTTGTTTTACCGGAGGAAATTCCAGGTGCAATCGAGTTTCCAGAATCGCCCCTCCTGAAGGATAAGGAAGCATAACGTAATTCGGTTCTCAAGCAAATAGAGTTTCCTCTGGAACCCGCCCCGGAAAGCTGGGGCATGGAATGGGTGCGAACGCAGCGATTTAGTGTGCAGGTCTGCAAAAATCCTCGATCCTGATTGACAAAGACCTAACGCTGGCAGAGAGTAATGAAAAGAAACAGGCCGAAACAATAAATTACAAGATATCGACAGAGGAACGCTTTGGATCGTCACGCAACCGCACTGAACTGGCCGTCGTATGCGCCGACGCTGGGCAGAGCGTCGCTTTGTTTTCTGCTGTTCACCGGGATGCTTCAGGGGTCTGCGGGAAAGCTCTCTGCCCAGGCGACAGCATCCCCTGGCACCTTTACCTGGCCTTCTTACGACGAAGGCAGACCGGATCCTAATCCTCCATTCGATATCTATGCGACAACGGAGTTCAACTATCCCTACACGCTGAGAACCAGCCTCACGGGGACAAAGACAGATCATACGTGGCGCTCCGTCGTCCTGGAAAATGAATACTTGAAGTGTACGATTCTGCCCGATCTTGGCGGCCACATCTATACCTGTTTGGATAAGATCAACGGCCAGCCAATGTTTTACGCGAACCCCTCCCTTAAGAAAGCCGAGATCGGGCATCGCGGCGCGTGGGCGGCGTTCGGGGTGGAGTACAACTTCCCTGTCTCGCACAACTGGGTGTCGCTTTCCCCGGTCGACTTCTCGTACCAGACGAACAACGATGGAAGCGCGTCCGTCACCGTAAGCAATATCGATCGGCCCTACGGGATGCAATGGCAGGTGGAGCTTGTACTGCAGCCGAAGTCTTCTTTGTTGGAAGAACGCGTGACGCTCTACAACCGCAGCGATGTCCGCCATCGTTATTACTGGTGGGATAACGCGGGGGTCCAGGTATGGGATGACTCTCGAATCGAGTACCCGATGCGATTCGTGGCATCGCACGGGTTCACTGACGTCTATCCGTGGCCCGTCCTTGCGGCCGGCGGCAAGGATTTGAGCTTTATCAAAAATCATACCGACGGACCTGTTTCTTACTTCTCGCACGGCAGCCACGAAACCTTTATGGGGGTGTGGAACCCAAAGACAAACGCCGGTGTCGCGCAGTTTTCGGAGTATCGCGATATTCCCGCGAAAAAGATCTGGTCGTGGGGCTCCGATGCAGATGGCATGGCCTGGCGGGAAGCGCTTTCCGATAACCACAGCGCCTATGTGGAAGTGCAGGCCGGTCTGTTTCGCAACCAGGAGACCTATGCGTTTCTCGATCCAGGACAGACGATTCAATTCAATGAGTACTGGATGCCGGTTCGCGGTACTGGCAGCATTTCACGAGCCAACAAGACCGGAGTGGTCAAACTCGAAGCCCAAGGGACGCAGGTCTCCGTCACGCTGGATGTAAACACGCCTGTGCGGCAAGCGCAGTTGTCGATCACCCAAGGCAGTGATGTTCTATGGAGCGGGACCGCAAATCTGGATCCAGCGAAAACCTGGTCGCAGACAGTTGCGCTCAAGGACGCAAACAGGAAGGCGACCTTCTCCCTGAAGGACCATGACGGCCACACCTTGCTGGCGCAAACAGATGGACAGTACGACTGGGACGCCGAAAGCTCGGTCAACGTTGGCCCACAGCCACCTTATGCAATGCCTGGTCCTGACAAACGTACTGAGGACGACTGGCTGCAGTTGGGTACAGACCAGGAAGTCAACGGACAGGATGTGCAGGCGATGACCACCTATCAGTCAGCGCTGCAGAAGTATCCTGAAAGCCTTTCACTCTCGGTTGCGGAGGGCCGACTGGCAGCTTCGTTGCAGCGATATCGTGAAGCGGCGCCTTTATTGGAAGCGGCACAGAAGCGTGATACGCCGAATGCGATCGTGGCCTACTATCTCGGCATTGCCGAACAAGGTTTAGGTCATTTGCGTGAGGCGGAGACTTCTTACGATATCGCGTACCGTCAAGACCTGATGCGCGCTCCCGCGGCAATCAAGCTGGGAGAAATGAAGGCGCAAGCTGGAGACTTACAGGCGGCGTTGGCCTTCTTCAAGGCTGCTGTGAGTGCGGCTCCTGAAAATGAACTGGCACAAGAAGAGTATGAGGCGGTAACGCGCTCCATGGGAGATACCGCGGATGCCGATGCGCTGGCGCGACAAGGGCTGGCCACTTATCCAACGAATGATTTCCTCAAAGAAGAGCTCGGCAAACCAGACTCGCATCATCTCGCAGCAGACCCCTATCGCGTTCTGCGCGTCGCAGCGGAGTACATGCAGTTGGGCCTTTACAAGAAAGCCATCGCCTTACTCGATGCGCAGTATCTCCCGGTTCCTGCGGATCAAAGCGAACCGGGTTCCGTCCTCCCGCAACAACATCCGCTGGTGCTTTACTATTCGGCTTACTGTAAATCGAAGCTCGGCGCGGATGACCTACAGAACTGGAACAAGGCATCCGCTCGGTCGGCCGCCCTGGTGTTTCCTTCAACTGAGACTGACGCCCTGGTTCTAAGCGCTGCACTGGAAGCCAATAAAGAGGATGCAACCGCACAGTATCTCTTCGGCACTTTGCTTTACTCCGAAGGCATCTACGATGCCGGCATAGCTCACTGGAAGGAAGCGAAGCGTCTTTCTCCGCACATGCCGGTCGTCGATGCCGATCTCGGCAAGGCGTACCTCCTTCTGAAGCATGAGACCGCAGAAGCGCGCCAGTCCTTTGTGGACGGAACAGTCAACGACTCCGAAAACGCGGATGTGTATGCCGGTCTGGATCAGGCGGCGAGTCTGTCAGACACTTCAGCTACGGAACGTGCCGGACTGCTTTCGCGTTATCCAATGGCTGACAGTGCGCAGTCGAAGATGCCGGTGGACCTCGTCTACCAGCTTGCCCTTACGCGGGCGGAGGCTGGCCAGTTCGATGCCGCATTGGGCCTCTTCAAGGACCGCTTCTTTCCCAGCGAGGAAGGCGGCATCAGCTCGGATCAGGTCCTCTTCGAAGTAAAGCTGATGCAGGCCGAGTTCGATGCGCACCATCACAGTTGCGCAGAAGCCGGACAATTCTTCACAACCGAGCTTGCCGCGAAATATTCCTCTCATTCGGCACAGGCGCTGTTCCGTATGGCCGGAATCGAGCAGAGTTGCGGGCTCAACGAGCAATCGACTGAGTTCCTGAAGAAGGCGGCTTCCGCAAACCAAAGCCCCACGAACTTGCCTTGGATCGCGATGGCCGAAAAATCTCTACGAGCGAATACCGTTGAGCAAACAGAAGCCAGGATTCGCGTGGCGATGCCGGCCCCAGATCATCTCACGGAGATCAACGACTTCAGCAGCCAGCGGTGGTATGCGATAGGCATGCTGCAGGTTGAATCTCACCAGGACGCGGGAGCACGACAATCGTTCACGAATGCCCTGCTTCTGCCGGACTCCTACATGTCCCACCACCTGGCGCGCGTCGCCCTGAAAGATCTTCCCGAGATAGCGAAGCGGTAAGACACGTCCTGCGCCGTGGACGTTCCGTCACCTCGACCGGCGGCCGACGCGGGGTTACGAAGACACGAGGTATAGCAAGATGAAGATTGGGCGTCGAGCTTTTTTCAAGCAGACTGCGGGAGTTATTGGCTCGGCTGCACAGATGGGT
The DNA here is from genome assembly GCA_026225395.1 of Granulicella sapmiensis. Lineage (GTDB taxonomy): Bacteria > Acidobacteriota > Terriglobia > Terriglobales > Acidobacteriaceae > Granulicella > Granulicella sapmiensis. Next base: position 244,044 of record JAMFSR010000001.1, read on the forward strand.
CACTGGCCGGCTCTGGCACAAATGCCGAAGCCGCAAGGCAAGCCGAAGGAAGCGAATGGCGGCAAGCCAGGAGGCATCACGTTCCCGCGAGTCTTTACCGGCGATCAGTTACAGATGATCGCTTTTCCGCTCGGAGGCGTAGGCGCGGGCAGTCTGGCGCTTGGCGGCCGAGGCCAGTTGCGGGATTGGCAGATATTCAATAAACCTCATCAAGGCGCTTCACTCTCTCAGGCGTTTCCCTCCATCTCGATCCAGACCGACGGTGCAGGGCCGATCACCCGTGTTCTTGAAGCGCGTATTTTGCCACCCTTCGAAGGACAAAATGGCCTGGACGCGTTCAACTGTCCCGGCCTGAGCCGCATCGCTACCGCAGAGTTCACCGGAGCTTTTCCTCTGGCCAATATCCGCTTTAAGGATGACTCGCTTCCGGTGAACATTGAGCTCGAAGCGTTTTCTCCGTTTATTCCACACGATCCTGACAGCTCAGGTTTGCCGGCCACCATCCTTCGTTACCGGGTAAGCAATCCTGGGAAGATGGTGGCAAGGGTCGGGATAGCTTTCAGCATGGATAATCCAGTACAGCCCGAAACGAAGTCGGCCGACTATAAAGAGGGACGCACGAACGAATACAAGTCACTGGAGGGACTGGATGGTTTATGGATGACCAACCCGGCCCTTTCTCTGGATGATCCCATGCACGGCAGCTTCTTCCTTGGCGTCCTTCCTTCCACGGCGGCCCACACGACCTACTGGCGCGGCTGGCCGAAGAAATCCTGGTGGAGTTCGCCAATGCTCTTCTGGGACGCCTTTTCGCGCGATGGAGAACTTCTAAACGAGCCGAGCAGCTACAGCACTGTGGGAGCACTTTGCCAGCGACAATCAATTCCTCCCGGGCAGTCTGCTGACTTCACATTTGTGCTCGCGTGGCACTTTCCGAATCGCACACCGGACCGCTGCGGTTGGACCGCGCCTCCGGGCGAAGGCAATACCGTGATCGGCAACTACTACGCCACAAGATTTAAAGATGCGTGGGAAGTTGCAGAGCACCTTGCAACAAATCTTCCGTCGCTGGAGCAACGCACACGAACATTCGTCGATGCCTTTGCCGTAAGTACCCTGCCAGATGTTGTGAAGGAAGCTGCAAGCGCCAACCTCTCCACTCTCGTTTCCACAACTTGCTTTCGCACTTCCGACGGAGAGTTCCATGGTTTCGAAGGATCCTATGACACCACAGGAAGCTGTTATGGCAATTGCCTCCATGTTTGGAACTACGAAACCGCGACTGCCTTTTTATTTCCCTCGTATGCGCGGTCGTTGCGAAAATCGGCGTTCGGCTACAACATGCACGAGAACGGAGCAATGGGTCTCCGTCAACTGCTTCCCGAGGGAAAGAAGCGTCACGAACTCATCGCTGCCGACGGCCAGATGGGACAGATCATTCACGCGTATCTGGATTGGAAACTCTGCGGAGACCGCGACTGGCTCCAGGCAATATGGCCGCGCGTAAAGAAGGCGATGGAGTATGCGTGGACACCGGCTGGCTGGGACAAAGAGCGTAGTGGTGTACTGCGAGGAGCCCAGGACAACACATACGATGTTGCCTTCCAGGGACCAAACCCCTTGTGCGGGATCTACTATCTCGGAGCTCTCCGCGCCGCCGAGGAGATGGCACGAGCCGTGGGAGACAATTCTTCCGCCGACGAATACCGCAAAGTGTTTAGCCGTGGAAGCGAATGGATCGATGCCAATCTTTTTCAGGGTGAGTACTACGTTCAGCAGATGCCCAATGCTTCGAGTAACGAACAACCCGAGTATCAGGTCGGCGCAGGGTGTTTGATCGATCAGCTGACCGGTCAGTATCTTGCACATATAGCCGGCTTAGGGCCGCTCGTTTCAGCGACAAACACCCGCAAAGCTCTTCAGTCCGTCTACAAATACAACTACAAACGCACGATGATCCATCACGATTGCATGCAGCGGACGTATGTTCTCGACGATGAGCCTGGCGTGGTTGTCTGCGACTATGCCAAGGCAGAGCGGCCGCATATTCCCTTCCCCTACTACGCCGAAGTGTGGACGGGGCTTGAGCACTCCACCGCGGCACTCATGTTTTTCTTAGGACTGACCGAGCAGGGCGTGGAGTATATCGAGAATGTTCGCAGCCGCTTTGACGGTGCTAAGAGAAATCCGTGGGACGAGTGCGAGGCGGGACATCATTACGTGCGTGCGATGGCGTCGTGGTCGAGTGTGGTTGCGTTGAGTGGATTTCAGTACGATGCGGACCTCGCACACGTCACCGCGACACCACGGTACGAAGGTTCTTCGTTTCAATGCTTCTGGGCGACAGGAACAGGATGGGGAACGTACTCGCTGCACCGATCAGGCGAGCGCAATCTACACTTCACGCTTCGGATACTTTCCGGCAGCCTTCCTTGCGGCTCTCTCGAGCTCGCGGCATCGATGGCGCATGTACGCGCAACGGTGGGCTCGAAAATTTTAACAACGAGTTATGCAAAAAGCGGTACAAAGCCTGCTCTTCACTTCGACGAGCGCTTAGACCTAAAACAGGGGGAGCAGCTTGAGGTGGAGATCCTCGGATAAGTCACGGCGAAGGCACGCTGTTCTTTCGGTAGTCTGATTTCCTCAAATGTAATGGAAATTAAAAAACGACGGATTACCTTTACGGTAATCCGTCGTTTCTACTTGCGTTCGTTAGAACGAGTAGATTGCAGACAACTGGAGCGCTCTAGGTGCGGAGCGAGTTGAAGTGATAGTACCGAAGGTTGGATTGGCTCCTCCACCAATGTAGGTAGCAGGATTGCCGTAGCTTGAGATGTTGAAGGCATTGAATGCATCTACTCGCAGCTTCAGGCTCTGCTCACTGTACGTCCGGAAGCCCTTCTGGAGCCCCAAGTCGTAGTTCTGGTAACCCGGGCTGCGTTCGGTACCGATGTGGGCGTTTCCGAAGTCGCCGGTGGCTCCGCCAGAGCGTCCGTAGGCGCTGATGCCATTGTCAACGCCATGCCCGGAGCACGTCGCGATGACGTTTGGGTTGGGATTGCAACTGGCCGACGGGTCAGTTCCAAACCACTGGAACACGCCTCCATGCACGCCGCGATTCACGATCTTCATCTTACGGTACTGGTTCACATGTTGACCGTAATCGCCGACCTGCGCCTCAGGACAGTTATTGTTGCAGCTCGGTCCCTGGGTGATGGTGAGCGGGAATCCCGTATTCGCCGAGAAGTTCATCGATACCTGCCATCCTCCGACTACTTCATCCGCGATACGATTCCAGTCGCTTCCAAACTGCTTGCCATGACCAAACGGAAGTTGATAGACGACCAGACCGGTGAGATTCTGCCGGGTATCGAATTCGGTCGGACCATAGTCTCCCAGCGGATTATTGATGTTCTGCCAGTAGGAGTCGCCAGAGGATGCACCGTCTACACCGAAGTAGCCGGGGCTGTCCGTCATGGATTTGCCAAAGGTGTAGTTCACCATGTAGGTCAGGCCGTTCCATGGCGTCTGCTGCTTCAAAGTAGCCTGCAGCGCGTTGTAATTCGAAATGGCTCTCGATGCCGTTTCTACAACCTCTCCGCCCTGGCCCACGAGTGTGTTGAAAGGGACGATGGCCTGATAGCAGGCAGCATCGCAGTTCGCGGGCGGATCTTCCGTGTATTGGTTGAGCGCGATCGGTACGGCAAGATGCTTGCCGATCTGTCCAACATAGCCTGCCTGGAATGTGGTGCGGCTGTTGATGCGATACTGCGTCGTCAAATTGAGTTGCTGAATGATGGCGGGACGGATATCCGGGTCCCATGCACGGTAGCTGGCGCCATCAACGTTGGAGTTGCTGGCAGCCGTAAATCCGTTTTCTACCGGCGCACCGTACGCACCGGACGTCCCACTCGGTGTCGCGGGATTGAGTGTAAACGAAGGCTGATACGGCGGGTTCTGGGTCATGCGAAGACCCGTACCGGTAGATTCCAACTCATCCGTGGTTCCGTAGCCACCACTGACCACAAGCCGCGGATTGATCGACCATGCAAAGCCCAGCCGTGGCATAACGTTGAAGTAATACGGACGATAAAGGGAGCGGCTATTGGTCGTTCCGGTCGCCGGGTTGTAGGCGCCTGCCTGCTCGAGCAGGTTAGCGATCGGCGTTCCTGCAGGCGCAAACTTGGCCAGAGGAATATTGACATTGACCATCTTGTTGTTCACTTCATAGATCGGCTGCTCATACGAGTAACGCAATCCCAGATTGAGCGTTAGATTAGACCGCACTTTCCAGTCGTCCTGTACATACACGGCATCGCGCCATTGCCGCTGTCCAAACGGTCCCGTCGGTCCGGCGATTTGACCAAAGTCCGCTTGGTCGGTCAGGAAATCACCAAAGCCACTGTTTGTGTATTCAGCGCCGTAATCGAACCATCCCAGCTGTCCGCCGATGTTCGATGGAGCATAGAAATCCTGCTGATAGCGGACAAACTCCGCACCGAACTTGGTGACGTGATTTCCATGTACCCACGTGACCGTGTCGCTGTAGTCGAAGTTGTTATCCAGGTTGAAGGCTCCCGTATAGTACGCGGTGCCGAAGTTTGAAATCTCGTCGTTCAACGCCATGTACGTGAACCCTGCGATAGCCTGGTTGGTCACTGGGATACCGACCTTAGCATCACCGGTTGTGCCGAACAGGCCCGATGGATCACCCACGATGCCCTGAGTCAGCGAAATCCTGGTGAAACCTGCACGGAAGTTGTTCACTAACTTCGGAGAGAAAATATGGGTATAACCAAACGAAACATTCGTGAACGGGTAGGAGTTGCTGGTCGGAAACAAGGCCTGCTCCGGCAGTAGGGTCTGCGCGTCTCCAGCGTCGCCCCGGCTGACCTTCAGCATGAACGTGTTGTTGTTATTGAGCGTGTAATCAACCCGGATATCTCCCTGGTCGTTGCTGAAGGCGGAATCGGAAGGACCGACATAGTTTCCGCTGGCATAGGTGCCGGCTGCAGCAGGATAGTTCGGCAGAGGAAGAAGATTAGGATGAGTGACGGACTGAGCGAAAAGATACTTGGCAACCGGGTTCAAGATTGGGATGTGATTGTTCGGATAATTGGGAGCCGTATTTGAACCGCCGATGGAGTTGTTCACCAGCTGCAAGCTTTCAACGGAAAGGAGGCCGGAAAGATCGGCGATGCCGGGTGTGCCGCCAGGCGCAAGTCCACGCTCCGCCAGTGTCGGCACGCCCAGGCGTGATATCCCATTTGACTGGTGCCGCAGACCGAGATAGTTCACGAAGAAAAAGAGCTTGTCCTTGATGATAGGACCGCCGACCGCGCCGCCGAACTGGTTCTGCGTAAACTGCGTCCGAGGAAGAAATAAGCCTGGACCTTCAATCTTGTTCGCGTAGCTATTGGCCTCCAAGCCGCTTGCCTGGTGATACTCAAATATGGTTCCGTGGAACTTGTTCGTTCCCCCTTTGGTCACCATGACCACTTCGCCACCGTTTACGTTGCCGTACTCTGCATCGGCATTGCCCGTGATGACGTGTACTTCCTCAATAGAGAATGGCGATGGGTTATAGCCAAGCGCGTTGTTCAACGTTTCGTTGATATCAATGCCATCCAAAATATAGCTGTTGGATTGCTGGCGATTGCCGTTGAAAGAAGGTTGCGCGTCGGCCGGCTCGCTGGCATTCGGCGTATACGCATCGCGTTCCGTGCCAAGCTGCCCTCCCATAGAACTGACATTCGGATTGATTGCGCCCGGAACGAAGAGGGTCGCAATTTGGACATTCAATCCGTTCAAAGGCATGTTTTCCAGTGTCTCTGAGCTGATCGAGGTGCTGACAGTCGAGTTCTGCGTGTTTAGCAGTGAGCTGCTGGCGTCAACGCTCACAGACTCAGACGACCTGCCGAGCGCCAATTTGGCGTCGATCGAGGCGATCTGATCGATCTGAAGATCGAAGGGACCCATCTGCTGCGTGTCGAAGCCAGGAGCGGTCGCGAGGACCTTGTACTGGCCGATCACAAGAAATTGAAAGTTGTACAAGCCGCTTTTGTTGCTGACCGTGGTCGAAGCGACACCGGTCGCGACGTTGACTGCCGTCACCTTTGCACCTGGGACAACAGCGCCACTGGGATCGGTTACAGTTCCGCGGATCGAACCGGTAATCGTTTGCGCTTCGATTCGCGCGCCGGCCAATGCTGTAACCAGGAGCAGCGCGAGACAGCGAAGCCACATCGACGTCAATTTCCTATGCATAAATCCATCCCTTCGCGATACGTTCTGTAAATACAAAGTTCAACAAACACATTCCGACACCTGGGTAAGCGACAGCCCGGCCCTAACAATATGGCCACCAACAACATCGTGGGAGGCTTCGAATTCGTCGCAGCGACAAAACGTTACATAAAGCGCAAAAGCGCAATTCAAGTCGGCTTAGGAATCCGCAATGCGATCAGAGATTCTGTAATCCGGACGAAGCTAAATGCTGCAAGTGGTGCTGTCAAGGTTTGTTCTTTTGTTTGTAAGGCCAATTTGAGCTTTTCGCTTCGAGAGTTTTCCTCGAGCTGTTGGATCTTTGCGAAGATAAAACTGTGCGTCATCGAGGCCCTGGGCTACAGTCGTTCCACCCGATCATCAATTGCTCTAACCTATTGAAAAATATCAAGATGCAGGAAGCTATCCGTTATAGCCCTTGCATCGCTGAAGCTCTTGCCACTACAGAAAGCCGGTAAGACTGTGGGCGGCGATGCCTGCAACTGAATGATCAAATAGAAAGTCTAATCGTGTATATACGTAACAATAGGTAATAACACGGAAGCTGTCAAGCAACTTTAACATTAAATAAATTGGGAAAGTGTTTCGCCCGCCTACAACCGGCTAACGTCACAGTGGAGGGAACTCACGGGCCAGCCCCAGCGAAACGTCATGCAATGACGTGGGGATCGTTTGTCCGCTCCGCCAAACACAACCAGGGCGCGGGAATCCGCCGCATACGCCGCCAGAATCCTTGCGCTTTCTCGCGGTTTCTCCACAAAAAGCACATTCGATAGCGCGTCGCTCACGGTGGCCGATGGGGACAGAATCGTCACCTGAACGCGTCCTTCCACCGGTTGCATGGTTCGCGGGTCCATGATGTGGCAGTAGAGGTGACCCTCAATTGTGAAGTTCTTCTGGCTGCAATCAGCGCTGGAAAGCGACATATCCCGCAGCGTCACCTCTGACAGCGTGTTTTGCAACGGCAAGGGTCCGGGAACGGCGATGCGCCATCCGGCCAATCCCGGCGGAGCGCCTAGGCCATAGATGGTGCTGCCTCCCGCGGAGATCATCGCCGACCGTATGTGCTGTGACTTCAGCAGTCGAACGACTGCATCCACGGCAAAGCCCTTCCCAATGCCACCCGGATCAAGCTCCACCCCTGGTGCTGCGAAGTGAACGGTGCGCTGCCGTTCATCGAGCTCCACCTTCTCCCATCCAGTCGCAGCGCGTAACTGCTCCAACTCTTCGGCTGGAGGGATACGGCCGCTGTGCCGATAAAACCCCCAGGCTTTCATCAGGCGGCCAACTGTGATGTCGAAGCCGCCATGACTGACGCTGCTCCAATGAGCCGATTGCTCCAGAAAACTTAGCATCTCAGGATCAGTGGTGACCGGTGCCGTGGCCGCATTCCGGTTGATTCGCGACAACTCGCTGGAGTCCCGGTAGTTGGAGAGCAGCTGATCAATTCGGTCTACTTCATCGAAAACCGCCTCGGCCATCGTGTCCGCGTCCGAAGCCGAGGCGCAGTAAATGTAGAGGGTAAAGTCCGTCCCCATAGCCGGATGAACCCGTGTGAACATCGTTACCGGCGCGGTGACGCCACTCCCCAGGGGAGACCCATATCCGGACGTGGCTACAGCTGCCAAACAAAAAATCGCAACCTTCCAGGTTGCTATGCGAACCGAATCCGCCTGGTGACCCCTGTTATGCGTCTTGCACACATCTGCGACTCTTCTCTAAACGAAATAATTCGTAAGTAAGAATTAGCTCCTTTGCTAAGGCAAGGCAAGTATCGTTCCCGCGACGCGGCGTAGGCGTTCCCCAAGGCACGCCGGTTGGCACCGTTTTCGTCGGAGCAAAAGGAAGCAAGGCGGCTGGCCCTTCGCTCTCAATGGTTGAATTATTTATATGGTGGGCCCAGCAGGATTCGAACCTACGACTTCCACCGTGTGAAGGTGGCGGCGTTTTGGCCGGCTGCACATTCTAAAGGGCTTGTAGACCGGCATAGGCGGTAAAAACCGGCTTTCCGGGCTATATTTGGCACCAAATTGGCACCAAGTTTAAATCAGTGGGCGCAGGGCTGACCGTGGCGGATCAGCCCTATTCTCTTCTCACAGGAGAGCTCTGAAGCGGTCAGTTCCGATTCCCATAATAATGATTCCGAAGCCTCAGAATCATTTATACTTGAAATGGAGGTGAGCTATGGAAGCGACGTTCGAGAGTCTAACAACGACCGAGGCAGCGGTCGCAGCTGGCGTATCCGTATCCCAAATCAATCGGGTGTTTGACGAAGATATCCTCCCGCATCATTTGTACAGTCAGACGGCGAGCCGCTTGGTTCGCTCAGACGCTTGCCTCCTGATTGCTTTTTATTTCGAAACGGCGGAAGTTTTGACAAAACCTGCCCGGTTGCATGCCATGAAGGACGCGCTGAACGCTTGCACAACATGGTCGCAATGGGAGCGGTGCGTTGTCGAAGACAGCGGCGTTTCCGTTCGGTTCTATGAGTATTGGAAATCCGTCTCAGAGCGTCTGAATCGTCTCCATAAGGCTCGTTCATTGGTGATCGAAGACCCAGAGATTTTGAGCGGAACTCCGGTGATTAGAGGAACGCGAATCCCGATCTACGACGTTGCCGCCCTAGTAGAACAAGGGACCCCAATCGCTGAGTTATTGGAGATATATCCGCGCTTGGATGAGGCGACGATTGAACTCGCATCTGTATATGCCAAGGCTGTCCCTGAGAAGGGCCGGCCGAAGCGCCGTGACCTACCGAAAGGGACTCTGGTCGCGGTTTCTAAGGGGCGACTTCAAGAGGCTTAAGGGGACGCGCTTTGTTGAAGTTTCTCATCGATGAATGCTTGAGTCCAAAGCTTGTAGAACTCGCAATCAGTCGCGGCTTTGTGGCGAGTTCTCACGTTGTTTGGATCGGTAAAGCAGGTCTCAAAGATTGGGAATTGAAGAAGATTATTGTCGATGAGGATTGGACTTTCGTCACCAATAATAGTGCTGATTTTCGGGGACCGTCCGAGGAGCCGGGTACCGCTGGACAATACGCCGACGTCTTCCTCCATGCGGGGCTCATTTGTCTCAACAGCGACATCCGGATGAATCAGGCTATCCAGGTCGATCTATTTGAATCCGCGCTCAACGAGCTTGGGACAGACGGCCAATTTGTCAACGAGGTCTTAGAGGTTAATCTTGACCACAATGGCCTGAAGCATTATCGCCGGTATTCGCTACCGAAACAGCCAGATTTGCCAACCAGTCCACCATAGAGAAATGCTGGCGGAAACAGCGACTTGAAGAAAGTCGCTTTCTTCGGGTTGCTGCTCTTTAGGAATTGGATGGGGTTAGTCGTTTGAGGCTACATTACGACCAGATTGACGAGCCATCGGCATCCGCAGCATCAACCACTTCCCTGTCTGTAGTAGCCCCAGCGCATGTCGCCTTCCGGTTCGCCTCGTGGACAGTCCTTTGGCAGCGCGAAGCTTCCGAACGCCAGTCCAATGCAACGCGGACGTCCTACTTGGTTTGATCTGACCGGGCATTATCGGCATGTTCTGACCTCCAAGCTTCGATCGAATCGAGGACGGGAATGAACGAAGTTCCCTTACCTGTTGTCAATCTATATTCGATGTGCCGAGTCTTCGTGCTTAAGTCCACTCGCTCGAGAATACCTTCCCGTACAAGGAGGGCGAGAGTATCAACAAGCATCTTCTTGGATGCGTCAGGAAGTTCCTTACGCAGTCCACTGAGTCTGTTCGTTCCGCGCCTGATTGCGGCCAGAACGCTTATACTCCATTTCCCTTGTAGGACGGGTAGACCTGATACATCTCTCTGTGAGCTACGAATCTGGTCTACCAATCTTGCACCCTTAAAGCTCAATGGTTTTGGTGCGGCTTGAGCCGTTCGCACTTCACTGTGTGGCGGATGAACTTTGCTTTCTTCCGGTCAAACCTGCCCGTTTCAGCACAACGAGAACTCCAATCCGAGAATCGGTAGTGAATTTTTGTTACCCGATGGTAAATTAGTTGAATAGAAACGTCAACCGACATTGACGGCTCAGCAGAGGCATCTTCGTGATGAAAGTGACGAGGAGTTCAGGTAGATCTCTCTGCCAAAAGCATTTGGCAGGGAAACCAGCGAAGCTAGCGAATCGAAAGGTTCTTCCTGAGCTCGATGTCTGCTGATGAAAATCCACCAGCGCTTGGTACATCCCGGGTGGGGTTGCCCAATCTCCCCTTTTCTTACCAGATGGTGAGCGAATCCGTTGCGACAGCTCCCGTGCATGCACTATGTGTATGCCGGGGCTGCTGCTCGAACCATATAGAGCCAACGTAAGCCGCGCGGGTATCTTGTACCTAGCGCGGGAAGTTGTGGGCGATGTGAGTACTGTGTTCCATCGCTGTTTGGAGCATTGTTGCCCTGAATATTGAACACATCGAACGCATCCACATTGACACGGAAGTTCCAGCTTTCATGGATTAGGAAGACCCTCGCCCTAATTAGCTACTAGGGCCAAAGAACCAAGGGCTATGCAGGAATGTACCCCGCCGTCCATGCAGCTAGTCCACGCACTCACGTTGACATCAATCGCCTAAGAGCCGAAACAACGGGCTTTGGGTTTCCATCAAAATCGACGATCGAAGCGTTTTCCGTACACGGAAATGAATCGTGTCCCATCCAGATAATCAAGCCACCACAGGCAGGAAAACGGGAGAGCACCGACCGCAGCGCAATCGTCAGCGCGGCTTCCTGCCGGGCGTTCATCCATGCGACAAACTCTTCGAGATCGCGCGGATCGCGCCCCTTTTCCAACGCGAATTTCGGCCAGTCGATCCACCAGGATTGGCGGGCCCATAGAGGGTTTTCGTCTGTACCCGGCACTTCGGGAAGATTCCCCTTGTATTTCCGGATGATGCTGACTGGACTCGTCGAAGGAGCGCCCATCTCGGAGTGAAACATAGCGTCATCTTTGGCCCACAGTGTCGTCCACTCTCCGTCTGGAGGGCCGTCGAGGTTCCAGGGGCCATGCACGTCCCAGAACTTGCCTTTACCACAGTCCTGAAGATTAAAAATACCCGCTGGGCCATACGGATTCGTCGCAAGAAAGCGCCGGCCAGGGTCCTCTCGCGCGACGACTTCACCCATTCTGATGACCGCTGGATGCTGACGAATGGTCAGCGTCGGTTGATCGCGTTTCACGCCATCCTTGTCGTCTTGCAATTCATTGCCTCCGCACCAGAGAAGGAGCGAGACGTGATGCGATCTGCGATCGACGTAGGACTCCGCAATCTCGCCAAGCTGTTCCACGCTGGTCGGATCGTCTGGCGGGTAATTGTCCAACCCAGAGCTGGAGAGAGGAAACTCTTGCCAGACCAATAGGCCCATTTCGTCACATAGGTTGTAGAAGTTTTCTTTTTCGAGGACAGCTCCTCCCCAGACGCGCACCAGATTCATGCCGCAATCGCGATAAATGCTCGCGCGCTTGCGGTAATCTTCGTCGCGAACGTCAGCGAAGTTCGGACGGATCGGCGTCCAATTTATGCCGAATAGAAAAACTGCCTTTCCATTCACGATACAAAGGTAGGGGTCTGCCGTCTCTGCCGCGCCCTTCGTTCTCTGCCACTGAATATTCTTGAAGCCTACCCTTCGAGACTGCCGGTCGAGCAAAGCTCCGTGGTCGTCCAACAACTCGACTTCCAGGTCATAGAGCGAGCGCGATCCCATACGATTCGGCCACCAGAGATCGACAGGCAGTTCATTCCAGTGAATGCCACTTTCAGAGAACTTTTGGGCACTTACCTCTACAGTGCGCAGCTCGCGCGCACGATCCCTCAGCGTGACTCGAACCTTGTTGCCGCCGCGAACGCTGCCCCAAGCTTTGAGTTTGCCTTTGCCGGACGCAAGGTCAACGTCCGTGGAACAGCGGAGTTTCTCGATCTCCACGCCATGAGTTACCTCGAGTGTGACGTTATCCCATATACCCGTCTGGACGATACGATTGACCCAATCCCAACCGTACGAGAATCTTGGCTTCCACTCCTTCATGTGGGACGTATATCCAATCTGTCCGAGCCAGCGCGGACCGGGAGTAAACCGGATAGAAAGAATGTTGCCGGAAGGTTTGAGCACGGGAGTCAAATCAATAGCCACCGGCACGAATGAGTTTCGAAACGATCCGACTGTTTTTTTGTTCAGGACAATATCGCCCGCGTAGTCGAGCCCTGCACAACGCAGACGTACCTGCTGGCCATTCTGCAGCCATTCGTCGGGTATCGCCACTTCATACACCCAGTCGCGATTCTCGATCCACTCACAGTTTCTGGCGTTCAGGCCAACGTTCCAGTCTTCGATTATTCCGGCGTTTAGCAACGCCATCTGTACCGATCCCGGAATGGAAACATCCATGGGCCGTACTTCAGGCTTGATAAACCCAGCATCGGGATTGATCTGTGCGAAGTTGCTGTAGAAAGGCGTAAAGCCGGTCAGCTTCCAGTGCAGTTGCGATAGATCGTGAGTAATTTTTCTGGAAGACGATTCCGAGCGAGCCGGCCCCTGCCAAGCTTCAACGATAGAAGCTCCGTGGGCGGTGACTCCTGCTGAGAGTGCACCAATCGCACCCAATTTGAGCAACTCTCTTCGGCTTAATTGAGAACCTTCGTCTGCCATTTTAATGTTCTCCTGCGTGATTACTGCGGAATGACGGGCAACAGAATTGCGGAAGGGTGTTCGCTATCGTGCAGGATCGCATTCGTCGCCTTGATCGGATTCTTTTCCCGATCAGAATCGGCGCCGGTGTTTGGGTTTGCATCGAAGCGCGGATTATTGCTACTGGAGACTTCAATGCGCAAACGGTGACCTGGCAGGAATACATTGCTGGTGGGGCCGGCATCGACCTTGACCTTGTAGATTTCGCCCGGCTCCATCAACTCGGAGGTCTCCATGGAGTTGCGGTAGCGCAATCTCAAGATGCCGTCGGTGAGGTTTTGCGCGTAGCCGTCCGGCCGTACATCGATCAGCTTGACCGTGAGATCGGTATCCACAGCCGACGAACGCGTATAGAGCTCAACCTGGACTTCCCCTGTCACTTCGAAGTCGCTTTTGAATGGCTCGGACGTATAGACAAGAACATCGGGACGCTGCTCACTGGAACGTTGATCGAATGCACCTGCCTCTGGCTTGGGTCCACAACAGAGACCTCCGCCTTGGGTCGGGACGGGATTTGCTGGGTCATATACGTATTGATCGTTCGTCTCCTTCTTCGGAGCAGTGGGGCTCAAAGATCCGTCACCCGTGACCGAGTTCGCGTTACCGTTCGAATGCAGGTAGAAGCGAGTGGTCTTTGCTCTTGCAAGCGGCCACGCATCCTCTTCGCGCCAAACGTTTTTCCCCATGACGAAAATCTTTACCGGCTTTCCGGTAGCGAACTCGTTCGCTGTCCCCTTCAAGACGTAGTCGAACCATCGAAGCGCTATTGTGGGGTCAGGCGTCGCCGCGGGTCCAAAGTCCACATCGCCAGACTTCGAAGAAGACATCCCGTGAGTCCAAGGCCCAATGATCAGCCGCTGCTTCATTTGTACTGCAGGATTGCCGTGCTTGCTCACACTTTCAAAGTCTCGCAATGCTCCGGAGATGAAGACGTCATACCATCCACTCAAGTAAAGTCCTGGCGCGAGGATCTTCTCCGGACGCGAGTCGATGGTCATGGTTTTCCAGTACTCGTCATAGTCCGGGTGCAAACGCCAGTCGCGATAAAAGTCGACCGAGTGAAGGTCCACCGGTGGTTTCTGCGTCACGGGATCGGCAGAAACTCCACTCACCCAACTGTCGGTTACGTTCTTCTCTAATGCTCCGCCCTGGTAAATTACGCCTTCATGAAAGTTCGATGGCACCATCCACGGGGTGATGGCCGCAAGATGCGGAGGGGAGGTGACTGCGGCTAATACCTGCGTAATCGCTAGATAAGAACCGCCCCACATAACAACTTTGCCATTAGAGCCCGGAAGCGAGGCGGCCCATTCAACCGAGTCGTAGCCGTCCAAACCTTCGTTCTTAAAGGCGTACCAGCTACCTTCTGAAGCGCCCTTGCCGCGGCAGTCCTGGACCACAGTGATATAGCCTTGCGCCGTGATGAAGCGCGCGATCGTGTCCCCAGCAGCTTTGCCGTACGGTGTGCGAACCAACACGATGGGATATTTTCCATCACCTTTGGGCCGATAAATATCCGCCTGCAGTCTGATTCCATCACGCATCGTCGCTGGCAGGTTCCGCTCAACGACGGCATCTCCAACATCTTGTGCCACCGCCACGCGCAAAGTCGCAGCGGCGAATAGAACTACGAAGACATATCTTGCCCAGCTTTCTCGCACCTTCATATACCCTCTTTCCATTGGCCGCTTAGAAGGCCAGTTTGGCGCCAAACTGGATGATTCTAGGCGATACCGTCGTCGAACTGATGTAGCCAAAGGACGGAGAATCGACAGTAGCGTTTGCCGCACCAAAATTGACCCAGTTGAAGAAATTGAAGAATTCCGCGCGAAACTCGAGATTCATCTCTCTGGGCAACGCGGTGTGCTTAATCATCGAAAAATCAACATCCCTTTGGCCAGGATTCCGAATAGGCTGGCCACGACCCAATTGCCCATAATCCAGCGGGCCAGGTAATAGAAAGGAAGTTCCTGGCAGCGGTGCATCCGATCCTGGCGTCAAACCTGGAGATTTGAAGTAGTGTGTCAATCTGTTCTTGATTGATCCACTGCCTTGGAGATCAGCTAGTGTTGCGCCGGGAATCAAGTCCGGTGTCAGGTATCCATTCGTGACACCACTGTAGATTGACTGCGACAGCAGGAAGGTGTTGGGCTGGCCGGATTGGAACGTCATGATTGCCGCCGGTTGCCATCCGCTGGTGAACTTGTCGAATATCCCTCCCTTGTTTTTCAAAGGATCGGGAAGCTGATAAACCAAGGTAGTGGTGGAACGGACCTTGCGGTCCCAGTCCGATAGACCCCAGTGATTATTTAGGTTGTTGTTTCCAGGCGGTTGCGCGTTGCCCGCGCCTCCACTCAAAGTTGCGGATCCCGCACCTGGGTATGATGCATTAAGGGAGTTGTTGTCCGCGGATCTCCCGAACGTGAAAGCAGAAAGAAACTGCAGACCATGGCTCATGCGTTGATTGAACGTGAGCACAAGCGCGCTGTACTTGGAACTGCCATTGAACTTATCCAAGGCTAAGCCGCGACCTGCAATAACGCCAGCAACCGGTGCGCGGTCTTGAATATTCGCATAGGTATTCGTCGTGATTCCACGGATGGGGTTCGAGGGACTGGCGATTCCTGGCTGGTTAGCACCGAGGGTGTTGAGCAACCTCTCTCCATGAGAACCAAGATAGGCGATTTCAACGACAGAGTTCTTCCCAATCTCCCG
>JAMFSR010000024.1 GCA_026225395.1 Granulicella sapmiensis
CCGCCCATGGCGCCGGAGTCGGCTTCGACGGCGACGAACTGCAGGCCGCAGCGGGTGAAGATGGCGCGGTAGGCGGCGTCGTGCTTGTCGTAGCTGAGGTCGAGGCCCGCCTGGTCGATGTCGAAGGAGTAGCTGTCCTTCATGATGAACTGGCGCACGCGGAGCAGGCCACCCTTGGGGCGGGGCTCGTCGCGGAACTTGGTCTGGATTTGGTACCAGATTTGCGGGAGCTGCTTGTAGCTGCGGAGCTCGTTGCGCGCGATGGAGGTCATGACCTCTTCGTGGGTCATGGCGAGGACCAGCTCGGCGCCCTTGCGGTCCTTGAGATGGAACATGTTTTCGCCCATGACGGTGTAGCGGCCGGACTCTTCCCAGAGCTCGCGGGGGTTGAGCGTGGGGAGCAGGAACTCCTGGCCGATCTTGTCCATCTCTTCGCGGACGATGGCGACGATCTTGTTCAGGGCGCGTTGTCCGAGCGGGAGGTAGCTGTAAATGCCTGCGCCCAGCTGACGGATGTAGCCGGCGCGGAGAAGAAGTTTATGGCTGGCAACCTCGGCGTCGGCAGGAGCCTCGCGGAGGGTGGGAATGAAGAGCTTCGACCAACGTTGCATTCGTTCGATTGTATAGACGCCACGCGAAGTTCCAAAGAGTGGGTCGCCGGATGACCGATTGGCGGTCGTGAAGCCCACTCTGAAGCGTGCAGATGGGAGGGTGGTATTTAGTTATGTTCCTGACCGGCGGCATGTATGTCAGGAGGCGTACGGAAGAAATCTCTTTCACTGTGTACAGTTTGCGCATTAGCACATCTTGCAGAAGAGAGACGCACGGTGCTTGGCGAGGGAAAAGACTTGGTGCAACAACGTGCGAGGATCCGCGAAGAAGGCCCACCGCGGAACCATTTCCTGGCCAGCCTATCGCCTGATGAATATCAGCGCATCGCCAGCAAACTGGTGTTTGTGGATCTTCCTCAGGGGATGTTGTTGAGCGAACCGGATGAACCGATCGCTTATCTTTACTTTCCGGAGCAGGGTTTGATTTCCACCAATGCGACGACGCCGGCGGGCGAGTCGATTGAGGTGGGGATGATTGGTCGTGAAGGATTTTCGGGCGTGGCCGCGTTGCTGGGGCAGCCGGAGATGCAGCATACGGTCGTCGTTCAGACGCCGGGCAATGGGTACCGGCTGCGGTCGAGCGTGATGCTCGAAGAGCTACAGCAAAACCCGAAGCTGCGGCAGATGGTGGACAACTTTTTGTATGTCCAGATGGTTACGGCGACGCAGTCGGTACTGTGTGCGCGGCTGCATGGGCTGCAGCAGCGGTTGTCGCGCTGGTTGCTGACAGCGGCGGACCGCTCAGAGAGCGAGCAGCTGCTGTTGACGCAGGAGTACATGGCACGGATGCTGGGGTCGCGGCGGTCGACGGTGACGGTAACAGCACAGGCGCTGCAGGAAGCCGGGATGATCGAGTACCGGCGCGGCAAGGTGACGATTGTCGACCGGTCGAAGTTTGAAACGGCGGCCTGTGAGTGCTACCAGATTGTGAAAGATAGCCACGACCGGCTGATGCCGAAAGGGGATAGACAGACAATGCAGACCATAGAGAGCAACGGTAAGCTTTAGAGAGAAATTTGCTCAGGCGCCGGTGGGCGGAGCTTGAGGGGTGAACTCCCATAGGTCGTGGATGTGTAGAACGCCCTGGACAGGGGTGGTAGTGGTGCCGTCTGCTGTGACAATGAGAGCGGTGATTTTGTGCTGCTCCATGAGGGTGAGGGCGTCGGCGGCGAAGGTTTCGGGGGCGATCGTGAAAGGCTTTGGATTCATCACTTCCGCAGCGGTTTTGTGGAAGGCGTGGGGGCCGTTGCGTTCGAGGAGACGGCGGAGGTCGCCGTCCGAGAGGATGCCGAGGAGCTTTTCGCCGGAAATTATGGTGGTTAAGCCCAGGCGTTTTGTGGACATCTCATGGATGATTTGTGGCATTTGCGTGGACGGAGAAACCTGCGGAAGAGCGTCTCCGGACTTCATGAGCTGACGGACGGTGGCGAGGCGGCGGCCGAGGTGTCCGCCGGGGTGGAGCGAGGCGAAGTCGTGCGGCTTGAAGTCGAGGCGGCGGGAGACGTCGAGGGCAAGGGCGTCGCCGAGGGCCAGCATGGCCGTGCTGGAGGCCGTGGGAGCCAGCTGGTGGGAGCAGGCTTCGCGCGAGACCGAGACATCTAGAGAGTGGGCGCTGGCGGAGGCCAGCGTCGACGTGAGGCAGCCGGTGAAGCTGACGAGCGTGATGCCGAGGCGTGGGAGCATGGGCAGCAGGCGGAGGATTTCCTCGGTTTCTCCGGAGTAGGAGAGCGCGAGCAGGACGTCGCCTGGGGTCAGGACGCCGAGGTCGCCGTGGAGGGCGTCGGAGGGGTGCAGGAAGTGCGCCGGAGTGCCGGTGGAGACGAGCGTGGCGGCGATTTTGCGGGCGATGAGGCCGGATTTTCCGATGCCGGTGAGGATGACGCGCCGACCGGTGCGTGCGGCCTCGGTGAGGAGTGCGGCGATGCGCTCGAAGGGCTGGCGGGCGGTGGTTTCGAGGCGGTCGGCGAGCTCGTGGAGGGCTTCGGCTTCGATGCGGACCAGCTCTGCTGGTGTTGGCGGGAGGGGTGTGGCTTCGTCGCGAATTTGGGGTTCGTCGGGCATGGTTGAACGCATGTTGATGCTAGCAGAGGGTGTCTGTAGAGGGTGACGTTCGGTTTTGACTTTCGGATGACAAGTTTGGGTTGTGACAGCGGTAGACTTGGAAAAGCGTTTGCTTTGTGCGAAAGGTTGGCTTGATGCGTCGGATTGGTGTGTTGGCAGCGATGGTGGTGCTGGTGGGCTTGCTGGTCTGGGCGGGTGTTTATAACCTGCGGCAGCGGCGCGCGGCGATGCAGAAGGCACAGTCGCAGGTGGTACTGGTGAAGGACGGAGCGACGCCGCCGGTGGGTGGGATTTCAGCTGCATCGAGTACAGAACTACAGGGGAAGGCTGCGCCGGCGTTTACGCTGGTGGATCTGGAAGGCAAGAAGGTGTCGCTGGCGGACTTTAAGGGTAAGCCTGTGGTGGTGAACTTCTGGGCGACGTGGTGCGGGCCGTGCAAGCTGGAGATGCCTTGGTTTGAGGAGTTCTCCGGCAAGTACAAGGCGCAGGGGCTGGTGGTGCTTGGCGTAGACCAGGACGAGGACACGCCGAAGAATGTGGTTTCTGAGGCGGCGCGGAAGGTTGGCGTGGACTATACGATCCTGCTGCCGAACAAGACCATTGCGAAGGACTATGCGCTGGGAGATTATCTGCCGGAGACGTTTTATCTGAACAAGGATGGCGTGGTCGTGGGACATAGCCTGGGTGCGCCGCCGAAGGACGAGATGGAAGCGGAGATCAAGAAGGCGATGGGGATATGAAGGGGCAGGTTTTAGGTTTTAGGTTTCAGGTTTTAGGGATGGCTGTGTTGGCGTTGGTGGTGGGTGCGTCGGCGCAAGATATTTCGTTTGGGGATGTGCCGGCGAAGAAGGCGCATGTTGTGCTGCTGTCGGATGGAGTGGATGTGGCGGCAGGGAAGGCGCAGGTGGTGGAGCTGCGGTTTCGCGTGGAGCCGGGGTTTCATATCAACTCGCATGCGCCTAAGGATCCACTATTGATTGCTACGGCGCTGAAGCTGGATACGGGGCACGGTGTGGACGTGCAGGGTGTGGACTATCCAAAGGGTTCGGCGTTTCAGCTGGGGCAGGGTAAGGACGCGCAGATGCTCGATGTGTACCAGGGAGAGTTTCGGGTGCGAGTGCGGATGATCGCGGATGCGGGGAACTCGACAATGACCGGGATGCTGCGTTACCAGGCTTGCGATGATGCGGCGTGCTTTCCGCCGAAGAACCTGGTGGTGAAGGTGGCGGTTACGGGGAAGTGAAGCTAGAGCAAATTACCTGTTGCTGTGGAGTTGAATCATCGTGCAGAGCCGTTTTCCTTGAGAGAAAACGGCGTTGATATCCGAGCCTCCCTATACACCTACAGGTAATTTGCTTAGTGGCTTGAGAGCGACAGGGTGTTGCCGTCGGGGTCTTTGAACCAGGCGACCTTGTTGCCGTTGGGTGCGGTCCAGATGCCGAGGGTGTCCTGCTCGAAGTAGCCGAAGCGAAGGAACTCGATGCCTTTGGCGGTAAGCGCTTTGACGTCGGCTTCGACGTTGGGGCTTTCCCAGCCGAAGATGCCGAAAGGCTGCGGCGTAAAGCCATCGGCGCGGATGATGCGGAGCATCATGTTGGATGTACCGACGCGGAAGACCAAAGCGAAGTTGTCGTCGGACTCGAAGGTGAGGCCGAGGGTTTTCTCGTAGAAAGCGCGCGCAGCTTCGGCGTTCTTCGTGGGGATGAAGGCTATGGGGTCGTGGGTGGTGAGGGTCATGGAGGGTTTCCTCGGTTTTGGTTATATCACCGGGGTGGTGCGGGTGTGGAGGAGAGCGGTCGCGCGATGCGCGATGAGCCACCCGGAGAACCGATACACTTTCCACATGCCCGAACGATCGATCATGGACGGCGCCTTGATCCGCAACGCAATAGAGCACGGTGATTTAGCTCTCGCCATTCGTCTTCATCGTGCAATGTTTCCGTCATTTCGAGCAGCACATATTCACGAGACAGATGAAAACGATTTGCGTGACTATTTGGAAACTCCATTGCCCGTTTTTTCTTTCTGCTCGGAAGAGGAATTGCGGGAGTTGCGCTTATGTATAACGACAGCCATCTGTCTCGGCGTCAAACCGGAACATGCGCTACAGAACAACACCATCCTTTCTTGGCGATATTCAATGTCCTATCAAGCGACGGTGCAAAATTTTTTCAAGACGGTTGCGATTCATCGGAATGTTTCACAGTGGATGAGAAGCGGGCTAGTCGCTACAGTCAAGATTCTCAATTCTTCCGATGGCCCATGCCAAGCATGTGAAGCGACGGCCAGGGAATTCTTAATCGGTGAGTTACCCCATTTGCCGTTGCATCGTTGTGAAAATCTCAATACCGTCGGGTGTCGCTGTAGTGTGGTCGCGTCGAAGATAAATGAACTTTCTCAATCTTGGGGATGATCGCGCACGTCGAAGATGGGGCACTTGGTTGTCCATAGAGAGTGTGCTGAGGTGGACGCCCCGATCTCCAAGTGCGAGAGATCGGGGGCACCCGAATGGTGCGGCTGTAGAGGAAAGCAGATCCTTCGCGTTGCTCAGGATGACAAGTTTAGCGGGTTGTTGGCGGTCTTACTTGCGTTGGTTGGCGCGTTTCTTTTCGGCTTCTAAGAAGCGGCGCATGCGGTCGAGCGTGCGGGCTTTGCCGAAGACTACGAGGGACTCGACCAGTGGTGGGCTGGTTGTGCTGCCGGTGAGGATGGCGCGGAGGAGCATGAAGTTTTCTTTGACGCTCCACTCTTTCGATTCGCCGAGGGCCTTCAGCGCGTTGGTGATGGATTCGAGGTCCCATGCGGAGGCTTCTAGCGTGGCTAGTTGTTCGGCAGCGAAGGCGATGGTCTCTTCGTAGGTGCGCTTCTTCGGAAGGAAGATGGACTCGGCGGGGAGGACGTTGTCGGAGAAGAAGAAGCCGGTCATGTCGCCGAACTGGCCGAGGGTTTCGATGCGGGTTTGGACCAGCGGCGCGATGGCTTGCAGGTAGGCGTCGGAGAAGATGGTGGCGCGGAGCTGGGTAAAGAAGGCTTCGGGCGAGAGCTTGCGGAGGTATTCGCCGTTGAGCCATTTCAGTTTCACCAAGTCGAAGACCGGACCGCCCAGCGATATGCGGTTGAAGTCGAATTTCTCGATCATCTCGGCGAGCGAGAAGATGTCGCCTTCTTTGGTGTTGAGCTGCTTGCTTACGATCTCTTCTTCAGTGGGCTGGGCCATGCCGCCGCCGAGCAGGCCGAGGAAGTTGAGCATGGCTTCGGGAAGATAACCGGACTCGCGGTAGAAGATGAGGGAGACGGGGTTTTTGCGCTTGGAGATTTTGCTCTTGTCGGCGTTGCGTAGAAGAGGCATGTGCCAGAATCGCGGGAGCGACCAGCCGAAGGCGTTGTAGAGGAGGACATGCTTGGGTGTGGAGGAGATCCATTCCTCGGCGCGGATGACGTCGGTGATGCGCATGAGGTGGTCGTCGACGACGTTGGCGAGGTGGTAGGTGGGGAAGCCGTCGGACTTCATGAGGACCTGGTCGTCGACGTTGTTGTGGTCGAAGGTGATGTCGCCGCGCAGCTCGTCGCGGAACGTGGTGCTGCCTTCGGTGGGGACTTTGAGGCGGACGGTGTAGGGGCGGCCTTGGAGTCGATAAGCGACGATTTGATCCTGCGTGAGATGGCGGTGGGCGCCGTTGTAGCGGGGTGGAGTCTTGGCGGCGATCTGCTGCTTGCGCATCTCTTCGAGCTCTTCGGCGGTTTCGAAGGAGCGGTAAGCGGTGCCGTTGGCGAGGAGGATCTCTACGTGCTCGCGGTAGATTTCGGTTCTTTCCGATTGGCGATAAGGACCGTACGGCCCGCCGACGTCGGGGCCTTCATCCCAGGTGAGACCGGCCCATTTGAGGGCGTCGAAGATCATCTGCTCGGAGGTGGGGACGAAGCGGGTGCGGTCGGTGTCCTCGATGCGGAGGACGAACTGGCCGCCGCGCTGGGTGGCGTAGAGGAAGTTGAGGAGGCCGATGTAGGCGGTGCCGACGTGCGGGTCGCCGGTGGGCGAGGGGGCGATGCGGACGCGGACGGGGGATGCGGTGGTTTCTGTGCTCATTATGGTCAACAAGCCATGTTAACAGAGGGGTGGGTGCGGCGTGCGTTTGGCGGGTGTTTGGTATGGTGGATGTGTTCCCACTTTCCCCAATATTTAGCTTTCAAACCTGCGCAGTTCAACCGTGGATGGAGTTTTTTCAATGAAGAAGCTGTTAGCCGTCGTGTCTCTCGTGGTGGTGATGGGATGTTCGTCTTTGGTGGCGCAAGAGGGTGGTGGGCCGCCGGGACGTCGTGGTGGAAGCGGCGGGGATGTGGCGCCGGTGAGTTTGGACGCGAAGATCAAGGGGTTGGAGAAGAAGGATGGCTACATCCCGATGTACTGGGATGCGCGCGGCGGGAAGGTGTATCTCGAGGTCACGAAGTTTGATGACGAGTTTATGTACACGTACCAGACGTCGGGTGGAGCGGGGACGAGTGGGATTTCGCGGGGTGCGATTTCGAGGCCGCAGATTGTGACGTTCCGGCGGGTGGGGCCGAAGGTGTTGCTGGTGGCGAAGAATCTGCTGTGGCGGACGGGATCGGAGGATGCGGCGCAGAAGCTGGCGAAGGACCAGGCGTTTCCGGAGAGCGTGCTTTGGGGATTTCCGGTGGCGGCCGAGGATGGGCCGGGGCATGTGCTGCTGGATGCTACGGACTTCTTTCTGCGCGATGCGCCGGGGTTTGGCGACCGGTTGAGCGGGTATCGAATGGATGCGTCGCGGAGTGCGATTGTGCCGGAGGTGGTGAAGGACTTTCCGCTGAACCTGGTGGTGGAGACGATGCTGACGTTTACCAATGAAGGCGGTGGAGGCGGGCGTGGAGGGGCTGCTCCGGCTGCTGGTGGTGGCGGTGGGTTTGGTGGGCGGTCGATGCTGAATGAGGTGACGCCGGATGTGCATAGTGTGACGGTGCGTGAGCGGCAGATTTTGATGGCGCTGCCGGCGCCGGGGTTCAAGCCGAGGGTGTGGGATCCGCGGTCGGGACAGTTGATCAATGTGGCTTATAACGATTGGTCGAAGCCGCTGGGTGAGCCGTTGGATACGCGGCTGGCGACGCGGCATCGGCTGGAGAAGAAGGACCCGAATGCCGCGGTGAGTGAGGTGAAGGAACCGATCGTGTATTACATTGACCGCGGTGCGCCGGACAGTGTGCGGCAGGCGCTGCTAGAGGGCACGCGGTGGTGGAGTGCGGCGTTCGAGGCGGCGGGTTTCAAGAATGCGTTCAAGGTGGAGATACTGCCGGAGGGCGCGGATCCGCTGGATATCCGGTACAACATGGTGCTTTGGGTGGAGGAGGCGGAGCGGGGATTCTCGAATGGGGCGAACATTATTGACCCGCGGACGGGCGAGATCATCAAGAGCGAAGTGACGCTGACGAGCGGGCGCGAGCGTCAGGATTTTTTGATTACCGAGGCGCTGCTTTCGCCGTACAAGAAAGACGGAACGCCTGATCCGCAGCAGACGGCGCTGGTGATGCAGCGGATGCGTCAACTGGCGGCGCATGAGGTGGGTCATACGCTGGGGTTGGGGCATAACTTTGCGGCGAGCTCGTTTGGGCCGGGTATGGGGACGGTGGATGATTATCCGTTTCCGCAGATACGGCTGGATAAGAACGGGAATCTTGACCTGACGCACGCGTATGAGAATGGCATGGGTGCGTGGGACAAGCTGGTGATCGACTATCTGTACAGGGAGTTTCCGCCGGCAACGACGGAGGCGCAGGAGAAGGCCGGCCTCGAAAAGATTCTGCAGGACGGGATGAAGAAGGGGATTTACTTCCAGACCGATGATGGAAACTCTTCGGCTAGCCCGCACTCGACGCAGTGGGATAACGGCCCCGACGCGGCCGATGAGCTGGACCGGCTGATGAAGGTGCGCGAGGTCGCGCTGAAGAATTTTGGCGAGTCGGCGATCAAGCCGGGTGAGCCGATGTCGGATTTGGAGGATGTGCTGGTGCCGGTGTACCTGCTGCATCGCTACCAGGTGGGAGCGGCGGCGCAGGAGGTGGGTGGGCAGGACTATCGCTATGCGGAGCGCGGCGATGGGCAGATGGTGACGAAGATTGTGGCTCCAGCCGAACAGCGGAAGGCGCTGGCGGCGGTGGTGAAGACGCTTGATCCGCAGGTGCTGACGTTGCCGGAGCCGCTGCTGGAGAAGTTTCCGCCGCGTCCTCCCGAGCATGAGCGGACGCAGGAGAGCTGGGGCAGCTATAACGGGCCGAGCTTCGACGCGACGGCTCCCGCGCTGACGGCGGCGAATGTGACGCTGGAGGCGCTGCTGGAGCCGGGTAAGGCGAGCCGGTTGGTGGAGTTCCACGCGCGGGATGAGGCGAACCCGAGCCTGAAGGAAGTGTTGGACGCTCTATTGAAGGCGACCTGGTATGCGCCGGCTCCGAAGGGGTTGGCCGGATTGACGAAGATGACCGTGGATGGCGCTGTGCTGGAGAAGATGACGGCGCTGGGATCGGCGAATACGTCGCCGGTGGCGAAGGCTATCGTGCGGGCAGAGCTGGGTGAGCTAAGGACGTGGATCGGACAGCAGGCAAAGGATGCGGATGGGGACTGGAAGGTCTTTTATGCGGCGCAGCTGGAGGCTGCCGGTGGACGTGGAGGCGCGGCTGGTGCTGCTGCGGGTGCCGCTGCCGGACCTGGTGGTCCGGTTGGGCGTAGTAGTGGGCCTGCTCCAGGGACTGTGCCGGCGGGTCCGCCTATTTAGGGTGCTTGTTGGTTGTTGTGGCTCAGCCTCATCGGCTTCCTGGGTTTCGGGAGGCCGGTGAGGCTGAGTTGTTTAAGACTGTGTGGGTGGATAGGTCGGGGGTGGTGGGTAGCTTGGCGGATAGTAGGCCGGAGGCGGGATGGGGGCGACTTTCCAGTCGGAGAAGGCGAGGATGCAGAGTACGATGAGCGGGCCGATGGGCCAGAGCAAGACCAGCAGGGAAAGCGGGCCCGAGAGGCCGGCTTTTGTCAGGATCTTCCAGAAAAGGAAGATGAGGAAGGCCATCACTGCGAGGCCGAAGAGAAGGAACATCGGCATCATCGCGAGGATGATGTGGGCGACTTGCTGGGATTGCTGCTGAGGGTCCATAGGTGCCTCCGGGGATGGAGCCAATGTACCGGAGATTTGGTCGCAGTCCGCAGAAATATTTTGAAGTGATGGCCGCTAACTATGCCATCATCGGCGGCCCTGAAGACAAGCATGCGCATGGACGCCAACTGGACATGCAGGGATGCAATCCGCAGAAACAGGGAAATGCTCTAAGCTGCCTGCGGCTTCGGCTTGCGCGTTAGCAGGATGAGCATGCCGATCACAACCAGCATCGAGATCATGCCCGCGATACCGAGGATGCGCATGATCGAAACCGAGTAGCGTCCCACAACGGGGTTATAGCTGCAGCAGTACAGGATCAGCATGTCGACCGGGTTCGAGATCTTCTTCTCGGAGGCATCGAGCAACGCCATGCGCAAGTCGCGCGCGGGATAGTCGATGCCGGAAAGGTACTTCGACATCCGGCCATCAGGCGTGGCAAACATGATCACGCTTGAGTGCGCGAACTGGTCCATCGTTCCGTCCGGGCCGGGCACGCGCACATAATGAAAGCCCGCCGCGCCCGATATTGCCGCGATGGCTGCTGCATCGCCGGTAAGAAAATGTACCGCGCCCGCAGCTTCCGCATTGCCCGCGAATCCGGCCTCCTGCAGGAACTGCTGCTTCTGGCTCACGGCGTCCGCGGGCTTGTCCGTCGGGTCAATGCTGAACACCAGCACGTCATAGTCCTTGCCCGGAGCGAGCGTGGTTTCTTTCAATCCCGTTGCCAACCCATGCAGCACCTGCGGGCAAAGCATCGCACACTTGTAATAGACCAGCGCCATAGCGACGGGCTTCCCGTCGAACCAGCTTTGCACCGCACCCGTGCGCCCGGTCTCGTCCGTAAAGGTGGCCGTCATCGGCAACATCTGCCCAAGCCGCTGTTCAATGCCTGCATGCGCCAGGTAGTCCGGCTTCTGCTGCGCGGCCAGCCCCATAGGTTTCTCAGCCGAGTAACCCTGGGCCCGTGCGCCGGTAACAAACGTGAAAAGAACCGTAGCCGCAAACAGCTTCTGAAACCAGTGCATCCAAAAATCTCCCACGGACGCCTTCCGAGAAGTATCTGCGAAAGACGGCCAGCTTCTATCGTAGCCCTCTACCGCGAGAACATAAAAACCCCCGTCACTGCTGTACTAAAAGCATCTAGCGAGAGAAGACGATAAGAGCCTCACCCCACCGGGGTTGCCTGCTGCGTATACACAAATTTAACTTCCTCCTGCACCTTCGTGGGATTCCCGGCTCCTCCTGCCGCAGTAAGAATAATTCCAGTACGAAAGTTCCGGGCCCGCTCTTTTGCACCTCGATAAGATCCGTCCTGACCTGATAACAAGCCTGACGTACCTTCAAACTCTGGAGCCTGCAAATGACTCGTTCAGCACTCGTCCGCAGCATCGCCTGCGTCTTCGCCCTTCTTCTTGGCGCTTCAACCGCCCTCCACGCCCAGCTTCCGCAGAACAACGAGGTCTGGAAGACTCGCTGCAACCTGCTTGCTGCTTCGGCCAACGCCATTCAGAACGGGAATCCTCCGTCTGTACTCGTTGCGGCCACGCGCGGCGTTTCCAGCCACCCCTACTATGTGCTCGCTGTGGACCGTTCGCAGGCCGACCAGCATTACGTGGCTTGCACGCTCTTCTACATGGCGGCCATCTCTGCCCGCACAGGTAACGGAGGCAAGGCTGACCCTTCCGCGGCTGACGACTACGCGGTCCTTGCCGGCGCAGAAGTGAAGGACGCTCGCGGCGAAAGCCTCACCATGTCCGAGCGCTTCAAGCGGCTCGAGATTAAAGCTTCGGCCCTCACCGGCAAGTCGCTCACTTCGACCCCAGCGGAAACCACCGCCGTGATCGATGCCTCGACCACCATGCCGCTCACGCTCACGCCACCGGTCTTGACCTCCAGGCGCTAGTATCGCGTAATCGAATACAGCGCCCCGGTGAGGATCACCGGGGCGCTTTTTCATGGGCGAGTCATTTATCCTGTTGGATAGCATGACGCACCCTATCCGTATCGGCTCCCGCGGCTCGCAACTCGCACTCTGGCAGGCAAACCACATCGCCGCACAGCTTCGTGAGCGCGGACATGCAGTCGAAATCGAAGTCATCCGCACCATCGGCGACCGCATGCAGGACCCCACTTTCCGCGCCCCCGCCACATTCCCCGACGGCTCCCCGCTCGACTCCAAGGGCATCTTCATCAAGGAGATCGAAGACGCCCTCGCCGTAGGCCGCATCGACCTCGCCGTTCACTCGCTCAAGGACCTGCCGACCGAGCTTGACTCCCGCTTCACGCTCGCCGCGATCCCCCCGCGCGCCGACGCCCGCGACGCCTTCGTCTGCGAAGACCACTGGGGCCTCCACATGCTTCCCATGGGCTCCCGCATCGGCACCACCAGCCCCCGCCGCAAGGCCATGCTCCTCGCCCTGCGTCCTGACCTCGAGTTTGTCGAGATGCGCGGCAACATCGATACCCGCCTCCGCAAGTGGTCCGAGGGACAAGCCGACGCCCTCGTCCTCGCCTCCGCCGGCCTCGACCGCATCGGCCGCAATGAAAACGTCCACCAGCGCTTCTCCGTCGACGAGCTAACCCCCGCACCCGGCCAGGGCGCACTCGCCCTCGAAACCCGATCCAACCACCTCAATGAACACGATGCGGCTATCTTCCAGGCCATACGAGAACTCAACTGTGCCGAAACCGAGTTCGCCACCCAATGCGAGCGCGCCGTCCTCTCTGCGCTCGGCGGTGGTTGTCAACTCCCACTCGGAGCCTTCTGCCACGCCGCCGACGACCACTGGCACCTCCACGCCATGGTCGCCGCCCCCGACGGAGACACCGTTGCCCACGTAGTCCACCGCGCGCCCAACGGCGTCGTCCCCTGCGAAGTCGGCGATGCAGTCGCCAACGAACTCATCCTCCGCGGCGCCCGCGAACTGCTCAGCCCTGAGACACTACAGGCGCTCTAGTTATCTCACCCAAGTCACTACTTCAAAGGGGCACGGCTTCAGCGTCCTTATAAATGCCAGTGGTTCAGTGCTCACTTTGCGAGATGGCGATCGCGATGAGGATCACACCAACTAGATAGCAAGCCCCAACTGCCCACCATAATTTCATTGGCTCGTCAGGAGCGCGAATCGATCCCTTGTGGCGAATTTCAGCATTGCCTGCAAGAGTCCCAATGATTGCGAACAACAGCAGGATGGTTCCGGAAAGCAACGCGGAATCAGGGGGACGGTTGAGAAATGAAAATTTATTCAGTAGTTCGCTCCGCGCGCCAGTCGACGATCTATACGAGGGTAGACCTGCAATGAGGAGGAGAATTCCAACGGCGTACCAGGTCGCGACCGTCCACCAGTATCGTTTCGGCTCATCGGGTCGGTAAACCAGCCGAAGTTCCTTCTTCGGTATGAAATAGATGCCTTCGCCCGTCAGCATTGAGGCCAGTGCGATGAATACCGCAAAGATCCCGCCTAAGAACATGAGACGGGGATCGTGAAGAGCGTGATAGGAATATCCATTCATAGAAAACGCCATAGCGCAGGAGAAGACACCTCATTCTCACAGACAACTTCACACACAATCCACAGCCCAGTCTTGACCAAGTCTCAGATTAGACATAATCTAATCTCCGATGACAGCGGAAGCAATTCGTCAGAGACTCGAAGACAGCGGCCTACGCTGCACCTCGCAGCGCTACAGCGTCATGTCGTTCCTCATGGCGCATCACGAGCACCCCACTGCAGCCGAAATCTACGAAGCCGTCAACCGCGTTGACCCTCGCCTCTCCCGCGCCTCCACCTACAACAACCTCCGCGATCTCGTAGAAGCCGGCCTCGTCCGCCAGGTCGCCGCCGAAGGCCGCGCCGCCCGCTACGACGCCAAAGATCAGCAGCATCATCACTTCATCTGCGACCGCTGCGGCACCGTCGAAGACATCGACTTCTACACCGTCCCCGCACCCGCTTCCGGCTCGCTCGGCAAGCGCGTCATCCGCGACTGCGAACTCATCGTCCGCGGCCTCTGTACTCATTGCGCTCCAAAATCGCGCTCCAAAGTTCTCGCAAAATCTCCGAAACTCACCACACACTAACGCACCAAAACCTCCCAACACATCAGGAGCAAGAAAATGTCCGATCAAGCAAAATGCCCCGTCACTGGCGTCCCCGGCGACCGTCCCGCCCCCGGCACCACCGAAACCGAGACTGAATCGCCCAAGCACGGCGCCGTCACCATCAACTCCCGCAAGGTCACGCGCAATGAGCACTGGTGGCCCGACCATCTCGACCTCGCCATCCTCTCCCAGAACAACTCCCTCGTCGACCCGCTCGACCCCGACTTCGACTACGCCAAAGAGTTCGCCACGCTCGACCTCGACGCTGTCATCGCCGATCTCCACACCCTCATGACCGACTCGCAGTCCTGGTGGCCCGCCGACTACGGCCACTACGGCCCGTTCTTCATCCGAATGGCCTGGCACTCCGCCGGCACCTACCGCACCTACGACGGCCGCGGCGGCGCGGGCATGGGCACGCAGCGCTTCGCCCCGCTCAACTCCTGGCCCGACAACGTCTCGCTCGACAAGGCCCGTCGCCTGCTCTGGCCCATCAAGCAGAAGTACGGCAAGAAGATCTCCTGGGCCGATCTTATGATCCTCACCGGCAACGTCGCGCTCGACTCCATGGGCTTCAAGACCTTCGGCTTCGCCGGCGGCCGCGCCGACGTCTGGGTCCCGCAGGAAGACATCTTCTGGGGCACCGAGCACACCTGGCTCGGCAGCGACCGCTACCAGGGCGACCGTGAGCTCGATAAACCCCTCGCCGCCGTCCAGATGGGCCTCATCTACGTCAACCCCGAAGGCCCTGACGGCAAGCCCGACCCCATCGCCTCCGCCCGCGACATCCGCGAAACCTTCGGCCGCATGGCCATGGACGACGCCGAAACCTTCGCCCTCATCGCCGGCGGCCACACCTTCGGCAAGGGCCACGGCGCACACGAACCCGGCCCCAACGTCGGCCCCGAACCCGAAGGCGCACCCATCGAGCAGCAGGGCTTCGGCTGGAAGAACTCCAAGGGCAAGGGCCACTCCGAGGACACCATCTCCTCCGGCCTCGAAGGCGCCTGGACCACCAACCCCATCAAGTGGGATAGCGAGTACCTCGACAACCTCTACAACTTCGATTGGGCTTTGAAAAAGGGTCCCGGCGGCGGCTGGCAGTGGTACGCCGTCGCCGAAGGCGAAACCATTCCCGACGCGCACGTCCAGGGCAAAAAGCACCTGCCCATGATGTTCACCTCCGATCTCGCCCTCAAGTTCGACCCCGCCTACGAGAAGATCGGCAAGTACTTCCAGGCCCACCCCGACCGCTTCGCCGACGCCTTCGCTCGCGCCTGGTTCAAGCTCACCCACCGCGATATGGGCCCCATTGCCAGATACTTGGGACCTTTGGTCCCGAAAGAAGCCCTCATCTGGCAGGACCCCGTCCCCGCCCTCGACGGCTACACTCTCTCGGACGCCGACGTCGATGCTCTCAAGGCCAAGCTCCTCGCCTCCGGCCTCACCACCTCGCAACTCGTCTCCACGGCCTGGGCGGCAGCAGCCTCCTTCCGCGGCTCCGACAAGCGCGGCGGAGCCAACGGCGCTCGCATCCGCCTCGAGCCGCAGAAGAACTGGGAAGTCAACCAACCCCAGGTCCTCGCCAAGGTCCTCACCACGCTCGAAGGCATCAAATCCGACTTCGAAGCAACCGGCAAAAAAGTCTCGCTAGCCGACCTCATCGTCCTCGGTGGCACCGCTGCCGTCGAAGACGCCGCCAGGAAAGCCGGCCACGACGTGAAGGTCCCCTTCGCGCCCGGCCGCACCGACGCCACGCAGGAGCAGACTGACATCGCCAGCTTCGCCCCGCTCGAACAAACTGCCGACGGCTTCCGCAACTACCTCCGTCTCGGACACACCAAGCGCGCCGAAGAGCTCTTCATCGACCGCGCCCAGCTCCTCACCCTCACCGCACCGGAGATGACCGTCCTCGTCGGCGGCCTGCGCGTCCTCGGCGCCAACTACCGCTATGCCCCGTCTCTTGGCAACCAGCCAGGCGTCTTCACCGACCGTCCCGGCACCCTCACCAACGACTTCTTCGTCAACCTCCTTGACATGTCCACCGAATGGAAAGCCTCGACCACTGTCGACGGCCTCTTCGAAGGCATCTCCCGCGACACCGGCGAAGTC
Source organism: Granulicella sapmiensis (assembly GCA_026225395.1). GTDB lineage: Bacteria > Acidobacteriota > Terriglobia > Terriglobales > Acidobacteriaceae > Granulicella > Granulicella sapmiensis. The sequence continues at coordinate 16,038 of JAMFSR010000024.1, forward strand.
AAATACACTGCAACCCGCATCGACCTGATCTTCGGCTCCAACTCCCAACTCCGCGCCCTCGCAGAGGTCTACGCAGCATCGGACGCCAAAGAAAAGTTCGTAAAAGCCTTCATCGCCGCCTGGACCAAGGTCATGAACCTCGACCGCTACGACCTGAAGAAGTAGGGAAGAGCATTACCTCAACCACCAAGGGCTGCCTTTCGGCAGCCCTTAGTAGTGCGCTTATTGGGTTTCCAAATGACTGATATGTCTGCTACGCAAAGAGAGATAGCGTCACATTTCCTCTCCCGCGATAGCCCACGAATCGGCTGTTGTCATCACCAAGACCGTGTTGCGATACCAAACAGATGAGCCAATCTCTTTACTCAAAGCGGCGGCCAGATCAAGTGAGGCTGTGCTAGTAATACCCGTGTAGGTTGCGGTGGGGAGATTTCTAGAAACGGTAGATCCGTTCGCAAGGCGCGCATCCAGCGAACGGAACCAGTTCTTCTTCTCCATGAATGTGTGAAGCTGCTGATAAGTCCCATAGCTTATATCGGTAGTCAAACCGTGCAGTTCTACGCGAATGAATAGTCTGGGCATGTCATTCCTCCCTACTGCGAATCGCCCACCGAATCTCCTGCTTTCGGAGGTTCATTCGAGGGCAACTGCCCGACGGCATTACCTTTTTTAATATCTCTAAGCAGAAGGCGAATTTCGCCGAACACCTTCATCATATCCTCGTCGCCGTCCTGCTTGAGCACGCTCACCGGGCGGACATGGCGAACATTCACAGTGGAAATCTCTGAGCCGTTTAGAAGAAACATCTCGCCTGGGATTACTCGCCAATAGCTCTCCGTGTCCGGTTTGGCGACTGTTGGATCGGACGCCTTTTTCGTTTCATATTCTGCGCGGTCTTTTGCAAAGTCGGCTCGCATCATTCTTTGAGCGTTCTCGAGAATCAACGTGGCGAGCTCTCCGTCGTTATTGATGCGCTTCTCGAATACATTTCCGCGATACAGGATGCCGTTCTTGGTAAGTACGTCTATTCGGACGATTAGTTCCTTGCGATCGCGAACTAGTATCGGCGAAAGCGCGACATGCCACTCAGAAATCCTCGGCATAAATGCCCAGTGGAGTGCTTTATTGAGTCGGGGCCGTTTTTTCGATCGAATCCTTCCCAATTGCAGTGCCAAAAATCCGAAAAACGCCGAGCCAGCAACAACTATCGCATAGGTGCGCAACAACAAGCAGATGTTGAATTTCAAGAAAACTTGTAGAGCCGGGTAAAAGCTATTTTGATTGTCGGCGAAGATTTTGTCACTGAACAGGCACGAGAAGACCAGCTGTGCGCTGTGTTGAATGTCCCCAGGTGTTCGCCACCACCAGATATTTCTCGTGAGCCACGCCAGCCATAAAGGAACAATGGCCCAAAATGCAGCTCTCAGGATTTCCTCGCTACGTGTTCCGGTCGAAGCCTTCCGCACAAAGTAAAAACTCACCACGAATCGCGTGATGAGTTCGGGAACTACAAAGTAGGCTGTTGCAAGAACCGTGACTAGAAGCGTCAGCATTGACTATGCAGCAGCAGCAGCAAGATCGTTCTTTGTCAGAATGAAGGTGCCCGATGCCGTTTGAATCACTGCTTCGCCTTTCTTCTCAATATCGGCAGCTACGGTGGTCATGTGCTCGTTGAGATATTCCAAAACTTCACGACGTGCCTGAGCGCGGTCGAAGGGCTTATTGCCTTCCATCAAAGTCAGTAGGTTTTCAATCTGAATGCCGCCCATATTGCTTTCTCCAGCACCGCGAGGTGCCTTCTGTTAGACGTCGCGAGACGTCGAAACGCACTGCAAAATAAATGTTTCGTCGCTTGGTGAACCATCCTACGGTTCACGGGTCGGCGGTTGCAAGAAAAATTTCTGCCCTCCAATAACTATCTTACGTCTCTTCCCGTTACAGGAATATTCATTTGAGTGCATTGTCTCAGTGGCTGTGGAAGAAGTCGGGTGGCCCCACGTCTCGGTTTTGAGATGGGACACCACAAATTTCGTAGGATACCCACCCCCGGTACCCACGTCCACTCAGCGCCCAGAGACGCGCCCTCATCACAGCCTAAGGCGAAGCCCTAGGAAAACAACCGCGCCGCAGGCGCTACCACTCTGCCGAAGAACCGGGCCCCTGTGAGCCGCTTTTGCTCACAGGGTGGTAACGCCGGAGTGAAGCCGCAGGCGCAGCCCTGAGCGAAGTCGAACGGGCCAACCTGCCTTCCTCAAACCCACCCCAAATCCCCGAGGCGCTAAGCCGCCACAGCGCTCGACTCTCTCCGCCACCGATACTCCAGAAAAGTCGCCAAATCAAGCCCATCATCCAGCCGCGGCCAGTAGACTGCCGTCGCGGGCTGTAGCAGAACCAGGTCCTCAGCCTGTTCTTCGGTCGCCTGCTTCAACTCTCCAAGCTCTTCGCGTGGAACAAGCAGCCGACGCCCATCCGTCAGCTTCATCTCGAGATACTGTCCGTCCTTGTGATACTTCGCGAACGCGATGTAAGGTCCATCCGGCGCATTCTTGGCCGCTTCCATGGCGGCGTCGACCATCACTTCGAGTTCTTCATCGCTAATTTTTTGAGCCATGCGTTTTCTCCCAAAGTTCATGCAGTTCTTCTGCATAATCAGCCGCGGTTCTAAGAATTTTTCGAACATCGTTCCGCTTTGCATTATCGGGTGTAACCACATCCGCGCGGTTCGACTTGATGGCCCGGCCATCCGGCAACAAATCGATAATCACTGTTGTGCCGGCATAACGTCCATGCACATGTGGGGGCAGATGATCATGAGAAAACGAAATGAACCACACGCCGTCGAAAGTCTTCGAACCCACATTTTTACTTTACACCGGCGGGTACTGAGTGAAACAGGAAGCCCTGGGAAAACAACCGCGCGCAGGCGCAACGATCGAAATCGCCTTCTTCAACCGGCCCACAAATCACTTCGCGTCATACCGCGCCTGCGCCTCAACAAATCGTCCCACATTCGCGGTCGCCCACTGCCACAGCGGATGCACCTGTTCCAGCATCTCCATACCAAGCTCCGTAATGGCATACTCCACCCGCGGTGGCACCTCGGCAAACACCACGCGCGTCACCAATCCATCGCGCTCCAGTTGTCGCAGCGTCTTCGTCAGCGACTTCTGACTCACGCCCTCCACCTGTTCCATCACCCGCGAAAAACGCATCGGCGCGCCCGCTTCGGCGAGCACGGCCATCGTCCACAGCGTCCACTTCTCCGCCATCTGCGTCACGATCGTCCGCGCCAAAGTCTCATGCCCCGGCTCCATCACCTCACAGGCCGCATTCGTCTCTGCCCAATCAATCCGCTTCTTTTTCATGGTTACCTCAAGGTGCGTACAGCACAATTAAGTACCTTATTGCCAATGGATACTATTGGCAGCATACTGCATGCATGGCTATAAATACGAACTCGAAATTCACCGCAAACGACGTTCCCCAACAGCAAGGCCGCCGCGCCCTCATCACCGGAGCGAACTCCGGTATCGGCTTTGAAGCCGCACTGGAGCTCGCCCGCCACGGCGCTGAGGTCATCCTTCCCGCGCGCACCCTCGATAAAGCCAACGACGCCATCGCGCGCATTCGCCGCGATGTGCCCAACGCAAAACTCACACCCGCCATCCTCGATCTCGCCTCACTCGCCAGCGTCCGCGCCTTCGCCGCATTCATCGTCACCAACTTCCCCGGCCAATCGCTCGACCTGCTCATCAACAACGCCGGCGTCATGGGTATCCCGAATCGGGAACTTACCGTCGACGGCTACGAGCGCCAGTTCGCCACCAACTACCTCGGCCCATTCGCTCTCACCGCATTGTTATTCCCACATCTCAAGCCACAGCCGGGAACGCGCATCGTCGTCGTCGCCAGCGCCATCGCGAACCAGGGCAAGATCGCATTCGACAACCTCCAGGCCGAGCGCAACTACAACCCCATGTTCGGCGCCTACGCGCAATCCAAACTCGCCGACCTCATCTTCCAGCAGGAACTCCAGCGCCGGCTCACTGCCGCAGGTTCACCCATCCTCAGCACAGGAGCACACCCCGGCTACGCCATCACCAACCTGCAATCCAGCGGCCCGCAAGGCCAGGAGCAGCTTCTGTTCCGCATCATGGCGGCGATTCTCAAACCCCTCGCTTCACAGGACGCCCACAACGGCGCACTCCCCACGCTCTACGCCGCCACCTCACCCAGCGTCACTCCGGGCGGCTATTACGGCCCCAGCGGATTCCAGGAACTCAAAGGCTATCCCGTCCCCGCAAAGATCTGCCCCGCCGCCAAAGACCTAGCCCTAGCAAAACGCCTCTGGACAGAAACCGAAAAACTAACCGGTGTCACCTTCAACATCTCCTAAAGATTCCTCAACCCTGTAACGGAACTCCAGCTTCAAAGCCGGCCAGACTTGACAAAACCCAGCCCCGGAAACCCCACCAGCTCGCACACTCAGTCCCGGCGGACTTCCACAAGTCCACCCTTAACTCTTTTGCCCTCCGGACTTTGAGCCAAAAAGTAGGGGAGGGGAGGGGAGGGGGGCACCCAGCAACCGCGATAGAATCGGAAAACACTCGCAGCCCGAAAGGATTCCGCATGACCCGTCTACTCGCCTCGACACTTCTTTTCGCCGCCGCCGTCGCCACCGACCCCATCGCTACCGGCACCTGGACCATCACAGGCGACGTGCAGGGTTATCCCGTCACCGAAAGCTGCGTCCTCACCCAGACCGACGCCACCCTGGCCGGTACCTGCACCGACTCCGGCAAAGTAGCCCGGGCCGCCACCGGCACCGTCGCAGACAAAACCATCACCATAGTCCACCCCAGCGAGTACAACGGCGACCCGCTCACCCTCACCTTCAAAGGTACGCTCGACGACTCCGGTACGCTCAAGGGCACCATAGACGTCTACCCGCTGGAGTATCAGGGCACGTTCTCTGCTGCCAAAACAGCTGCAAAACCTTAAAAGAATCGTCAAACCAGGCCGAAACCGCGAAACCGCCTAAGGGCGGTTTCGCGGTTTCGGCCTTTCTCCCCGGAAAGACAACTTCGAATCTTTCTTGCTGTAAACTTGCGCAACGAAATTTGCGGGCTTGTGCCGCGTGTGAAACACGGCTATAAAAAAAGAGTTGCGCAATTGCAACCAAACTTATCGATAATCGTTCCAATCCACTCAGGAAGCTGCCGCGTTCTTTGCTTCGGGGCCTAGTAACTGCTTTCGTCCTTCAAAGAAAAATCAGGAGCTCCAATATGAACCTCTGGCTCGCAGCGAGCGTAGGTTTATCCCTTGCTTTACTTCCGTGCGCATTCATCTGTGTCAGCACCTCGCCGGAGCGTCGACTCGTCGGCATCCAGATGACGGGTCTGCTGCTGACTATCCTCTTCGTAGCCATCACCCTTGCCTGCGGGTATCTACCCTTTCTCGATGTCGCGGGCGCCCTCGCGCTCTGCGCATACGGTGGCGGTCTGTTCTACGCACGCTCCATGGAGAAGCACTCGTGACCCCGCATAATCTGCTCGAAGCCATCCTCCTTGCCGGAATCGTCGCTTCCTGCTGGATCGGTGTTATCGGCATGTTGCGCATGCGCGTTCCCATGCAGGCGTTGGATTATCTTTCGCTGCCCGCTTGCAGCGGTTCCATATTGCTGGTCGCCGCCGTCTTCGTACATACAGGGTCCAGCTCCGCTGCATGGAAGACTGTGGCTATTTGCCTGGTTCTGCTGGCGATCAACTCCATCGTCATCCATGCCACTGCAAGAGCGCTGCGCAGCAGGGAAAGCGGCTACTGGAAGTTGTTGCCCGGCGATGGCGCAGAGTTTGTCCCCGCCGGCTCCCGCGGCCCAAACTACAGATACGATCAAGTTGTGACCGCCCGGCCGAGGAAAGTCTAAACACCCGAGGTCGCAGCGAGTTCCAGAGTCTGCTTTCTAGCTACGCTTTCCAGTCTTTTTTTGGACTCAACGATCCGTTCAACCACTTCATCCATCGGCATTGGACGGCCGAAGAGGTATCCCTGCGCTTCATCGCAGTGCCGCCGCGCCAGAAACGCCGCTTGCTCTTCGGTCTCCACACCCTCGGCAACTACCTTCATCCGCAGCCCGTGCGCCATCGCGATCACGGTGCGCACAATGGAGGCCGCGTTGGAATCATGCGGGCACTTCGCGATAAAGCTGCGATCGATCTTCAGGCGATCGACTTTATACTCAAGGATGTACTTGAAGCTCGAAAAACCTGTACCGAAATCGTCGATTGCGATCCGGACACCGAGTTCCCGCAGCCTGCCCAGCGCCAGCGAGGTTTCCGTCGAACTGATCATCAGGGTGTACTCCGTGATCTCGAGTTCGAGGTCCTTTGCCGCCAGTCCCGACTCCTGCAGCGCGTTCTCTACCATTTCCGCCAGGTTGCTCTGCAGGAACTGCCGTGGAGAAAGGTTGATGGCCACCGTAAACCGGTGTCCTATCCGCTCCTGCATCTGCCGTGTTTCCTGGCAGGCGCGCCGAAGCACCCACTGCCCGATCGGCAGAATCAATCCGCAATCTTCGGCAGCAGGGATAAAGTCGGCCGGCGAAACCAACCCGCGTCCCGGATGGTTCCACCGGAGCAGCGCTTCAATGCCGACGATCTCGCCTGTCTTGCAGTTCACCTGCGGCTGGTAAACGACGTACATTTCATTCTTCTCGAGGGCATGCCGCAGGTCCGTCTCAAGCTCCAGGCGGTCCGCGTTTGCCTCCAGCATCGTGTCTGAAAATACCTGGTAGGAGTTCCGTCCGCTGTCCTTGGCGGCATACATGGCAGCGTCGGCGTTGCGCAGCAGCGAAACGGGATCCGCGCCCCAGTCCGGGTACACGCAAACCCCCACGCTTGCGGTCACACTGATCTCGCGCCCTGCAACATGGACCGGCAGCTGCACCTTTTCCAGGATGCGGTTCACACAGCGCAGCGTATCCACTCGCGTGCCGGAGTTGGGCATCAACACCACAAACTCGTCACCGCCTACGCGCGCTACCGTGTCCGTTTTCCGCACCGCGGAAAGCAACCGCTCAGAGATCGTGATCAACAATTCATCGCCGGCCTGGTGGCCAAGCGAATCGTTGATTCGCTTGAAGTGATCGACATCGACCATCACAATCGAAATCTGCTGGTCCAGCGCCTTCGCCCGCTCAATCGCTTCGCCCATCCGCTGGCTCAGCATCATCCGGTTCGGCAGCCTGGTCAGCGCATCATGGTGCGCCAGGAACGAGATGGAGTCGCTCAGTCTCTTGCGCTCGGAGATATCGAACGCCACAGCCAGGTAGCCCGTGATTTCGTTCTCCGCACCGCGCAAAACCGTCAGCGCAAGATGCACCGCGATGCGGCTGCCGTCTTTGCAGATGTAGGTCCACTCGCTCTCGTTGCTCTTGCGTTGCCGCAGCGTCGCCGTCAGGGTCTCGAAGCCTGCAATGACGGGTATGCCCGTTTCTTCGCTCATCGCAAACGAGCGCGCACTCAGCTCCGCGTTGTCATGCAGAATTACGATGGAGTGCTTGCCCGTCAGCTCATGCCGGCGATACTTCGTCAGCTGCTCGGCAGCGCTGTTCATGGCGGTGATAATCCCCGTTGCCCCTATCGCGATGATGCTGAACGGCGCATCCTCAATCAGCGACTGCGAAAAACGGTTCAGCTCTTCAATGCGTTTCTGCCGTTCGCGTTCTAAGGACAGATCGTGCAGCATGATGGCGATGCCGCCGTGGATCTGTACGGCCTTCATCGTGCACCACATGCCCGTTCCATCCGGGCCAATGTCCTTGATTTCGCCCATGTAAGGAACGTCCGTTACCGTCACCTGGCGCAGAAGATCAAGGATCCCGTTGGTGCGAATCTGCGGCAGAACATCGGTAAGGTGCTTGCCTACTAGATCTTCATTCCTTCGCTGCAGCAGCTTCTCAGCGTGGGAGTTCACAAACGTAAAACGAAAGTCGACGATCCTGTGCAACCCGCTGTACACACTTTCCATCAGGCAAAAGCTTTCGCCGGTGTTTTCCGCCAACGTCACGAACTTCTCGTGCTCCGCACTCGCTGTGAGCCCAAAGTCGGCGATCTTCTGAATGAAAGGAATCAGCAACGCGATACTACAGGCGATCAGCACCGAAACCACAGCGCTGGTCAGCGCATATCTCGATTCGCCGCCGGGAAGATAGCTGTGGACCTGAGTCACGTCGATCAGACGCTTCGCACATACCGTGACCACGATCAACCCAAGGAGGTAGCCTGTCGTACCGAACGAAATCTGCTGCCGCAATTTCCACGCCGCACGTGCCAGCACAAAGCACGCAAACAGGCATGCCGTCATCGCGATTAGGTCAGAGGCCGTTTTGATGAACCGCAGCGAAACCGCCGGCGCTACAACCGGCGCAGATGTCACACCTTCCACCATCACCCAGCGGGAGTGAGCTTCATACCCGAGAAACAGAGCGCACACCATCGTCACGAGTCCGACCACGACCGCCCTGTGCTTCTGCAGGAAAACGCCCAAATGCATTGTCTTGAATCTCCGGGAGAGGTGAGGCTTTCTACAAGACCCGAACAGCAGGCAAAATTAGTCCATGTAGACGTTAACACCAATTGGTCACTAATAGATTGGTATTTAGGTAACCTTTAGGTGGTTACTGGTAATTCTTTTGTTGTAGATACAAGATTTAGCGTTCACTGGTGAATCTCGGGTAACCAATCACATCACCGCTCGTCCTATGTGTGTCATCTCGACACCTATTGATTGAGCGTGCATGCCAAGATTTCCGTACCACGTACTTGTTTTTACGATTGCAGGTGCGGCATACACGCAGCAGCCTGCACTGGCGCCGCTCACTCTCGCGAAGGGCGTCCCGTTGCATGTGCGCATCACCCGCACTGCGAAGCTGCGCACCGGGGCGCTTGTCGAGGGCGTACTCGCGGAACCGATCTATGCACATGACCGCCTCGTGCTCCCGGTTGGCACGGTCGTTCACGGCACAGTCTCCGCCTACGTTCCTATCGAGCACCAGATACGCCTGCAGGCGCTGCTGAACGGGGACGTAACCCCGCTGCACAATCCGGTAGTGGACTTTGATACCCTGCACCTCGCCGCTACCGGCGCCGATGTACCCTTGCAATCGCGTGCCCTCATCCGCAACCTGCAGATCGTTCGGTTCTCCGGCAAGACAAAGAAGCCTTCGCTTTATCAGCAGGGCAAGACAGCCGTGAAGCAGCGCTTCGCCGATACACGTGATGCTGTCTTTGGCCCCAACAAGAAAGACCGCGCGCTGCGCCTGCTCTACAGCCAGCTCCCGTATCATCCGCAACGCATCTGGGTGGGTACGCAGTTCATCGCCGACCTCGAATCCCCAACACCCATCAGTCTTCCGGTTGAACCGCCTATCCTGCTCGCCGAAAACCCATCGCTCAACGGCATCAAGGTCAACGCACGCCTGGACAGCACCATCGATTCACTCGGCGCACGAAAAGGCGACCAGGTCACAGCCATCGTCACCCAACCGGTCTTCGACAACGACCACCATCTTCTGCTGGCCGAAGGCGCCGAGCTCGAAGGCTCCGTGATGCAAACCAAGGCGGCGCGCAGCTTCGGACGCAACGGCCAGCTCCGCTTCGCTTTCAAAGGCGTAAAGGTCGATACCACGCAACCCGAGCGCAAGGTCTTCGGCACGCTCACCGCTGCGGAGGGCGCGGCCGGCCAGAACCTTACCGTGGATGCGGAAGGGAATGTGCAGGCCAACCCCGATGGAAACCGCTTCGTCGCGCCTTTGTTGCTTGCAGTCACGGCCGTCGCGGCCCGCGGCGACCACGACCACCGCGACGGCGATGGCGGCATTGGTCACACCACCGTAGGATCCAACGGCTTTGGCTTAGTCGCGCGAGTCATTGCCCTCACCGCAAGCAACGCCAACGTCGCAACCGGCTTCGGAGCCTATGCCTTCGCCAAGTCCATCTACTTCCGCTTCCTCGTACGAGGCCACGAAGTCACGTTCCTCAAAGACACGCAGGTGGAAGTCCAGCTTTCCACCCGCGATTGACCCTGAAGCTACTCGCCGTACGGCACCCAGATATTCTTCACCTGCGTTGCATGACGAAGGAAGTAACGCCCTTCAGCCTGCGCCGGATCGAACCAGTCGATCTGCCGGCCTTCATTCGTCCAAACCTGCTTCAGGTTCCCAATCGACGCGAGCTTCACCATCGCCGAGGAAGCCTCATCGCGGAAACTCCACACCGCGTCGACATCGTCATGCTCCGCCAGCGTCTTGCCCAATTCGCTCGCTTTGCCCGCAACGATGTTCACCACACCGCCCGGCAGGTCGCTCGTGTCGAACACCTGGTACAGCTCGCTCATCAGCGTCGCGCACCGCTCGCTTGGTACGGCGATCACGGTATTGCCCATCGCAATCGCCGGCAGCACCAGCGAAAGGAAGCCCAGCAGCGGCGCATCATCAGGACACAGAATCCCGACCGTGCCAATCGCTTCCTTCATAGCCAGCGTGACCATGCGCATCGGAGGATTGTGGATTGATCCTTCGAACTTATCGGCCCACGCCGCATACGCGAAGATCCGCTCCACGCCATAGTCGAGCTCGATCGCCGCCTGCTCCGGCCCGACAAACGCTGCCAGCTTTGCCACGATCTCCGCGCGCCGCTGCACCAGGTTCTCCGCCATAAAGTAGAGAATCTGCGCCCGCCCATGCGCCGCCGTCTTCGCCCACTTGCCGGCAACGTTCCGCGCAGCTTCTACAGCATTGCGAATGTCCTTACGCGAACCCACCGGCGCTTCGCCAACCATCGTGCCGTCAGCGCCATACACCGGATAGCTATATCCGGAGTCCGGGCGTGCTTGCTTGCCGCCGATGTACTGCTTCACCGTGCGATCGATCCCAAACCCGGCTGCCGGCGAATAAAGAATATTCGGCTCATCATCCACCATGTCGGAGTCAGCCACATACAGCGCAGCGCTTCCATCCACGTCCGTAACTCTGGGTGCCCCGTCTTCGGCAACGGCTTTCTCGTTGCCTAAGGCGGGAGTCGCAGGCTCCGGCAGCGCCACAACAGGCTTCGCCTTCAACTCATCATGCAACCACGCCGGCTCAAGGTACTCATACATCCCTTCCTTGCCGCCCTCGCGCCCATAGCCTGATTCGCGATACCCGCCGAATCCGCAAGCCGCGTCGAACAAATTCGTCGCATTCACCCAAACCACGCCAGCCTTCACCTGCGCGGCCACATCGAGCGCCACATTGATGTTCTCGCTCCACACACAAGCCGCCAGGCCATAGGTTGTATTGTTCGCCAGCTCCACAGCTTCAGCCGGCGTGCGGAACGTCATCGCCACTAGCACGGGCCCAAAGATCTCTTCCTGCGCCACGGTGCTCGCGGGCGAAACTCCCGTTAGCAAAGTCGGCTTCAGGAATAGTCCCTTTTCCGGCATCGTCACATCGGGCTGCCAGCACGTCGCGCCTTCCGCAACTCCCGTCTGGATCAGGCTCTTGATCCGGTCATACTGCACCTGGTCCACAATCGCTCCGATATCAATCGCCTTATCCAGCGGCGACCCTACGCGCAGCGTCTCCATGCGCGCGCGGATCTTGTCGTAGAGCTTCTCCGCCACGCGCTCCTGCACCAGCAACCGCGACCCCGCACAGCAAACCTGCCCCTGGTTGAACCAGATGCCATCGACCAAACCTTCCACCGCCGAGTCGAGGTCCGCATCGTCGAACACAATAAACGGCGACTTCCCACCAAGCTCCAGGCTCAGCTTCTTGCCCGCCTTTCCGGGAGAAGCCTTCGCCGTAGCCTTGCGGATAATCCTTCCAACCTCGGTCGATCCCGTAAACGCAATCTTGTCGATGCCCTCATGCGCCACAATCGCCGCACCGGTCGCACCATCACCGTTGATCACGTTCAGCACACCGGCAGGCAGTCCGATCTCATCGGCAATCTCAGCCAGCGCAATCGCACTCAGCGGCGTAAACTCCGCCGGCTTGATCACGACCGTATTCCCTGCCGCCAGCGCCGGCGCCACCTTCCACGCAAACATCAGCAGCGGAAAGTTCCACGGAATAATCTGCCCCACCACACCCACGCCCACATAGCCGGGAAACTCTTCGTCCAGCAGCTGCGCCCATCCGGCATGGTGATAAAAGTGCCGCGCCACCAGCGGAATATCGATGTCCCGCGACTCGCGTATGCTCTTGCCGTTATCCAGCGTCTCCAGCACAGCCAGCTTGCGCGAGTGCTTCAACACCTGCCGCGCCAGCGCATACAAATACCGTGCCCGCTGATGCCCCGTCAGCGCCTGCCATCCGGGCAGGGCAGCGCGCGCGGCTTCCACCGCGGCATCGACTACCGAAGCATCCGCACTAGCAACCTTCGCCAGCACCTCACCCGTTGCGGGGTTCTTCGTCTCAAACGCATTCGTGCCCACGCCGGTCCACGCACCGTTGATGTAATGCCCAAAGCTCCGCTTATGCGCGTCGAGCCACTTCGTCACTTCGCCCGCATCTTCCGGCGCCGGTCCATAGTCCATGCTGTAAAACTTCTCCACGATACTGCTTGCCATAATCACTGCCTCTTTAGTTCAAATCGGTAGCCCAGTTTACGAGCTTGACCAAATCCCGCACATGTTCAAAAGCGCGGTCGCGGGATACCAGTACAGCTCCTACCGCGACCGCATGGGCCGCGATGAGCATATCGAGAGCATCCAGCATTTTCCCTCTTCGACTTAACTGATTCCGCAGGTCGGCATAAGCCATGGCTGCATCGTCGTCCCACGGAAGAATCTTACCTACTGCACGGAACTCGTCGAACGCTCGCTGCAAACGTTTCGAGTTGCGGTTTCTTATACCGAAACGCAACTCGCCGGAGGTGATGGAAGAGATCGCAATGACCGCAGAACCCGCCTCCTGTAGAAGAGTTCGCCGCGCCGCTTCGGAGTATCCGTTCATGATGTCCGATACGGCATTGGTATCCAGCAGATATATCCGCGTTTCGCTCAAAGGTTGACGTCTCTGGGAGGAGACGGATTGCGTTCAATCTCCAGCGTCTCGCCTGCGGCTCTGGCTTCATCAAAGAGTCGGAAAACTTCTTCCCACGAAGGCTTCTCCGGCTTCTCAAAGAGAGTCACGGCACCACTCTGTTCATCCCGCCGGATGTACACCTCATCACTCTTGAATCGAAACGCCGCAGGTAGGCGCACGGACTGCGAGCGTCCGCTCCGAACGATCTGCGCCTTTTGCTCTGTTATCACTTGCTGTGCCATGCGTCCCCTCCAGCCTTATGCTAGCCCTCTTATCGAAGTAGAAGCAATGACTAGGAGCTACTTCAGCCCCTCGCTCGCATGTTTGGCATCGGCCCTAACTCCAAGCTGTAAAACTTCTCCACGATGTTGCTTGCCATGAACCGTCGCCTTCTTAATTGTCATTCCGCAGCGGAGCGAAGGAATTTGCAGTCGCCTTTGCTTTTTTTCTTTTTCTTGCTGTCATTCCCGAAGGGAATCTGCTTCATCCGGCCCGGCACAACCCTATACAGTCTTCATTGCTCGTTGATGCCGTATCTATCTTGAAGGAACTCTCTGTACTCGCGTCTCGCTTTCCGGTTCTCACTCCAAGCGAACCAGGTCATCGCCCAAGCCCAAACGACTGGAAGTAAAGCGGCCATGCTCAAAAGGTCTGCTGCGATTCCGAATGGTGACCAATACGCATGCGAGGGCCCGCCGAGCTGAACAGAAAAGTCAGGAAAACAAAGATGAAAAGGGCGCCGAGAGTGACAAGGGCAAGTCGCCCATATTTCCGAATGTGCGAAGCGCTGAGAGCAATTAGCTGTTCAAAGTCTTTCGCATCTGCATCGACTTCGATTTGGGTGGCTGCGCTATTCACTTAGTACCTTTCTGCCTCTAAGCAATCGGATGCCTTGACACCGCGCTATACCGCCCCGTCACATGATGCTCCAACTGCCGCTCGATATCAGCCAGCATCGAACTAGCCCCATATCTGAATAGCGAAGGTTCCAGCCAAGGCCGTCCCAACTCATCCTTCATCAGCGCCATCCAATCCAGCGCCTGCTTCGCAGTCTTGATGCCACCCGCCGGCTTATAGCCAACCGACATTCCCGTCCGCTCCGCATACTCCCGAATCGCCCGCACCATTACCAGCGAAACCGGCAGCGTAGCATTCACAGCTTCCTTGCCGGTCGAAGTCTTGATAAAGTCCGAGCCCGCCATCATCGCAACCCAGCTGGCCCGCGCCACATTCCGTAGCGTCAGCAGATCGCCGGTGCCCAGGATTGCCTTCATATGCGACGCCCCGCAAGCCTCTTTGAACGCCGCGACCTCGTCGTATAGCGCGTTCCAATCACCGTTGAACACATGCGCCCGCGTGATCACGATATCGATCTCGCTGGCCCCAGCCTCAACCGACCGCCGAATCTCGTTCACGCGCTCCGCCAGCGGTGAAAGCCCGGCAGGGAAGCCCGTCGACACAGCAGCCACCGGAATCCCCGATCCCCGCAGCGCCTTCACAGCCGTCTCCACAAACGCGTGATACACGCACACCGCACCCGTCGTAAGGTGCAGCTCCTCAATCCCCAGCGCCTTCACCAGATGGTCCTGCAGCGGACGCCGAGCCTTCGCGCAAAGCCGCTTCACGCGCTCAGCCGAGTCATCGCCCGACAGCGTCGTCAAATCCATACAGGCAATAGCGCGTAACAGCCACGCCGCCTGCCAATCCTTCTTCACGCTCCGCCGCGTGCCGATAGTCGCTGCCCGCCGCTCCACCGCGGACGTATTCACCTGAATCTCTTCCACCCAATCCAGGTTCAGCGGCATCCGCGTATTCGGCACCAGCTCGCGGCCGTGCAGCGTTACCGGCAGTGCGGGCGAGGGCGCAGTTGCTGCCAGCTCGTCGATCTTCAATGCCATAAAATCCTCCAACTCCCCAAACAATCCGGCCTGCCACAGTCCCGGCAGGCCGCAATCTTTCCGAACTAAAAGTCTATACCCACGCCGCCAAGGCTTCTCTCCTTTCGAATCATGGAAAGTTGGGCGATCGCTGGTGCTGAGACTTCACTTCCGCGTTTCCTGCTAGCCTGAGCAAGCCATTTCGCCCATGCCGAAACCCCGCATCCTCGTCACCCGCTCCGCCCGCCAGGCTTCTGAGTTGGCCGAGGCTCTGCGCGCCCTCGGCGCCGAGCCGATTCTCCTCCCCACGATCGAACTCACCGCCCCCACCACCTACGCCCCGCTCGACGAAGCTCTCACCCACCTCGACCACTTCCATTGGCTCCTCTTCACCAGCGCCAACGCCGTGGAAGCCTTCAGCGCCCGCATCAAGCAACTCTCTATCCTCTACCCTCTACCCTCTAAACTCTGTCTCACCGCTGCCATCGGCCCAGCTACCGCCCGGGCCTTGACCGCCATCGGCCTCACCCCAACCCTCATCCCCGAAAAAGCCATCGCCGAATCTCTCGCCACGGCCCTGCTGCCCCACGCTCTGCAACCCGACGGCACCCCAACCCGCTTCCTCCTCATCCGCGCCGAAGCCGCCCGCGACCATCTCCCCGAAACCCTCCGTGCCGCCGGCGCCGAAGTCACCATAGCCCCCGCCTACCGCACCATCATCCCGGAATCCTCAATCGCGGCTATCCAGACCCTCTTCGCAGACCCCAAAAACCAACCCGCGGCCATCACCTTCACCAGCTCTTCCACAGCCGAAAACCTGTTCGCCCTGTTGAAATCGGCAAACCTCACTCTGCCAACCGAAATTCTGCGCGCTTCCATAGGCCCGATCACAAGCCAAACCCTTAGGAATCTTGGATATCCGCCGCAGATCGAAGCGCAGCAAGCCACCGTCACTTCACTCGTAGAAGCACTCAAAAAAAGTCCAGGCCTGAAATTTCAAGTCCACCCCTAACCCTTTATTCCTGCGGACTTTGCACGAAAAACAGGGGGAGGGGGTCAGTGCGAGGTCCACGTTTTATCCGCAGAGTTGCACAGCTTTTCCAGCGAGCAATCCACACACCGCGGCTTCCGCGCAACGCAAATCTGCCGCCCATGATGGATCAGCTCATGCGAAAACTGAATCCACCGATCCTGCGGAATCACCTTCTGCAAATCCATCTCCACCTTCACCGGATCGTCATTCGTGGTCAGCTCCAGCCGCTTTGACAACCGCAGCACATGCGTATCGACAACCACCCCGGAAGGAATCCCAAACCAGCTCCCCAGCACCACATTCGCCGTCTTCCGCGCCACACCAGGCAGCTGGATCATCTCCTCCACGGTCTGCGGCACCTTCCCCCCGAACTTCTCCACCAACACCCGCGCCGCCCCCTGAATATTCCTGGCCTTGGCGCGATAGAAGCCAGTGGTCTTGATCAGCCGCTCGACTTCGAGTGTGGGAGCTTCCGCCAGCGCTTTTGGCGTGGGATACATCGCAAACAGCTCTGGTGTTGCCTTGTTCACGCCCACATCGGTCGTTTGCGCGGAAAGGATCGTGGCAATCGTCAGTTCAAACGCATTGCGGTGCGTCAGAGCACAAACTACGTTGGGATAGGTCTTCCGCAGAGCGTCGAGAATGGCTTTCACGCGCTCCGGCGCCAGAGGTTTCGCGGTCTTGCCGCGCTTCACCTTGGGCGCGACTGGCTCGCTCTTTGCGATCGCCCGCGCCTTCGTCGCCGGAACGCCATCAATTGCAGCTTTCCGCACCGCGGGCTTCAGCTTCTGGGGCGGAGTCAACGCCTTTGCCTTCTTAGTTGCCATCGCTACCCCAGTCGATCCAGCGCTTCCGCCGGTTTCAGACGCACACACGTAAAGATGGGGAAGTCTTTCAACGTATATAGGCTGATCTCGGTATCCCGAAGCGCTTCGACCAGATGCAGGAAATCCTCAGGGAAGTTCGTCTCAAATGCCACCACAAACTCCTGATCGTCAATGCCGAACGAGTACGTGGTGTTGATTTTCACCCGCGGATACAGCAGCCCGATGCGGATATGCTCCTTCATCAAGCGGTGCCGCTCTTCAGCAGGCAGCCGATACCATGGCCGCGTCTTCCAGAACGGGTAGATGAAGATGTACTTCTGCCCACCCGGGCGAACCGCTCCGCGACTTTCGCCTTCGCTTTCGTCGTCGCGGTCGATCTGGTACTGCGAGCGTCGTGTCATGGCAAGGAAGTTGTGGGGCGTCGTCAGGTAGCCGCCTAACGGAGTCGCCAGCAGCTCGCTGCGCATCTTGTTCAACTCGTCCACGGCGTAGCCGATCGACCAGACGCACATATCGACGTCGCCACGCGTCCCGGTTGTCGAGTATGTAATGGAGAGGAACTCTCCGGGCTTGTTCCAGCGCTCCAGCACATCGACGAAGGCCTGCTTATGTGCGGCTTTCTCCTCGGCAGGCAAGCGCCTCCACTCCGGCATCACCTTGTAGAACGTGAAGCAGACGATCTGCTGCTTTACGGGCGGCTTCGAAGGATCATGCGTGCCATATGAACTGGCAGGCCTTCCTGTCGAAGAGGGAGTTGCCGTCGTTGCCGTTTCTGCTACTGGTGCTATCGCTGTGTCTGCCATCGCGGGATGTTTCTCCTGAACTTATCAATGCTAGCAAAACCGCTGAACCACCCTGGCCGATATACTGAACGGGAATGTCCGCCAAACTCATCCTTCTACTCGTTGCCTTCATCCACAGCACCGGCTATACCGGTGTCGCGCTGCTTATGGCGATCCAGTCGGCGTGCATTCCGATCCCGTCCGAGGTCATCATGCCGTTTGCCGGCTACGCGCTGGCGCACAGCTGGATCGACCTGGTGCTTCTGGCAACAGTCGCCTCGCTGGCGTCGAATATCGGCTCTATTCCGGCTTATTGGGTTGGCGCTCGCGGTGGACGTCCCATGGTGGAGCGTTATGGCAGTTACCTGTTGCTCAGCCGTCGCGATCTGGCCCTCGTTGACCGCTTTTTTACTCGGTATGGATCGATCACGGTGCTGATCGGCCGCATGCTGCCTATTGTTCGCACGTTCATCGCATTTCCGGCCGGCGTTGCCAAGATGAACCAGATTCGCTTCCACATCTACACCTTTATCGGCTCATGGCCGTGGTGTTTCGCGCTCGCGTACATCGGCATGCGGCTTGGCGCTTCCTGGGATACCAACCCGAAGTTCAAGCATGTCTTTGAGCGCTTTCACCTTGGGGTCGAAGTGGTCATCGTCGCGCTGTTTGCCCTGTTCGTGGCGTCGCACTGGAAAAACCGAATCCGCGTCGGCGAACCCACAGCGAGCTAGCCCGAAGCTAGATTTCTTCGGGCAGCTTTGCCGCGGATGCAGGCTGAACCCAGCGATTCCAAAGGACCAGCGCAATTGCCGGTGCTAAAAACGCGGTAAGCTCGTCGAAAATGCGTATTTCTACGATGACGCCGACGAGCATCATCGCCGCGCCCCACAAACCCAACAACACCGCGACCGAACGCGCCAGCGCGCGGTTGCCGATCCAGCGGTATCCCGAGAAGAACAATGGCAGCGTGAAGCCAAACAGCGAAAGGAACAGCGGCCACTGCGCCGGGTTCAACAGCGACTTAACGTTATGCACGAGCTGGAAGGCGAACAGTCCGTTGCCGTTCGCGGTGTCCTGCGGGTTGTGCAGGAACATATGACGCAGCCATAGCCGGGCGGCTACCCAGATGATGGTCTGCAGGAGCACATGCGGCGCTATCCGGGTGAGCGCAGCGGCGCGTGATTCTCCTAGTTGCGCTTGTCGTTTTGTGTCGAACCATGTGTACAGCACCAGAAAGAGTGTGACGAAGCAGTAGGTTTCGCGATTCAGCGAGCCGAGGACGAATACCGGAAGCAGCAGCCAGTTCCGCCGCGTGAGCACCAGCCATACGCCCACCGAGAAAAGGGCGAGAGACGTAACGTCGTACGGCAGGATATAGATCAGGCCGTAGATGGCAAGCAGGTTGAAGTACGCCATATACAGCGTCAACAGCGAAGCCCACGATGCGAAGCGTCGGTTTCCCGTTAGGGACAGCAAGGTGGCGCGGGCAGCCAGCAGCGCCACAAACATTGCCACAAACGTAACGAGCAGCAGTATGAAGATGTAAGGATCGCGGAACTCCTTTGGAGCATGTGCGGCGATGCGGGCGATCTTTGGCCCGAGCCGCGCGCTGCCTGCGGTCATGTGCAACACCCATGCCATCAGGATTCTGCCCTGATAGGGCAGCCGTTCTGCATAGTTGGCGTACTGCGGCAGGTTCAGGAACTCAGGACTGCGCCAATAGCAAAGGATGGAGAAGTGAGCGCAGGCCAGCAGCGCGAACGTCAGCCAGCCCAGACGCTGTCTCAGGCTCGGAGTTTGTTGGGAAGGAACCGCATCCATGTTCGCCATCGTCTCATGAGTGGAGATTTCAACAGATAAAAACTACTTTATGCGGTAACGTAAGCCGCGCGAGCATTGAATAGCCCGTTGCGCTAAGAGATACTGACCACGCCGCTACAAGGAAGTATTTCCCCGCGAACGGACATTTCGTACGGAAGGTTAGACCAGTACATGCCAACACCCGGCGCCGCCAGCCCCAAAGCGGCCGATATCACCCCTGCAAAAGGAAAATTAGGCATCATGATCCCCGGAATGGGAGCGGTTGCGACCACTCTCATCGCCGGTGTAGAAGCGGTTCGCCGCGGCTTCGCCAAGCCCATCGGATCGATGACCCAGATGGGCACCATCCGTCTCGGCAAGCGAACCGACGATCGCACGCCGCTGATCAGGGATTGGGCGCCAATCGCTGACTTGGACGACATTGTTTTCACTGGATGGGACATCTTCGGCGGCAATCTGTATGAAGCCGCGAAGACCGCCGCTGTGCTCGACCGCGACCAACTGGAAAGCATGCGACCGTTCCTTGAGTCGATCGAGCCGATGCCGGCTGTCTTCGATCAGCGCTGGGTCAAGCGGCTTAGCCCAAAGTTTCAAAAAGTCGGCAAGAACAAGTGCGATCTTGCTAACCAAATTCGCAACGATATCGCGGAGTTCAAATCCAGGACCGACCGCCAGGTGATGATCTGGTGTGGCTCGACGGAAATCTACATCGAGCCCAAACCCGTTCACATGTCGCTTGAGGCGTTTGAAAAGGGTCTTGTTGAAGACGATCCGGATATCGCTCCGTCGATGCTCTATGCCTGGGCCTGCCTGAAGGAAGGCATTCCCTTTGCGAATGGCGCGCCCAATCTCACGGTCGACATTCCTGCCTTGCAGGAGCTGTCGAAGAAGATGAACGCGCCGATCTGCGGCAAGGACTTCAAGACCGGTCAGACGTTTATCAAGACGGTGCTTGCGCCTGCGTTCAAGACCCGCCAGCTTGGTGTTGCCGGTTGGTACTCCACCAACATTCTCGGCAACCGTGATGGCGAAGTGTTGGACGACCCTGACAACTTCAAGACCAAGGAAGTGTCGAAGCTTGGCGTGCTGGAGCACATCTTCCAGCCTGAGAAGAATCCTGAACTCTACGGCGACATCTTCCACAAGGTACGGATCAACTACTATCCGCCGCGTGGCGACAACAAGGAAGGCTGGGACAACATCGACATCTTTGGCTGGCTCGGATACCCGATGCAGATCAAGGTCGACTTTCTTTGCCGCGATTCCATCCTTGCGGCTCCCTTGGCGCTTGATCTTTGTCTCTACATGGATCTCGCTGCCCGCACGCCTGCGCTGCGCGGCCTCGGCATCCAGGAGTGGTTGAGCTTCTACTTCAAGGACCCCGACACGGCACCGGGTGTCTATCCGGAGCATGATCTCTTTATCCAGTCGATGAAGCTCAAGAACACGCTTCGCCATGTCATGGGCGAGGACCTGATCACGCATCTTGGCCTGGAGTACTACGGCGACTAAATTACCAAACCAACAACGAAGGCCTCGCGTAGATGCTCGCGGGGCCTTTGCTTTTGCTTTGTCTTTCTCTACGCGGGAATCACGGCCATAATTTCCGGCCACAAACTCTTCACGCCGTTCTCCGTTTTCGACGACACGGTCAAAATCTGCTCCACGCCGTGTGCCTTCTTCAGCGCAGCCAGCGACTTCGTCAGCTGGTTGCCGCCCAGCTTGTCGGACTTCGTTCCTACGACCAGGTAGGGCCGCTGCATCTGCTGCAGCGCCTGGATCAGCATGGTGTCGCTTTCCTGCGGCGGGATGTTCGTATCCACCAGACAGATGCACAGTGCCAACTGCTCGCGCTCGTTGATGTAGGGCTCGATGAACTTCGGCCATTCGGCTGAAATCGACTTCGAAATTTTTGCGTAACCGTATCCGGGAAGGTCGGCAAAGATGAGCGAAGGTATCGTCGTATGCTTTTGCGGTGTGCCTTCGTAAAGCGCAAAAAAGTTGATCGCGCGCGTTCTCCCCGGCGTCGACGACACCTTCGCTTCCTTCGAACCCAGTAGCTTGTTAATCAGCGACGATTTCCCGACGTTTGACCGGCCGAGAAAGGCAATCTCCGGCGCATCCGCCGTGCGCGAAACATCGGGGAAGTGCTCGGGGCTCATCGCGGACAAAAGGAACTTCGGTACAAGACGCATGAGTCCGAGCTTATCGCTTTCTACGCCATTCCGGGGACATCAAATGCATACCCGGACGTGACACACTAAAATAAGAAGCTTGGAGAAAAGATTCGATGACTGAAACGCCAATCCAAACTGCTGCCACAACGTTCGAGCACAATATGCTTCGCGAAATCCATGAGCAGCCCGCTGCCATTGAGCGTACGCTGGCCCATTACGTGGACGGCAGTATCTTCCGGGAGGGGGCTTTTGGCTCCTCTGCGGACATTTTCCGCGGCCACAAGGACATCGTCATCGCCGCTAGCGGCTCCAGCCGCCACGCTGGTCTGGCCGCTGAAATTATGCTGGAAGACGCTGCGGGCCTCTCGGTCGATGTGGAGTACGCCAGCGAGTATATCTGCCGTACGACGAACACGAAGCGCGACCCCGCTGTGCTGGTCGTCTCGCAGTCCGGTGAGACCGGCGATACTCTCGCTGCGCTGCGCGAAGCCATTTTGCGCGGTCATCCCACGCTTGCTGTTACGAATGTGCAGAACTCCTCGATGATGCAGGAGGCCTCGGTTGCGCTTCCCACGCTTGCCGGCGTTGAGCGCGCGATTCCCGCGACCAAGAGCTTCACCACGCAGCTCGTTGTGCTGCGTCTTCTCAGCCTTTACGCGGCCCAATCGCGAGACGTTCTACACCGCGAGGAACTTGCTAAGCAATTAGCCTTGCTGGCTGCTCTGCCCGCGCTCGTAGCCCGTCAGCTCGACGGCTGGCAGCAGCGCCTGAGCGACATCGCCGATATCTATTACGATGCCAAAACGTTCTTGTTTCTAGGTCGCGGCATTCACTATGCGATTGCCCGCGAAGGCGCGCTGAAGCTCAAGGAGTCGTCCTACATCCACGCCGAAGGCTATCCGACTGGTGAGCTCAAGCACGGGCCGAATGCGCTCGTCTCGGACGACGTTCCGCTGGTTATTATCGCCACAGTCGACCGCGGGGACACGGAGTCGGTGCTGCGTTACGAGAAGACCATTTCGCTGATTACGGATATGCGCGCACAGGGAGCGAAGATCATCGCGCTTTCAAACACTGGTGATGAAACCGTTCGCGCGCTGGCGTCCCATGTGATCGAGGTCGAAGAGACGGATGAATACCTCCTGCCCATTTGCGAGGTCGTTCCACTCCAGCTTTTCGCCTACTTCATGGCTCTGCGCAACGGTGTCGATGTTGACCGTCCGCGGAACCTGGTGAAGTCCGTCGTTCGTGAGTAGCCCTACCCGTGGCCGCGCGATTCTGCTGATGTGAAATAGTTGGCAGAATCGGGTCGTATTGTTTTTATAATCGCTTCGAATCCGCATATTGCGCTGATCGACCGTCGCTGGCGCTTGCTGAGGAGGGTTCCTGGCTCGAGCTGTCCTACCATTGTCACGCATGGGCACACTGCTCGTCCCAGCGATCCTGCTTGTCAGCAGCTGCAGCGCTGGCGGCCAGCAGCAAGCATTACTGCTCCCGTCAGCGGTTGCTTACGATGCAGCCGGCGATCTTTTCTTCGTTGACACCAACAGAAGCCAGGTTTTCGAAGTCTCACTAGCTGGTGTTTTGACAACAGTTGCAGGAAGCGGCACGCAGGGCTTTGCCGGTGATGGTGGAATGGCGACCGCTGCCGAACTAAACAGCCCGCAGGGAATCGCCGTCGGTATGGACGGCACTGTATACATCGCCGACACCGGCAACCAGCGCATACGCTCCATCACAGCTGGGCAGATCAGCACCTATGCAGGGAGTGGTTTGGCTGGCTTCTCGGGTGACAGTGGGCTGGCTAATGCTGCCACGCTGAGCGGGCCGACCGCATTGGCGATCGACACGCAAGGGAACCTGTTGCTTTGCGATACAGCGAATCACCGCATACGTCGCATCTCGGCCGGTGTGATCTCTACTATTGCGGGTACCGGCGTCCAAGGCTTCAGTGGTGATGGCTCCGCAGCGATGAGTGCCGAGCTGGATTCTCCGGTCGGGATTGCCGTTGCGACGGATGGTCGCATCTTCGTTTCCGATTCGCACAATCATCGCGTTCGGGTCATCGCCACAGACAACACGATTCAGACCTTTGCCGGAACAGGACGTCCTGGTTACTCGGGCGACGGAGGCGCGGCTACCGCGGCATCCCTTGCGCTTCCGCGCGGCATCAGCGTGGACGCTGGAGGCAGCGTGATCTTTGCCGACTCCAACAACCAGCGGATTCGCTCCATCAATGCGCAGGGGATCATCAGCACCATAGGGGGCAGCGGTATCCAGGGGCTCGCGGCGGATGGCACAGCGTCTATGGCCAGCGCCATCGATACGCCCCGTGGTCTCGCTGTTTCGAGCTTCGGCGCGCCAGTTTTCGCCGATACGCCCAATCAACTTGTCCGCGAGATCGCCGCGAACGGCGCGATCTACACCATCGCCATCGCACCTATCTCGCGCACCAGCGCTGTTTCATTGACACCATCGCCGACGATGGTCTATGGAGATTCTTCCGCGTTGGTTGCGGTGTCCGGTAGTGCCGCGACCCCGCAGGGAACGGTGGCAGTTCAGAGTGGTTCAGCGGCTATCGCGAACGCTACGCTCATGGGCGGCACGGCCACGATTCCAGGCCTTGCGCTCGCCGCTGGAGTACATGTACTGACGGCAAGTTATAGCGGCGACGGACTGAATCCAGCCGCGACAAGCCCTACGGCTACGGTCACCGTTTCACCCGCGCCGGTGACTGCGACGGCGAACGCTGCGACGGTCTCCTATGGTCAACCGATTCCGACGCTCACCGGTACGAGTTCCGGCATTCTGTCGCAGGATGCCTCATCAGTCGCCGTTGGCTTCACGACAGCCGCAGCGATTCTCGATCCGGTCGGCTCTTATCCGATCACGGCCTCGATGACTGGAGCGGCGAGTTCCAACTACAGCCTTGTGGCTGGTCCTTCCTCGGGTTCGCTGAATATCGTTCAGGCGCCGAGTACGCTTACGCTGGAGCCGCTGAATCAGACGTTCTACGCCGGCCAGACCGTACTGCTCATCGCTAACCTCGGTTCGGTTACAGCGGGTGTCCCGACCGGCGAGGTGGACTTCTCCGATGGCGGAACCATTGTTGCCAAGGCGACGGCGATCAACGGTATCGCAAGCGGCAGTTACGTTCCGTCATCGCAAGGTGGACACACCCTTACAGCAACCTACGCCGGCGATAAGAATTTTCTTAGCAGTACATCCGGAACAATCACGACGACAGTCACCGCCATGCCCGACTTCACGATTTCGCCCACTACCGCCAGCCAAACGGTGCAGGGTGGATTGGTCGCGAGCTATCCAATCGCTGTTGCATCTCAGAGCGATCCGTTTACCGGCAGCGTGACCTTCAGCGTGGCAGGACTGCCTTCGGGTGTGACGGCTACTTTCTCCCCGACAGCGGTCGTGCCGGGTGCAGCCGGCGCTACCGTGACCCTCAGCCTCCAGACGATCGCTCTTGCTCGTCTCCATATGCCACGGCCCTTCGATGACCCCTATGTGGTGTTGTGCCTCGGTTTGCCATTTATTGCTTTCCGAAGGAAACGCAAAATCTTGCGTGGGGGCTTTTGCGTGTTCTTGCTGGGCACGGTTCTGCTAAGCCTCCTTGGTTGCGGGGCGCGGACGGTGGCTACGGATGTTACCCATAGTCAGTCTTCGATGGTGACGATCACGGCAACCTCCACCAACATTGCGGGTGCGATTGTCGCGCACGCGACAACCGTTTCGCTCATCGTGGAGTGATGCCAAGCCCCATGAAGCATCGAGTTGTGCTTCGCGAGCAGCTTTCCACTACGCTTGTTGCATCTATGCAAGAGCACCGATATTACTGCGAAGATTGAACGCGGAAATTTCGGCAGCCCGCGACAAATAAGGATGCTGCATGGACCGCACACTTCTGCCTGGAAAACCCTATCCTCTAGGCGCTACTGCCAGCCCTCAGGGAACCAATTTTGCTATTTATTCGGAGCAGGCTACCGGGGTAAAGGTCTGCTTCTTCGACGAATCCGGCAAGCAGGTCGATTGCGTGTCTTTGAAGGAGCGCACCGCGTTCGTGTGGCACGGGTTGATTCGCAACATCAAGCCGGGCCAGCATTATGGCTATCGTGTGGATGGACCATGGGAGCCTGAGAAGGGGCTGCGATTCAACGCCTCGAAGTTGCTCGTCGACCCTTATGCGAAAGCGATCAGCGGTGAGCCCGATCCGAAGGCGCCGATCTATCCGTACGATGTTATGTCCGGCGACGACTTGAAAAAGTCGGATGAAGATGATGCCTCGGGTGTCCCGAAGAGTGTTGTTATCGACTGCAAGTTTGACTGGGGCAACGACTGTCCGCCGCAAACCCCTATCGCGGATTCGATCATCTACGAGGTGCATGTCAAGGGCTTTTCAAAGCGGAATCCGAATGTGCCTGAGAAGTTGCGTGGAACTTACGCGGGCATGGCGCACGACGCAAGTATCGACTATCTGAAGAAGTTGGGCGTGACGGCGGTTGAACTTCTTCCGGTGCATCACTTTATCGACGAAGGGCACCTGCTCGATCGCGGCCTGCATGATTATTGGGGATACAACACGCTTGGCTACTTTGCACCGATGGCTCGCTATAGCTCCTGTGGCGATGCTGGGGGACAGGTATCCGAGTTCAAGCAGATGGTGAAACGTCTGCATGAAGAAGGCATTGAAGTCATTCTTGACGTTGTCTACAACCATACCTGCGAAGGCAACGAGAAGGGTCCTGTGTTGTCGCTGAAGGGTGCGGACAACACCACGTACTACCGCACGATGGGTGATAATCCGCGCCATTACATGGACTACACCGGCACGGGCAACACGCTCAATATTTACAACCCGCAGGTGCTGAAGTTGCTGATGGACAGCCTGCGCTATTGGGTCACTGAGATGCATGTCGATGGTTTCCGCTTCGATCTCGCGTCGACGCTCGCGCGTGAGCTGCATGATGTGAACAAGCTTGGCGCGTTCTTCGATACGATTCACCAGGATCCAACGCTGGCCGACATCAAGCTCATTGCGGAACCATGGGACGTCGGCGAAGGCGGTTATCAGGTCGGCAACTTCCCCGTGCTTTGGGCGGAGTGGAACGGTAAGTACCGCGATACGATGCGCCGCTTCTGGAAGGGTGACAGTGGATTGCTCTCGGACTTCGCGTATCGGCTTACTGGATCGAGCGATCTCTATCAAGGCGATGGAAGAACACCTGCGGCTTCGGTGAACTTCATCACGGCGCATGACGGCTTCACGCTATGCGACCTCGTGAGCTACAACGAGAAGCACAATGAAGCCAACGGCGATAACAACACCGATGGAGCGGACAACAACGACAGTTGGAATATGGGCGCTGAAGGCCCGACCGAAGACGAGAACATCAACAACCTGCGCGAGCGCCAGATGCGCAACTTCCTGGCGACGATGATGCTGAGCCAGGGCGTACCGATGATCGCAGGTGGCGATGAGTTTGCGCGTTCGCAAATGGGCAACAACAACTGCTACTGCCAGGACAATGAGCTCACCTGGTATGACTGGAAGCTGGATAAACATCGCACGCGATTGCTGGAGTTTACTTCGAAGCTGATTGCTTTTCGTAAAGACCATCCGAACCTTCATCGCCGCAAGTTCTTTCAGGGCGATCGCACGATTCGCGGATCGGTGGTGCGCGATATCGCCTGGTACGGCACCGACGGCAATGAGCTTTCGGATGAAGTCTGGGGCCAGAGCGGAGCCAAATCCGTTTGCGTGATGTTCAACGGCAAGACGCTTGACATGATGGATGAAGAAGGCGAGAAGGTTGTCGATGACAGCTTCCTGATCGTTGTGAACGCTTCCGATAATGGAGTCGAGTACACGCTGCCAGAACCTCCGAGCAAGTCACCGTGGCGGCAGGTGCTCGATACAGAGAATCTGGACGATCCTTTTGCAGAAGCCGAGATTGCGGACAAGGCGATCGTCGGGGGACGGTCGGTGCGCGTGTATAGCGATGGCGTCCAGAAGACCGTCGAGGGACCCAATAAAAAGAAACTTGCCAAGACGATTTAGGCATTTCAAAAAAAATAAACAATTTCTTTGTTGACGCCGTCAACTCTACCTATGTAGAGTTGGCGGCGTGGCGATACGTCGTTCTCCTCAACTGTTGTCAGTGTTGGCTGAATTCCTTCAGAGCGAGGGGGAATGGCGCTATGGCTACGACATCAGGCGCAATACTGGGCTGAAGTCGGGCACGCTGTATCCGATTCTTATGCGGCTGGCCGAGCATGGCATGCTGGAGACGAGCTGGGAAGCGCAGGTGGAGGGGCGTCCTCCGAGACATCTGTACAAGATCACGAGCGATGGGCTGCGTTACGCGCGCGAGCGGTTGAGCGAGGCAGCTGTCAAAGGGGCGGTTGGACAGCCGGCGTTTGATGGGGTGGGTGCGTCATGAGCGCGATCCGAGGGCTGGCGGTGAGGATTTCTACGCTGGTGGTGCGGTGCGCCTCGCCGGGGTCGAAGGAGTGGGCTGAGGCGCTTGCGGCTGAGATGGAGTTCATCGAGAACGACTGGAGCGCATTGGCGTGGTCGCTTGGCAGTTTGCGCGTGCTGCTCCACCATCGTGAGGCGCCGGGGACCTCGGTTGAGGATCTCATTCGCTCGGCGAAGAAGCTTGCCGATGCACGACGGGCAGGGAATATCGCGTGGATCATCTTTCTGGGGCAGGCGATTCATTTTGCGATTTTTCCCGAGTCCAGAGAGCCTCTGCAACACTTCGGGCAGGAGCTAACCGCGGTGGGTTGCGCGGTGTTGTCGGTGTGGATGTTCTTCGATCAGCGCCGGGGACGGAAGGTCCCGGACGGTCACGATTCTGCTGAAATGTTGAGCTTTTATCGAACAGAGCTTGAGCGTGCTGCAGGTTTTCTGCGCAGGCCTGCTTCATGGATCGTGCTGATGTCATTTGGCTGCGTAGCGATGGGATGGACTCTCGGCGAGAGCGGCAGTTTTGTGGCGCATCCCTTCAAGCATGCTCTTCCGAGCGTGCTGCTGGTGGGGTTTGTTCTCCTCTTTATGCACCAGCGCCGCTCCGGTCTGCGGCAACTGGCGCGGCTAAGGGCGACGCTTTCTGAGCAGGAGTGAGTGGGGGCTTAGCCGATGGGACCGAGCTTTTCGTAGGCGGCGATCTGCTTCAGCGTGAAAGCATGCATGTCTTCGCCAGCTTGCCATGCCTTGTACCAATCGACGAGCCAATGCAGCGTCGTTTCCAGGCGCAGGCGGGGATGCCAAGAGAGTTCGGCGCGAGCGCGGCTGGCGTCTAGCTTCAGGTAGCCGGCTTCGTGGACGCCGGGGTCGGCGTCGAGGGTCCAGCTTGCCTTGTCTCCCCAGAACTGGACCATTTTTTCTACGATCCAGCCGACTTCCTGCGCGTCGTCGTCCGAGGGGCCGAAGTTGAAGGCCGTAGCGTAGCGGGCCGGGTCGTCCGAGAGCAGATGCTCGGCGAGGGCGATGTAGCCGGCGAGCGGCTCCATAACGTGTTGCCAGGGGCGAATGGAGTGAGGACGGCGTATGAGGACATCTTCGCCAGCGAGGAAGCCGCGGACGAGGTCGGGGATGAGGCGGTCGAGCGACCAGTCGCCACCGCCGATGACGTTGCCCGCGCGTCCTGTGGAGACGGCACACTTGTGCTCGGCGATTTTGCCGACAGGGAAGTAGCTCTGACGATAGGCTGCGGAGACGATTTCGGCGCAAGCTTTGGAGCTGGAGTACGGGTCATAGCCGCCAAGCGGGTCGGTCTCGCGGTAGCCCCAGAGCCATTCTTTGTTCTCGTAGCATTTGTCGGTGGTGACGGAGACTACTGCGCGAACAGAAGGCGTGCGGCGAACCGCATCGAGTACGCGGGCGGTGCCGATGACATTGGTCTCGTACGTGCCGATCGGGTCTTCATAGCTGTAGCGCACGAGCGGCTGCGCGGCCATGTGGAAGACGACCTCAGGCGCGAAGTCTTTCAGCGCGGGCTCGAGTTTGGAACCGTCGCGAATGTCGCCACGGATGTCTTCGATCACGCTGCCGACTTTGGCCTCGGTGAAGAGGTTGGGTTCGGTGCAGGGATCGAGCGCGTAGCCGCGAACGATGGCGCCTTTCGACGCGAGCCAGAGTGCAAGCCAACCGCCTTTGAAGCCAGTGTGTCCGGTGAGGAAGACGCGCTTGCCCTGCCAGATGTTTTTACGGGCTACCAGCTCTTCCATGGGGCCTTTCCTTTGCTCCAGAGGTCTTCGAGGTGCTGCTTGTCGCGCAGCGTGTCCATGGCCTGCCAGAAGCCGTGGTGGAAGAAGGCGTGGACCTGGCCTTCGGTAACCAGTTTTTCGATAGGTTCGCGTTCGAACATCTGCGAGTCGTCGGTTACGGCGTCGATAGCCTTGGGAGAGAGTACGAAGAAGCCGCCGTTGATCCAGCCGCCTTCATCCTGTGGCTTTTCCTGGAAGGAGTAGATCTGCGTGTCCTTAAGGCCGAGAGCGCCGAAGCGGGCTACGGGCTGCACGCTGGTGAGTGTGACGAGCTTGCCGTGCTTCTTGTGGAATTCGATGGAAGCGGGGATATCGACGTCCGCCACGCCATCGCCGTATGTCATGCAGAAGACATCTTCGCCTTCGAGATACTTGGCGACCTTGCGGAGACGGCCGCCGGTTCCGGTACCGTCGCCGGTGTCGACGAGGGTGACGCGCCAGGGCTCGGTGTCGGTGTTATGCACGATCATCTTGTTCTCCTTCATGTCGAAGGTGACGTCGGAGGTGTGCATGAAGTAGTTGGCGAAGAACTCCTTGATGACATAACCCTTGTAGCCGCAGCAGATGATGAAATCGTTGATGCCGTGCTGGGAGTAGATCTTGAGGATGTGCCAGAGGATGGGACGGCCGCCGATTTCGACCATCGGCTTGGGACGTAGTGAAGTTTCTTCAGAGATGCGAGTGCCGAGGCCGCCGGCGAGGATGACCGCTTTCATGCGTTAGAGTCCTTTTTGTCAGATGCTTCGTGCCGTAGCTCCATGATACCGCGCGTTTGCTATCCTAGTGTCATATATGAGTGAGCGCTCCGAGCAACTACGTCAACAGATTCTCCAGCTTACGGCGGAATTCCATGCCGAAGCATTCGCCAAGAAGGACTTTGTCGCGGGTAGCTCGGTGGTCCCGGTATCGGGAAAAGTCATAGATGCAGCCGATATGAGTGCTGTCGTGGATTCCGCACTGGACGGCTGGTTCACGACCGGCCGCTGGGCGAAGGACTTCGAGCGGAAGCTTGCCCGGTTCTTCGGTGTCCGGTCAGCTTCGCTGGTCAACTCGGGCTCGTCGGCGAACCTTGTCGCGTTGAGTGCCTTGACTTCGCCAAAGCTGGGTGATCGCGCGCTGAAACCGGGCGATGAGGTGATTACCGTTGCCGCGGGCTTCCCGACGACGGTGAATCCGATCTTCCAGAACAAGCTTGTTCCGGTGTTTATCGATGTCACGCTGCCGACTTATGAGATTGACGTGACCAAGCTCGAAGACGCGCGCAGCGAGAAGACCAAGGCTGTGATGGTCGCTCATACGCTGGGCAATGTGTTCGATCTGGACGCTGTTGTGGCGTTCTGCAAGAAGTACAACCTGTGGCTTGTGGAAGACTGCTGCGATGCGTTGGGTTCAACGTACAAGGGGCAGAAGGTTGGGACGTTTGGCGATATTTCTACCGTGAGTTTTTATCCTGCGCACCACATTACGATGGGCGAGGGTGGGGCGGTGATGACCGACAAGCCTGTGCTACAGGTGCTGATTGACAGCTTCCGCGATTGGGGTCGTGATTGCTGGTGCGAACCCGGTGTGGATAACACCTGTGGAAAACGATTCGACTGGCAATTGGGGACGCTGCCTTGCGGATATGACCACAAGTACACGTACTCGCATGTGGGCTACAACCTTAAGGCTACCGATATGCAGGCAGCGCTGGGTGTGAGCCAGCTGGATAAGGTGGAGCACTTTATCCAGCGGCGCAAGGAAAACTTCGCGTATATGAAGAACGCGCTGAAGCCTCTGGAAGAGTTCCTGATGCTTCCGGAAGCGACCGAAGGAAGCGATCCAAGCTGGTTCGGGTTCCCGATTGGCGTCAAGGAGTCTGCTCCATTTACACGGGATCAGCTGACGAAGGCGTTGGAAGCTGGGAAGATCGGTACGCGGAATATTTTTGCGGGCAATCTGATTCGGCAGCCGGCGTATGAGGGCTGGGAGTATCGCGTGGTTGGAGAGCTGACGAACACGGACTTTGTGATGAACAACGTGTTCTGGATCGGGACGTTCCCCGGGCTCACTGCGCCGATGCTGGATTACATTGCGGAGACCGCGACGGCGTTTGTGGAAAAGGCCAAGGCGGGGCTGTTGATCGTGTAACGCTGCTGGGCGACCGAGCGGCAACGAAAAGGCACCGCGGGAGGTCGTATTCCAACCACTCTGTTGTCGCGAAAAGGGGTTGGACTATTTGCGGCAGCCCTTGCAGCGACCATGGCTGCTGCCATGGCTCTGGTGGGTGCAAAAAGGGCGGCCATTCTGGTTTGATGAACTGAGTACGTTGTTGGTGGCGTCGCAGCCGTCTATCGGGGCGTATTTCCGTATCGAGGGGGTTGATGCGCAGCCTCCCGTTCTGGCATCGCTTGTGCGAGCGGCGAGCCATCTGCCGTTGTCGCCGGAAGTGAGTGCGCGGCTGCCATCGCTGCTGGGATTGTTGCTTGCCGGTTGGGCGATCTTCTTCTTTATCGACCGCAAGGGAATGAGATTGGCTGCGAGCGCTGCAGCGGTCAGCTTTTTCCTGGGTTCCTCGCTTAATTGGGCAGGAGAGAGCCGTCCCTACGGCCTGGCGATGGGATTAACCGGAGTTGTGTTGGTTTGCTGGCAGCGGTCGGCACGCGAAACAAAACGCGGCTGGTGGCTGACCGGGCTCGCTGTTTCGCTAGCGCTGCTAACGCTCACCTTTCCGTTCGGCTTCCTTTGCGGCGGCATTCCAGTAGTTTGCGCGGAGTTCGTTCGCTGGCGCGAAAGGCGGGCTTTCGATTGGAATGTCGCTATTGCGACGGGTGTGGGACTGTTGCCGGTGCTTTTCATCTTCTGGCTATCGGCACAGGTGAAGGTCGCTTTGTTGAATCAATTTCACGGCATAAATCCTCTGGTTGCGAGACCTAGCCTGGGGAATCTTGCGGCGAGCGTCATATTTCTGGTTCGCTCAACGAGCATTGAAATTCTGTTGATCGCGGTGATTCTTCGACTTCTTCCGATACGGAAAAGGGAAAAACAAGAGTCAGACTTGCGAGCTTTTAGACCGTGGGAGTGGGCGGCTGTCGCCGGCGTCTTTTTGACTGTGTTTGCGATCTGGGGGATGGCGGTTGTTTATACACACTATTATTTTGCCCGTTACGGATGTGTGACGCTGGTCGCGACCTCGCTTGCGTTTGGAATGTGCCTGTCGCTTCGCGGCAGCGTGGGCCGTGACGTAACTGCGCTGATCGCGGCGTCGCTGATATGTGTCGTCTTCGGTAGGGGGCTTGTTCGACAGATACGCGAGGGCTCCGGGTCACCTGCCGACAGGTCGAGCGCCGCGGCGCTGGCGCCGCTGAAGCAAGTATCGGAACCGATCGTGATCTCGTCTGCGCTGTCGTACCAACAGGTTGGGCGCTATACGTCCGCTGAGCTGCGGCCAAATCTTATCTTTGTAAGCGAACCGGCGGCAGCTCTGCGGACGAGGGATTTCGTGCCTGAGTTCACGATTCTCACCTACCGGAATTTGGGTGTTCTACCGCTACCCATTGCGGATTATGCTGCGTTTGTGCGAGAGCATGAACGCTTTTACCTGCTTACGGATTTCAATTCGTCAGAGTACCTGCCAGGTCTGCTGGAGCAAGCTGAATATCGCAAGACGCAGGTCTCTCCGTTGAACACGCGGCTCTATCACTATCAGCGTTGAACTTTGCCAACTTGAGGCGTTTCATTCGCTGTGCCAGGCAGCGGTGCGGCGGAGGGCTTCGGCTAAAGGGATGGTTACAGCGAGGCCCAATTCGGTTTTGGCGCGGGTGATGTCGGGGACGTAGCTGTTGAGGGCGGCGGCGGGATTGGGGATGCCGTCGATCTGAATGGGTAGCGTGGGATTGAGCGTTGCAGCGGTCAGGCGGGCGGCCTCGGCTATGGTATAACCCTCGTCGGAGCCTACGTTGTAGGCGCGGTTGGGCTGGGCTTCGGTGAGGAGCGTCCAGAGCCAGATGGCGAGGTCAGACATGTAAAGCCACGAGCGGCGTGGGGTGCCGTCGCCCTTGATGTGGATGGGGGCATTGGCTAGTGCGGCTCCGATGAAGTTGCCGATGGCGAAGTGCTGGTCGAGCGGGAGGTGCGGGCCGACGAAGGCGAAGCATCTTGCGACTACGGGTTCGAGCGGCGTGTTGGCGGAGTAGGCGATGCAGAGGTGTTCGGCCATGCGCTTGGCTTCGTCGTAGGAGCTTTGGAGCAGGAGTGGATTGGGTGCTCCGGGGTAAGTTTCGGGGGTGTGGATGAGTGTAGTGGAACGGCCGTAGACTGCGCCCGTGCTGGTATAGAGGAGGCGGGTGGCGCCAGTGGCTTGTGCGAACTGGAGGACACGGCGGGTACCTTCAAGGATGGATTCCGCGAGTTCGTAGGCGGGGCGAGCGGTTTGTGAGCCGCCGGAGTCCGTGGCGGCGTGAAGGATGTGCGTATGGGGCTCGGTGGGGAAGGCGAAGGTGCGAATGTCGCCTTCGAGCAAAGTAATGGCTGGGTTTGTGGCGATGTGTGGCGATTTTGTGGTGAAGGCGGGGGCGCTGCGAGTGAGGACCGTGGCGCGCGCGTTGAGGTTGAGGGCCGCGTTAGTGTGGAGGAAAGATTCGAGGAGCCAGTGGCCGAAGAAGCCGGTGCCGCCGGTGATGAAGAGGTTGGCGTTTTTGAGGCTGGCGAAGGAAGCTTGAGCCTGAGTGAGGATGTGGGCGAGGTCTTCGGCGGGTAGGGGCTTGGTGGGCATGCTTTTCTAGTATGCCCTTTGGGGATATAGCTGGGAGAGGAAAGACTTCATGCGGACGGTGCGGCGCAGACCGTCACCCGGGCTACTTGCAGTCCTGGAGCAGGTCGCCGGGCTTGGTTGGGTTGTTGTATGCGATGGCGGGGTAGGGGTCGTCTTCGGGAGTGGTGTAGGTGCCGGTGAGCATTTGCTGGCCGTAGTGGGTGATGAGATCGACGGCGATGCGATTGCTGAGACGCTGGGCAAGTAGGTGCGAGTTGGGTTCGCCGTCGGGGGCTTTGGGCGTGCCGCGGTCTGCGTTGGGGAAGCCGAGGATGGAGTTGGAGATGATGCTGACTTCGATGAAGGGCACATGATAGAGCGTGGCGACGAGGTTGGAGTACCAGTCGCCGTCTTCGTCGATTTCATGGAAGACATCCATGGTTTGTTTGGTGTAGGCGAGGTTGTCAGACCAGATGGTGGAGGTTCCCTGTATGCCGTAGAAGAAGACCTGCGGATGGTGGGCGGGGTCGATCGGGCTGAGATATGCGGGTGTTTCGGTATGGGCGGCTACGCGGGTGGCGGAGCAGGCGAGGAAGCTGAGGAGTTTGGGGTCGGCGTAGAGGGCGCCGTAGTGGCGCATGCCTTTCTGGATGCTGTTGAAGCTGCCGGGTTCGATGACTCCGGCGCGGTTGAGGAAGTAGTTGCCGTGGTCGACGTTTTTGGCGCCGAGTACGATGTCGCCGATGCTCATTTGATCGGGCGGAAGATGGCCGCCTGAGGTTCCGGCGTAGATGAAGGCCTTGATGTTGAAGTGCTGGAGCATGGCCTGTGCGCCGAGCGAACGGACGAGGGGCCCGTCAGTGGGAGCGATGTAATAGACGACAGGGACGCCGGAGACAGTGCCGGCGCGGAAGGTGAAGGGGCCGTCGGTTTCGTCGTGTGTGGGTTTGAAGGCTTCGAGGAGGATGGCGTAGTCTGGCGGACCTACGGGAATGAGGAGGCCGAGGCGCGGCGTTGGATCAGGAGCCTGCGCGGAGGCAGCAAACGGCAACAGGGCGGCAAGAGCGAGCGCGAAAACTTGCGCGATGGATTGCTTGCTGGGGATCATGGGGTGAGGATATCAAAACGGGTCGCGGGAGCTCTGTGCGGGGGCTTCGAACGGAGCATCACACTTGCGGGAGATGGCGATGGCAAAGTCTGCGAAAACTGAGAAGGTTGATGACGCTGTTGTGCTGCAGGTGAATGGGCATGATGTGCGGATGAGTAGTCCGGGGAAGCCTTACTTTACCAAGCAGGTGCAGCTTTCGAAGCTGGACATTGTGCAGTACTTTTTGAGCGTGGCGCCGGGAGCGCTGCGTGGCATTGTGGGACGGCCGATTGTGCTGAAACGGTTTGTGAATGGAGCGGAAGCGGAGCCGTTCTATCAGAAGCGTGCGCCGAGCGATTTGCCTGCGTGGATGCGGACCGTGACGCTGAGCTTTCCGAGTGGAAGGACGGCGGAGGAAGTGGTAGTCGATGAAGCCGCAGGGTTGGCGTGGGTGGTGAACCTGGGGTGCATGGAGCTGCATCCGCACCCGGTGACGGCGGAGGATTTGGATCATCCGAATGAACTGCGGGTGGACCTTGATCCGGGGCCGGGTGTGGGGTGGGAGGATGTGCGCGCGGTGGCGATGGAGGCCAAGGCGGTGCTTGAAGAGCATGGGTTGACAGCGTGGGCGAAGACTTCGGGGTCGCGCGGGATGCATGTGAATGCGCGGATTGCGCAGCAGTGGGACTTTACGGAGGTGCGACGGGCAGCGCTGGCGCTGGCGCGGGAGGTGGAGCGTCGGGTGCCAGCGCTGGCGAGCAGCAAGTGGTGGAAGGAAGAGCGGCATGGGGTGTTTCTGGACTACAACCAGAATGCTAAGGATCGGACGACGGCTTCGGCTTATTCGGTGAGGCCGTTGCCGGATGCTCGCGTGAGTGCGCCGCTGCAGTGGGATGAGGTGATGACGTGTGATCCCGGGGACTTTACGGTGCTGACGATGCCGAAGCGGTTTGCGGCGATCGGGGATCCTCATGCGGAAATGGACGCGACTGTTGGATCGCTGGAGGGACTGCTGGAGTTGGCGGCTCGGGATGAGGCCAGCGGGTTGGGCGATGCGCCTTGGCCGCCGCACTTTGCGAAGGCGGAGGGTGAGGGGAAGAGGGTTGCGCCTTCTAAAGCCAAAGGGACAGGGGCGAAAGCGTTTGGGGATCAGATGGGTGAGGGGTTTGGGGAGAAGCGGTTTCGGAAGAGGGCTGTTGCTAAGACTGAGGATGCGGACCAGGCTGAGGTGAAGCCAAAGCGGGCGGGGCGGGTGTCAAAGGATCCGCTTGTTGTGGTGGCGCAGTCGCGGGATAAAGCTGCGGCGGAGGCGGGGTTGGAGCGGTGGAAGGTGGCGCATCCGGAAGCTGCGGCGTTGCTGGCGGTGGATGATGTGCTCGTGGACCGGATGCGGGGGAGTGCTTATGTCTGGTATCGGATTCGGGTGAATCTGCGGCATGTGCCGGAGGATGTGAGACCGGGGCACGGGGTGCCTGATCCGGATGATGATCCTACGCGGGAGTGGAAAGAGAGTGCGATCGAAAAGGAATAAGCTACGAGGCGTTAATGCCTGCCCATACGAAAATCACGAATATCGCGATGGTTAGGGCAGGAACCACAAACCAGACTTTGTGTCCCCTCACGCCTGCAAGGGTTCCGAGGAGCGCTGCGAAGAATATGCAAAGGAACATGCCGAGTTCGAAGCGCGAGCAGGCGAAGGTTCCGACGAAGAAGACAACGCTTGCGATGCCGAGTTTCGTCCCTATATTCATTAGCGATTCGTAGGAAAGATTTTGTTGAGCTCTTCGGGTGGAATGACTTCGAGCTGGGCGTAGGTGCAGTCGGCGGGGGATTTGTCGGTGCGCCAGCGGCGGAAGTGGGCGAGGTGGCGGAAGCGGTCGCCCTGCATGTGTTCGTAGGCGACTTCGACGACAAGCTCGGGGCGGAGGGCCTCCCAGCTTAGGTCTTTGCTGCCGGTCCAGCGGGATTTTGCGCCGGGCATGCGGGAGCCGGTGGTTTCGGCGGCCCAGCTTGCCCAAGGGTGATCGGCGAGGGATGTGACGCGGAAGGGTTCGAGGAAGGTGGCTAGCTCCTTTCGTTTGGCGGCGGTGAAGCTGGAACAGGTGCCGACATTCTGCAGTGTGCCGTGGGTGTCGTAGAGGCCTAGAAGCAATGAGCCGATGAGGGTGTTGGGGCCGTCCTTGTGCCAGCGGAAACCGGCGACGACGCAGTCGCAGTCGCGCTCATGTTTGATCTTGAGCATCGTTCGCTTATCGGGCGTGTAAGGGCCGGTGAGGGGCTTGGCCATGACGCCGTCGAGGCCGGCGCCTTCGAAGCGGGAGAACCAGTCTTCGGCGGTCTTGTGGTCTTCGGTGGCGGGGGTCAGGTGGAGCGGCGGCTTGGTGTGAGCGAGGATTTTTTCGAGGGCTGCGCGGCGAGTGGTGAAGGGCTCGTCTCGGAGGTCGTGGTCGCCTTCTGCGAGGAGATCGAAGAAGACGAAGGAGGCCGGGGTTTGTTCGCTGAGGAGCTTGATGCGGGAGGCGGCGGGGTGAACGCGGAGCTGGAGGGCGTCGAAATCGAGACCGGAAGGGGAGACGATGACGATTTCGCCGTCGAGCACGCAACGGGTGGGGAGCTGCGCGAGGAGTGGGGCGCGGAGTTCGGGGAAGTAGCGGTCGAGTGGTTTGCCGTCGCGGGACTGGAGGAGGAGCTCGTCGTGGTCGCGGAAAAGGATGCAGCGGAAGCCGTCCCATTTGGGTTCGAAGGAGAAGCCGGCGCCGGAGGGGATGGCGTCGACGCGCTTGGCGAGCATGGGGAGGATCGGGGATGCAAGTGGGAAAGCCATGATGGGTAGGATGTGTTTGTGCCGCAATGAGAATACCCCATCCATCCGCGAAATGCTGCGTAATGGGTGGGACCCTGTCTTTAAGCGGACCTATCAGTAAGGAGAACCGGAACTGTTCCGGCCTGCGGGCGGACGAGCCAATAGAGTGCGGCGATGTGCGTGATCATCAGCATGGGCACATAGAGGATTGGAATCACGTAGGCTGCGCCCAACTGCCCAGCCAGTGGTGGAAGACCTAACCTGATGGCGTGAACGTAGTCGAGGAAAATATCGGCCGCTCCCACAACGTTGAAGGCGATCACGAAGAACCAAAACAGCGAACGTATCCTTACCGAGAAAAGGGCAAGCAAGGCCAGGACTCCGGCTGCGAAGTCACCATAGGCAGCGAATGTAGCAAACGCAACGGGCAGATTCGCGCCGACCACGCCGGGAAGAATGAAGACGAGGCCGAAGAAGCGGAAGCTGTGGAAGGTGGCGATGAGGCGGTGTGCTTCCATCCGCTTCATTGCGCAGAGCCGGGGAAGAAGATACACGCTGAACACAAGCCAACACGCGACGTAGCCTAAAACGAGATGGATGAGGAAGATGATTTGCGGCAACATTTTGGCCTCCTATCCGCATAGGATTATATAGATAATCCTATGGATGCAGAATATCTTCTAAGCCACCCGAAGGAGCGGCATCGTGGGATGATGGGAGGCATCCTATAATCAGCCATGCGTTACAAGCCGGAACACAAAGCCGAAGTCCGCGAGAAGATCGTGAAAGATGCGTCGCGGCGTATCCGCACCGAAGGTATGACCGGGGCCGCGGTTTCAGCCATGATGCAGGACTCAGGCCTGACCCACGGAGGGTTTTATAAACATTTCGGAAGTAAGGACGAGTTGCTGATGGAGTCGCTGAGCGAGGCATTTGATGAAATGGCCGGGCGTCTTGTTGAGGCCGGTGAGAGGTCTAAACCGGATGCGGCGTGGAAGGCGATCGTGAAGACGTACCTGAGCCTCGAGACCTGCGACCACGTGGGGTATGGATGTCCCTTGACGGCGCTTGCGCCCGAGCTGACGAGGGTCGATAAGGCGATGAAACCGCGGGTCTTTGAAGAGTTGAAGAAGTACAGGCAGCGGATGCTTCCGTTTATGCCTGGCCGTCGAACTGCCGACAAGGAACGGGCCTTTTTTCCTATCTTTTCGACGATGGTTGGTGCGGTGGAAATCGCGCGGATGTTGCCAGAGCCCGCGATGCGAGAGAAGGTGCTGGGGAGCGCAAGAGAACTCCTCTTCCAAAGCTACTGAGCCGGTGGTGGGAGTTCGCGTGGCTGGTTGAGGGAACAGGTGGGTCTTTTGGGGTGATGATGCTCCTGCTTTGACAGGGAAGATGGCGCGACCCTATTGTGGATGCCTGTCTGACAGGAGTGCTTCGAATGCTGCGTGGTTTGGTTGCGGTGGGATTGGTGTGGATGGCGATGGGTGCGAGCGCCCAGGACACGCTGGCGGGTATGGGGAAGATCAACGGCTATACGGGCGAGGTCTTCGATACGCGTGGGGAGCATTACGACCTTTTGGTGGATGGCAGTTTGAAGGCGGATGACCCTGGGGCGAAGAAGTTTCGCACGGTGGAAGCGGCTTATGCGGCTGCGCCTGCCGGGACGCCGGACAAGCCGACCGTGATCGGGATTATGCCGGATGTGTATCTGCTGCCGGGCAAAGGGACGCAGACGGGGCTTTCGATTACGAAGAACGACATTACGCTGCTGGGGTTGACCGACGACCGGCGGAAGGTGGTGCTGGCGGACAATCGTGGCAACCAGGAGGGAGCGGGCGTTAAGGGCGCTTCGAATAATGGGTTCACGATGATGGTGGAGGCGGATGGGTTTTCGGCGATCAACCTTTCGGTCGTGAACTACTGCAACATGGATTATGACTATCCGGGAGATGCGAGCAAGAGCCTGAAGAAGCGATCGGATGTAATTACGCAGGCGGTTGCGGCGCAGTTTATCGGAGACCGGCTGTATGTGTCGCATGTGGCGTTTTTGAGCAGGCTGGATACGATGTTTGTCCGGTCGAAGCGCTCGTACTTTACGAATGCTTATGTAGAGGGCACGGATGATTTCATCGGCGGTGGGGACGATGGGATTTGGAAGGACTCTGAGGTTTGGTACGCGGCGGGGAATGGTGTTTCGTTCTCGACTGGGATTGTATTTATCAACACGGTGTTCAAAGCGACGAAGGGGCTGGAGTTTTACAAGATCGATCGCTTGCCGATCGCGCTGATCGATTCGACTCTGCCTGCGCCGAGGCCGGATGCGCCTCTGGCGTGGCTTGCGTGGAAGGGTCAGGAGCGGACCAACTACTACTCGATGACGTACCGGTCGAAGGATACGAATGGGAAGCCGGTCAGCGTGATCGACAGCATTGTGGGTGCACCGCGAAGGACGATGGGGCGTGAGTTGAGTGCGGAGGAGGTGCGGGCGTTCAATCCGTGGAATTTGTTGCACTCGTCGCCAGATGGGAAGGTGGATGGATGGGACCCGGCGCATGTGCGTGCGAAGTATGAAGGCGAAAAGAGCCAGGTGTTTCGGATGGCGCTGACGAATGCGAACTCGTCGATACGCACGGGCGATAAGGGAGTGGTGATTGGCG
The DNA here is from genome assembly GCA_026225395.1 of Granulicella sapmiensis. Lineage (GTDB taxonomy): Bacteria > Acidobacteriota > Terriglobia > Terriglobales > Acidobacteriaceae > Granulicella > Granulicella sapmiensis. The sequence goes on from JAMFSR010000024.1 coordinate 57,192, forward strand.
CGAGTGTGCTGCCGGTGGATGCGAAGGACAAGACGATTCGGTGGAGCGCGGAATCGAAGCTGGTAACGCTGAGCGCTACGGAAGGCAGCAGTGTGACGGTGACAGGCGCGAACACAACGAATCGTGCGGAGTATGTACCGGTGAAGGCTATGGCGGCGAATGGGTTTTATGCGGCGGCGTGGGTGTATGTAGAGCCGAAGTATGTCGATCCACCGAAGTTTACGGAGAAGCCCGTTTTAGAGGCTCCGGCGCAGGGCAAGGTGAGCGTGAAGTATGCGCTGGCGCTGGATGGGCGTGAGGATCAATCGTTAGTGAGCTGGTATCTGTGTGCGGATGCGACGTGTGCGATTGAGCGCAAGGTTGCGATGAGCCGCGGCAATGTGCCGTTGAAGAGCAATGAGCTGGGTGAAGGTGCTGTTGGCAAGTTTGTGAAGGTGACGGTCGCGCCGAAGCACAACATCAGTGAAGCGGGTGAAGGTGTTTCGACTGTGGCTGCGCGTGCAATTGCGGCGAAGGATGTTGTGACGACGACGGTGTCTCCGAAGTTCAGGAACTTTGTTGCGGCTGAGAGCACTGGCTTCGAGAATGGTTTTTGGACGGTGGAGGGGACGTGGACGGTCGAAGCGGGTGAGAGCTTTGTTGATGGATATGGTTTGCGCGTGGGGCTTGCGGGGGCTTCATTGTTCTATGTGAACGACGGCCCTGTGGGCGATATGACGCTGAAGGTGGTGATGGATCCGGAGAAGGTGCAGGGGCAGGGCTTTGGTGTGCCCGGCTCGCCGGGGGATGAGGAGAAGAATCAGCGGGCGGATATTTTTATCAAGTACGATCCGCGGACGAAGAACGGCTATTCGCTGCGGTTCTGGCGGACGAATCTATCGGCGGAGAAGTGCATGTTCCAGCTTTACAAGATTGTGAATGGGAAGGGATCGCCGGTGAGCGATGCGCAACAGTTGACGGGTGTGTTCAAGCCGCAGACGACGATTACGCTTTCGATCCTCGGGAACAAGTTCACGGTGAAGGGATCGAACACGGTGGATCACGAGACTTTGTCGCTGGAAGGAACGGTCGAGCCGAATTCGTTTGGGGGCGCGGGGGCGTTCTGGTCGGGGACGACGCCGAGGGGGAATAGCGTGGTGTTCAGCGAGTTTCGGATGACCTATCCGCGATGAAGGCTGGTAACGCGGATTAGAGCTCCGGATTGGTGAGGAGGGCGGCGAACTCTGCGTGGCCCTTTTGTGTGGCGATGGTGAGAGCAGTTTCGCCTTTGAGGTTCATGGCGGCGAGGTCGGCGCCTTTTTCGATGAGGAGCTGGCCGAGGGGGACGTTGCCTTCTACGGCGGCGAGCATCAGGAGCGACCAGCCTTTGTGGTTGGCGGCGTTGGCGGGAAGGCCGGTGTCGAGTGCCGCGCGGAGGCCGGGTTCGTCGCCACGTTTGATCAGGTTTTGTGCGCCTCTATAGTTCAATTTGGCTCCGCGAGTTCAATGTGTTGCTCCGAGGCGGTGTGCCGCTGGTGTTTATCTTACGCGAGCGCGGTGTATGCCATGGGATTGTAGAGGGACGAGGGTTTGAGGAGCGAGGTGTGAGGGGCTATGGATGACAATGCGTTCATGTGCGTGGTTGTTGCGTTTTGACGCGGATGAGGAGGGTTGGAATGAACTAGGATTGCGTCATGCAATTGCTGTTGGTTGAGGACGAGATCGAGATACAGAGCTTCCTGAAGCGGTCGCTCGCTGAAGCGGGGTACCAGGTGGATGCGGCGGCGGATGCGCGGACAGCGGAACGGTTGGCGACGGAAGGCAAGTACGACGTGCTGATCGTCGACCTGGGGTTGCCGGACCTGGATGGGTTTGCACTGATTCTGCGGCTGCGGCAACTGGGTGTAACGGCGCCGGTGTTGATTCTTTCGGCGAGGCGGTCGGTGGATGATCGTGTGCGGGGGTTGGAGCAGGGTGGCGACGATTATCTGACGAAGCCGTTTGCGCTGGCGGAGTTGCTGGCACGCCTACGCAACCTGATGAAGCGGAATGTGCCGAGCAGCGAGGTGACGCGGCTGCGGGTGATGGACCTGGAGCTGGACCTGTTGCGGAGGGAAGCTTCGCGGAGTGGCGAGGTGCTACATTTGACGCCGCAGGAGTTCACACTGCTGGAGTATCTGTGCCGGAATCCGGGACGGGTGGTGACGCGGTCGATGATCCTGGATAAGGTTTGGGGCATGCGCATACAGCCGGACACGAATGTGGTGGATGTACACATCTATCGATTGCGTGGGAAGGTGGATACGAGCGGAAGGCCGCCGCTGATCCGGACGCTGAGGGGAGTGGGCTATGTCCTCAAAGATCGCTAAGGCAGGTCAGCCGAGATCGCGGAGCGCGGCGTGGAGGATTTCGCTTTGGGGAACGCTGGCGTTTGCATGTGGGACGCTGGTGGTCTTTATGGTGTTGAACAACTTTGTCGCGAATGACATTCAGCGGCGTACGGATGCGTGGCTTTCGGGTGAAGTGGAGACGCTGGGCGATGTTGCCGAGCGGACGCCGAAAGGCCGGCTATACGGGCGCGTGGTGGGCGAGGTTGCGGAGCTGGCGAGCCGGGAGGTTCCGGACAAGCGGCGGACGAGCACGGGGACCAGCGAGTCAGTGTTCTTTATGCAGACAGCGGCTGATGGGTCGCCGACGTTGTGGGTCGGCACTGGTGATGGGCACACGGCACTGAATGCGATACGGGGTGGAAAGCCGGCGGCGGATACACCGTTCGACCTGTGGGTGGAAGGTGCGCGGGTCCCGTTTCGTGTGGTGTCGGTGCCGATGGATGATGGAAGCCATATTTATCTTGGTGTCTCCGAGCGCGATCAGATGCATGTGCTGCGAAAGCTGCGGCTTCGGTTTTTGCTGCTTTGGCTGTTGAACGTCGCGCTGGGGTTTGCGATTGTGTTTTACATTACGCGGCGGATGCTGACGGATGTGCGCGAGATTACGCAGGCGGCTTCGAGGATTGGGGAATCAGACCTTAGCAAGCGCGTGCCGACGAGCGGACGCAACGATGAAGTGGGACAGCTGGCGCTGACGCTGAACCACATGCTGGACAGGATTGAGCGATCGATCCGACAGCTGCATACGATTACGAACTCACTGGCGCATGATTTGCGGAGTCCGCTGACGGCGATTCGGGCAAAGCTGGAGATGTCGTTGACGGCGAGTGTGAGGGGGCAGGAAGCGGAGTCTATTGTGTCCGCGATTGATGAAGTGGACCGGCTGACGGAGATTCTGACGAAGTCACTCGATGTGGCCGAGGCGCAGGTGGATGCGTTGAGACTCAATCGCACGGCGATTGACCTGGATGAGCTGTTGCGGGTGATGGTGGAGCTTTATGAGCCGAGCATGAGCGAGAAGGGACTGCGAATCCAGCTGCGCAGTGCCGGCGCCGTAGATGTGTTTGCGGATGCTTCCTTGCTACACAGGCTGCTGGCGAATCTTTTCGACAACGAGCTGAAGCATCTGCCGGCCTCCTGCACGGTGACGATCACGCTGAGCACGGAGGAAGGTTTTGCGGTGATGATGCTGGAGGATGATGGGCCGGGGTTCGCTTCGGAGATCAGCGCGACTATGTTCAAGGCGAGGGTGAAGGGGGAAGACTCGCCGGGGCATGGGCTGGGGCTGGCGTTTGTGGAGGCCGTGGTGGGGGCGCACAGCGGCGAGGTGCTCGCGGTGAATCGCGAAGAGGGTGGAGCGCGGCTGGTGATCAAGCTGCCGCTGGTTGCGGTGCAAACTCCGGCCTTGGTGGCTGCGGCGGCGTAGGACTGGGCTTAGTGGTCTTTGTAGAGCCAGTTGAGGTATTCGGGAAGAGAGTGGAACTGGTCGATGTGGTCGGGGGCGGAGTTGCCGGCGAAGCCGACCACGAGCAGGCCTTTGTCCTTGGTTTCGCTGAGCATCTGGGTTTTCATTGGGCCCCAGCGGACGACCGGGTGTGGGGTGAGGTTCCATTGGCGGAGGAGCTCGTCGGCGGTTTCGGTGGTGCTGGCGTAGCTGCCTGGGAAGATCTCTGAGTGGGTGATGATGAGGCGCTTGTTGCCGGCGATGGCGTCGCGGCCGAATGCCAGCCAGGGAGCGAGGTTTTCGGGGACGAGTTGCGGGTTGAGGCGGTCGGGCGTGTCGGTGGTGTAGCCGGCGTGGACGCCATCGATGCAGAGTACGCGGTGGATGCGGGCGGTTGAAATGGGATCGGTGAGGATCTGGCGGAGGGCTCCGCAACCGGCGGACCAGCCGGCGATGGCGACGTCGGCGAAGGTGAGGTGGCTGGTGGACTCGGCTGCGGCGATGAGCGCGGGGAAGCGGGTAGGGTCGTTGAAGAGCTTGACGTAGGTGCCGGAGCCAGCGCCGGCCTGGATGGTGATGACGGCGAGGTTGTGCTGCTTGCTGGCAGCGAGTTGGGGGAGCCAGTCGCCGCCGTGGAAGAAGAAGAGGAGCCTGGCGGTGCGTTTGTGCTGGACCTTTTCGGGGACGAAGAGGGTGCCGAGTTCGAGTGGGGTGCGGGTGCCGGGGGCGTCGGTTTTGGTGAGACGCGGGTGGGGGCGCGTGTGCTCGACCATGGGGGAGGGGTTTTGTGGTTGCTGGGCGGGGAGAGCACCGGTGACGGAAAGGATGAGAAGCGCAAGGGAGAGTGTGCGCAGTGGGGCGTTCCCGGTCAGTCGTGAGGAGAGATTATGAATGGGCATGAGGCCGCCTCGGTTGGCGAAGATGTGGGGCAGAAATCGGGTTCGTCGCAACTCTTAGAGAGGTTTCCTGGACGCTGGAATTTATTTGACGGTCTCCGACAGCAAGTGCGCGTGAGAGTTTACGGGATTAGTAGGCAGCGTCGCTCGTTCACTTAACCAAAATGCACCGAAGAGAAGGGCTACGAACAACACGGTGAGGCAAACTATAAGCCACTTGCCCTTACGATATGTGGGTTCACCCGCCTTGACTCGCTCCCAGGTGGATTTGATCAGAATGCTCGCCGCAGTTATGAGAGCTTCAGTTGTCTCATTAACTTCTTTGGAAACCTGTGGATAGCCAACCGCGACCAGATGCGCCTTAAACTTGTCAACGTCGGCAAGGATATTTTCGAGAGCGGTTAGTTGTTTTGCAATTGCTTCATGGTCTGGCTTTGAAGTATTTAATCGTAACTTCAGGCGCGTGCTTGCACGGTTTATCTCGTCATAAATAGGATCGGTTTTCTCTAGATAGAGTGCCTTGTCGCCGGGCGTATTAGGAGAGCCAATAAGGATATTCAGATATCCGAAAAGTAGATGAGCTTGAGAAACCAAGGAAGCCACATCAGAGCGCACGTCTTCAAGCCATTTTTGTCTGAACTCCGATATTTTCTGATCTTTGTCGACTAGCAGGTTGAATATCGAAATTGAACCTGCAACTGAGGCAACCGCGATAGCAGACGCTAGAGCGATAGATGTTGAGGTGTCGGCCATTCCAGCTACTCCGCGAGTACTTGAGTTTTCTTGCCGAAGTCTTCGCCGAAGTAGAAGCGTTCTACGACCATGCAGTAGATGTGTTCGAGGGCGAGGTGGGATTCCTGGATGTTCATGGTTACGTCCGAGGGGATGATGACGTTGATGTCGGCTAGCTCGGCCATCGCGCCGCCTTTGTTGCCGGTATAAGCGATGGTGTGGATGCCCATCTTCTTGGCGAGCTTGAGCGCCTTGACGCAGTTCTTGCTGTTGCCGGAGGTGGAGATGGCCATGAGGACGTCGCCTTCGATGCCGAGGGCTTCGACCTGGCGCTCGAAGACGTTGTCGTAGCTGTAGTCGTTGCCGATGGCGGTGAGGATGGAGCTGTCGGTGGTGAGGGCGACGGAGCGCAGGGCGGGGCGGTCGACGGTGAGGCGGGAGACGAACTCGGCGACGAGGTGCTGGGAGTCGGCGGCCGAACCACCGTTGCCGCAGACCATGAGCTTCTTGCCGGCCTTCATGGCGGCGGCGGTGATGCGGCCGGCTTCGACTACGGCGATGTGGATGGACTCGTCATTGAGGACCTTGGTCATGGTTTCGATGGACTGGGCGAGTTGGCGGGTGACTAAGTCGGTCATAAAGCTCCAGGGAACAGGTGACAGTTAACAGCAAACAGCAAATGCTTTGACGCAGAGGTCGCGGAGTAGAGGCGTTGACTATGCGGTGATGACGGGTTCTACGGCTAGCGTGAGGGCGTTGGGTTTGGCTTTGCCGAAGCCGGTTTCGAAGTTGATGCGTTCGAGTTCTACGGCGTAGGGGCGGTGCTGGAGCTGGGTGTAGATGGCGCCGACGTACTCGCCCATGATGCCGAGGAAGACGAGCATGATGGATTGCAGGAAGAAGACGCCGATGATCATGGGAGCGACGCCTACGGAGAACGTCGACCAGAAGAGAAGCTTGGCCATGAAATAGAAGAAGGCGAAGAGGAAGCTGAGAACGCCGCCGGCGAAGCCTGCGAAGGTGGCGAAGCGCAGCGGGACCTTGCTGTGGTTGATGATGCCCAGCATGCCGATGTCGTAGAGGGTGTACCAGTTGTTCTTGGTGATGCCGAACTTGCGGGCGGGCTGGTCGTAGAGAAGCTTGACGGTGGGCAGGCCGATTTCGGCGATCATGCCGCGGAAGTACGGGTAGGGGTCGTCGAATGATTTGACGAGGTCGACGACCTTGCGGTCGTAGAGACCGAAGCCGGTGTAGTTCTGGATGGTCTCGATGGAGCTGAGGCGTTCTGCAAGCTTGTAGTACTGCTTGCGGGCCCAGAACATCATGGAGTTTTCTTCCGAGGTGCGCTTGATGCCGAGGACGCAGTAGGCGCCCTTTTCCCACTCGTGGATCATGTCGGCGATCATGGGCGGCGGGTCTTGAAGATCAGCGACGATGCCGAGCATGGCGTCTCCGCGAGCCGCGAAGAGGGCGTGGATAGGCGAGCGGATGTGGCCGAAGTTGCGCGAGTTGACGATGATTTTTACGTTGGCGTCTTCAGCGGCGATCATCTTGAGGATGGCGACGGTGTTGTCGCGCGAGGAGTTGTCGATGAAGATGTGCTCGTACTCATACGGGAGCGTGAGCATGACCTCACGGACCTGGTTGTAGAGGTTGAGGACGTTGGCTTCTTCGTTGTAGCAGGGCGTGATGATCGAAATGGTCTTCTGGCTCACTGCGACTGACTCCTTGTGGTGTGTAACAAGTTTAGCTGATTGTCCCGGGGGCTAAAGCCCGAACCTATCTGAGATGCAAAAGCGACGGATATTCAGGCGGCGGCCTTTGTCTTGAAGGTAACTTTCTTGTGGCCTACGAAGCTGAAGATGGTGGTAAACCCCTGCACGAGTGCGCCGGCAAGATAGCCCGCGGCGGCTTTGCCGGAGGAGAGCTTGTGGAGTGTGGCCAGTGGGGCTCCGCTGAGGTGAGTGGCGATGTGCGCCAGCGTGAGGTGCAGCTGCGGGCCGTGGGCGTGGATGGTCGCTTGCAGGAGCTTGGTGACTCCAGAAAGTGCGAGCAGGCCTGGGAGCATGCCGACGCCGTAAACGCCGAAGCATTTGAACCACTCGATGAGGTAGTTGCCGCGCGTCTGGAAGACGAAGAACTTGTAGCCGAAGTAGGCGACCGTGATATTGAACGGAGTGGAGATGAGTGACGCGCCGATGACGGTGATGTAGAGGAAGCGCTGCGGGACGATGTGGTTCAGAAGGAAAAGGGTGAGGGCGAAGGTGCAGTAACCGAAGACCGTGTTGAAGACGCCGACGGTGAGGTAGCGCGTGAACTGTCCGCCGGGCATGCGGTTTACGAGGCGCTGCAGGCGGTGCTTGGGGAGGAACGGGTCTTGCGGAATGGGGACGACGGGCGTGTCGGCGAGGTGGTGTTCGGGCTGGGGGGGGATGGTCATGCGGTGGCGTTCTTCCAGTCTTGGATGCCGGTTTTGGGCGAGCGCATGGTGATGTGGGGGAGCGTTGCTTTGAGCTTGTCGATGCGCAGGCCGCCGAGGAGCGGGCGGGCGGCTTTCTGGTTGAGCTCCGTTGTGGTGAGGGGCTGAACCTGCGCGATGGGAAGGTCGAGGATGTCGCAGGCCTGTAGCGAGAAGTCGTAGCGCGAGAGGAACTCGGGACCGGCGAGGTGGAAGATGCCGGTGTGGCCGCCCTGGACGAGGGCGATGGAAGCGGCGGCGAGGTCTTCCACATGTACCGGCGTGGCGAGCTGATCGACGGGGACGCGCATGGTGTTGCCGGCGTTGATGACGCGGCGGAGGGTATAGAGGAAGTTCTTGCCCTGCGGATCGGGGCCGTAAACGCCGGTGGTGCGCAGGACGAGGGCGTTGGGGTGGGCGTCAAGGATGGCGTTCTCGCCGTCGAGCTTGGCCTGGCCGTAGACGGAGAGGGCGTGGGTGGGGTCGGTTTCGGTGTAGGGGCCGGCGGCGCCGTCGAATACGTAGTCGGTGGAGTAGAAGGCGAAGGGGATGTTCTTTGCGGCCTTCGCGAGAGCCAATGGGCCGAGGTGGTTGGCGGCGTGAGCCCAGGCTTGGTCAGACTCGCAGCGCTCAACGTCGGTGGCGCCGGCGGTGCAGTAGACGGCGGTGATGTTGTGCTCGGCGAAGATTGGTTCGAGTATCGAGGGGTCAGCGGCGATCTCTTCGAGGTCGATGTGCAGCCAGGTGGGTGAGAGCTGGCGGCGCGCGGCAGGGAGGGCCTGCTCGCCGAGCTGCGTGATGAGCGCGTTGCCCAGCTGGCCGGAGGCGCCGACGATGAGGGAAACTTCCGCGTTAGAGGACAGTGCGGCCTCCGTCGACGATCAGGTTCTGGCCGGTCATGTAGCTGGATGCGTCCGAGCAGAGGAAGAGGATGGCGCCCTGGTACTCGTCCTTATGGGCCATGCGGGCCATGGGGATGAGGGAGTGGAGCTTGGCGGTGAAGTCGTCGGGCTGCGTGGTGAAGACGCCGCCGGGGGAGATGGCGTTGCAGCGAATGTTGTGGGCTGTCCAGTAGGTGGAGAGGTAGCGGGTGAGGCCGATGAGAGCCGTTTTGACGACCGAGTAGGTGACGGGCTTTACGGGCTGCTCGTGGTCGGGAACGCCTTCCTTGCGGTAGAGGCGCTGGTCGGGGGCGATGACGCCGAGGTCCGAGGCTACGTTGAGGATGACGCCGCTGTTGCGCTTGACCATCTCCATGCCGAAGACGCGCGAGCAGAGGAAAGCGCCGGTGAGGCCGACGGCGATGTCGTCGTTCCAGACCTGCAAGGGGAAGTTTTCGAGCCGCGACCACGCCTGTGAGGTGGCTCCGCCGGTGTCTTCAACCTTGGGGTTGTTGGCCGCGTTGTTGATCAGGATGTCGATGCGGCCGAACTTGGCCATGATGACGTCGCGGGCTTCCTGCAGCGACTTTTCGCTGGTGATGTCTGCGGAGAGACCGAGGCACTCGGGGCCGTGGGCGAGCTGGAGCTGCTCGGCGCGCATGGCTGGGTTGGCGACTGCGAGATCGAGCAGGACGACGTTGGCGCCAGCGGCGGCGAGGATGGCTCCGTGATGGTAGCCGAGAAGGCCAGCGCCTCCGGTGACGATGGCCACGCGGCCGGTGAGGTCGAAGAGGGTGTGGGCGCGGTTGGGGGTGACTGTGCTCATGGCTTTTCCAGTATCGCAGGTGAGATGCAGGAGTGCATGAGCAGGAGATCGTCTTATGGGTTGGTTTGCCAGGTGAAGACCGTCACCGAGAACGGTGGAAGCAAGTAAGGTAGAGCGGGCTGGAAGCTGGTGATCGAGGAGTTGGTGATGTTAACGACGTCGCTGGCTTCGTTGGAGTCTGTGAGGTTGGCGGAGGTGAGCTGGCCGACGGCTACGGTGCCTGTGGGGACGTTGGCGCCGGTGAAGGTAATGGGCAGCGCGGTGGAGCGGCTCAGGTTGATCAGTACGAGGCTGTAGTTGTTACCGCCGTCCGTAAAGGCGAAGGTTTGGAGCTCGTGGGCGTTGGCGAGCTGGACGTTGTCGTTGGTGCTGAGGGGCTGGTTCCAGGTGGGGTTCGCGCCGGTGAGGGTGGTGGCGAGCATGCTGGGGAGGATGGCGGTGTTGGTGAGCTGCTCGGCGAGGAAGACGGGGCGCTGGAGGTTCGATTGGCCACCCATATCGATAACGGTACCGAAGATGGGTGTGGTTTCTGAGCCGCCGTTGGTGTTGCTGAATCCGTTATCAAAACCCGGCAGCGACCAGACGTTCTGGGTCTTGATGCCGAGGTCGCGCATTTGCAGGAGCATATGGTCGGCCATGGCAATGCCTCCGCTCACGGAGGGGATAGTAGAGTTTACGAATGCCTGCGTGGCGGAGCCGCTGGTGGTGCCGATGTTTTCTTCGTAGGACACGAGCTTCTTGCCGGCGGCGGTCACGGTTTGCGACTGTTGATACATCCAGCCGTTGGGGCTGCTGTCGAACATTTCGGGTTCGGCGAACATGGGGCCGAAGATGGCTTCGTTCGAGGATGTGTCGTTGAAGGTGCCGAAGATGTAGGGGGCGACGGAGATGGAGTCGTAGTTGGAGCTGTTGCTGATTTCCTGGCCGGTGTACCAGGTGTTGAGGACAAAGCTACCCATGATGAGATCGAAGCTGGCGGGTGTGTAGGAGGCTGAGGCACGAGCGGCGCCGTAGATGGTGGCGACGCGGTTGCCGTATGCGATGGGGTCGTTGATGGCGTTGCCGGGGAAGGTGTTGTAGTTCCACTGCTCGTTGCCGAGTTCGAGATGGATGACAGGGAAGACTGTGGTCCAGGGAGCGGTTTGGCCGAGGGCGGCGCGTTTGGCTCCGTAGGGGGTGGTGGAAGCGCCGGCGAAGAACTCGATGAGGTGCTGCATCTCGGTGGGGGAGATGGCGGGAGGCAGGTTGTACCAGGGCTCGGCGCCGACGGCCTGGCAGAGTTGCAGGAACTCGTTGAGGCCGATGGCGATGTCGTCCTGCTCGGTTTGCTGCGCGCTGGAGGCGGTGCGTTGGCGGGCGAAGGCCGGGGTGAGCATGTTGTCGATAGAACTGCCGAAGTCGGGCAGGCCGTCCATGTAGCGCAGCGAGCCGGGGTGCAGCGCGGCCAAGGTGTTGACGACTTCATCGCGGAAAACGGTTTTGTTGGTGCCCGAGGTGGAGACCGGTGTAAGGCTTACGTCGTCGAGGTAGGCACTTGCGCCGCTGACTCCGAAGTGGAGATCGACGGTGCCGGGGGTAGTGGAGGCGGTCTCCGACGCAGGAAAAGTGAAGGTGTAGTCCTGCCACGCGGGTGTGAGGGTAATGGTCTGGCTGAAGTAGTTGCCGTTGGGAATTTGTCGGCCGAGTGACACGTTGAGCTGGTTGGTGCCGCCGGTGCCCTTGGCGCGAAAGGTGAGTTGATAGGTGCCGTTGAGCAGGACGAAGTTGTGGGTGCCGGTGGAGTCGAAGTAGGAGTCGACAGCGGCAGATTGTCCGGCAGTGGTGGCGGCCATGCTGAGGGCCTGGGTGCCGATGGTGTTGGGGGAAAGATCGGTGAAGTCGGTGGCGAGCGTGCCTCCACCGTAGGTGTTGGGCCACCAGCCGGCTTGCGCGTTGCCGGGGACGGACATGCGGACGACGACGAAGTCCCCGACGGCGGGGGCTGTGCCGATCGAGGTGAACTGCAACGTCACCCCGGTGTTGGCAGTGGAGCTGGCGGCGGTGCTGGAAGCGATAGTTCCCGTCTGGCCGAGAGCGGCGCCGTAGATGAACTCGAACGTGGCGCCCTGGAGCATGTTGGCGGGCCACTGGTTCCAGACGTTGCCGTCGGTGCAGGTAGTTGCGGTCACGGCGGCGCAGTGGAGGATGGACTGCCAGGTCTCGCCTTCGAAGCCGGGGTTGCGGTAGACGAGGTTGCGCATCATCTGGCCGGAGTCGTAGTAGCTCTGGCTGGCGATGTTCATGCCGAGGTGCTTCATGCCGGTCTGGATGATGGTCGAGCCGACATCGACGTTGGTGAGCAGCGGGTTTGTGGCCGCGGTGACGACGAGGCTGACGGTTGCCGCGGCGCTGGCGTAGAGCGCGGTGTTGGTGGGGGTGAAGCTGACGGTGAGGGCGTCTGTGCCGACGGCGGGTGTGGTGCCCAGTGCGGGACTGTAGATAAATGTGCCGGGGACGGAGGCTGTGGCGTCCAGCTGCGTGGCGGAGAGTAGTGTTCCGCTGACGATGGAGGCTGGAGTGGGCCAGGTGATGGTTGGAGTGAGTGGGTTGACGGTGAGGCTTACTGAGGCCGTCGTGATGTTATAGCGGGTGGTGTTGCTCGGGGTGAAGGTGACGGTGAGGATGTCTGTGCCGGCGGCAGGGACGGTCTTGAGTGCGGGACTGTAGGTGAAGCGGCCACTGATGGAGGATTTGGCATCGAGCTGGGTTGCGGAGAGCGCGGTTCCCGCAGCGATAGGCGCGGGCGTGGCCCAGGTGATGGCAGGTGTGGCTTTGTTAACCGTGAGCGAGACGGAGGCGGTTTGGGTTTTGTATTTGGTGGTGTCCGCCGGGGTGAATTTAACGGTGAGTGTGTCGGTGCCGACAGCGGGGATGGTGCCAAGAGTTGGGCTGTACACGAAGGTTCCGGCGACGGAGGCGGTTGCGTCCAGCTGCGCGGCTGAGAGTGCGGTGCCATAGGTGATGGCGGCGGGCGTGGGCCACTGGATGGTGGGTGTGATTTTTTGCGAGGAGGCTGCGGTTGGGTTGTTGATGCCGGTAGAGAGTCCGCCGCCGCAACCGGAGAGTGTCGCTGTTGCGAGAAGGAGGGCAGCCATTGCGAGGAGCGCGAACTTGAGAACGGGTATTCCGTATTGCTTTGCCATGAGATCCGCTTTCAAGTCGAGATACGAGCGCGAATCACAGCTTGGAAGGAAAGACTGCAAGTGTCGCAAGGTGAATCACGTCGAACGAAAGTAACTTGCGACGAGAGTATCGGTTACCAACGTCACGTCGGTATCCCCCCAAGGTGGGAGTGGGTGAAGGCAGGGGATGTAGGATTGTGGCGGTGTTTAGAGGGTGCGAGTCTGGCCGCCGTCCATGACGTAGCAGCTGCCGGTGGCGAAAGCTGCTTGCGGACTGCAGAGGTAGGCGGCGAGCGAAGCGATCTCTGCCGGGGTGCCGAATCGCTGTTGCGGGACTTCGGTTTTCAACATTTGTTCGACGGCTTCCTTGCGGTTGGCGAGATGGCGTTCCCATGAGCCGCCGGGGAAGTAGATGTTGCCGGGAGCAATGGTATTGACGCGGATTTTCTGCGGGGCGAGCTGGCGGGCGAGGTTCTTGGAGTAGTTGACGAGGGCGGCCTTGGCGGCGGAGTAGGGCAGCGGCGCGGGCGTAGCTTCGATGGCGACGATGGAGGAGATGTAGAGGATCGAGCCACCTTCGGGGTTTGCGAGCAGGTGCGGAATAGCGGCTTGCGTGAGCCGCGTGGAGGCGAAGAAGTTGAGCTCGAAGAGGCGCGACCATTCGTCGTCGGGCTGATCCCAGCCGGGCTTGCCGGAGCCGGTGCCGAGGTTGGCGATAAGGTGATCGAGGCGGCCGAAGTGGGCCTTGGTGCGGGCGAAGGAGTTGGCGATGGTGGTGGCGTCGGCGAAGTCGCCGCGGATAGCGAGGATGCGGTGCTGGGTGCTGGGGATGGTGAGTTCGGCGGCAGTGGATTTGAGTGAGGCTTCGTCGCGGCCGGTGAGGACGATGCTGGCGCCTTCGTCGAGCAGGGCCTGCGCGATGGCGCGGCCGATGCCGCGGGAGCTGCCGGCGATGAAGGCGACTTGGTTGTGGAGACCGAGGTCCATGAGGAGAGTGTAGAGCGTAGAGGTTAGAGTGTAGAGAAAACGACGGCAAAAGCTTTCACGCAGAGGACGCGGTGTGAGCTAGACGGCGGTCCAGCCGCCGTCTACGTTGAGGTTCTGGCCGGTGACGTAGGTGCTGGCATCGGATGCGAGAAAGAGCAGGGCACCGCAGAGTTCGATGGGACGGCCGATGCGGTCGAGGACAGTGTAGCCTTTGAGGCGTTTGACGAAGGGCGAGTCTTCCTGGACGGCGTTCTGGCCGGTGCCGATGTCTTCGGTGTTCGAGAACGGGCCGGGGGAGATGCAGTTGGCGCGGACGCCTTCGCGGCCCCAGAAGCTCGCCGTGTAGCGGGTGAAGGCGGCTAGCGCGGCCTTCGAGGCGGAGTAGCCAGGAGGGTTGAGGCTGGGTGTGCCTTCGTAGAGCTGCGGGCGCGGGGCTACCGAGGCGTACATGGTGGCGATGTTGATGATGGAGCCGCGGTGCTGCTCCTTCATCTTGACGCCGAGGCGCTGCGTGGTCTGCACCGCCCAGTAGACGCCGCCCTGCAGATTACGCTGCCACTGATCGAAGGTGGAGTTTTCGAGTGAGCCTTCAGGCACGTTGAAGCCGGTGGCCGAACCAAGCTCATGCGCGTTGTTGATGAGGATGTCGATGGACTTTTCTTCGGCGGCGATCTTGTCGCAGAGAGTGTTGAGAGCTTCGACGTTATACATGTCGATCTGCTCGACGGAGATATTGTCGGCACCGAACTGGTTGGCCCAGTTGGCGGCTTCGGTCTGGAGGCGGTCGCTGCGGCCGAGGGCGACGACACGGGCTCCATTGGCGAGGAGCGCGAGGGCGAAGGTGCGGCCGAGGAAGCCGGAGGCGCCGGTGAGGACGGCGGTCTTGCCTTCGAGGGAGAAGAGGTTGGAGAGCTTGAGGTCGTTAGCGGTGATGGGCATAGGAGTCCAGTTGGTGGTTGTTAGTTCTTAGCTGTTAGTACGAGCGACGTCTACCAGTATTTCTTAACGAACTCGAGTTGGCCTTTGATGAAATTGACTTCGTCGTTGTCGGCGCCGCGAGCTACTTGCAGAGTTACGCCGCCTTTGTAGTCAATCTTTTTGATGGAGGCGAAGACGTCGTTGAAGTTGGCGGAGCCGGTGCCGAGGGGGCGGGTTTCTACGCCGCCTTCAGGCTTCTTGTAGCGGTCTTTGATGTGGACTGAGCCGATGCGGTCGCCGTAAGCAGCGAACTCTTCGCTCGCGACATAGCCGAGGCCGGAGCTGTTGCCGGAGTCCCAGTTGACCTTGAGCATAGGGTGCGGGATGCGGGCGAGGAAGTCGGCGAACTCGGCGGGGCCGAAATCGGCTTCGAGGTGGAGTTCGACGCCGTGCTTTTCGGCCAGCGGCAGCGCGCGCTTGAGGATGGCGATGACGGATTGCTTTTCGTACTCGCCGTTGATCTTGGAGTTGTCGACGAAGGGCAGGACCATCTTTGTCGCGCCGATGCGCTTGGCGATGGGGATGAGGTCGTGGAGGTGCTGCTCGCGGCGGTCGCGCTCGGCGGGCGAGCAGCGGATGAGCGGAACGTCCATGAACCAATCGCCGCAGAGGGCAGGTGTGGCGATGTTGTGCTCGGCTTTCAGTGCGTCGAACTCGGCGAGGCCTTCGGGCGAGAAGATGGGGTTGGCAATGCGGCCGGTGGCGGGGTCTTTGCCTTCGCCGTAGGCATCGTGGATCCACTCGATGTAGTCGAGGCCAGCTTCGCGGGCGCGGGCGAACTCTTCACGCCAGGCTTTGCGGGGGAAGGACTGGAAGCGGCCGTCTTCGGGGGGAGCGAGGCGACCTTGCATGATGCCGTAGGTGTGGGGCATGAAACTCCGTATAGGTTTGTGTCCGATGCAAACCGTGCCCGAGAATCCGGACCCGGGACAACCGATACTGCGATGAGACTATTCCGGCAGGGGTTTCACGATCATGTTGGCGAGGAACTCTTCGCGTGGCAAGAATGGGAAAAGGTCTTCGAGCGGCTTGGAGACGAAGCTGCCGTCTTCTTTCTGATACGAAGAAAGGCGTGGGGCGCGAACTTCGTCGGGGAGGACGTTGACGTCGCAGAGGACTGGGCCTTTCATGTCGAGGACCTTGCGGACGTCCGCGGTGAGATTGGTCTGGTCCTTGATGATGGCGGTCGACAGTTTGAAGGCCTGACCTACGGCGGAGAGATCGGGAACGGTGAGGCCGGTGTTCTTGTCGGCTCCGATTGAGGCTGAGCCGAAGTAGGCGGTCTGCGAGGCACGGATGGAGCTGTAACCATCGTTGTTCAGGACGAAGAACTTGATGGGCAGCTGGAGCCGGCTGATGGTTTCGAGTTCCTGGATGTTAAACATGAAACCGCCGTCGCCGTCGACAGCGATGACCTCGCGACCCGGGTTGGCGATGGAGACGGCGATCGCCATCGGGATTGCGTAGCCCATGGAGCCGAGGCCGGCGGTGTGGTACAGGCGCTGCGAGTGCAGCGTGGGAACGGCGAGGAGGTAGATCTCGATGCCGGAGCCGGAGTTGCCGACTACCAGGCGGTCTTCCTTCGAAACTTCGTTGCCGAGGACTTCGGAGAGATTGAAGATCGAGACCAGGCCTTCGGGCTTGCGGTGCTCATCGGTGACGACGGGGTAACGGGTCTTCCAGTCGGCGCAGCGGGCGAGCCAGGCGTCGATGTTGCGCGGCTTGAGCTTGTCCTTGTGCTTGAGGAGTTCGGTAAGAAACGCCTTGGCATCCGCGCAGACGGGCTGCTGCATGTGCGGGGCGAGTTTGCCGAGCTCAGCAGCGTCGATGTCGACGACGACCTTGTGGGCTTCGCGCGCGAGGTTGTGCGGAGCGTAGCCGGTGATCGCCATGTCGAGGCGTACACCGATTGAGAGAAGGAAGTCGCAGTTCTGCAGTGCGAAGTTGGCGCCGCGGGCGGCAACTGTGCCGGGACGGCCGACGTAAGTGGGGTCGTCGGACGGAACGAGGTCCGCGGCGCACCAGGTGGCGACCGTGGGGACGCCGAGGAACTTGCGGAGCTCTTCGAACTCGGCGGTAGCGCGAGCTAGGCGGATGCCGTTGCCGGCAAAGAGCAGTGGACGCTCGCTGGCGTTGAAGGCTTCGATGGCGCGGGCGACTTCTTCGGGAACGTTGGAGGTACCGGTGATGGAGGTGTCGTTGGCGTACTCGGAGGGGTCGAAGCTGCGTAGGTTGGCTTCTTCGATGGGTGAGGCCTGCACGTCGAGCGGGATGTCGATCCAGACGGGGCCGGGACGACCGTTCATGGCAAGGTAGACGGCCTTTTCGAGGTGGTACTTGATGTCGTTGGGTTCGAGGACGGTGACGGCGTACTTGGTGATGGGCGCGACGATGGAACAGATGTCGACTTCCTGAACGCCGAGCTGACGCATGCCGAGAGGCTTGCCGGTGACGGCGTCGAACATGCGGTCGGGACGCTTTACCTGACCGGAGACGTAGAGCACGGGCGTGGAATCGAGCCATGCGCCGGCGACTCCAGTGACGGCGTTGGTGCCGCCGGGGCCTGTCGTGACCATGCAGAAGCCGAGGCCCTTGGAGGCTTTAGCGTAGCCTTCGGCGCAGATGGCCGAGGCTTGCTCATGTGAGTTGCAGATGGCTGTGAGGCGCTTTTCCGCGCCGAGCGACTGGTTGAGGTGCATGGCGCCGCCGCCGGTGACGAGGAAGCAGTTGGTGATGCCGAGGTCTGCAACGAATTTGAGGACGTAGTCGGAAAGTTTCATCGGTTCCTAGAGGATAACGAATTTGTGTGCGGATTAGTCGGGTGGGCGCATCTGGAAGACCTCGCGACCGCGCAGGTTGCGGGCGCTGAGGATGGCGTCGGCGAAGCTGCGGACAGCGCCGTGGCCGCCAGGAGCTCCGGAAACGAAGCCGTGTTCGGTGACATGTGCGATGACTTCGGCCGCTGCGTTGGCGGGGCAGGCGCAGAGGCCGGCGATTTCCATCGCGAAGAGGTCGTTGACGTCGTCCCCGAAGAAGCAGGTGCGGTGCAGCGGAATGTGGAACTGCGCGGTGAAATCGCGGAGCGCTGTGGCCTTGTCTCGGGTGCCTTTGGCGACGAAGGGGATGTGCATCTTCTTCGCGTAGAGGTCGACCAGAGGCGACGGTTCGCCGGAGATGAGCGCCATCTTGATGCCCAGACGCCGCAACAACGAGACACCCATGATGTCGGTAAAGGAGAACGATTTGGACTCTTCTCCGGTGGGCGACCAGGTGAGGGTGCCGTCGGTGAGAACGCCGTCGACGTCAAAGGCGATCGCTTCGAGAGTGGTGAGAGATGTGAGGTCGAAAGGCATAAGGGAAGTGAATAGCGATTGGTGAATCGTGAAGAAAAGCAAAGGCCCGATCGTTTGATCGGGCCTTTGCTTGATGAGGATTTAGGTTAGACAGCTGCGCCCACGCGGCGGAGCTTCTTCATGACCGGGACTTCTTCGTCGTAGACACGCTTAATGCCGTCGCCGGTGGACTGCTCGACCAGGCGGATGTCGCGGACCAGGCGGCTGATGCCGTTGGGCTCGAGCGAAGCAGACTGATCGGAACCCCACATGGCGCGGTCCATAGTGATGTGACGCTCCACGCAGCACGCGCCGAGAACAGCAGCGGCAACCGTCGTCGGGATGCCGGTCTCATGGCCTGAGTAGCCGACGGGAACACCGTAGCGCTCGATCATCGTAGGGATAGCCTTCAGGTTCAGCTGCTCGTACTTCGCGGGGTAGGTCGAAGTCGTGTGCATGAGGATGAGGTTTTCCTTGCCGAGAACTTCGACAGCGTGGTCGATCTCGGCGTAGGTGCTCATACCCGTGGACGCGATGACCGGCTTGCCGGTCTTGCGGATGTGCTGGAGAAGATTGTCGTCGGTCAGCGAGGCCGAAGCGACCTTGTAGACGGGGGTGTCGTACTGCTCCATGAAGTCCACGGAGATTTCATCCCACGGGGAGACGAACCAGTCGATTTTGACCGAGCGACAGAAGTTGGCGATCTCGTCATACTCTTCCTGCCCGAACTCAAGACCGCGCTTGAGGTCGCCGTTGGTGTCGCCCCAGGGATTGGGGCGCGGGGTAGCGAGCTCTTTTTCGGTATAGACGATTTCGACGGTGCGCTTCTGGAACTTGACAGCATCGCAGCCGGCAGCGACGGCGACCGAGATAAGACGCTTCGCGAGGTCAATATCGCCGTTATGATTAATGCCGATTTCGGCGATGACGTAGCAGGGTTGACCTGCACCAAGTAGTTTGTTTCCGACTTTTACGGTGCTCATTCATGCTCCAGAGATGACAGGGGTTAGGCCGGGTCAGCGACCTGCGGACAGATAGAACGACTAAACCAATTGTGACAGCAAGTTAGGTGACCCGTCTAGATTTAGGTGCTCGATAGACGGACAAGGTTGGGTGGAAGACGCAGAATACCTGCACAGTTCACCGCCAATCAGGGTTTTGTGAAGGCGGGGCGTGTGGGTGCGGATTGAGGCTGGGTCGCCGTCGCCGTGTTCTGGTAAGGGGCGTTCTTGAAGGTCACATTAATGTCGCAGCGGTCGACTTTGTCGCTACCGGTGCGCTGGAGCAGAATTTCAAGGCGCTGGTTGGGTTTGACCCAGTAGCCTTGGAAGTACTCGTCCTGCTGGGTGTTGAAAAGAAAGCCGCGGCCGCAACTGTAGGTGAAGTCGAGACCCTGGGGCACGTCTCCGACGAGATTGGCGGACCCATAGCCTTCAAAGCCGGTGCGGCTGAAGCGCCGGAAGCTGGAGATGACATGCAGGTGGACAGGATAGTCGGGGTCAGGGTCGGTGAAGGCGACATCGGGATTCTCCCATTGGTCACTGGAGGAGAGCGGAACATTGGACCAGATGGTTGGAGCCTGTGCCGGATTGAAGGGGTGAGCCTTCATGGCTACTTTGAGCTCGCAGACTTCATCGTGATCGGAGCCGACGGGCTGCATCAGGATTTCGAGGCTCTGGTCCTGCTTCTTCCAGTGGGCTTGATAGAAGTCCTGGGGCTGGGTGTTTTCGGTAAAGGGAGCGGGGCAGTCGAAGGTGTAGTCGAAGCCACGGATGGGTTCGCTGAGGAGGTTGCCGCTGCCGTAACCATGATAGGAGCCAGTGGGGCGAAGGTAGCCGGGGCCACCGTGCAACTCGCCCTGCACGGTGCGGTAAGCGCGGATGGTGTCAGTGCCATAGCGGGTGGCGATGAGATGGACGTGGAGTGGGAAGTCGGGAGTGGGGTCGGCGAGCGGGACGTCGGGTGGTCTGGAGGAGAATTGGCCGAAAAAGGCCAGGAGCAGAACTGCCGATCTCATAGGCGACCTCCGCGCGTGGTGACGGAAAGCTGGAACAGGCTTAGACCATTGAGCCGAAGATAACGAAGGGTTCAGGCTTTTCGCAAGAAGAATCTCGGAGATTGGAACGAGATTGGCTGAATCTTTAAGATCTTTTTCCCGCAACGGAATGTTGTAGAGTGAAGGAATTGGTGCTCGCGTGAGTGGTCTCACGGGCGCCTGCCAATGGTTCTTCCCGAAAGACGGAATCTGCGCCGGTGGCGGTGTGGACTTCATCAGCCAAAGACATTTTGAGACGTGGATTCGGCCGCCTTTTGTGCGGGCGAAGATTCTGTTGTGGCCGGTCGGTTCCAAGGTTGATTCTCGATGGAAATTCTCCAAAGTGGCATGCTCAGGTTCGCTTTGAGTTGGTAAGCTGATGTGCTTGCGCGTGCGGCATGCGAAGGAACGCGAATGACAGGCGCGAGCAGGAACTGAGGCTAGAAGAAGATGCAGAAGATTGAAGCAGTGATCCAGCCCTCAAAGCTGGATGCGGTAAAAGATGCGCTGGTTGAACTCGGCGTGCTGGGAATTACGATCTTTGAAGTGCGCGGCCATGGGCGGCAGAAGGGGCATACAGAGTTCTATCGCGGACGCGAGTATGCCGTTGATCTGCTGCCGAAGATCAAGCTGGAACTTGTCGTGACGGAAGATATGGCCGAGAAGGCAATCCAGGCGATTATTGGCGCGGCGCGAACAGGACGTATTGGGGATGGCAAGATTTTCCTGTCGAAGATCGATGAAGCGATCCGGATACGCAACGATGAACGTGGAGAGATTGCACTGTAGCTGGTAGTTTGAAATCTCCGGGCGTTGTAAATCCGAACCGAAAGGCTTTGGGGGTAAGGACGACGAACGGGATGACGATGCGCGAAGAGTATGAGCGGCGGATGGGTGCGATCCGTCGCGACTTCGACACCGGCGGCAACGGTGTGGCCACGGTTGCGGCGCGGTCTACCTTGGTGGATGAGCTGGTAAGCCGGCTGTGGGCTGCTGAAGTAGAAGCCGATGCTGCGCTCGCCAAAGGCATGGTGGTTGCTGCGGTGGGTGGTTATGGCCGTGCGCAGCTGTTTCC
The DNA here is from genome assembly GCA_026225395.1 of Granulicella sapmiensis. Classification (GTDB taxonomy): domain Bacteria; phylum Acidobacteriota; class Terriglobia; order Terriglobales; family Acidobacteriaceae; genus Granulicella; species Granulicella sapmiensis. Next base: position 78,366 of record JAMFSR010000024.1, read on the forward strand.
TTACTCGGATATCGATTTGCTTTTCTGTGCCGAGAAGGGCGAAGGCGACCGCGCGAAGGATGCAATTCGTCGCGTGTCGCAGGCGTTGTGGGACTGCGGGATGCGCGTTTCGCCGATGACGCGGAAGATCGCGGAGTGCGAGCGGTTTTCAGCTGAAAATGCGGAGTTTGGGCTGTCGCTGCTGGACCGGCGGATGATTGCGGGCGATGCCGCGGTGTTTGCGAAGCTCGACGAAAAGGTCCGCGGAAAGATGATGGTGAAGGACGCCAAGGCATTGCGTGGTGAGATCGCTTCGCTGACCAAGGAGCGCCATGCGAAGTACGGCGACACGTTGTTTCATCTAGAACCGAACATCAAAGACTGCCCCGGCGGCCTGCGGGATGCGAACGTCTGCGGCTGGTTGCGGATGCTCAAGGATGGCGCGTCCGGCGATGGCGAAGAGTTTGAAGAGGCGTTGGCCTTCCTTGCGGCAACGCGATGTTTTTTGCACTATCGCCATGAGCGCGACGACAATGCGCTGGACTGGCGAGCGCAGGATGCGGCAGGGGAGCTGTCTGTTGGGTTAGGGCGGGGTCGCAGAGCTGGCGGGGTAGATCCGGCCTACTGGATGCGAGTGTACTTCCGTCATGCACGCGCTGTGGAGCGTAATCTACTCCGCGAGTTTGAGAACAACGACATGGTGCTGGCGCCCGTCGAGTTGCGCCGCGTGAAGCTGGCGGCGGCAGCTGGGTTTCGGATCAAAGATGGCCGGTTGGTGCTGGATGCAGCGAGTGTGGCCGATCCTGCGGCTGAGCCTGAGACCGTTCTGGCGATGTTTGCGGCGATGGCGAAGACCGGGGCACGGCTCGATGCGGAGAGCGAAGAACGAATTGGCGCGGCCATTCCACAGCTTTCGGCGAACCTCGAAGAAGGCCCGGGGCTGTGGCGAAAGCTCTCGGCGATTTTGACGGGCGAGCGTGCTGGGCTGGCACTGCGTGCCATGCACGCGCTGGGGTTGCTGGAGCTTATTCTGCCGGAGTTCCACGGCATCGATGCGCTGGTAATCCGCGACGCGTATCACCGCTACACAGTAGATGAACACACGTTTGTGGTGATCGATACGCTGCATGGGCTTGAGGCTGATCCGGGTGTGGGTGCTCCGGATTGGCGGGTGAAGTTCGGCTCGATGCTGCGGGAGTTGCAGAACCCGGGGCTGCTCTATCTCGCCGCGCTACTGCATGACACAGGCAAGGGGCGTGCGGGAGATCACCATGCGCTGGAGAGCGCGCGCATGGCCAAGGGTGTGCTCGCAAGGCTGGAGATGGATGCGTACGACGCGGCGCTGGTGCTGCGGCTGATTGAGGCCCATCTGGAGATGTCGGCTGCGCTGCGGCGGGATATCTTCGACGCGGATACGGTGCGTGGCTTCGCAGGGCGCGTGCAGACGCATGAGCTGTTGCGAATGCTCACGCTGTTCACCTACGCAGACATTCAGGCAGTGCATCCGGATGCGCTCACACCCTGGAAGGCTGAGAACCTCTGGCGGCTTTCCATGAACGCGGCCAATCAGTTGGATCGCAACGTCGATGAAGAGCGTGTGCATACAGGCGGCAAGGACGAGCGCATTGTGCGTGTGCTGGCGTTGCTGCCCGGAGCACAGAAGGAAGCGGAACGGTTTCTCGAAGGGTTTCCGGAGCGATACCTGAAAACACGGGCGCCGGAGGCGATTCGGCAGCACTTTGAGATGACGACCAGGTTCGAGGAAGAGCCGTTCCAGATTGTGTTTCAGCACGGGGCGGCTATGAGCGAGATCACGCTTGTGACGCGAGACCGTCCCCGGCTGTTTGCCGGCATGGCGGCTGCGCTGGCGGCATGGGGCATGAACGTCGTAACGGCAGACGCTTATGCGAACGCGGCCGGGGTAGTAGTGGATAGCTTTCGGTTCACGGACACCTTTCGGACGCTGGAGCTAAACGTCAGCGAGCGGGACCGGTTTGTGGCAAGCGTGCGGGATCTGGTGGCGGGGAAGATTTCGGTGGAGAAGATGTTGAGCGGGCGTCGGCGTGGCAAGCGCAAAGCGCCACGGGTCACCGTGACGACGAAGATCGATTTCGATGAGACGGCTTCGAGCCACAGCACACTGATGCAGGTGGTGGCGCAGGACGTCCCCGGGTTGTTGCGGGCAATGAGCGTGACGCTCAGCGCGCTCGGGCATAATGTCGAAGTGGCGCTGGTGGACACCGAGGGCGAGACAGCTATCGACGTGTTTTACCTGACGCATGGCGGGCACCAGTTGAACAAAGCGCAGGAAACCGAGCTGAGCACCGCGTTGCTCGAGGCGATTGCCGAAAATGCCCGGTAACGTTGCCTGAGATGGAGAGGACGGTTTCCTTGGTCGGGAAGAGATGTGCGGTGCTGGTGGGGTTTGCAGGTACAGCTTTGGCTGGAGCGCAGGGCAGGGCGAAGACGGTGCATCCGCCGAAGCAGGCGATGAACTGCAGCCGGGTGGAGTTTGAAGGAGATGTTAAGGCGGGCGAGGGGTTCGAAAGGGTCTTTGCGCCGGGTTTGAAGTTTTATCTGGAGCCGCTGAAGTCTGGCTGGATTGTGCGAGTCTTAGCGGCCGAGGAACCCCGAGGATCTCACGACTACGCGGAGCTGGCCACACCACCGTACCGCTCGGTCAACCCGTTACTAATTAGTACTGACTGGAGCTTCCGGGCTCAGGATGCGTTGGCGTGGAACCCGCGCCGGTTCCGCTATGCGGAGAGCCGGGAGGTTTTTCGGCGGCTGGCGGCAGTGTATGACAAGGTGATGGCCGGCGATGCGGCAAGCTCTGCCAGGGCGGCAGAGCTTGTGTCCACGCAGCCGGAAGGCACGTTCCAGATTCTGGATGCGAAACTGGTGCCCGGGCTCGCAGACCAGGCGCAGATGGCCGCGACGGTGGCCTCGCACTTGGCAGAGACCCCGCACGAGGTGGACCAGGCGCAGACGCCTTCGCCGTTAGGTCATGTCGAAGAGATACGTTTTCGAGTAAATCTGGAGCTTTTGACAGGTGTACCGGGAAATAAAGGGCTGAAAATAGAAAAAATGTTTTGTTCGGCCCAACCGGCAGCGTTTCCGGTGCATCCCACGAAGTGAACAAGAAATAGTTAGCGGAGCCGGAGCCTGATGTATTTCGGTATCCGTTAGTGCTGGACAAGGGCCGTATACTCAGGTTTATGAGCATTAATTCAAACCAAACGACGACCAATGGGCGGCCCACGGGAACGCCTCAGCACAATGACCGTTACATTTTCGGAACGCTGGACAGTTTTGGCAAGAATCGCGAGAAGGTTTCAGAGGTAAGTTGGGGTGCGCATCAGCCGGAAGGCGTCGTCCTGGCTTCCATGGATGCGGCAATCAACTGGGTCCGCAAGAATTCAGTATGGCCAATGACGTTTGGATTGGCATGTTGCGCGATCGAGATGATGTCGATGGGTGGTTCGCGGTACGATATCGCGCGGTTTGGAGCAGAGGTCTTTCGGCCGTCGCCGCGGCAGAGCGATCTGATGATCATTGCCGGCAGGGTTTCGCAAAAGATGGCGCCGGTGATCCGCCGGCTGTACGAGCAAATGCCGGAGCCCAAGTGGGTAATCTCCATGGGGGCGTGTGCCACCTCCGGAGGCGTTTTTAACAACTACGCCCTACTGCAGGGCGTAAACCAGGTCATCCCGGTGGACGTGTACGTGCCGGGTTGTCCCCCACGTCCCGAGCAGCTGCTGTATGCCATCACACTGCTTCAGGAGAAGATTCAGGGCAGTCGTGGAACGGTGAAGCAGACGTTGAATTTGGCTTAGTGGAAGGTTTCGAATTTTGTTTTACGGGAAGCAACAGAAGTAACTAGCAGGGTTCCCGGAATTGGAATAATGATTGTTCTTCGGCTTGGCTGGCTCCATATTGCTTATGCAGAGCATCGAAGAAGTGGATTGTATATATTTGGTTTACCGTGCTGATTTTTCTGCACTTAAGAGACATCTGCGGTACACTTTTGGGGAATTCAACATTGACAACGAACCGTAGTTTCGCGTCGAGTTCGCAGCGTTTTTCAGGATTTATTGGTTTTCAGGTTTACTAAGTGGAGGATTTTCGAATGTCTCATCGCCCGTTTCGCAGTATCGGCCGGTTTTTGCTGGCTGCATGTGCGGTCAGTTTTGGAGTTGCGAGCCTAAGCGCGCAAACAGCGCCTGTGGCTGGCACAACTGCCCCCAGCGGGCCTAACCCCTCTCGTGTGGATATCTTCATGGGCTACTCGTACTTCGGCGCCCATGGCCAGGTTAAGCCCGCGGGTATCCCCTTCTCGTCAGTTGACGAAGGCGCGATTTTGAGCGGAGCCTACTACTTTAACAAGTATGCCGGTTTTGAAGTCAACGGTATGTTCAACCCCAACGGCCAGAATGACGGCTTGTTTGCGGGTTATGCCGGACCGATCTTCCGCGCTCCCATGCAGAACTTTACGCTTTTCGCCCACGGACTGGTTGGCGGCGTTCGTATCGGTGGACCGAACAGCGATGTTCCGGCGACTGACGAGCATGAGCCCTACACCTGGGGCGCTGGCCTGGTTGCTGGCGGCGGTATGGACTATGACCTGCCGTGGTTCAACCATCGGTTCGGCCTGCGCGTGTTCGAGGCTGACTATCGCTACACCCATGTGGACTACGGCCCGGCGACGACCATTCCTACGGGCGGCGTTCTTGGCGGTCGTGCAAACCTGGGCGCAGCTGAGTTGAGCTCGGGCATCCTGCTGCACTTCGGCCACATCATTCCTCCTCCTCCCATCACCTATGCCTGCGCTGTTACCGCTCCGACCGGAACGATCTATCCGGGCGACGTTGTGACGATCACCGGCACTCCTGGTGCGGTGGACCCGAAGAAGACTGTAACGTACAGCTGGACTTCGGATAGCGGACCGGTTTCGGGTACATCGAGCGTTGCCAGCGTCGATACGAAGACGCTTGCTGCCGGCACCTACACCGTCAAGGGCCATGTGTCGGAAGGCATGAAGCCTGGTCAGTTCGCTGATTGCTCGGCGCAGTTCACCGTAACGGCCTTCGAGCCTCCCACCGTTGGTTGCTCGGCGAATCCGTCGACGGTCAATGTTGGCGATCCTTCGACCATCACCGCTGCAGGCGTCAGCCCGCAGAACCGTCCTCTGACCTACAGCTATAGCGCTACGGCTGGTTCGATCAGCGGCAACACCTCCACGGCTACTCTCTCGACGAGCGGCGTTGCTCCGGGCACGATTACTGTGACCTGCAACACTGTTGACGACAAGGGCCAGTCGGCTTCGCAGCAGACGACAGTGACGGTTTCCGCCCCTGTGATTGCAGCGGCACCGATTGTCACCAAGCAGCTCTGCGAGATCACCTTCGACCGCGACAAGAAGCGTCCGACGCGTGTGGACAATGAAGCCAAGGCTTGCCTTGACGACATCGCCCTCAGCGCACAGCGCGATCCGCAGGCGAAGCTGGCCATCACCGGCAACTCCGCTCCCGTCCCGGAAGTCCACCACAAGCACCACGAGGACTTGGCAACGAAGTTTGCTGCTGAACGGGCTGTCAACACGAAGGCCTACCTCGTAACCGAAAAGGGTGTCGATGCTTCTCGCATCGAAGTCTTCACTGGCTCGACCGGCACGAACACCGCCGATACGACCATCATCCCGACCGGTGCAACGTTGGATACGACCGGCCTAACCCCTGTGGACGAGACCGCTGTCAAGGCGATTCCCCGCAAGGCGCTCGGTGAGAAGCATCATCACAAGAAGTAGTCTTTACTAACCGATGGCCGGCTGGGCGACCCCCAGCCGGCCATCGCATTTTAAGAAGTATGGGTAGCGTTTTGACGGCTGTACTCTGAGCAGCTCGATGCCTCGCGTGAAGGAGGTACCTTTCGTGGGGCGGAGAGCCTTGGCCGGGAAGGATGCGGTGCTGCAAACCGCATCATAAGACGATACCCTTATCTATAGGAGCGAGTGGACAAGCGAAATGAAATGGCGGATGTTGCGGGGCCTTGGTGTGTCGATGTTGTGGTTGGGAGCGGTTTCCGCAGTTTCGCACGCGATGTCGTGGTTCCCCATGGGCCCTTTTGGAGGGGACGCGCGCTCGTTTGCCGCCGATCCCGCTGATACGGAGCACCTGTATCTGGGAACGGAAACGGGCTGGCTTTATGAGTCGCACAATGGCGGTGACAGCTGGAGCCGGGTTTCGCAGATCGGCAAGCGGGACGATCTTGTCCTGAAGAATATTCTGATCGATCCAAGGAATCCGAAGCACATCATCGTGGGCGTATTTAAGTTTGACAAGCCGGACGGCGGCATCTTCATCAGCGATGACAGCGGCAGAACCTGGTATGAACAGGCGCAGACGAGTGGTCAGTCGGTACGTTCCATGGCGCGTTCTGTTTCCAATCCGGACGAGATCGTTGCGGGTACGCTGACAGGGATCTATCGCAGCACGGACAACGGTGTTCACTGGGCATTGATCAGTCCGGCGGGAAGTTCTGAGATTCATGAAGTGGAGTCGTTGGCAATCGATCCGGTCAACCCGCAGGTCATCTATGCGGGAACCTGGCATCTGCCATGGAAGACTGTCGATGGAGGAGAGCACTGGGACACGATTAAGAAAGGCATCATCGATGACTCGGATGTGTTTTCGATCATCGTCGATCCTTCGAAGCCGAAGATTGTCTACGCCAGTGCGTGCTCGGGCATTTACAAAAGCACCGATGCGGCTTTTCAGTTCAAGAAGATTACGGGCATCCCGTCGAGCGCGCGCCGGACCCGGAAACTGCTGCAGGATCCGAATTATCCGGAGACGGTGTACGCCGGAACGACCGAGGGCTTATATAAGACGATCGATGGCGGCGAGAGCTTTATCCCGATGACCGGACCGAATGTCATCGTGAACGATGTGTATGTCGATCCGAAGAATTCGAACCATGTGTTGCTGGCGACGGACCGGGGCGGCGTGCTGAGCAGCTTAGACGGCGGAGTTGCGTTCCAGCCTTCGAACGTAGGGTTCACGTCGCGTCAGATTTCAGCGTATGCGTCGGACTCCCACAGCCTGGCGACGATTTACGTTGGGGTGGTGAATGACAAGGCCACCGGGGGTGTGTTTCAAAGCGTGGATGGCGGGCTGAGCTGGCAGCAGCGAAGTGAAGGGTTGGGCGGACGCGATATCTTCAGCCTGATCTCGACGCCGGCGGGGACTCTGCTGGCGGGAACGGCACATGGGATCTTCCGTCTGAGTGACACGGGATGGGTGGATTCGAGCACGGTGATTGCGGCGTACGTCCCCAGGACTGTGGCAGTGAAGCCGGTTGCAAAGTCGAAGGTCCCGGTGCGAGGCGCGCCGAAGACGGTTGCGGTTCCGGCGACGGAGATAACATCGCCAAGTTCGTCGGCGGGCCTCGATTCGATTGTCTATGCACTGGTTGGAGACGGTGACCTGATCTATACCGGTACGTCCCGTGGATTGTTGCGGTCGGCCGATGATGGGAACTCGTGGATGCCGGTGAGCACGCTGAAGATGCCGGAGACCCATTTTGTGGCGACACATGACTCGATGGTGCTGGCCGCAGGGTTGCGGCGGATTTCGCTCTCGATGGATGGCGGCATGAAGTGGGACGCGGTCGCCCTGCCGGAGGATCTGACGCAGATTTCGTCAATTGCGATCGATGAGCTGAAGAACCTCTGGGTGGGTGGAACCGAGGGAGTGTATTACTCGACCGACTATGGGTTGACGTGGAAGACGCTGCACAACCTGTATGTGACGCAGGTGAGCAGCATCTACTTCGATGCAGCGTCGCACCAGGTGCTGGTGACCTCGGCGAGCCAGAAGTTTGCGTTTGGAGTGCATCTGCCGGATTACAAGGTGACTGCCTGGGACACGAACTGGAGCCTGCGGTTTGTGCGTCCGGTGGGCGACCACTTGATCGGCGCGACAATGTTTGACGGCATGGTCTTGCAGCCGCGTATGGTGGCTACGGAGATCGCAAAGTAGCGCTACAGCTGCGAGGCGAGGTCTAGAATAGTGGTATGACTTCCGAGACGGTCAACGCGCGCCCGAGACACTCTTTCCAAACCAGCGATCCGGCTCTTGAACCCATTGCCGAGAAGGTGCAACGCGGCGAACGGCTGAACTTCGACGACGGCGTCGCGCTGTATCGCAGCGGCGACATTCTGGCCGTCGGCTGGATGGCGAACCTGGTTCGCGAGCGTCTGCATGGCGATGTGGCCTACTTCAACGTCAACCGGCATATCAATCCGACCAACGTATGCGTGGCCTCGTGCAGGCTGTGTGCGTTCGGGCGCAAGAAGGGCGCGGCCGACACGTACACGATGGCGCTCGAAGAAGCGTGGGAGACTGCGGGCAAAGGACTGACGGAAGCGGTCACCGAGTTCCATATCGTTGGTGGTCTGCATCCCGATCTTCCGTTCGAGTACTTCATGGACCTTGTAAGCGGGTTGAAGGAACGCTATCCGCAGGTACACATCAAAGCGTTCACCATGGTCGAGATTGCTTTCCTTGCCAAGCGCGGGAAGATGACCATTGAAGAGGCGCTGGTGAAGATGAAAGCGGCGGGCGTTGATTCCTGCCCTGGTGGTGGGGCGGAGATCTTTGCCGACCGTGTGCGGCATATTATCTGCGACCACAAGATCGATGGCGGCGAGTGGCTGGAGACGGCGCGACTGACGCACAAGGCCGGTTTGCGGTCGAATGCGACGATGCTTTACGGGCACATCGAGAACGATGAAGACCGCGTAGACCACATGCTGCGACTGCGCGAAGTGCAGGATGAGACTGGTGGTTTCCAGACGTTCATTCCGTTGAGTTTCCATCCGGAGAATACGGCACTGGGGCATCTGCCGAAGTCGACCGGGATGCTGGATATCCAGCAGATTGCTGTGGGGCGGTTGCTGTTGGACAACTTTGCGCATATCAAGAGCTACTGGCAGATGGTGACGCCCAAGATGGCGCAGATTTCGCTGCGGTTCGGGGCTGACGATATCGATGGCACGGTGATCGAAGAGAAGATCTATCACGACGCCGGGGCCAAGACGCCTCAGGGTTTGCGGCGGCAGGATCTTGTGCGGCTGATTACGGAAGCGGGTCGCGTGCCGTTTGAACGGGATACGCTGTACCGGGCTGTAACTCGGGGAGAGAACAGCTTTACGGTGGCGGTTTAGGCTATCCGCGCCCCCCTCCCCCCGGATACTTTTCGGGCTAAAGTCCAGAGCAGATTGCGGTTAGCCGCGGACTTGTTGAAGTCTCCTCGCGCTTTTTCCTAAAGTTGATGTGTTTTGCCTGTTTCTATTATCTCAAGTTGAGATGGGTAATTGTGCCAGGAAAATTCTCTTTGATTTCAGCGACTTGAGCGGTTTGGGGGCTTGACAGGTTTTGGTGGATGCTTCGTTTCAGTTTCGCGGGTATCAGGACGGCGATCTGGAGGCGATGTTCCGGCTGGATGAGGTTTGCTTTGCGGAGCCGTTCCGGTTTTCGCATAGGACGATGCGACGGTTTGCCGAGGCGAAGCGGGCGCGAGTGGTGCTGGCCGAAGTTGCGGGCGAGTTGGCGGGTTTCTGCATTGTGCATGTGGAGCGGGGTGGTGTGGGGTATGTCGTGACGCTGGATGTGGCTCCTCTGTGGAGACGGCATGGTCTGGCACGGATGCTGATGGAGCGGGGCGAGGCGGCGGCCGGTGAGGCTGGCTGCGGAGTGATGGTGCTCCATGTGTTTCCGGGAAATGAGGGGGCGGTGCGGTTCTATGAGCGCGTGGGGTATGAGTTGGTGGGGCGGGATAGGGGGTTTTATGGGGATGGGGTGGATGCGTTGGTATATCGGAAGAGGCTGGATCTGTAGCATAGAGGGATGAGCCAGACGACCAAGGTTTATAAGCCGCACAGCCCTTTTCTGCGTGCGGTGATCGAGATTGGGTTCATCATTTTCCTGTTCTATTCGAATCTGTTGATGGGCGAGTTCAATCGGGGTAATGAACACGGCAAGACGATGATGATGGCCATGCACGACATTGTGACGTGGAAAAACTTTGTCATCGCGAATGTGTCGGCATTCGTTGGGTATGTGGGGTTCGAGTGGTTGCGGAAGAGGAGTTGATTGGGGATAGCTGTTTGGGTGGTTCGGGCGAAGAACGGGAGGAAGCAGGTTCCTCACTCCGCTCGGAATGACAACCAGAAAAGCAATAGCAAGTGCAAAAAGCCAATATAGGGGTTTCTCTACTGCGCCGCGATCCGGTCGACGTGACAGGGTTGAGGAGAGCGGTCGAGCTTTGCTCGATACCCCACCCTTTGCAAAGAGCGCAAAGGGTGGGCCACCCAGAGTTGGCGTGTATCCGGAGTTGGTGGGCTAGAACTTGAAGCGGTAGCGGAGTTCGGCGTAGAGCTGACGGGGGTCGTTGTAGTGGAAGCCGCCGAAGGTGAGGGAGTTATCGAGCAGCACGCGGGTGTTGCCGACGTTGATGGCGTTGAGGGTGACGGTGTAACGCTCGCCGAAGGACTTGCCGAGGGCCAGGTCTGCGGTGGTGTGTGAGGGGAGATAAGCGGCGGGGTAGGGGCTGGGTGGGTCCTGATAGCCGTTGGAGAAGCCGGAGCCGTAGTAGACGTTGAACGCGCCGAAGATCTGGTACGGAAGGCTGGCGTTGAAGCCTACGTTGAGGGTGTTGCGTTGGTCGTGGTCGAGTGCGGAGTAACCTGGATCGACGTCGCAGGCTGAGGGGTTTGAGGGGGAGTAACAGGTAAGGCCGCCGGTGATGCCGCCGATCTGTTTGGCGATCTGGTTGGAGTAGGCGAGGTGGGCTTGTCCGTAACGCCAGAGGTGCGGTGAGCGGAGGGTGACTTCCCATGCCTGGATGAGCGCGCCCTGCACGGTGATGGGGATGAAGATGCTGGATTCGCCGATGTTGTTGTGGTCGAGAAAGTTCCGGGCTTGTGTCTGGAAAGTGTCGGCGTCGAGCAGCCAGCCGTGGAAGGGAATCTGGACGCCGAACTGGTGCTCCTCGTTGCGCTCGCCTTTGAGTGGGACGAAGCTCGAACCGGGGACGTTGGGGTTGGCGAGGGATTGGGCGTAGTCGAGTGCGGGGCCGGTGATGCTGGTGAGGGGTGGCGGTTGGTAGAAGTGGCCGTAGAAGCCACGGAAAACCCAGTTGAGTTTGGGAACGACGAGGGCGATGCCGACGCGGGGGTAGATGGCGTTTTCGGTGATGGCTCCGGAGAAGTGGGTTTGGCGTTCGCCCGCGATCAGCGTGAGCCAGTTGGTGGGCTTGTAGTTGTCTTCGACGTAGGCTTCCTGAACGCCGGCGGTGATCACTGGATTGACGGAAAAGTTGGTGGCGCTTTGATCGTTGAAGACGGCCCCGAAGATGTCGTTCTCATGTTGGGCGTAGCCGTAGATGCCGGCGGAGAGTGCGTTCTTCGCGATAACGGTGGAGAGGGATGCCTGCAGGCCGGTGTAGAAACCGGTCTCGTTGGCGGTGGTGGAGGCGGGCAGGTCGTTGGGGCTGGCTTGATAGTTGGTGCGGTTGAAGTGAAAGAAGGGCGAGACCTGTGAGACCGTTTTCGCGTTGAAGGTATGGAGCCACGTAAGGGCGGCGTAGCTGTCGGTTTCGCGCTCGCCGTCGCGGAGCGAGCTTGAATCGTAGAGCTGGCTTTCCCAGTCGTTGGCGTTGGGGTCGTAGGGAATTTGGTAGAAGTCGGTACGGAGCTGGCCGACGAGACGGAACTGGTTGGCGGGGTCGTGGTTGTAAACGATGGTGCCGAACCCACCATAGCCGTTTTCGGCATCATGGACGGGCTGTGAGATGGCGGGCTGCAGGCCGTCGTCGCTGCGGTTGCCGTTGAGACTGAGGTACCAGGCGAGCTTTTCGGAGTGGTCGCCGAGGGAGATCTGGTCGTTGGTCTGGCCGAAGTTGCCGGCGGTGAGGACTAGCTCGGCGTCGCGGTTGCGCTCGAAGCCGGTCCGGGGGACGACGTTGAACATGCCGTAGGTGCGATCGCCGAGGGCGGCGTCGTAGCTTCCGCGCTCGACTTCCAGGGTGTCGATGTCCTTGGGGTCGATCTGGGGGCCGATGTTGGAGGCGATGTTGGTGTTGGGGATGAGAACGCCGTCGATGAGCCAGGAGAGCTCGTGGCCGCCGCGCATGTGGAGCATATCGTGGGTCATGTAAGCGCCGGGCACATAGTCGGTGATCATGGCGAGGGAGTTGGTGCGGTCGGCGCCGGGAGTGCGGGCGATGTCCACGCGGTCTATGAGCGCGCTGGGTGTGACGGAGTCCGGATTGGCGGCGCTGGCGGTGGTTTCGACCGTGGTTGTTTGGTTGACGGTGGCGAGCGCTAGCTGGAAGTGCTGGGTGATCGAAGAGTCGGAGTTGATGGTGAGGGTTTGCTGGAAGGTAGCGAAGGTGGGCGATGTGATGGTGAGGGTATAGTCGCCGAGGGGGATAGTGTTGATGTCGAAGGCGCCGAGGGCATTGGTGGTGGCGTTGAGCGTGAGGAACGAGTGACCGGCGCGGAGGGTGATTTTTGCTCCGGCGATGGGGCGGTGCTGGGGATCATGCACGATGGCGTGGATCTGGCCGAACTCGCTGGCATGGGCGTGCGGTGTGGCGATGAAGGCAGACAGAAGCAGAAGGACAAGCGATGCGACGTTGCGCATTGGGACCTCGTCGACGCAGTTGGCGTCGATAGCAAAGGGCCAGCCAGCGCGTTCTGCGCGGCCAGCGGATGAAGATTGGAACGTTTGCTTTAGAGGGTGAAGCTGGGAGGGCCGCGCTTGTGGCGGGAACGCTCGCGGGAGAGGCGGCGTTGGGTTTCAGCGCGTTGGGACGCGGTGAAGGTGGTGCGGTGTAGCAGCGTTGCAGGGGCCTGTGGGACGAGTGCGGCGAAGTTGGTGGCTGGCGCGGTGGCGGAGGGCTGCGGGTAGCTGGGGCAGGTGGCGCTGACGGCCGGGGCGCTGGTGTTTGCGGCTGTCATTCCCGCGCAGTGGTGGGCTCCGTTGCGGCGGCAGCAGGCGGGGAGATGCGGGCTGCCGGAGTCCTGTGCCAATGCCAACGCGGACGCTGCGACCGGGAGGCCGAAGGCGACGAGCAGGAACATGGCGAGGAAGCGACGCATTGCGATGAGTGTAGCAGGACGACCGCGGAGGGGGTGACCTGCTATCCTCGGGGCCATGAGTGAAGCGCGCAGGCGGGGTGCGAGTTCGATTCCGGGAGCAACAGTGGCGTTGGTGCTGCTGACGGCCATGAACTTTGTGAACTACCTGGACCGGTACATTCTGCCGGCGGTGCAGGAGCAGGTGAAGGGCGAGTTTCACCTGACGGACAACCAGATTGGGTCGCTGACGCTTTGGTTTTTTGTGGCGTACGTGTTGTCGTCACCGCTTACGGGGTGGTTGGGCGACCGGTTCCCGCGTAAGCCGATGATTGTGGTGGCGGCGTTGGGCATTGCCGCTATGAATTTTTTCACGGCGAGCGTACACAGCTATATGTCGCTTAACTACCGTCATGCTGCGCTTGGCGTGGTTGAGGCTAGCTTCGGCGTGTTCGCGCCGGCGCTGCTGGCGGACTTCTATGCCGAGGATCAGCGCAACCGCGTGCTGACGATCTTCAACGTAGCCATACCGGTAGGCGCGGCGCTGGGTGTGGTGCTGGGCGGCGTGATCGGGCACAACTTCGGATGGCGGATGAGTTTTATCGCCAGCGCTGTACCGGGGCTGGCGATTGGGCTGTTGATTCTCTTCATGATGAAAGAACCGCAACGCGATACGACGGCGCATGTGAAGACAAAGGTGGACAAGGGTGGCGTGCTTTCGCTGGCCACCAATGGCGCTTATCTTTGCGCAATCCTGGGGTATGCGGCGGTGACGTTTTCACTGGGCGGCATTTCGTGGTGGATGGTGTCCTTTCTGCAGCGGATGAATGGAATGTCACAGGACAAAGCGTCCACGGTAATGGGCGCCATTATTGTGGTGTGCGGTTTGGGCGGCACGGTGACCGGCGGTGTGTGGGCGCAGCGCTGGTCGAAGAAGACGCCGAAGGCGCTCTATTATGTTCCGGCAATCAGTGCGGCGTTGACCGTGGCTCCAGCGCTGCTGACGTTCTTCGGGCCGAAGAGTTTGACGCTGCCCTCGCTGGGCGTTGCGGTGTTTTTCATCTTCCTGGGGACGGGGCCAGTGAACGCGGCGACGCTGAATGCGGTGCCAGCGAATTTGCGGGCGGCGGCCATGGCAGGGCAGCTATTCATGATCCACGTGCTGGGCGATGCGTTCTCGCCGAAGCTGATCGGGATTGTGAGCGACCACTCGAATCTGCGGCTGGGCCTGGGATGCACACTGGTGACGATGGCAATTGCAGCGGTGGTCTTCTTCATGGGTGCGAAGTACGCGCCGAAGCTTGCGCATAGCGTTGAGGATACTGCAGCGGCATGATCGGCGATGGCTGGCGGCTTTTGGCGGAGTATGCCGCGTGGGGGATTGCATCGGCGTGGTGTATCCGGGTTTCGGAGCTTAACTGGAACCTTGGAACGCTGCCGGACCTGACGCAGCCGGAGTGGGACATTGCGCCGAGGGGCATGCCGCGGCTGGTGGTAGTGGTTCCGGCGCGGGATGAGGAAAAGAATATTGCGGCGACGCTGGATGCGCTGCTGGTTGCCGACTACAGGAACCTGCTGATCGCGGCGGTCGATGACAGGTCGACGGACAAGACCGGCGAGATCATGGACGAGTATGCGGCTCTGTATGGGGATCGGCTGAAGGTGATCCACGTGGCGGAGCTCGCGGATGGGTGGCTGGGGAAGACGTTTGCCATGCAGAGGGCGATGGAAGAGACGGAGTCGGAGTATCTGCTTTTTACCGATGCGGATGTGCTGTTTTCGCCTTCGATCCTGCGGCGGGCGCTGGCGTATGCGGAGATGACCGGAGCCGCGCACCTGGTGGTGATGCCGACCATGGAGGTCAAGAGCCGCGGCGAGGGGATTGTGCTGGGGTTCTTCCAGGTGTTGGGGATGTGGGCGGCGCGGCCGTGGCGTGTGCCGGACCCGAAGGCCAAGCGGGATGCGCTCGGAGTGGGTGCGTTTAACCTGGTGCGGCGGCAGGCGTTGCTGTCAATTGGAGGGCTGGAGCCGCAGCGGCTGGTGGTGCTGGAGGACATTACGCTGGGGCGGCGGTTCAAGGCGGCGGGGTTGCCGCAGCGGGTGGCGTTCGCTCCGCTGCTGGTGCTGGTGCATTGGGCCAGTGGAGCGCGTGGGTTGATGCGGGTGATGACGAAGAACATCTTCTCAGGGGTGAACTTTCAGCCGTTGCTGATGCTTGGGGCCTGTTTGTGGATTGTGGTGTTTTGTCTGGTGCCGCTGGCAGGGTTTGCGTGGTGGCCGACGGTGATTCCGGCGGCGCTGGTGCTGTGCGCCATCTCGGTGGCTTACCGGAGGATGGGCGCGTTGAGCCGCATCGATGCGCGGTATGGGTGGTTGTATCCGTTGGGCGCGCTGGCGTTTCTGTATGCGATGCTGCGGTCGATGGTGGTGGTGGGTTGGCAGGGAGGTGTGCGTTGGCGGGGGACGCACTATCCGCTGCGGGAGCTTCGCCAGCACAACAGCCCGACGCGGTGGGAACGTGCGACACAAGCTGCGCGGAAGCTGGAGAAGTTGAAGCGCTAGGAGGCTGGTTCTTTCGACATGGCGTTGTTGATCGCGGAGCCGAGTTCCGAGAGGCGATAGGGCTTGTTGAGGAGAGTGTTGCCTTCGACGGCAAAGTTCTTCTCGGCGAGCGCGTCGGCAGGGAAGCCGGAGGTGTAAACGATTTTAATGGAAGGCCGCAGCTGGTGGACGCGATGCGCGAGCTCGACGCCGTTGTACTTGCCGGGCATGATGATGTCGGTGACCATGACGTCGATTCCGGGGATTTCGGCGACGAGGTGCAGGGCGTGCGTGGAGTCGCGGGCGATGAGGGTTTGGTACCCGAGCTTGTTGAGGTAAGCGCTGCCGATATCGAGCAGCTCAAGCTCATCGTCGACGAGGAGTATTTTGCCGCCCGTGGGGCGGGGCTTTTGGAGCGGGGGAGCTTCAAGAAATGCGGTCGCGGTGGCGTCGGCGAACGGAAGATAGAGGGACACTGTGGTGCCGTGGGAGGGCTCGCTGTAGATGAGGACGTGTCCCCTGGATTGGCGGGCAAAGCCGTAGACCATGGCAAGGCCGAGGCCGGTTCCGCGGCCGCGCTCCTTGGTGGTGAAGAAGGGTTCAAAGACCCGCTCCAAGGTCCTCTTGGACATGCCATGGCCGTTGTCGGAGACAGAGACGAGGGCGTAGGAGCCGGCAGTCAGGCGGCCGTTGGTAACGTACGGGTGGGTGGGGTCTACGAGGATCGAGCGGGTGGAGACTTTGAGCGAACCGCCGGCGGGCATGGCGTCGCGTGCGTTGACCATGAGATTGAGCAAAGCGCTTTCGAGGCCGGCGGGATCGATGAAGACGAGGGGGAGCGATGCGGCGAGGCTGGTGGAGATGCTGATCTCCGGGCCGAGTGCGTGGATGGCGATTTCGAGGGCGTTGCGGACAGAGTGTTCGAGCGGAATAGCAAGAGGTTTTAGGTGCTCATTGCTGGAGAAGGCGAGCAGGCGGCGGGTCAGATCGGCGCAGCGGGCGGCAGCTTTTTGAGCGGATTGCGTGCGCTGGAGCGCGGGTTCGTTGTCGGCGAGAAGGCCTTCGAGGAGGTCGAGGTTGCCAGCGACGATGCCGAGGAGGTTGTTGAAGTCGTGCGCGATGCCGCCGGTGAGCTGACCGATGGCCTCCATCTTTTGGCTCTGGTGGAGTTGTCGCTCGAGCGCGCGCGTAGAGCTGATATCGCGTGCAATGCCGGAGATGCCGACGATCTCGCCTGTGGCGTTTTTGATGGCGGAGAGCGAGATAGCGACGTCGATCACGCGGCCATCCTTGGTCATGCGGACAGTGTCGTAGGGTTCGACTGGTTCGTCGCGAAGAATTTTGAGAGTGTGCGCGGAGTCCTTGTCGATGGCATCGGTGGGTACGGTGCGCCTGAGGGGCGTGCCGATGATTTCGGCCGCGCTATAGCCGAACATCTTTTCTGCGCCTTTGTTCCAGCTGGTGACGATGCCGGTCGTGCTGGCGCTGACGATGGCGTCGTCGGAGGACTCGACGATGGCGGCCAGACGCATGCGGGCTTCGTCGACGCGCTGGCGCTCGGAGTCGTCGCGATAGGTGATGATGACCTGGCCGGCCCTTCCGCGGGGGCCGGGGATGGGTGCGGTGTTCATGATGCGGGAGCCCATTTCGCCGGTTTCCTTGCGGCGATGGAGGATTTTGAAGTTCCTTACGAAGTCTCCGCGAAGGGCACGGGAGCTGGGCCACTGCTTGAAGGGAAGGGGTTGGCCGTCGGGCGTGAAGGCTTCAAACTGCTCGTCGTCGATGGCGTAGGATACTTTTTCTCCGGCAACAGAGACAAAGTTCGAACCGATGCGGTTCATGAGAACGACGTTCCGGTCGCGATCGATAATGACGATGCCCTCGGTGGTGTTTTCGACCACCATTTGGAGCTGGAGTTTTGTATCCGCAAGGTGCCAGGCGAGAAAGTGTATACGGCGGCGCACAATGATGGCCGTCAGGACGAGAACCAGGGCGGAGATAACGAGGAGTGTTGCAATGACGGCGTGAGAGCCGGTGTGGAGTGCGCCGATCATGATGCCGCCTGTGGACTCTTAAAGCTGTTGTCTCAGAGTAGGGAAGGCGGGGTCGCGGTGGAACGGTAAAGATCCGGATGTTGGATGAGTGATGCTAAGCGGGTTCGTTTTGGGAATCACGGCCGGGCGAAGAAGCAGGCCTCTGCGAAGACGCAGAAGAAAAGGCAACTGCCGAAGCAGCTGCCTGATCTCGGGCTCGGTCCGAACTAGACTTCGACGAGCTGGTGGCCGTAGCGCTTCTGGACGTAGTTGTCGAGGATGACCTGGAACTCTTCGACAATCTGGTCGCCCTTGAGCGTGGTGAAGAACTCGCCGTCGACGTAAACAGGAGCCTTGGGTTCTTCGAAGGTGCCGGGGAGAGAGATGCCGATGTTGGCGTGCTTGGATTCTCCGGGACCGTTGACGATGCAGCCCATCACGGCCAGCTTGAGCTCTTCGACGCCGGGGTAGACTTTTTTCCACTCAGGCATGGATTCGACGAGGTAGTTCTGGATGCGCTCGGCGAGCTCCTGGAAGTAGGTGCTGGTGGTGCGTCCGCAGCCGGGGCAGCTTGTGACCTGCGGCATGAAGCTGCGGATAGAGAGCGATTGCAGGATCTGCTGGGCGCAGCGAACTTCTTCCGAGCGATCCCCGCCCGGGGTGGGGGTGAGGGAGACGCGGATGGTGTCGCCGATGCCCGCGAGCAGCAAAGGAGAAAGACCGGCGGTGGAGGCGACGACGCCCTTCATGCCCATGCCGGCTTCGGTGAGGCCGAGGTGCAGAGCGTGGTCGGTGCGGCGGGCTAGCTCGGTGTAGACGTCGATGAGGTCGCGGACGCCGGAAACCTTCGCAGACAAGATGATCTGGTCACGGCGGAGGCCGTAGCGCTCGGCGGCGGCGGCGTTGTCCAGAGCGGAGACGACCATGGCTTCCATCATCACGTCGCGGGCGTCGAGAGGATTGGGAAGCAGCGAGTTGTCGTTCATCATCTTGGTCAGGAGGGCCTGGTCGAGCGAGCCCCAGTTGACGCCGATGCGTACGGGTTTCTGATGCTTGACGGCGACTTCGACCATGGTGCGGAAGTTGTCGTCATCCTTGCGGCCGATAGAGCAGTTGCCGGGATTGATGCGGTACTTCGCGAGAGCTTCAGCGCAGTCGGGGTACTTGGTGAGGAGCTGGTGGCCGTTGTAGTGGAAGTCGCCGACGATGGGTGTGGTCCAGCCCTTTTTGCGAATGCCTTCAACGATATAGGGCACTGCCTTGGCGGCGTCATCGTTGTTGACGGTGATGCGGACGAGCTCGGAGCCGGCGCGGGCGAGGGCGGCGATCTGCTGGATGGAGGACTCGATGTCGGCGGTGTCGGTGTTGGTCATCGACTGCACGACGACCGGAGCGCCGGAGCCGACACGGATGCCTCCGACGTTTACTGTGACTGCGTTTCTGCGGTGAATAGCGGGCATAAGAACTCCATCTAAGTTTATCATTTCGCCAACTGTTCGACTGGAAACGGAGGGGCGCGATGGCTGCGAAGAAGAAGGTTGTGGCGGACTCGCTGGAGGTGGTGACGAGGCAAGTGGAAGCGTTCCTCGACAAGTTTGAACCGGCGATGGCGGAGAGGATTCGCGAGGTAAGGGCGGCGCTGCGGAAGAGGATGCCTACGGCGATTGAGTTGGTGTATGACAACTACAATTTCTTCGTGATTGGGTACTGCTCTGCGCCGAGATCGTCGGACTGTATCTGCTCACTGGCGGCTGACAAGAACGGGGTGGGGCTGAGCTTCTACTATGGCGCGGATCTGCCGGACCCGGAAGGGATTCTGCAGGGGAGCGGAAGCCAGAACCGGTTTGTGCGGTTGGTAGATGGGGTCAGGACGTTGAAGGAGCCGGCGGTGGAGGCGGTGATTCAGGCGGCGATTGAGAACGGGGAAGTGCCGCTGCCGAAGGAGAAGGGCTATGCGGTGGTGCGGTCCGTATCGGAAAAGCAGAGGCCCCGGCGCTAGAGGCTGCAGGCTTCTTGATGTACAAATGAAGTGAACCCTCAACATTGTTGTCTTCTTTGCGCGGCCGCTGCAGCAGGCGCGAGGCGCAGGAAGACGATCCTCAGCTGTTGCACGCAACAGGTCTTAGAACTTGACGCACGGAGTCCAGATTATGAGCCTTACTCGCCGTATTTTCGTACAGCGCATTGCCCAGTTGGGTGGATACTCAGCTGCTTATTCAACCATGCAGGTGCTGGGGCTGCTGCCTGCGGTGGGACAGTCGACGCTGCCGAAGCTGGGCGCGGACTTTGGCAAAGGGAAAAAAGTAGTGATCCTTGGTGGTGGGATTGCCGGGTTGGTGGCGGCGTATGAGCTGCGCAAAGCCGGGTTCACATGCACGGTGCTGGAGGCACGGCACAGGCCGGGTGGGCGTAGCTGGTCGGTGCGAGCCGGGAGCACGGTGGAGTTTACCGACGGCACCGTGCAGTACTGCGACTGGCAGGACGGTGGTTATCTGAACGCTGGGCCGGCGAGGATTCCGTCGCACCATACGTATCTGTTGGACTACTGCCAGGAGCTGGGTGTGCCGCTGGAGGTGGAGGTGAATGTGTCGCGGTCGGCGCTGATGCAGGCCGATGTGTTGAACGCCGGCAAGCCGGTGGAGCAGCGGCAGGTACTGCACGACACGCGCGGGTATCTGGCCGAGCTGCTTTCGAAGGCGGTGAGCGCGCATGCGCTGGATGCCGAGCTCAGCGCGGACGACCAGGCGAAGATGCTGAACTTTCTGAATGGCTTTGGGGACTTGAACGGCGGCAAGTACGAAGGCACGACCCGTGCCGGGTTTGTGGTGCCGCGCGGTGCAGGACCGGCGAAGCAGGTGCTGCATCAGCCGCTGAAGTTGAGTGAGCTGCTGGCTGCGGATTTATCGAAGGGTGAGTTCTATGAGGAGGCGATCGACTGGCAGGTGACGATGTTCCAGCCGATTGGCGGCATGGACAGGATTCCTTATGGGTTTGCGAAGTCGTTGGGCGAGATTGTGAAGTATGACTGTCCGGTGACTGAGATCACGACCGGCGAGAAGTCGGTGACGGTGGCGTATACGAAGGCCGGAACTCCTCAGACCTTAACCGCGGACTTCTGCGTCTGCACGATGCCGATTTCTGTGCTGGCGAAGACCAAGAACAACTTCAGCGCAGAGACGCAGGCGGCGTTTACAGGCATGCCGATGACGGCTCTTTACAAAGTGGCGTGGGAAGCGCCGCGGTTCTGGGAGAAGGACTACCGCATCTATGGCGGGATCTCGTTCCTGAAGAACACCGTCGATCTCGTCTGGTACCCGACGGACAAGCTGTTTTCGAAGATCGGCGTGATCGTGGCTGGGTTCAACTCCGAGCGCGACGATGTGACCGGAAAGCCCACTGCCTTTGGCGCGCTGCCAACGACGCAGGCGAAGCTCGACGCTTCAAAAGCCGCGGTAGAAGTGCTGCATCCGGGCCATTCGGCGTCGTTGACGAAGCCGATCTATATCAACTGGACGAAGATTCCATACTCGCTTGGTTGCTATGCGAACAATCATCTGGCATCAAGCGACGTTCCTTATGCGCAGCTGGATAAGCCGCAGGGACGGACGCTCTTTGCAGGGGACTATCTTTCGCACCTGGTGGGATGGCAGGAAGGCGCGGCGCTTTCAGCGCACCACGCCATCGAGCGGATTGCTTTGCAGATGAAGGGCTAAGGCTTGCCGTTGGTCGAGATGAGAATCAGTGTCACGGTGCCGGCTGTGGTGCGTTTATGCGGCGTACTGCGCGGGATCAGGAGCATGTCGCCCTTTTTGAGCGTGTAGGTCGTGCTGCCCTCCGACTCCGGGGCCAGCCACTCCGCAGGTTTAGTGTTGTGACCACCCTTGGGCGTGCCGCCAACCTGGTAGAGGGTTTCGCCGTCGATGATCTGGACGATGTGGTCGCGGCCTTCGTGCCACTCGAACTCCTTGGCGCTCTTGGCGGTTTCGGTGGTCATCACGACGGTGACGGGGATTTCTTTGTTTTCAACAAGGGTCTTGTTGCCGGGTGCGGCCTGCAGCGCTTTAGCCGATTCTTCAAGCGACTTCGCGGTGAAGAGCTGGAAAGGCACCGGCGTTGTAAGGGATTGAGCGTGGGCAAGGAGGGTGTCGGTGAGGGACAGCGTGGCGGCGGCGGCGAGAGGAGCTGTGCGGAGGAACGTGCGGCGGGACGGATCGTTGACCATTCAGGAAGTGAATCACAATGGTGCATGGGCTGCCAACTAGGAACTGATTTCGGGATCCTTTAGGCGGTGGCGGGGAATCCGGTCGAAGCAGATGGACTCAAAGAGCTCCTCGCGCTGACCGTGAACGGAGGAAGTGTCGCGTTCACACGAAGCGATCACTTCGTGAGGTTCATGGCGGATGATTCAAGGCGGGGCATCGAAACAGATGTCAGCGATAAAGATGACGATGCTGGTCGTTGCTGCCAACAAGGCGATTTGCAGCGGCCACGAGTGACGGGCAGTTAAAGAAAAATCGGTTCAGGAATGACGATCATGCCTGAACCGAGAGGTTGATTAGAAAGTTAGAAAACAATACGGCCTGAGAATTGGAACTTGCGGTTCCCGATCACCGATGCCTGCAACCAGGTTGGCGGTGCTGGGGCCGGACGGGGTTGGGATGCAACCCGGATCACCGGTGTTTGCGACGCCGGCTGTAGTGAACGCGGCGCTATTGCGACCTGCATTCCACAGACTTGAGTGGCTCTGCTCGCACTGATCGCAAATGCTTCGCCACCTTTATTTAAGACGCACAACTGATGCTGGCGAGGTGATGGAAAGGGAGCGCGTGTTACTCTGAAGGCGTTCTATGATGATAAGCAAAGTGCAGACGGTGTCCGGGTCAAAGTGTGTTGCCTTTTCCCGGTACTTTGCGGTAGCAGCGATGTTGGCGCTCGTATGGGGCTCTGCCCATGCGCAAGACGTGTCGGACTGTCAGCCCGGCCAATCCTGTTCAACCCAAGCGCCGCAAGATACAACCCCAGTTACGGTGCCGCAGGACTCCACAGTACGGGGCCAACAGGTGAACTCCAGCCAAGGGACGCTCTACACGGATCCGGCTGGCAACAATTCCGCGCAGCGTGCCCGTGACGCGGAACGCCAGCAACTGCTCTACTTCCCACCAGATCCCTTGACTGATATGCAGCGCCTAGCGAATGCGGCGGTTGGCCGACTTTTGCCCATCTACGGACGCGACCTCTTTCGTCAGGCGCCGTCCACCTTTGCGCCGGCAGACCAGATTCCCTCGTTGCCGGACTATATCGTCGGCCCTGGTGATCAGCTGTTGATTCGGCTGTGGGGACCGGAGTCGTTCAATGGAGAGCTAACCGTCGACAGTGGCGGCTCCATCTATATTCCACAGGTCGGCGGCATCCCGGTAGCCGGGCTTCGCGTCGATGAGCTTGATGCGAAGATCACAGCCGTTGTCCAGCACACCTTTCGCAACTTCAATCTCTCCGTTAACCTCGGCCATCTGCGCTCGATTCAGGTCTACGTGGTCGGTGAAGCGCGGCGCCCGGGAGCGTTTACCGTCAGCGCGCTTAGCACGGTGCTGAACGTGCTGTTCACCTCTGGCGGCCCGAACGTAAACGGTTCGCTGCGGCGGATCGAGGTCCGTCGCGGCGGCACCACCATCTCTACGCTTGACCTCTATGATCTGCTGCTCAAGGGAGATCGGTCCCGGGATATACGCCTGCAGTCCGGTGACACGATTTTCATCCCTGCCACCGGACCACAGGTCGCCGTCGGTGGCGCCATCACCCATCCCGGCATCTATGAGCTACGCGGCGAGACCAGCATCGCCTCGATCCTTGAGCTCGCCGGTGGGTTCACGCCCATCGGCTTGAACTCCGAGGTTTCGTTGCAGCGCATCGACAGCGATCATGTGCGGGCGGCATTTACGGTCAAGCTTGATGATGCAGGAAAGCAAATGACGCTGCGCAACGGGGACGTCCTGCTTGCGAACCATATGACCGCGGCCTTTGAGCAGTCGGTCACCATTCGTGGCAATCTTGCCAACCCAGGAAAGTTCCCCTGGCACCCCGGAATGCATTTGAGTGAGATCATCCCGGATCGCCAGTCGCTTCTGACCAATGACTACTGGAACGAGCGGAACCGCGCCGGCCTGCCGACCCCGCTGTTTCAACCTTTAGCCCCTCGCCAGAACGGCAACGATTATGGGCGAACGCAGCAGCAGGGTTACGGTACTGGCACGGGCAGCTACGGCAACAGAGCAGCCTCATACGGCCGCAACAGCCTGAACGGGTACCAAAATCTGGACGGGTACCAAAATACAGATGAGCTGCCGCTGGTAAATCCAAATGGCACGCCCTACCCAGATCCTTCAGAGATTGATTCCAGCCAATATCCGAACGCTTCGGGCAGAGGCTCTATTGCCGGCTCTACCTCCAACGATGCTGACCTGTCCGCGGCGCGCGCCAGCGCATCTGGCAATGGTGCTGAGCAGGACTCTCTCTCACGCGGCACCCTGGCCGATCAGCAGCAGGCTGCTGAGAGCAGCAGCCTGGCCACGCGTGGGCGCCGAACGGATATCAAGATTCCCGCACCTGAGATTGATTGGTCCTTCGCTACCATTGAGCGCCTGGACCCTGAGACCCTGCGCAACTCGCTGGTGCCGTTCAATCTGGGTCGGCTGGTGCAGATGCATGACACGAGCCAGGATCTGGAACTGCATGCGGGCGATGTCGTGACCATCCTCTCGCAAACCGATATCCACGTTCCCCAGGACGAGCAGACCAAGTACGTCCACCTTGAGGGTGAGGTCAAGAGCGCCGGAGTCTATAGCGTTGTGTCCGGCGAAACCCTCGAAGACCTTGTCGCTCGTGCTGGCGGACTGACCGACAAAGCCTACCTGTATGGTGCCAGCTTCACTCGTGAGAGCGCCCGGGTCTTCCAGCAGCAGCGCCTGGATGAGTACGTCACGCAGTTGTCCATCGCTATGCAGCGTGAGGCTGCGGTGCGCACAGCCTCCTCGAGCAGCGGTGTCTCGGACCCGAACGCACTGGTCGAGCAACGCGACATTATCGCGCAGTTTCGTAAGCTACGCGCTACGGGCCGTGTCGTGCTGCAGTTCAAACCTGACAGCAAGGGCACAGAAAGCATCCCAAAGATTGCGCTTGAGGATGGCGATGTCTTCCGGATTCCATCGCGGCCTGCTACGGTTGCCGTCATCGGCGCCGTCTATGGGCAGAATGTATTCCTGCACGACCCCAACCGGCGCGTAAGTTATTACGTCGATCTGGCCGGCAAGCCCAACCAGGTCGCGGACAAAAGTCACGAGTTCATCATCCGTGCCGACGGTTCCATCTTCAGCCGAGAGCGCACACAAGGTGCTTTCCTCAATAGGTTTGACAATGCAGAGGTTGAGCCCGGCGACGCGATTGTCATCCCTGAAAAGCCTGTGCGGGCCTCTGCTGTCCGGCAGCTGATCGATTACTCGCAGATCTTCTCGCAGTTCGCTTTGGGTGCGGCTGCAATCACCCTCATCAAGCAGTAAGTATCTAGGTGTCCGGGAAGAGTTTTACGCGTCCTAAGATAGGCCGAAAGCGGGTTATGCCTAAACAACATAGGGCTCTGATCTCAATCATATTTGTTGCGCTGGCTCAAGGCAGATCGATCTGCCTGCATGGGCAGGCTCTCCCTGAAAGTCCCCAACAGCAATCGCTAATGGCCTTACCGCAGGATCCGGCCTTGTGGATGTTGAGGCCGGTAACAGGATTGGCATCAGATGTCCCCGTCAGAGCAAGTCCTCAGGCCACGTCTGGCGCGATCAGCTCCGTCCGCCCAGCCGATCCCGCTCTCGATGACGTCGCGTCGAGCCGCTACAAGGCCTCCAGCTACGTGCCCATCGACAGCTGGATCTACCCCACACTGGACCGCCTGGCGGCCCTCGGCTATCTACAGACCAGCTCGACGACCATCCGCCCACTGACCCGCCTGGAGTGCGCCCGCCTGGCCGAAGAAGCGAACATCCTCTATGGCAACGAGGACGTCACGCAAAGTAGCGAGATTGCTGCAACGCTCTTGGACGCACTCGACCGCGAGTTCGCGCGCGAGATCCGTATCACGAACGGCAAGGCGGATAACAGCGGCGGCACGCTTGACGGCGTTTACGCGCGTTACACCGGAATCTCCGGCACGCCGCTGCGCGACAGTTTCCACTTTAGCCAGACCATCGTCAATGACTTCGGCCGCCCCTATGGCCAAGGGGCCAACGCCATCACCGGCCTTTCGGGGCACGCCGAGCGTGGTCCGTTTGCCATCTACGTCCGCGGAGAGTACCAACATGGCGCCCCCAACGCCCCCTACAGCTCTGCCGCGCAGCAAGCCATCGTCAGCTACGACCAACTGAACGAAGCTTGGACCACCGCACCAGGCGCGGCGCTGCCCGGCGTCTTTAACTACAACCCAGCAGCCGCCAGCCACCCGCGTTTCATTGAGGCCTATGCGGCCGTCAACCTCGCCAACTGGCAGATCAGCGCCGGGCAGGAGAGTCTCTGGTGGGGGCCAGACCGCACCACCTCGCTCATACTTTCCAACAACGCCGCCGCCATGCCCATGATCCGCATCTCGCGGTCCACTCCGGCCCATTTGCCCGGCTTCCTGGGACACCTCGGGCCCTTCCACTTCGATGGCTTTTTCGCGCGGCAGGGCGGCATTCACTATGTGGCCCTGGGCCCCACCTTCATCCTCCACGGCAGTGAGAGCTCGCCGCTCACGCCACCTCCTTACCTCTGGGGCCTTACGTTTTCTATCGAGCCCACGCGCAATCTTGAGCTGAGCTTCGCACATACCACCGTCTTCGCCGGGTACGGCCGGCCACTTACGTTCGGCACTCTCTTTCACAGCTTCTCGGTGAACGGCAATGGGCAGGCTGTAGACCCGGGCAAACGTGTCACCGAGTTCAACCTCGCGTATCACCTGCCGTGGTTTCGTCATCAGGTGATTGCCTACGCCGAAGCAATGGCTTGGGACGATCCCGTACAGGGACACTTCACGGAGCGCTACGCACTGAATCCCGGCCTCTACTTGCCGCAGTTGCCATACATCAAGAAGCTCGACCTGCGCCTGGAGGGGGTGTACACCGACCTACCCGGCCTTCCTGAGGCGGGGTACTTTTATGCCAACGCGCACTATCCGCAGGGCTATACCAACTACGGCCAGGTGCTCGGAAGTTGGGTGGGTCGTGAGGGCCGCGGCGGCGCGGGTACCAGCACTTATTGGTTTTCCCCTCGGACCAAGGCTGCACTCATTTATCGCAGGATGGTCGCCAATCCGGTCTTTCTCGGGGGTGGCAACCTCACCGATCTTTCGGGCAGCTTCACATGGCTGCTCAATCCCCGGCTTGAGTTCTCGACCGTTCAAGGTTATGACCGCTGGCGTTTCCCGATCCTCAACGCAGCGCCCAGGTCCAGCTATGCAGCGACCTTTCAGGTGCAGTTGCTGAGTCGGCCGCGTCGCTAGAATTGCATTTCGCACTACCCCCGACAACTCCGATTGTCCTGAGGGAGTTTCCTATAACCTCGTTCCCAGGAAATGGAATTAGCTCACCTGCTGTCTTATCTTGCCAGGTACCAGCGCAATGATGGCATGGTGGTTCGAGTGAATCAAATGCACTGCGACAGCAACGCCGACTTTTCCGTTCCTCGAACTGATGCAGAGCGGAACTCCCAGCGCCCAGAAAGCTGCTCATCTACGCTTCTACGACCTGCTGCACCGTCCGCCGCATCAGATCGAGCAGAAATCCTCCCCGCCGAAACCGTCTTGCAACCCCGCTACAATCCCAATACCCTGTCCCTTGCGAGCTATCTGCACCAACTTCCTCCCGAATGTCGTCGTAAACAACATGTTAAGGAAGAGCCAAGACGGCTCGCTCGCGGGCATCAACAGCTTCTACAGACTCAATCGAACGTGAAGCGAATCTATAGATGTACATCGAAAAACGTTACCATCAACTCATGGTGAAAACTAGTTTTGCGACACCCTCTCGATCATCGAGTTATCTGGCGGCTCTGGTATTTCTCGTAGGAATGCTACGTCTGGCCATTCTATTCAGAAAATCCGACGGCAATCTTGTTAAGGTGATTCCTGACGACGCCTTCTATTACCTCGTACCGGCGAGAAACTTTGCCACTCTCGGACGGTGGACCTTCGATGGCGTTGAACCCTCAAGCGGCTTTCATCTGCTCTGGGGATATCTGCTCGCAGGATTTTTTCACCTTGCTCCGCACGCAACTCTGCACACTATCTTTGCTGTCTTTGGAACGCTGCAAGTCCTCCTCCTCACTCTTGCAGCCTACCTTCTGGCGCTTACTGCTAGAAAATTGTTCGGCCCCGGTGTTCTCCCAGGCCTAGCCATTGTCTTCTTTTCGGCAGCTTGCCTGCAGCAGGAGGGGTGGCTCATGGAAAGCGCCCTCGACATCGCCGTATCCGCTGCCTCAGTCTTCCTTCTTGCAAGAACAAGACTTCGATTCACATGGCGCATAGCCTCAGGCGCGTTCCTGCTTGGGCTCGTCCTGATGCTTTCTCGCAGCGACACCGGATTGTTGGCCGTCGTTCTTTTCCTTACAACCCTCGTTTTGGGGATCCGACGCGAGATCGAAAGTTCCGTTCCGTGGGCAGCCTTCCTTCTCCTCGCCGGTGCCACCTGCGGTCTTCTTCTCACCCTCCTGCACACCCACCTAGTCTCTGGGAACTGGATCCAAGCAAGCGCCCTTCAGAAAGTCTTTTGGGCCCAGATGTCCGGAAAGAAGTCGCTTAAGCCCGCTTTCGACATCAGCGTCAGTTTTTTTGACCCGCTGTTCGGCAGCCGTATCATGTTCTTCCCAAATCGATGGTCAACCCCGAGCGTGATCGCTGCCGGCAGAGCCCTCAAGATGCTTGTCCTGCTGCTGACCGCGTGGGGTATTATCCAAATTTTCCGTTCGAAGAGCTCGACCCCTACCAAGGGACTGCTTGGCGGTATGTTCGTGGTTCTCCTCGGTTATTTCGTCCTCTACTCTCACGACGCCGCAGTCCAGGGATGGTACGTCGGCAACTTTGTGGCTCCGATCGCGCTACTCGCTGCAGCCTCCTCCACCTACTTCGCCTCATGTGCTGGGACTATTCGCTTCAGTCTGTACCTGGGCACAGCAACCCTGTGCGTGATGGGTATCCTCTTCAGTCTCACTCCAACCATGCGCTGGCAGGAAGCCATGTACCAGACAGGCATCTACGTCCATGCCCACCCTGAAATGACCCCCGTCGGCTCCTTCAACGCGGGCATCATCGGCTTCTTCGCCGAGGGTGGCGTCATCAACCTCGATGGCCTGATCAACGACAGCATCCTCCCTTACTCCAAACAGGGCCGCCTCGCAGCCTACATGGGTAAGCGCAACATCCGGTACATTGCAGAGTCTCCGTTTGTGCTCTACGACCCGCTTTACCAGAAGGAAGGGGGTTACACCGACGGTCGACTCCTGCACTGCCTTACTTCCGCTGCCAACCTCTTTCCAAACGACCCGGATAATAACTGGAAGGATGGTCAGATCCAGCTCTTCCACTTCGACTCACCCTGTCTCCAGGCCACACCGTGAGTGAGCCAGGCCCGGCCATTTACCCGGCCTGCTTGAGATCGACGCAGTCTTCCTGGACCACTCTCAACCAGTTGGTGCAAACGGACGCGTCGAGAGCATTTACCATCGACTGCGCGATGAGTGATGTAGCCCGAAGTTGGGGACATACGGGTTTCGTTATCGCAGACCTGCCACGACAGAGTTGAATAATCGCCACTATGTCAACCAGCGGCTGCCCGTGGGACTTCCTGTACCCACAACGGATTCGGTTGCGGGTGAAATTGCCGAAGGCGCTTCGCCTAGATCGAGCGCCGCGGCAATTGCGTTGCCGCATAGTGCGCGGATCATAACGTTCCGTGGGAGACTTTCGACGCGCCCAAGACTGAGCATTTTTAGTTTACTGGTGGCCCGGATATGCGGTCGCGCAGGAGCACCACGGCGCATCCTCCGAGCAGGCCGAGGAGCAGGCCGAAGAAAGCCAGGAGCATACGCGGTGGGCCGGATTTGCTGTCCGGATAAGAAGCGGGGTCGAGGACCTGGAGCAGAGGAGCCTCGTGCGCCTCATCCAGGCGAGCGGACTCGTACTGTCGGGCGAGCATCTCGAACAGGGCTTCGTGGTATTTGACCTCGCGCTCCTTGCGGACATAGTCAAGAGCGACCGCGGGTACCTTCGAAGTGGGTATGGCGGTGCCTGCGCCCTTTCCGGAACCCGAATCCAGGCGGGCGAGCTGCCCTTGAAGATCGCCGATCTCGCTTTGCAGGCGGAGTACATCGGGGTTCTCTTCTGCCTCCGTCTGGCGAAGGCCGCTGAGCTCGGCTTGGCGGACCGAGATTTGGGCGCGGGTCTGGGCAATGGTCTGAATCTCGGAAGCGGTCTGGACGCCAGGTGCGATCAAACCGCTCTGCTCTTCGGTGCGTTTGAGATCGACCTCCGCGTCCGCAAGTTCGTCCTTCTCCTTGGCGAGCTGCTGGCCGAAAAAGAGGCGGCGCTGCGAGGCTTCACTGAGGGCCAGCCGGCTGTTGGTTTCGCGCAGCGCATCGAGGTAGCCGTTGGTAAGATCGCGAGCCCGCGCCGGACTCTTATCTGTAACCGAAATGGTGACGATGGAATCCTTGAGGCCTACCTCGAACTTGGATTCATTCGCGAGCAGCTTCTCCACCTGACTCTCCTTCTTGACCTTATAGACATTTAGCAGGTCGAAGCGCTTGACCAACTCGCTGGCGATCGAGCTGCTCTTAAGAATGCCGACATAAAGGTCACCGGGACTCTTAGCGGCTCCCAGGAGCCCCCCCCCTCCCATGCCGGAAAGTTGTGAGAGCTGGCCAGCAAGTGCTGCGGCTGCACCGGAGCCGCTGTTTGAGCCGGGCGGGATGAACGACGCGCTCGAGGTGTATTTGGGTGGGAGGAGGAACGCGACCGCAAGTGCAACCGACAACGAGCCGAGCGTAGCAACCGATATGAGCCTGCGTCCCCGATGGAGTACGCCTAAGACAGCGTCCAAAGTGATTGCGTTCTCTTCCTCTTCGAGTTTGGGCACAGCGTCGCCGCTCGATCCTAAAGTTTCCGTACCATATAGAGTTTCCGCAGCCATTCATCCTCTTTTATATCCCATTGCGCTCCGCAGCGCCTGGACTACGCTCATCGCAGCAGGCCTTAGGATAACGGCCGCTGGCTGTAGCATAGTCACGAAGGGGAGAACGCGACTATCGATATCGTAGAACCATATCCGGAGGGATCGCCTGTTGGCAGACTTATGGTAAGTCGTCCGAGCCAGCCCTTCCTATCACCTGTTCAGCCCATGCGAGCCCTACGAAGTTCGTCTCTCCATGTTCCGCAATGGAAAAAGGCTATGCAGGTTTTCTTCCTATGGACCCTTTGTCTCTATCCCTTCAACACGGCTAGCCATGTCTTATATCTTGTTCCGCAGGCACTTTTCTTCTTGGTGGGGAGCTATCGCCTTGTTGCAAATAACGCCGTAAAAGCCTATACGTGGCGTAAATTCGATCTGGTTTTTCTGGCACTCTCGGCGGTTGCTTTTGCAGTTATCGGAGAACTCGCTGCGACATCTCCGGAATACAGCGAAGTCGGCAAGCTCGCGCTGAATGTAGCGACGATCCTCTTACTACTTTTTTTGCCCGGCGTCATCGACCTCGTCCAGTTGGCGCGATGGCTTCCACGTTTCGCCTTGATCTGGCTCTTCATCGTCATCGTCACCTACGTGCGCTCCGGTACAACCTTTCTGGACCTCATCGTGCTCTTCTCAACCGGCACCACAGTCACCAGCAGCAGTCTTTATAATTTTGCTGAACCTTTAGATCAGCTATTTCTCACAAAGAATATCGCGGCGATGTACATCGTCGCAACATACGGTCTCTTTCTTTACAGTGCGCGATCCTCCTCGCAAAAAACGAAGCTTTGGCAAAATGTAGCATTCCTGCTCCTCGTTCTTGCCTTCGCCTCCCGACAAGGGATACTGTCCGTGCTTGCGATGCTAGGCATCGCCCGGATGTGCTCGGACGCGCCCCGTTGGCGCAGATGGACGGAGTTTGTTGTCGCGGGTTCTATCGGTATCGCGGTGTTCGTGGCCGCATTCAATCTCAATAGTTCCGAGGACGGAGCGGCCGCCCGTCTCGATTTGTGGACTCACTTCATGCAACACGCAGGAAGTTTTTTCGTCACCGGGCAAGGTCTACACGGGCTTAATGAGAGTCTTTCACCACTTCAAATTGACAATTACCATATGTTTTTTATGAACCAAATTGGTGCTTACGGCGTGATCCATTGTCTTGCGTTTAATCTTTTCTTAGTCATCCTAATGATGAGGATCGAGCCGGCCCGGTATCTTTGGTTGCTGATTGCACCCTATTGGCTGAACGTCTGCTTCCAAACATATGGCTACGAGTATGGAAATCTTTTTCTTCTCGTGGTTGCTGCGGATCGTTTTGATTTCGTTACGCCGGCAAAACGTTCTCTACCGGGGCGCCATAAAGCTTGAGGCGGCTTGAAAATTAAACACCGATAACTTGTTAAGAGATTTTTGAGCAATACCACCATGATGTAGCCGCGCGATGCTTCCTCGGTGCGCTATGGCTTGTATGGAAGCCAGTTATTTGCCATTCTGAATCCTTCACGCAGGCTAAGCTGCTTGAGCTTATAGCGTTCTGCGCTATCTTGTCCGGCCAGCCGACGCATGAAGTAGAGAAGGGACAGAGCAAGAACGAAAGGGAACGCAATAAACCGCCCAAAAAATTTGGACAGCATGTAGATGCGGTTGCGTGTTCCCATGCGGACGGAGAATTCAGATCCCGCGCCTCCGGTGAGGGAACTTACCTTGTGCAACAGCCTGGCGTGAGGGAGCAGGAAGAGGTGCTGGTTCGCTTTGAGGCAGCGCAGCATAAAATCCGTGTCGTCGTGATAAACAAAATAGCGTTCATCCATGAAGCCAACTTTCTCGAAGACCGAGCGAGTGAAGAGGATGCAGCAGGTCGGCGAGTGCTGGATGCGGCGCGGATAGGTAAATTGACCTACATCCTCGACTCCATCTGCGAGGTGGTAACAGCGATAGCCAAAGAGGGGCTGAAACTTGCCGCCCGCTGCCCAGATCACGTTTGGCCGATCGAAGTAGTACATGATAGGGCAGGTCATCTGGCAATCGTTGGCCTCTATCCCATCGATCAGTTGGGTGAAGAGCTGCGGTCCAAACTCGACATCGTTGTTGAGCAGCAGGACGTACTCGCAACCTGCCTCAAGGGCGGCGTGGATGCCCTGATTATTTCCCGCTGCGACACCCAGATTGGTATCGTTTGCCATGACGGTAAAGGGGT
Source organism: Granulicella sapmiensis (assembly GCA_026225395.1). Taxonomy (GTDB): domain Bacteria; phylum Acidobacteriota; class Terriglobia; order Terriglobales; family Acidobacteriaceae; genus Granulicella; species Granulicella sapmiensis. The sequence continues at coordinate 111,495 of JAMFSR010000024.1, forward strand.
CGCCCTGGGCACGGCACTGCGCGATGGAGTCGTCGGTTGAGGCGTTGTCAATTGCCCAGACATGGAAGTCCTGATGTTCCTGAGAGGACAGAGAGGAGAAGAAGCCGGGCATCACGGAAGAGCTGTTGAAGAGGACGGTCACGACGCCGATCCTGCCTTGAATAACACGGGCCGGTGAAGTCGTGTGATGTCCTTGTGGTATATAGACCATGGCTTGGCGTTTCTTTCGTCTAAGCTTCTGAATTCTTGTCGAGGTTGGGATTATTCGTGATTCCTCTCTTGGACCCTTTGCGAATTTCCTGACGCGGAGTCGACATCGCGCCGTAGACGACTCGTGCATGATTCCTTCACGGGAGACAGTTCCTAGCAAATTCCCTGTCGGAACAGGGCTGCATGTTCTTTGCGGGTCATGTCTTAACTCCTGCGGACTTGTTGTGTGGCGCCCATCTGCTAAAGATCAAAACATCTCACCAACAGATACTTCATTCCTGAAACGATCACGAAAAGGGAGCGGTTCTTCCAACACATCTGAACTTCGTTGCGAGCGCTGAGTCGCCGAGCTTTGCGCGACATTGCCCGGCGACTCAGCCAGCCGCGGCAATGATACCCCAGCAGATCGGGATGATGCATGAGGGCCCAGCCTGCGCGTCGCACCCTCCACGACAGATCGGTATCATCCTTGTACATAAAGAAGCTCTCGTCGAAGAGCTGATCTCCGGTCTCAACGACTGCGTTCAAAGCTTCGCGGCGGGCCAGCACGGCTGCGGCGCAAAGCCACGGAATGGGGTTCGGTGCGGTATAGCGCTTCAGGGCCTCTACTGGCTTCGATTGGTCGCGCTCGGGAAAACCGTGCCAATTCCTGACAACTCCTGTCGTATCGATCACATCCAGAGATGTCCGATTCTCGATGTCATAGCGGATCAGTGAGGGAACGATCATGCCGACTTCCGAGTGTGTATCCATATAAGACACAGCCTTTTCCAGGAAGTCGGGAGCGGGAAAGGCGTCTGGATTGAGGAAGAAGATGTAGTCGAAGTCGCGTACGTGGCGCCAGCCGATGTTACTTCCCGCGCAGAATCCGACGTTGGTTTCCCGCTTGATCTCTACAGGAACCGAATACGCTCCCGACCGCTCCAGGAAGTGGGGGTCTGTCGATCCCGAATCGACGAGGACGACAAGATCCGGGCTGTATGTCTGGGCCTCGAGCGATGCCATGTACATATCAAAAAAGCGGTCGCTATTGTAGGTCACCGTTACGACCCCGACCTTGGCTCGGCGGGGCGATGTCGCGGTGGCAGAGGTAACAATCGTTTCAGATGCAGCCATGCAGCAGCCCTCGTTGCCTCATTTCGTCGAGTGAGCGCTCGTACCCTTTGAGCTCCGGTTCACTTTCTTCCGCCCATGCGAGGAAGTTGTGGAGGCCATGCTCAAACTGCACACTAGGCTGATACGCGAGCACGTCCCGGGCGCGATTAAGATCGGCGACGCCGTGGCGGATGTCGCCTTCGCGGAAGGCACCGCTGATGTGGATATTCGACTTCTCTCCGAAGTAGCGGTTGACGGCCTGCGCGACTTGCATGACGGTAGTGCGTTCGTTCGAGCCGACATTGACGGCAAACGACGTCGTATCCGGGCTTTGAATGGCAGCAACCGTCGCGCGGACGACGTCGTCGATGTAGACGAAGTCGCGGCTCTCCTCGCCGTCCTCGAAGATATTGATCTCGGCCCCGACGCGAGCGAGGTTGGAGAAGATGGCGAGGATACCTGTGTAGGGGTTCTTGAGCGACTGGCCGGGGCCGTATACGTTCTGGTAGCGCATTGCGACAGAGGGGATGCCTAGCACCTCGCCGAAGAGCAGGCTCATCTGCTCCTGAACCTGCTTGGTGAGGCCGTAGAAGGAAGATGGCTGGAACGGTGCGGTTTCCGGGGTGGGCACGGAGGTGCAGGGCGCAGCGCAGATGGGGCAGAGGGGATCGAAGAGACCGGCTTTTTTCTCGGCGCTGGCGCGGGGCTGGGGGAAGATCATGCCGTGGCTGGAGCAGGTGTAGGCGCCTTCGCCGTAGATGGCGCGCGAGGAGGCGACGACGATGCGTTCGATGCCGTGGCCGGGCTGTTTGGCGAGCCGATCATAGAGCAGCGCGGTTCCGGCTAGGTTGACTTGCTCGTATTTGGCGACCTCGTACATGGACTGGCCGGTGCCAGTCTCGGCGGCTAGGTGGACGATGACCTGATGGCCGGGTAGGGCGGAGGCCCAGATGCTCTCGTCGCGTACATCGCCGCGGATGAGACGAACGGAGGTTTGGAGGTCAACGGGGAGCTGGGTGTTGCTGCCGTGGACCTGGGGGCTGAAGTTATCCAGAAATGTGACGGAGTCGCCTTCGAGGAGAAGAGCTCGGGCCAGACGGGTTCCGATAAAACCAGCTCCGCCGGTGATGAGTACGTTCAAGAAGCAAACTCCTTTTAGGGCACAGAGCTGTGTTGACAGCCCACTGAAGTATAGCTTGGTCGTTGGGCGCGGCGGAAGTCTGAGCATTTCCAGGGGCGACTACTCGATCCTCACTCTCAAGTTTCGTCCTCCGACGAGGCTGACGATTTCGCGGGAAGCCAGGTACCCGTTTCGGGAGAGTATTGCTTGAGCAGTCGAGCTGGGGAGCCGCCGATCATTGAATATGCCGGGAAGGGACGGGTTACTGTGGCATTCGCACCGACAACGCAGTGATTGCCAAGCGTCACTCCGGGTAAGATAGATGCTCGGAAGCCAAGGAAGCAACTCCGCCCGATGATTACAGGACCCTTAGAAGTAAGTGGTTGCTTCATGATCAAGCCGGCATCTGGGTCCATGCCATGAAATTCGTCTGTGATGTAGACCTGTTCACTCAGAACGCTGCCGTCGCCGATGGAGATTTTGTTGATTGCGGTGAAATACGCATTCCTGCCGATGTACACGTCGTCGCCGATCTCGATCTGGGGCTGGTAAGAGACTCCCGCATATTCCGTGATCGCCTGGATATGCAGACCGCTTCGGATGGAGCTCCTCTTGCCGATCTTGACACGACTGCGTCCGGAGATTGAATAGGGGCAATGGATGTAAGAACGCTCGCCGAACGTCACTCCCCAAGGACGATAGAGTAGCGTCTTTACGGACTCTTTCATGAATCTCATATACTCTTGCCTATCTCGTTAGTTTGGTCTCTCTGCCATGCAGAGGAAGGGTGCCCAACGCGCTGCGAATCGAGGCGAGTACCTGTTCCTCTGAAATCCGGAGGATACAGTGAGCTTGGGGATGCTGACATATACCCATGCATGGCGCGGCAGAAACGACGGGTTGCAACATCCGGACCTCATTGCCTGCCGGTTTCCAGCGCGAGGGTGAGTGCTGATGATCCATAGGGGAGGACGGCGAATGAGGACTCAAGACAATCGTGCGGATGCCAAGACCGCCGGCGATCTGGGCGGGACCGGACTCGTTGCCGAGGAACAGGGCTGCACCCGCAATGAGATCTAACATCTCCAGGGTGTCCGTCTCTCCCGCCAAGGAACGAGAGGCGGATCCGATCCTCGAGCTGAGATCGGCACACAACGCAGCGTCCTGCTGGCTGCCGATCACGATCGTGTGTATCCCGAACTCGTTCATTAGATCGCGGCCGATACTGGCAAAGCGTTCGACCGGCCATTTGTGCCACCTCTTGGAGGCGCCCGGGGAGAGGACAGCATACGAGCCGGAGACGGGCGAGAGCATCGTGGTCCCGTGGGCCTTCCGACTCTCGGCGATCTCTTGCAAGGCACGGATGGGATGCCGCGCTGTGCTCTCGTCGACCGCATCAACAGGTTCCAGTCCACATCTGCCTAAGAGCCGGGTATATCGGACGGTCTCATGTTCGCCGACACCGCCGTTTGCGGCGACGGTATAAAAACGGTAGACCTCAGAAGCTCCGCCGTCGCAATGGCCGGAGTAGCCGCACCGGGTGGGAGCTCCTGTTAGGTAAGCTAGATACCCTGAAAAGAAGGAGTCAAAGGAATCCCAGCGGGGTGCGATCGCCAGATCGTATTCGGTGGAAGCGATTTCACTCCGGAAAAGCCGCGTGGCGTTGCGGACTTCTGCGTACGCGGCGAGACGGGGATTACGGATGTTTGATCGTTTGAGCCGAAAGGTTCTGGATACGTAGGGGATGGCCTGCACAAGGGGCCCCATCGAAGCGCCGACTGCCACATCGATCCGCGCCTGCGGCCAACGATCATGGATGCGGTCAAGCAGGCTGAGGGAGAGTGTGAGATCGCCTACGCTGTGATATGGGAATGAAAAAAAAATGCGCTCAATGGACTTCGCGGGGTCTGTGCGTGGCTTCGGCAGTTGGCCCAATACTCTAAGAGCAGCAACTCGCGCCAACAGTAGCTTTGGTGCAACTCCCACCCCTATAGCCCTGCCTAAAACAGCCTTCAGCATGCTGGGATTCGCCCCGTTCCTCTGGTCGTATTACTAACAGAATCATATCGCATAGGTTGGACCACCTAACCTTGGATACCCGAGCCGCGGCGTGCCGATCACATAGCGGAGCACTGGACTAGTGACCTGTGTGATGCTGGCGCGGAGGTCGAGTGAAAAGTGTCGGCAACGCACGCTCCGAATCTTCGCCTTCAACATTCTGGCTTGACACTTCCGGAGTGAGTCAAGGCGTTCTCTTTTAGAACCTGGTATACCTTCCAGGTTTGCGGACCCACGAGGAGAATGAGGTAGGAGACGATCGTGCCGAGGATGACCCCGGGGGCTCCAATGCGCTGGACCCAGTAAATGGAGAGCGCGAGATTGAGGGCCGCAGCGGCGAGCGAGCACCAGGCCTGGAGGCGAGTCTCGCCTTTGGCGACGAGGACGGTAGCTGTGTTGTTCATGAAGGTAGAGATTATGATCCAGACGCACATGAGGAGGAGAAGCTCTTCTGTGGGGACGGCAGCGCGGCTGGCCCAGATGCGGATGATCCATCGGCCAGCGAGTGCAAAGAGCAGGGAAGCCGCGATAGCGCTGCCCATTGTGAGGACCATGGTGCGGCGAAAGGTCTGGCGGATCCAGGGGAGATCGCCGCGCGTGAAGGCTTCGCTAAAGGCGGGCCAAAGTGCCGGGGTCACGAGTGTCTGGGCGATGGCGGCGTAGCCGACGAGGCGCCATGCGACGCTGTAGGAGGCAACCTGCGCAGGCCCGAGATAGTGCGTGACGATGAGGTTGTCGCTGTTGAAGACGATCAGACCGGCGACCTGGAGGGCGAAGAACTCACTTCCGCTCTGCATCATCCTGCGGGCTGCACGGCCTTGCAAATGCTTGAGACGCGGTGTAAGCCATGGTTTGTGGAAGAAAAAGATCCAGACCAGAGCAAGCAGGTTGGCGCCAACCAAGGCCGCGGAGGAGGCGATTACGAGCGCCACCAAGCCGGCGTGGAGGCGGACCAGCACGATAATCGAGAGCAAATTGAAAAGGCTCCCGATTGCGATGAATAGATTGGCAGCACGCAGCTCCTGGTAACCGCCGAGGATCTTGGGGGCTAGGCCGGCGGGCAGGCCCAGGAGGAAGATGGCGAGGGCGGCGGCGACTGCCCGGCTCACGGTGGGAACTTCCGCGGCGGAGGAGAGATGGAAGAGACGATCCCAGTGGAGCGATGGCCAGATCCACCAGGCGACTCCAGCGAGCAGCAGAGCGACCGCGAGCACGACGCCTAGGGCGGTGGTGGTGTAGGTGCTGGCGTGGTCGCGGTCGTCCCGGGCGTAAGCCTCGGAGATGAAGTTGGTAAGGGAATTAGCGACTCCAAGATCGAGCACGAGGAGCATGGAGAGCGCGGTTGAGATGGTCACCCAAATGCCGAAGTTTTCCGGGCCGAGATATCGAACCGTGATGGGGATAGCGATCGCACTGACGGCGAGCACGACTCCTTTGCTGAGCATACTGGAGGTGGCACCCAGCATGAGGCGTCGCGTGCGGTTTCTAGCGATCGGCGCTTCCTCTTCAGGCACAGGTATATGGGACGTTTGACTAACCACAACCACGAGTCTATCTGATTCAATTGGCTGCACCGCCGCGCGGGAAGATAACCGACACCGCAACGACAATGCCAATGAATACGGTGTGAGCGTGATCGCTCCTGCTCAATTTTCTTTGGGGATCGTGGTCGCGAGACTCACCGCGAACTGTCGGCCGAGCAGACGTTGAGAGTTCACGTTAAGATCTGGGCATACTGCCTGATACGCAACCCGTTGTCGGTTGCAAATCGACTTATCGCGTCACTTTGTAAGTATTTATTTCTTATTTCGTGGTGGCCCGGGCAGGAGTCCAACCTGCGACCTTCGCGTTAGGAGTGCGGTGTCTTGAAAGAAGACGCGCTGAGCCGCCTGCATTTTCAGTTTACGCTGGCATCTGGGAAGAGAGTAAGACGAGCGAGCTGTTGGTCGCGGGTCCGATTCCCGTCTCCCGCTCCAGACTTCATCTGACACAAGCGACAGGGCCGTGGATCGGGCGTGAGTCTAGGGTCCGCTACTTCGCGGGGGTCAACCGCATAAGCATCACGCTGTGCGGCGCGACCGTTGTGCTGCAGGAAGACGCCTCGTGACCAACATCCTGCTGACGCCACACGTCCCGCGTGACGAAGGTCCCTGCAAGGGCCAGATCTTGCCAGGAGACGCCGATGTCGCGCACCGATCCGGAAAGATTGAACAGGGCGACCGCCGTCGCACCGTCGTCGAGCTTCTTTTTAAGCACCAGCTCGTCACCGGTCTGGCGCAGGACGCGAGCCTGCTGACCGAGCGAGTCCTGGTCGATATCGATGACCTCGGAGTTGCAGAGAACATTCAAGGTGAACGTGTCCAGGTGGGTCATCTCGCCGGCAAAGAACAGCGGCGCAGCCATCATCGACCAAAGCGACATGTAGCTGTACTGTTCCTCCGCGCTGAGATTCGTCTGATGCGCCGGAGCATTGGAGTGTCTCGCGTCACCAACTGTCCCGATGAGTATGTAGTCAGGATCATTCCATGCACCGGAATGCGCGTACTCCGCGTGGGCCATGTTCGCGAACGCCACGTGGTAGAACCCAGGCAGCGTATCTCCCTTTTCGACACCGAGGTCACCGGTCGTACGCCACGAATTCCCACTCACTTGTTCGCCCCACTGCCAAACGTCACCCTTGCCGTACTCACAGAGGTTATAGATTACGTCGCGGTCAAGGCCCTTGAGAAGATCGCCCATCATGCCGTAGGGCTTCTTCAGTCCAGCTGGACTGAGATCCGGCGACACAGAGCGGTAGCTGCAGTAGTCGTACTTCAAGAGATCGAAACCCCAGCGCGCGAACTCCCGCGCGTCGTCCGCCTCGTGCTGATAGCTACCCTCGAAGCCTGCGCAAGTGCTCGGCCCGGGCGACGTGTAGATCCCCGCTTTGAGGCCGAGCGAATGAATGTACGAGGTCAGCGCAGCCATGTTAGGGAAGCGATCATTAGGTCGGATGTTGCCTTCGGCGTCGCGCGTATTGCCGCCCAGCTGGGGATCGGTCGTTTTCAGGCGGCGCGCCCAGGCATCGTCGATATCGACAAACTGATAGTCATAATCGGCCATGCCGCTACTGACGAGGGCGTCCGCGGCGCTATGGACATCGGCCTGAGTGATGCGGCTGTAGTAGCTGTACCAGTCATTCCAGCCCATTTGCGGCGTGAGGCCGATCGTGTCGCCGGCAACGATGGTGAAGCTGCGCTCCATGCTGCCAGCCGAGTTGGCCGCGCGAATCGTCAACCGGTACGTTCCGGCCTTCGACGTTTTCCCAGAAATGATTCCGGAGCTTCGATCCAGACGAAGACCCGAAGGCAGGCTACGGACTGTGAAACGTAAAGGCCTGACACCGGTGCACGGAATGCGATAGAGGAATGGGTGTCCCGGACGTGCTCCGAAGATCTTCGGTCCATTGATCCGTGGCGATGGAGCAGGCGCCGGAGTTCGGATCTCGAAAGCGACCTGCCCTGTCGCCCCAACGGGAGCCAGCAGGAAGAGACATGCAATGAAGCGGCGTGCGAAAACGATACCCGAGAAGATACGGGATCCATGAAGTGCCAAGATTAGCCTTCGGGTGGGGAATCAGGCATCCCACACCGATAGATTGTGTAGGAACACGGATTTGATGCTGGCATCCATTCCTCGCCCTGTCAAGGAAACGGGGTGCCGGAAAAGTTTAGTGACAGAAGTCTCCACCTGCCCGAAGTGTAACGAGGTATAGCCGTGTGCGGACGCTACTACAGCAGGAGAGAGAAACAAGAGATCGCCAAACGCATGAAGGCCAAAAAGGTCTTCACGGACCCCCTGCCGCCTAACTTCAACATCGCTCCCGGGCACATTCCAGCCAATCGTGGGGCCAAGAGCGGGCAGCGACGAACGGGAGATGGTGCTTGCTCGGTGAGGCTTGGTTGCCGCCTCTTCCAGTGCAGTCCTCCACCATTCGCTCAAAGAAAGGTCTCAAATCTAAGCCATAAACCAACGGCGCTGCCATCATCGCCGAGACGCTCAGTCGCTACAACGCGTTGGGATCAACTACCTCGCGTCTATCGCCAACACTTGGCTTTTTGGAACCATACAAATCATCCTTGACGACGTGCTGCTTTTCCAAAAAATAGAGGGCTTGCGTGCCATTGTAAGGTGGTCCTAGTGAAGCATTTTTCGCTTCGAAAGGACTTTAATAACAATGTGTAGTCAACCTGTCGACAATCAGATTAGGCCAGAAACGCCATCTATTGGGGCTGACGAGAGAGCCGTGATTACTACTCTCGTCGATCATGAAACAGTCGGCCCGACAAAGCTTTCGGTGACCTATCGTGCGATTTCGGAGTTGTCTCCTTACAAGGGAAATGGCCGCACGCACACCAAGACGCAAATCCGGAAGATAGCAGAGAGCATTCGTTCTTTCGGCTTTACGAATCCGGTATTGGTTGATGCACATGACACCATCGTCGCCGGCCATTGCCGGGTGGAGGCAGCCAAGATTCTCAAGCTGGCACAGGTGCCCACCATTCGGCTGGAGGCGCTCACGCCGGCCCAAGTCCGAGCCTATGTCATCGCTGACAATCGCCTAGCTGAAGATGCTGGATGGGATGAGAACATCCTCAAGATTGAGCTGCAGGACATCATCCTGGAAGGGGTCATTGATATCTCTCTCACGGGATTCGAGGTTCCTGAGATTGATGTCTTCCTGGGTGAGGTCGTCGACGAAGATTCTGCCGATGCTCTGCCGGAGGAACAACTATCTTTTATCACCCAGCCCGGAGACCTCTGGCTCTTAGGAGAGCACCGCGTCCTTTGCGGAGACGCCCGGAGCGAGGCGTCCTTCGCTGCCTTGATGGAAAGCCGCCGCGCCTCAGTGATTTTGCTGATCCTCCCTATAACGTCGTGATCGATGGGCATGCTTCAGGAAACGGGAGAGTCCACCACCCAGAGTTCGCCATGGCGTCGGGGGAGATGACTGAAAAAGAATTTACCGAATTTCTCACGTCAGCCTTTTCCCGGTTGGCGACATGGAGCAAGCCTGGGTCGATTCACTACCTTTGCGCAGACTGGCGCCACCTCTCAGAAATGCGCGCAGCCGGCAGCGCGGTCTACGACTCCCTGCTGATGCAAACATCTCATGTACTAGATTGTGATGAAAGTACATGAAAGAATTTAGCAGGTGAACTGCGTGATCGAGTTCAGACTGCTTGAAGTTTCGAAGCCAAGCTTCGGGGTCAAGCGCGGAACGGAGAGGCCATAAATGAACGCGAGTGAAATAATCACACTTTGCGATTACCTCGCTGCTAGTGACGCGAGGCGGGTAAGAGGTAGCGGGTTGGACTACGCTTGGTGGCATTGGACGTTTGTCAATTTGAGCGTATCAAAAACCTTTGGCCCTAAACCCAAGAGCGGACACCCGCTCATTTGGGTTGCTTAGGTCGTGCCACACCCGATTTAAGAGCCTGGAGAGACAAATTCTCGCGACAGGCGCTGGGATACTCATCCAGATTCCCGTAAGTTTCTCCCAGGATGAACTTATCCACAAAAAAGCCCGCGAAAGCGGGCTTTTCCAGCATTCTCACACCAACAAGAAGTGCTTCGAATCAAACTGGCGGAGAGTGGGGGATTCGAACCCCCGATAGAACTTTTGGTCCTATAACGGTTTAGCAAACCGCCGCCTTCAGCCACTCGGCCAACTCTCCTGCGGGGTACGTCGAATTATATCGCGCCTCGCGGCCCGTTCTATAACGGACGCTGTTTTGGTTAGTTTGCCGGGCGCTTCCAGTCCATGCGTTTGCCGGTGAGGCTCTGATAGACGGTCGCCGTAAACCCAATGCCGTCTACGCGGTCGGTCGCATATTGCTGGTCGAATTCGCGTGTCGGCTTGCTGGCTTCGATCTCCTCCAGGCTCTTGCCGATAGCTACTTGCGCGGCTACGCGGTCACGTACGGTCTGGATCATGTCGCGGTAGGCTTTGAGCTCGTGTTTGGTTGCGACCGGGCCATGGCCGGGTACGACCTGCGTCTTGTCGTCGATTCGCGCCAGCACCGCGTCGATTACCGGGAAATACCCGTCGACCGTGCCGTTTGAGGCGATATCGATCAGCGGGTAGAGGTTGTTCACGAAGACATCGCCCATATGCACGACGTTTGCATTGTGGAAGTACACGATGGTGTCCGTGTCGGTGTGGGATGGCTGCTTGTAGATGCCTTCGATCTCTTCGCCGTTGAGGTAGAGAGTGATGCGGTTTTGGTAGGTGAGGGTCGGCCATCCGGCGACGGGGGCCGGCGGAGATGTTTTGCCGGTGAGGGGGCTGACACGGCTCTGTGTCATGCGAAGGCGGCAGTTTTCCTGCCCGATGATGGTCGCGCCATCCTGATGGAAGGCCGCGTTCGCGCCGGTGTGATCGCCGTGGTAGTGCGAGCTGATCACATACTTTACGTTGCCCGCGTCCAGTTTTACGAGCGCCTCTTTGAGCTTGGGCGCCACCTGGGCAAACTCCGTGTCGACGAGCAGTGTGCCGTCCGGGCCGATCGAAGCTACGGTGTTGCCTCCGGAGCCATGCAGAAAGTACAAGTGAGGGGCAAGCTCGCGGACATCGATGGTAAGGTGCTCCCAGTCGGTGGAAAAACCATCGGCAATGCGGGGCGTCTGTGCCGTCGCCATCGATCCACAAACCAGCATTGCCGCCAGCAAACACGTTCGCTTCGCCTTCATGAGCATGGTCATTCGTTCATCTTTCTCAAATTGAGTGGGCTGCACATTGATCGTACAACGCGGGCACGCGATACAGTCATTTCATCCTCTTTGGAGATTTGTGAATGGCCAGCCACAACAAGCTTCGCCTCCTGCCCCTGATCGGAGCGACCTACTTCATGGTGTCGGGTGGCCCTTATGGGCTTGAAGACATCATCGGCAAAGCGGGATACCTGCGTGCTCTATTGATGCTCGCGGTGATTCCGTTCCTTTGGTCACTGCCGACGTCGCTGATGGTGGGAGAGCTGGCCAGTGCCATACCTTGTGAAGGCGGCTACTATGTCTGGGTGCGGCGCGCGTTGGGACGGTTCTGGGGATTCCAGGAAGCGTGGCTTTCGCTGGCTGCCAGCGTGTTCGACATGGCGATCTATCCGACGATCTTTGTGCTGTACCTGGGGCGCGTGATGCCGACCTGGACCGCGGGCTATCGCGGGACGCTGTGGGCGCTTGCCGTGGTTGTCGGCTGCACGTTGTGGAACCTGAAGGGTGCGAAGGCCGTCGGCGAGAGTTCAGTGGTGATGTTCTGCGTGCTGCTTTCACCGTTTGTGGTGCTCGTGGTGGTGGCGCTGTATCAATGGCACGGACGCGGCAGCGGTGCGCTGGCGCATCCAATCTCATCGCCTGATATCGCGGGCGCCATCTCGGTGACGCTGTGGAACTACATGGGATGGGATAACGCGTCGACCGTGGCGCAGGAGGTCGAAAATCCGCAGCATAACTATCCCCGTGCGATGCTTGGCGCGGCGGCGCTGGTTGCTGTTACGTACATTGTTCCACTGCTTGCGGTGGGACTTGCAGGGCTTGCGCCGGATCAGTTTTCTACGGGCGCGTGGACTGATGCGGCGCGCATCGTCGTCGGGCCGGCGCTTGGGCTTGCGGTTGTGCTGGGAGGCATGATCAATGGCGTCGGCATGTTTAACCCGCTGATGATGAGCTATAGCCGCGTGCCGTATGCGATGGCGGAAGATCGTCTGCTGCCGCGGCTTTTCACGCGGGTGAACCGTTTCGGGGTTCCGTGGCTTGCGGTGGTGTTTTGCGCGATGATCTGGGCACTGGCGCTCAACTTCAGCTTTGAGCGGCTGATCTCGATCGATCTTGTTCTGTATGGTGCGGCTCTGCTGCTGGAATTCGTCGCACTGGTCGTGTTGCGGCGGCGTGAACCGGACCTGCTGCGACCGTTTCGCGTTTTCGGAGGTACGGCGGGGGCAATAGCTGTAGGGATTTTCCCAGCGGCGCTGATCGTGTTTGCGCTATATGCCGCGCGGGATGAACATGTGCTTGGGTTGCCGGCGCTGGCGTTTGCAGCGCTTGTAGGAATGGCTGGGGCGATTGTTTATCCGTTGACGAAGCTGCTTGCGTCTGATGCAGCTTCGAGTTAGCGAACGAAAACAAGAAAGCCCGCCAGCGGCTTGCTGGCGGACTTTCTTGCTTTCGCGAACCTACGCAGTCTTCGTTGCGTGAATAACCGGCGTGGTCTTGTTGGTGATGTACTGCTGCTGCGCCTTTTTGATGACTTCCTTGGCGTACTCAGCGCCCTTCCATCCGCGTACCTCGACGCTTTTGCCTTCGAGGTCTTTATAGATGGAAAAGAAGTGGGTGATCTCCTTCAGGATGTGAGGGTAGATCTGCGAATAGTCGTTCACGTCGTTGTACCGCGGGTTTCCTTCGCCTACGCAGAGAATCTTCTCATCGCCCTGTCCCTGGTCGATCATATCGAGCACGCCGATGGGGCGCACTTCTTGTATGCAACCAGGAAAGCTTGGTGTATCGACCAGAACCAGTACATCCAGCGGATCGCCGTCGTCGCCCAGCGTGCTCGGGATGAAACCATAGTCGCCCGGGTAGTGTACCGGCGAAAACAGGTTGCGGTCCAGACGGAACACATGCAGTTCCTTGTCGTACTCGTACTTGCTGATTCCCTCCAGGGGAATCTCGATCACGGCATTCACCAGGTCGGGCGACTTTGCTCCGACGGGAAGTGTCAGGTAATTGGTCATAGGTTCTGAAGGTCTTTTCTTACTGCAAGATTGAAACTCGTGGTCCGTCGCTCTGTTCGTTTCACAAAAATGGCCCGAACAAGACAAACTTCTTTACAGTTTATATTCATCGGCTCAAACGCATTTCCACTATCAGACGGGCAACCCTTTTTGCCCAATCGAAACCATAGCGGCACACGGGCAGCCTCAACGCTGTAATCCGTCTCCAACTAAAAAGTCGTCTTGTTGGCAGTGAGGTTTTCGTGAATAATTTGCGGCTAGGCTCGTTTTTCCTGTTTGCCCCAGTTCTGATTTTTAGCGTACTTTTTCCAGTTGTTCCGAACCATTGTTCTGCCCAGGAAGTCCCCACAGAGTCCAAGGGAGCGGATATCTCCGTGTTTGGAGGGATAACCAGTCTTGCGCCGGGCTTTGTTTCGGGGCGCGAAACTGGGGGGACGGCCGGCGTCAACTTTACACGCTATTTTTCATGGCCCGTTGCGCCTTCAGTTGAAATTCGCGCCAACACCGCTAACGGAAGCCAGGTAGAGGAGCGTTCGTACCTGGTCGGTTTCCGCGCCCAGGCCGGCATCAACTGGCGCTATCATCCGTATGCCGATTTCATGGTTGGCAAGGGGACCATCCACTACGATCACCCCGCGGGTGGCTATTTGGGTGACAATTCCACGGTGTATTCGTATGGTGGGGGTGTCGATATCGATGTCACACGCAACTTCCAGGCCAAACTTGATTTTCAAGAGCAGAAATGGAATATAGGCAGGGATGCGTCCGACAAGTTCAATCCCAATCTGATTACGATTGGCGTCGCGTATCGCATCCCTTTCCGTCCGAACGTCGGACGCAGATAGTACCCGCCGCAGATGGCCGATGCTAGGCTTAATGCTGGAGCCTAACTTTTGTCAGAACCGCAGCCTTCTAGCACTTCCCGTTTCGTTCGCGCCTGTCTTCGTCTTCCTGTTGACCGCACGCCTGTCTGGTTTCTCCGGCAAGCGGGGCGTTATATGCCGGAGTATATGACGGTGCGCAAGCACCATTCGCTGCTGGAAATCTGCCGCACGCCGGATATTGCCGCTGAAGTCACCATAACGGCTGCAGAGCGGCTGGGCGTGGATGCCGCGATTATCTTCGCCGATCTGCTGCTGCCGTTCACGCCGATGGGGCTCGATTTCGAGTTTGTGAACGGGGAAGGCCCTGTAGTGCATCAGCCAATTCGGACACTGGAGCAGATTCAGGCGCTGCGCACAGATCGCACAGATGAGTTGCTATACGTCTCGCAGGCGATCGAGAAGGTGGCCAAACACTTCAGTGGGCTGCGGGAGGACGGCGATACGCTCGGCATTATTGGCTTCTGCGGAGCGCCGTTTACGCTCGCCAGCTACATGATTGAAGGCTCGGGCTCTCGTAACTATATCGAAGCCAAGAAGCTGATGTATTCGCAGGACGGCTCGTGGCCGTTGCTGATGTCCAAGTTGGTTGAGGTGTTAGTTGCCTATGCAACGCAGCAGGTCGAGGCGGGCGCGGATGTGATCCAGGTATTCGATTCGTGGGCGGGTGCGCTCAGTGTTCAGGATTATCGCCAATACTGCCTTGCGCCTACGACGGAACTCATCCAGCGCATCAAGGCGCTGGGCGTACCCGTGATTTACTTTGGAGTCGATACCGCGAGTTTGCTGCCTACCTTCCGCGAAACCGGTGCAGACGTGCTGGGGTTGGACTGGCGTATCCCGTTGGATGAGGGCATGCGTGCGGCCGGCCCGGGATGCGCGGTGCAGGGAAATCTCGATCCGATTACGTTGTTTGCGCCTCCGGATGTGCTGGAAGCTCGCGTGTCTGAGATATTGAAGCTGGCTGCGAAGCGTCCCGGCCACATCTTCAATCTGGGACACGGGATTGTTCCCGGCACGCCAGTGGATGCGGTTCTGCAGATTGTGCAGCAGATAAAACGGAGCTAAGCGAGGCCAACAGCATTTGACGACTCCAGCATGACTTGGTTTCTTCCCGCATGCTTGGCGCGGTACAGCGCGCCATCGGCCAGTTGAATGAGGTTTCCGCCATCTCTGCCTGCATCTGGATACATCGCAATACCCACGGAGATGGTGATCGACCCCAGCAACTCGCCGCGGTAGTGGGTGCGAATTTCGGAAACAGCGCCGCGAATCATCTCCGCTCTTCGCGCTGCCGTCGCTTCATTGGCGTCCGGCATAATCACGACAAACTCTTCGCCGCCATACCGGCAGATGATATCTTCCTCGCGAAGCGAACGCCGGAAACACTCGGCCACCTCGCGCAGCACAATGTCCCCGGCCTCGTGGCCGAAGGTGTCGTTCATCAGCTTGAAGTGGTCGACATCGAGCATCATCACGGCTACGGGCGTTCCCTGTCGCGCCGCCCTGTGCAACTCGCGCTCCAGCGCAATTTCCATAAAGTTCCGGTTGAACAGACCAGTCAGCCCGTCGCGGATGGATTGTCCTTCCAGCTTGGCCCGCAGGTTGAGGCTTGCGATCGAAAGCGAAGCCAGTTCCGCCAACTCCACGATCAGGGGTGTCCGTTCTTCGGCAATGATCAGTGATTTCGGCGTATCCGAACACACGAATACGAAGCCCTGGGTTTCTCCGTGAGCTGCGAGGGGAACGCACAGGTAGTTGTCCGGCGCGGCACCCACAAAATGCATGCAGTTCAGTTCGGCTTTACCGGGTTGCCGCCAGCGAGCCCTGCCTGCCCGCAAGCCACAACAGGCATCAGGAGCGAACCCATCCACCAGCCGCGTGGCTTCGCCCCATGTAGCGGCAATCTCCACCATGCGGCGCGAGTTATTGATGACCAGTGTCGCTCCGCTGGTTCCGGGCAGCAACATGTGCATGTGCCTCACCACGCTCTCATGTGCCTGCTTGGCGGTCATGCACAACTGCAACTCGTCGCGTGCATTGGTCAGCAAACTCGACTCCTGGGCGCGATTGGTCAGCTTCCGGACCGTAGTTTCCAACTGGGCCTTCGCGGCAGAGAGGCGTGTTTCGTCCAGCCTCCGCCGGGCTGCGTCCCGGAAGAGGAAAAGGAACAACACGACGACAATCACTGTAGAAATTCCAAGGAAACCGCTGCTTAGCAGGAAGCTCTCGTAGGACTTCTCCTTGGAATCGTTCGTCCGCTGCAGTAGTAATCCATGTTCTTCCTGCTGCAATACGTTAATCGCGTTTCTACACTGGAGAAGCTCTTTGTCGGGAACCGTTTTGCTGGCCGCTGCGCTGGTAACAATATCGGCCAGTTTTTGCTCTTTTTCGCCCAGATCCTTGGCGTGGCGGCTCTGGGAGGGGTTGTCCTTCACCAATTCCTTCAACTGCAGCATGTCCGCGCCCAGGTACGTCGAGGGCATCAGCGCCGAGTGCAGCTTTTCGCGGTCTCCAGTTGTTGCATAGAGCTGCAGGTTGAAGTCCACGCGTTCTATGCGGAGCTGCTGCGTCTGGAGGTTGAACAGTACTTCCTGGGAGTGTTCGATCCAGTCTCGCGCCATCTCTGTCTGCTTCAGGTTTCTGTAGACCGTGTAGCCACCTGCAGCAAGGAACGCTACCGCTACTGCGGCCGACAGTACCAGCAGGGCCACAATCTTTACGGACTTCGCGCGCACTTTTTCCGCGTCTTCGCTCGCCACGATTTTCTCAAGCCCCGGCCTATCAACAACAGCGAGTTCGAGATTCGCGAACTCTTTATCGTTTGTGGCCATAATGTCTCACCTTGGAGCCCGACGTCAGTTCTATACGTG
Source organism: Granulicella sapmiensis (assembly GCA_026225395.1). GTDB lineage: Bacteria > Acidobacteriota > Terriglobia > Terriglobales > Acidobacteriaceae > Granulicella > Granulicella sapmiensis. The sequence goes on from JAMFSR010000024.1 coordinate 128,500, forward strand.
TTCCGATTCTATGCGTCCCCAGGGGGGTCATCCTATGGCGCAAATGGGGTATTTTACGGTCTTTATCGTCCCGCGACAGTCGCACTATGGAGCGCCACCTCTTCCAGGCTTCCGCAAAAATAATCGAGCGAATCGCCCTCTCACCCGTCTGTCCTGCTAGATGCCCACCGTGATCGAGGATTTCAACTTGGCTTTACCGATGCAGCACAGCGCAAGATCAGAAACCGATCTTGCGTCGCTGGTCGCGCAATACTCCGGTCTGCTGTTCCGGGTGGCGCACTCCGTGCTCCGGTCGCGCTCCGAAGCTGAAGATGCCGTACAGGACACTTTTGTCCGGGTGCTCGAACACCGGCGAACGCTACACAGTGTCCGGGACATGCGGGTCTGGCTCGTTCGCATCACCTGGAACCTCGCGCTCGATCGTCGCCGGCGCATTCGTCCCGACCAGATCGACGACCTCTTCGCCGCAACGCTCGTCAATCCCGGCACCCCGGCCGACGAGGCCCTGCATGAAGCCCAGCGAATGAAGACGATCCTCCGCGAAATCGACCGGCTGCCAAAGAAGGAGCGCCAGATCCTTCTGCTTTCGGCCCTCGATGAACTGGGAACCACAGAACTGGCCGCCGTTACCGGCCGCAGTGAATCCGCCGTACGTGCTCTGCTTTTCCGGGCCCGCACCCGGCTTCGCACCCGTCTGGAAAAAGGAGCTTCCGTATGAACAACTCCGATCAGGACCTCAAACGCATCCTTAACGCTCTTCGCGACACCGAGCCTCCCCATGCCATGCAGCAACGGGTGCTGGCTGCCGTGGCTCAACGTGAGACCATGCCGTCACGCGTTTTCCCGTGGAGTTTCGCTGCACTCGCTACAACGGCAGTGATTGCGGTGATCCTGGCAATCCATCTCATGCCACACGGCACCCATTCTTCCCGCACGGCAAACCCGTTGCCGGAAGCCACCGTTTCACAGATACCTGCAGCTGCACTGGATCCTAAGCCTTTGATCCCTCATGTCTCGACAAAGATACCCGCCAACATTCCCTCTGTTCGAACAACGCGACGAACCCATCAACTGCTATGCGACTGCGATCCCACAGCGCTGGCAGAGGCGAATGCACCCAGCCTCCCGGCTCCTGAGCTTCCGCTCACCGAACAGGAAAAGCTTCTCCGCCGCATTGCCCATCATCCGGACGCGGTTGAAGTTGCCGAGCTGACCTCCACAGGCCGCGAAGCGAGAATCGCTGCCGAAAGTGACGATTTCAAAGCTTTCTTCACGCCACCCGAAACAGTACAGGCCCCCGAATAGTCGCCGCCGCATTTCATCTCACGGAGAACCCATGAAACCCGCAACTCTGATCACGATACTCACGCTCACTCTCTCGCTAGCCGCTGCGGCGCAGACCCCGGATACTCCGAAGGTCGAGGCACCGAAAAAATCGAGCTCCTATACCGCCGAGATGGAAGCTAAAACGGCCGAGTTCCAGGTAAAGACCTTCTATCTCACCAACGCCAGTCAGCCAAGTGAAGCCAATGAGATTCTCGTTGCGCTGCGCAATCTTCTGCCGCCCTATGTGAAGATGTTTCTCGTTGCGGAGCAAAACGCTATCGTGGTCGACGCCGCGCCGGACCAGCTTGCCACCGTGCAGAAGCTGATCAATGAGCTCGACCGGCCGCGCAAAACCTACCGTCTTACCTACACGCTCACGGATGTGGACGCAGGCAAGCGCGCTGGTACGCAACACTTCTCCATGGTCGTCGTCACAGGCCAGCGCACAACGCTCAAGCAGGGCAGCAAGGTCCCCGTAGCTACCGGAAGCTATAGCCCTGGAGCGGCAACCACCAACGGTACCGAGACGCAGTTCACATACCTCGATGTCGGTATGAACTTCTCCGCGCAGCTGGACGAAATCGAGCATGGAGCGCGACTCTATAGCAAGGTAGAGCAATCGAGTCTCGGTGAGGATAAAAACATTGCCAACGTTCAGGAACCCGTGGTCCGCCAGACGGTGATCGAAGGCACATCGTTCCTCACGCTCAATAAGCCACTCATCCTCGGCTCGGTCGATATCCTTGGCAGCACGCGTCACATCGACATAGAAGTCGTAATGGAGCAAGTCCAGTAGAACGCCGTTACTGCGCCGCAGCCGCGCGCAGTAACGGCTGTACCTATTTGCTGCTTGCCAGCGTGTCGTGCAGTGGCTGCAACGCTTTTACCGCAGGCGGCATAATCGCAACGGTAATGGCCAGGATGCGGATATCTGGGTTGTTCGGGAGTGTGATGGACTTCGTATCCGCAGGTAAATCCATCGAGTAGCCGAAAAGATAGCTATAGGCATACGGCTCATTCAACCCCTCCGGTGTGTGGTAATGCGAGGAGTACCATGCCACCGTTGCAGGCTTGATGTATCCCGGCGTAAGACCGAGATAGTCGTCCGGATACCGTGGCGACCACGCCTGCGAGCCGCGATTCTCCACGTCCCACGCAGCGTGATTTGCCGAGACCGCCCAGTCCTTGCGCAGCGGTACTTGCTTCGCGGGATTCCCGACCGAGAACGTATCAGGCCGTGGCTTCCATTGACGTGTGTCCCACTGACCGATGAAACCCTTCCAACTCTGCACGGTGAGCTCCTCGGTGTGATTTCCCAGCCGGAAGATTCCCTTTTGATCTCCATTCGTTGAAGCCGCGAGGATGTAGACACGGTTGAAGCTTCCCGCCGGAAGGGAAATGCTCTGGCCGCGCGCTACTACAGCATTGGGCTTGCTCGTTCCCGCCGGAGCAAGATGGAAGTCGATGCCGTCGAAGCTCAGATCTGACGGCAGCATCTCGGCCGGAAGAGCGTTGCCGTCCTTGTCGAACCCGCCGACAGCATGGGTGTCATTCCCGCTGGCAACCGCCAGATCGTACGGAAGAACTGCCGGTTCGGAAGGAGGAGGCAACATCTTGACAGGCGCTGCATTGAACTTCAGCGCGAAGGTTCTGGGCTGATAGGGAGAAAAGGAGGTATCCAGCGTACCATCGACGATGGTGGCCGGTCCCTTTGCATCTTCCTGCCCGTTGGTTTCGGTTGCTGATGCGATGCCCGAAGCAAACTTCACGTGAACGTGCGATGCAGCCTCACCGTGCAGTTCAACTAGCCGTAGGATTGTGTCGTCGTCGCCCGTCTCTGCCTTCTTCAAACCCAGCACGCGCACGTCTGGATTGTCGATATGCATCAGCGAGAAGCTGTGGCCGAGTGTGCCTTCGTGCTTCACCGTGGAGAAAGCAAGCAATGGCGTGCTCAACCGGTACGCCTGCCAATCTGTATTGCTTCCGCGCCAGTCGCCGGTATGGCCGGCAAGGCCGTAAAGAATTTCGTGATGCCCCCAGTCCTGGTTGAGCTGATCGCTGTACGCCTTATGCGCAGCGTCCTCCGCACTGACAGGTGGATGGAAGCCAGGAGTGCGCAGCAGTGTGAGGCGAATCGTGTGGTCGTCCGGCTTGTCTGAGCCATTCTTCACATCGGTCAGCACGGTGGCGCCCCACTTCTTGTCCTGGTCTGTCAGGTCGACCCAGTAATGCGTGGCCACCTCAAACTGTTTCGCGTAGGCATTGGGGCGCTCAATGGTGCCGACCTCCCAGTTATAGGTCGCCATCTTGTTGGTTGCAGCCAGTGGGAAGACGGCCTTCAGGCTAGCGGCTTTGTCGCTCCAATCGATCGCATCGCGAAACTCCACGCGCTCGCCGGCGCTTCCCGTTGACAGGCTTACGGTTTGCACAAAGGTCGAGCCTTCGGTTTTACGGGTTACTTCGAGCGATACGCGGACCGGGCCATTTTCGGTGATACGGATTGTGGCTGGGCCTGCAACATAAGCACGAGGGTCGGCTTCGACCTGGTCGAAGTCCATGTTCCATGCGGGCCATTGTTTAGGTGCGTCGGTTGTGATGGCAAGGCGAATCGGCGCGCTGAGCAGTTCTTTCTGCAGTGACTTGTCGAACACGCTCGTCACATCTCCAGCAGAGTTGAGCTTCACGGTGTAGCGCGCATTCTCCAGCGAAGTGTTTGTGACCTTGAGTGTGGACGATGCCTTCGCGGCTGCCCCAGGCCGCACGGTATAAACGGCATAGCCCACCGAGGGAGCGCGTGCCACAAAAAGCAGCTTTCCATCTTCCACCTGCGAAGGAACTCGCTGGCCGTCGGGGCCGAACACACCAACTCGCTTCAGCGTCTCCACCGGAAGATCGACTTTCGCTTCAACGATATCTTCGCGCTCAATGTTGAGCGAGTTATAGACGACGATTGGCAGACCATCGACCTTCGTGTCGAGATTGGAAGCCACTGTTTCGACGGAACTGCTTAGCACGTCCGCAAACTGGTTCATCACAATCGCATCGTCATTCTGTGCGAACTCATAGGCTCGCGGCGTTGCTGTGCCTGCGCCGGTATCGTGGAACTGCCCTCCGAGCAGAAGCATCCACGCATCATTGATTCGTTGCTGCGGATAAGGGATGCCGCCAATCCATGCCGCAGCGACCGAAGCTTTCTCCGCGGCATCACCAAGGATCTCGTTCTCGCGGTTCCAGCGTTTGTGATACGCCTGCGAGGTCAGGGACCCGGCGGAGTGGTTGATCAGTTCTAAATCTCCCTGGTAGGAAGGCATCTTCGCGGTCATCTCCGGTTTGATGTCGCGGAACATCTGGTCCGAAGTGGCACTGAGCACTGTCACAGGACCCTCGCCCAATCGCACCGCGGTTTTCGATCCCGGCAGCACGGCATCGCCTTTGGTGACGATGGCTTCGAGCAGCTTTACAGTCTCTTCGTCCGTGGCTCCGCCGATGTCGCCGGTGCCGATGTAGTGATAGTCGGCGAAGACCCCGGTGACCTTACCATCCAGCGCGATGCGCGCAGGCCAGTCGACGTTCTTCTGGTTTTGCGAGCTGGCAGGGTCCTGCGCCGGCGATTTGCTCAGGTCATAACGAATACCGCCGGTGTAGCCCCCAGGATTGAAGGCAGCGAGGATCGACTCGTCATCAGGTCCTTTCCATACGCCGACGTTGAAAGGAATGCCTTCGGGGGTTTGCTCCGGTGAGTCAGGGCCGCCAACCTGTGCCGCAGGCTGCCAGCCGGAGTTGAGCTTCTGCGTGGAGAAGCCTTTGACGCCTGCATGCGCGAGGATCGTCGGCAAGGAAGCCGGAAACCCGAAGCAGTCCGGCAGCATGAAGTCGTCGCTCGATTTGCCGAACTCCTTGCGGTAGTATCCGTTGCCGTAGAGCACCTGTCGGAAGATCGACTCGGCGCTGGGGAGGTTCACGTCGCCTTCTTCAACCGACGCACCCGCAGGGTACCAGCGGTCCTGGCCGATGTACTGCTTCATCCGTGCGTAGTCGGCGGGGTAATACTCCTTCATCAGACGGTAACGGTTGGCTCCCGTCCAGTTGAAAACGTAATGGGGATACTTGTCGATGTAATAGAAGTTGACTCTCAAGGTCTTCAACAGATACTCGCTAATGGTCTGCGGAAACTCCCAGCGCCACTGCGTATCCAGATGCGCGTAAGGAACCACATAAAGTGTCGGCTGCTGCGTGATATCCGGCGCCTTCATCTTCTGAGCCTGCGCAAAAGGCGCTACGGCAAGCATGACTGCGAGAATGCGGCCTTTTGAAAAAAGACGGCTGACAAGAGAGATCATGAGAAGCAACCTCGTAGTACTTCGTGGGATTCTGAACCTGCGTCCAGCACTGCAATCGTTTGCAATCGCTAGAAGCGTATCAAGTTTTGTGGTCCGCTCGCCAACAGCCCGCATGATTTATTGTCTTCACCGAAGCGCTTCCTGCTGATAGAGTTTCGAGTTGACAGACTCGTGGAGCAACTCTGGTTCAGAGGAGGCGTTCGGCTGTTGCGCGGGATGAAGTCGAGAAGGATGGGGGTGGGCGTTGCGTTTGAATAAATACATCATCCGGAGCACGTTTGTCGGCGCGCTCGGTGGCCTGTTGTTTGGCTTTGATACAGCCGTGATTTCCGGAACGACCGCTGGACTTACACGCACGTTTGGCCTTGCTAATGTTCACTGGCTGATCCCGCTGCTGGGACATGTGACCGTTTCGCAGCTGGGCATTACCGTATCCATTGCGCTGTGGGGAACGGTGATCGGCGCACTTACGGCCGGTTCACTTGGGCAAAAGTACGGTTCACGCGAGATGCTGCGGTTGACCGCAATCCTCTACATCTTGTCCTCGCTTGGCTGCGCATTTGCCCCGAGCTGGAACCTGCTGCTGGCGGCCCGTTTTCTGGGCGGCCTGGGTATTGGAGGGTCCTCGGTGCTGGGCCCGGTCTATATCGCGGAGCTTGCCCCGGCGCACCTGCGCGGACGCCTGGTGGGCACCTTCCAGATCAACATCGTAATCGGCATCCTTCTGGCCTATCTGTCGAACTATCTCATCAGCCTCGCGAATCTTGGAGCGGCGGAATGGCGTTGGAAACTGGGAGTCGCAGCCGTTCCGGCGCTGATTTTCTTTGTGCTGTTGTTCACCATTCCGCGTTCCTCGCGCTGGCTCTCCACACAGAACCGCTTCGACGAAGCCCGCGAAGTGCTGGAGATGATGGGCTCGCCGAACTCCGAGGCGGAGTTACAGGACGTTCGCGAATCGCTGCATCTGGAGCTTAGTCAGAAGAGTGCGTCTCTGTTTGAACGAATGAACGGCCGCTTTCGCTATGGCAAGCCGATCTTTCTCGCAATTGCGATTGGCGCGTTCAATCAGCTCAGCGGCATCAATGCGATTCTTTACTACCTGAACGATATCTTCGCCGCTGCGGGCTTCAGCCGCATGTCGTCGAACCTGCAGGCCGTGGCCATCGGTTTGATGAACCTGTTGGCGACGATGGTCGGCATGGCGTTGATCGATCGCGTCGGTCGCAAGATGCTGCTGTTGATCGGGGCTGTCGGTACGTGCTTCTCCCTGGCGTCGGTGGCGGCAATATTTGCGTCACATCGGCATCAAGAGCTGCTGGTTTGGGCGCTGGTGGCCTACATCGGATTCTTCGCGATTTCCCAGGGCGCCGTGATCTGGGTCTATATCTCGGAGGTTTTTCCAACCCGCGTACGCGGTAAGGGCCAAAGCCTCGGGTCCGGCACGCACTGGGTGATGAACGCCATCCTGAGCTACGTGTTCCCGGTCATCGCACTGCGTTCCGGCGCCTATCCATTCATGTTCTTTTCGGCAATGATGGTGCTCCAGTTCGTCGTCGTGCTGTTCTTCTTCCCGGAAACCAAGCAGGTGTCGCTCGAAGAGCTACAGCGGAAGCTGAAGATCATTTAGGGGCCACTGTCGCAGACTGACCGGAGCCGGGCTGCGTTCGGAAAAGACAAAGATGGCTCGGCGGCAGGACTTTTTCTTTACTTTTTCCCGTCCCGTGTAACCCCGGTTGCCTTGCATCCGCGTCCCTCGCGACAGTATGCAAATTGCTCTCAACGCATCTATGATTCACCTGGGAAGCCAGGTGGCCGCCATCTCCGAACTGGACGACATCGACTCGCTCGTTGCAGCGTACTGGCCCAGAGTACTGCGATTCGTCACGTTCTCGATTGGGGACGCCGATCTTGCGCAGACGATCACACAGGATTGCTTCCTGAAGGCCTACAACGGCCGTGCTTCGTTCCGTGGCGAGTGCTCCGTCAACACGTGGCTGATCAGCATCGCCAACAATCTGATCCGCGACCAGGTGCGGCGCAAAAAGTTTCAGTTCTGGCGCAGGGCCAGTGCGACCTCGCTGGACGTCACGGAGCTGGCATCGTTTTTGCCCTCTGACGAGAGCTCGGCCGAGACCCGGCTGCTGGCCCGGGAGCGGACCGAACAGGTGAAAGCTGCTTTGGAAACGCTTTCGGTGAATCAGCGCCGGGTTTTCCTGCTCAAGTTCTTTGAAGGCATGGACGTCACCGAAATCGCGGAAACGACCGGTATGAATGTGAATACGGTCAAGACCCATTTGCATCGCGGCATCAGCACGATTCGGGCTACTCTAAGGGAGAAGCTATGAGAACGGCCGTGACCCCGCACCTGACCGACGACCAGTTTACGGAGTGCATGCTGACGGAGCCCAACGAGGCCAGCATGCAGCATCTTGCGTCATGCGAACTTTGCCGGGCCGAGCTCGCCGTTTTTGGATCATCCGTCAACGACTTCGGCAAAGCTTCCGCAGCGTGGAGCGAATCCGCGTCCCGTGTCAGCATCCGTGCGCTCGCGAAGACAAATGCCCGGCGGACAGGATTTGTTGCGGCAGGATGGGCCCTCACCGCCGCCGTCCTGCTTGCCATAGGTCTGCCGCAGTGGATGCACCGCAGGACTGTCCCCGCAGGGGACCAAACCGCGGAGATCGCTGCGCCGCAGGACTCGGCCAGCCAGATCGCGCAGGATGACAAGCTGATGCAGTCGGTCTATGTAGCTCTGGCACCGCAGGATCCTTCACCCTTCCAGGAGTACCAGCTCACGGATGGGCATTCGTCACGGAGAGTTTCGGGATCGAGGACGCCATGACGCTGCGCACAGCGAGGATCGCGGTGGTCTGCTTCGGCCTTCTATTCGCCGCGGGCCTTCGCGCGTCTGCGCAGCACGGAGGCGGCGCTCCACCACCACCTCCTCCTCCGCCAGCTCAACGAGGGCCGAACGGCCCAGGGGGACCCGGCGGACCTCCTCCTGCGAACTCCAACGGATCAGCAGGGAACCAGCCGTCCGCGAACTCGAACGCCGCGGGAACGAATGGCGCCGTACGGGGCCTGCAATTCGGTCCACCAGGCCGCTGGTGGGACAACAAGAGTGTCACCAGCAGGATCGGATTGCGCAGCGACCAGCAACGAAAGATGGACTCCATCTTCGATGCGAGCAGGCCTGCCATCGTGAACAACTACAAGACGCTGATGGCCGAGCAGGCCAAACTGGATGCGCTCAACAAGCAGCCCCAGGCCAACTCGACTGAACTCTTTGCCACGATCGACGCTGTGAACCAGGCCAGGGCGTCGTTGCAAAAGGCCACGGCCGAAATGCTGTTACAGATTCGAAGTTCCATGGACCCCGACCAGATACAGAAGCTCCAGAAGATTCAGTAGCGGTCTACTGCGGCTTCTCAATCGGCGGAACGGAACGCTCTCCTTCCAGCAAAGCCTTATCAATCAACGATAGTCCTCGGTGGATCGGTGTTCCTTTGAACACAAAGGTGATGCCCGTCGATACCGTGTCCAGATGCAGCCGCAAGCTACGGTTGTAGTAGCTGGAGAAGGTGATATTCGGCGTCAGCGGAACTCCTAACGAAGTCGTAAAGCCATTGTCTTCGCTGATATTGCGGCCCGTGATGACGCTGACTGGCGGCTTGCCCGGAACCGTGATCGTGGAATACAGCTTCTGGTCGCCGATAGGCAGTTGCTCATACGCCAGCGATTGGATATAGGTTCGGCCCGGCAGCCAGAAGATCAACCCGGTTTGGAAGTGGGCGATGGGGCCGAGCGAGTTGTAGTCGTTGCTGACGAGTCGATTGAACAGGCCAGATGAATCGCCTCCACCAAGGTCAAGCAGAATGCCCGTATTCCCGAAGTAACGCTCCGTATGATTGCTGAAGTCGAAGGTTACTCTGCCGGTGGACAGTCCATCCGATCGGTTTCCCGTAGGGATCGTCATGGCAGCGGTCGTTGTGTTCTGCAGGCGCCACGGATCAAAGGTGGCGTGCAGGCCGATCCATGTATCGCCAAGATCGCCAATCGCCGAAATGAGCCGGCGATTGGGCGGCGGGTTGGTTTGCTGGGTAGGCGCCAGGCGATAGGGATAGATCGAAAAACTCGCGTCAGCCGAGTAGTGATGCGAGAAGGTATAACTGATAGCCGGTGTAGCGACTGTATACCAGCCAATGGACGAATCGTGAACGCCGGAGAACGTGAGACCGGCGTTGAACCCTTGCAATACCGTGCTCAGCCCTGGAACCCTCGCAACTTCGTTGATGGGGCTCGAAGGAGCAGACGGTGGCACCGAAGTTTCCGTACCTTGTGCTTCTGCGCCCAGAACTGCGCCGACAACCAGAAGATGGCACAGGGCAACACGAAAAAGGGCGCGAAACAAGCTCACAGTCTCCGTGTCAATTCTAGCGCGGCCCGATTTGGCGCCGGACGAGAGATGCGCCAGCCCTAAGCGTGGTGATGCATCTTCCAGCCCAGGTACTTGGAGGCCGCTTCTTCAACCGGCGAAGCCACAGAGGCGAAGTTCGCGGCAACGTGATGCTCAAAGCCATTCTCGCAGATATAGCGAAGCAGCTTCTGCATGTTGGGAATCTCAACCACGCCGGCGCCGCCAAAGGTCGTGAGCGGATCGTCGGTAAAGCGTCCCTGGCCCACATAGCCGGTGATCTGACCGTTGAAATCGTCCGTGGAGAAGCGCGCGAAGCTCATATCTCCCGCCTTCACAGTGCCGTCAAGCGTGCCGTGCGTGTTCTCCTTACCGACGGTGCCCGCGATGATGAGCTGGTAGTCCATCTTCACGCCTTCACGGAAGAAGTGCTTGGGCAGGTTCGAGCAATGGAAGCAGACGGCTTTGTCCGGGTTGTCGCCGTAGTTGTTGTTCCAGTCCAGCAGCGCCGATGGTGTTTCGCTCGCGAGCGTCAGCGCATACATCGAAAGCGTTCCGAGCACATCCACTTCGCAGGCTGAAGGGATGAGTTGTTCGCTCATCATCGACATCACCGTGCAGGGAACGATGCCGAGATACTCTTCGATGGAGGTCCAACACTGCACAGCAGAAACAGTGAGTTCACTGGCGGCCATCCATCCATCGATGACCGCGCCGAGCTTGGCCATCTTCATCAGCGCAGCTTCCGGAGTCTGCCCAACCGGAATGTACTTCTTGATAGCCGCAAGCTTGGCCTGCACCGCGTCATCATTGTCCTTCGATTTCTCAATGCGCCCCATTACTTCACTCAGATCGAGCGTCTCCACCGTGATGCCGGACTTCTCCAGCAGCTTCTCGGAGTATCGAACCGTATTGAACGCCGTGGGTCGCGCGCCGATAGCACCAAAGCGCACATTGCGCAGGCCGCGAACGATGCGGCAAACCGCGGCAAACCACCGCAGGTCGGCCTTGAACTCCATAGAGTCCGGAGCTTCCGTGTGCAGTGTCGTCAGCGAGTAAGGAATGCCATACTGCTTGAGATTGTTGCAGATCGACATCTTGCCGCAGAAGCTGTCGCGCCGGAACGCAATGCCCATCTTACCGGTGCTATCCGGTGTTGCCTGAATCAGCACGGGAACGTTCAGGTTGGCGAGCCGCAGTGTGTCGGCCAGTCCGCGCTCTTCGCCGAAGTTAGGCAAGGTGATGATGATGCCATCGATCTCGTCAGCGTGCTTCTTGAAAAGCGCCGCGCACTTCTTCGCGTCTTCATAGGTTTCTACGGCGCCATGAGCAGTTTCTTCCGGCGTAAGAACGATGGCCTTGATACCTGCCGCTTCAAGCGCGCCAACGATCTCTAGCCGTCCGCTCGTTGCAAGATGGCTGGGAAAGAACCCGCGATTACCTACCACTACGCCCATCGTCATCTGCCTGCCCATCGTGTCTCCTGTCGGTTGTTTCTTGTGGATGTTATTGTTCCATCGCTAGGTGAGGGAGTAGAGGCTTTTCACGGCCTCTTTGTATCTCTGAATAGACAGTTTATAGGCATCGCGGAGACCGCTCTGCGGAACTGCCGTGCTGTTGCCCTCAAGCCTCACACAGCGTTCTGCGATCTCCACGAAGCTTTGCGGCTTTTCCGTCAGCTGACTGTGCGCATGAATAGCCTGCATCGCCGCTCCCAGCGCTCCAGCTTCGGTCTCGGCGGGCACCTGGATCAGCGCGCCGGTGGTGTCGGCCAGAAGCTGCCGCCACTGCGCGGATTTCGCTCCTCCGCCGATAACGAGGATGCGTTCCGCAGGCTTTCCGTTCAGGATCAAATCAAGCCCGTTCAGAACGCCGAAGCTGACGCCTTCGATCACGGCGCGAATGAGGTTCGCCGCCGTGAAGTTACTGGCTGACATACCGACGATCGAACCGCGAGCGGTGGGCAAATCGGGAGTTCGTTCCCCGTTGAGGAAAGGTACGAAGCACAGGCCGTCAGCACCGGGAGTGGAAGCAAGCAATGCGGGCTCGATGTCCGCAACGGTTTTGCCGAGGACGTTGAGCGTCTGCGTAACGACGTTCGTGGCGTTCATCGTACATACCAATGGCAGCCATCCACCGGAGGACGAGCAGAACGGTGCAACGTCGGCAGCGGCAACGGTACTTGGTTGCTCGCTGTACGAGTAGACGGTCGATGAGGTGCCGAGCGAAACCGTCACGACACCTTCACGAACATTCCCGGTTCCGATCGCGCCCATCATGTTGTCTCCACCTCCGGTGGAGACAACGCAGTCTCGCGGCAGGCCAAGCACTTCAGCCGCTTCGTCGCGCAGAGGGCCGATGGTTTGGTCGGCGTTGAGAAGCGGCGGCAGCGCGTTGAAGAGATGGCCGCTGCCTCCGTCGATCTTATTCAGGATCTCTTCAGACCACTGGCGTTTGCGGACATCGAAGAACGCTGTGCCGGAAGCATCGCCATACTCCGCGAAGAGCTTTCCGGTGAGCCAGAAGTTGAGGTACTCGTGTGGCAGCAGGATGTGGCGAATGCGCGCAAAGTTTTCAGGCTCGTGCTTCTTGAGCCAGAGGAGCTTGGAGACGGTATAGCCCGTGAGCGGGATGATGCCGAAGTGCTCGAAGCAAGCAGCTGCACCGCCGAGCATGTCGATAACCTCAGCGTTCTCCGGCGCTGTTTCAGTGTCGTTCCAGAGTTTGGCAGGACGGATGACCTGTAAGGCTTCGTCGAGGACAACGAGACCGTGTTGCTGGCCGGAAACGCCGATTGCCACAACGCCGGTGCTCTTCGCCTGGGTAAGGGACTGCTTCACGGAGGTGATGAGAGCGTCAATCCACCACTGCGGTTCCTGCTCGCGCGCTCCATTGGCGCGCTCGATAAGAGCATGTGGAGCGTAGCCGCGACCGAGCGCCTTTCCGGCGACGTCGATTAGGAGAGCTTTGGTGCCTTGTGTTCCGCAGTCGATTCCGAGATACATGGTCTTCCTTGTGGCGCTGCGTCATGCAGGCCGACGAAGCCATTCTACCTGTCCGTTCGGCTGGTCCTAAAAAAACCATTTGAACAGTGAAAACGCAATGGACGAGTTTCTGTCGAATCCGGTAGTCTCCGGGATGGAGACTGGAACGATATCCAAGGGGGTTTGCGTGAAGCGCTTTTGCCTGGCACTTGATCTCAAAGACGACAACGATCTGATCGAGGAGTACAAGAAATACCACGAGAACGTTTGGCCTGAGATCAAGAAGAGCCTTCTGGATTCCGGTGTTACGGACATGAATATCTATTCGCTGGGCAATCGGCTCTTCATGATCATGGATGTTAATGACTCGTTTTCGTTTGAAGCCAAAGCAGCGGCTGACGCCGCGAACCCGAAGGTGCAGGAGTGGGAGCAGCTGATGTGGAAGTATCAATCTGCGCTTCCGCAGGCGAAACCCGGTGAGAAGTGGATGTTGATGGAGCACATCTTCGCGCTGAAGTAGTTACGAACTCATCTGGATCATGATCTTGGTAAAAGCTGCGGGATTCGCGGACCATTTCGCCAGCATCGAGGGAGATTCGTCGAGCGAGACGATGGCGGTAACGGCCTGATCGACGGGGAACCTGCCGGTTGCGAGCATGGCCATAACGTCGAGGAAGTCCTGCGGCAAGGCGTTGCGAGAGCCCATGATGTCCAGCTCTTTCTGGACGAAGAGGCGCGTCTCGTAGGCTACCGGTTCCTTCGCATAGCCGATGTAGACGACGCGTCCGGTGAAGGCGACTTCTTCTACGGCCATGCGGAAGGTTTCGGGAAGGCCGATGGCTTCGATCATGACGTCGGGGCCGTCGCCGTTGGTGAGCTCTCTCAGCCGCTCGCGGACATTCTCGCGGCTGGAGTGGATGACATTGGTGGCGCCTGCGAGCTGCGCAGTTGCGAGCTTTTCGTCGTCGAGGTCGATGGCGATGGTACGGGCGCCGCGGAAGGCTGCACCGGCGATGGCTCCGAGGCCGATGCCGCCGCAGCCGAAGACGGCTACGGTGTCGTGCGGCATGACGCGGCCGCGGGAGACGGCGTGGAAGCCTACGGTGAGCGGCTCGGTGAGGCAAAGGTGCTTGAGTGGCAAGGTTGAGGGATAGACCTTGGTGGCGGGAACGGAGAGCAGCTCGGTGATTGCGCCATCGCGCTGCACGCCGAAGGTTTCGTTATGGCGGCAGGCGTTGTGGCGTCCGCGGCGGCAGGATGGGCAGACGCCGCAGCTGGTGTAGGGCGAGACGGTTACGTGGGTTCCCGCTGGAATGGCTGTGGTGCCTTCAAGGACGGTTGCGGCGATTTCATGGCCCAGAACGCGCGGGTAGGTGATGAGCGGGTTTTTGCCGCGGAACGAGTTGAGATCGGTTCCGCAGAGACCGACCATCTGGACCTTGAGGAGGATGTCGCCTGCGGCGTGGGTGGGCTCGGCGATGTCTGTGATGCGGGCGTCTTCGGGTTGGAGCAGCGACAGCGCTTTCATAGAGTTCCTTGGTTGGATTAGGGAGCGAGCCGGTAGACGCTTGCGGCTGTCCTGCCTTCGATCTGCTCGCGTTCGTTGCCGGAGAGCGGAGCGAGCCACTGTGTGATGATCTGCCACCAGCGGGTGTAGCTGCAAGCAACGTTGATCACGGGCCAATCGCTGCCGACCATCATGCGGAGTGGACCGAAGGCTTCGAGGGCGGTTTCGAAGTAGGGCTTGAGGAGGTCAGGTGTCCAGGTTTGCCAGTCAGCTTCGGTGGCCATTCCGGAGAGCTTGCAGTGGACGTTCTGGCGTTTGGCCAGCTCACGGAAGGCTGGTTCCCAAGCGGCGAAGCCGTTGTTGGCGATATCGGGTTTGGCGATGTGATCGAGGACGAAGGTCTGGTTTGGGTGACGGTCGACGAAGCGGATGGCTTCTTCAAGTTGGCGCGCGAAGATGAGGATTTCGTAGACGAGGCTGGTGTCGCGCATCGTGGCAATGCCGCGGTTGAAGGATTCCGCGTCGAGGAAGCCGTCCGGTTCGGCTTGGACGACGTGGCGGAGGCCTTTTAAGAGCGGGTTTTGTTGCAGTGTTTCGAGCGTGGATGTGAAGGATTCGGATGCGATGGGAGCCCAGCCAACCACGCCTTTGATGATCGATGATTCTGCTGCCAGATCGAGGAGCCAATGCGTTTCTTCGAGGCTTTGGCGTGCCTGGACGGCGATGGAGCCGGTGACACGGGAGGCAGCCGTTTCGGTGGCGAGGTCTGTGGGCAGGAAGTCGCGCTGCAGGACCTTCATGCGGTCGTCGATCCAACCGTAGTCTTCGGTTGTGTAGTGCCACAGGTGGTGGTGGGCGTCGATGCGCAACGGAGGCTCCAGGGGGTTCGATGATGACTATAACGGAGGGTACCCCCCTCCCCCCTATGTAGCGGGTATCCTGTACGTAAGTGGCTTTAGAATGTGTGGCCCCGGGGCAGGCAATAATATACTTGACAGACCATAGTCAGTCTGCTACCTTAGATTCATGGACAGCCCTAAGACCTTACTCGAAGCGGTTCAATACTTTAGCGACGCCGAACGCTGCCGCCAGTTTATGATAGCCGTTCGCTGGCCGGATGGGGTGGTGAAGTGTCCCCGGTGCGGTTCTGAGAAGGTCACTTGGCTGGAGAACGCGAAGGTCTACCGCTGCTACGGTAAGCACCCGAAGCAGAAGTTCTCGCTAAAGGTCGGCACTGTGTTTGAGGACTCACCGATCAGTCTAGAGAAGTGGCTTCCTGCGGCGTGGATGCTATCGAACATGCGGAACGGCGTCAGCAGCTATGAACTATCGCGGTCGCTGGGCGTGACTCAAAAATCCTCATGGTTCATGCTGCACAGAATTCGTCTTGCGATGAAGGATACAGAGTACGGCTCCAAGCTAGGCACTCCCGGCCCTAACGGGAACGCTGGCGCTGGCGAGGCTAACGCGGCTAAGGACACATGGGAGCACGGAGACAAGGCCGTAGAGGTTGATGAGGCATTTGTCGGCGGCAAACTGGCGAACATGCACAAGAGCCGCGTAGCGAAGATGCGCGAGGACTTCCCTGATTGCATGGCAGAGGGCTATGAGGTTCGCAAAGACAACAAGACCCCGGTCATTGGCATGTTTGACCGCGCTACACGTCAGGTTCGCGCGAAGGTCGTCAAGAACGTCCGGCGCGATACTCTGCAGGCCGAGATTCTAAAGAACGTGAAGTACGGCTCTGCGATCTACACGGATGAGGCCGTGGTGCATGACACGCTGCGCTCCAAGTTTGTCCACGAGACGGTGAATCATGCCGAGCGTTACGTTGACGGCCAGATTCACACGAACAGCCTTGAAAACTTTTGGTCGCTAATGAAGCGGAACCTAGCAGGGACGTACGTCTGTGTGGAACCGTTCCGTCTCGACCGTTACTTGGATGAGCAGATGTTTCGCTTCAACAACAGGCTCAAGAACGATGATGCCTCGCGGTTCCGCAAGGTCGTTGCACAACTCACCGGAAAGCGATTGACTTATACTGAATTGACGGGCAAGACGGACGCCAGTAGGTTCTAACGCGAACCGGAAACGGCAGGGCCGGGGGAAGCGGAAGGCTTAGAACGCCTTGCTTCCTTTTCGGCCTCTAGCTTTGCTTTGATCTCTGAGTGCGGCACGGAAACGAGCTGCCTCATAAAACCAGTGAACTGTGCGAAGTCGCCCTGTACATCCTTGGCGGGAGAGTCTGGGACACTCGCTTTTAGTTCAGCTTTCGCCATCCTAGCTGCATAGTACCACGCGGCGGGAAGGCGATCCTGTGTCTGTCTATCTGGAAAGTTCAAACGAACTGATTGATGGTTCCCTGCACCAATGTGCTCAAATCTCTCAGCGTTTGGAGCACAAGTTTCCCTTTGAAAACTTCGACATCGCCAAAAGCTATATCGAAGGATGGCTGGATGTTCTCATCTTTTTCCGTATTGCCGGGAAAGCGCAGGAGTTCGTCGCCATTTTTAGGAACCAACAGCGGGCCTACCCACGGAATGCTGACAGATTGTTTCTCGGTGGAAGGATTATCTCCGAAGAATTCAGATCCGAATGTTTCCGCGATTTCCGCGTCGCTGACGCGGTAGTTTATGGCCTCGATACATTGGGTTTGGGTGAGGATGAGATCGTGCTTATCAGTAATGTCCATCCGGTGAAGGCCCCAAAAAGCATCATTGCCAGTGAGGTATGGCTTCTGAAGGTCAATGAGTGCCTGATCGGGGATGCTCATACCTTGTATCTTTCCCGGAGCGCCAGCTATGTGCTTGCCGGAACTCTGGCTAATAGGAAAGTAGGTATTGGCTGTAACAATTCCGCCGTTATCTCGAACGAGCGCAGCCGCAAGATGATCCAGAGCCGATCTGAGATTGTGGATAGCGTCACCGATAACCAAGCTGATGAGAGGGTCGATCTCAGTCACATTCTCGACTACATATTCCGTGTGTGCCGCATGAGGATTGTACTGAGGTCTAAGTTTGCAAGGGCTTATTTGGAGAAAGGATTTTCTCCGCATATCGAAATCGTCGATGTGGTGGTTGGCCCTATCGATTTTTAGTTGAGCCGATTTAAACTCTCTCATGAAGATGAACCTAAGAATTTTTATCTTATACAGAGGGAGTTGATATTTTCTTCCCACGCACGGATTTGGAGCGCACAAGTGCTTGTAGCAAACCGGCCCCTTCGGTAGTGTTCACAGCAACGGGACTACCGATTGGAAACCATTTCTCCTTGATTAAAGAGTTCACTGATTTGACTAACGCTTCAGACGATTTAGCCTTTGCGAGCGTGTATTCCCCTACATCATGTCCCTCAAGCTGAAAGCCTCCCTCATCCATACGAACCCTCCCTGATTCGTAGTCTTGGTTCGCTACTGTGTTTGAAACGTAGTGATCTTTACATCAGAATTTCCCTTCATTGGGACGTTAATTTTGATTTCAAACGATCTCCCATTATCAAACTCAAATCGCATCGTCTCTTCGTTTCCCTTATCCGAAGGCATCTGAAACATCTTGACTTGTACGGTAAGGTCGCGCGTTCCTAAGAATTTTCCAGCCTTACTGTTGTCAGTATCGCCACGCGCGTAGAGTTCGACGAACAATCTTTGAGCGAGCGCCAAGGCATCCCCCTGAAGTGAGCGGAGTGAGTTTGTAATGATCGAAACCACTTTGCCGTCACTAAAAGCAATCTCCCAAAACTCCTGCGCCGGGAGCGTAAGGCTCTCAACCGCCCAAATCTGTATTTGCGATCCGGTTTCGTTTAAGTCACCTTCCTTCGTCATTTTGAAATGCCCAGTCAATCCACTAAGAACTTCTTGCTGGGCCATCCCTACTTTGACCCACGAAATATCGGGAGTAGGAGCGGTGGCGGTCGAAGCAGTAGGGAGCGGCGGAAGAGGCGGTGCAGGAGTGGGTATCGGTATCTGTAATGGTCTTGATTTGGGTGTAGGACGGCTAGAATTCCAGCCGTCATCCCAAGCGCTCTTGGAAGAATCGTTCTTTACACAGGCCCATGTCCAATAAGCGTTTCCTTTGCCATCTGTGTTGCATGTGGGAACAAGGTCTTTACAGCCAATTGGCGGGATAGGCTTGATGGGCTGAATAGCACATTGCCCAAGCACCACCGAGGCGGAGCAGGATGCCAACATAGCCACAACAAGGGCTGATCTCATGCGAATAGACCCCTCCCGATCCAGCGCAGAATGATGTTTTATCAAACATCAAGTAGCGCCCAGACTATCTCCATCCTTGAAGGATGGCAATCAGTAAATCTGCGGAGAGGGTCAGTGCCGAATCTATATGCGTCCGGTTAGGCCGTAGGATCGCCGAACTTCGACAGGCGAAGGGCTGGTCACAGCGGATGTTGGCCGACCACGCTCAGATCGAACAGGCACACTTGGCTAGGCTGGAATTGGGTCAGGTCGAGGCTGGAGTGCTGATTCTAGAGAAGATCGCAAAGGCTCTGGGCGTGGAGATTGCCAGCCTCTTCAGGGGGTAGAGTCAGTCAGATATATTATTACCCCGGGGCAGGGGGATCTCGTAAGCGAATGATTCTAAACGAGTTGCATGCAAATTATTGCAAAGAAAGAGGGTTAGCCTATTCAGCTGTTGGTTCCTGTTGAGGGATGAGGGATGAGGGATGAGGGTTTGGAGGAATGAGGGTTGAGGGTTGAGGTTTAAGGGCTGATTTAATTATAGGGATTTGAGTGAGTAAGTATGCAAGGAGAATTCGCTTTGGAATGTTGGAGTTAGGTGGGTAGGGGGCTTGACAGGTTTTTAGACGGGTTGAGGTGGCTTTCGTTCCGTTGTGAGTTTTGAGTTTCTTAGATCTGAGTTAAGTGCCCGGGCGCTGGATGGTTTCAGGCCCGGGCGGTGGGTAAATTAGTTGGCTGGGTTGTCGGCGAGGCCGCGGTATTTGAGCATGGGTTTGGTGTCGGGTTCGGCGCCTAGCCATTTGGTGTACATCTTGTCGAGGTCTTCGGTGTTGCCCCGGCTGAGGACCATGGCGCGGAAGCGGTCGCCGTTGGCGCGGGTGAGGCCGCCGTGCTGCTCGAACCACTGGTAGGCATCGTCGTCGAGCATCTCCGTCCAGAGATAGGCGTAGTAGCCGGCGGAGTAGCCGTTGGCCCAGATGTGGAGGAAGTAGCTGGAGCGGTAGCGGGGAGGGACGGTTTCAAGGTTAAGGTGGGTGCGGGCGAGGGCGGCCTTTTCGAAGTCGTCGACGTTCTGGAGAGGAGCGTTGACAGGAAGGGAGTGCCACTGCATGTCGAGCTCGGCGGCGGCGAGGAGCTCGGTGAGCATGTAGCCCTCGTTGAAGGTCGAGGCCTTTTTGATCTTCGCGGCGAGTTCGGCGGGCATGGGAGCGCCGGTCTTGTAGTGCCTGGCGTAGTGGTTGAAGACCTGCGGGTTCGAGGCCCAGTGCTCGTTGAACTGCGAGGGGAACTCGACGAAGTCGCGAGGGGTTGCGGTGCCGGAGAGGGAGGGGTATTTGGTATCGGCGAAGATGCCGTGGAGGCCGTGGCCGAACTCATGGAACATGCCGGTGACATCGTCAAAAGTGATGAGAGCGGGCTCGCCCGGTGCGGGCTTGGCGAAGTTGGCGACGTTGTAGATGACGGGGATGGTGCCGAGGAGCGTGGACTGGTTGACGAAGTTGCTCATCCACGCGCCGCCCTGCTTGTTATCGCGCTTGAAGTAGTCGAAGTAGGCGAGGGCGAGCGTTTTGCCGTTGCTGTCGAAGACCTCGAAGACGCGGACATCGGGGTTGTAGACGGGGAGGTCGTGGCGCTCTTTGAATGTGAGGCCGTAGAGCTGGTTGGCGGCGTAGAAGACGCCATCCTGCAGGACGGTGTTGAGCTCGAAGTAGGGTTTGACTTCGTTTTCGTCGAGGTCGTACTTGGCCTTGCGGACTTGCTCGGAGTAGAAGTTCCAATCCCAGGGCTTTAGCTGGAAGCCGCCTTTTTGGCTGTCGATGAGAGCCTGGATTTCTGCGCCTTCGCCTTTAGCCTTGGCTGTGGCGGCGGGAACCAGGTTGTCCATGAACTTGAGGGCGGCTTCGGGGGTTTTGGCCATCTGGTCCTGGAGGTTCCAGGCGGCGTAGCTGGGGAAGCCGAGGAGGTGGGCTTTTTCAGCGCGTAGTTGGGCGAGGCGTGAGATGAGAGCGCGGGTGTCGTTCTTATCATTGCGCTCGGTGCGGTTGATGGAGTTGTTGAAGATGGCTTCGCGAGTGGCGCGGTTGGTGAGCTCGGTGAAGTCAGGCTGCTGGGTGGTGTTCTGGAGGGGGACGCGGTAGCCGGATTGCTTGGTGTCTTTAGCGGAGAGCTCGGCGGCGGCGATTTGCGCATCGGTGAGGCCGGCGAGGGCGGACTTGTTTGAGGTGACGAAGGCTCCGGCCTTGGCGCCGGCGAGGAGCTTGGTGAGGAAGTCGTTGGAGAGCTTGGCGTCTTCTTCGTTCAGCTTCTTGAGCTTGGTCTTGTCGGCTTCAGAGAGGTTGGCACCGGCTTTGACGAACTGCTGGTAGTCGTACTCGAGGAGACGGAGGGATTCGAGATCGAGGCTGAGGGTGGAGCGCTTGTCGTAGAGGGTCTTGATGCGGGCGAAGAGTTTGGTGTTGAGGTTGATGGCGTCCTGCGCGGCGGCGAGCTTTGGCGCGGTCTCTTCCTGGACTTTTTGCAGGGTGTCGTTGGTGTTGGCGCCGGTGACGCCGCCGAAGGCGAGGGTGACGCGGGTGAGCAGCTGGCCGGAGCGCTCGAGGGCGACGATGGTGTTGTCGAAGGTGGGAGCGGAGGGGTTGTCGGCGATGGCGTCGACTTCAGTCTGCTGCTGGACGATGCCGGCTTCGATGGCGGGCTGGTAGTCGGCGTCCTTGATTTTGTCGAAGGGCGGCGCCTGGTAGGGCAGGGTGCTGGGGGCGTAGAAGGGGTTCGACGGGCCGAAGGCGGTGGGCTGCTGAGCGCTGAGGGCGCCGACGGTGAAAACGGTGGTGGTGACTGCCAAGGCGCAAGTCCTCCGGAAGTTGATGCGTCGTGCCATATGATGATGCTCCTTTACGCGGGTGAGCGATGTGGCTCACGTGGTTTGCCCTGCAGAAGAGGATACTGGATGGGAGTGGCTGGTGTGGATGCGGTTTTGGGGGAGGGATGGGAGCTTGCGGATACTGGTGATCAATAGTGGGTCGTCGTCGATCAAGTTTTCGATGTATGAGGCGGTTGGTGGAGACGGTGATCCGAAGTGTTTGTACGACGGGGAGTTGAGTGCGATTGGGGAGGCAGAAGCGAAGCTGGAGCTGACGGGAGCCGATGGCGAGGATTTGCTGGCGGGGCGTGGGGTTGAGATGGGGAAGACTGCGTCCGCAGGGGAGGCCGCTGGGAAGATTTTTGAGGTGGTGCGCGGGGACGGGATGCCGGGGGTGGAGGCGGTTGGGTATCGCGTGGTGCATCCGGGGGCGAAGATTCATGAGCATGTGAGGATTACCGACGCCGTGTTGACGGAGATTGAAGAAGCGGGTGCGTTTGCGCCGCTGCATGATCCGGAGGCGGTGAAGGTGATTCGCGAAGGGATGAAGCAGTTTGCGGATGTGGGGCACTATGCGTGCTTCGATACGGTGTTTCACCAGACGATGCCGGTAGAGGCGACGACGTATCCGCTGCCGGAGGAGGTGCGGGCCGAGGGCGTGCGGCGGTATGGATTCCATGGGTTGAGCTGCGAGTCGATCGTGCGGCAGATGCGCGCGGCGGGAGAGCTGCCGAAGCGGATGGTGATTGCGCACCTGGGAAGTGGGTGCAGTGTGACGGCGGTAGTGGATGGACGGTCGGTGGATACGTCGATGGGCATGACGCCTACGGGTGGAGTGGTGATGGGGACGCGGCCGGGGGATATTGATCCGGGGGTGGTGCTTTACCTGCTGCGGAAACGGGGTGGGGTGGATGCTGCTTCGTCGGTGGAGAAGATGTTGAACCACGAGGCGGGGATGGTGGGGCTTTCGGGGATGGAGAACGACGTGAGGGCGGTTCGTGAGGCGGCGGCGAAGGGTGATGAGAAAGCGAGCCTGGCACTGAAGGTGTTTACGCGCAGTGTGATGAAGGTCACTGGAGGATATGCGTGGTTGATGGGAGGATTGGATGGGGTAGTGTTTTCCGGCGGGATTGGAGAGCATGATGCACTGACGCGGGCGGAGGTGCTGGGTGGGCTGGAAGGGATGGGCGTGAAGCTGGATGCGGGGTTGAACGCGGGGAAAGAGAGTCGGATGCGGGTGGTTAGTGCATCTGACTCTGTAACGAAGATTTTTGTGGTGCCTGCGCAGGAAGATCTGATGATCGCTGTGCATGTGGATGAGATGGTTCGAACGGGAAAGTAGTATGGCGCTTCAATAACGAACGACAAACCTGTGCGAGGTCATGATGAGTTCTACTGCCAATACTTTTGAGATTCCTGCTGCACCGCTGACTGCCGATGAGTTGCGCAAGATGAATGCCTACTGGAGCGCGTGCAATTATCTGTGCGCGGGGATGCTGTACCTGCGGGCGAATCCGTTGCTGCGTGAGCCGCTGAAGGCGGAGCACATCAAGAACAGGCTGCTGGGGCATTGGGGATCGGATCCGGGGCAGAGCTTTACGTGGGTGCATTTGAACAGGCTGATCAAGAAGTACGATCTGGACCTGATTTACATTTCCGGGCCAGGGCATGGAGCGCCGGCTACGCTGTCGAATAGTTATCTTGAGGGTGTGTATTCGGAGGTGTATCCGGACAAGAGCCGGAACATCGAGGGCATGCAGAAGTTCATGAAGCAGTTCTCGTTTCCGGGTGGGATCGGAAGCCATTGCACGCCCGAGACGCCGGGGTCGATCCATGAAGGCGGAGAGTTGGGCTATAGCTTGTCGCATGGGTTTGGCGCGGCGTTCGATAATCCGGATTTGATTGTGACGGTGGTGGTGGGTGATGGCGAGTCGGAGACGGGGCCGCTGGCTACTTCGTGGCACTCGAATAAATTTCTGAACCCGGTACGCGATGGCGCGGTGTTGCCAGTGCTGCATTTGAATGGGTACAAGATCGCGAATCCAACGATCCTGGCTCGGATTTCTGAAGATGAGTTGATGAGCTTGTTCAAAGGCTATGGGTGGACGCCTTATATTGTGGCGGGCGATGACCCGTTGGTGATGCACCAGAAGATGGCCGGCGTGTTGGAACATTGCGTGAACGAGATCCGCGCGATCCAGGAGAAGGCGCGTAGTGCGCCGAAGGATGGAACGGTGGAACGGCCGCGGTGGCCGATGATCATTCTGCGGACGCCGAAGGGATGGACGTGTCCGAAGGAGATCGATGGGCACAAGCTGGAGGGCTCGTGGAGAGCGCACCAGATGCCGATCCTGGATCCGGTGACGAATCCGGCACATCTGGCGGAGGTGGAAGGATGGCTGCGGAGCTACAAGCCGGATGAGCTGTTCGATGCCGATGGGACGCTGATTCCCGAGCTGCAGGAGATGGCGCCGGTGGGCACGCGGAGGATCACGGCGAATCCACATGCGAACGGCGGGCTGCTAAGGAAGCCGCTGGACCTGCCGGACTTTCGCGAGTACGCAGTGACAATTAAAGAGCCCGGACAGCTGGAGGTTTCGTCGACCGATACGCTGGGCCATTTTCTGCGCGATGTGATGCGGAAGAACATGACGAACTTCAGAGTGTTTGGGCCGGATGAGACGGCTTCAAACAAGCTCGATGCCATTTATGAAGGTAGCCACGGCAAGACGTGGATGGAAGAGTTGAAGCCTGAGGATGCCGATGGTGGATGGCTTTCGACCGAAGGCCGTGTGATGGAGATGCTGAGTGAACACACGCTGGAGGGGTGGTTTGAAGGCTATGTGCTGACGGGGCGGCATGGGTTCTTTTCAAGCTATGAGGCGTTTGTACACATCATCGATTCGATGATTAATCAACATGCGAAGTGGCTGGAGAAGAGCAAGCTGGAGCTGAGATGGAGGGCTCCGGTGTCGTCGATCAATTTGCTGATTACGTCGCTGGTGTGGCGACAGGACCATAACGGGTTTACGCATCAGGACCCGGGGTTCCTTGATATTGTGACGAACAAGAGCCCGGAGGTGACGCGGATTTATCTTCCGCCGGATGCGAACTGTTTGTTGAGCGTGACGGACCATTGTTTGCGCAGCGTGGACTACATCAACGTGATCGTTGCGG
The DNA here is from genome assembly GCA_026225395.1 of Granulicella sapmiensis. Lineage (GTDB taxonomy): Bacteria > Acidobacteriota > Terriglobia > Terriglobales > Acidobacteriaceae > Granulicella > Granulicella sapmiensis. The sequence goes on from JAMFSR010000024.1 coordinate 153,300, forward strand.
ATAAAGCGCTGCATCTGCAGTACCTGACGATGAATGAGGCTGTCGACCATTGCACGAAGGGAATTGGGATATGGGATTTCGCGAGCAATGATGAGGGCGTGGAGCCGGATGTGGTGCTGGCTTGTGCGGGAGATATTCCTACGTCGGAGACGCTGGCTGCAGTGGCGATTTTGCGGGAGCATTGCCCGGCGGTGAAGATACGGTTCGTGAATGTGGTGGACCTGTTCCGGCTGATGCCGGAGAGCGAGCATCCGCACGGGCTTTCGGAGAAGGAGTTCGATAGCTTATTTACGACCGATAAGCCGGTGGTGTTCAACTTCCATGCGTATGCTTCGCTGATCCACAAGCTCACGTACAGGCGGAAGAACCATGACAACTTCCATGTGCGTGGATACAAGGAGAAGGGCAACATCAATACGCCGCTGGAGCTGGCGATATTGAACCAGGTGGACCGGTTCAATATCGCGATCGATGTGATCGATCGCGTGCCGGGGCTGCAAGCCAGCGCGGCGCATACGAAGGAGTGGTTGAAGGACCAGATTATCGAGGCGGTGAATTATGCGCACGAGAATGGGATCGATCATCCGGATATTACGGGGTGGAAGTGGCCGGTGAAGGTGGCTTGATGTTTGCTGATGTGAAAATGGCCGTCCGTTTGGGCGGCCATTTGTTTTGGGCTTGCTGAATGTTTTGGAGCACCGGGCGGGGATCGAACCCGCGAATACTGATTTTGCAGACCAGCGCGTTAGCCACTTCGCCACCGGTGCTTAGAAGCAGGTTTCAGGTGTCAGGTTTCAGTGAACATCTGTGCCTGACACCGTGAGCCTATTTGGGTTGCGCGGTTGTGCGCAGGTAGGGCTTCACTGTTTTGTAGCCGGGGAAGATTTTTGCGGCGTCGTCGTTGGAGACGGCGGCGGTGATGATGACGTCGTCGCCCTTCTTCCAGTTGGCCGGGGTGGCGACCTTGTGCTTTGCGGTGAGCTGCATGGAGTCAAGCACGCGGAGGATCTCGTCGAAGTTGCGGCCGGTGGTCATGGGATATGCCATCTGGAGCTTGATTTTCTTGTCAGGGCCGATGATGTAGACGACGCGGACGGTGGCGTTGTCGGCGGGGGTGCGGCCTTCGCAGCTATCGCCGGCGTCGCCGGGGAGCATGTCGTAAAGCTTGGCTACTTTGAGTTCGGTGTCCCCGATGACGGGAAAGTTGATCTTAGCGCCGGTGACGTCTTCGATGTCCTTGGCCCACTTGGCGTGGTTTTCGATGCCATCGACGGAAAGGCCGAGGGGCTTTACGCCGCGGGCGGCGAACTCGGCTTCGAGCGAGCCGACGGCGCCGAGCTCGGTGGTGCAAACGGGGGTGAAGTCCTTGGGGTGCGAGAAGAGCACGACCCAGTTGTCGCCGATGAACTCGTGGAAGTGGATGGTGCCCTGCGTGGTTTCGGCAGTGAAGTCGGGAGCTACGTCATTGATGCGGAGAGACATCGATTTTTCCTCTTCTTCTGATTTCTTCCGGCATCGTGCCGGACGTTCGTTTGGTCCCAGTAGAAAACCCACCCGGCAGCGCCTTGGGTGGGTTTGATGTTCGATTCTTGACTCTATCGTCTCGATTCGCTCAACAACTCACCGCGCGCGGCCACAGCAACAGCAGCGGCAGCAGCAGGTGAGGATCGAGTTGGAGACGGTATAGGTCATGATTCAGATTTCTACCGTTGCTAGCTTATTGCGCCAGAGTGCGGTGAGTTCAAGGGTAAGACCGTGGGGCTTGCGTGTCAAATTAGGCAGGGAATAGGGAATAGGGAACAGGGAATAGTGAGCAGGGAACAAGGCGTTGGTGGGTAAACTTTAAGGATGATGCGGACTTTGGAGTACTCGGTTGTGGATGTGTTTGCGGAGCGGGCGCTGGAAGGCAATCCTCTGGCGGTGTTTCATGATGCACGGTTGTTGAGCGATGAGGAAATGCAGGCGCTGGCGCGAGAGACGAACCTGGCGGAGACGACGTTTGTGCTGCCGACGGATGATGCGGAAGAAGAGCGGAAGCATGGCGTGCGGGTGAGGATCTTTACGACGCAGGAGGAGTTACCGTTTGCGGGGCATCCTACGCTGGGGACCGCTAGCTGGTTGTACTTGAACCATCCTGTGTTGCGTGGTGCAGAGACGATCACGCTTCGGTTGAATGTGGGGCCGATTACGGTTCGGTTTGAGCCGGGTGATGATGCAGTTGGTGTGCGTGGGAGGATGACGCAGAACGATCCGGTGTTTGGTTCGGTGCATGATCGCGCGGCAGTAGCTGCGGCGCTGGGTCTGGGTGAAGAGGATTTGGCGGAGGAATATGCGCCGCAGACGGTGTCTACGGGGTTGGCGTTCTGCGTTGTGCTGCTGAAGGATTTGAGTGTGTTGAAGCGGTTGCAGATTTCGCAGCGTGAAGCTGCGGCGTGGCTGGCGAAGACGGATGCGAAGTTCTTCTACTGCATCGCGGCGAAGGATCGTGAAGAGAGCGTGAATGCTGGGTTACAACGTGTGTTCTGTGCGCGGATGCAGTTCTATGGCGGAGAGGATCCGGCGACGGGATCGGCTTCGGGTTGCTGCATTTCGTGGCTGGTGAAACAGGGCCTGGTGAAGGCCGATGAGGCTGTGGTGATCGAGCAGGGCGTCGAGATTTTGCGGCCGAGCCGGATTACGGTGCGTGCGGGGATGGTTGACGGGCGGGTGTGTGACGTGCGTGTTTCAGGGCGCACCATTCCTGTTGCAAACGGATCGTTTTTCCTGCCGTAAAACAAAAGTTTCCCACAGGGCTTGAACCACAATCGCCAATAGCGACGCAGGGTCATTGAGGAGCGGTGGATGCGCTAGGCGTAAAGACGCGCGGTTTCGCCAAAAATTCGCTGTTGCCACGGGGGGTTCCCCCGCGTAGAGTCAGCAAATCGCAACCGGGATGAAACCTGTGTTGCGAGAAACTTTCGCCTGTTTTACTGACAATTCATGTTGAAAGAGGGCTGTTGACGCGCCGTTTCGCAACCTCCTGTTTGCAGAGTCTATGCACGGGCAGGAGCGCTGAGCGGGGTGGGTTGACGGTTTGATTTCACGAAACCCCGGAGGGGGCAATTGCGAGCCGAGTGGCCGCAAAATGCCTGTCCGGGCACTGTTCCAAGTCAAAAACGACTTGCGGAGCGGCGGGAGAGCCTCGGCTTTTCCACTGCCAACCGCATGGTGCAAAACGCGCCCTGGCAACCCTGCGCCCAATAAGTGGAGGGACGGCGTGAAGGAGCCGCCTTGCGCCTTTTTCGCGCAAGGCGGAGGTATGGGAAGGCAGTAACGGCAACGTACGGCAAAGGCAAGCGCTGGGGCGGAACTGCCCCAGCAGAACTCATGGCGAACTGAAACGCAAGAAGCTCAGACCGGAAAACACCGGCCGGAAGAAGGAAGAGAAATGCGCCCTCGTAAGACAATTTTGTGTGTGGAAGACAATGAACAGATTCTCTCAGTACGGAAATTTTTGTTGGAAACAAGGGGATACCGGGTGGTGGCGGTAACGACGGCCGCCGAGGCAATTGACGAACTGCAGCGAGCGATGCCGGGGTCGATCGACCTGCTGCTTTCCGACCTGATCATGCCGCAGATGGATGGCAATGAGCTGGTGCGGCGGGCGAAACAGATGCATCCGATGCTGCCGGCGCTGCTGGTTTCGGGAACGGTGTCCAACTTTGAGCGGGCGTCGGCTGCGGATGCGTTTTTGCCCAAGGGTGCGTGCACGCCGGTGGAGATGCTGGACCGGATCAAGATCCTGGTGGCGCGGAAGCGTGGGCCGAAGAAGCAGGTTGTGTCGGTTGGGGTGGAGATGGCGCAGCAGGTGGCTTAGGTGTGTGTTTGGGAACGGCCCTGCGTCCGCTAGGACGCTGGGCTTGTTTTGGATAAGCGTTGCGGCGGCGGTTTCTCTGCCGAAAAGCCGACTTCCCGGTGCTGATTGGAAGTCATGCCCGATTAGTATCGATAAACGCCGATAGCTCAAAAAACGCTGATAGCTGAAATTGCGCTAAGAAGGCCACGGGATGCGAAAAGGGTTTACGAGAAGACCAAAAGCAGAGGAGACCGCGTCGAACCACGACAAAAACTACATCATTCCGGGCGGGATCGAACGCTTGAAAGATGAGCGCCATTTTTTGCTCACCAGGGATCGACCGGCCGTGGTGGAGGTGGTAGCCTGGGCTGCGGGCAATGGAGATCGCAGTGAAAACGCCGATTATCAGTACAGCAAGCGACGCCTGCGGCAGATCTATGGACGGGTCCGCTTCCTCACAAAGCGAATCGAAGCCGCGGAGGTGGTAGATCCGGAAGCTCCGAGAATGGGGCAGCGGGCGACAAGGGTGTTTTTTGGAGCCACCGTGCGCTATGCGAATGCTGCGGGAGTAGAGCGTGTGGCGAGCATCGTCGGCACAGATGAAGTCAATCTCGACCGCAACCACATCAGTTGGGTCTCACCCCTGGGGCACGCATTGATGAGAGCGGCAGAAGACGACGAAGTGGTTCTCCATGCGCCGGGCGGTACTGAAATCCTGACCGTGCTGGAAGTGCGCTACGAGCGCGTCTCCGTGGAGCCATTCAAAGTACCACCTGGATTCGAAGCCTCGACAAAGAGCTTGATCGCTGACCCTCAATGAGCGAAGTTACCGGCTCCGGGCGGCGCGCAAACGGTGGATTTCGAGAAATGCGATTGTGTCATCGCTGAGGCTACTTCCGATAAGCCGACTTCTCGTTACCCACATTTCCGATCACGCTGTTTTCAGGGAGTGACGGATTTTGGCGCGCCACACTATGCTTAGGAAATGATGCCCATTGAGATAGATGCCCAGGCGGACGCGTGGATAGCTCACAGGCTGGCAGCCGGAGGTTCGCCCGAATACTACGCCAGCGCGTGGGCGATAGACACGTATGACTTCCTGTACGAAGACCCGGAGACGCTTTGGCTACTCATTTTGGCTGTGCATCGCAAGGATCAGTCACCACGCGTTCAAGCGCTACTGGCGGCGGGAATGGTTGAAGACTTGCTCGGCATGTACGGTGACAATTTCATCGACCGTATCGAAGCGGAAGCCCGAACCGACTCCTCGTTTGCGAGATTGCTAGGTGGTGTATGGCAAGGCCAGATGAGTGATCAACTGTGGGCGCGACTTCAAGCCGTGTGGGATCGCAGAGGATGGGACGGAATACCGGAGTAAATGGGTGCGTTCATCGTGATTTAGTTCCACCTGTAAACATTTCCGCACACTCGAAAAGTCTCGTTTTCGGTAACGAGCGCGGCCACTCCCGATAAACGCGCTTCGCGTCACTTATCGGTCAATTCTATAAGCCGACTGATTAGGACTGATCTGCGGATCTCTAAAAACGCCGACTGAGAAAATACGTCGATGCGGTGAGAAGCCGATTTGCTATTGCGGGCGGAGTACAACGTCTATTCCAAACGATCTCGCGTAATGATCCACTACCTCTGACGATTTCGGAAATGTGACGACAATCCGATTCGGTCCATCCCACTCAGCTGTAGCAGATCCCGGAGCTATGTTTTTGAGTTCAATAATGGGTTCATACTCATAACCCTTGTTTGGGTTACCGGTGCCTAGATAGGCAAAGAAGAAGTTGTACTGACCGCAGGTTCTATGAAGACTCTTGAAGTTGTGTTCGCCTCCGTCCGGCGCATTCACAAGCCTCTGCTCAGTGTCTGGGCTACAGTCTCCGTCTGTGAAATGGCTCATAGGAACGATAAAGAGAAAATAGAAAGCCATCCATCCCAAGCCGGCGAG
>JAMFSR010000025.1 GCA_026225395.1 Granulicella sapmiensis
AGGAGCGGATCGAATTCTTTGACCTCGGCGGCGAAGCGTACGGGGTGACCCTCGAGATCGAATGCCTTGATCTCCGCCATGCCGCTACGGCCTGCGAGCAGACCCTCCCACACCTCGGGGACGGTCTTGCCGACGCCGCAGACGAGGCCGATGCCAGTGACGACGACGCGTCGCTGGGCGTGGCTCTGCTCCTGATTGTGCTGCTGGGACATTATTACTTCGCCGCCTTCTGATTCTTTTCGATGTAGTCGATGGCGTCCTTGACGGTCTTGATCTTCTCGGCGTCTTCGTCGGGGATCTGGATGTCGAAGGCTTCCTCGAACTGCATGACGAGCTCGACTACATCGAGCGAATCGGCGCCCAGGTCTTCCTGGAAGCTGGCACCCGGGGTAACTTCGGCTTCATCCACCTGAAGCTGCTCGACAATAATCTGCTTAACTTTCTCGTCTACTGCTGCCATCTCTAAATCTCCTGTGTAATTCTTTATAAGCTTTAGGCCGACTCCAGCCATTCGAGCTGGAGCGTTGTTGCAAGTGCCTCAATGTGAAAGCATACCGACGTGTTTGGATAGTGTAAAGAACGCGGGAGATGCAACACTGTTGAGATATTTCTGTAGAAGCAGCTTGTTTGAATTTGATGGTTGATGCTTGCGGTGAACCGCATGGCAGGATTGAGGTGCTTTGGACGATAAAATCTGCTTCAAATGCAAGAATACGGCATTTCGCCGAATTTCTCGCCGAGGGTTCCTGGAGCGTTCTCTTTTGACATGGCTGGGTTTTTATCCATGGGAGTGCGCTCTATGTCGGCGTAAGACATTCTTCCGTGGCGAAGGCCGTGGTCCTTCGCCACGCGGCCACATCGGCTAATCATCCTCATTGGCGGCTAGCAGCGGTAAAACGCCATCAAACGCCCCTGAAGTGCCCATCGGCAGGGCATTTTCCGTTGCATCGACGCTCACGTCCCGTAGCGTGCGGTTGATGGCGCGGGTGCGCACGCCGAGCTTGTCGATCGTTCCTTGAACTTTTCCAACATCGGCACTCATTTTGTCCATCAAATTCTCAAACGTGCCAAACTCCTTGCGCGCATTGGCGAGCACCTTCCACACCTCATCGCCCTTTTCCTGCAGTTCGAGCATGTGGAAACCCATTTGGAAGCTGGAAAGAATGGCGGACAGCGTACTCGGCCCGGCGATAGTGACGTGGCAGTTCTGCTGGATGTCGGATTGCAGACCATCGCGGCGCATTACCTCCGCATAAAGGCCTTCGGTGGGCAGGAACATGATCGCGAACGATGTTGTCGCGGGCGGCGCAATGTACTTCTCGCAGATGCGCTTGCCCTCGGTGCGGATAGCCGTCTCAAAAGCGCGCCCGGCGGAGGCGATGTCTCCGGCCGACCCTTGCTGATAGGCGGTTTCCAGCCGCTCCCATGCCTCGCGCGGAAACTTGGCGTCGATCGGCAGCAGCGTGTCGCCGTGCGGAGTGGGAAACTTCACGGCGTACTCGACGATCTCTGCGGAGTTCGGCTTCACCTTCACGTTCTGCTGGAACTGGCTGGGCGCGAGCATCTGTTTCAACAGCGTACCGAGCAGCACTTCCCCAATGCTTCCACGGGATTTCACGTTCGTGAAAATACGGGAAAGATCGTCGACGCCCGCCGAAAGCTTAGTCATCTCACCCAGCCCGGCATGCACTTTCGTGAGCTGATCGGTAACCTGCCCAAAGCTTTCCGTCAGCCGCGTTTGCAGCGTGGCGTGCAGCTTCTCGTCCACCGTCTGGCGCATCTCTTCAAGCTTGGCGGCGTTCGCTGTGTTTAACGAATCGAGCTTCTGCTCCACGGTGGATCTCAGCTTGTCCTGATGCACGGTTTGCGCCGCGCCCAGGTCGTTCAGTAGCTTGTGCAGAGCTTCGCGGCTCTCGGCCTGATGGCGATTGATGTCCGCGGTGAAGGCGGTGAATCGCTGGGTCAATGTACTGAGCTGGCCGTCGACGGCGGTGCGCAGCTTGTCGGCGGCGGTGGTATTGTCAGCGCGAAAGCCTTCGAGGCCGCTGCGCAGCGTTTCGCCCAGCAGGTTGATGCTGGCGAGAACTTCGCTGCGCAGCGAGGCGCTGGCGGCGACGTTATCGTTGCGCAGCTGCGCGAGGTCGCCGCGAAGGTGGTTCTCAAGGCCGGCAAACTGAGCATCGAGACGAGTCAGTTGCGAAGGAAGATCGGCCGCGAGAAGCTGCGCAAGGCGCGGGTCTGCGGCGGCTTCCGCAGTCGTAGCAGGCTTACGGAACAGCAACGTCAGCAGCGCAATCAGGGTGACGGCTTGAACGCCGAGCAGGACAAAAAGCATTTCGACTTTCCTTCGCTTTGAGCATATCAAGCGTTGCTGTTGTGCCGCTTGTGGATGTTGTTGCATTTCACAGGTATTGGCGCATCCAGCCGCCAGATGGTTCAATAGCGTAGAGCAACTTTGCTCGCGAAGGGTGTCCCTGTGCGTTCTAGGTGTATGAATCGCTTCCTCGTTGCAGTTTTTGCGGTGTCGCTTGCAGGCGTTGCCGCGGCCCAGACCTCCATGCCGCCCAACCAGGTTTCCGCGTTCAAAGACACCTCGATCTTCAAGGCGCCACCGGGGTCGAAAGTGGCTATCCTGGAGTTTGAGGACCTCGAGTGCCCGGCTTGTGCGCACGCGTTTCCCATCGTGCATGTGGCCATAAACCAGTACCACATCCCGCTTATCAGGCATGATTTTCCCTTGAAAATGCACATTTGGAGCCACGAGGCCGCTGTGTGGGCGCGGTACATGCAGGACAAGATCTCCCCCGATCTCGCCACCGAGTACCGGCGCGAAGTCTTCGCCTCGCAGTACCAGATCGCGAGCAAGGACGACATGATGAACTTCACGCGGAAGTTTCTCACGGCACATCAGCAGTCCATGCCGTTCGTGGTCGATCCCACAGGCCAGTTCACCCACGAGGTGGACGCGGATGAGCAGCTGGGCGAGAAGGTCGGACTTGCGGAAACGCCTACCATTGTTGTGGTCACGGACAATAAGGGCTGGATCCAGGTAAAGGACGTCAGCCAGCTCTACGCAGCTATCGACGCAGCTATCGCAGCTACGGCCAACGAGCCCAGCACACCCGCGGCCCACCACGTTGTAGCCACCGGCAAGCACTAACGGAACGAGCTCCCGAAAAGGCGCCCGTCGGGGCGCCTTTTCTTGTGCTTAAAACATTTTCCGCCACATACTTGACAACACACACTATGTTTCATACAGTATATTTCATACAGTATGGAGACGACGACAGAATCCGGAATGTTCGACTCGCTTCGGTTGGAGCTGCGGCGGGGTGTGCTGATCCTGGCCGTCCTGGCGCAACTGCGGCAGGAGCATTACGGCTACACGCTGCGCAAGGCGCTGGCGGACGAAGGCTTGGCGATCGAGGAAAGCACCCTGTATCCGCTGCTCCGGCGGCTGGAGACACAGGGCTTGCTGACCAGCGAGTGGCGCGAGGAAGAGAAGCGGAACAAACGGTTCTATCGGTTGTCGAAGGACGGCGAAGCAGTGTTGGCGCAGCTGCTGGCCGAGTGGAACGGAATCAATGAGTCGCTGCACAAGATTTTGAAGACCGAGAGCGAAGTCGGCCAGAAGGCCGGGAGGTAGGAGAGATGGCGATGGACTTACTGGAACGTTATTTGCAGGCCGTGGGGCAGTATCTCCCGGCGAAGACGAAGGACGACACAATTGCCGAGCTGCGCGCGAACCTGCTGGAGCAGATCGACGCCCGCGAGGAAGAGCTTGGACGGCCGCTGAACGAAGGCGACGTTGCGGCAATCCTGAAGGCGCATGGCAAGCCGGAGGTGGTGGCGTTGCGGTATCTGCCGCAGCAGTCGCTGATCGGTCCGGCGGTGTTTCCGTTCTACAAGCTCACGATGGTTCGCGTGCTTCCGCTGGTGGTGTTGGTTAGCCTGATCGCGCAAGGTGCTGTGTATGCGACTTCGCGGCACGAAACGTTCGTGCATGCACTGGTGAGATTTGCGTTGAGTGTCTGGCCGTCGTTGCTGATTTCCGCGGCGATCATCACTGCAATCTTTGCGGCGATTGAGTGGGCGCGCGAGCGCGGCAAGCTGGGCGAGCAATGGAACGCGTGGGATCCGATGAAGTTGCCATCGGTGCAACTACCGGCTGTGGGAGACGAAAGTCCACGGTCGACCTTCAAGCGAGTACTTGACCTTTCGCTGCACTGCCTTTGGATGGCTTACGTGCTTTGGGTGCCGTGGCATCCGTTCTGGATCATGGGACCAGGCGTGTTCTATATGGATTCACTCAATGTTGCGCTCGCGCCGGTGTGGCATACGTTTTATGAGTTGCTGATCGTGTTGTTGGTGGTGCAGCTGGTGATGAAGCTGCTGGCGTTCGCGCCCGGCGCGCAAAAGGCTCTGGTGCCGATGAAGACCGCGACCGATCTGCTGGGTCTGGTTGCGGTGGGGATGCTGGCTGCGTCTTCCACGTACTTTGTCGCAGCTGGTGCGGCTGCGGATACGCAGCAGATCGCAACGGTGAACTATAGCGTCGGGATCGCGTTTCGGATTGTGTTCTTGATTGTGTTGGTTGGCTTTATGAAGGAGCTTTGGAAGTATGTGAAGCATACGAAGCCGGTTCAGCGGATGGCCTTCTAGGAAAGGCGGGGCGATGGGTGTTAGAAGTCGATGACGACTTTGCCCATCGCTCCGCTTTCGACTAGCGCATGTGCAGCTTCGATCTCCGATGTTGAGAAGTACTTCTCATTGAGCAAAGGCTTAAGCTTCCCAGCATCAACGAGTCTCGCAGCTTCGGCGAGGATGTGGCCGTGATGGGCGCGGCCTTCTCCGCTGAGCAATGGAAGCAGCGTGAAGACGCCTGAGTACGTGGCTCCGCGAAACGATAGTGGAGCAAGAGCGTGAGAACCCCAGCCGAGGCAGCTCACCGCATGGCCTGTATAGCGCTTGACGGCCTTGAAGCTGTCATCGAGCGTGGTTCCGCCTACGGTGTCATAGACGATATCGAAACCTTCGCCCTGCGAGTATGTAGCGATATATTGCTCGACCGTTTGCGTGGTGTAGTCGATGGGAGTTGCGCCGAAGTTACGAACGATGTCGAACTTCTTCGGCGAGGCGGTTGCGAAGACTTCAGCGCCGAAGGCAGCAGCAATCTGCACGGCCACGTGTCCAACTCCTCCGGCACCTGCGTGGATGAGCACCTTCTGGCCTGCGTGGACGTGAGCGCGATCGACGAGGCCTTCCCATGCGGTGATGATGGACAGCGGTAATGCCGCGGCTTCGCGCATGGAGAGCGATGCGGGCTTGTCGGCCAGCAGGTTGGCGTCTGCGGCGATGTATTCGGCCAGCGTTCCCTGATGTCCGCCGACTCCGCCGACCATGCCGTAGACTTCGTCGCCGGCTTTGAACGACGTCACACCTTCACCAACCTCTTCCACGGTTCCGGCCATGTCGATGCCGAGAATGGCGGGTAGAGGCTGCTGCGCGTGTGCGGCTCTGGCGGCTCGGATCTTGGTGTCGAGCGGATTGACGCCGCTGGCATGGATGCGAACGAGAGCTTCACCGGTGGCAGGCACGGGCTTGGGAAATACAGTGTCGATGAAAGGGCCGTTCGGCTCGTTGACGATGTAAGCGCGCATGGAACTCATGCTCCATAGAATGGAGCATGCGGACGCGCGATTCAATCGCTGTTTGCGGCTTACTGAATTTGGACGAGGTCGGGTTCGCCGTGGCCGGCGCCGCCAGGGGTGATGGGGTTGTGCTGGGGGGCGCGCCAGTGGTCGATGTAGCTGACCTGGTGGACGCAGCTAATGGTGCAGTTCGGGGCGCAGGATTTTTCGGTGAGGAACTCGCGCTCGACGATCTGTTTGGTGTACTCGGCGATGGGGATGCCGGGATAGCCGCGCTGCTGCGAGCAGTAGCTTACGATGCCGTTCTCGTCGACGTAGAGGTAACGCGAGCCGGCGCGGCAGCGCCAGTCGTTGGGCTTGCCGTTGGCGATGGCTTCCTGGAAGCCGTTGAAGCGGGAGTAGCTACGGCGTGTGAGGCGACGGACTTCGTCCCAGACTTTGCGTTCGGCTTCGCCTAAGGGCTTGAGCTGTCCAGAGCCGTCGTGGATGATGCCGATGGTGGAGCTGAAGCCGAGAGCGAGGGCGCGCTTGGAGATGGTGAGTGCGTCTTCAGGGTTTGCTGTACCGCCGCCGACCACCGAGTTGATGTTGACGTGGAAGTCGGCGTGTTTGGCGAGCATCTGGAGCTTCTTGTCCAAGACCTTGAGGCTCTTCTTCGAGACGTCGTCGGGCATGACGTTGTCGATGGAGATCTGCATGTGATCGAGGCCGGCTTTGTTGAGTCGCTCGATGCGGTCGGGCATGAGGAAGTAGCCGTTGGTGATCATGCCGGCGATCGCGCCGGTCTTGCGGATGCGGGCGATGATCTGGTCGAGCTCGGGGTGCAGCAGCGGCTCGCCGCCGGAGATGGTGATGACGGAGGTGCCGAGGCGACCGAGGTGGTCGATGCGGCGGAGCATCTCGTCGATGGGCGTGGGCTTGGAGACGTCGTCGAACTCGTTGCAGTAGGTGCAGGCGAGGTTGCAGCGGCGCATGGGCACGATGTGCGCCATGTACGGATGGCTCGTGGACGCGACCGCGGAGGCGATGGAGCCGAGCTCGCGGAGCTTGCGGCTGGCCGCGATGAGGCGGCGGCGGGCGGTCATCTTGCGGGCGGCGGGAGCGGTGCCGGGTTCGTATTTTTGCGCGAGTGCGGGCTGTGTTTCGGTGGGCATGAGGCTGTCGTTTATTTTACCGCGTTGGGATTGAATCGGGGTTGGGGCGGGCGTATTCTGGCTTTATGACGCGTGCTATTTCTCAAGATGAGTTTGTTGCGACTGTGACGCAGACGTTGGCGTCGCTTGGCGAAGACTCGCTTTTGATTGAGCGAGAAGGTGCTGTCGTTGCGGCGCTTGTTCCGCCCAGTGATTGGGAACGCCTTCGGCAAATGCGCGGGCAACGGGCTATTGCCGCGATGAATCGCCTTAGCGATGCGATTGAGGCTTCAGGTGCGACTGAAGAAGAGCTTCGAGAGTTAGAGAAAGCACTTGACCGAAAAGCGTAAACGCATTGTTCTCGATACAAATACTTTGATCAGCGGCATTCTGTTTAGAGCTTCCGTGCCGTTGCTAGCGTCAACCCGTGCCTTCGAACGTGCGGAGGTCCTCTCTTCCTCGGCAACACGCAATGAGTTGCGCGAAGTGATCAAGCGGGAAAAGTTTGATCGTTATGTTCGGCTCGCCGACCGATTGACAATAGTTGAGGACATTATTGAAGACATGGTTCACGTAAACATCGATGAGCAGGTTCAGATGTGTCGCGACCCTAAAGATGACAAATTCCTCGACCTTGCAGTGAATGGGAACGCTGACTATATCGTTACAGGAGACAAAGACCTACTTTCCATGCAGAGGATATTGGGGACACTCATTATTTCGCCCGCCGATTACCTGGCGCAGTGATTGAACGTAGACACAAAACAAGAAGGAGAAGATGATGCCTCGTGAGATTGATTGGACCGATACAGAAGAGATTGGAATTCAACTGCAGGAGATGTTTCCGGACACCGATCCTTACTCGGTGAGGTTTACGGACCTGCATAAGTGGGTGACGCAGCTGCCGGGGTTTGTGGGTGATCCGGCGAAGTCGAATGAAGGGCTGCTGGAGGCGATCCAGACGGCGTGGCATGAGGAGTATGTCGACGCCAAGGACGCGTAGGGTACGCCCTCCCCGCTATGTAGCGGGTATCTTGTACGTAAGTGGTTTTGTTTGCTATCGGTTACGGTGTGGGGGTATCTCGTAACCGGCTGATTCAAAACGAGTTACCTGCAAAATATTCTCAGGTAAGGAGTTAGGCCATAAAGCAGTGGATAGTGGGTAGTGAATGAATAAGGCAAACAGCTGTGAATAGCGGCTTATACCCTCCGGTCTACTTTGAGATGGTTGCTTTGTTAATTGTAGCGAGTTGACGGGGGTAAATGTGCCAACTCTATCTCTTGTGGTGGCAATGAGTTGCGGGGTTTGGGGGCTTGACAAAGATTTTGATGGGCCCTCAGCGACGATCATTAGTGGATCGCCGGTTGCCGGGAGTTTCGCGGGCGATGCAGCGAAGTTGCATGAGGGAATCCTGGAGGAGATCCAGAGGGTCTGGCACGAAGAGTATGAAGAGTATGTAGACGCGAAGGAGGCGTAGGCATGAAATCTTTGGCCATCGCAGGAGTTGTACTCATTGCTCTAGGCGCATTCGAGCTGTTGCGAACCATAGTTGCCATTCAACATGCCCGGCAATCGGGGGTCGGTGTCGTGGCGGGCGGCTCTCCTGCGGCACTGTTGCTGGCTGTTGGGGTCTTGATGCTGGTCGTTGCGGCGGTCCTCGCCGCCAGGCGTCGCTAGAGCGAATTAGCAGATGGTGTAACGAACAGACAACGACAAAGGCAACCGCAGATTCCCTTCGGGAATGACAACAAGGAGTGGCAGCGCTCTGCAGCAATAGCTAGTTTTGCTCTAGTTACTTTTTATTCCGGCGCAGAATCTGCGCGGGGAGCGTGGACTTTGCAAGCAGCAGGACCGCGACTGCGGCGATGGCCCAGGCGGTGCTGCCGGCGGCGATGATGAGGATGTCGCCGGGGTGGGTGGTGACTGGCGGCAGGTGGTGGGCCAGTTCGTAGGCGGCGGCTAGGGCGATGAGAGAGGCGGCGAAGGCGCGGGTGAGTTCGCCGTACTCGATGTGGGCGAGTGAGACGAGGCGCTTTTTGTGGAGCAGGATGGCGAGGGCGGCGGTCTGGGCGAGGATGCCTACGTCCGAGGCGATGGCGAGGCCGGTGAGGTTGAAGCCGTTGAAGAGGGCCCAGTAGATGGGGATCGAGAGGACGGTGACCGTGGTGCCGATGATGGCTGGGGTGCGGGTGTCTGAGGCGGCGTAGAAGGCGCGGGCGTAGATGCCCTGGACGGCCCAGATGGCGAGTGTGATGGAGAGCAGGATGAAGAGGTGGGTGGTGGCTGCGGCGTCTGCGTGGTGGAACTTGCCTCCGCGGAAGAGGTCCATGAGCCAGGGGGCGAGGGCAATCATCCAGGCGGAGACGATCATGCCGACAGCGAAGAGGCGGGAGACTGCGCGACCGACGGAGGCGGAGAAGTCGTACTCGCGCTTCTGCTGGTAGAGCGAGGCGAAGAAGGGTAGTGAAGCTGCGCCGGCGGCGGGGCCGATGACGTTGAACGGGGCGTTGAAGAGGTCTTTGGCGTTGCCGATCAGGGTGATGCCACCTTCGCGGGTGGAGGCGAAGTAATTGAGGAACTGACGGTCGAACATGACGAGCGAGACGCCGATCATGAGCGGCAATGAGAGCTTGAGCCATTCGAGGAAGGCGGGGTCTTTGAAGCCGACGATGAAGCGGTAACGAAGGCCGGTGCGGAAGGCTCCGATGGTGTTGAGCAGACCGTAGCCGAGGAACATGCCGCCGAAGACGCCAACGGCTAGCGAGGTGACCCCGAGCCAGCGGTGGAAGAGGAATGCGCCGACGATGATGCCGCCGTTATAGAGCAGTGGAGCGAAGGCCTGGTAGATGAAGATCTTGCGGACCTGGAGGCGCGAGCCCATGGCGCTGCCGATGAAGAAGAAGATCTGCGCGGGGAGGATGATGCGCGTCATCGAGGTGCAGAGCGAGGAGCGGAGCGCGTCGTCGCGGAAGCCTTTGTTGGCGAGCCAAACGTACTGCGGGGCGAAGATCTCCGCGAAGAGAACGCCGATGCCCAAGACGACGAGCATGGTGCTGAGGATGACGGAGAGTGCGTGGTCGGCGTCGGCGTCGTCGGGCTGCTTGCCGAGGCCGGTTTCGCGGTAGCGGTTGAGGATGGTGATGAGCGAGATGGACGCGGCGCCGCCGATGAGGAAGTAGGCGAGGAGGTCGGGGAGTGCGAAGGCGGCGCGGTAGGCGTCCTGCTCTGGGCCGGCGCCGAAGAGGGAGTTGATGTACTTGATGCGGACGAGGCCGAGAAGGCCGGAGAGCAGCGCGCTTGCCATGAGGAGGATGGTGGCGGAAGCGGCGGTGTGGGTTTTGGGGGTTGGGGGGTTGGGTTTTGGGGGTTGGCCCTTGAGTTCCGTGGAAACCCCGATCTCCAAAGGCGAGAGATCGGGGGCACCCGGATTCTCGCTTGATTTCGTGGTGCTGGGGGTCATTCGGGCTCTTGCGTGAAGTCGCCGCTGAAGAGGTCGCGCTGCTCGAGTTGCAGGCGGGGGCGCTCAACAGCTATGGGCGTCGGCTTGGGTTCGAGGACCAGGCGGGGGCGCATGGTTTTGACCTTGGCGATGCCGGTGGGTGCGGCGGTCGGGAGTGCTGTGGTGGAGATGGGGCGCGAGAGGATGCCGAGGAGGGCGTTCATCTCGTTGCGGATGGACTGAAGCTGGTTGTCTCGGTGTGAGTCCGAGACGGGGGCGCGCATCTCTACGGGGCGCGGCTCGGGGTTTTCGAAGGGGACGGCGGTTTCGGGGGTGCCTTTGGTGTCGGACTTGAGGATCTGGCGGGCGCCGGGGATGGTGAAGCCCTGGTCGTAGAGGAGGCTTTTGACGCGGAGGGCCATTTCGACGTCGCGCTTGCGGTAGAGGCGCTGGCCGGTGCCGCCCTTGTTGGGCTTGAGCTGGGGAAACTCGGTTTCCCAGAAGCGGAGAACGTAGGCGGGCACGTCGCAGAGCTTGGCGACGTCGCCGATCCGGAAGTAGAGCTTGTCCGGGATTTCGGGGGTCACGATCTTGCGGATTGGCTGGTGAGAACCCATAGATTTTGAGCCTAGCGAGCCGATTGCTGCACGGAGGCCTGCTGAGATCAAAGTATAGGGCTGGAAGTGGGTGAAAAAGAAGTGTTTTCGGCGGTACTCCCCACTGGTTCGCCTGTTTTGGCAGAAGGCTCCAAATTTGTCGGCGAGGGATGAAAGTAGATCTGATCTTCGGAGCTAGAATTTATGGAACCGCATGCCACTTTACGCAGATGCTCTGGAGCTGATCCGAGCGCAACTTGAAAGCATAGCCCGAGGAGAAAAACCTCCGGCAATCGTTGTTGGCGCGCTGACGGACGGGCAGCTCCATTCCATCAATCAAGCGCGTCGCGAACGGAAGAACCATGTTGGTCAGTCCGATCCATTTCCCCCGATTAGAGCTGAGATTGTTATGGTCGGCCGACATCTCTACAACAGCCGCGTGGTCAAAGATGGTTACACCATAGACGCTGTCCTGATGCAGATCGCCAATGCGCTGGACGAGCGTTCTCGGCATGTGCAAACGCAGAGAGCGACGCTGATTCAGGATCGCGTGGGCAGAACGAACAGCTTTGGCGAAATCGTCAGAGATGAGGCTGTTTTGGAATGCTCGGCCAAGTATCCAAGGCCGGAGTTGCTTTCGGTGATTCCGAAAGGAGAAATGGCTCCAAACGAACGAAAGGCCGTGCCTCGCGGCACAGCCTCATCGTCCTAAATTTGAGCGACTCGCCCGGGTAACGAAAAGTTTCCGGCGCCCCAGCCGCTCACTTATTAGTGTATCGGACGTGTCAAGCTTTTCGCTACCCCGCCAGTGGTTTGCGACGTTCCAGTTTGCCTTTGGCGGCGCGTTCGTATTGTTTGGGCCACACGCCGGGTTGGTGGAGGGTTTGGGCGGCGTGGAGGGGCCAATAGGGGTTGTAGAGGAGCTCGCGGGCTAGCGAGACAACGTCGGCCTGGGCGGTGCGGATGATGGTGTCGGCCTGGGCGGGCTCGGTGATCATGCCGACGGCGCCGGTGGGGATGCCGACTTCGCGGCGGATGCGCTCGGAGAAGGCTACCTGGTAGCCGGCGCCGATGGGGATCTGCTGGCGGTGGTCGAGGCCGCCGGAGGAGCAGTCGATGAGGTCGATGCCTTCGGCTTTGAGGAGCTTGCAGTAGGCGATGGAGTCTTCGACAGATAAGCCGTCTTCCACCCAGTCGGTGACGGAGAGGCGGACCCAGACGGGTAGGTCGGCGGGGAAGGCAGCGCGGACGGCGCGGATGACTTCGAGGGGGAAGCGGGCGCGGCTGGCGAGCGAGCCGCCGTACTCGTCGGTGCGCTTGTTGGAGGCGGGCGAGAGGAACTCGTGGAGGAGATAGCCGTGTGCGTTGTGGACTTCTGCGAGCAGGAAGCCTGCGGCGGCGGCGCGTTTGGCGGCGGCGGCGAAGTCGGCTACGACTTTGTCCATGCCGGCGCGGTCGAGAGCGAGGGGGACGGGGTAGGTGTCGGAGTAGCGCTCGGCGGAGGGCGCTATGACGTTGGTCCAGCCGCCTTCTTCGGGGGCAAGGGTGCGGACGCCGTCCCAGGGGAGGCACATGGAGGCTTTGCGGCCGGCGTGGGCGAGCTGCATGCCGGGAACCGTGCCCTGCGATTTGAGGAAGGTGGTGATACGGGTGAGCTCGGCGATGTGCTCGTCCTTCCAGATGCCGAGGTCGCCGGGGGTGATGCGGCCTTCGGGGCTGACGGCGGAGGCTTCGGTGATGACGAGGCCGGCTCCCCCGACGGCGCGGGTGCCGAGGTGAACGACGTGCCAGTCGTTGGCGAAGCCGTCGATGGAGCTGTACTCGCACATAGGGGAGCAGGCGATGCGGTTGGGGAAGGTGACGCTGCGCTGGGTGAGGGGCGCGAAGAGGTGGACGGGTACGGGGATGGCTGCGGACATGGCGATTGGATGATGGTAGCGCGGATGGGGAGCCAACGAGTTCGAGTGGTTTTGCGATGCCCGAATCGGGTGTCTTTGGCGGACGTCCAATAGAATGGTGGAGAGAAGGTTTTACGATGTCTGCTACTGTTTTGCCGCCTGAAACCGTGCCACCGAGTGTGATCAACAGCTGTCCGAGCTGCAGCCATTGGCTGCCGGATGGGACGCTGGCTTGTCCGGACTGCCAGACGCTGACGTATGGGCAGCACCTGGCGGGGATTGCCGTGGAGGCGCAGCAGCTGGAGCAGGAGCAGAAGTGGGCTGAGGCGCGGGACCGGTGGCGGTCGGCGCTGCAGTGGCTGCCGGAGAATACGCGGCAGGCGGAGAGCATTCAGCAGCATATTGCGGTGATCGATGCGCGCATGAAGGCTGAGGACGACACGAAGGACCGGTGGAAGAAGCGGCTGGGACCGCTGGCGCCGGTGGCGCTGTTCTTGATCAAGGCCAAGAGCTGGCTGTTCCTGGCGTTCAAGTTCAAGTTTCTGCTCAGCGGGCTGTTGTACTTCGGCTTTTATTGGGCGCTGTATGGATGGTGGTTTGCCGTGGGGTTTACGGCGAGCATCTTCCTGCATGAGATGGGGCATTACGTTGCGGTGAGAATGCGCGGATTGAAGGCCGATCTGCCGATGTTTTTCCCGGGATTTGGTGCGTATGTGCGGTGGTACGGCATGGGCGTGTCGCGGGAGGATTTGGCGTCGATTTCGCTGGCGGGGCCGCTGTTTGGGTTGGTGACCGCGCTGGCCTGCTATGGGCTTTACTTCGAGACGCACAAGGGGTTGTTCCTGGTGCTGGCGAACCTGGGTGCGTGGCTGAATTTGCTGAACTTGTTTCCGCTGCGGTTTCTGGGGATTGCGCTGGATGGAGCGCAGGCGGTTTATGCGCTTTCGAAGGTGCAGCGCGGGATGATTGCCGGGACTTGTCTGCTGTTCTTTGCGCTTACGACGCAGGGCGCTACAGGTGGTGATCTGGTGGGGCCGAATACGGTGTGGACGTTCCTGATTGTGGGACTGGGAATGGCCTGGCGGTGCTTTGCCAATGACGCGCCGGAGAAGCCGGCGACGCGGAGCTTTGTGTACTTCCAGACGTTGGTGCTGGCGCTGGGGTTCCTGCTTTATCTGACGCCGGTGCCGGCAGGACGCTGAAGGGTTTCGGCTCCGTGTGAGGGGTTGAAGGCGTCTTCTTCGGGGACGGTGTCGGGCTCCCACGCGGGTTCGGGGTGGGGAAGGTCTTTGCGGAGGTAGCGGTGGCCGCGGGCTTCGTACTCGCTGCTGACGACGCGGCGGATTGCTTCGGTATAGGCGATGTGCTGCTCGGGCAGGAGGGCGGTGGAGAGAGACTGCTCGGTGTCGTCGTCGCGGATATCAATGACACGCTGCAGGATGATGACGCCGCCGTCGGTTTGCTCGTCGACGAAGTAGACGGTGCAGCCGGTGAACTGGGCACCGTAGTCGAGGGCATCCTGGGCGGCTCCTCGGCCCGGGAATGCGGGAAGCAACGATGATTGCAGGTTGAGGATGCGGCCTTTCCACTGGCGGACGAAGCCGGCGGAGAGGACGCGGCGATAGCCGGCGAGGCAGATGAGATCGATGCGGAACTTGCGCAGGAGCGCGGAGATGGCCTCTTCGTGGTCGCGCTGTTCGCGGCCGCGGCCTTCGAGGGTGACGACGGGGAGACCAAGGGTTTTGGCGACTTCGATGCCCGGGGCGCCAGGGATGTTCGAGACGACTACGCCGATTTCGCAGCCGGGGAGCCGGCCTTCGGCGATGGAGCGCGCGATGGCGAGGCAGTTGGAGCCTCGGCCACTGATGAGGATGCCCAAGCGGAGGGGCTTGGGCGTTTCGGGGTCTGCGTGAAGATTCTCTGGGTTCAACAATAGATCACCTTTCGCTGAGGGCCGCGAATGATTCGGCCAATGACCATGGAGCGCTCATTCATACGGCTCAGCGTGAGGCGCGCTTTCTTTAGAAGCGGAGCGGGTACAACAGCAACGAGCCCGACGCCCATGTTGAAGGCGCGCAACATCTCTTCGGTTTCGATGCTGCCAAGGGCTTTAAGGTGGGCAAAGAGGGGTGGAGGTTCCCAACTGGTGAGCTCGACCTGGGCGGCGAGGCCTTTGGGGAGGATGCGGGGAAGGTTTTCGGTGAGGCCGCCACCAGTTATGTGCGCAAACGCACTTACGACTTCAGCCTGGAGGAGCTTGCGGATGGGTGAGAGGTAGCTGCGGTGGGATCGCATGAGGGCGGCGCCGACTTTGTCGCCGAGCTCGTTGACGTATTGCTCGGGGCGATAGCCGGCGGTATCGAAGAGCAGCTTGCGGGCGAGTGTGTAGCCGTTGGTGTGGAGGCCATTCGAGGGCAGGGCTAGCAGGACGTCGCCTTCGGCGATGGTGTCTCCGGAGACGAGGCGCGAGCGGCTGACGACGCCGACCATGAAGCCGGCGAGGTCGTACTCCTTGCCGCGATAGAGGGTGGGCATCTCGGCGGTTTCGCCGCCGAGGAGGGCGCAGCCGTTGGCTTTGCAGGCTTCGACGATGCCGGAGATGACCTGCTGGACGACGTCGGCATCGAGCTCGCCGGCGGCGAAGTAGTCGAGGAAGAAGAGCGGCGTAGCGCCTTGCACGGCGACGTCGTTGACGCAGTGGTTGACGAGGTCGGAGCCGATGGAGCCGTGCAGGCCGAGTTGAGCGGCGAGCTGAAGCTTGGAGCCGACGCCGTCGGTGCTGGCAACGAGAACGGGGTCGGGATATTTTTCTGTTTCGAGGGCGAAGAGGCCGGCGAAGCCGCCGATCTCCGAGAGGACGTTCTTGTTGAAGCTGCGGCGGGCGGTGAGCTTGATGCGCTCGTTGGCCATGGCCGCGCGATCGCGGTCGACGCCGGCTTCTGCGTAGGTGGCGCGGGGTCGCGTTGGTTTTTTTGCGGGTGGTGTCCCTGCGGTCTCATCTACGGCCATCAGCGAACCCTCGGAGATGGCAGTCTATCAGGAAGGTGCCAGTGGACAGGGAACAGCTAACAGGGAACAGAAGGGTGGCGACTTCTATACTTGAGGGATGGCGATGGTGAGAGAGCGGTCGAAGGCGCTGCAGGTGAGGGCGGAAAAATTTCTTCCTGGTGGTGTGGATTCTCCGGTGCGGGCGTTTCGTGCGGTGGGTGGCGAACCTCCGTTTGTGGAGCGTGCTGAGGGTGCGTATCTGGTGGATGCCGATGGCAACCGGTATGTGGATTTGTTTGGGTCGTGGGGGCCGATGCTGCTGGGACATGCGTTTCCACCGGCGGTTGCGGCGATACGCGAGGCTGCGGGGAGGAGTGCGTCGTTTGGCGCGAGCACGGCGGATGAGGCGAACCTGGCGGAGCTGGTGCAGCGATGCTTTCCTTCGATGGAGAAGATGCGGTTTGTGTCTTCGGGAACGGAGGCCTGCATGTCGGCGATACGACTGGCGCGTGGGTTTACCGGGCGTCCGTTTGTGATCAAGTTTGAAGGCTGCTATCACGGGCATGCGGATGCGTTGCTGGTGAAGGCTGGCAGCGGTGTGGCGACGTTTGGGATCCCGGGGTCGGCGGGTGTGCCGAATGAGACGGTGATGCATACACTGGCGCTGCCGTATAACGATCTGGCAGCGGTGGAAGCGGCGTTTGAATCGCATCCGGAACTGATTGCCTGCGTGATCCTGGAACCTGTAGTGGGCAATGCAGGAACGATTGCACCGGATGCGGGGTACTTGAAAGGCCTGCGCGAGATTACGCGGAAGCATGGGGCGCTGTTGATTTTCGATGAGGTGATGACGGGGTTCCGGCTGGCACTGGGTGGAGCGCAGGAGTTATTCGGGTTTGCGAGTGGAGAGGATGCTCCGGATTTGACGACGCTGGGCAAGATCGTTGGTGGCGGGTTGCCGGTGGGTGTGTTTGGCGGGCGTGCAGACGTGATGAATTACCTTGCGCCGCTTGGGCCGGTGTATCAGGCGGGGACGTTGAGTGGGAATCCGCTGGCGATGGCTGCCGGAATTGCGACTCTTTCTTATTTGTTGACGCATAAGGATGCGATTTATTCGAAGCTGGAAGAGACTACGGCGTCGATTGCGAGTGGTGTGGCGAAGCTTGCGGCGAAGCAGGGGATTGGGCTGACGACCAATCGCGTGGGCAGCATGTTTACCTGGTTCTTTACGCCGGATGCGGTGACGGATTTTGCGAGTGCGAGTGCGTCGGACACAGAGGCGTTTGGGCGGTTTCATCGAGCGATGCTGGAGCGCGGAGTCTGGCTGCCTCCGAGCCAGTTTGAGGCGGCGTTTGTGTCGACGGCGTTGGGTGAAGCGGAAGTTGCGATAGTGTTGGAGGCAGCCAAAGAATCACTGGAGTTGATGATCAAGTAGTCGGGCCGAGCGATACAGGTTTGCATCGAGTATTGGAGATCATGCATGAACTGTGTGGAGCGTCGAGCTGGTGTGCGGCTGTGTGCGTTGTTGTTGCTGCTGAGTGTGGGGCAGAGGACAACTTTGTGGAGTCAGACCACGCTAACGAAGCCTGAGAAACCACCGAGGCAGAAGGTTGGACTTGTGCTGGGCGGGGGCGGGGCACTGGGGCTGGCGCATATCGGTGTGCTGCTGTGGTTTGAAGAGCACCGTATCCCCGTGGATGCGATCACAGGCAACAGCATGGGGTCGCTTGTGGGCGGGTTGTATGCGGCGGGGGTGCCGGTCCAGGACATCGATCGTCTCGCTACGATGCCGGGTTCGCTGGACATGGCATTGAGCTCGCAGACCGACTATCGCACGCTGAGCGCGCGGCGTCGCGAGGACCGTCAGGAGATGCCTACGAGCATCACGCTGGGGGTGAACCCGATCCTGCCGGGGAGCGCGATCCTGGATCAGGGAATCTATCAGATTCTGGATACCTATCTGCAGGCCTATCCACGGGACCAGGACTTCGACTTGTTGCCTATTCCGTTCCGGACAATTGCAACAGACTTGTCGACTTCGGCGACGATCGACGATGCGGAGGATCAATCGGCGGACGGCTCCGCGAAGGAGTTGACCACGAACCGGTATGTGTTCTGCCGAGGAGATCTGCGTACGGCGATCCGGGCTTCGATTTCTGTTCCGGGTTTGCTGAGCCCGGTGATCGTACAGGACAGAGCGACGGTCATAGATAAAAAACTTGTTCCGGAGACGAGCGATTCTTGCGGCGATACGGGCGTGCCGCACTCTCCGCCAACGAACGATCAGATCAATACATCGTTGCCGTATCAGCAACACCTGTTAGTGGATGGTGAGCTCGTCGACAATTTTCCTGTAGACCTGCTCCTGCTGATGAAGCAAGCGATCGATCCGAGCAAGGATTTGATCATTGGGGTTTCGCTTCCGGAGAGTGACTTCGATCAGACCGGGGTGAGCCTGCTTTCCGCCGCTACACAAGGACTGAGCATCTCCAACTGGCAGAATGAAGTACGCATGCGGCACCTGCTACGGCAGCAGCCGAACCATGTGCTGATTGTGCCGCGTACACAGGCGTACCTGGCTTCGGACTATGCTTCGGAAAATGTCGTGAAGATCATCGCAGCGGGGTACCAGGCGATCAGCGATGCTTATTCGAACAACGTGCAGAACAAAAAGCTGTTGGACGATGCACATCTGTCCGTAGAGGAGTATGACAACTACAAAAAGAGCCATCGAATGCGGGACGCGCAAAGAATCGGGCAGGTCGAGGTTGCGGTGATCGATGGGCACGGAAAGCCGGCTTCAACAAGTGGGAGCGACCCATGCGTTCAGCAAGTGGAGACGCAGGACGGCGACTTCAAGCTCTCCTGTCATAAACAGGCGACCGATACGTATGACGCCGGGTTGGAGCGAACGACGGCGAACAACAAGTTGAGTGGAGCGGATCTGAGTCAGCCGCCGCCGGCGTCCGTGCCGGTTCCGGCGAACTGCAAGCAGGTATCGAAGCGGACTTTGCCGTTGACGCTGGCTGGATCGCAGAAGTCGCCTACGGATGCCACGACCTCCGAGTGCGCTTATGACGAGTTGATCCAGAAGGAATTGAGGAAAGTGGAAGACAACGGTACGTATGAGGCGGACTACAGCCCTTCGGCCGATGGCAATCTGCAGATCCAATTACGCTCGTTTACGAACGGGCCTGGATTTACGATGATCGGGCTCGAGTCCTCGGGTGAGACGAGCGGTGTGATGCGTGGGTCGGGTGAGGCACGCTATATCCAACCGTTCTACCATGACGACGAATTTCGCCTGAGTGTTCGAGTGGGTTTTCTGACGCAGATCAAGGCCGACAGCGATTTTCCGCTGGGAACAAGTGGGCTACATTTTGTGCCGAGCTATACGATTTTGCGCCAGCCGGTGTACTTCTATGCGAACCAACAGCGGGTGGGCGAGGCTTTTGAGCAGAGGGCTGGTGGCGGCACGGAGATTGCGTTCCAGCCTCTCGGACGGCCGATCGACATAAGGCTGGGTGGAACGATAGGTCAGGAATACTGGTATCAGCGTTACGGAGCGGGTGCAGGTGCCTACAGCTTCTCGCAGCCGTTGCTGGATAATCCGGCGACGGTTCGGCTGAGTTTGTTGCACGATACGCGAAGCGCGTCGCTGCTTCCGGAAAGCGGTGGAGTGCTGCGGCTGGATGGTGGCTATCGCTTCAACACGGGGAGTGGAAGCAACGTACCGTTTGTGACCGGCGAGATGTCCCGCTCCATCGGCTTTTTGGCGAAGCCGGACCAAACGAATGTGCTTGGGGAGAAGACTGATCCCACATGCAAGCTGTGTAGCTCGAAGTGGGCGTGGCTTCAGTATTTCGATTCGGGGTGGGTGCTGCACGGCGACCTGAAAGGTGGAACCGATTTTCATCGCACCGAGGCAGAGCCTTACAAGTATGCGATCGGGGGACCGTTCGAACTGAGCGCCTACCAGATTGGCGAGTATCGGGCGACCGACTATGCGCTGGGTGATCTGTATGCCTTTAAGCAGATCATGAAGCTCCCGCCGCCGCTGGGGCCAGGTATTTTTTCCTTTGCGGGTGTGGAAGGAGGCGGAGTGTTCGATTTGCAGCACCTGGGTTTGAAGCCGCTGTCTTTTACCGGCGGGGCAGCGCTGATCACGCCACTGGGCGCTTTGTCGCTTGGTGGAGCGCTTGGTGCTTCGGGACATCGGAAGGCTTACTTTACGTTCGGCAAGATCTTCTGAAGACCGGTTTCCCGAGCGTCCCGCGAGTTCGAAGAGAGCGCGAAACCGGTGCCGCGGTTTTTGGCGATTGATGTGGCGCGGAGTTCCAGTTGAGGCGTATGGTGGTGACGCTTTTGGACTGGAGACTCGCGTGTTGAAGTCTTTTCTTCTGTTCTGCTCTTTGCTGATGCTGGGAGCTTCGCCTCAGCAACCTGCCGCCCCCGATGCGGCGCCTGCGAAGATTCCAGCTGCCGATGCGGCGATGGTGAATCCGACCAAACCCAATCCCCTGGTGATGGCGCATGCGAAGAAGATGTATGGCTATGACTGCGCGGTGTGCCATGGTGCGAACGGCAATGGCAAGGGCGATGTGGGTGCAGGAATGACGCCGCCGCTGAAAGACTGGACCGATCCGGCGGCGCTGAAGGATATGACGGACGGCGAGCTGTTCTACATCATCAAGAACGGGCGCGGGCAGATGACTGGTGAAGGCGACCGTGTGAAGACCGAGGATCTCTGGGCGATGGTGGTGATGGTGCGCGGGTTTGCGAAGAAGTAGCGACTGCTCAGGCTGACGGTGCGGGGTGGTGGTCGGGCTCCATCCAGAGCTTGCCGATGATGGTGAGGATGACGAGCATGGCGGTGCAGAGCGCGAAGACGCCGCGCACGCTGATGTGCTCGGTGAGGACGCCTGAGAGGATCAGGCCGAGGATCTGCGCGGAGAAGACGGCCGACATTACCGTTGAGCCGACGCGGCCCATCATGGCGGGCGGGGTTTCCTGCGCGATGAGGGTTTGAGCCGGAACGATGATGGCGGCGGCTGCGAAGCCGATGATGAAGAGTCCGGGGATGGTGGCGTAGAGGTGGGGAAAGAGCGCCAGCAGCAGCGTGCCCACGCCGATGCCGCCGAGGCCGTAGTAGACCAGCGTGGCGGCCTTTTTACTCTTGGAGAGCTTGACGATGAGGTTCATGCCGAGCACCATGCCCAGCGGAATCATGGGGCTGGTGAGGCCGAACGTGCCTTTTGATCCATGCAGGTTGTCGCGCACGTAGACGGCGATGAGCGGGCCGAAACAGCCGAGGACGAACATGCCTGCCGCGAGCGACATGATGACGAAGAAGATGGCGGCATGGTGCACGATGAAGCTGATGCCTTGCTTCATGTCGCTGCCGATGCGGCGGAGACCGGTGAGTTCTTCGTCGACCGCACTGGTGGGATGGGCGGCCTTGGCAGGTGTGGGCAACGAAATGGCGAGCGTGGCGATGAGGGTGGCGGAGGCGATGAAGCTGATGGAGTCGATGCCGTAACAGAAGCGTGGGCCGAGGGCAGAGACGAGGCCGGTGGCGATGGGTCCGCCGACGATGCGCATACCCATCATGACCTGCTGCATCAGCGCCTGTGAGGAGCCGAGCCCGTGATGCGGCACAGCGGAGCGCAGAGCGACGCCTTGGGCCGGACTGAAGAAGCTGGAGACGACGCTGATGGCTGCGAGCACGATGTAGAAGCCCCAGACGCTGTGCACGAAAAACAGGCCAAGACAGAGCAGAGCGCGGATGAGATCGCTGGAGACCAGCGTCGGCTTGACGGGCCAGCGGTCGACAAAGACGCCCGAGAGGACGCCGAGGACCGCGATGGGCAGCATGTAGGCGATCTGTACGCCGGTGATTTGCTGCGCGGTGGCGTGCAGGTTGAAGGTCATGACGATGATGACCGCAAAGAGGGCGAGGAAGTCGCCGAACACCGAGACGATCTGCGCGTACCAGAGACGGCGCATCAGCGGAATGCGCAGGACCTCGCCCATGGTGAGGGGAGCGAGCTTCGGCTGATCGGTGATGGGGGCGGCTGTGGACATGGTTCTACTCTAGATGAGGCGGTTATGGTTTCCGATACACAATGTTTGTGAGATTCTTACACATAGGTGACCGTATGCGGACCAATATTGAGATCGACGACAAATTGATGAAGCAGGCTATGAAGGCCGCCGGTGTGAAGACGAAGAAAGCGGCCGTGGAAGAGGCGCTGCGGCGGATGGTGCAGCTTCAGCGGCAGGGTGGGATTCGAAAGCTTCGGGGTAAGGTGGATTTCTGGGACGATGTGATTGCGGACCGGAATGCTCGTTCGGTTGAAAAGCCTTCCACGAAGAAAGCCGCCTGAGCGGGCATGACGATCATCGACACGAGCGTTCTGATCGACTATCTGGCGAACCGGGTTACCCCTGAAACCGAATGGTTGCAGCAGAATGCCGATGTGATTCCGTGCGGACTGACCGACCTGATTGTGTATGAGGTTCTGCGGGGTATACGAAACGATGCGCAAGTGGCGGCTGTGCAGGAGGAACTGAAAGCGTTCCAGCAATGGCCAACAATGACGCCGGGATTGGAGCTCACCGCTGCAGAGAACTATCGCAGCCTGCGGAAGCGTGGCATCACCATACGGAAGACGGTGGATTGCCTGGTGGCGAGCTTCTGCATTGAGCATGGACATGAGCTACTGCACAATGACCGGGACTTTGAAGCTTTTGAGAAGCACCTTGGTTTGCAGGTGGTTCATCCGTAGCCGCTAGTCGACGAGTTCGACCAAAATAACCTGTTCGTCGTTGTCGATTTCGCGGAGCTTGACTTCGATGATCTCGCGGCGGGAGGTGGGGACGATGCGGCCGATGAAGCGGGCTTCGATGGGGAGTTCGCGGTGGCCGCGGTCGATCAGGACCAGGAGTTGGACGCTTTTGGGGCGGCCGTAGTCGAAGAGGGCATCGAGCGCGGCGCGGATGGTGCGTCCGGTGTAGAGGACGTCGTCCATGAGGATGATGTCGCGGCCGGTGACGTCGAAGCCTAGCTCGCCTTTTTCGACGACAGGGCGGGGGCCGGCGGTGGAGAGGTCGTCGCGGTAGAAGCTGATATCGAGAACGCCTGTGTCGACCGGGGCTTTTTCAATTTTTTCGATGATCTTTGCGAGGCGCTGGGCGAGCGGGACGCCGCGACGCTTGATGCCGACGAGGCCGAGGTTGGCGGCGCCGTCATTGCGTTCGACGATTTCATGGGCCAGGCGGACGAGCGTGCGCTCGATCTCGGAGGCAGACATGAGGCGGCCTTTTTCGCGAAGGCGCGGGGAGCGGGTGGAGGCTGTTGTTTCGGCTGCTGCGGGGGTGGTGGCGTCGCTCATGATTGATCTTGATGATAGCAGCGGGGGTGGCCTGCGTGGAGCTACGCCGGGCGCTTGCGGGAGCGCATAAAGCCGGAGAAGGCTCCGCTGGCGGTGGAAAGGATGAGCAGGACGCTGATGGCGAACAGGAGCATGAAGAGGAAGAAGCCAGCGCGGAACTCGGGGACGTTGAGGAGCGGATTGAAGACGGGGTCGGCGGCGGCCTGGCCGGATTGGGCGATGACGCGGGCTTTGGCGTCGAGGAGCGACTTCAGGATGGTGGCGTCTATCTCCGTGCCGCGATGCAGGACGAAGCGGATGATGAGAATCTGCGCGGTGGAGGCGAAGGTGATACCGAAGCCACAGAGGATTCCGCAGACCAGGCCGATGCGGGCGCCAACGGCAGTGGTGATCTGGGTTTCGCGGTGGCGGTTGCAGTAGATGGCCATGACGATGGAGGGGGCCATCCAGGCGATGAAGTGGAGGGGGAGAAACAGGCAGAGGACTGAAAGAGCAGCGGCCACGGCTGCGGTGATGCGGATCACGGACTTCCAGACTACGAGCAAGTCGGGCGGCTGGCTGGCGAGGTACTCTTCGCGGGTGAGGTTGGAGGGTTGTGGCTGCCCGGAGGCTTCGGCACGCTGGGCGGTGGCCTGCTCCTGCAGTTCTTCGGAGAGGGTGACCTGGGGTGCGCCGCAGTTCCAGCAGAAGAAAAGCGCGCCCTCGTCTTCGATGTGGAGAACGGAGTGGCAGCGGTGGCAGAGGCGTTGGATCACCTTACGAAGCTACCGGAGCCGGGGACAGAGGGCAACTCAACGATTGGGGAAGCGGCTATTCGGGGTCTTTCTGGGTGTCGGAGTGAGAGTGGAGGTTGGTGGGCAGATTGAGCATGACGAGGCCGATGTGCGTGGCGCCGTCCTTGGTTTCGATGCTGACGATGTGGCGACGCTGTTCCGATCCGGCGCGGAGCTCGATGCCATCCGAGCTGGTGCTGCCGTGGACGTGGTGGTGGTCGTCCTCGTCGGAGCAGGTAAGGCCCTGGGAAGTGCGCGTGGGATTGCCGATGGTGTGGTCGCCCTTGCACTCAAGGACCTCGCCGTAGCGAGCCATGTCGCTGCGGTAGAAGGCGATGACCTTGTCGGTGGAGTCGGAGGTTTTGAAGCCGGCGGCTTTGACGCCGAGGTGGAAGTCGCCGAAGCTCATGTCGACGTCGGCGGAGTCGTGGTCTTTGTCGCTGTCCTTGGCGGGAACAGCGCCGGGGTAGACCGCTAGACCGATGCTGGAGACGTCCGCGTCATCGTTGGTCTTTACTTTCATGGAGCCGAAGGGCGTGGAGATGGCGACGTTATCGTTCTTGCCGTCCTTGTGGTCGACGATGCGGCAACCGGAGAGCAGGAAGGTTGCAAGGGATGCCGTGACAGCGAGCAGGCGGAACGGTTTCATCGGTGGATCACCTCAGGGCGGGTTTGTCCGGGCGGCGGCCACGAGGATGCGGCTGCTCCGGACGGAGCGAGTCGAAGACAGGATACGCGCTTAGAGTAGCCGTGGTTCCATCAGGATCGAGCTTTTTCCTCGGGGATGAAGTGCTCTTCGACGGCTTTCTTCATCAGGCCGGGCGGCAGAAGGCCCTGGGCGAGGATGAAGTTGTGGAAGCGGAGGGCGCTGAACTTGGGGCCAAGGGCGGTTTCGGCTTCCTTGCGGAGCTCGAGCAGGCGGGTGAAGCCATAGAAGTAGCTGTTGGCCTGGCCGGGCATGCGGAAGGTGTAGCGCTCGACTTCCTGGTTGGCGAAGGGGACGGAGAAGCAGACGTCCTGGGTGAGGACTTTCATGGCGTCGGCGGGCTGGATTTTGCCGGCCTGGAGTTCGGGGTCGAGGAAGGCGCGGGCGGCGCGGAGCAGGCGGAACTGCAGGCTGATGAGCTGACCTTCCTTCGACATGTAAGGAAGGGTGATGTACTCGGCGTAGAGGCCCCAGCCTTCGGCGTTGGTGGAGTTGAAGGCGTAGAGGGCGCGGGCCTTGGAGACGCCATGCTCGACCATGGAGTCGAACTGGAGCTCGTGGCCGGGGCGGGCTTCGTGGGCGATGAGGGTCCAGCTGGCGGCGTCGAAGGTGTAGTCGTCGACTTTGGCTGCGGCAGCTTGACCGGCGCCTGCGGGCATGTTGAGGGGGAGGACGAAGACGCCGCGCTGGCCGGTATTGTTGAGGAACGGCGGAGGGACCATGTGCGGGGCGGGCTGCTGAGCGCTTTCGGCGGCGGTTCCGAGACGGATGATCGCGGGGCGGTCGGGCAAGGAAACGAGTTGGTGCGCGACGATGATCTTTTCGATTTCGTGCAGACGGTTCTCGTAGAACGGAAGGATGGCGTCGCCGGTGATCTGCTGCTTTTTGAGCTCGCGGATTACGTCGCGGTAGTCGGCGGACTTCCAGCCGTGGTCTTTGGCAATTTCAGCGGCTAGCGGGACCATCTGGGACTGATAGTCGGTGAAGGCCTTGTGGGCCATTTCGGCGATCCGGGCGGGTGGGATGTCGATGCCGAAGCTTTCGAAGTTGAGGGCATACTGCTCGGGCGGGAGACGGAAGTCGGTGCGGGCCTTGGGCAGGATGTTGGCGCGCTCCCAGGCGTCGTAATCGGCTAGCTGCTTTTTGAGCGTGGCAAAGGGTTCTTCCCAGCCGGTGAGCTTGTACTTGGTGAAGAGCGCGGCGATGCCATCGACGATGGCTTTATTGCGGGTGAGGCCGGTGTCTACATCAGAGTGCGAGGGGTAGATGGCGCCGGGCTTGGCCATTTGCTCCTGGGTGCGGGCGAGCAGGATAGCGGTGAGGGGCTGGTAGCCGGGGGTGAGGCCGGCGTAGTCCTTAAGGCGGGTAATGGCGGCTTCGCGGCGCGACTGCGGCATCTGGTCGTCGAGCAGGACCTGCAGGCCGTAGTAGACGTAGGATGTCGCGTTATTGAAGCCGACTTGATGGGCGAGCGCGTAGTCCTGCTGGCGGAAACCAAGATGCTTGGCGTCGAGGAGAATCTGGAGGTCTTCGGCGACGTTTTCGTCCTTCTCGGTGGCGAGCGCAGACTGTAGTTTGGTGACGACGGCTTCTTCGTCCCTGCGCTGGGCGAGTTCGTTGGCGAGCGTGGGGACGGAGGCTTTGGTGTCGTACTCGGCGAGGCCCTCGGAGGAGGCGTCTTCGGGCGAGTACTTCATGCTGACGTCGAGCAGCTGCTTGGTGAAGGCGTCGGAGCGTGCGATCCATGGTTGAGGTGCGGCGGAGGTCTGCGCGAGCATGGGCGCGGCAAGGAGCAGGAGGGTGGCGAGGCGGGCAGGATGCAAGGTGGTCTCCGGAGATGTGTGGCGTGTGAGTGCAGGCCGCACTCCTGACTTTGGCAGGACGTCTGTTCGCAGTCCATGGTATTCCCTTCGCAATTTGGCTTCTCGCACAGAACTTCTGTAAGGGGAGAGAGGGGTTGAATTCGTGTTCTTTTATCTCTGTGATAACGCGAAAAGGCTTGTTATTGCTGGAGAAATGTGTCTCCGTGCATAATGGATCATGGCTACCCAAACAGACTTTGTCCCGGCTTCTACGCTGCTGCCGTCGACGGCTGCGGATGCGGCTGCGGCGATTCTGCCTCGCGATTGCACATTTACGGAGTCCGACTGGCGGGCGCTGGCGCCGTTCTGGTATCCGGTGGCGTTCTCGCATGAGGTGACCGACAAGCCTTATGCGGCGCGGCTGCTGGATGAGCGTGTGGTGGTCTACCGGTTGTCGGATGGATCGATTACGGCGGCACGGGATATCTGCTACCACCGTGGTGCTCCGCTGAGCCTTGGCCATGTGGAAGGCGACGAGATCATCTGCAAGTACCACGGGTTGCGGTACGACAGCGAAGGCCGATGCACCTGCATTCCGGCGCACCCGGGTGGGGCGATTTCGCCGCGGCTGCGGCTGCAGAAGTATGCGTCGCAGGAGCGGTATGGGTTGATCTGGGTGCGGCTGGTGGATGACGGTCCGCGAGCGCTGCCGGTGATGGACGAGTGGGACGATCCGGACTATCTGCAGGTGCTGCCTGAGAGTGTGGCGATCAAAGCTGCAGCAGGGCGGCAGATTGAGGGTTTTCTCGATGTCAGCCACTTTGCGTTTGTGCACAAGGAAAGCTTTGGCGAGAGCGACAATCCGGTGGTTCCGAGCTATCCGGTGACGAAGACTGCGACCGGGTTTGTGGCGGACTACATCAGCACCGTGAGCAACTATGCGCATGGGTATAAGCACCTGAGTCCGCCGGGGTTTCTGTGGCATCGGCGGTTTGAGACCTACATGCCGTTCACGGCAAAGCTGACGGTGACGTTTCCCGAGGGTGGATTGCTGCATATCTTGAATGTGGCGGCACCGGTTTCGGCGCGGAAGACGCGTCTGTTTGTGCCGATCTGTCGGAATTTTGATAAGGAATCTCCGCTGCAGGACACGTTGGACTTCAACTACCAGGTGTTCGCGGAGGATATTGCGATCGTGGAGACACAGTTTCCGGAGGACCTGCCGCTGGATCTGCATGCGGAGGCGCATTTCCCGGCGGACCGGAGCTCCATTTCGTACCGGAAAGAATTGCTGGCGCTGGGGTTGGGCCGGAGCTTTACGGCTTGAAGGGTGGGTTGCGGCGTGTCTTTACTTTGAGTGAGATTACGGAAAACATCGATGACACCAAGGCGAACACTCCAAGGATCAAGAATATTGGCCATTGGGGTCTGGCGGAATGGTGTGCGGTTGCGCAAAGATGAACAACCAAACCAATGGTGACGAGGAGACAGGCAGCCAGTGCGCCCATCCAGATCTGGGGTACTAGGGGCGATATCCGTTCCATGACAGCCATGTTTTCATGCGTGCGGCGATTCAACAAGCCTTTTTATTGTTAAGCGGGGCTTTGCTTCCGTCGCTGAGGAGCCGCTTGCTGTGGATAGACTATGGCGAATGGTGGTTGTCGCGTCATTGACGCGGCCCCCCCGCAAGTCCTACGCTTAAAGACATGTTAATTTCTCCTGCACAACTCGTTGACGAACCGCTGAAGCTGGATGAAACGCTGGCTGCCGGCGCGATTGATTACACGCCGGATGTGCGGCAGATTGGGCCGTTGACCGTGAAAGGCGAGGCGGCGCTGATCGTGGAGCATCGCGGGCCGAAGGAGTTTGTAGACGACATCCGGCTGCGGGCGCACTTTGAGGGCCGGTTTGAGGTGCTGTGCGCGCGGTGCATTGACCCGGTGGAGCAGCCGCTGGCGGGGGACTTTGACCTGATTTTTCGGCCGGAGGGCGTGGATAATGAGCCCGGTGAGCATGCGATTACGGAAGATGAGACCGAAATCGGGTATTATGAAGACAGCGGTCTGCTGTTGGAGGACGCCGTGCGCGAACAGGTGCTTTTAGCCCTGCCCGGACGGACGCTCTGCCAGGAAGACTGCAAGGGGCTTTGCCCGCAATGCGGGGCCAATCGCAATACCGCTCCCTGTAGCTGTGAGGAGCAACCGGTCGACAGGCGCTGGAATGCGCTGGCCGGACTTGCCGTTACCAAGTCCTAGTATTTGAAAGAGATTCGGCCAGCGTTAACGCAGCATTGTTGCGCATGGGCCAAGATGTTCGAGAGGAATTACCATGCCTAATCCGAAACGGCGCCACTCCAAGCAACGCACTGCGAAGCGCCGCAGCCACGACTTTCTGACCCCCACGGGCGTTTCCAAATGCCCCAACTGTGATGCCCAGAAGCTTCCTCACCGCGCCTGCAAGAACTGCGGCGAGTACAAGGGCCGCGCTGTTGTTGCTGTCAAAACAGCTGAGTAGTTAGCCACAGTTCTCTAACCAAGAAAGCTGACAACCGCGAGCTGCATGCCGATCGACATCGTTCTCGATGCCATGGGATCCGATAAGGCTCCCGAGCCCGAAATTCGCGGGGCCATCCTGGCCACCCGCCTGCTGGACGTGCGCGTCCATCTGGTGGGGCCGGAGGAATTGCTGCGTCCGAAACTGCGTGAGTGCCTGAAGGTTTACAGCAAGCAGAATCGGCCGCCGGTTTTTCTGGTGCAGGCCAGTGAGTGGATCAGCATGGACGATAAGGCGGCGCTGGCCGTCCGTTCCAAGCGCGATTCCTCGATGCGCGTGGCGCTGAAGATGGTGCGCGAAGGACGTGCGGCTGGGTTTGTCACTGCGGGCAATACAGGCGCTGCGATGGCTACGGCCAAGATGGTCCTGGGATCGCTGGCGGGGATTGACCGCCCGGCTCTGGCTACAAGTTTGCCGACCACCACTGGATCGCCCTGCGTGCTGCTCGATGTAGGCGCGAACGTGGACTCCGACCCCGAGAACCTGGTGCAGTTTGCGGTGATGGGCCATGTGTTTGCGAAGAACGTGCTGCGCGTGAACCATCCTCGTGTGGGGCTGCTTTCGATTGGCGAAGAAGACGGCAAGGGGAACTCGCTGACGCGGGATACGCTGCCGCTGCTACGCGAACTGAAGGGTGTGAACTTCATTGGCAATGTCGAGGGCCGCGATCTGTTCAACGGGCACTGCGACGTTGCGGTGTGCGATGGATTTGTGGGGAATGTCGCTTTGAAGACTTGTGAAGGGACCGCGAAGCTGCTGAGTGTTTCGCTGCGCGAGAGTTTGAAGTCGACGGTGACGTCGCAGGTGGGTGCGCTGCTTTCTCGACGGGCGTTTACGGCGTTCAAGAAGCGGCTGGACTACTCGGAGTATGGCGGGGCGCAGCTGCTGGGCGTGCGCGGGCCGTGCATTGTGGGGCATGGCAGCTCGAATGAGCGGGCGATCATGAACGGGATCCGCATAGCGGCGGAGTTTGCGCAGGCTGAGGTCAATTCGGGGATCGAAGCGGCGCTGGCAGCTCGTTGATTTTCGTTTCAAGGCGCGAGAGATTTCATAGCGTAAGATTTGGCAATACGTTCATGCGCGAGGGGAATGATTGATGTCCACTAAGTATCTCGATCCGCCGCCGGCTGCGGTGCGGGACAAAGCTTCGTTTGAACTACTGCGGGTGTGGGTCGCGGAGCAGGGACAGCATGTGAGTCTGCGGTCAGGCGCCTGGGAAGACCCGTTCGCGTGGGGTATCGTGCTGGCTGATTTAGCGCGTCATATCGTGAACGCCGAAGCGCTGGGCCGCAAGGATTTGGACCGCGACGCGTTTTTGGAACGCATGCTGGAGGGGTTCCATGCAGAGATTGAGTCGCCGACCGATGAGGCTGAGGGCGAGATTCAGTAGAAGCAGGTTTTAGGTTTCAGGGGTCAGGTTTTAGGCGCGTGTGGGGCGGCTCTCTAACACTAAGACCCATGTGTTTTCTACATCACTCTTGCTACGCGCTCCAGTTGGGCCTGAATGTGTTCGGCGGTTACTCCGGAGACTTCGATGCTGGAGACGACGTGGCGAGCTTCGTGGGAGGAGCAGCCGTAGCCGCGGCCGGTGAGAAAGTTGGCTACGATTTCGGCGGCCTGGAAGGAGTCGGCTCCCGATTGCAGCAGCTCGCTGCGGAGGGTGATGAGGTCTTGCGCACTAAACTTCTCAACGCCGTGCGTGATGTCTTGCGGATCGTTCATAGCGTTCGTGGCTTCCATGTGAGCGGTCCTTTCGCGTAGGGCGCATGAGTTTCGCGCATTCCTGAGTTAGAACGAATTGACCTCTCGAAAGTTGCTGATGGGCGCGTGTTTCTTTGGTTCGCTCTTCTTCAGCTATAGAAGAAAGGTTGCCTGCATGGTGCTGCCACGTTTGTTCGCGAGCCGGATTGCAGTCTTGTGTGGAGCGAAAGGAACGTGAGGCGCGATACGATAAAGGCATGTCGAATGTTGCCGTAGTAGAGCCGCGCGTGCTGGATGGAGTTGCCATCGCCGCGGAGATTAAGTCGGAGCTTGTGAGCAAGCTTGCCGAAGCCAAAGAGCGTGGCTATACGCCGGGGCTTGCGGTGGTGCTGGTGGGGGAAAACCCCGCTTCGCAGCTGTATGTGAAGAGCAAGGTGAAGACCTGTGCGGAGCTGGGTATTTACTCCGAGATGCATACGCCTGCGGCAAGCGTGACGACCGAAGAGCTGCTGGCGCTGGTGGAGTCGCTGAACGAGCGCGATGAGATTGACGGCATTTTGATTCAGCTTCCGCTGCCGGAGCATGTGGATACGGAGCGGCTGCTGGAGGCTGTGGTGCCGGAGAAGGATGTCGATGGATTTCATCCGATCAATGCCGGACGTTTGCTGAGTGGAGCGCCTGCGGAGAAAGTGTTGGCACCGTGTACGCCGGCAGGGATTATGGAGATGTTGCGGCGGAGTGATATTCCGGTTTCGGGGCAGCGCGCGGTAGTGATTGGGCGGTCGAATATTGTGGGCAAGCCGATTGCGGCGATGCTGATCAATGCTTCGGCGACGGTGACGGTGTGCCACTCGCGGACGCGGGACCTTGCGGAGATTACGCGCGAGGCGGACATTCTTGTGGCTGCGATTGGCCGCGCGGGGTTTGTGACCGCGGACATGGTACGACCGGGAGCGACGCTGGTGGATGTCGGGATCAATCGCGTTACGGATGCCGCGGAGTTTGAGCGATTCTTTGCGGGGGATGCGAAACGGATGGAGGGATTTGCGAAACGTGGGTCGACCGTTGTGGGGGATATCGATCCGGCGGCGTTTCGCGTTGCGGGGGCGTATACGCCGGTGCCGGGAGGCGTGGGTGCGTTGACGATTGCGATGCTGATGTCGAATACGGTGAAGGCGGCTGCTGCGCGGCGCAGCGGGAACTGAGCGCGATGCTGCGCGTAGGGCTTACCGGCGATCTTGGCAGTGGGAAGTCGACGGTGGCGCGGATGTTCGCGGAGCGCGGGGCGGTAGTGCTTTCGTCCGATGAGATGGGCCGCGTGATGATGCAGCCTGGACAGGCTGTGTATGCGGAGATCGTGGAGCATTTTGGGCAGGGTGTGGTTGCGGCAGATGGTTCGCTTGATCGGCGCGAGTTGGCGCGGCTGGTGTTCGACGAAGGGCGTGCCGAAGAGCTGAATGCGATTGTGCATCCGGCGGTGATTGGAGAACAGGCTCGGCTGATTGCGGAGATGGCTCGCACGAAGCCGGATGCGATTGTGGTGGTGGAGTCGGCGTTGATCTTTACGACGAAGCATGCGCCGGGCGGTGAGCCCTGGAGCAAGCGGTTCGACCGTGTGGTGTTGGTGACAGCGCCGGAGGCAGAGAAGGTTTCGCGGTATGTGGAGCGTGTGGCTGCGGGGCATGTGCTGAGGGCGGAGGAGCGTGGGAGCCTTGAAGCCGATGCGCGAAAGCGGCTGGCTATGCAGGCGGTGAATGAGGAGCATGCGGGGGAGTGCCTGGTGATTCGCAATGATGATGGGCTTGAGGGGTTGGAGCGGAAAGTGGATAAAATATGGACCGCGTTGCAGCTACAACAACGAGACTCTGCATGAAATATCCGGTTGAGTTCGAACGTGAGGTCGATGGCCGCTGGATTGCTGAGATTCCGAAGATGCCAGGCGTGATGGTCTACGGAGAGACGCGCGAGGAAGCTCATGTCCGGGCTTTGTCTCTTGCTGCTGAAGTGAGCCAATCGCAACAGCTCGGGAGCGGCAAACCCGCTAAAATCTGAGTAGCGCGTCCAATACCAAGCGCATCTAAGGGTTCTTGTCGATGAAACTGCGTCCTGTTCTGCTCGTTTTGCTCATCCTTTCGGGCTTCTATTACCTGACCACGCGGCTGATGCCGGTGGGCGCGATTGCCGGACTGCTGCATCATGGGTCGGTTACGGATGGCTCTACGACTACGGCGAGCGGGCCGCTGGGCGACTTTGCGATCACGCAGGCTGCCGCGGCGCCGGCGTTCGATTCGGAAGAGCAGCAGAATATCGGCGTCTATAAGCGGGCGCTTCCTTCGGTGGTGAACATCACGAGTACGCAGGTGGCTTGCTGCGACTTCTTCCTGCGGCCGGTGCCGGAGCAGGGGCAGGGATCGGGGTTCATTCTCGACAAGCAGGGGCATATCCTGACCAACAACCACGTCATCGACAACGCGCAGATGATCGAGGTGACGCTTTGGAACAAGCGCAAGTACAAGGCGGCCGTGGTCAGCATCGACCGCAACCATGATATTGCGCTGCTGCAGATTAAAGATGTGCCGGACCTGCAACCGGCAGTGCTGTCAGATTCGGCGGGACTGATGGTGGGGCAGCGGGTGTATGCGATCGGCAATCCGTTTGGGTTCAGCGGAACGATGACGCGCGGGATTATTTCGGCCATCCGGTCAGTGGCGATGCCTTCGGGCAACAAGATTGAGGATGCGATCCAGACGGACGCTTCGGTGAACCCGGGCAACTCCGGTGGGCCGTTGTTGAACTCGCGCGGCGAAGTGATTGGGATCACGACGTTGATCGCGTCGAACCCGAACGGCGGAGCGGAGCAGTCGGCAGGTATTGGATTTGCG
Source organism: Granulicella sapmiensis (assembly GCA_026225395.1). Classification (GTDB taxonomy): domain Bacteria; phylum Acidobacteriota; class Terriglobia; order Terriglobales; family Acidobacteriaceae; genus Granulicella; species Granulicella sapmiensis. The sequence continues at coordinate 33,518 of JAMFSR010000025.1, forward strand.
ATTCCGATCAGTACGGCGAAGGCGTTCCTTGGCGATGTGGAGAAGTATGGCCATGCGCGGCGGCCGTCGCTGGATATCGTGACGTTCCCGATTGGGCCGGATATTGCCGAGCAGATTGGCCTGCCTGCGGACTACGGCATCCTGATTGAGCGCGTGCTGCCGGATGGCGCTGCGGCCCATGCAGGGCTGCGCGGCGGCAATCAGCGGGCCTGGAACGGCAACCAGGAAGTGATGCTGGGCGGGGATTTGATTGTGGCGTTCGATGGGCAGGAGATTACGACGCCGCAGGATCTTTCGAATGCAATGAACGCACACCACGCGGGTGACGTGGTTACGCTGACGGTGTTCCGTGGGCGGCAACGTCTAAACGTGAAGGTTACGCTGGGCGATGCGAAGGAAGTGGCGAACGGCCAGACCGCGTAGGCGTTCCTATAGTGGTAGTGGCTCTAGTGCAGCGTCTTGGGGATGACGGCGAACTGCAGCAGGATGTCGAAGGGGATGATCTCGAGCGTGGCTTCGTGGGTGGCTTCGAGCACGACGGGGCAGGCGGCTCCGGCTTGGTGAACCTCAAGCCAGCGACCGGCGCAGACGCACCAGCGGTCGCCTTCTTTGAGCCCTGGAAAGCCGTACTGCGGCATGGGCGTGGAGAGGTCGTTGCCCAGGCGCGCCGAGGCCGCAAGGAACTTCTCTGTGACGATGCAGCAGACGGTGTGAACGCCGAGATCGTTGGGCCCGGTGTTGCAGCATCCATCGCGAAAGAACCCGGTGACGGGTTCTGTGCCGCAGGTTTCGAGCGGCTGCCCGAGCACATTCTTCTGTCCCGAGGGCTTTGAGCTTAAGGAGGCCATGGCTTGATTGTAGTGGAGAGTTTGCCGGGGCGCAGATGATCGTGGAGGCGCGTCGTTCTCGGAATCTGGAAGGCATCAGGATTGGAGGGCAGCTACCGGCCACAAACGACTCACCGCTTCTACGCGCTTCTTGGTACTATGGGCCACCGCCAGACTGTAAGAGCTTGCTGGGAAATCGGAGGGGCTGTGTCCGAAAAGAACGTGTCCCTCACCTGCATCTGTTGGGTTACTTCCGCCTTTGTGGCCGCCTTCCTGTGTTTTCTGCAACTAGGCGCAATGGCCAGTCTGGTGGCGGGTCGCGCGGGATTTTCTCTCGTTGCCCCGGTGGCACTGATGGCAGCCTTGTCAGGCGCCTATTGGCTAGCGCGAAGAGAAGGCTTATTGAGCCTGATGTGCTGGTGGCCTGTCGGCATCACACTGGCTCTGCTCGCTGCATCGCTTCTGCTTTCAGCGTTCTTTTATGATTTTTCCTGGGACGGACAGTGGTATCACCAGTCAGGAATCATCAGCATTGCCCATGGCTGGAACCCACTCTCCGAGCCTATGCGAAGCTTTGGTCAAAGCCCGAGCCTGCTCCACAGCCAGGCCTATTTGCGGCACTACGCCAAGGGGCCCTGGTATGCCGCGGCGGCGATCTTCGCCGCAACGGGTCGAATCGAGTTGGGCAAATGCATGAACTGGCTCATCCTGATGGCGTCGTTTGTGGGGACTCTGGCTGCATGTCTGGATGGAGGTTTGCGCCGTAGCCGCGCATTTGGAATCGCAGCCGTGGTTGCCATGAACCCGGTTGCCCTCAGCGAGGTCACCACCTTTATGGTGGATGGCGTGATGGCGTCTTCTTTGATTTTGACCGTCGTCGCAACCGTAAGCGCGCTGCGTCAACCGCGTCCGGCAGTCATGGCTACCGCGGTGGCAGCATCGATTGTGTGCATCAATTCGAAGTTCACTGGACTCATTTATTTATGCTTCCTGTTTGTTGCAGTGGGGCTGTGGCGTCTTTTTGAAGCACGCCGCTTGCTGGCACGGTATGCGTACGGAGTGATTGCAACGCTTGTTATCGGCATCTGCCTGTGGGGTTATAACCCTTACGTCATCAATACGCTGTACCGGCATCAGCCTTTCTATCCCATACTTGGATCGGCGAATTATCCGAGTCTGGCGCAGCAGGGGAATGATGGAAATGAGAAGTACGAAACGCCAAAAAATATGGCCGGGCGCAGGCTGCCTGTACGGTTTGCGTATTCCATCTTCGGCCGGCCGGGCAATCAGCCGTATCGTGAAGGCAAGAACGCTTCGTTGATGTGGCCTTTTATGGCGCACAGGCACGATCTCTACACCTATACCTATCAAGAGCCTCGCGTCGCAGCTCTCGGTCCGTATTTCAGCGCAGGCTTTCTGCTGTCCGTTGCCCTGGGAGTCTGGCTGCTGTTCCAACTCGATGCATCCTCTCGCTGGATACTGGTGCTGGCTTCAGCGACGATCGTTGCTTCGCTGCTGCTCAGTAAGGATTCGTGGTGGCCGCGTTATGGGCCGCAGTTATGGCTACTGCCGATCGTTCCCATGGCTTTGGCCTTCCGGGAGAGAGCGTCGCGCCTTCAGGTGGGTCTGACCGGGGGATTAGTTGCTTTGCTGCTCTTCAACGCAGTCATCGTCGCCACAGTCAGGTTCCATTGGGAGACACGAGCGAGCGTGACCTTGCGCCGCCAACTGCGGGATCTGCGAAACTCCGGCCAGGAGTATGAGTTCAGCACCCGCTTTTTCGACGACTCGGCAGTAGAACGTCTTACGGAAGCCCATGTGCGTTTTAGCGATCTTGGCATGAAAAAGCTTCCGAAGCTCCATGAATTGGAGAGTGTGGTTGAGGGGTATCCCGATGCGATTCGCTACCGCGCCGTGGGAGAGAAGTAGTTGCCTGCTTGAGGCGGGATCGATGACCTTGCCGCGGAGATCGTTGGCCGGAATGCTTCCGTGTTATTAGAATTAGCGTTCGCATGGTGCGTCCTATTTAAAGGAGAACCAAATGGCCGACGACAACCTCATTTCCGCAACAGAACTTGCGGGGAAAAACAAAGCGCACTTTCCCAACGAGAGCCCTGAATACCGCCAGGCACGCAACGCTTTGCTCACCGAGGAGATTGAGCTCCGGCGTCATATCGAGCGTGTCGCCGCCCTGCGCCGTATTCTTCCCGCCGGTGGGGAAGTTCCCGAGGACTATGTTTTCGAAGGCCGCGAGGGTGCAGTCCGTCTCTCACAGCTATTTGGAGACAAGGACACTCTCGTTCTTTACAGCATGATGTTCGGCCCGCAGCGCGAGCGGGGCTGTCCCATGTGCTCGGCCATGTTGACCTCGTGGAATGGCACTGCGAGAAATCTGCGCGAACGTGTTGCTCTCGCCGTCACCGCACGCTCTCCGATCGAGCGGCTTCTCGAATTCAAAAAAGATCGTGGCTGGCAGAATCTACCGATTTACTCCGACACGAAAGGCGACTACACCCGCACCTATGTGAGCGCGGACGATGGCGACGTTCCCGGCCTCAGCGTCTTCACTCGCCGAGATGGCACAGCGCGCCACTTCTGGAGCGGAGAGATGGGTGGTGATATGGCCGACCCCAGCCAGGACCCGCGTGGAGCTCCGGACCTTGATGCCTTATGGACGATACTTGACCTGACACCCGCGGGCCGCAGCGGCACCTGGTACCCACAGCTTGAATACGCGAGCCTGACAACGATCAAGTAGTTTCAGGCCTTCGTCCGATGTTGTGTGTTCTCCGTGCGATCACAGTCCGCCTCTAGAATAGGGTCACGCACTTACTGAGGAGACACCAGGCCATGGCCGATAACGAAGAGAACAAGACCACCGCATGGAACAACCCAGAGTTTCGTCCGGATCTCGCATTTGCCAAACTCACGGAGGACATGGTCGAACGGCTGCGTTCCTACGGCAGAGAGGAAACCTTTCCGGCGAATGTTCCGCTGTTCACTCATGGTGAGCGGCAGGTCGATATGTTCGTCGTGCTCGAAGGGCAGATCGATATCTGCCTGCCTACTGCGGATGGCGAGTCGAAAGTCATAGCGCATCATCAAAAGTTTGATTTCTCCGGGGAGTTGAATCTTCTGACCTCGCAGGGCTCGCTTGTAGAAGCGCGGACCGTTCGCGAGAGCCGGCTTCTTCGCATACCGCGTAACGAGCTACAGCGGCTTATGCGTGCCGAGGGCGATGTCGCAAACCTCATCACCTCAGCGACCATCTGGCGACGTATTGGCATCCTTGGCGAGACGACCAGCGGCGTCGTGCTCCTGGGGCATGAGGGAGATGCGGAGACAACACAGATTCAGCGCTTCTTTATCCGCAACAACTATCCGTACCGGATCGTCGAGGCGTCTGCCGATGACGTGGCACTGCCTAACGATGACTTGTCCGATCATGAACCAATGCTGCCCGCGGTGACTCTCTCCGATGGCCGAATCCTGCATAGGCCCACGATCACACAGCTTGCCGATGAATTGGGCATCACCGAGCTGCCTGACCCAGAGATGATCTACGACGTGACAGTCGTCGGGGCGGGTCCTTCGGGTCTTGCGGCCGCTGTTTATGCAGCGTCGGAAGGACTTTGCACGATCGTGGTCGAGGGTACCGCTCCCGGCGGCCAGGCGGGCACCAGCTCCAAGATCGAAAACTATCTCGGCTTTCCGACGGGGATCTCAGGGCAGCGCCTGGCGAGCCGTGCGCAGTTGCAGGCACTGAAGTTCGGTGTGCGCTTCGCCATTTCCAGAGAGACGGTTACGGCGGAACAGATCGATGGCATCCACAAACTGACGCTGGCGGGTGGTATTCCGGTGTGTTCGCGGTCTGTTGTTGTGGCTTCAGGGGCGCAGTACCGCAAGCTTTCGGTGGAGAACTATGAGCAGTTTGAGAATCGCGGGATCTTTTATGCGGCGACTGCGATGGAGTCGATACTCTGCCGCGACACCGAAGTGATTGTGGTGGGGGGTGGCAACTCCGCGGGGCAGGCTGCTGTGTTTCTATCGGGCATTGCGAAACATGTGCATCACATCGTCCGCGGTAAATCGCTGGCGAGCACGATGTCTCAGTACCTGATCTCGCGGATCGAAAGCTCGTCCCACATCACGCTCTATACCGAGTCCGAGATTGTGAAGCTCGAAGGTGCGTCTTCCCTCGAATGCGTTACCTGGGTCGATCGCAAAACCGGCGAGTCGACGGTGAAGCCCATTGGAAGCGTCTTCGTGATGATCGGCGCCGAGCCGAACTCCGGCTGGCTCTTCGGCACGGTGCGGCTGGATAAGAAAGGCTTCATTCTTACCGGCGGCGCGGATGGGTTTGAGACCACGCCCTATGCGACCAGCGTGCCTGGAATGTTTGCCGTGGGCGATGTGCGCTCGAACTCCGTGAAACGTGTTGCGTCCGCGGTTGGCGAGGGCTCCGTGGTTATCTCAGACGTTCATCGATACCTGGCGGACCATCGCAACAAATTCGCGGCCGAACCGAACTCCGCGCTTGCGGCGCTGCGGTCGGCGAGCGCTGCAGCTAACGCGCAAAGCTGAACTGGCTTGGTGGCCGAGATTTAGTTGACGCGAACCGGGGCTTCTGCCGCTTGGGTGATGGCGGCCTCGGCTGTTGTGGAGGGGTCTGCCATCAGTGCGGGTAGCCTGACGCAGATGGTGGTTCCATGTTTCTTGCCGGTGGTGCAGGAGCGCAGGCGGAGCGTGCCGCCTTGTTCTTCGACGATGCCGCGGGTGACCCAAAGGCCAAGGCCTGTGCCGCGTTCGCCCTTGGTGGTGAAGAAGGGTTCGAAGATGGATTGCAGGTGTTCGCGTTCGATGCCGTGGCCGGAGTCGGAGACGGTGACGGAGGCGAAGCCGTCGACACGGCGGGCGCGGACGGTCAGGCATCCGCCTCCGCGCTCCATGGCTTCCAGCGCGTTGCCGACGAGGTTAGCGAAGACCTGACGGAGAGCAGGGTCATAGCGGATGGCGCTGATGTTCTCGGCGTAGCGGGTTTTGATTTCGACACGATGCTGCGTGGCGCGGGACTGGAAGAGCTGGACGACTTCTTCCAGCATCGTGCGGAGGTCGATGGTGCGGCCGGGAAGCTTGCGGTAGAAGCTGAGCGTGGAGCGCGTGATGTGGCCGACGCGTTCGATTTCGCGCGCGGCGACTTCTACGAGTTCGCGGGACTGCGCGGGGAGATCATCGTGGGTCTGCAGCAGATAAAAGATGTTGGTGAGCGCTTCGAGCGGGTTATTGATCTCGTGGGCCAGCGTGTTGGCCATGCGGCCGGCGGCGGCGAGGCGCTCGGAGTTGATGAGGCGGGTCATCAGGTCGGTGGTTTCGCGCTCGGCGGCCTTGCGGGCGGAGATGTCTTCGACCACCCAAAGAACGGTGGGCAGCGGGTCGCCGTCGGGCTTGAGGAGCGAGGCGGTGACCTGTGCGGGAAAGGTTGAGCCGTCGTGGCGGAGCAGTGTACGCTCGGCGCGATAGCCGGTGCGGCGCTCGGCGAGCAGCTCGGCGTAGAGGCTGGCATCGCTTTCCAACTCGGAAGGCAGGGAGAAGTCCTGCAAGCGGAGCGACAGAAGCTTTTCTACCTGGGCGCCGAGCATCTCCGCGAGGCGCTGGTTGAGCAGCAGGAAGTGGCCGTCGGTGGAGGTGTGGGCCATGCCTACGGCGGCCTGGTTGAAGGTGGCGGAGAAGCGCTGCTGGGCGAGACGGAGAGCGGCTTCGGTGCCGAGGCGCTCGTTGCGTTTGCGGGCGTCGGCGAGTTCGCGTTCGATGGCCGGGAGCAGGCGCTCGAGGTGGCCCTTGAGGACGTAGTCGTGGGCCCCGGCACGCATGGCGTTGACGGCGGAGACTTCGTCGATGGTGCCGGAGACGATGATGAAGGGAAGATCGATGCCGCTGTCCTGGATGATCTTCAGGGCGTCGCGCGCGCCGAAGCTGGGCAGCGTGTAGTCAGCGATGACCAGATCCCATGGTTTGGGGTCGACGAGGGCGTCGCGAAGCTCATCGGCGGTTTCCACCCGGCGTGCGTCCACGGCGTATCCTGCGCGCGCCAGATGGCGCTGCAGCAACGCGGCGTCCTCTTCGTAGTCCTCGATGAGGAGGACACGAAGGGGAAGCTTTACCGTATCTATTGGGCCGGTGGGCATTGATTGAGCAGCAACCAGTACATGCCGAGCTGACGGGTGGCCTCGGCGAAATCAGTGAAGTTTACGGGCTTGCGAATGTAGCTGTTCACACCCAGACGATAGCTGGCGACGATGTCGCGCTCTTCGTCGGACGAAGTGAGAACGACGACCGGCAGTATGGCCGTCTTGTCCGCAGCGCGGATGGCGCGGAGGACTTCGAGGCCGTCGACCTTGGGCAGCTTCAGGTCCAGCAGGACCAGCTGTGGCATGGCGTTCTTGCCGCTGGCGATGCCTTCCATGAAGGCGATGGCTTCGGCGCCGTCGCGAGCTACGTTGATTTCATTGACCACGTTGGCCTTGCGCAGGGCGCGTATGGCGAGTGCTTCGTGGTCCGGATCGTCTTCAACTAACAGGATCATATGTTCGCTCGTGGGGCTCATTCGTTCGAAACCTCAGGTTAGCGCCCTATCGTCTCAGGGGGCGAGAGTGAAGTAGAAGGTTGCGCCGTGGCCGAGTTCGCTTTCGGCCCAGACGGTGCCATGGTGACGGCGGATGATACGCGAAACGGTTGCCAGGCCTATGCCGGAACCTTTGAAGTCCCGGTCGCCGTGCAGGCGCTGGAAAGCGGTGAAGAGACGGTCGACGTAATGCATGTCGAAGCCCGCACCGTTGTCTCGAATGAAGTATACGGTCTGCCCGGCGTGCAGGTCACGGCCCGGCTCGCTGCCGAACTCAATCCGGCCGCCTTCTGTGCGCGAGGTGAACTTGTAGGCGTTGCCGATAAGGTTTTCAAGCGCGATGCGGACCAGGCGGGGGTCTGCTTCCGCGAGCACGCCCGGGAGGGCAACGAACAGAACGTCGCGCTCCGGGTTGGCTGCATGGAGCTCGTTGAAGACTAGGGTCGCGAGCTGCGAGAGATCGACACGCTCACGCTGGACCTCGGTGCGGGTGACGCGGGAGAGTTGCAGAAGCGCGTCGATGAGTGTGCCCATGCGCTGGACGCCGTTGCGTACGCGACCGATGTAGTCGCGGCCTTCCTCATTGAGCTTGTCGGAGAAGTCTTCGAGGAGTGCGAGCGAGAAGCCGTCGATGGTGCGGAGCGGGGCGCGGAGATCGTGCGAGACCGAGTAGCTGAAGGCCTCAAGCTCTTGATTGGAGACGGCGAGCTCGCGGGTGCGCTGTTCGACGCGGTCTTCGAGATCGGCGTTGAGGGTCTGGAGCTCCGAGTTCAGCGTAGCGATCTCGGTGGAGCGCGCGGCCAGCGCGTAGCGGTCGCGCGTGATCCGGATCAGGAACTCAAACGCTGTGAGGATGAGGAGGATGTCGAGCAGGGAAGCACCGATGAAGCTCGCCCAGACGGCGGTTTGGGCGTGGGCGGTCTCGCTATTTCGTTGGTTGAGCAGGCGTTGCTCCTCGCCTTCGACCTGGGCGATCGTGTAGGCGACAGTGGGGCCGCCGTCCGGCGAGTCACTCAGGGTGGGTTCGAGCAGGCGCTCGTTGAGCGATCCTCCACCGCCATTGCGGATCGCAATTCCGGCATCGAGTGCGGAGAACTTCACCATGATGCGGCCGCGCAGGTAGTCAAGGCGCTGCTGCTGTGACACGTTGTCGGCGGTCAGCCGCCTGATCTGGGCAACTTCCGAGTCCACGTTCTGGACCGACTGGCGATATCGCTCTTCAAATCGGGGTGAACCGACCAGCAGATAACCGCGGACGGCGCTGTCGGCGCGGCCCACCGCGAGCTCCAGGGCCGTGGTATGAGTGATCACTTCGAGCGTATGCGCTCGCCAGGCCTGGGCGGCAAAAAGGCTTTTGAGTTCGCGCGACGCCAGCCATGTATTCAGGATCACGACGATGATCGCGCAGAGCATCGCGAGACGGTATAGTCCACTCTTTTTCATTTGAGGCATCAACTGTAGTGAGACTGCCGAGAACCCATTGTGGTTGTTTGAAGCCATGAAAGTTGACCCGCTCTTTTGTTTACGAAAGCCTGGGCCGGCATCTAAAGCCGTATGATTACGATTCTCTTGCTCATTGGCTCGAATATTTTCATGACGTTTGCCTGGTACGGCCATCTGAAGTTCAAAGATGTCGCTCTCTGGAAGGTCATCCTGGTCAGCTGGTCGATTGCCTTCTTTGAATACTGTCTCCAGGTGCCGGCCAACCGTATCGGATCGCGAACGTTTTCGCCCGACCAGCTAAAGGTCATCCAGGAAGTGATTACGCTGACGGTTTTCGGCGTGTTCAGCGTGTTTTACTTCGGCGACAAACTGCACTGGAACCACTTTGTCTCGTTCGGCTGCCTGGTAGCCGGCGCGTTCTTCATGTTCCACAAGTTCTAGTAAGCACGCGATGGTCGAATTACTTCGACGCCATCGCGAGCTGCTGTTGATACTCCTCATAAGGGCCCTTGTGGTCCGTGATGTGGAAGTCGTTCGGTCCGCCTTCGAAGTGCCAGACGCGGGTGCCGGCTTCTTCAATCAGGTCCTGATCGTGGGTGACGAGGAAGACGGTGCCTTCGTACTTCTGGATGGCCTGGTTCAGCGCGTTGATGCTTTCAAGGTCCAGATGGTTCGTCGGTTCGTCGAGCACCAGCACGTTCGGCTTCTGCAGCATGATCTTGCAGAAGAGCAGGCGGGCTGCCTCACCGCCCGAAAGCGCATCGGTCTTCTTCAGGCCTTCTTCGCCCTTGAAGAGCATTTGGCCGAGAATGCCGCGGATGTCTTCCTTGGCTGCCTTGGGGTCGTACTGGTGCAGCCAGTCCTGTGCGGTCATGCCGAGCTGGATGGAGCCCTTGTGGTCCTGCGCGAAGTAGCCGATCGAAACCTCGTGGCCCCACTTTACCGAGCCTGAATCGATGGAGACGTCGGTTTCTTCAACACCCGGCCCGTTGGCCAGCAGCGCTTTAAGTAGTGTGGTCTTGCCCTGTCCGTTACGGCCGATGAGTACGACCTTGTCGCCACGGTTGACGCTGGCGGAGAAGTTGTTGATCACGTGCTCGGTCTTGCCGTCAGGTTGGGTGTAGCTCTTGTTGACGCCTTCGAACTCAAGCACATTCTTGCCGGAGGGGCGCTCCATTTTGAACGCGATGAACGGGCGCGCGATATTGGAGCGGGCGAGCTCGCTGGTCGCGAGGCGCTCGACTTCCTTCTTACGCGAGTTTACCTGCGAGGAGCGTGTGCCGGCCGAGAAGCGGGCGATGAAGTCGTTCAACTGCGCGATCTTCTTTTCGCGCTGCTCGTTCTGCGACTCAATGCGGGTGCGGACGCTGGTCTTCTGCAGCACCATGTCGTCGTAGCCGCCGTTGTAGGTGATGATCGTCTCGTAGTCGATATCGGCGATGTGCGTGCAGACGTTGTTCAGGAAGTGACGGTCATGCGAGATGGTGATGACCGTGCCGTCGTAGCGCAGCAAAAAGTCTTCCAGCCAGTGGATGGATTCGAGATCGAGATAGTTCGTAGGCTCATCGAGCAGCAGCGCCTGGGGATTGCCAAAGAGCGCCTGCGCAAGCAGCACGCGCACCTTCTGGCCGCCCTGCAGCTCGGACATCTTGCGCTCGTGCAGCTCGTCGGGAATGTCGAGGCCCTGGAGCAGGATGGCGGCGTTGGCTTCGGCTTCATAACCGTCTTCGTCGCCGACGATGCCTTCGAGCTCGCCGAGGCGCGATCCGTCTTCGTCGGTCATCTCGGCCTTGTTGTAGATGACTTCGCGCTCTTCCATGGCCGCCCACAGGCCCTTGTTGCCCATGATGACGGTGTCGACCACGCGGTAGGCGTCGAACTCGTACTGGTTCTGCTTGAGGACGCCCATCTTCTTCGGGCGCACGACGGTGCCCTTCTGGGCGTCGATCTCGCCGGTGAGGACTTTCATGAACGTGGACTTGCCGGCGCCGTTGGGGCCGGTGAGACCGTAACGACGGCCGGTGGTGAACGTCACGGAGACGTCTTCAAAGAGCAGCTTCGCGCCGTAGCGCATCGAGACATTGGACACAGAGATCATCACTACTATTTTCGCATGAGGCGCGTAAAGATTGCCTCCGGCTGACAGAATGCCGGGGATGGGGCGGTTATACTCAGCATAAAAAGCGGTGGTGAGGTGGAGGAGCGTTTGCCCAATTCCGCGGGCCCATTCAGGAAAGGGGAGTTCGTCAAGGCCGGCTTCCTGGCACTGGCGGGCTTAGTTGTATGCGCTGCGGCGATCCATGGCGCGGTCGGTGACCCGTTTCGGCTGTACGCTTCGCTGCGCACCGAGCAGCTGGAGGTGATGGACCGGTTGCAGGGCTCATCTTTTTCCTCGGCTTTTGGCTCCAGCCACGTGCATAACGGCTTCGATCCCGCGGCGTTTGATCGCGGAATGGCGGGGACTCCGGCCCAGAGCCATACCGAAAACATGGCGATTCCGGGGGGCAGCCAGGTGGAGCAGCGTGCAACCGCGCTGGCGTATCTGAGCAGCCTGCGCGCGCCGCATGTGAGCCCGAACGGTCCTAAAAGCTGCATGGTGCTGCTGGAACTGGGCGCCGGAGCGAACATCGGCACCATGTTCATGGTGCATCCGCGGACGATCAACCTGTACGACTGGCACGGGGTACGGCTGGTTTCCGAGCTGACCGATTCGCAGCTGGGACGGAGACGAAACATAGGCCGTGTCGGTTTTGCCGCCGCCGGGGCCGCCATGTACTACATGAATGTAGGAATGGTGAGCAACCGCATCTTCAAGCCGGACGTGGACGAGGAGACGGTGAAAAGCCTGCTGGCCAACGACCGCCGAGGCGCGGAGCTGATGCCCTCAGATCCTCGCAATCAGGCAGCGCTGAAGCGTGTGTTCGATTCGGCTCCGAAGGTCTCGCAACCGGTGCCTACCGAGCTTGAGCCCGGCAATTACGCGTTGGTGGATGAGTTGCGCGCTGCGTCGCCCGTGCATCCGCTCGCATTTGTCTACGTGCAAATGCCGATGATGGCGGATATGGAGTCGCACCCGGTGTATCCGGACCATTTGCAGAGCGCGGGAGGGCCGGTGCCGATCATCAACCTGGCGCGGCCCGATCTTCATCCGGAGCTGTATCAGTTGAAGTACTGGCACGATGATGCCCACCTGAACGACTATGGCGCGGAGCTTGCTACAACGATTGCCGCCGATGAACTGAAATCCTGGTACGCCGCCCATGGCTGGCCGTCCGCGTGCGAGGAGTAGAGCTTGCTTTTTGTCGATCTAAAATTCTTCGTCTTCTTCGCTGTCGTACTGACCATCTACTGGTCGCTGCGGTCCAATGGCGCGCGGAAGAACTTTATCCTGCTGGCGAGCTACTACTTTTACGGCAGCTGGGACTGGCGTTTTGCAGGCATGCTGCTTCTGCTGAGCGCCGCGGACTGGTGGTTTGCGCTGCGGCTTTCAGGGACGGCGAACCAGCGGGCCCGAAAAGCCTATGTGACCGCTTCGCTGACCATGAATCTCGGTGTGCTGGCGTTCTTCAAGTACTTCCACTTCTTTCTTTCGAGCGCGCAGGCGCTGGCGGACAGCTTCAAGCTGCACCTGAGCGGACCGACGCTGCGGATCATCCTTCCGGTGGGCGTCAGCTTCTTCACGTTCCAGAGCCTCAGCTACACGATCGATGTGTACCGCCGCGAGATTCCACCGGTGGAGAGCCTGCGCGATTACCTGATGTTCGCTTCGTTCTTCCCGCAGCTGGTGGCCGGGCCGATTGTGCGGCCACGCTACTTCGTGCCGCAGATGAGCGAGGCCCGGACGATCGATCGCGGGCAGATCAAAGCCGCGCTCTACCTGTTTTTGCTGGGTTATATCAAGAAAGTCTGTATTGCGGATAATCTTTCGCCGTTTGTAGACCGCGTGTTCAATCATCCGGCGACGTATAGCGGGTTTGCGTCGATCACCGCGGTCTGGCTGTATACGATCCAGATCTTCTGCGACTTCTCCGGTTACAGCGACATGGCGATCGCCGTTGCTGCGTTGCTGGGTTACAAGCTGGTGCTGAACTTCGACGCACCGTATCTGGCGGTGAGCATCCAGGACTTCTGGCGGCGCTGGCATATTTCGCTATCGACGTGGATTCGCGATTACATCTACATTTCGCTCGGTGGAAGCCGCAACAAGTACCGCATCCGCACCTACTTCAACCTGTTGGTGACGATGCTGGCGGGTGGGCTTTGGCATGGCGCCGCGTGGACGTTCGTGGCCTGGGGTGGTGCTCACGGTGCCGCGCAGGTGGTGCATCAGGAGTTCAAGCGGCGGTTTCCACCGACCCCGGCACAGGAACCTTGGCGCAAGGCTATCAGCTGGTTCCTTACGCTCAACTTCGTGTGCATGGCGTGGATTTTATTTCGAGCACCGAACTTCAGCACGGCAATGCTGATGGCGAAGCGCTATTTGTTCCTCGATCACGGCGGTTCGGATGTGATTCCGCTGTGGCTGGCACTGGTGGGGCCGGTGCTGCTGGTGTGCCAGTGGACGATGCGGCGTTATCGCTTTGAAGGCCGCAGCCTTTCGCTCAGCCTGCCGTGGTTTGCGCTGGCTTATGGCGCGGTGTGGGCGCTGGCCATCGGGATGATGCCGCTGGGTTACCGACCGTTTATTTATTTCCAGTTTTAGTGTGTACTGCGTGTGTATGGACTACATCGCGTACCTGCACAAAGACAAGCACTCTGATTTTGGTGTCAGCTTTCCCGATTTTCCCGGCTGTATCACCGCTGGCCGAACGTTGGAAGAGGCGCGAGTGATGGCGGTCGAAGCGCTGACGCTGCATATGGCTGGAATGCTCGAGGATGGTGAAGCCATTCCAGAGCCATCCACGCTCGATGAAGTTGCGGACGACCCCGCGATGCAAGGCGCAGTGGCCTTTCTGGTAGCTGCCGAGCCACCGGAGAAGACCGTACGCATCAACATTACCGCGCGAGAAAGCCAGATCGAGGCGATCGACCGGCTGGCACGCGAGCGGGGAATGACTCGATCCGCATATATGGTGCAGTCGTCGGTGCGGGTGGTTGGCAAAGGGGTTCGATCCCGAAGCTCAGTTGCCGGGCGCTAAGGTAGATCGAAGAACAACCTTATGCCTGCGACTCCGGCCGCTCCCGCCTCGATACTTATCGAGGCGTTGTGTTCTGTGACTCCACCGAGGGCAAGCACATGGATGCCTTTCGCCGCCGCACATGCGCGCCGTAAAGCGTGGAGACCCACGCCTTCGCTCACCAGCGCCCCGATGATGCGCTTTTCGAATACCGGCCCAAAGAGAATCAAATCCACGCCCGCATCACGCGCTCGTTCGACCTCTGCTATCGAATGACACGATGCTCCAATAACAGGCGCTTTCCTGCCAGCGCGCGCGAAAAGCTGCCGCACCTGTTTTGGGCTGAGTTCATCAGCAGCTGAGGTCAAATGCACTCCGTCCGCGCCCGCTGCGAGGGCGATATCCGCGCGGCCGTTCACGAGCAGCTTTGTGGTTCCACCGTTCTCGCGAAAGACGGCCATCATTGCTGTGGCTAGCTCTACCAGCTCGCCCGCTGCGAGGGTCTTCTCGCGCATTTGCACAAAGTCGATGCCCAGTTCGCTCCAGCGAACCGCATCACCGAGCAGACCGGTCCGTCGTGCGTCGGCGGTCTCCCCGAACCGCGAACCGTCAGTAATGGCGCAGCGAATCACGTCGTCAGTGTATCGCCGTGGGCGCTGTTCACAGACCTTGCGCCGTGAAGGGCTTATGATAGACAACGGCGGCATCGGGCACAGTGATCGATTGCACCTTATTTTGGAGACCTAATCGACGCCTATGGGCACTGTTTACGACCTCATCGTCATTGGTTCCGGCCCTGCAGGCCAGCGAGCCGCCATTTACGGCGCTAAGATGGGCAAGAAAATCGCTCTCGTTGAAATGCGCGAAGTGGTTGGCGGAGCCTGCATCAATACCGGCACCATCCCTTCAAAAACCATGCGCGAGGCTGTGCTTCATCTCTCGGGCTATAACTACAAGTCCATCTACGGGATGAACTACCGGGTGAAGGAACGCATCACCATGGCGGACCTCGCGTTCCGCGTGCAGCACGTGATCAAGACTGAAATCGACGTCACCGAGGCACAGCTTTCGCGCAACAACATCGAAATGCTGGTCGGCGTCGCGAGTTTTGAGGACCCCACGCATGTGAAGGTGACCAACTCCAAGGGTTCGACGATTTACGAAGCGAAGAATGTTTTGATCGCGACCGGTACCAAGCCGGCGTCTTCGCCCAAGGTTCCGATCAACGGGACCACCATCATCAACTCCGACCTTGTTTTGAATCTCGTCAACCTGCCCAAAACCATGATCATCGTAGGCGGCGGCGTGATCGGCGTGGAGTACTGTTGCATGTTTGCAGCGCTGGGTGTGCGCGTGACGCTCATCGAACGGCGACCTCGGTTGCTGGAGTTTGCCGACCAGGAGATTGTGGAAGCGCTGAGCTACCATCTGCGCGATGCGCGCGTCACCATGCGGCTCAATGAAGAAGTGGAATCGGTGGAAGAGCTCGCTGACGGCACCGTGGTTGCGAATCTGGAATCTAAGAAGAAGGTCCAGGGCGATGCGCTGCTGTATGCCGTAGGCCGGCAGGGCAATGTGGACGAACTGAATCTGAGTGTTACAGGGATTGAATCCGACGCTCGTGGCCGCATTGCGGTCGATAAAGACTTTCGCACGAAGGCCCCGGCCGTGTTCGCCGTGGGTGATGTCATCGGTTTCCCGTCGCTGGCTTCGGTTTCTATGGAACAAGGCCGCATTGCTGCTGCACGGGCGTTTGGCGACGACTCGGTTGTGTCGAACCCGAGCTTTTATCCCTATGGCATCTATACGATTCCGGAGATCAGCTTTATCGGCAAGACCGAAGAGCAGCTGACCGACGAAGATGTGCCGTACGAGGTGGGTGTGGCGTACTACCGCGAGATTGCGCGCGGACAGATTCGCGGCGATACGACCGGTCGGCTGAAGATCATCTTTCACCGCGAATCGCATGCGATTCTTGGCGTACATATCATCGGCGAGGGCGCCAGCGAGCTGCTGCACATTGGCCAGGCGGTAATGGCGCTGGGCGGCAAGCTGGATTACTTCGTCGAGACGGTCTTCAACTATCCAACGTTAGCGGAGTGTTACAAAGTGGCCGCTTTCAACGGTCTCAATCGCGTCGCCAACGTCTAAGAGTTGGCGGTGGTTGACGAACCAACCTCCACCCAGCTACTGTCTGAGAACTTTACGGCCCCCGAACTTCGGGTAGCCACCTTCACGATCCGATCTGAATCATCGTGAACGTCCAGGAAGGGCAGGCGAACGATGGCAAATTCGGGCAATACATCTACAGCCCAAGCCGGCGCGGTGAAAACAATCGGCGTCATTATGGTGGAGCGTATCTACGCCGGCCTGATCGTGGACCATAAGCTTTCTGGCAAGCTGCGGAGCTATCCGGACGGTCCTGCTCCTGAAAACGCTGACGACGATGATTCTCTGGTAGAGCTGCCGACCGACTCGATCGTGAAGGCGATGTGCGAGGTTATCGTAAAGGCGGCAGAGGGCAATGAGACTTCGCTCACCGGTGTTGGCGTGGCTTTGCCGGGGCTAATCCGCAACGGTATTGTCGAAGAAGCGCCAAACCTTCCGCAGTTGAAGGGTGCGCATATCGGCGACCTGCTCTCAGCCGGGCTCGCCGCGCAGGGCATTACGGCGCCTGTGAATGTGCTGAACGACGCCGATGCAATGGCCGCCGGTCTGGCTTCGCAGCATGGCAAGCTCGATCACTTTATCCGCGTATGGACCATCGGCACGGGCATCGGCTACGGCGTGTATCCGTTCTCGGACGGCGTGTGGGAGGGCGGCCACTCAGTGGTTTCGCTCGACGACAAGGAGAATTTCTGCGGCTGCGGCGGACGCGGTCATCTTGAAGGCATCATGGGTCACCGCGCGATGCGATTACGGTTTCTCGATATGGAGCCGGAAGAGGTGTTCGAAGCCGCCAACCGCCGCTCAAACCCGGACCCGCGCTGCCTGGAGTTCAAGCACCTGTGGCACAAAGCGCTGGCTGCCGCGACGGCAACCTCCATCCACTTCCGCGGGGCAGGGAAGTTTTACATCACCGGCTATAACGTGCGTTTTCTGGACCTCGGGCTATTCAAGGATTACCTCCACCAGATGGTGAAGATGAGCCCGATCCAGAACTACTCGATTGAGGTGGTGGAGGATGAGCAGCTGGTACGTGTGGTGGGAGCAGCAGTGGCGGCGGAGCAGGCCGTCGGGCGGTAGCTAGCGCTGACAGACTGGGCAATATACGGTCGTCCGCCCGCCGACCACGATCTTCTTCAGCCCCGTCCCGCAGTCTTTGCAGGCCTCGCCGGCTCTTCCGTAGACTTTGTGCTCGAGCTGAAAGAAGCCGCGAATGCCGTCAGCGTCAACGTAGTCCGAAACCGACGAGCCCCCGAGCTTGATGGCATGCGCCAGCACTTGTTGCAGGGCGGCGCGTAGGCGGTCGAGCTCACCGCGCGTTAGCTTGCCGGCCTGCTTTCGGGGGCGAATGCCTGCGCGAAACAGGCTCTCGTCCGCGTAGATGTTACCGACGCCGTGCAGAATGGACTGATTCAGCAGCGCGGCCTTGATCGCGAGCTTGCGCCCCTTGAACAGCGTCGCGAACTCTTCCGCCGTGACGGTCGTCGGCTCGACGCCAGGGCCTTCGTACCCACCTTCCACAGTCACGACAGACAATCGGCCGAAGCGGCGCGGGTCAACGAAGCGCACTTCGCGGCCGTCGGCGAGTGAGAGCACAGCATGCGTGTGCGGCGGCAGCGGAACTTCCGCCTGCGAAACCAGCAGCCTGCCGGTCATTCCGAGATGCACGAGGAACTGCCCTGCCGCCGCTTTGCCGCGGACGAGATCCATCACAATCGACTTGCCGACACGCCGTACGCGGTCGATCTTCGCGCCCGTCAGCATTTCTAAGATCTCTGTTTCGGGCGATTTGAAGGTCTGCGGCTTGCCACTGGTCCACACGCGCACGATCTTCTGCCCACGCACGCGCGCATCTACACCGTTGGCGACTGTTTCTACTTCTGGAAGCTCCGGCATCGCCTTTAGAGTAACTGTTTCACGCGACCTTGTACGCGCTCTCACCCTGAAGACCCTGCTGTATCGCGATAGACTAAAGGTCGACCCGGTACATATCTTTCAGCCACAATGGAGTGCCCCAGATTGAGCCCATTTCAGCGAATTGTCCGAAATCTGGGAGCGATCTTCTCCGGCAAACTGATCTCCATCATTCAGCAGATCGTCATTCCGCCAATCTTCATCTACCGCTACAGCCTCATCAACTATGGGGAATGGATCGCACTTTCCGGTGCTGTCTCTATTCTTGGCACGCTTAACTTCGGCGTGAACACCTACATGAATCAGGACCTCGCCGTCCGCTTCCAGCGCGGCGAAACGCAGGGATACCATGTACGCCAGTCCACCGCGCTCCGCCTTCTGCTGGCCGTAGTTCTCACTGCCGCGTTGCTTTTTCTGTTGTTCTTTTTCATCCCGTTCGACACGCTCCTGAAGCTCCATATCTCGCGATCGGCCGCCCAGTGGACGCTGTACCTGCTTGCGATGCAGGTTCTCTTCATGATCCTGTTCGGCTATCTCTCCGGCATCTTCATGGGCGTGGCCATGGCCCATCGCGGAGCGAACTGGAACAACACGCAAGCGCTTGCGAGTTCGCTGGGCCTGCTTGCCGGCGTCCTGCTGCATGCGCCGTTCCCCGTTCTTGCAGCCATCCAGCTCTCCACGCTTCTGCTGTGCTCGCTGGCTGTGCTCGCCGACCTGCGACGAACTGCCCCCGAGGTCTTTCCCGGCCTCCGCTTCTGGGATGGCACGGTTGTCAAAGATATCCTGCACGGCAGCGGCTACTTCGGTCTTATCGAGGTCAGTACCTTCCTCACCTATTCGGCGCCGATGCTGCTCCTCCAGCGTTTCGTCGGCCCGATTGCGGTCGCGGCCTTTGTGTTGATGCGGACCATCTTTTCGATGTGCCGCCAGATCCTCGCCATGTTCACGCAGTCCATGGGACCGGAGATCACGAACCTATTCGGCCGTAGCGATTGGCCTGCGCTGGGCCGGTTGTACGACTACTCCGAGCGAGTGATCTTCTTCCTCATCACGTTGGTCAACCTCACCGTGCTGATGCTTTCGCCGGTGCTGATCACGCTCTGGGTGCATCGGAAAGCTACGGCCGGCGCGCCGGTCCACCATGTCTCAGATCTTTTTACGATCTACCCCTATGTGCTTTCCTCGGCGATCTCGATTGTGATCAGCCTCAAGGAACACAAGTTCCAGTTTCAGTTCTCGACCAACACGCACATTGAACTCGCGAAGATTATGTTCTTCAGCTACATTGCTATGGTTGCGGTCTCGTTCGGCACCATACAGTACTTCGGTGTCGTGGGTTTTCTGTGGACATGGCTCGCGGTCGAAACGCTGCAAACCGCACGCCTGGTCAGGCTGAACGAAAAGCTCTTCGCACATGTCGAGAAGCTCGACACGATCTACATCACGCGGCTTGCATCGATCTGCATCGTCAGCCTCTTTCTGGCGTTTGCCGCGCTCACAAAGACCTCCACGCTACCATTGCTTGCGCAGGCGGCTATTGCTACGCTGGCGGCGCTGATGGTGGGTACGGTGGCCTGGTATCTCTTCCGTGTAAAAGAGGTGTACTCAACGATGCTGGGGCGTTTTAGCAAGCGATTTGCATAGCGGCTGATCGTAAGATGATTGGCATGTCCACGAACCCTGTAGCCGACAACTTTCTCTCGTTCTCCGCAAAGCGGATGAAGCTCTCGCAGGATGAAGTCTCCCGCTGTCTCGATAAGCTGAGCGAAGAGCAACTGTGGCAACGCGGCGGCGACTACGAGAACTCCATCGGCAATCTGCTGCTGCATCTGGAAGGCAATATCCGGCAGTGGATTCTGCATGGAGTCGACAACCAGCCGGACGTGCGACAGCGCGACGACGAGTTTTCGCTGACGCCCTTGATCCATTCGACCGTCGCTCGCGCGGGCTTCAACGCCACGCTGGAAGAAGCCGCCGGCGTGATTGCAGCGCTCGACCCCGAGCGGCTGCTGACGATCGTCGACCCACAACCCAACGGCACCTGGCGCCATTGCACGATCCTTGAGGCGATCTTCAAGGTGGTCAGCCATTTGGAGATGCACACCGGGCAGATCATCCTGCTGACCAAGCAGCTACTCGCCACGGACCTCGACCTGAGCATGCCGCGAAAGCGATAAAACGCGCCGAAGAGCCGGGCGGTATAAAATGAATCATGGGCGCGAGCGGTCCTCCCGGACGCGTATGCGCGCACTTCCCCCCGAAGAAGCATCTGGAGCAACATCCTCGTGAGTCAACCCGAAAGCCAACTCTCGCCGCGCGCCGCGCGCCGCCAGTCCGCCGTTATCCTTGGAGCCCAGTGGGGCGACGAAGGTAAGGGCAAGATCGTCGACGTACTCTCTGAAAAGTTCGACATCGTCGCCCGCTACGCCGGCGGCCATAATGCCGGCCACACCGTCATCATCCACGGCAAAAAGTTTGTGCTGCAGCTCATCCCCTGCGGCGTGCTGCGCCCGGGCTGCAAGGGCGTCATCGGCAACGGCGTCGTGCTGGATCCCGCCGCCTTCCTCGCCGAAGTCAAAAAGCTGCGCGAAGCCGGCCTTCCGGTTGACGATCAGCTCTTCGTCTCCAACCGCGCGCAGGTCATCCTGCCGTACCACCGCATGATCGAGCTCGCAGCGGAGACCGCCCCCGGCCGCCAGACCATCGGCACCACGCGCCGCGGCATCGGTCCCGCGTACGAAGACAAGATCCACCGCAACGGCCTCCGAGTCGTCGACCTCCTGAACTCCTCGTTGCTGCGCACGCACATCAACAACGCCTGCCACGAGAAGAACACCATCGCCCACGCGCTCTTCGGCACCGAGCCGCTCGACCCCCGCCAGATGTACGAGGAGTACAGCCGCCTCGCCGAACAGATCGCTCCGTTCGTCACCGATACCGCCGTCCTGCTCAACAAGGCGATCGACGAAGGCCAGAACGTCATGTTTGAAGGCGCGCAGGGTGCGCTGCTCGATATCGATCACGGGACCTACCCGTTCGTCACCAGCTCCTCGGCCACGGCCGGCGGCGCCGTCACCGGAACCGGCGTCGGCCCCACCAGGATCGGCACCGTCATTGGCGTCACCAAGGCGTACGTTACCCGCGTCGGCGAAGGCCCGTTCCCCACTGAAATCGACGGCTACTCCGCCGACCTGCTTCGCGCCCGCGGGCAGGAGTACGGCGCCGTCACCGGCCGTCCGCGCCGCTGCGGCTGGCTCGATCTGCCGCTGTTGCGCTACTCCAACATGATTAATTCCACGGAATGGCTGGTAGTCACCAAGATGGACGTCATGGACGAGTGCCCGGAGATCCCGGTCTGCACCGGCTACAAGATTGACGGCAAAATCACAGACGTCATTCCCGCCGATATCGTAGGCTTCAAGAAGATCGAACCCATCTACACCACTCTCAAGGGCTGGATGGACAAGACCGAAGGCGTCACCGAGTACGACAAGCTGCCGAAGCTGGCGCAGGAGTACCTTGAGTTTGTCGCCCGCGAGAGCGGAGCGAAAATCGGCATGATCTCCACCGGGCCCGATCGCGTTCAAACCATGACCCAACCCGGCTTCGACGAAGCACTGGGATAACTTTGAATTTTCATTCTGGGCAGAGCGAAGGATCTGTTTTCCTTCGCTGCCGCACCATTCCACAAGGAATTCCATGATCAGCTTCACAGTCCGCATGCGTTTCTCGCCCGACGACCACGACGATATCGAGCGCATTCTGCGCGAGCTTACCCGCCTTTCGCGGCATGAGCCCGGCTGCGTGAGCTACATCCCCCACTTCATCGACGGCGACGCGAACACCGTCCTTATCTATGAGCAATATAAGGATGAGGCCGCTGTTGAAGCCCACCGCGCCACGACGCACTTTGCGCAGTTCGCCATCGGCGGGCTTTACCAGAAGATGCTCGACCGTTCTGTAGAAACGCTTACCGCCATCGCTTAACACCGGGGTGCATCCTACATATAGATGGAACGCGCTACTCCAGCTCGTTTTGACTCGCGGCGGATATCCGGTCTACTATCCGGTACGCCCATGATGCGCAGCGCCGTTCGTCCAACCCGCGTGACACTTTTCCTGATGACCGCTCTCATCACGCTGTTGCCGTTGCCGGCGGTCGCGGCCAAGCCGCATCACAAGCGCGAAGCCCGCGAACAAATCCTGGCGCTCGAACAGCAGTGGCGCACGGCGCAGCTGAACGATGACGTCCCGGCCATGGACAAGTTGCTCTCCGACGACTACCTCGGCATTACTTCGGGCGGCGACGTATTGACCAAAGCGCAGCAACTCGATCGGATGCGCACCCGGGCGCTCTCCCTTACCAGCCTTGAGATTTCCGACATTAAGATTAAGCTCGTTGGCCAGATCGCTATCGTGAATTCGTTGGCGCGCACCACCGGGACAAGCGATAGCGTTCGCCTCGACGGAAGCTTTCGCTACACGCGCGTCTACCAGCACCTGCCCAGCGGGGCCTGGAAGATCACCAACTTCGAAATCACCCGGATCCGCGGCCAGCGAGAACCGGAAACGTCGGCCAACTGATCCGTGCAAACGTTCAGCCACAAAGCAAAAGGACCCCGGAGGGTCCTTTTTTTCAATTACCATAGCGCTTTAAGCCACTTGGGCACGGGCAGTAAGGCGAGCGACTTTCTTTGATGGCCGACTCGCTTTTGTGTTCGCTACCGGAGAAGCCGCGCGCGGGGTGATATTGAGACCTAGCAGACGCCGCACCAAGGAACGGGTTCCCCCAGTAAGCCGTGCGTCTTCGGGTTCTATCAGCGTTGCACCGCCGAAAGCCGCAAGCTGCAGACGGGTGCTGATGTCGGTCACTCTGGAAGCAGCCTCGCGCGCTGCGGAGGCCCCATCCTGATCCTGTGGCTGCTTCAGGCTGTAATTGGTGGCCCAGGCCGTGCTGCCGTGGCCACGCCGCGGAGCCGCTTCAAAGCGGTTCCAGGGGCTCTTCGGTTCAATCGCATTAAGTCTGCTGACGGACTCGCTCATAGTTCTCCCCACTACATGACGCTCTCGTAATACGACGCCGGTTACCATTGGGAAGTTGCCTTTTCTTATTCCTCCTTTGAAAACGCCCCACCTGTAGTGCATTTTGGCGTTACTTCTGTGCAGCATCCTCTGCGAGCGCTGTTTTCAGCCGCGAGTAGGTATCTCCGAGCATCTCCGCCAGCACGCGGGTTTCCGCCAGTACGCTCATAAAGTTCGTATCGCCGGCCCATCGCGGAACGGCATGCAGATGCAGGTGATCGGCAACCCCAGCCCCGGCAGCTTCGCCCAGGTTCATGCCGAAGTTCAGGCCGCTGGGTTTGTACACCTTGCGCAGCACTCGTTCGGTACGCCGGGCAAGCGTCATCAACTCCGTCGCCGTCTCCTCCGGTAGCGCGGCGAGGCTCGATTCATGCACATAGGGCACCACCATCAGGTGTCCGGAGTTGTAGGGAAAGGCATTCAGCACCAGAAAACAGGTCTGTCCGCGCTCCAGAATGTAAACGGCCGCGTCGGCTTCTGCCTGCGACATCCCGTGCTCGACCGCATACGCCGTAGCCGCCAGCATGTTGCAGAACACGCAATCCAACTCGCCCGGCCATTGCGCAAGTTTTTGCGGAACGCTGCGTTTGGGCATGCCTTTATCCTGCCCTGTCACATACGCATACCGCCACGGGGTCCAAAGCCTGTCCATACTGGGCAGTATAGCCAGTCGTCAAATGACGGCAGAAACTTTGAGACTCTTTTTACCCCCTCGCGCGTCTTATACGTGCGGAGCTTTTACCCAGCGCGGGCGAGCCCATCAATTACAAGTCAAACGTTCGATCATCAGCTCGTTTTACGGTCGTTTCATTGACCCGCGCTTGCCCCACTGCTACACTTTAAATCGAGCCCCTGCGTGCGGGAACCAGTCGCAGCCGCTAGCGAAGAATGCTTTACCTCACTCCTTTCCACATTATCGATTAGGTCCACGTCGACAGACGGTGATTCCTCACCTCCTGTCGGAATCAAATCCGTCCCTGATCGAAATTTGACTGAAGCGAGCCCACTGGATCCCGGAGCAGACGTATTTCAATGGCCGACATCGACCACATTCCTTCTAACGAGAGCACAGCCCTGAACACCACACTTGAACCAACCACGCCCCTGGAGACTACCGAAGCCACGAACGAAGCTACGTCCGTGTCGGAGTCCACTGAACATTCCTCTAACCCCGAAGTCCAGATTCAGCAGACCACAGAGCAGTCCGATGTTCCGGACAATCTGCAGGTCGGTCAGTCCGACGTTCCGGACAACATGCTGAGCGCTGTCGCCGAAGCCGAGCCTGAGTATGACGCCGAAGATTTCGCCAAGGCGCTCGAGAGCTTTGATCGTGAGCAAGCCGCAGAAAAAGATGCTGCCCAGTCCCTGACCGCTGAAGAAGTCGTCGTGACCGGCACCGTCGTCAAAATTACAGACAAGCACGCTGTCGTCGACATCGGCTTGAAGTCTGAAGGGCTCATTCCCCTGGACCAGGTCCTCGACCACACCGGCACGCCCAAGTTCGCCGTCGGCGACACCGTTGAAGTGGTCGTCGAGCGCGAGGAAGCCGAAGGCGGCTATCTCGTCAGCTACGAGAAGGCGCTCCGCCACAAGGTGTGGGACAAGCTCGAAGAAGCCTGCAACACCAAGACCCCCGTCAAGGGAATCGTCGTCAGCCGCGTCAAGGGTGGGCTCACCGTTGACATTGGCATCAAGGCGTTCCTGCCCGGCTCGCAGGTGGAAGTTCGCCCCGTTCGCAATCTCGACGGCTACATCGGCACCGAGATCGAAGTCCGCGTCATCAAGCTGAACAAGAAGCGCGGCAACGTCGTCATCTCCCGCAAGGAGCTGCTCGAGGAAGACCAGAACGCCAAGAAGGCCGTCACTCTTTCCACTCTCGAAGAGGGCAGCGTCTTCACCGGCGTCGTCAAGAACCTCACCGACTACGGCGCATTCGTTGACATGGGCGGCCTCGATGGCCTGCTCCACATCACCGACATGAGCTGGGGCCGTTTGACCCACCCCCGCGACCTCGTCAACGTTGGCGACGAGATCCAGGTCAAGGTCCTCAAGTTCGACAAAGATAAGCAGCGCGTTTCGCTCGGCTTCAAGCAGCTCACGCCTGACCCATGGCTCGACGCCACAGAGCGTTACCCCATCGGCGCACAGGTTCGCGGCCGCATCCTCAGCGTTACGGATTACGGCGCGTTCGTCGAACTCGAGCAGGGCATCGAAGGCCTGGTCCATGTGTCTGAAATGACCTGGTCCAAGCGGATGAAGCACCCCTCGAAGATGGTCAAGCCCGGCGATGAAGTCGACACGATCATCCTCTCGGTCAACCCGAACGACCGCCGCATCTCGCTTGGCATGAAGCAGCTCCAGGACAATCCCTGGGAAGCGCTCGAAGACAAGTACCCGATCGGCGCGATCATCGAAGGCCGCGTCCGCAACCTCACCGACTTTGGCGCCTTCATCGAAATCGAAGACGGCATCGACGGTCTGGTGCACGTCTCGAACCTCTCCTGGACCAAGCGCATCAAGCACCCTTCGGAAGTTCTCAAGAAGGGTGAGAAGGTCAAGGCAATCGTTCTCGGAGTCGAACCCGAAAACCGCCGCCTGTCGCTCGGCGTCAAGCAGCTTCAGCCGGACGTTTGGGACACCTTCTTCGCGCAGCACCGCGTCGGCGACGTCCTCAAGGGCAAGGTGCTACGCACCGCGCAGTTCGGCGCCTTCGTCGAAATCGCCGAAGGAGTCGAAGGCCTCTGCCACGTCTCCGAAGCGGTCGACGATACCGGTAAGCAGATCGAACTCCAGGTTGGCGACGAGCACGAGTTCAAGATCGTCAAGATCAACCAGGAAGAGAAGAAGGTCGGCCTCTCGATCAAGGCAGTTGGCGAAGAAGCCAGCCGCGCCGAAGTCGAAAGCTACAAGGAA
>JAMFSR010000026.1 GCA_026225395.1 Granulicella sapmiensis
CGCGGGGAACGTCTATGTCGCCGATACCGGCAACAATGCCATCAAGAAAGTCCCGTACAGCGGAGGCAGCTACGGCACGCCGGTAACGTTGGGCAGCGGGTTTTACCAATCCTATGGCGTGGCGGTGGACGGCGCGGGCAACGTCTATGTCGCCGAAACCGGCACCAGTGCCGTCGAGAAAATCCCGTATAGCGGAGGCAGCTACGGCACACCGGTGATACTGGGCAGCGGGTTCAGCTATCCCTATGGCGTGGCGGTGGATGGCGCGGGCAACGTCTATGTCGCCGATACCGACAACAATGCCATCAAGAAGGTCCCGTACAGCGGAGGCGTCTACGGCACGCCGGTGACGTTGGGCAGCGGGTTTTACCAATCCCATGGCGTGGCGGTGGACGGCGCGGGCAACGTCTATGTCGCCGATTTCGGCAACAGTGCCGTCAAGAAGATCGACTTATCGGACCCGCCCAGCCTGGCATTTGCTAACGCCGCGGTGGGGGATCCCAGCAGCGACAGTCCGCAGACGGTGACGGTCTTCAACGACGGCAACGCAGCGCTAACATTTCCCGCACCGGCGTCTTCCGGGTCGTACAATCCGGGTCTTTCTAATGGCAATTTTGTGTATAGCGGAAGTTCGACCTGCAACCAGATCGGTTCCAGCTCCAGCGCATTTAGCCTGGCCGCGGGCGCGAGCTGTACAGAGATTCTCAGCTTCAGCCCGGTGCAGCCCGGCTCAATCTCGGGCACGTTGACTTCAACCGACAACAACCTGAACGTGCCGGGATCGACACAGACAATTACATTGGCGGGAACGGCGACGGCGGCGACCGGCGTGATGGCGCAGACGATTACCTTTCCGCAACCCTTGACGCCAGCGACGGCTGGTACATCCGTAACGCTGACGGCGTCTTCCACATCCGGTCTGCCGATTCTTTACACGGTCATCAGCGGGCCGGCGACGCTTTCGGGCTCGACGCTGACCTACAGCGAGGCCGGTACGGTTGTTGTCGAGGCTGATCAATATGGCAACGACACGTATGCCGCGGCCGCTCCGGTGCAGGACACAGTCACGGTGACAGAGATGGCGAACGTGGGCACGACCAGCGGCACGCTGACGGCATTGGTTACGATCACGACGGCTGGCACGGCGAACGCAATCAAAGTGCTGACGCAGGGAGCGCCGAACCTGGACTTTAACTTCGTTTCGGGTGGCACGTGTGCGACCAGCGGAAGCTCCAGCATGTATGTGGTCGGGGCGACCTGCACGGTGGAATATGCGTTTTCGCCCTCGCATCCCGGGCCGCGGCTGGGCGGCATCACGTTGAGGAACAGTTCCGGCGCGGTGTTGGGTTCGGCGTATGTCTCGGGCACGGGCTTCGGGCCTCAGGTCACGTATAGGCCCGGTACGCAGATTACGCTGGCCAGCGGTTTCAACAAATCCTATGGGGTGGCTGTGGATGGGAGCGGGGACGTCTTCGTCGCCGATTACGGCAACAGTGCGGTGAAGGAGATCCCGTACAGCGGCGGCATTTACGGCACGCCGGTGGTGATAGGAAGCGGCTTCCACGCTCCCCAGGGCGTGGCGGTGGACGGCAGCGGTAACGTCTTCGTTGCCGATACCTTCAACAATGCGGTGAAGGTGATTCCGTATAGCGGCGGTGGTTACGGCACGCCGGTGGTGATAGGAAGCGGCTTCAACGCACCCTTTGGAGTGGCGGTGGATGGGGGTGGTAACGTCTTCGTCGCCGATTCCAACAACAACGCGGTGAAGGAGATTCCGTATAGCGGCGGTAGTTACGGCACGCCGATGGCGCTCGGTAGCGGCTTCAGCCGTCCCTCTGGTGTGGCTGTGGACGGTAGCGGGAACGTCTTCGTTGCCGATACCTTCAACCATGTGGTGAAGGTGATTCCGTATAGCGGCGGTAGTTATGGCACACCGGTGGTGATAGCAAGCGGCTTCGATCCTTACGGCGGAGCTGTGGACGGGAGCGGTAACGTCTTCGTTGCCGATACCGCCAACAATGTGGTGAAGGAGATCCCGTATAGCGGCGGTAGTTACGGCGCGCCGGTGGTGATAGGAAGCGGCTTCAACACACCCCTTGGCGTGCTGGTGGATGGTAGCGGGAACGTCTTCGTCGGCGATACATACAACGGCCGTGTGGAGAAGTTAGACTTCGCCGATGCGCCGAGCCTGACCTTTGCTTCGACTTCTGAGGGTTACGTCAGCAGCGACAGTCCGCAGACGGTAACCATCGCCAACGATGGAAATGCACCGCTGACATTCCCGCTGCCGACCTCGGGGAATAACCCGAGTTTGTCGTTAAATTTTTCATTAAGTGGCAGCTCGACCTGCCCGCAGGTGACCGCCTCCTCGTCTATGCCGGCAAGTCTGGCGGCGGGCGCGGTCTGCACGGACATCCTCAGCTTTGTGCCTACTACGACCGGATCGATCAGCGGCCAGTTGGTGTTGACCGACAACAATCTCAATGCCAGCGTCAGCCCCGGCACGATCCAGACGATCAGCTTGTCGGGAACGGGAACGACGCCTCCGGCGCCTGCTGTGACGGGAATTTCGCCGACGTACGGCCCGGCTGTTGGCGGCACGAGCGTGACGATCACAGGCACTTCGCTGACCGGCGCATCGGCAGTCTACTTCGGCGCGACGGCGGCGACGGGCTTCACGATCAACAGCGATACATCGATCACCGCAACTTCACCGGTGGGCGCGGGAGTTGTGGAGGTGACCGTAACGACGCCCGGCGGCACGAGTGCGACCGGCCCGGCGGACGAGTTCAGCTATCAGCAGACACAGACGATTACCTTTCCGCAGCCGGTGATGCCGGCGGTGGCGTTGAGCTCGGTGATGCTGACGGCGACGGCGGGCTCGGGATTGCCGGTGACGTATACGGTTGTTAGCGGGCCGGCTACGATTTCGGACTCGACCCTAACGTACAGTGGGACGGGAACGGTGGTGGTAGAAGCAGACCAGGCGGGGAATGCCATCTATTCGGCTGCACCCGCGGTGCAGGACACGGTTCTTGTGACGGCGACGTCAAATGTGGGCACGCCTTCGAGTACATTGACGGCGGTAGTGACGATCACGACGGCGGGCATGGCGAGCGCGATCAACGTACTGACGCAGGGTGCGGTGACTGCGGAATTCACGTTCGTTTCAGGCGGCACGTGCGCGACTAGTGGAAACTCCAGTATCTATGTGCTCGGAGCGACCTGCACGGTGGCGTATGTGTTTACGCCTTCGCATCCTGGGACGCGCCTGGGCGGCATCACACTGACGAACAGCTCCGGCGTGGTGTTGGGAACGGCGTATGTCTCGGGTACAGGCGTCGGACCTCAGATTACGTATCTGCCGGGAACGCGGACTACGCTGGCCAGCGGGTTCCAAGAGCTTGCTGGTATGGCGGTAGATGAGAGTGGCAACCTCTTCGTCGCCGATACAATCAACAACGCGGTAGAGGAGCTTCTGTACAGCGGCGGCCATTACGGAACGCCGGTGATACTGGGCAGCGGTTTTAACCTTCCTCGGGGCACGGCGGTGGACGGAAGCGGGAATGTGTTCGTCGCCGATGTCGGCAGCAATTCGATAAAGGAGATACCGTACAGCGCTGGCAGCTACGGCACGCCGGTGATATTGGGCAGTGGCTTCAGCAGTCCCTCTGGTGTGGCGGCGGACGGCAGCGGGAATGTCTTTGTCGCTGATATGGGCAACAGGATGGTGAAGGAGATACCGTACAGCGGTGGCAGCTATGGCACGCCGGTGATACTGGCCAGTGGGTTCCGCAATCCCTTTAGTATGGCGGTGGATGGGAGCGGGAACATCTTCGTCAGCGACCCAACGGCCCATGCAGTGAAGGAGATACCGTACAGCGGCGGCAGCTATGGTGCGCCGGTGGCAATAGGCAGCGGTGTCGGTTTCCCCGTTGGTTTGACGGTGGATGCGAATGGGAACGTCTTCGCCGCCGATGGCGACAGCAATACAGTGACGGAGATCCCGTATCGTGGCGGCCGTTACGGCGCAGCGGTGACGGTGGCCAGTGGCTTCGACCAGCCCGAGGGCTTGGCGATGGATGGGAGCGGGA
This sequence comes from Granulicella sapmiensis, assembly GCA_026225395.1. Taxonomy (GTDB): domain Bacteria; phylum Acidobacteriota; class Terriglobia; order Terriglobales; family Acidobacteriaceae; genus Granulicella; species Granulicella sapmiensis. The sequence goes on from JAMFSR010000026.1 coordinate 4,095, forward strand.
ACATCTTCGTTGCCGATTCCGATCCAAACAATAGCCGCGTGGAAAAGCTGGATCTGGCCGATTCGGCAGCGCTGACGTTTGCTTCCACCAATGACGGCTTGACCTCAAGCGACAGTCCGCAGATGATCACGATCCAGAACGATGGCAACGCGGCACTGATGTTCGCGACCCCGGGGACCGGGACGAACCCGGCGATTTCGACCGGCTTCGCCATCGACGGTAGTTCCACATGCCCGCAGTTGACGGCAGGGAAGCTGGATCCCAACGCAGTGTGCACCGAGGTGGTCAACTTTGCGCCTAGTGGGCAGTCAGGTTCTGTGAGCGGATCATTGGTGAACACCGACAACGACCTGAACGCAAGCAATGCGACGCAGACGATCCTTCTCGCGGGTACGGCGGTACAGTTGACGCCGACGGTGAGCGTCGCGAATTTCACCATGCCTTACGGTTTCTCGTCTGCGACGCTGTCCGCGACCGTGACGTTCACCTCCGGCATGACGCCGACTGGAGCGTTCAGCTTCACGGTGGACTCAGGACCGTCCATAACGGCCACCTGCAGCGGTTCAACGAGCACGACAGAGACTTGCGTTGCGAACTATCCAACGTCGGGCTTCGCTTCGGCAAAGTCCGGGTCGGCAATCTATACGATTACGGGCACGCTGGCCGCTGACGGAAACTATGTGGCCGCTTCCAATACAAGCACGCTGACCGTGACGCAAGACACGCCTGTGGTAACAGTAAGCTCGTCTTCCATTAGCTATGGCGCGGGGAGCGCGGCGCTGATGGCGACGGTTACCTATAGCGGTTCCGCGGCGCCGAGTGGTGTTGTGAGCTTTACCGTGAACGGTTCTGCAACGGATGTTGGAACAGTCATCTGCACCGGTTCGGCTTCTCCGCTGACCTGCACCGTAAGCTACAACAGCTCGACTTTGGCAGCGGGCAGCTATGGCATCGCGGTATCGGTTGCAGCAGACACGAACTATAACACCGCCAGCGGCGGCGGTACGCTGACCGTCAACAAAGTGACGCCCACCTTCGGTGCGATGAGCTTCTCGCCGGCCGCGGCGGACCCTTATGGCGACGACCAGATCGTCACCATCCGAGACACGCTGGCCTACACCGGAGCGGCTGCGCCGAGTGGTGCGGTCACCTACCTCTTAAACGGTGTGAGCTACACGGCGAACTGCTCGGGAAGCGCCAGCCCGCTACCCTGCACCGTCTCCGTTCCAGCAGCAACAATTGCCGCGCTGTCCACAAATAGCTATACCGTAACGGCGGCTTACGCAACCGACACCAATTACACCGCGGCGACTGGAGGCAGCGGCACCTTTACGATCAGCAAGGCAACGCCTGCCTTCGGCACGATGAGCTTTTCCCCTTCGGCCACAGAGCCTTACGGCACAAGCCAGGCCATCATCCTTAGCGATACGCTGGCTTTTGCCGGTATTACGGCGCCAAGCGGAGCTGTGACTTACACGCTAAGTGGTGTGAACTACACCGCGAGCTGCTCGGGAAGCGCCACCCCACTTACCTGCACGGCGACGGTTCCGGCGGCGCCGATTGCGGATCTTCCTGCAATCGGCTACGCCGTGACGGCGGCCTACACAGCGGACACCAACTACACCGCCGCCACTGGAAGCATCGGCACCTTTACGATCAGCAAGGAAACGCCTACCTTCGGGGCGATGAGTTTTTCCCCGTCGGCCATAGAGCCCTACGGTACAAGTCAGGCCATCATCGTGAGCGACACCTTGGCCTACACCGGAGCGTCTGCGCCAGGCGGAGCTGTGACTTACCTGTTGAATGGTGTGAGCTACACAGCAAACTGTTCGGGAACCACGACGCCGCTGACTTGCAGCGCTTCAGTTCCGGCGGCGACGATCGCCGCTCTTCCTGCGAGCGGCTATACCATAGCGGCGGCCTATACAACAGACACCAACTATACCGCCGCCACCGGGACCAGCGGTGCTTTTACGATCAGCAAGGCAATGCCTACCTTCGGCGCGATGAGCTTTTCGCCATCCGCAACGGAGCCTTACGGGACAAGCCACGCCATCATCATTAGCGACACCTTGGCTTACACTGGAACGGCTGCGCCGGGCGGAGCTGTGACTTACACGTGGAATGGTGTGAGTTACACAGCAGGCTGTGTGGGAACCGCCAGTCCATTGATCTGCACAGCGACAGTCCCAGAGGCGGCCATTGTCGGGCTGCCCGCAACGGCTTATACGGTGACAGCGGCTTATGCAGCGGATACGAACTACACAACAGCCACCGGAAGCAGCGGCACCTTCACGATCGGCCAGGCCTCGCAGACGGTCACCTTCGGCCCGTTGATCTCGGTCGCCTATGGTGTCTCACCGATCACGCTCTCGGCGACTGGAGGCGCCTCGAATAACCCCGTAACCTTCAGCATTACCTCGGGCGGGAGCTCCGGCAGTCTGAGCGAGACTAACAATAGCGTCCTGACGATCACCGGCGCGGGCAGCATCACCGTCACCGCCAGTCAGTCAGGCAATGCCAACTATGCGGCAGCCACCAATGTTCCACAGACGCTCGTTATCAACAAAGCAAACCCAATCTTCGGCACCATGAGCTTCTCGCCGGCTGCGACCGAGCCGTTTGGCACCAGCCAGGTCGCTACGATCAGCGACACGCTGACCTATGCCGGAGGCACCGCCCCCAGCGGTGCCGTAACGTTCACGTTGAACGGTGTAAGTTATACGGCTAGCTGCTCTGGCGCCGGCACGCCGCTGACTTGCACGGCGAACGTTCCGGCGGCGGCGATCGCTGCTCTGCCTGCGACCGCCTACACCGTGACGGCGGCGTATACGGCAGACGGAAATTATGTAGCAACCACCGGAACCAGTGGAGTGTTAACCATCAATAAGACGGCGCAGACACTCACCGGCTTTACAGCGTCGCCTGCATCGCCAGAAGCCTACGGCGTTGGCCCTATCACGCTCTCCGCGACTGGCGGAGCCAGCGTCAACCCGGTGACCTTTAGCCTTGATGCCAGCAGCACCGGAACCGGCAGCATCAGCGGCCCGATCCTTACCGTCAGCGGAGCCGGCAGCTTCGTCATCGACGTAAATCAAGCGGGCAATGCCAACTACACAGCAGCCGCGCAGATCCAGCAGACCATTGTGGTCAACAAGGCAACACCTGCCTTCGGCAGCATGAGCTTCTCGCCCGCGGTGGCTGAGGCCTACAGTACAAGCCAGGCCATCACGATTAGCGACTCACTGGCCTACACTGGAGCCGCCGCGCCCAGTGGTGCTGTAATGTACACGTTGAACGGAGTTAGTTATACGGCAAGCTGCTCTGGCGCGAGCACACCGCTAGTCTGCACCGCAACGGTTCCAGCGGCATCCGTCGCCGCACTGCCGGCAAACGGCTATACGGTGACGGCCGTTTACACAACCGACACCAACTACGCCGCCATTACCGGAACCAGTGGAACATTCAACATTCACCAGACATCGCAGACAATCAGTTTCAACGCGCTCGCATCTCCTGTCACCTACGGCGTTTCACCATTTACGCTCTTAGCGACAGGCGGCAACTCCGGTAACACCGTCACCTTCACCATCGACGCCAGCAGTACAGGAAACGGCAGTATCAGCGGCAATATGCTGACCATCACCGGCACCGGCACACTCATCATCGATGCGAACCAGGCCGGCAATGCCAACTACTCTGCTGGCACGCAGGTGCAGCGGACCATCGTTGTGAACCAGGCATCGCAAACAATTAACTTCACCGTACCCGCAACGCCTGTTGCCTTTGGCGTCTCACCGATCATTCTCTCGGCTACCGGCGGCAGCTCCGGCAACACCGTTACCTTCACCATCGACGCCAGCAGCACCGGAAGCGGCAGTATCAGCGGCAATACGCTGACAATCACCGGCGCAGGCAACATCGTCATCGATGCCAATCAGGCTGGCAATGCGAACTACTCTGCCGCCACCCAGGTGCAACGCACGATCGTTGTGAACCAGGCATCGCAGACGATCAGTTTTAGCGCGCCAACGTCTCCTGTGATCTTCGGTGTCTCGCCTATCACACTCGTCGCGACCGGCGGTAGCTCCGGTAATACCGTTACCTTCACCATCAACGCGCGCAGTACGGCGACCGGAAGCATCAGCGGCAACATTCTTACCGTCACCGGCGCAGGCACTCTCATCATCGATGCCAACCAGAGCGGCAACACGAGCTACTCTGCTGCCACACAAGTCCAACGCACTATGGTCGTGAACCAGGCCGCGCAGACAATAAACTTCACTGCACCTACGACACCCGTCATCTATGGCGTCTCACCGATCGCTCTTTCAGCCGCAGGCGGTAGTTCCGGAAACACTGTCATCTTCACCATCGATGCCAGCAGTACTGGCACTGGCAACATTAGCGGCACTATGCTGACCGTCAACGGTGTGGGTACTATCGTGATCGATGCTAACCAGGCCGGCAATGCCAACTACTCTGCTGCTACGCAGGTGCAGCGAGCTGTTGTTGTAAACCAGGCAGCGCAGTCGATTACCTTCACCGCGCCGACGACACCTGTCATCTACGGCGTTTCGCCAATCACGCTCTCCGCGATCGGAGGAGACTCGGGGAATGCTGTTACCTTCCGCATTACCTCTGGCGCAACTTTAGGCAGCTTAGGCGGGACGAATAACCACACGTTGACCATCACCGGCGCGGGCAGTATCGCCATCGCAGCCAGCCAGGCCGGAAACGCGAACTACAGTGCCGCCGCCGATGTTTCCCAGACGATCGTCATCAACCAGGAGACACCCACCTTCGGCGCCATGAGCTTCTCGCCGGCGGCGGCAGAGACCTATGGCACGAGCCAGATCATCACGATCAGTGACACGCTGGCCTACGCCGGAGGCACGGCGCCCAGTGGGGCTGTGACGTACACATTGAACGGCGTAGGTTATGCGGCGACCTGTCCTGGGAGCAGTACTCCGCTGATCTGCACCGCGAACGTTCCAGCGGTGGTTATCGCCGCTCTGCCTGCGACCGGTTACACCGTGACGGCAGCGTATATGGCAGACGGAAACTACACGACTACCGCAGGAGCCAGTGGTGTCTTCACCATCAATAAGACGGCGCAGATCCTCACCGGCTTTACGGCATCACCCGCATCGCCGGAAATCTATGGCGTTGGCGCTATCACTCTTTCGGCTACCGGCGGGGCCAGCGGCAACCCAGTTACCTTTAGCCTTGATTCCAGCAGTACCGGAACCGGAAATATCAGCGGCGCGACGCTTACCGTCACAGGAGTTGGCAGCCTCATCGTCGATGTGAACCAGACCGGCAATCCCAACTACACAGCAGCGACACAGATTCAACGGACCATCGTGGTCAACAAGGCGACTCCAGCGTTCGGCACGATGAGCTTCTCGCCGGCTGCAGCCGAGCCGTTCGGCACAAGCCAAATCGTCACGATCAACGACACGCTCGCGTATACCGGAAGCACTGCGCCCAGTGGCACTGTAACGTACACATTGAATGGCGTAAGTTATACGGCGAGTTGCTCTGGGACTGGTATCCCGTTGACCTGCACCGCGAACATTCCAGCGGCAGTCGTCGCTGCACTCTCTCCCACCGGCTATATCGCTACGGCGGCTTATACAGCGGACATCAATTACGCAGCCACGATTGGAACCAATGGAACATTCACCATCACCCAGGCGTTGCAGACGATCAACTTCATTGGGCCTCTAACACCTGTGGTCTACGGCGTTGCTCCGATCACCCTCTCGGCCACGGGCGGTAGCTCCGGGAATGCGGTCATCTTTACTATCGATGCCAGCAGTACTGGAAGCGGCAGCATTAGCGGTACCACACTGACCGTCACCGGTGCGGGCACCATCGTCATCGATGCCAACCAGGCTGGCAACGCCAACTACTCCGCTGCCACGCCGGTGCAGCGGACCATTGTTGTGGGCCGGGCCGCGCCGGCGGTCACCTTTACCGTGCCCAGTCATACCTATGGCGATGCATCTTTCACGGTGAGCTCGAGCTCGAATTCGACGGGCGCGTTCACCTACTCTGTTGTGAGCGGCCCGGCAACGATCTCCGGTTCGACGGTAACTCTGAATGGTGCGGGCACGGTGGTGCTGCAGGCGTCGGAAGCTGCCGACGCCAACTATACCGCAGCGACGAAGGACGCGACCTTTGCGGTCTCTGGGGCAACGCCGGTGATCACGTTTCTCGTGCCCGACCACACTTATGGAGATCCTCCGTTTACAGTCTCAGCGAGCTCAGACTCGACCGGCACGTTCACTTACTCTGTCGTGAGTGGGCTGGCAACGATCTCCGGTTCGACGGTAACTCTGAATGGTGCGGGCACCGTGGTGCTGCAGGCGTCGGAAGCTGCCGACGCCAACTATACCGCGGCTACGAAGAACGCGACCTTTGCGGTCTCAGCCGCGACGCCGGTGATTGCATTTACGGTGCCCAACCATACTTACGGAGACGTTCCATTTACGGTGAGCGCTACATCCAACTCGACCGGCTCGTTTACATACGCGGTAGTCTCCGGTCCTGCAACGATCTCCGGTTCCACCGTGAAATTGACAGGTGTAGGAACCGTAACGTTGCGGGCCTCCGAAGCTGCCAACGCCAATTACACCGCTAATACAAAGAACGCCACGTTCACGATCTCGGCAGCGACGCCGGCAATCACATTCACGGTGCCGAACCACACTTACGGAGACACTCCATTTACAGTCTCAGCAAGTTCGAACTCTTCCGGCGCGTTTACTTATTCGGTAGTCTCTGGCCTAGCGACGATTTCCGGCTCGACAGTAGCTCTGACTGGTGCGGGAACGGTGGTGGTGCGAGCCTCGGAGGCAGGCGACGCCAACTACACCGTGGCCACGAAGGACGCAACCTTTTCAACCTCAGTCGCGACGCCAGTAATTACGTTCTCAGTGCCAAACCACACCTATGGAGACGCTCCATTTACAGTCTCGGCAAGTTCGAACTCTTCCGGAGCATTCATCTACACGGTTGTCTCGGGTCCGGTGATGATCTCTGGTTCGACGGTGACTCCGACGGGCGTGGGCGCTGTGGTTCTGCAAGCTTCTGAGATTGCTGATACTAACTATGCCGCCGGCGTTACCAACGCGACGTTCAACATCTTCGCAGCAACGCTGACAGCCACAGCGAACAATGCAACGCGCTATTACGGTGCGGCGAACCCCGGCTTTACTGGTTCAACCACTGGAGCCATGTATAGCGATACCTTTACGGAGAGCTTTACCACTACCGCAACAACGCTCTCGCCACCTGCCAGTTACACAATCACTCCCACGGTCGCGGGCCCGCATCTTGGGGATTATGCGGTTGCAACAATCGATGGAGTCCTGACAGTGACGCAAGCGCCCACCACTGCCAGCGTAAAAGTGAGCAACACCACCCTCAACCCAAATCAAGCCGTCACTCTGACAGCACAAATAAACTCAACCACGAGCGGCACGCCGACTGGAAGTGTAACGTTTAATGACAACGGCTCGCCGACCCAGACTGTTGCGCTGACGAGCGGCGGGGCAACGTACGCGACCGTACTATCGCCCGGGCTGGCGCATGCAATTACAGTCAATTACTCGGGCGATACGAATTTCCTGTCGAGCGCGAGCACGGCTTCAGGAGTAACTATCACCGTTGCCCCACTCGAATTCACCGTCTCCACAACCGCGGGTTCAAACGCGCAGACCGTGGCCCCAGGAGTGGCGGCAACGTATACATTTTCCATCTCTCCCAACTACACATCCTACCCCGGGCCGGTGAGCTTCACGGTGACGGGCCTGCCTCCAGGAGCAACGGCTACCTTCTCGCCGTCGATGATCCCTGCCAATGGTGGTATGCAATCAGTAACCATGACGATCCAGACGCGCGCTCCATTCGCACACAATACAGGCGGCGCACTAGGACGGGGTATCCCAACCATGCTGGCCCTTCTGCTGCTGCCGTTTGCCGGTAGCCGCAAGCTGCGGCGGAAGATAGGAGCAAGATTAATTATGCTGGCGCTTTTACTCGCCGGCCTGGTCGGCGGGGTGGCAATAACGGGCTGTGGGACTGGCAACGGTTTCCTTTTGGAACAACCGCAGACCTACACCTTAACTATGACCGCCACCAGCGCAGGGTTGCAGCAAACTCAGACCTTTACTTTGATCGTGCAGTAACTATGGAAAACGAATGACCATGCCTCAGTGTCGACCACGAAAATTCGCTTGTACGATCCTGATCGTCGCGGCATGGAGCTGGCTGCAGGGGGCTGGCTGGGCGCAAGCACTCGATAAAAATCGGGAGGCGGATGTAGCGTTTACCTATGCTGCTATCCGTGCTTCAGAACGCAATACGACGAGCTTTTGGTTTCAAGGCGGCGCGGTGGAGTTGCATGCCCGCTTCTACCGCGGACTGGGCATGGCAGCCAGCGTTACAGGAATGCACGAGGGCAGTAACGGCAGCCTGATTGCTCCGCTCGATTTGGTCACCGTAGTGTTCGGACCGCGGTATACGTTGGGATTCCACAGGCGTGCATCGATGTTCACTGAAGGTCTAATTGGTGAGGCGCACGGATTTCATAGCGTATTTCCCTTCGGTTCTGGTTCCGTTAGTAATCCCACCAACGGTACGACCGACAGCTCAACTTCGTTTGCCCTACAGGCTGGGGGCGGCTTCGATCTAAGACTAACGCACCACCTCTCCGCTCGGGTTGTGCAAGCGGATTATCTTCGAACGCAACTCCCTAATGGCGCCAGTAACCTTCAAAACAATTTTCGCGTATCGGCAGGCTTTATTTTTAGATTCGCTCAGTGACAAACGAACAGGTATTAGTCGATTCAAGCACTAATCCATAAATGCGTCTCACGTCAAAGTGCGTGAGCTCGTCAGAAAGGCTATATGTCTAATTCAAATATCGAAGTGATTGAAGAACTCTACGCGGCCGTTGCACGCGGTGATGGTCCGGCCGTCGTGGTTAACATGGACCCTGAAATCGTTTGGAATGAAGCGGAAAATTTTCCATACGCCGATCGTAACCCTTACATCGGACCTGCTGCGATCGCTGAAGGTGTTTTCTTTCGTCTCGCCACCGAATGGGAAAACTTTCAGGCTCTTCCCGAACAGTTTTTCGATGCCGGCAGTGTAATTGTGACGACAGGCCGTTATCGTTCTGTGCACAAGTTGACTGGAAAGTCACTCAATGCCCAATTCGCTCACATCTGGACCCTTCAGGACGGCAGGATTGTTCGCTTTCAGCAATACACTGATACAGCTCAGGCTAGCAATGCCATAGAGAAGGAAAACGTATAGTTCGAGTCATGCGCAAGAATCAAGTGGATTGTGATGTCTCGCGACTCTCCCGCCAAGTATAGGAAACCGATGAGAGCACACATAGTTGTACGTCATTGAGCCGAACGTTACGAGGTAGTGAACCATGCGTGCCAACCTTCTTCTTTGTAGCGCATTTTGGCTTTGTGCTTCTTTCTTCCTGCATGCGCAACAGCTCGATGCTCCAGCTAATTTCTCCGTGCCCCCCGCGACACGGGAAGCGATACGCAACTTGATTGGCGAAACGATGCTTAATGGGAAATCTTATGACTACGCACGTGAATTGGCGGATGGCATCGGCCCCCGGTTGACCGGATCAGCAAATTATGTGCGTGCCGTCACTTGGGCTCAGGAGCAATTCAGAGCACTCGGTATGGATGTCCATACCGAGAATTGGACAATCGCTGCGACCTGGGAGCCCGATATACCAGCCGTGGGGCATATCGTTACGCCGGTCGATCACACTCTTCACATCTACGCGGCAGGCTGGAGTCCTTCGACCCGGCAAGGCGGTGTCAACGGCAAAGTAATTTATATCCCAAGTCTCGATCTCCCAGCTCTCGACGCTCAGAGGGCGGAACTCGCGGGAGCAATTGCTCTCGTCGACGATGCAACGCTCGCGAAAAGCCCAACTACCGATAAGCTCTTTTCCGGATTGGAGCATCTTCGGTCCCTCTCTGTCGTGGCCATTCTCCTTCCGGGTGGTCCAAATGGCACGGAGGAACTTGACTGCTACAGCTATACCGGAGCGATCGACTTAGTGCCTGAAGCAGAAGTCGGCGAAGAAGATGTCCTGCTCATGCGTCGTCTTCTACAGCATGGGCCAGTTACGGTGGAATTCACTTTAAAAAATCGGATTCACAAGGATGTGCAGATATCGAATGTCGTTGCCGAAATTCGGGGGACCGAGCTTTATCAGGAAGTTGTCTTAGTCGGTGCCCACCTGGATTCGTGGCAGCCCGGCACGGGAGCTCAAGACAATGGCACGGGTGTCGCCAGTTTGTTAGAAACTGCTCGTGCGATTCAAGCGCTCCATCGGCCTCCGAAACGAACAATCAGGTTCGTCTTGTTTGGTGGAGAAGAAGAAGGAATGCTCGGCTCAACCGCTTATGCGCGACAACACCGTGCCGACATAGACAAAATTGATGCGGTTCTCATTACCGATTCCGGCTCAGAGCCGGCAAAGGGCTGGTACGTGATGGGCCGTGAAAGTGAGAGGGAACCGCTGGCCGCGATCAGCCCACTGCTCGCCGGAATTGGCGCGGATGGTGTCAGTTTGGACACACAGTACATCTTTGAGAGTGACCACATAGGCTTTGAAATTTTAGGCGTCCCATCGCTCGTGCTATGGACTGGCATGGATAAGTACATGAGCCTGCACCACAAGGCCTCGGACACCTTTGACTCCATTATTCCGAAAGACTTGGCGCAAGGTACGAGCGTCATCGCCGTAGCGGCTTATGCTCTTGCGGATAGCTCGCATTCTTTCGCTCCTCATCTTTCCCCGGAGGAAGTTGATTCGATGTTTAGGCAATCGGGGCATTTTGATGAATACGAATACCTGAAGAAGGTCGGTGCGCTCCCGTAGACAAAAGCAGGGTGTATAGAGAAACGATCAGATGCCGGCATCTCGCCCTCAATCCACGCCGGGAGCCGTTCTTTTCGGATCAGGGTACTGAGTTTGTTTTCATGCGAGTGGCCGTTGGGAATGACATCGAGCTCTTCCATCTTCCTCACGGTTTCATCGGGTGCCAACTGGCGAACATCGCGTCTGTAGTATCTAATCGCCCCTTTTATGTCACGCTGGGTAAAGACGCGTTGCAGGGCAATTGCCGAACTCGGCGCTGTTCATTCGACGTTGTGCCATAGCAGCAGAGAAACAGCTATAGGGAATGGGCAATGTGATCAGCTAGCGGGGCCATAGTTAGTCCTTGAAACTTTGACGTACTCAAGCCCAGCATCCGCAAGGGCGGAAATGCCGTCGGGCGAAGAACGAAGATGTAGGACGAATGCGACGCTTGAGTGAAATCGATAGCACCTATGACGCTGGCAAGTTTGATCCAGAAGGACCGAGGAAGTGCGCGGCGGATCGAGATACGAATCCTCATTTCTTGTGTGGGGAACGGCATGGGGAGGGCTGTTGGAAAACGCGCCTATCTCTTTTATTTGCAATGTTTGTGAGTCCCTGGGGGCAATCAAGAAATAAGGTGACTAGAATGAATAAGACGAATTTCCCAAACAGGGATTAGAATCGGGTATTTTAAGCCCCAAAATCCTAAGACCGCAGGATGCTGAAGTTTTGCATTATCCTATCAATAGGGAGCACCATTTTTTTCCGAAAGAGAAATCCTCATCAACCTTAAGCAGATGCGAATGTGGAGAACAAATTGGGGAACGGTTAGCGCAAATTTTGGGTATGGTTTCTGGCTAATTGGATAAGTAAGTTCCTTCGATTTGGAAGAAGCGAAACCACGTTTGCGGCTAAACCAAGAGCAAAGCGCCTGAATATCCCGCGGACACCTGCACAACGGGGAAGCTGGAATAGTACGAGCCCAATATGGTAAAGAAAACGGGAGACCTCCACGACCTGCACAGCCGAATAGACCACTATGCGAGGATTGCTTATGGCGACGCCGGCAAGAGGGCGATCACAAGAGCCATCAAAAGCCCAGGCCCACCGCCGACACCTATATCCACGACCGCGTGAAGAGTAGATATGGGTCGAGATGCTAAGCGACTGGTTTGCACGCTTCGCCATAGCCAGCGGGATACGGCAGTTCGCGCTTCACCCCAGCCCGCTCGAAAAGGGGCTCACTCTGCCGACTGTGTGAAAATGCTGAGTTCGGACAAGGCGACGCTTGCATCGGACTCGATGATCCGCAGACGCATCCTCTTAGTCGGGCTCTGACTCGGAAGGCGAATCAGTCTGCACGCTCCGATGCTGGTCCCTGCGGCTACCTGATTCCACGCTGCGTTCTGCCAACTGTCTATGGCGAATTTCCGGATTCGCTGCCCGAGCGAGATCGTCTCCCGGAGTCGCACAATAGAAACTATTTGTGGCTCGTCAAGATCAATCACTACGTCGGCGGCCCGCACTGAGTTGTCCGTAGCCCAGTAGGTTGCGGGATCCCGGTCAGTGAGGTTGTGTGTGTCGAATCTGCTGGATTGCCCACGCACGTTGGAGGCTTTGAGCTTCGCCCCGTGCGCCACGTCGACGGCAAAGATCCGGTCCAGCTTTCTACGGAATCCTCCCAAAGATTGGGCGTCGGTGTCTTGTAGAAGGCCCGATCGATTTGGCGGTAAATTCAGCAACAGGCTGGCTCCGCGTCCCACCGACTCAAAGTAAAGATCGACGAGCTGTTCGGGGCTCTTTACCTGAGTGTTTTCCTTCTCGTGCCAAAACCAGCCTGGACGTATGGATACATCACACTCGGCCGGCATCCACTGCGGACCGTTGCGTGTGCCTGTCGTGAGCTGATCCAAGTTTCCGCCAGCCGAAGCGTGCTCATCGTGATCGGGGGCTGAAGACTGGCCGTAGGTGGCCCAGCAAGGATCCCCCGCAATCCCTTTTTCGTTGCCAACCCATCGGATGTCCCCGTCGGGACAAAAGATGACTGCCTCGGGCTGGATGCGGCGGATTATCTCGAATGTCGTTGGCCAGTCGTAGTAACGATTTTTGTCAATAGTGCGCTTCTCGCGAGCTCCTCCGTAATAACCATCTCCACCATTGGCTCCGTCAAACCATACCTCGAAAATTGGTCCGTAGTTGGTGAGCAGTTCGGTGATCTGTTCGCGATAGACGGGCAGATAAGCTGGTGTCGCATAGAGCGAATTCGCTCGGTCCCACGGTGAAACGTAAACTCCAAAAAACAGCCCGGCTCGGTGAGCGGCGGCCGAGATATCAGCGACGACATCGCCTTTGCCATTGCGCCACCGGCTATTGCGAATGCAGTGTTCCGTCGTCTTCGTTGGCCACAGGCAAATCCATCATGGTGCTTGCAGGTAAGTATGACGCCCTCCATGCCGGCTGCTTTCAGGTCGCGGCAGATGGCGTCCGCGTCGAATGCAGTGGGATTGAAGACCTTGGGATCTTCATCTCCGTAACCCCATTCTCTATCTGTGAAGGTGTTCACAGTGAAGTGCAGAAAGGCATATGTTTCCAATTGATGCCAGCGCCTCTGCCGCTTGGAAGGAATGGCCCCATAGGTTTCCGGGACCGCAACGTAAGATTCGGCATTCAATAGATTTCCGAAGGTCGCCGCAGTTGAGCAGGCTAAAAACTGACGTCGATTCATGACATTATCCGGCAACAAACCATGGCGTGATCACTTCCTGGTGACAGGTCCAGGCGGACGTTGTCTATGGAATAGGGATATGTGCCTTGTGCTCCCGGCCACGTCATGATGCAGTCGGATCTTATACCTAGTCGCGCGGCTGGGTGGTGCGGCGCAAGAGTTGTTGCGATTTCCAGCGGCAAAGCATCGCGTCCACCACTTTTAATGTACATATCCATCACGTATCCGTTCCTATCGGGATTGTAATCGGCCGCATAGATGAGGCCTCCGTATTGGCGACCCTGCTTTGCGAGGAAACCACAGATTGAAGCAGTGCTTTCCATCTGTTCCGCAGTGGGAACACCATCACGGACCCACAAGCCGTGGTGCGTCGCAACGCGCACCGGTTGTGAATCGCTCGCTCTTTGCACGCTGCAAGCCATAGCGATGCGATTCTGCGTTTGCAGCACTAATCGATCAGCGAGGTAGTCGGGTTTGATTCGTTTTTGATCCGAGCCCACGCCACGAAGGTCGCGGATGATACCGTCCCCCCAACTATGATGAATCTCTATTTGGTTCAGCGGCCACCGGGAAGCGATGCAAATACCCAGCAGTTCCTGCAGGCCCCAAGATATGTAACGCGTCATGGGAACAAACGAGAAATAGGGCAACGGAGTTAGATACTGAAGCATGGATGCACGGAAGTCCTGAAGACATAATATGTCCGGTATAGTCGTTCCAACCTTTGAGAGACCTTTGAGCCAGGCTACTGTTTGTGGCTCCTCTGTTGGGGTTTCGCCAGCAAATCGCTCCCCGTTGAGTGACCATAAAACTAGCGGATGCATTCCTGTTTCCCCTAAATTTGGATTTGCTCGGCCGGTGTCTGATTGTCGCGATGTCCGACCAGAAGTTAGTCAATAATGGGCGTGCGGTGTATCAACCCGAGGCTCGTGGGATGCGAAGCGACCTCCAGCAAAGTCGAACTTGGTCAGGCGCAGGGTGTGATGATCATTGTGGTGTCGCAACTGTGAGTTATCTCAGGCGAGTTCGGGGATTGACGGGAGAGATCTGAGCGTAACTCTTGCGGTGCCAAGCTGAGGATGTTTGCCAGTTAGCTTGATCGTGCCGGGAATCTCTGTTGTTCGTATCCATATGGCTCCTGTGCCGCCGATGAGACCAAAGGGTTGTCGCCGATGATGGTCGCAGGACCATCCATGGTGAAGGTGATCGCGTCCGCTGCGAAGTGCCTGAGATTGCCGTATTCGTCGTTGACCCGCAAAACGACACGAACTGATCGGCTCCATCGGCGGTAAGTTCGGTCTCGTCGGGAAGAAGAGTGAACGCCTTGTCCGCTCCAGCGCCGGAATACTTTTTAGAGATCACTACTTTGCCGTCGATAAGGCCATCGATGCGCAGGTCTCCCCAAGTCTGACGACTGACTTTGTCACCAATGAGAAACGTGAATGAAGGGTACCTGAGATGAGGAAACTGTTCGCGGTTCGGACCGCCTTCTGCAATGAGATGCTCACCCTGGCCATTGATGGTCATCATTCGGATTGTGTCGACATTGGAGCTGGCAAGAGCGTGGTCAATGTTGGTGGACTCGTCGTTGCGAGCCCAGAAGAAGGCTGGTTCGAGGACGATTTCCTCGTCGCGGTCGGCCATGGATTTGTAGAACGCTGCTGCCGGCTTCGGCGTGCGGAAGATGTCCATGACTCCGTGATAGCAAACACGGTCACCGGCACCAAAGTTGTTATGAGTATTGTAGTCGAAGGCACACCAGCCGATACCGCCTGCGTACTGTGGGTCGGAAGCGAGAGTATCGTGCACGCGCGCATGACGAACGAGGTGTTCCCTCTGGCGCTCATAGGCGTCGATAGTCTTGGTGGGAAATGTATGGCCGACAAACTCGGTATTGAGATACCGCGGGTGTGTTGGTTTCTTCATGGGGAAACCAAAATCGTTGACGGTGAAGACATCTTCGAGCAATTCGGAATTGATGTTCTCGCCAGTCCGTATACCGCCGGTCTGGCGGGTGACGTCCAGGGCATGTCCCATAGCGTTCGTGCGGGCGTAGAACTCGTGACTATCAGGGCTTTCGTTGATGCGGACGCCCCAGAGAATGACTGAAGGATGATTCCAATCCCTGCAAACCATGCGGCGGACATTGTCAACAGCAACATCCTGCCAGGCAAGGTCTCCTATGTGTTGCCAGCCTGGAATTTCCTCAAGCACGAGGAGGCCGATTTCATCGCAGGCGTCGAGAAAGTGCCGTGATTGCGGATAGTGTGACGTGCGAACGATATTGCATCTGCAGTCATACCGCAAAATTTTGGCGTCCTGCTTCTGAACACGCGCAGGCATAGCCTGGCCCACCCAGGGAAAGCTCTGATGGCGATCAAGACCGTGAAGCTTCACGACCTTGCCATTCAGCGAAAAGCCTTGGTCTGTGAAGGTAGCCTCGCGGAAGCCGATCCGACGACTGTCCTTGTCGATAGGACGGTTGTCTTCGAGAAGCTCAATAGAAACGGTATAGAGCTTGGGGTTCTTGAGCTCCCACAAGGTGATATTTGGTGCTGCTAGGGAGATTGATGCTGCTGGAGCATCCGTGGCGAGGTTGTAAGCAAGTGCGCCAAGTGCCTGATCGGCATCTGCCGGGTTATGAGGTCTGACGATTGGCGGTTTAATGACGGTAATGTCGAGAGCGATGACCGTATCTCCATCGCGTAGCTCAGCTCGTAGAGAAAGTTTTCCGACAGTGATTGGCTCAGGTCGGTCAAGATAGACATCGATCTCTACCGACGGACTCGAGCTGAGTCCATTGACCGTCCTGGCGTGAATATTCTCGATGAAAATCTGTGGAACCACGCGTAGTGCGACCTCACGGTAGATTCCGCCGAAAGTGAGATAGTCGACCTCACCTCCAAACGGAGGGATGTCCTTTCTCTCTGTGGAGTCGACATCGAGCGACAAGAGGTTTCTGCCAGATGGGGAGAGATGCTGGGTGAGTTCAAAAGAAAAAGGAGTATATCCACCCCGGTAAGTGCCTAGATGCGTTCCGTTCAGATATACGGTGGACGCGAGCATCACTCCTTCGAAATCAACAAAGACCCGTTTACCTTTGGCGGAAGCGGGTATGTTCAGCCGTCTCCGGTCGGCGGAAATAAACTGGTATCGTTGGTCGTCAAACCCGTGCCATGGAAGCTTGGTGTTGGTATGCGGCAGGATGACGTGTTCAAGCGGTGAGTCGTCGAAGTCGGGCGAGTGGACATTCTCGGGAGGCGTTGCAGCGAAGCGCCACCCGCGGTTGATAGGAAGGATCGTCCGACCAGGCGAGGTGGTTGAGGCAGCGTATGCGCGGGCTTTCTTGATGACGCTTGAAGCAGCAACTGAGCTTGTGGCTTTCAAGAACCTGCGGCGATCCATCAGCTGTCCTTCATCGTTGAGCATTTGTGGCCGGGCATTGTCCCGAAGTCCTATCATAGCAAAAATTTTGATAGCAACCATTCGGATAACGATCACCAATTATCGCTAACTCTTCTCTTTTATAATACTGCCGTCGTCCAACGAAGTCGAAAAAATAATGGTAATAATGGAGATATTCCTTTCTAGGCAGACTGAGATTGTTTTCAGCAATCGTTGGATAATGATATCCACATCCGCGCGATGCAGCCAGACGCGACCGCTCACTTATCTATTTGGCGTAGTGGGCTTTCCATCGAGTGAGGAGTTTCCGGGACCGCCCACGATATGAATCACGGGAATGCGATCATCGACGGGTGGGAGCGGCGGAAATTTCGAGTGCGGTTCGGTCTGATACCAGTAGGCCACCGAGTAAAAATTGTCTGACCTATGATTGGCGTGTCCGTGCTCGATCGTGGCTCGAAAGCTCTTTGAGAAGGGAATGGGTGAATCAAGGTGGAAGCGGTACACACTGCTGCGTGCGCCCGCTTCTTCTTTGCCGACTACGGGTGCTCCATAGAGTTGATAGGAAAATGGAGTACCGAAATCCCACGCTCCCAGAAAGTAGTCCTCGGTTCCGGTACCGGCAATCGAAGGCGTGACTTCGCCATCGATATAAAACATATCGTTGCCCTCGCCCCACCAGCCATCCTGGTTCTGCAGCACGGACATCGTGACCCCCACAAATTGCCCGCTGCCCTTGGCGTCGAACCACACATAATTATCCGCACCGTCTGGGTTCCGCTTGAAAACAACCAGCGGGTCGTAGTTGCTGTACCACTGGTTGGTCCAGCCCGCGTTAGGTCCGGCTTGACGATACTGTGCATGAAAATAGAGCGTCTTCGGCGGCAGTGGATGCTGATTCGTGCGGTATTCAATGTTGTAGTACAGGCTTGAAACGTTCTGTTTGCCTTCATTTGTGACCTTTATTTTGGCGTGATTGCCGTAGGGCATGGGGAAAAAGCAGTTCAGTGCCTTGCTGCTGCCCACCGAAAGCATCTTCGATTACCAGTTGAAATAGTCGCCGGTGCCTAGGCCAAAAAAATCACCAATCGGCGCTTCAACGCTGGGGTCGGTCTCCCCATCCCAGTAAATGCGCAGTACGAGTCGTTTCAGGTGGTAGGGTTCTGGATCGCTGATCGTGAACCACATGTGAGAAATGAGACCGGGACCATTAGCGTCGAGAATGACGCGCGTTTCTCCAGGATTAATGCTGCGATAGTCCGTGCCGCCGTTCGTGACCTCTTTGCTCGTTGCCCGGTGTAGCGTGTAGGTTTGCTTCTGCGTTATATCGAGCATTGTGTTTTCGTTCTGGGCCTTCATTGCCGATGTTGTGATCGCCAGGGCAAACAGAACCCGAAGATCGCGGTTAGAAGCTATGGACATCTCTCTCCTTGTAAAGTGAGATTTGCTTGGGCTAGCCGCCGTATCTCTCGGGAAGGCCGTCTGCACTGCGCTCCTGCTGGAAACCTTTTGCGGCAACTTCTCGCAATTGGGAATCACGCTTCTAATCGCCTTTGGCGAGCGATCTCCAAAGCGGTTCAACATCGTGCCGGCGAATCAGAAAGCAAGTCTTGCCCCGAACTGTAAATTGCGGGGGCCTTGGGCTGTAGAGATTACGCCAGCGCTGGACGTTCCGATGGAGGTGTTTGGGTTGAGGAAGTTGGTGTGGTTGAATACATTGGATGCGTCGGCCTTGAGCTGGAATAAGCCCCTCTCACCGAGGAAGCCCAGATGGAAGCCTTTCACGAGACTGACATCGACCTGCGCCATGCCGGGACCCCTAAGAATTGTGCGGCCACTGTCGCCGAATGTGCCGGTTGCTGGCGTTGTGAACGCTGCAGGATTGAACCATTCCGTAGCGGTCGGGTTTGAAAGCTTTCCTGAGCCGATCCGGTTGGGGAACCAGTTGCCATCCAGTGCTCCGCTCTGATTCGACGTTCCCATGAGAGGAGTGTAGGGAAGGCCGGAGTGAAACATGAGATTGGACGAGAGCTGCCAACCGCCTACGAACGCATCCAGTACGCCATCGCTGTTCAGAAATGTTTTCCCTCGCCCGACGGGAATGGGATACACAATGCCTCCATTGAAGACGCTGGGTGCGTCCGCGAGCGACCTGGACCAGTTTGCGTTGAGGTTGTAATCATTCTGGATAGCATCGATGGTGACGCCGGCGCCGGCGGGGGTGGGAGTACCGTTATCAAAGGTCCTCGAGTAGGTGTAATTGAGGATGAATGACATGCCTGAGGCGAACTCTTTTCTCAAGCCGAGTTGTAGACTGCTGTAGAGCGAACCGCCATCGTTCAGATCTGTATTGATTGCTTGAAACGTTGTATTAGGGCGATATTGCTGCATGTTTGCGCCGGTAGCTTCATAGTAGATGAGACTTTGCGGTACCTGGTTGATGCTCCTGGTATAAGGAAGATTATTGCCGTGGGAGCCAACGTAGGCAGCGTCGAGCAGGAACTGTTTCACTGCACGCTGTACGTCGAGTCTCCACTCCTGAACGAATCCAAATTGCTGGTGAAGAGGGTTGTAGTTAATCGAGTTTCCATTCTGCGAGTAGGGCTGACGGTTTGCGGCTGTTGGAAATTGGTAATACGGGGCCGGACCAGTCTGCAACTGAAAGGCAGGCGTGATGCTATTCGTGCTCGATGCCTGGCCGGTTGTGCTCCAACCCAGCCCTAAGTTTCTGGCGCCGAAGGTTTGCGACGAATCCTCCTGAGAATAGATCCCGTATCCTCCACGAATTGACCAGTTTGTCATGGGTTGCCAAGCGAACCCAAGCCGAGGATCGAGGATGCCTTTGTGGGTTCCGGCCACGGTAGGACAACCCGGCGTGGTTGGACCGTAACACATGGCACCGAAGGTACTGGTCGCAGGATTGATCAGAGTCGGATCGTAGTTGGCGATTCTCCCTTGAACTTCACTCCATCCAGACACGATGATGTAGCGCAGCCCAATGTTGAAAGTGAGGTTCGGTTTAGTTTTGAAGTCATCTTGCACGAACGCCTGAGTGCTCCAAGCGCGATCTCCGAGAGCGGGTGTGACGCTGGTGCTGAATCCCGATACGCCACCGTAAAGGAAGTCCGCGTAGCCAAGACCGGTGCTCGTGGAAGCGCTTGGATTGCGAGTGTCGATGCCGCTGAAGGTGTAGCCCTCGGCGTTCGTATCCTCCTTGTTCAACTGATAGCGATCGAACTCTCCACCGAATTTGAGTACATGCTTGCCTTTGACCCAGGTAACGAGATCGGAAGTGACGAAGGAGTTCTGATTGCTCCATGATTCGTCTTCGCTGTTGAAGTTGTTCGAATAGTAGCCACTCCAAGTGATAGCAGGAAAAAGGGGAGAAATCGAGCCGTTCAGCCCGATTTTGTTCTCGTACCCCTGGTCATAATCTCCTTGGCCGCTGGTGTTCGCAGCCCGTGAAAAGGCAACGCGAAACTCATTGACGAGATTGGGTCGAATGGTCCAGAAATCGCTAAGCTGACCGAAGTTCTGAAAGGCATGAATTGTTCTGTATACGTTTAGAGGCTCCCCCGGCCGCGTATGGATGGGATTGTATTGTTTCCATTGCATGGTCGATGCATCCAGACGGTTGTTAGGAGTGATGTCGAAGTCTATCTTCTCGTTGAACCACATCGAGTTATTAATGTTGGGACCAACGAAGTACATATTGTTGGTGAAGCATTGCGATGGGAGCACGACCCCAGTGGCATTGCAGCCGGCCTGGTTGGCATAAGGGAAGTTAGGCAGAGGAAGATAAGACTGAATGGCTGCGGCCACGGGATCCATCTTTGTTGGGTCCATCTTGTTGCCCGGAAGAGGCGTACGGGAGTATTGGCCGTTGACCTGGGTCAGCGAGGCTGGGTCGTAGACCGTTACCGGGACACCGCTGAAATCTCCATTGCGCATGGCCTGCGTTGGGAAGCTGAAATAGCCTGCCGTTTGCGTGCTCGTGGGGTTGTTCTGGTAGCTGAAAAAAAGAAGGCCTTATTTTTCTTTATTGGCCCGCCGATCGTTGCTCCATACAAGTTCCAGTGACGGGGTGCAACTGCGACGCCGGCTGGACTGAAATAATTGCGCGCTTGAAAGATATTGTTCTGAACATATTCAAAAAGAGAGCCGTGAAATTGGTTGGAGCCGTTCTTTGTCGTGACGTTGAAAGATGCAAAACCGTTGCCGTACTCCGCGCCGAAATTGCCGGTAAGGTAATTGATCTGAGCGATTGCCTCATTGGGAACCGTAGCGCCGGCAAGTCCCTGCGTGGGAACTGTTCTTGTGCCACCATCCATGGTCCAATTTTGCGTGTTAGCTTGTGTGCCGTTCACCGCGACCCATGAGTTATCATTCAGGCCGTTAGCACCCCCACCAATTCCAGCGGGCGCAACACCAGGGAGCAGCGCTTCGTAACTCAGTTCAGACAGCCCGACATTGGGGAGCTCCAATACAAGTTCTGAGCTGACGTCGGTGCGTTGTTCTGGCGACTGAGTTTCCAGCAGCGTTGCGGCAGCGGCTACCGTCACCTGCTGATTAACTGAGCCCACTTCCAGAACCGCGTTTACTCCGATTGCCTCAGCACGCAGCAGAATGTTCTTTGAAACAAATGTCTTAAAATTCTCCTTAGAAACGCTGATCGTATATGTTCCTGGCACCAGAGTGTTGACGTCGTAGACGCCATCGCTGTTTGTCCGAGTCTCGGCATTTACGCTTGTTAAGGTATTCGTCAATAAGATCTGTGCATTCGGTATTCTCGCTCCGGCCGGGTCAGTGACTGTTCCACTGATTTCGCCCAGGGTACGGTTCTGTGCGACGCCCGAGACGGTCCTCAAGAATAAGATCGCGCCAGCGAGAAGCAGGGTCCTTCGAGATGACAACCCTCTGAGCCGTGAAATACCTTTTGTCATATACCCTCTCAAAATTTCGCTTCGATGAAGCTGGCGATTTGCGCCCCGCAGTGCCGCGCTGCCGATGCACGGAAGGAATAAAAAGTCACATTCTATAAGTTGGGTAACGTTCTCCAAACGCGAGCGGAAATCTATACGAACGGAAAGAGGGATGTCAACAGCAAAATTCGTCTTCCATCGGATATGTTGATTTCTTAAATTGAGGCAACACCAAACTGTGCTACCAACGACATGCAATTTTTGCGATCCGACGATGCAGGCTGGACCATAAATTTAGAGTCTCCATCGAGAGCATCACAGCGAGTATGCAGCCGCGCTGGGGTGAGGTAACCTTTCCTCCAGCGGCCTCGTCGAGGAGGCGGATGCTCGGGCTTTTCTGATGATGCTGGTTCAGTACCTGCGATGGAGCTTATCGCTTCAAGGATGTGCGGCGATCCATTCGCCTTCCATCTATTGCGAAGAACTGTATAGGGCGGTGTTGGGAGAGAATCGCAGCTTAGAAAAGGCCATCAGCAAATCATAGGCAGGATGACGTTTCCTCTGATTTTACCTCCAGGCCTGGCACCTCTCTGATGCAATCAGAAATTCTTCCGACAGTAATAGTTATCCTTCTCTTGACAAGCATCGGCACCCATTGCTAGCTTGTGTGGGTAACGATATCCTAATCGTTCGGGTCGATGCGGTGATTTTTATAAATCGTCTCGCCTTTCTGTGTTGGCAAATGAGACTTGGGTTATGAAATTCCGTTGGGCGGCAATGTGGACGCTGGAAGCCGCATTCGCGCGAGGTGGAGGAAAAGTATCCAAATGAGCTGGTTCAATTCTTCAGCGGATATCCGGCAAACACTCCTGCGTATGCAGCATGCAAGGGTCACTGTTTTCGGCGACTTCTGCGTCGACGCGTACTGGGAGCTCTGGGAGGGCGAGCCGGAGCTTTCGATCGAAACCGGTCTGACGGTGCGGAGGGTGAAGAAGCAACAGAACTCCCTGGGGGGGGCCGGCAGTGTCGTGGCAAATCTGCGGGAGATGGGGGTAGGACACGTAAGGGCAATTGGTGTCGCTGGTACGGATGTCTTTGGTGAGAAGCTCCGCAGCATGATCAACGAGTGCGGTGCTGATACGAGTGACTTTTTGCTGGAGCCGACATGGGAGACGATGGTCTATGCCAAACCCTGTCTTGGTTCGCGCGAGGAAAACCGGATCGACTTTGGAAGTTTTAATATAGCTGGGGCAAAACTGCTGGATACTCTGCTGGACAAACTGGAGAAAGTCATCGTCGAAAGCGACGTCGTGATACTGAACCAGCAGATACCGGCGGGAATTACTTCCCCTACGACGATTCTTCGGATTAACCAGATGATCGAGAAGAATCCACAGACGATCTTTCTGGTGGACTCAAGGCATTATCAGAAGTATTACAAGGGTGCGTCCTTGAAGCTCAATATGAGCGAGGCCGCGGCTTTGCTGCACGAGCGTAAAGAACAGATCCATACTGTAGATCAAGCAAAGGTGATCTCTCTGCGGATAAGCGAGACCACCGGGAAGCCGACGTTTCTGACCCGCGGGGAGCTTGGTATCGTTGTCGCCGTTGAGGATCAGTCGACGGTCATTCCAGGACTAAAGGTGTCTGAACCGATCGATACGGTGGGCGCAGGTGACGCGGTTGTCGCGGCCGTGGCGGCTGCCATGGCCGCAGGCTCCGATCCCGTTGCAGCCTCTGTATTTGCCAATATCGCGGCCATGATCACGGTCAAGCAACTGAAGACCACGGGGACAGCATCGGCAGCGGAGATTATGGATGCTGCCCAAAATCTGCAATATGTTTTTCCGCCGGCGTCCATTCTGACCGATGCCGACGCCACCTCATCAGCGCAAACAGGCCAAGTTGTAAGAGCTTCCCATGATGAGTAAAGGGCCGAACATATTGAGCATCACGGCGATGCACGTGGAGCGAGACCGATTAGTTGCTGAAGGCAAGGACCTGGTCTTCACGAACGGCTGCTTTGACATCCTCCATCGAGGTCATGTGGCTTACCTGAATTATGCTCGTAGCCAGGGCGATGCGCTCGTTGTTGCTGTGAACACTGATGCCTCTGTGAAAGCCAACAAGGGGGATAGCAGGCCCATTCATGGAGAGGATGATCGAGCGTACGTGTTGGGGTCGCTTCGTGCGGTGGATTATGTTGTTTACTTTGAAGACAGAGAACCCAGGGATATCGTGGAGAAAATTCTTCCGCAGGTATTAGTAAAGGGAAATGACTGGGCTCACTATGTGAGCGGGCGCGAGATTGTTGAGGCGAACGGAGGTCGTGTGGTCCTGGCGGATATGGTGGAGGGACGGTCGACAACAGGAACGATCGAAAAGATCATCAGTGTCTATACCGAAAAACGCGGCACGGATGAAGTTGGGACGAATGCCTAAGCGCATCCTGGTTACAGGCGCGGCAGGGTTCATCGGCCGTAATGCGGTGGAGGAATTGAACCGACGGGGACGCGACAACCTGCTGCTCGTCGATCTATTGGGAACCGATGACAAGTGGTGCAACCTGCGCGGTTTGAATTACGAAGATTTGCTGTCGCCCGAAGCCCTGCTTCTGCAAATGGAACGTGGACGCCTGACCGACGTAGAGGCGATCGTGCATTTGGGTGCATGCAGCGCTACAACTGAACGTGATGCCGATTTCCTGCTTGAAAATAATTACCGTTACACACGGCGCTTGTGTGAGTTTAGTCTGAAGCAGGGGATACGGTTTATCTACGCTTCGAGCGCGGCGACTTATGGAGATGGAACCCAGGGCTATGATGACGATGATAAAGTGACCAAAGATCTGCGACCTTTGAACATGTATGGCTATTCCAAACACATGTTCGATCTCTGGGCGTTGAAGAGCGGAGCAATGGACGAAATCGTTGGGCTTAAATATTTCAATGTTTTTGGTCCTTTCGAGGACCATAAGGGAGACATGAAGTCTGTTGTTGCGAAATCCTATCGACAGATCGTGGACACGGGAAAGGTGCAACTGTTCAAGAGCTATGACAAGCATTATGCGGATGGAGAGCAGAAGCGCGATTTTATCTATGTGAAAGATGCAGTGGAAGTCACGCTCTCCTTTCTGGAAGAACGGAAACAAAATGGGCTATTTAACTGTGGCACCGGGCACGCGAAAACCTGGAAGGAGCTGGTGACGGCTGTTTTCCATGCGACAAACGTTCCGGTTTCAATCGAGTACGTAGAGATGCCGGAGGCACTGCGTGGAAAGTATCAATACTTTACTCAGGCGGATATAGCAAAACTTCGGGCCGCGGGATATACGACACCCTTTAGGTCTCTAGAAGACGCTGTCTCCGATTATGTGCAGAGCTATCTAAATAACCCCGAGAAGGCGTGACGGACAGGATGCGTGAGGGGCCATGCTATGTGAAGAGACGATCTTCTGTCAGCCCTCATGGGTGATGGAAAGTGCTACCGTACGCATGGCTGTTACATGTCTCGGCGCACATATGGCGCCGGTGCGATTCTGCAGACGGGGACGGGAGTTTGTCGATCCCTATTATGTAGCACCGTGGCAGTGCGAAGAGAATGCGGCGCTCGACGGGCAATCGGAGAAAGTTCTGCGGGGTGACTTCTTCTGTCTTCCATTTGGTTATGCTGAGCCAGTATTGAAACGTCCTTCGCATGGCAGAACTGCAGGAGCAGCATGGTCGCTGGAGGGTAGTCAGTCGAGGGACGGCGTCCATGAGCTACATATCTCGATGAAGGATGCTTTGGTCGCAACAAATGTGACGCGGCGATACTTCATCAGGGACGGTGAAGATGTTATTTACGACCGAACGACGATCACGGGGCTTTCTGGTGCTTATACGGTTGGACACCATGCAGTGCTTCGTGTTCCGTCATCGCAGACACACTTGTTGGTTTCTACCAGCCGCCAGATATTTGGGATGACGTATCCGAAACCATTTGATGATCTGGATGTAGCATCACTTCAATCTCTCGCCATTGGCGCTGAGTTTGAAGACTTGCGCCGCGTGCCGTTGGCATCGAATCATGACGTGATGGTCGATCTGAGTATTCATCCCTCCAGCCGGGCATCTGCAAACTTATTGCAGGTGGCGGTTAAGGCAGAGAAGGGTCAGCCGGCATGGACGGCCGCCGTAAATACCGAGGAGGGTTATCTATGGTTCTCTCTGCGCGATGCCGCTGTTCTGCCTTCCACACTTGTTTGGGTTGAGAACCGGGCACGCCGATTGCCTCCATGGAATGGGCGGAGCTGCTTGTTGGGATTGGAGGACGTGTGCAGCTTCTTCAATATGGGAAGCGAAATATCACAGAAAGAAAATGCATTTTCCGCGCGAGGCATCAAGACTGTGCGCGAGTTTAGCACCGATCAGCCTTCGAACATTTCCTATATACAGGGGGCTGCGCGAACGCCTGACGGTTTCGGGCGGGTATGTGCAGCCGAGTGTGATCACAACTCCGCTACTTTTACGGATGTTTCCGGAAAAACTGTGCGTGTGTCATTGGATGCTGGATTTATATTCGGCAAAGAGCTGTAGGTCGAACTAGATTTCGAAGGTCGAAACGGTCAGCTTTCGAGTGGAATAATTCCGCATGAAATGGGAATAGAGCGCGACGACCAAGTTGCCGTAGAGCGGAATCTGATACGCGAGTGCTGTGCTATTGAGATGTTCCGCGACAAGTCCCATGACAGGAGTCATGACCGCGCCGCCGATGATCGCCATGACAATGAAGGAACCGGCGATGTTTGTATTGGCGCCGAGATCTTTGAGGCCCATGGCAAAAATTGTGGGGAACATGAGCGACATAAAGAAGCTTGTAAAAAGGATTGCAGACAGGCCGATCCAGTTTGGGGAGAAGATTCCGGCCAGAAGAAGAGCTGCATTGATGAGACCGAAGGCGGTCATGATTTTGTTTGGCGAAAAGTACTGCATCAGTGCCGTGGAGACGAAGCGTCCGATGGTGAAGAGAACCATCGTGCATGCGAGTAGGATTCCGCCAAGCCGTTCCGTCGCGTGACCATACTCCTTGCAGTATTGAATGAAATAGCTCCAGGTGCAGACGGACGCACCGACGTAGGCAAACTGGGCAACTACTGCGAAGAGGAAATGAGGCTTGTGAAGAAGATCACGCCAGTCTCCGCTGACCTCTGCAACATGCTCGCGCGCTTGAAGAAAAGCTGGCAATCGCATAAGTCCGATCATGACCGCCCAGGCCAGTGCGAGGCATCCCAAGACGAGGTAAGGCGCGACCACGCGTAGGATTTCGCTGTGCAGGTATGCGGCATAGGTGCCTGCGGCCTTCATGGAGGCAATCTGCCGCTGGGATAGTTCTACCCCTGAGAATATGAAGGCGGTGCCGACAAGAATTCCTGTGATACAACCGAGGGGATTGAAGGATTGCGCGAGATTGAGCCGCTGCTCCGAGGTTGCAGCCGGACCGAGTTGCGTTACGAACGGATTCGAAGCTGTCTCAAGAAATGCCAGACCGCTAGCCATCACGAATAGTGCGGCGAGGAAAAACCAATACCTTTCATAGATGGCAGCCGGGAAGAATAGAAAGCAGCCAGTGGCGAAGAGCAGAAGGCCGGTCATGAATCCGGATTTGTAACCGCGGCGCTTCATGAGGAAACCGGCGGGTAGGGCAAGGATGAAGTAGCCGAGGTAAAAGGCCGACTGCACGAGGCCGGCCTGAAAGCGGCTGATCTCGAATGACTTCATGAATTGCCGGATGAGAACGTCATTGAGATTGTTCGGGATGCCCCAGAGGAAGAAGAGTCCGGTGACGAGAATGAAAGGCCGCATGACGCCGGGCGGCAGCAGGGCCGTAGGGGAATCGAGCTGCCTTGACCCATCGATCGGCCGTCCTTGAGTTTCCTGGAAGGATGTCATTATGATTCTCGCATTTACTGGTGGCGTACGAATTTCTATTATCTTCTGGATCACATTATCCAGACATGTTTCGGTGATGATTACACGGGAGTTGCCCCTAGGTTGTCAATTCGTCCTGTAGTAGGTGTTTCTCAACAGTTTTGCAGGATTTACATGAATTTCTAGCTGTGAGAAGAAGTTTAGCTCGCCGCAAATCTCTGGACAAATGAACCTGACAGACCCTATTCTCTACGGGATAAGGTTATCTTACTTGCCTTTGAAGCCGCGTTGTTATTTGCTATGTGTTCAGCGGGACAGGTTGGAGGTTCGGACATTGATTACGCAAAAGCATTGGATCGCAACTGTTGCTATAGCAGCCATCACGGTATCGGGCTGGGCCGTGAGCGCCCATGGCCAGGGCCAACAGCCGGCGGATTTCGCCAACTGGCCACAAGGTCGCGCACCTGAAGAACTAGGTTTGCACGTCGCACAGCATTTTGTCACGAGCCCACACATGAACTCGCATCCGCTGATCTATCCGGAGTTCTGCGCATGGTATGGCGCGCTTGAATTTGCGCGAGCCACAGGGAACAAGGAACTGGCGTCGGATTTGATCAAACGCTTCCAGCCTATGCTGACACCTGCTGAATCGGCGCTTATTCCGGATCGCAGGCATGTGGATGAAGAGATCTTCGGGATTCTTCCGCTGGAGATCTATATGCAGACCCACGAAGAAAAGTATTTGAAGATGGGTCTTGTTTATGCTGATCGTCAGTGGGATTCGCCGACGAGCGATGGGTTGTCGGCGGAAACTCGCTTCTGGATCGACGATATGTACATGATGATGATTCTGCAACTGCAGGCTTATCGTGCGACAAACGACCGGAAGTATATCGATCGTGCGGCTAAAGAGATGTCTGCTTATCTGGATAAATTGCAGGAACCAAATGGGCTCTTCCATCACGCACCGGACGTGCCCATTTTCTGGTCGAGAGGGAACGGATGGGTTGCAGCCGGGATGGCTGAGATGCTTTCCTCCCTGCCGCAGGATCATCCTCAACGGCCGCGGATTCTTGTGGGATATTGCGCCATGATGAAGGCGCTTGTCGAAAACCAGGATAAAGATGGCATGTGGCGTCAGTTGCTGGATGACGATGCTGCATGGCCCGAGAGTTCGGGATCTGCGATGTTCACGTTTGCGCTGGTGACTGGCGTAAAGCGTGGCTGGTTGGATGCAGCTACGTATGGACCAGCGGCTCGTCGTGGATGGATTGCCGTCTCGGGATACGTCGATCAGAACTGGGATGTGACCAACATTTGCGAAGGGACAAATAAGATCAACGACAAACAGTTTTACCTGTTGAGGAAGCGTAAGACCGGCGACTTTCACGGGCAAGCCCCCGTGATGTGGGCAGCGGCTGCGCTGCTTCGTTGATGATCTCTTAGTGATCGTCTTTCGGCGCGAGCGGTGTGGACCCCATGTCGAATGTCAGCGTGCCGCCTTTTACGATGTCGGCATGTTGGAGCAGGAAGCCTGGTAGCGGGCGGTTGTTTAGTTGTTGGGATTGTATGTATTCGTTAGCTGCGTTCTGATGGTTCGCCACGATGACAAAGTCGTGTCCGTCGGATTGATGGATGGTGACTTTAGAAAATAGCGGGCTGCCGATTGCATAAACTGGGCTTCCGGGAGTGACCGGGTAGAACCCCATGGCGCTGAAAATGTACCAGGCAGACATCTGTCCGGCGTCATCGTTGCCGGGTAGGCCGCCGGGACCGGTATGGTACTGCGACTGCATCAACGTTCGTATCTGATGCTGGGTTTTTGCCGGTCCGCCTGCGTAGTCGTAGAGATAGGCAATGTGATGGCTCGGTTCGTTGCCTTGCTCGTAAAGATTGCGATCGAAGAGGCCGTCAAGCTTGGCAATGAATTTTTCAGGGCCACCCAACACCTGGATCAATCCCGGAATGTTTTGCGGGACGAAGAAGGTGTATTGCCATGAATTTGCTTCGGTGACGTAGGTCGCGTTCTTCGCAGGGTCGAATGGTTCTATCCACGAACCATCGGCATGCCTTCCTCTTGCGAAGCCGGTTTCCGGATCGATTACGTTGCGCCAGTTCTCGGATTGCCTGTAGAGCCGAGCCGCGTCTTCGGGCGTTCCAAGATGTTTCGCCATCATGGCGACGAGTGAGTCGTCATAGGCGTACTCCAAGGTCCTGGAGACCTGTTCGCGATGATGGAACGCGTCGGAAACATCATCTTCCAGCGGTACGTAGCCATACTTAAGATATGAGGCAAGCGCGCGTCGTCCTTCGCCAAGCTGATAGCTCTCAAGAGGTGGAGAAGTGGTGGCATTCTGCAGCACGAGCTTGTAGGCGCTGGCGACATCGAAGTGTGTCAGGCCCTTGGCGTACGCGTCGGCAATTACGGCGATCGAGTGGTCGCCGACCATTGCGGAGGTGTAGCTGTTGAAGAGGGGGAAGATGGGAAGATAACCGCCTTGCTCTCCCTTGAGCACCAGCGACTGAACCATCTCCTGTTCGCGATCAGGATCGAGGATGGTCAGTAAAGGATGGAGGGCGCGGAAGGTGTCCCACATGGAGAAGTCGTCATAGTAGGCCCCGTTTGCAATCTTGTGAAGTTTGCCCTCGCCGGCAAAGCCGTTATAGGTGCCATCAGCATTGCTGGCTATACGTGGAACAAGCAGTGCATGGTAGAGCGATGTGTAAAAGACGCGGCGCTGCTCCGTGCTAGCGCCTTCAATCTCTATTTGATTCAAGCGCTTCTGCCATGCAGCTTCGGTCTTCTGCTCGACGCCAGTGAAATCCCATCCGGTCTGTTCGGCATCCAGGTTGTGTACTGCTTCCTCGAGACTTGTGAAGGAAGTACCTACCTTTACAAGAAGCGGGGTTTTGGAAGGAGCGAAGGAAGCATACGCTCCCAAGTTACTGCATTCTTCCATCTGGCGATCGACGTCGGATTGAAGTTGAGTGCCGCACCAGGTACCATGCACGGTAAACGGAGCAGAAAAGCGCACTATGAAGTAGCCGCTGAACCCCGCGGATAATCCTTCTCCACGAAAGTAACGGTGTACCGGGTTATAGCCGACGATCTCCCTTTGCTTGGGATGGACTTCGACGAAGCCTTCTCCTGGCCTGGAGTTGGGCTCGATGAGGAGACTGCCTGCCTTGTCTGCCGGGAAAGTGATGCGAAGCAGACCGGTGCGCGTTGAGCCTGTCATTTCCACGGTTTCCGCATAGCGATCGAGAACAACAGAATAGTAAGCGGGATTCATCTTTTCGGTCTCGTGCCGGAAAGATGAAGCTCTGGCGTCCGCGGTGACCTCGATTGGGCCGGTGATCGGCATTAGGGTGACGCTGCCGTACTCCAATGCGCAGCTACCACTAAGCCAGTGGCTGCCGCGGAAGCCTGTGATCTTTTGGTCCTTGTAATAGTACGGGGCAACGCATTTTTTCTCTGTGGACCTTGTCTCGGGTGTCCATTCAGTCATCGCGAACGGCATGCCGACTAAGGGAGCGGTCTGGCCGTCGTTCGCTGTTCCAGCGAGGAGCTCGACAGCCTGAAAGGGAGTCTGAGCCCTGACCAGGGGAGATAGCGCGACGGCTGCCACGAGACTGCAGACCGAGACAGCGAGTGTCGCTCTAAGAAATACACGTTGCACTGCTGCTGCGGGAAACGCTTTGGCAGACGAACCATCTGGAGGGGGCATTGAGAAGCTTTCCTATCGGTCGAGGCCTCGAAAGAGAATCATAATGATCATGGCTGGACTAATTAGAATATGGATATTGTTATCCAATTGGGTGTCCACACGATTGGAAGCCAGCGACGACCAAGCTGTCAAGTCATAATGGTGCTCGTTCGCCTATGAGCGGAGTAAAAACGCCATCGAGCAGGGGGAACGACCGTCGCCGTAAGGAAGCGACAGTTCCGGCGAGTGCAGGTTCGGAAAAGTCTTTATTATGAGAGCATTCGCGGGTGCTATGGCATCATGGTGGTGTCGCAGAGAACATTTCTTGGTGAGATGGAAGGTATGGAAATGATGGTAAAAATCCAGCTGGATATTGTGGAGGTTGGCTAGATGCCAACACTTGCGGATGTAGCGAAGGTTGCTGGCGTTGGAGTGATGTCCGTGTCCCGCGTGGTGAACGGTACCCGCAAGGTATCGCCGGAAACCGAAGAGAAGGTGCGAGCGGCGATCCGCCGTATTGGCTACGAGCCGAATGAGGCTGCGAGAGTCCTGAAGGGACATCGCGCGAAGATTCTTGGGCTGATCGTACCGGACCTTGCTGATCCTTTTTTTGCAACGTGCGCGAACGCAATCCAGGAGGCCGCTCGTGAGGCCGGCTATATGACCCTGATGGTTGCGTCTGGCCATCAGGCAAATGTGGAACGGCAGCAGGCCGAAGTCATGATGCAGCGGCAGATCGCTGGTTTGATCATTATTCCGACAGGCCTGGAAAATGATTACTTTCTGAATGCACGAGTCGGCGGCTTGCCGATTGTCTCTCTTGACCGACCGCTCGAAAATGTTGATGCCGATGCGGTGCTTGTTGATAATCGAGAGGCTTCGATGGGAGTTGTCGAACACCTCATAGAGCATGGGCACAAGGACATCCTCTGCATTCTGGACGAGTACCGGATGTTCACCAAGCAGGAGCGGCTTGCAGGTTACATGCAGGCCATGCGCGAAGCAAAGCTGACGACGCGAGTGTGTATGGTTGGGCCTCTCAGCGGTACCGTTGCGGAACAGCTCCCGGCGATCCTGGCATCCGCGCCGAAGCCCACGGCGATCTTTGCTGCGAGTGATTTGCTCACGGTGCAAGTGCTTCGGCATTTGCAGGGGATGCATATTGCGATCCCTGATGAAATTGCGTTGGCGGTCTTTGACGATTTCGATGCGGCAACTTTGATCACACCGCAAATTACAGCGGTGCGGCAACCGGTCGCGGACCTAGGACGCAAAGCGGTCTCTCTGCTGCTGCAGCGGATCGAAGGAGATAGCACCCTCCCGGCGAAGCAGGTGGTGTTGCAGACCGAATTGATCATCCGGGCATCATGCGGTTGTGAGTTGGCCGGCAGCCGGATAAAGTCGAAAGGCTTGGCGATTCGAAAGCGGTAGCCGCTTCGTAATTCCTATTTCTGGTGAACATGAGGGGCTTTCCAGTGACGAGCTGGGTATCCCTTTCGTTGGCCGCAACGGCTCGGCGCCTATTGAGAGCCCCATCCCTTGACAATGCTTGAGATGATATGTTCCATTCGTTTGGGTAAGGTTATCCAGATGATTCGTTCCATGGGCTGGCGAATGGCTTGTTGCCTGATTCGAGCCGAGGAAACCGGTGAAGCTCCGTGGAGAAACCGTCCAAGAGGGGATACGTGTAATGACAGACGCCTCGATGAGCAGGAGAACTCTGCTGAAGTCGATTGGTACAGGCGTCGTTGCTACATCGGCCCTGTCTAGTCGATCGATAGCATACTCGATATCCTTTGCCACTGAGCGGGATAGCTGGGACGCAACGTGGGATGCAGCAGTTTTGGAAAACACCCTGCTGCGAATGGACAAAACGTTCGAAACGGATGCGGATCTGATAGCTGGTCACGTAGGACCGGAGTACTCCTACCAGTCCAACTTGCGGAGCCAAGTGGTCCATCCGACGAGAACGTCGATGGAGTATGCACTTTATTTGCTGGAATCGAAGGATAAGCATCGACTTGAGCTTGCGGTAAAGGTCCTTGCGAAGATGGAGGAGTTGCAGGAAAGAAATCCTGCGAGCAAATGGTTCGGCTTATGGAGCTGGTATGCAGAAGAGCCGTTAGCGAGCATGCCTGCGGTTGATTTCAACTGGGCAGACTTCAATGGATCTCTGCTGCTTTGCATGCTCTTTCGACATCGCGCACGGCTTGCACCCGCTGTTGTGGAGCAGATGCAGCGGATGCTGCGCCGTTGCTGCAGCAGCATCAAGAAGCGCAATGTATCTATGGGGTATACGAATATTGCGTGTATGGGAACCTTTGTGAGCCTTGCCGGTGCGGAGGTGCTGCAGGATGATGAGCTGCATGTCTATGCTCAGGATCGTCTCCGGCGATTTGCGGCAACCATTGATCAAACGGGAAGCTTCAATGAGTACAACAGCCCGACTTATAACAAGGTTGTGGTGCAGAACATGACCCGGATATTGATGTTCGTGAAGGACCCGACAAGTCTGGAACTGTCTCGCAGGATTCATGAACGAATCTGGCTTCACTTCGCGACCCATTGGCACCTGCCGACGCAACAAATAGCGGCGCCGATGAGCCGGTGTTATTTCAATGATCTGGGAACACAAATCTGGATACAGAAAGCGCTCAACAACTCTCTCCTATTCGTTGGCAAGGCGCAACTGAGAACAGAACCGCTACACGAAAACGAAGATGTAGCGCTCCTGGATTACCGCTGTCCCGACGATATTAGAGCCTATTTCGTGGCAACAGGACAGGCGCGAGTTCATCGCGAAATATTTCTGCTAGGATCGCCAGCCGAGAACGCGGCAAAGCCAGCATCGATGGATGTTGCAGGAACTACTTATCTCCATCCGCTCTTCTGCCTTGGATCGGCGAATCAATCGGACTTTTGGATTCAACGTAGACCGCTCATGGCGTATTGGGGGACGCCGCAGCATCCCATCCAGTGCCTGCAACTGAAGGTTCTCAAAGATGACTATGATTTTTCTTCGGGACTCTTCTATTCCGTTCAGAGCAACGGCGCAGTGCTTGGGCAGATATGCTTCCGTTCTGACGGTGGAGATAAACACATATCGCTTGATCCTATTCGCGATCACAAGTCGGTCCTGTCACGCATGGCAGTCCAAGTGAAGTTCGATGTATGGAAGGATGACTGGAAGTTTTTCGTCTCGGATGAACAGGTGGCTGCCACGGACAGAAGTCTGCCGGTAGATTCTCGGCTCTGTGTAGATGCAGGAATGATAAAGCTTGGGTTCCGATTTCTTGATCCTCGCTTTGCCGCCTATCGGCCTAACTTGAAGTTCATCAGGAGTACGGAGGTTGCGATGTTCGAGTTGACCCTGATGTCGTCCGATTGGCCTATGACTGTTGATTGGAACGACATTCAGCCAGCGGGCTGCGGACTTGCGCTTCTGATAGCAGAAAGCGGGACACCGGACGCCTCAACCTTGCCGACATCTTTTGAGGTCAACCGATTTGATCTGCGACGCCAGGGAGATCTTTCGGTTATGAAGTGGCGCAGTCCAGATGGAGAACTCGAAGTAACCGCTGCAAGCACCGTCAGGGCGGGGGATGATATGGATCGTGCGTTCCGAAGCACCATCAACGGGCGCATGCCGCCTATGCAGCGGCTTAGCGATGTGCGGTTAGCCGGATAGGAAGAGCAGTGATGGGAGTGTTTATGACGAAACGAGGAATTGCCCTTGTGTTGTTATGTATGTACTTTCTGTATTCTTTCGCATCGCGGGAGCAGTCTGTTTTTCAGGACGGCGACATTCTATTGATTTGCGGTGACTCAATTACAGAGCAGAAGCAATACTCGGTCTTTATCGAGGATTACATCCTGATGTCTCAACCCGTGAAGAATGTGAAGACCATCCAGATTGGGTGGGG
This sequence comes from Granulicella sapmiensis, assembly GCA_026225395.1. GTDB lineage: Bacteria > Acidobacteriota > Terriglobia > Terriglobales > Acidobacteriaceae > Granulicella > Granulicella sapmiensis. Next base: position 39,604 of record JAMFSR010000026.1, read on the forward strand.
CGGAGAGAATGTCCAGCACTTTGCAAACTATTGGCAACAGGTTGGTCTCGCTTTTTCGCCAACGGTGGCTACGACTAACTTCGGCATGAACGACGGGGGCTATGACTTAATCAGCGACAAGGTAAAGGATGGCTTTCGAGAAGGGACGAAGAAGGCGATCGACCAGTTCAAGGCGGCCGGGGTGAAGACAGTGTTTATTGGCACTTCGGGTGGAGTAGACTCCTATTACTTCAAGAATCCGAAACATAAAGATGTAAGTGCAGCCGCCTACGACCAGACACTGGGGTACTTGAGCGATGTGGCGAAAGATGTAGCTCATTCGGAGAAGGTGCCGTTTGTCGACCTGCATACGCTGACGCTCAAAACGATGGCTTCAGCCAAGGCTGCGTTGGGCGAGAAGTTTGCTGTAACGGGAAATTCAGATGGTGTGCATCCGCAAGCCGATGGACATTTGATGATGGCCTATGCCTACCTGAAGGCTATGGGCATGGATGGAAATATTGGGACCATTCGTTATGACATGGTTACAGCGCAGGCTGAAACTGACGATGCACAACATGTGACGTCAGCTGCCAATGGGGAGATCACTCTCGAGAGTACCCGGTATCCATTCTGCTTTTTCGGAGACGTGGGGGCTTCGGATGGGACGGTTGGGATGTTGCCGTTTCTACCTTTCAACCAGGATTTGAATCGCTACATGCTTGTGGTGAAGAACCTGAAGTCAGCAAAGGCGAAGATCACCTGGGGTACTGAAACAAAGGAGTTCACGCAGGAACAACTCAGTGCTGGAATAAACCTGGCAGCCGAGTTTCTGACGAATCCTTTTACTGCTCCTTTCATGGCGGTGGATAAGAAAGTGCGCGCGAAGCAGGATTTTGAATCGCTCTATATCAAGGGCTATATCAACGGAGAAAAAGCAATCATTCAGATGATGCCTGCCGAAGCGGATGCTTTGAAATCGGTACAGGATAGTTTCTCCGTGGCGCATGAAAAGCTTTTTGCCGACCTGGTAACGTCCGTGACGCCGGTTACGCATACGATCAAAATCGAAGAGATGAACTAGCATGGTCGACTTCGCGGCTATAGAGAAGATGAAGAGGGTATCGGTAAGCCGGCCTTATATGAGGTGTCGTAAATGGTTTGGCCTCGGACTTCTGGCGGTAGCTCTCTTTACTTCGTGTATGCATTCGAGCGCCCAAGCCACCAGATTCAGTGGTGCTCCACCTTTGCTGCTCGGAACAGCGTGGTATCCGGAGCAATGGAACGAAGACCGCTGGGAGCAGGACTTGAGCCTCATGGAGGCATGCAATATCCATGTTGTTCGAGTGGGCGAGTTTGCGTGGAGCAGTCTGGAGCCGGCGAAGGGTCAATATAAATTTGATTGGTTGGAGCGCGCGGTGGAGAAGGCGGCTTCACACCACATCCTCGTTGTTATGGGCACACCCACTGCGGCTCCGCCTGCATGGCTAACGTCCAAGTATCCCGAAACTCTACGGATCGATGAGGATGGTCATCGAGACGAACACGGGGAGAGACAGCAGTTTTCTTTCGCTAGCGAGCGATATCGGCAGCTTGCGCGTGGAATTACTGAACAGATGGCGATTCACTTCGGACACAACTCGAATGTAGTCGGTTGGCAGCTAGACAATGAATACCGCCGCATCTCCTATGACCCAGAGTCAAGACGCCAGTTTCATGCCTGGTTGAAGACGAAGTACGGCTCTCTGGACAACCTGAATGCGCGTTGGACCACGGCATATTGGTCGCAAGCGTACGACAACTTCGATGAGATTCCGGCGCGTCCTTCCAAAGAGAACCCCGGATTGCTGCTGGACTGGAATCGCTTTGTTAGTGATACGTGGAAAAGTTACTCGCAGAACCAGATCGACGTGATTCGTCTTCACTCCGATCCTCGACAGTTCATAACGACGAACACCATGGGCTGGTTCAGTGGCTTCGATCATTACATGGTCCACGAAAATCTTGATATTGCTGCCTGGGACGATTATGCGGGAAGGGGCGACTACCAATATGTGCCTAACGGCATGGCACATGACTTGGTTCGGGGTTTTAAGCAGAAGAATTATTGGGTGATGGAAACGCAGGCGGCGTTTACGCAGTTTGAGCCTATGGATCGAGGACAAGTGCGAGACATGGCGTGGCAGGCCATTGGTCATGGCGCTGATGCCGTGCTGTATTGGCAGTGGCGCAGTGCGCTCAATGGTCAGGAGCAATATCACGGTGTGCTGGTTGGCACTGACGGAACACCGGTGCCGGCATATGACGAGATCAAGCAGGTCGGTGCCGAGTTCGCGAAGGCTGGCTCAGCCCTTGCGGGTACGACGCCTCATTCGCAGGTAGCGATGCTGCATTCCTATGAAGCTTGGTGGGCGATCGATTTTCATCGATCCAATGAAACGACAGATTTCAACCCAATCGCGTCCTTCACACAGTTCTATGTGCCCTTGCAGCGATTCGCTCAATCCGTTGACATCATCTCTCCTGACGCGGCTTTCGATCAGTACAGATTGATTGAGGCCCCGGCACTGAATGTCTTGTCGCGGACTACTGCTGATCGTCTGGCAAAGTATGTGAGGCAAGGCGGGCATCTAGTGCTTGGAGTCCGCTCCGGGATGAAAGACGAGTACAACACATTGCATGTGCAGCGCCAGCCTGGTCCGCTAGCCGATCTGCTTGGCGGCAGAGTGGAGCAGTTCTACTCTACGAGCAAAACGTTCCAGGTGGCTGGTGAGGCTGGATCGGGAACCGGTCATACCTGGGCTGAAGCTTTGAGTGTCAAGAATTCCGAGACCAAGGTGTTGCTCCGTTATGGACATAGCAATAGCTGGCTGAGCGACCAGCCTGCGATGATTACCCGACGGGTAGGTAAGGGCAGCATCACCTATATTGGCACCTGGTTGGACGATGCACTTGTTGACTCGTTGACCACTGGGTTTGTCGCGGAGAGCGGAGTGAGTCCAATCCTCAAGGGAGTTCCCGACGGTGTCGAAGTTTGTGAAAGATCCAGCAAGGAACACAAGGTATTGATCCTGATAAACCACAGCACGACTCCACAACACCTCGATCGGCAGGCCTCAATGCGCGACCTATTGGTGGACGGAAATCCTCAACAAACAAGCGTTGATATCCCTGTGTACGGTGTTGCTGTATTTGAAGAAAAGGGAAAGTGATTGTGATTCATCGTCAAAGTTGGGAATTGGAATGACAAAGACGAAGGTGGCTGAAATGATTGTTAAGAAAATCGTAAGCACTACCGCGCTCGCCCTGCTGTTGGCATCGGTGCCTTCTTCTTTACAAGGGCAATCTTCCAGTGATGTTCCAAAGACGTTTGCCCCTGTTACCTTGCGCGGTTACGGTACGGTGTCGGGTATTTTTCATGAAGAGCCTGGCGGATCAGTTCTTGCCATCACATGCGAAGATGAGACCAAAGCGAAGCTCCTGCAGGCAAAGTATCTATCGGACCTGAACTCGCAACCGGGTGTGAGGGTTGTGCCGAGCGCGACTTCTACCCTATATGTCATAGAGGGTCAGGGTGCGGTGGCTGCTTATAGTTCCGGAAATAAGGTGATGATTTTGACCGGGACGAGTGATCAGAGCTTGCGAACCCTGATTGCGGAATTTAAGCCTTCCGGTGTGAGCACGCCGCAGGCGGAAGTGCCGATGTATCTAGACCGGTGGGATAAGTTCGGATTTCGCCATTACTACTCGCTCTGGAAGCATCCTCAGGGAATGACGGATGCGAACTACAACTTCACTGCAGAGTTCGATTATGCGGAGCAAGAAGATCGCACCGGATTTTTGATGGCCGACTCTCCCCTGCCAACAGATAGTGCCGAAGGCATGATGAACTATGGCTGGTGGGATTGGGTGGAGTACGAAGCCGCAAAGCGTAAACTGCCCGTCGATCTGCATCTGGGGGGCAATGCAGGCGGCGAGGCGGCGTGGCTGCTGAATTCATATCGCGAGCAAACGCAGTTGAAGATGCCGGGCTTCACAGGTAATTTTCACGAGATGGAGTCGCCCTATCTCGGTGGGGAGGGTGTGCTGTCATGGAGTTCTACAACGGGTGAGGATGCGCGGCTGGGGTTGCTGCAGGAATCGATTCGGAAGTTTGGTAAAGAGCCAAATGTCGTTTCATTCCTTGAGCCCCATGGCGAACTACATCATGGAATTCAAGACATCTTTCTAGAGTACGGACCTGTTGCCGATGTGGGATACCGGCAGTATCTGAAGGCAAAATATGGGACACCGGCCACAGTTGGAAAGCGATGGGGTGTTTCGCTAATTTCATGGGACGATGTTCACCTGCAGGAAATCGCTTCGTTCGCGGGATGGGGACCAAGTGCGATCGATATTGGTGGTATGTGGAAGGTTGGCTACGAGAAGCTGGAGGAGCCGGCTCCCACAGGGTACGGCTATAACGCGCGGAAGGCTTTGAAGTCTGAACCGGCGCCCGATGCCTGGTTCCAGCCGGAGTTCAGTGATTCAATCTGGCCGGAATTGGCCGGGGGCGGAAATGACCAAGAGCTATTCCTGGAAAAGAGGCCCGCGGTGTTCCGGCGCACGTTTGATGTGTCTGCGGGATGGACGGCAAAGAATCCGCGTGTGTGGCTTTACCTTTGGGACATGAACCAGGCCGAGCACGAAGAGAGCCACGTGGTTCTGAATGGCAAGGTCGTGAGCGCAAGTGGAAAGGCTAATGTGCCGCACTGGAGCGCAATGGAAGTTACTGGTGTCGTGCAGGACGGTAAGAATAGCTTTGCTATTCGGTTGCCGCAGGGATTTATCGCGTATAAAACCTATCTTTCCCCGGTTGAGCCGAAACAGTACCCCGATCTCGGTGAGGCGTTGAATTCGCAGTGGGTTGATTTTGTTGACTTCACGCAGTGGTCCCGGATTGAAGACGTCAGGCGCGGAATGGAAGCTGTACGGCAGGCCGCGCCGAACCAGAACATTACGCTCATGCATCCGGATGAGTACTCCGACGGCGTCAAGTCACTGGCCGAAGCCTATGGTGGGGAGTTCCACAACACCGGCTATATGGGAATCTTTTATGCCGACTACAACTCTTCGCTGATGCGCGGAGCCAATCTGCCGTATTCGCTTGAGCCAGCTGCGCCCGCGAGCGATCTTGCGGACTTCAAGAAAGAGTTTGGTCTGTGGGAAACGGAGGGCGTTCAGTCGGTGGATTATTTCATCCACATTGGGGACATCCTGTGGCGACCCGATGTGAAGGCCGATTATGAAGCTCATCGAAAGCAGATTACTTTGATGGGGCAGACGCACTTCAAGAAAGCCCAGACAGCCTGTTTGTATTCTGACCGAAATACGCAGTTAACTGGCTATCCCTGGGGAGCTTCGCCGAACACAGTGTTCAACGGTGGCTACTGGGCATGGAATGCCTGCTCGCTACTACTACAACGGTATCCCTATGATGGGTTATCGCAGAGCTCGTTTGCGAGTGGTGACGCCGATCCCTATGGTGTCGTGATCGATACCAATACCTCGATCATGGATGAATCGATGGTGTCCGATATCGAGAAATGGGTTAGGAATGGAGGAACGTTTGTAACACTGGCCCAAACGGGACGGCATACACCCGAGAAGATTAATTCGTGGCCTATCTCGCGATTGACCGGCTACAAAGTTGTAAAGATCGACAGGCTGAAGCCGGATGGAAATGTGGATGAGACAGGTTCTCTCCAAGCGGTGACAGGACAGACGATGTTCGCAGACTCATGGAATGGGCTAACGGCTAACGGCTTGCATCTGCAGAAAGCCGCGGACGACGTTCATGATCTGCTGTTATGGAAGGACGGAACGGTTGCGGTTGGAATGCGTCCGCTGGGAAAAGGTTATGTCGTGGAACTAGGAGCGAAGTTCACGGGGATCAAGATCCCCGATCGCATTGAGCCAGGCGATATGAAGCAAGAGAGCCGGGAATTGCAGGACATGCTTACTGCAGTGTTGCAGTGGCGCAAGGTCAGCCCGGAACCGGCACATCTTGCTGTTGCGAACGACAATGTATTAGTACGTCATTCTGTAACGAACAATGGCCTCTATGATGTTTGGACTCTATGGAATCAATCTCAAAAGCAAGAGCAGACTGTTTCACTTATTTTAGATGGTAATCAGGCACCAGTTGCGATTGATGTAGCAACTGGTATGAAGACGGCTATCACGGACTCGACGCTTGCGAATATCAACCTGAAAACGTCAGACACGCGAGTCTTCCTCACTCCAATTGGCCGTGTTGCAGAGGCACCGGAAGCCTGGTTCAACCTGCAACGGAACTGGTGGCGTGGCACGACTGCACCAAGGCCCAAATCCCTACCCGGCGCGAGTCATCGCTTTTCTGCCAATCTTAGCCAGGATTGGAAGTTCAAGACGATTGCTGAGGGAGCCAGCACCAATTCGATGCTCTCCGCCAAGTTCGACGACACGGCTTGGCCGTCACGCGCGCTTGGTATCTGGGATGTCAAAGATGCCGGGGGCTCGGGGCATGGTATTTTTCGCAAGACCTTCACCGTCCCCGCTCAGTGGAGCGATGGTCTTGTTTCTATCTGGATGCTGGGCTGGACGGGCGATGGCTTCGTAGAAAAAGGTCGTGTCTGGCTCGACGGAAAAGAAGTCAAGCCGATGGATAGCCATGCCTATATCGCCATCGGTATGCCTTCGCTCAAAGCAGGCACCTCGCATACCGTCGCTGTCGAAGTCGAAAGCCGTGGCGTGCTCGCAGGTTTGCGTGGGGAGTGCTGGCTATCGTATGAGCCGGCGGCTCCAGCAAAAATCGATCTCGCAGGGAAGTGGTCACCGTCCGCGGATGGTCTCACGTATACCTCGCCCATCTCACTGCCCGGAAACTTCAAGACCCAGTTCATGAAGCGCAGCTTCACGGTCGATGAGAAGTATCGCGGACAAAATGCCGTTCTGATCGTGGATGGAGATCCGGCGCTGGTCGCCGTTCTGATCAACGGAAAACTCGTACGTCATCATCACCACATGATCGGCTCACGGTGGAGCTTGAACTTAACTCCCTTTATTCATTTCGGTGGAGACAACCAGATCCAACTTGTGCGTTGGAACGGTGCAGGATCCGGGGCGGTACGGCAGGTATTCATGGGCTTCTATGCTGCGAACGGTTACCCGAGGACGTAGGATAAGTGTTCGCAGCACATACTTGATGCCAGCCGCTACTTCAGTCCCTTCTTCATCACGACAGTAGAGACGAGCGCTGGAACTGTGGCTGAGTCCACCTCTGCAGTACCGATCCTGCCACTTATGTCGCGCAGTACAACCCTGATCCGCTTCGTTCCGACGGGGGCCACAGTTTGGAGTGCAAGTGGCATGTTGCCCGTTCGAATCAGGCTTGCCTGACTTTCGGGTACACCCAGCGTCAATTGACGAGATGTGTGGTTCAGGATTTGTCCCTTGGCATCCAGTGAGCTTACGACCGCGAGGATCACTGTTTGCTCCTCGCCTTTGTTGTTCGCGTTGAAGGTGAGCGTTCCGCTATCGATCGAGATATCGCAAGTTGCTTGCTCGCTATCGTTAGCCCGCTGGCATTGTTGCACGTGCAGGCCAATGCCGGTATAGGGTATAGCGGCAATGGTGGCTTCATACAAGTCGAAGCGAAGATCGTTATCGGCTTCCTTGGCGGCCTGCTTTGGCTTCTCCAGATCGACAGGCTCTGTCGAATAGTAGCCTTCCTTGGTTTGCGCAATCAGATTTGGATCGCTCATCCGTACCGTAATGCTGTGGTACTCCGAGGCAGAGTCGCGAAGAGCGGGTGTATAGGTGAGTGTATAAAAGCCGGCGCCTCGTTGCACGCTGTCTGAAATTTCGCGGTCGAGATCATTCATGCCGCGATAGTACTTGCCGCCCGTCTGGTCGACGAATAAGTTGATGTTGAAGCTGTTGGCAAAAGGGTCGGTAGGTTTAGGTGCGGCAATTGGTTCGATCGTCGCCGTGTCGGCAATCGCTGCCGGATTGTTGAAGTCCACCGAGGTTCCGAGCGTGGGATCGATGACGTAAAGAGACACTCGCGACTCCAGCAGTAGATCGATGGTGCTATGCAGTGCCTTGGCCATCAACTCCTTGTCTGGATAGTCCATGTTCCGGCCATTGATCCCTGGAAAGCTTCTTCCGACCCAAAGGATTTCCTTTTTGCCAGGTTGGCCACGGCTGAATAGCGCAGCCTGTTGCAAGGCGCTGAAAGAGGCCGCAACCTGTTCCACTGCCGCACCGCGGGCGAGTTTACTGGCGGCACTCGGTGGGTGCTTCAGAATGGCTTGCAGAATGACATCTCTGTCGCGGGTGAACGTTGTGACCGGGCGCATGCCGTTGTCGTTGAGCCAAAGCAGAATTGTCGGCTCTGTCAGCCGTGCCGGCTGGCCTTTCAAATACGTTTCGATGCACTGCTTAGCATAAGAAATTTCGGTAAACGGTGTATCCATTTCGTCCACAACGATCATTGTCATCGGCGACTGGCCCCAGTCATCGTTTCCATTCCGGTCTTTGACCGGCTTGTCGGGTATTGCGGGCCGGTTCGCTGGAGCGTCGAAGTCGCGCACGGTTTGGAGTACACCGTTTTCGTAGACCTGGAAGTCTTCGCGTTTAAGGTTGGTGACGATGTTCCCTTTCCGATCTGTCACCACGGTATCCAGAACCACGAGCTGACTCCTTACGGTGATATGGGAATCATCATCTGCCGGGGAAGGGCCCTGAGCAACGCAGGGCGCAGCGAGGACGATGGCAAGCAAGGGAGTGAACCGTAGAAGCTTCATAGTCGAACTCAAGAAACACCTCTCATCGAACAAAGTTTCGCCATGGTCGAGGGCAATTTCAAGACGCGATAGCGACGACGTTTTTGTTGACAACGATCTTGACCGCGTTATCTAATTCCTTACGGGAGAAGGTTATCCAATATACGTTATTCGGACAACAATTGTTTCTCCAGTCGTACCGATCTACGAAAAAATACGAGTTAAACGTGATATCGCCCATCAGATAGATCCGCAACATAAAAGGACGAACAATGTCGGAAAATGAGAAGCAAATCACACGGCGCGACTTCGTGAATGCAAGCGCGATGATCGGTGGCGCCGCCATTATGGCGGGAAAAGTTCCCATGGCTGTGGCGGCTGATGGCCCTCTGATCAAGCTTCCAGCTGACTTCGGCCCTTGTCCTCGCAAGTTAGAAGACTTTCTCAGATACATCGTGCAGCGCAGGTCTGCCGAGGGGCTGAATAGCCTTTCGATGAATGAGACCGGACCGAAGCCGGTAAGAATTGGCACGATTCAAAACGGTACGCCCGGCGATATGTATCTTGCTTTTACCGCGTCGGCAGCTTATCGCTATTCCTGGAGCCGCTTTCATCGCGATGCTGCCTTTAGAGATCGGGCCTTCTTCTTGATGGACAGCACCGTGAGGATCAGGAAAAACGGGGATTGGGACGATGGCGGCCTCAACTCCTACTTCGGTCTTCATGGCCTTGCCCTTGCCGTTCTTTCCTGGAAAGAAACCGGCGACGTCGATGCAGCGCGTCTGCAAACCTGGACTGATGCCGTCATCAAAGGCGCCGACGACGGTCTCATGCGGTTGCACTATGGGCCGTATCGCTACAGCCCGCTTACATCACAGTATGCCAATCCCGAAATGTACTTCCTCTCGGGTCTCGCGGCTGCCTGGAAACTCACAGGGCAAGACCGTTATCGCGTAGAGGCCGCACACGGGTTGGCACGATATGACGAATGGCTGTTCGACGGCGGCGGGATGGCGTACTTCCTCAGGTCTTCGCCACAACATGGCTACCAGACGATGGCCGTCAAGTCGATCGCTCTCTATTGGGACCTTACGGGTGATCCTTACGCCCTCGACTTCCTCAAGCGTCTAAAACCGTACTACCCCAACGTCGTGCATCGCACCGGTATGGTCACCGATGCCGAGCATCCGCAGATCAAACATATCTTCGGCTTCATGACCAATCCTGCTGGACCGGCGATCATTGCGCTAGCTACTGGCGATGGAACGAACCGCTTCGCCGCGGACGCTGCCCTCAAGATTACCGCGGACGAAGTCGATAACCTGACTCCGTCCTACGGTAAGGTGTCCGTTGAGTGGTACAACTTCCAGCTTTCCACCTATGCGGCCGCGGCGTTGCGGTTGATGGAAAAGCATCCCATGCCGGAAGCCGTCGATCCCGGCGCTCGCCGCGTGTTTCTCGATGCCGGCTTCCGTGGTGTGCGCTCGCAGTGGGATGACTTTATCGCTGCATCTACTTCGCGACAGATGAGCGACAGTGTTGCCGGAGCTTACATCGCCGATCCAAAGGAGAAGACGGTCCCGATCGAATCCGCTGTGGACGGTGTTTACTTCGAGGTGTTGCGCACCAACGGTGACAAGAAGGTTAGCTTCAGTTGTACCGAGTGGGAACCCATGACCACCTATGCCAGCGCTGAAGGACTCGCTACGCAAAGCTCCATGTCGAGACTCTTCGCGCTCTATTGGGCAGAGGTTCCGCGGCTTGGCGATGATGATCGCGGAACGACTCAGGACTCTGACTGGTCCAGCATCCAGCACTGGGCCGTCTGGCAGGATTACCTTGTAGGCCTCTCTGCGCTGCGCAGCCACGGCGCCGGCGGCGATGCGGGCGATGTGGCACGTGTTCGCTGGAGGCTTTCGCCGATGAAGCGCAAACTCAAGATCGCGGAGCAGACGGATAAATCGTTGCGGTTTCAATATGGGAGGCTACAGGCGGATCTCACCTGCCTCGATCAGAAGGGTGGGGCAGTGTTCAAGCCCGAGGAAATTACCGAAGCTCCACGGCAGGCCTGGACGCCCTTGCTGACGCGATCAGCTCCGTGGGTGGGTGGAGACTATATCAACGTAGCCTCTGTCATCCGTCCGTCAAATGCAAAAGGAACTGTCCAGGTGAAGGAGTTGAAAAACGGTGCTGCCGCTCTGTTCATGGAGCCGGGCACGAAGAAAGCCCACGTTTGGGTGGTGAACCTAACGCGCGCCACAACGAACTACCTCATGGACGTGCCGCAAGGTATGAACGTCAGGACGTATAAGCGAACGGTTCACCTTCCTCCTGTGCCTCCTGGACAACCGGCCCATGCCGGATTGGAGGGCGGGGAAACAGCGATCTTTGTTGTCGAAGCGGCGCAATCTATTGACCCTGTCGCCCTTCTAGCTGGACTGAGAGAGAGTGCGAAAAGTCCACTGATGGTTTAGGGTGTCATCGTACGGCTTGCTTCCTCGTTGCAGTCTGCAAGAGCGGAAACCTCCAGGTTGCCGAAAGACAAATAAGAGGCCGCAGCGGGGAAACCCGCCGCGGCCTTTTTATTTGTAGTTAGAAAGTGAGTGCGACGCCGAGATTGATCTGTCGAGTTCCGCCACCGCCGTTGGTATCGCCGAAGGAAGGATTCGCAGAGAAGCTGCTTACTCCATTCGCAGTAGCGAGCGTGTTGGTGAAGACGCCCTGATCGCCATAGCGGTTACCAATGAGGAGGTAGTTTGCGTGGTTGAGAATGTTCGGGACATCGGCCCATAGTTCGAAGTTCAACTTTTCCGGGATAAGAATGAAGCGCTTTCTGAGTGACGCATTCCAGTAGATAATCCTGGGGTTGCGGATATCGCCGTAACTCCTTCTTCCGGTTCCAAATTGGGGGTTCGCCATGAACGTCGCAGGATTGTACGATCCCGGCATCGCCCATGCGGCCGGACTCAGGTAACCGCCAGTTGGCGTCAGGCCTGCAGGGTCTTTCTTCCAGTTAGGTTTGATGGGCGCCACTCCCGGAATACGGTCGGGGCGTAGATATACATCATTGAGCGCATAGCCATCGCTACAAGGCGCGGGGTTCGGCGTCGTCGGCGTCGGCTGGGCGGTCGAGCAAAAGAAGCCAGGGCTGGTTCCGTTGCTGCTGGCAATGATGAAAAGCGGATAACCGGACTGGAAAATTTGTGTTCCCGACGTCGTCCAGCCTCCGACAATCTCATCCAGCCAGCGTGGAGCATTGCCCCAAAGGGTTTTACCTCTCCCGATGGGAATGGTCCAGACATATCCGGTGGAAAGATGAACCGGAATATCGTACATAGAGAGTGAGTAATCTCCCTTGGTTGTATATCCCTGCGGATTTGCGAAGCCATAGCTGTCCGCTGCGACGTCGCCAGGCCCGCCATTGCTGCTCGATCCGTCGTCCATGGACTTGGACCAGGAGAAGCTGCCGATGAAGGTGAGTCCGAAAGCTGCTTGTTGACGGCCGGTGAGATAAAAAGCGTTATAGTTCGAACCGGCGTAACGATCAAATGCCGAATAAATGGGATTTCCGTTGAACTGCGGGAAGGGACGTTGCTTTTGCAGTAAGGTTGTGCTGTTTCCGCAGCAGTCCCCGGTTTTGGTAGCGGTGGTTAAATTTTGACTTGTTGCAATATCCCAAAGGACAGAACCTGCTTGAGTGGCACTGCCGACAGGAGGATCGTTCGTGGGAACGGGGGCCGAATAGAGATGCGTACCCTTGTAACCGACGTAATCGGTTTCGAGCAGGGTTCCCTTGCTAAGTTGGAATTGCAGGGAAAGGGAACGTATCTGTGCGTAGGGTACGGCCGTGCTCTGGTCCCTGACATAAGGAAGGTACGTCGTTCCGTTCCACGTCTCAAGCATAGCGCTGGAGCGTATTGGCACGGCGGGGTTGGGGCCAGCAGCGATAGGATTGCTGATGAGGTTAACCCAATAATTGGGGTTTGTTCCGCCGACTCCGTTCGTCCCCGTGTTCGCTGAAGACGCGCTCGTGAGGTTCGGTACGATGTTGACGCCCAGGCCCGTAAGGGGAGCGTGGACCAGGGTGTAAGCGGCGCGTACTGTCATGAAACTTAAAGGTTGGTAGGCGAAACCCAGTCTCGGTTCGAATCCCAGATAGTTGACGGGCCACAAAGTTTGAGGAAGTCCATTGGTGCCGGAGTATGCAAATCCGCCATTAACTCCATAGGTAACGCCCCCGTTCGTCACCGATCCGGTTCCATTAGGAGTGAAGCTTCCTTGGTAGTTGTACTTCTCCATGCGCGGGGTTTCCACGTTATAGCGAAGGCCGATATTCAGGGTGAGACGCGGCAGTACGCGCCAATCGTCCTGTGCATAGGCAGCCCCGTACTTCCAACGGTAGTAGTAGGTTTTCGCGGCAGAAACGGTGTATGCGTTGAACTCTCCCAAAATGTACGCGGCTGTGGCCGATCCGGTCAGGTTTGCCCCTGTGGAGGACTCGCCACCGTCAAGACCGCTCGTGCTTCCAAAGGCGCCGCCGTATTGGCTGTTGCGGTTTGCTTGATTCAACTGAAGAGCTCGGTAATTTACGCCGAACTTGATGGAATGTTTGCCGTGCTGGATGGAGAAATCGTCGCCGAAACCGTAACTTTCGTTGAGAGTGGTTCCGGCTCCAGTTTCACCGTCCTGCAGAACGTTATTGCCGAATGCGAACGAAGCAAATCCGTAGCCGGCAATCGTTGGTGGAAGGCCAATGGCGGCATTCCAGTCCTTGGATCCGGAGACAGTAGTAGGTGCAGTAAAGTCGTTGGCTGAAATATAGGTGGCACGCGCCTCATTGACCATATTGGCGGAAACGACCCTTACGTAATTCACCGCCATGTTTTGAGAATGCACCGATTCCGCGGGGATGTTATCCAGTACAGAATTCAACCCATGATAGTCATAGCGATGGCCGCCCACCGGCACGCTTGTATAGCGAAAGTAGGCGCGGTCGCGATCTGTAGGATTGACATCGATACGGAAGCTGTAACGGTTGTCGACTACCAGCACCCCGCGGCCTCCGTAACCGTTGTAGCCATCCGTGGAGTAGGTGGCCTGCGAGTTATCAAAACGCGCCAACAAAGAGGTGCCTGGTTTAGGTAGGTTGTTGAAGAGAAACTGCGTAATCGGATTCTGCGCCTGGAGTGCGGAGAGATCGTCATTGGGGATGTGTACCGCCTGCGCCAAGTTCGCATAGTGGCCAAGGTTAGCTGGGTTCGTGGGGCAGCCTGCGGTTGGACCGCCGCAAGGGAACCCTTGGGCGTTCACCGGAAATTGATAGAACTGTCCGCCAGTACGTGCTGCGGCCACGGCGGCGCCATAACCCTGGGACTTGAGAATGGTGGTGTTGAGTTCGTCGTAGCTGTTATAGAAACGGCCCGCGATCTCATCGGGCGTCAGAAAACGCTCGCGACCATAGTTGATGTTGGTATCGCGCAAAGGCTCCACAGCCACGAGAAAGTACATGTGGTGTTTCCAGAATGGCGTGGGAATGGGGCCGCTGGCAGCGACGGTATACAGGTTCATGTGCTCCGCAGGTGGAGCGCTTCCCGATCCTGGGGTGATGACCTCGAAGAGGGGATCGCGATGACGCCAGCGAAGTGCGCCGTGATAACGATCCGTTCCGGCTGCCGATGCCTGGTTGATGACGCCGCCGCCGGCGCGACCATACTGCGCGGGCATGCCGGCGCTTGAAACGGTGACCGATCTGATTGCGTCCGAGGAGAACGAAACGCCCGCACGTGGATAGGACATCAGGAGAAGGTCCGAGCCATCTACAAGTTGTGAGACGGAGCCAGGGCGGCTACCGCCAATGGCGAGGCCAGCACCGGGGTCGATAGCACCCGTATAAGCATTGGGAAGTTCGGATCCGACACCGTCAGCTGCGCCGGGTTCGCCGGTCACGCCAGGGGCAAACATCACCACACCAAGAGTGGTTCGTTCCGCGAAAGGTAAGTCCACGGTCATATCTTGATCGATCGTGGTGGTAAGCGTCGCCGAACTAGGGGAAAGAAGCTGGCCAGTGTCGGTTACCGTAACGGTTTCCGTGAGTTTGCCGATCCTCAGCGCAACGTCCGCCGTATTGATACCGCCCACAGTGACGGGGATCTTCTCGACATTCTCTTCCTGGAATCCGTGGGCCGCAATGTGAACGGTATACGTTCCGGGTGGCAGCGACGGCACGCTATACACGCCGTCGTTGCTGGTTACGGTTTCGGTCTTGAATGTGCCGTCGTCGTTGCTGACTGTGACCTTCGCACCTGCAACCGCACCATTTTTTCCGTCGGTAACAAGACCGGTGATCGTTCCGTCGCTCGATTGAGCATGGAGAAGATTGCTCATTGCTGTGGCGAAGAAAAGGAGGAGAACAAGAATGCATCCTTTTCCAACACCAATGCCTATTCTGACCATTTTAGGTTGCTTCATTCCGTGCATTGCTTTACCTCCTGAAATCATCACATTCTCCGACCATGGCCCTGGTACGCGATTTTGGACCGCGTTCCGTTACTGGATAACCTTCTCCAATTTTGCTGGGCCATTAAAACCTTGCCAGATACAAGCTGTCAACAAAATTCCACGACTTTTCTTTTTATCTCGGTTTAAGGGACGAGCTTCGTGATCATCTCCTCGAAGCCTTGCCGCCCGACGACCACGAATGGCTCCACCCAGTCTGGAATTATCTTCGAATCACGCCTCGAAATAGATGGAAGGCCGCGATTCACTGTTGGCGAAACATGTCTTTTCCCTGACACCCAACCCCGTGAGCGTCATGGCAATTTTTCCGCGACTCTAATTTCCTGGAAAGGGCTACATGGTTGGCATTTGACGTCCCTTGGACGGCAGGTGTGTAATCGCATCCTGAATTTAAGATAAGGTTATCCAAAATTAGTAAACAAACGGAAACCTGCGCCGCGGCGAAAAATACTTTACGAGGAGCTTATGGGACAGAGGTGGAAAACGGGCGGCCGTAACTCGCTAGTGCGTGGGGTCCGGATAGCAATGGTGACGAGTCTGGGCTTCCTCCTCGTGGCTGGACGTGGCTCGCAGAGAGCAGTCGCCCAAAGGCCGTCCGTATATATCGATGACTTCAGCAGGCCGACCAGGGGATGGCGCTTCGGCAGCGCAGTGTTGGGCGATGGTCCGAACGGCCTGACGCTCGATAGCAAGCAGACCGACGTAACTCTTTCAGGAACCGCGATGAACCCGCGGAATCTACAGATGTTCAGCGCCAAACTTCGCTGGAGCGGGGGCCTCGAAAAAACGCTTCTTACGGTCGGTTGGGGCAAGACGCGGGAGTGGGATGACATTGATGCATGCGCCGCACGGCTGACTGTAGATGCCCATGGACAAGTCGTGCTTGTGGTTGCGGGAAAAGTCCTGGGGCGAACTCAGCTTGCGTCTGGCAGCTCGGAGCTCACATTTCGTCAGGACAGCGAGCAGGTAGTTGTTTCCGGAGAGAAAGGGGACACAGTATTCGTGCTTCCGGCAGGCACTGTTCTACACGATGGCTATCTGATGCTCCACGTGGAGGGTAGTCCTGTCGTCAAAGAGGTGCATCCCGTACGAATCGAGCGTGTGGAGGTCAACTCGAAAGGTAACGCGGCTCCACTTACGGAAGTGCAAAGGACGCAGGGAAATCAGGACTGGGCCAGACATCGCGAGGAGCTGAACTGGGCCGTACTGGATAGTTTCAAAGCAAAGGTTACGAAAGAAACCAAGGCCGGCCGATGGGGCTTCGGAACGGACCTCACGATAAGGCCGGCATTAGTGAATCCCGGTGAGCCGGTCACGATTGCATTTCACAATACGGGTAAAGCCCCAGCCGGGACGGCACAGGTCGAGCCGGACTATCTGGGTGCTTCGCCGCGACAGCCACAAGCGTTGAACATCGTCTGGACAGCCGATGGCCATGGCGGGCAGACGGGCCATGCCGAGTTGAGACCGCAGATCCCCGGAAACTGGCGTGTGACCTGGAGCGTCGGCGGTGAGAAGCTGACCCGCGTGCTGGCAGTCGCCGGGCCGGGCTATATCGTCTGCCGTGTGCTGTTCACCAACTACAAGGGACCTTGGACGCCTGGGCATGACAGGACCGCTTACGATACCGTGCATGAGTTGGGTTTACCTTCGGACTCCTGGACCGGAGACGAGTGGGCTTCGCCCTTTGGACGGACTCCTGATGCTTTGCTTGCGCGCTTCGGTTTCTTTTCGCGCAACCATCATCTTTATGGCGACCACATTATGCCGCTGGCGAATGCCAACTGGATGATGCCGGGTGATCCAGACGCAAATCTATGGCGCTACGACGACGACGTGCAGCGCATCGGCATCCGGCAGATTTCTCAACTGTGGAACGTTCTCAGTCTTGGGCCGATGGATGTGATGGGTGGGTACACCTTTGGCAACACTACCGCAAAGATCGCGCGCGGCGAAGGCGTCAAGATGATCGACTCGCTGGTGCAATGGCAGAACTGGCGTGATGGCGGCAGTGAGAACAGCTGGCTAATCAATGATTGGGGAGCACCCATCGTCCCCTACTTTGTGGCCGACGACGATTTTCGCAAGGTAGCACCGGGCAAGTCGATTGTGGCTTTTACGCAAGCCACTACGTCGGACGTGCGCGTTTACGACATCATGACCACCGAAGGACAGCCGCAATTGAATGCGCGGCGGGCTCACAACGCGGACATGGGAGAGAGCTCCAACATCGACCGCTTTGAGACCGCAGTCGATTTATGGTTAGCGGAAGCCCCGCATCAGAAAGAGCCGCTCTTCGTATCGGTGGGCCTGGAGAACTTCCTGGATTCGCCGGATTGGGATGAAGCGAATAAGCGTGGTGTGACCTATCTGCGCGCGAAAGCGCGCGAAGGCCGAAAGCTGGTATTTGTTTCGGCAGAGGACGTCGCTGGTTACTTCGAACGTCACTATCAGCAACAGCCGGAAAACTGGATCGTTTGGCCCGATGTGTATGCGGGACAACCGGGGCAATTCAAGCCGGCGGAGCTTCCCGAGCGCATCGAGCTAAGTAACTCCCGCTTTCATACGGTCCATGAGGCCGGCGACGCATTGCCAAAGTTCTTTTGGGACTACACGCATCCCTGGTCTCAGCCCATCTGGGACGATCAGAAATCGATTCGCACCAAGTTCGGGTTGGTCGATCCGGATTTGCTGACTGCGGAAAATAGCGTTCCAGCAATGGTCCCGTTAGATGGCGTAAAGGCGGACGTAAAGGAGCGCATCATCAGCCAGGGTATTGAGGTGACGATCACTGTCGATTCGATACGAGCCTTGCCCTATCTCCCAGTCGCAGTGTGGCACATACCACTGGCGTCGGCAGTTGTAGCATCGGCTTCGGAGCGCGCGCGTTATGTCGGCGTTGTCGATGGGTCAACAGGTAACGCGCACGCGGTAGTGGTCTGCGATCGAGTGCCCGCTGGTAAGAGCGTGTGGATCGTTCGCCTGAAGGGTACGTCGAAGGAGCCAGTCAGTACTGAATTGAAGATTGGCGAAACGGTCCGCGGTCGTCTGTTTCTTAGAGATGGAACACCGCAAGTGTATTTATGGCTGGTCGGCGGAAACAGTGGCGTCCTCAAAATTGCGGTGCCGATCGGCAGCAAAGTTTCGACACATGACAACATCGGACACGTAGAGGAAAGTCACGGTGGAGAGTTGAGTATCGTGATGGACGGCTCTTGGCAGCATGGCTCGCCATCTGTGACTGGGTTGACCGTCAAGCAGTTGGAAAAGTCGGCGCATTTCGAAGCCAGGAAGTGAGTACAAGTTGCAGACCTATTCTTTGTCCACCCATGTAAAGCGTCGTAGTCTCTCAACGTCGATCGGGCCGCTCCTGCTTGCTCTGGTATGCCTCTTGCGCGTTGCCTACGGACAAGGTCCGGGCACGGGCGTTATTGCGCCTCCGGGAGACGAGCCGAACCAGGAGTTTTATGGCGCTCATATTCAACGAACGATGACCTTGCTTCAGACGAGCAATGCACAGCATCGTTGGCCGGTGAAGGTGCTGATGTATGGACAATCGATCATCGGCAGCGACGTCTTCACAGCCGACATCAAAAAGTACCTTCAGGACAATTATCCCTACGCTGACATCACGGTGGAGAATCGCGCCATCGGCGGCTTCCAAGCGGACCGGCTGGTCAGAACATCAACCAGCGATCTCTATCCTGACTATCCTGATCTGCTCATCTTTCACGATTACGACGGCAACAACCGTGACGAAACCGGACGATCCGGTGAGCTGGAGCGCATGATCTCCAACGTCCGCCGCTATACCACTGCGGATATCATCCTCTTCAACGATCACCTCAACATGAATGAGCCGCTGTCCGAGATCTCAGCAGACTATTGGCGTTACCTCGCCGCGAAGTATGACTGCGAACTGGTAGATGTAACGCGTGAGTGGCCGCGTTACGTCAAGGAGCACAACCTTGAAGTGAAAGCCCTGCTCCGCGACAAGGTTCATCCTAACGAAGACGGCCTTGCGCTGCTTACAGCACTCATTGCCCGCCACATGCGTTTCAATCCAATCTTTAGTAATCCATGGGAAAGTAAGGTGCGTAGCTACGAAGCAAAGCGCTCCCTGGATGAGGCTATCAATGACGAGATCGTGACCACGGGAGACGGTTGGCATCTCGATACAGAAGGAGTGGTCGGGACGAAGAAGACCGATAAACTCCGGCTGGAGTTTGAAGGCAACCGCGTCGATATTGTTGCGGCCCACACCAAGACTCCCGTCAGCGGTGGTACGGCGCAGATTCTCATAGACGGGAAGCCACCCTCAAAATTTCCCGCCGCGTACGTGGCAACCCTGCCCAGCAAAGGCCCAGGAACCTGGTGGCCGGCGCTGCGCCGGGTAACCCTCGGTAAAGACCCCGTCCTCGAAGAGTGGACGCTCATAGTCACCTCTTTCAGCACCGACGGCAAGGACTTCAAGTTCAACCTAGTGGGATCGAAGACCGGCCCTGACGGCAGTGGAACAAGCGCGGAACTCTTTCGCTCGAAATCCGGCAGAATCGTGATTGATCCACGCGACTGGATGTTTACGGCCATCATGAAGCAGTTCAAGCAAACAGCACCGCCCGCGGTAGGTTATCAAGTGCGCTGGAGTGTGGTGTCAGAATTCATCGATCAATATCGTGCTCCAAAAACCGATGAGATAGGCAAGGTCTACCAGACTATGCTCATCCAGGGAATATCTAATGCCCATCATATGCTGGAGATCATTCCGAACGGCGACGGCCCCATAGCTATCGCTTCCATCGTGGCCTATCGTCCGCCGTTGCGATAAGCGAGGTTGGAGCAGAACCACAAGCAATAGCATTGCCGAGGAAAATAATGACAACCCCGATGTTCTCTTTCCATTTGACGAAATGGTTCCAGCCTCTATCGCTGCTGGCTGCGCTAGTGCCTTTCGCTTGCGCGCAATCCTTGCAAGCGCAGGCCACAGCGCAGGTTACGCGAACCCCGACGGGCCTGCATCTGGCAGCGGCCGGCGGCTCGGTCGATGTTGAAATGTATGCGCCCAACTTGTTGCATGTCGATGCACAAGTAAAGAACAAACCCAGCCCGTCCACTTCCATCTTCGATCCTGCCCTGAAGCCCGCGGAGGGCTTCAAGGTCAGCGTGCAGATCCAGAATGCAACCGCTCAAATTGTCACCGAGAAGATGACGGTATCCGTTTCGCTTGCCGATCCCATCTCCATCTCGGTTCTCGATAGGACAGGGACGAAGTTGATCGAGGAGTCCAACCCACTCGGTGCAGCGCGGGGCAAGAGGGTCGTCTTCGTTCATGCACCGTATGAAAATCTCTACGGCATGCGCGGTCTCGACATTCAGGACAACAGCAATACACTACTGCGCAACAACGGCGCCCTTATCGCCGCCGGCGCACAAGGAGACGGAGGCGCGCCATTCTTCTTCACCACGAAATACGGTGTCGTCGTCGACTCCGACGGCGGCGGCTTCTATACGCAGGATGACAACATTCTTCTCCGCGACGGCTCAAGAAGCGAGTTGGAATACTTTGTCTGCGTCGGCCCTCCGATGGAGGTCATATCCGGGCTTGCCACTGTGACCGGCCGCCCACCCATGCCGCCCAAGTGGACTCTTGGGTTCATCAACAGCCAGTTGGGGGGACGACCAGACAGAGATCGAGCATCTCACAGTCACCTATCGCCAAAAGCACATCCCTATCGATGCCTTCACGCTCGACTACGACTGGAAGGCATGGGGGGAAGACAATTATGGCGAGTGGCGTTGGAACAGTACTTCGG
Source organism: Granulicella sapmiensis (assembly GCA_026225395.1). Lineage (GTDB taxonomy): Bacteria > Acidobacteriota > Terriglobia > Terriglobales > Acidobacteriaceae > Granulicella > Granulicella sapmiensis. The sequence goes on from JAMFSR010000026.1 coordinate 60,719, forward strand.
GCCCCGGTAACGTGGCGCCGAACAAGTTTCCGGGCGGAGCCGACGGCTCATTCGCCGCTGAGATGCGTCAGCAGGGGATCAAGCTCACCGGCATCCTCAAGCCTCGCCTTGTGATGACAAACGTCGACATCCCGCCAACGCTGCATACAGCCTCGGCCTACGCAGAGGCGCATAACTTCTGGTATCCCAACGAACCTGCCGTGCTGGACGGCGGCGCGAATCGCCCTACGCGCGATGTGAACTTTGCTCTGCCCGAGGCGCGCACCTGGTTCTGGGATCACCTCAAGGATGCCTTCAATTCCGGAATGATCGGCTGGTGGAACGACGAAGCTGATCACACCTGGTTGCAGGACAGCACCACGATGGACTTCAACAACTTCCAGTTCTTCAACATGGGCCGCATGCTCTATGACGGCCAGCGCAGCATCTCCAATCTGCGTGTCTGGTCGCTCAACCGCAACTACTACCTTGGCGCGCAGCGCTACGGTTATGCGGAGTGGTCCGGCGATACTCAAACGGGTTTCGTCAGCATGCAGCATCAGCGTGCCCGTATGCTGGCGACGCTCGATATCGGAGAGCCGCATTGGGGCATGGATGTTGGCGGCTTCGTTGGCCGCCCGTCACCGGAGAACTACGCTCGCTGGATCGAGTTTGCAACCTTTGTCCCCATCGACCGCGTCCACGGCACCTTCAACCAAAAGCGCCAACCTTGGGTGTACGGCCCGGTAGCGGAAAACGCCGCAACACAGGCCATTCGTTTCCGCTACAAGCTTCTGCCATATATCTATTCCTTTGAGCGGCAAGCTACGGAGACTGGGGTCGGTATAGTCCGTCCGCTTTTCTGGGCGTTCCCCAATGACGGAAACGTCGCCGACGATTCAAATGCATGGATGTTCGGCGACTCGCTGCTCGCCGCTCCCGTTCTCTCCCCCGGCGCAACCAGCGAAAAGATCTATCTCCCTGCAGGCATTTGGTTCGATTACTTCCGAGGCACAAAGATCGTCGGTGGCCGCACCATCGACTACACGGTCGATCCCAACACCTGGGCCGACATGCCTCTCTTCGTACATGAGGGGGGCATCATCGCATCCCAGCCCGTCATGGACTACGTCGATCAGCACCCCGTGAAAGAAGTTACCCTGGACTTCTTCCCGGGGCAGGGAACAAGCCGCTTCATCTCCTACGACGATGACGGCACAACATACGCCTACGAAAAAGGCGCCTACTACCGGCAGGTGATTGAGATGACCTCGGCCGCCGAAGCCACAAAGATCGATTTCGCCGCTCCCACGGGTACATTCGAGTCTGCACTAAAGTTCTACGTTCTCAAAGTCCACCAGCACCCTGCAAAGAAGTTGCACATGGAAGCGGATCTGCCGAAGGTAGCGTCCGAGGAGACTCTCTCCGCCTGTTCCGCCGCTTGCTGGACGCAGGGCAAGGACCAGTTCGGTGTCTTTGTGGAAGCAAAGGTCCCCGCTGGGCACGCTTTCAGCTTCTCTTTGCGCTGAAAACATTGACCGCTGTTTGGATAATTGACCAGGTAGAGGTCGATGGTCACTTACAGAGGGCGTCCGTGCCGCTTTTTTGCAGGCCGACCATACTGCGCCTCGTCCGTCGGAGGGGCCACTGAATCTCTCAGCCTCAAAGCTGTCTTCAGTACGATATTTTTCGCAGGACTTGTATCGCCTTGTCTGCGGTCTAGCAATAATCGTGCAGCTGCTGATCCCAGTTGGTAGCCTGATTGGGAAACAGACGAGAGGGAAGGATTCGTCGTTTCGCAAAGATCCATATCATCGAAGCCCATGATCGAAACATCTTCCGGGCATCGAAGTCCTGATTCGCGGACGGCAAGCAAAGCTCCCAGCGCCATCATGTCATTACTTGCGAAAATTGCAGTAGGGCGAGGAATCAGCCGGAGTAAAATAGTGGCCTTGGCATGTCCGCCTTGCTTATCGAATGTTGTTTCTTGCATGTATTCAGGCGGCATCGGAATCTTCGCTTGCTTCAGCGCGCGCTTAAAACCTGCAAGGCGATCTTTCGCGTTGGTCAGGTGCAATGGTCCAGTGATGATTCCCAGCCTCGTGTGTCCCAATTCAAGTAGATGCCGTGTTGCGTTATAAGATCCCGCCTCGTGGTTAGCGGTCACACTGTCACCACTCCAATTTCTGGGGAGACGGTCAACGCATACCACGCCGGCTCCTGATCTCCGATACGACTCCGCTTGCGCCGTAAGGTCGCTGAAGTTCGACGGGATGACGATCAGGCCGGCCGGGAGGTAGGTCCTCAATTCGTTGAGTTGAATGATCTCTTTGGAGTGGTCGTTATCTGAATTGCACAGAATCAGGCGATATCCGTTGGAGAACGCTACGTCTTCCGCACCGCGGACGACGGCAGGGAAGAATGGGTTTAAAATATCGGGAATAATCATCCCGATCATGTTCGTCGTTTCGCGACGCAGACCACGCGCGAGCTGGCTTGGTTGATATCCAACCGCTTGCACGGCTTCGAGTACCCGCGCACGCTTGCTTTCACTCACCTTCGCTGAGTTGTTCAGAACGTTTGAGACCGTTCCCAAGGAAACGCCTGCCATTCTGGCGATTTCCTGAATATTAGCCAATGGCGCATTTTCCTTTCGGTCAGAGAGTTCAACCGCGAAACTTCGCGATCTAAAAGCACTAACTTTAACAACATTTTTGAAACATTTCAGCGCTTCGCGAGGCCAAATCTGCGGAATAATCCCTTGTCTTGAATGCCACAAATCCGCCGTAATCAGGATACCGCGCAGCGTACCCCAAAAAATATCTTGACAAAGACGATGACTCCGAACTACGTTGTTGCCTGAAATTTTGAAAGGTTTCAAAAATTTTTCAAGATAGCGTCATCTGCGGTCAAAAGAAAAATACGCTGCAGTAAGGAGCATGCAACATGAACGTCCTTCGCCACTGCCTCTCGTCCTCGAAAGTCCTCGGAATCTTTCTCGTTGTTTTGTTCGCCGCTTGCTTGGGCAACTTCGCAAATGCCCAGGCGACGAATGCCCAGATGTCCGGCAAGGTGGTTGACTCATCCGGAGCCGCAATTCCTAATGCAACGGTCGAAGTGATCAATACAGGAACCGGCATGAATCGCACCGCTTCCACGTCGGCCACTGGCGAGTATGTCATTCCTTCTCTGCCGAGCGGAACGTACAGCTTGAAAAGTGTTGTGACCGGCTTCAAAACTTATGCTCAATCCGGGATCGTTCTGGAGGACGGACAGAATGCTCGCGTGGATGTCGTCCTACAAATCGGAAGTACGACTGAAACTATTCAGGTTTCGGCGAATGGAACGCAAGTAGATACCAGCTCGGCAAGTATCCGCACCGAGGTGGATGCTACGCAGATTGCAGAGCTGCCGCTCAACACGCGCGATTCTCTGCAACTCGTCACACTCGTGCCCGGCGTAGGAGATGCCACTCTGCCTCCCGCAGTTGTCAACCAGCGCAGCGGACCGACCTTCAGCGTGAACGGAAGCCGCATCAATGGCAGTGAAGTGTCGCTTGATGGCGCCATCCTCGTAACCGCACTCTACAACCGTCCAGCAAACCTTCCCAATCCTGATTCGATTGGAGAATTCTCGCTTCTGACGAACAGCTATGGCGCAGAGTTCGGACACGCTTCTGGAGGAGCTTTCGTCGCGATCAGTAAGTCAGGCGTCAATACGTTCCACGGGTCGGCGTGGGAGTTTCTCCGCAACGATGCTCTGAATGCAAGGAACTGGTTCACGCTTCCGACGCAACGCAATCCCATCTTGAAGCAGAACCAGTTCGGTGTCGCCGGGGGCGGTCCGATCTGGAAAGATAGGGCGTTCTTCTACGCGACGTACGAAGGGCTACGCATTCACACGGTGACTCTTGAAAATCTCGCTACGATAACGCCTGCCCAACGTACCGGAGACTTTAGCTCTACGACTGCGCAACTCTACGACCCATACAAGGCGACCTGCAGCAATCCAACTGCTGGTGCCGCGAGTGGCAATAACCCGGGCACCGGTACCCTTCCCTGTAATTACACTGCCGCCAATGGATATGCAGGAAGGAACCAAATCCCAATGAGCGAGTGGGACACCGTGTCGGTGGCCTTCATGCAGACATACATACCGATTCCGACTCTACAGCCCAGCGGGACGTATGCGTACACGGCCCAGGTGCCAAATCCTACCAGTGGCAACCAATACACGATTAGGGGTGACTACCGCGTAACCAAGCACGATCAGGCTTATGTCCGTTTCTTCCACATGACGGATACGGCTGTGACTGGTCCCCCGTATGCCAGTCTTCTTTCCTCTCAGTATTACGAAAATTTTTCAGAAACCAACGCGGGTACCACTGTCAGGGATACGCACACGTTCACGCCAAATTTGATCGCGGACTTCGGATATTCGGACACAAATCTCACGACTAAGGGGGTGCCCGAGGGAACGATCGTAACGGCGGAACAAATGGGCGCGAAATACTCTACCGGGGGCTACAACGTATCGCCTGATGTGACCGTATCTGGTGTCACAAGCTTTGGTTCCGCAAATCCCTGGTATGAGAATTCAGCTTTGAAGCAGGCTGATGCAAAGCTTACTTGGGTAAAGGGAAAACACTTGTTCCAGTTTGGTGCTACCGCCCTTCGGGAAGCGGAGGAGATCAACTGGATCAACACGAACTCTTCCGGCAACCCAACCTTTAGCGGCCAGGAGACCGGACTCAACTGGGCGGATTATCTGATCGGCAAGCCTATCAGCTTTGGACAGTACACTCCCTATTACGGCAACGAGCACTCTGTGGAGTTGGGAAGCTATACTCAGGACACTTTCAAGGTTTCGTCGCGCCTGACATTGAATCTGGGCGTGCGGTACGACGCGATTTTCCCCTGGCGTGAGATTCACCATGACTCTGCCTCCGTTGTCCTGACCAATCCCACTTTTCAATCCACTCGATTCCCAACGGCGCCTCCGGGTCTCTCGTTTCCAGGAGATAAGGGAATTCCGCAGGGAACGATCTTCATGGATAAATCCGACTTTGCACCACGCCTTGGATTTTCCTACGATGTCTTCGGCGATGGAAAAACCGCGGTTCGCGGTGGATATGGAGTCTTCTATAACCCGCCGGGAGCCATCACGCTGGCGAATGAAATTGAAGCTCCACCCTTCGAGCCGGAACTGGTGTTTACTCCCAATACCTTCACCGATCCCTACGGGGGGACTGGGTACACGGATCCATTCCCATATCCCTATCTCAATCCCGGAGCGAATCCATACTTCGTGTACCCAGCACAGTATTACGCACCCGATCCGCATCTCAAGAACGCGTTCACGCAGCAGTACAACTTCAACATCCAACATGACTTTCCGAAAGACCTGATGATGCAGGTCGGTTATGTCGGCAGCCATGGAAACCGGCTATGGGACGGAAATCAAGCCAATGCCGCTCCCTATTCTGCCGGCGGCACCGCGGCGAACGCACAGTTGCGGCGTCCTTTCTTGCCACAGTATTACGGCGGTATCACGCGGATCGCTGATATTGGATTCTCTAACTACAACTCGCTGCAGGTCACCGGACGCAAGCGCCTTTCCTCCGGTTTCACAATGCAGCTTGCCTACACATATTCAAAATCACTTGATGCTGGTTCCACGGCCGACGCGGATGGCGGTACGGAGCAAGACCCCGCCAATCCTATTGGCCCTGAATATGCCCGGTCTGATTTCAATCAGAAGCACCTCTTCCGTCTGAATGGGGTCTGGAATCTTCCGAAGTTCGACAATCTCGGCTTCGCCAAATACGGCCTGGGTGCATGGGAAATTTCAGGAATCGTGAACTACAGCAGCGGATATCCATTCTCCGTAACAACCGGCTCCGCCGCGCCCTGGCTCGGAGCAGGGCGAGACATCGGGAACCTGCGCTTGAACGTTGTGCCGGGGACCAGCCCTTGTGCCGGATGTGGAAATAAGGACTCTTGGACGACAACGGGTTACTTCAACAAGGCGGCCTACACTTCGCCTCTAACTGTGCTTGGAACCTTCGGGAACAGCGGACGCAATAGCCTTATCGGGCCTTCGTATTTTGATACAGACATGAGTCTTGTGAAGAACTTTCCTTTCTTGCATCGCGCAGAGTCGAAAGTGCAATTTCGCGCTGACTTCTTCAATCTATTCAATAACGTAAACTTCAACGCCCCAAATACCTCACTCTCGTCGTCGCAGTTTACCCGGGTCACCTCTTCCCAAAATGCCAGGCAGATTCAGCTCGCACTGCGATTGAGCTTCTAGTCGTAAGAAGAGGTAAATTTGTACCTTGCTTGAGAATGTTTCAGAGTGTCGATGATCACCTCATCGACACTCTGAGGCCTTCAAGTCCACGGCAAGGGAGCAAATGACACTCTCGCTACAACCACTTCGCACCACCTGCCCTTATGGAGAAGGAAGCAATGTATGTATCAGCCTGAAACGTATGGCCTTGCACTTCTGTTCATGATCGGCAGCATGTTGTGCTGGGGATCGTGGGCGAACTCGATGAAGCTCTGTCCTGGATACAGATTTCAATTGCTTTATTGGGACTACGTCATCGGCCTCATCATCGGCGCAGTCCTGTGGGGCGTTACGCTCGGCAATGCAGGGAATGTCGGCCTGAAGTTCTTCGCAGATATTGCCCACACCAGTTCTCACGCCATTCTGCTCGCCATGATCGGCGGCGCGATCTTCAATGTGGCCAACCTGCTTTTGGTTGCTGCCATTGATATCGCGGGTCTCGCCGTCGCGTTCCCGGTCGGCATTGGTCTTGCCCTCATCGTCGGCGCGATCAGCACGTATGTCATCTCGCCAAAAGGCAATCCGCTCCTGCTCTTCGGGGGTATCACTCTTGTCATAGGCGCCATCGTCTTCGACGCCATCGCCTATCGCCTGCGTGAAACCGAACACGCTGCCATGAGCAAACGCGGCATCATCATTAGCCTTATCTCGGGACTGCTCATGGGATCGTTCTATCCTTTCGTCTCGAAGTCGATGACGATCGAAGGCGCGCCCGGACCCTACGCAGCTTTGTTCTTCTTCGCTATCGGCGTCGCCATTTGCGCCATTCCAGTCAACTACTTCTTCATGCGTTTTCCGCTCGATGGCCGCGGACCCGCCGCGATGGGCAGTTACTTCAAGGCAAAGGGAAGCTGGCACTTCTGGGGCGCCGTTGGTGGCGGCATCTGGGGTACTGGAGCCATGGCGAACTTCGTCGCCTCACAAGCTCATATTGTCGGACCAACTGTTTCGTACTCCATTGGCCAAGGCGCCACGATGATTTCAGCGTGCTGGGGTGTTTTCGTTTGGCATGAATTCAGCGCGGCTCCAGCGCGTGCCAAAACCATTCTGACGTGGATGTTCATTTTCTTTGTTTGCGGCCTTACCGCGGTCGCTTGCGCTCCTATCTTCTGATTGCAACCCTTGATTGTCCTGAGGAGAAACCGAAGTGTCCGCGCAAAAGCCCATCATCGTTGTCGGTAGTATCAATACGGACCTCGTCGCGACGACGAAAAAAATGCCGCTCGCCGGTGAAACGCTCATCGCCACCAGCTTTCAGACTCATCCCGGTGGCAAAGGCGCGAACCAGGCCGTTGGCGTTGCGCGTCTCGGATATCCAGTGCGGCTCATCGGTCGCTTGGGTGCCGATGCATTTGGTAAGGAGCTACGCACCTACCTTCAGCATGCAGGAGTTGATATCACCGGCGTTGCCACAAGCGACGGCGTTTCCGGTGTAGCCGTCATCACTGTCGCAGAGAGCGGTGAAAACAGCATCCTCGTAGCCCCCGGCGCCAACACTCAGGTCACACCGGAAGACCTCGACGCCAACGTTTCAGTTCTGCGAAGCGCAGGCATGGTTCTCGCGCAGTTGGAAATTCCCCTCGAAACCGTCGAGCACCTGGCACGCATCTGTGCGAGAGAGAACGTGCCACTCGTCCTCGATCCTGCTCCGGCAGCGGAACTTCCTTCAAGCATCTTCAAAGACATCGCGTGGTTCACGCCGAACCAAACAGAAACAGCGTTCTATCTTGGCAGAAAATCCGGTAATGTATCACCTTCCGAAACAGCGCAGCAGCTTCTTTCTAAGGGCTGCCAGGGTGTTGTGTTGAAGATGGGGGCTGAGGGGTCGTATGTGTGCTCGAAGAGTGGTGTGGACGATCAGATCCCAGCTTTCTCCGTCAAAGCAATTGATACAACAGCCGCTGGCGACGCGTTCAATGCCGGCTTCGCTACGGGGCTTATGCTCGGAAAGTCACCTCTTGATAGCACCGCATTCGCAGCGGCTGTAGCGGCGATTTCCGTGACACGTTCTGGCGCACAGCCTTCTATGCCCAGCATGTCCGAAGTTGAGAAATTTTTGAAAAGCAGATCGCGCGACCTTACCAACGAACTCGCCGAACGGTAGCGGCACCTTCACTTCCGGCATGGCCGAAAAGAAACAGAGCTGCACGAAAGGAAAACGCAATGAAACACTCATTCCGAACGATGGCTTGCACGGCAGGGCTCTCTCTCCTCACCGCTCTCATCCCACACGCAAATGCGCAGGGCCTCGGCCTTCGGGTTCCGCCGGGACAACTTCTTCCAACGCCGCCCTGCCTTGATTTCGGCCCAATCTTTCGCCCCGGACGCGAAGCCTGCACCCCAAACACACACCGCGACTGGCTTGCCGACATGCGGGCCTGGCGCACAGAGCGTCGTATCCGCATTGGCTACGATGGATCGCGTTACACCATCCCCGAACTCCAGTGGGCGCAGCGCAGCTTCATCCAGCCGCAGATGATGGTGCATGATCGTTACTTCTACGATCCAGTCGCGAACAAGTACACCGTGGACCGTTACCTCGACGATCTGGAGAAGCGCTACGGTGGCATCGACGCCGTGCTCGTCTGGCCGGTCTATCCCAATGTTGGCATTGACGACCGCAACCAGCACGACATCACCCACACCATGCCCGGCGGCATCGAAGGCCTCAAGCAGATGGTCGCCGACTTCCACAAGCGCGGCGTGAAGGTTCTGTTCCCAATGATGATGTGGGACGAAGGCACCAACGACCCCGGGAAAGACTGGCCCACAGCCATCGCAGAGTTCATGAAAGAGATCGACGCCGACGGAATCAACGGTGACACGCAAGACGGCGTTCCTATGGCGTTCTCTCTCGCCGCCGAAAAAGTCGGTCATCCTCTCGCCTTCGAACCCGAGAACGGTCCTGCTGACGAAGGTCTCGCATGGAACGTACTCACATGGGGCCAGTACGCTCCCTATGTTTTTACTCCCGCCGTCGATCGCTATCGCTGGCTTGACCCGCGTCACCAGGTGAACATCCAGGGCCGCTGGGACCGCGACAAGACCAACGCACTGCAGTATGCCTTCTTCAATGGCGAGGGTTGGGAAAGCTGGGAAAACGTCTGGGGTATCTGGAACGGTATCACCCCGCGTGATGGAGAAGCCACACGCCGCGTAGCCACCATCGAACGCGCCGTTGCTCCTTACTTTGCTAGCGAAGGTTGGGAGCCACTCTACCCCACACTGCGTTACGGTATCTTCGCCAGCCGCTGGCCGCTCGCTGACCAAAACGTCTGGACCATTGTCAACCGCGGTGAGTACAACATCGACGGCGATCAAATGACCGTTGCTTACAAGCAGGGCATGCGCTACTTCGACCTTTATCACGGCGCCGAAATCAAGCCAATGATCAAAGGTGACGTGGCGACGCTCTCGTTCTCGGTTGAAGCTCACGGCTTCGGTTCTGTTTATGCAACCAGCGTCGACCCCGATCCAAAGATGAAAGAGCTCATGGCCAAGATGAAAACCATGACCTCCAAGCCCCTTGCCGACTACTCTAGCGAGTGGAAGGCTCTTCCACAGCACATCGTTGAGATCGCACCAACCACAGCCACATCATCTGCTCCAGAAAACATGGTGCGTGTTGAAGGTGGCGAGTATCTCTTCAAGGTGCAGGGAATTGAAATTGAAGGCTCCAACGACGTGGGCGCCGACGTTCAATATCCCTGGGAAGACAGTGCTCGGCGTTTCCACGAACACACCGTGGACATCAAACCGTTCTTCATGGACAAGTACAACGTCACCAACGCCGACTTCAAAAAGTTCCTCGACGCTACGCACTACAAGCCCAAGGACAGTCTAAACTTCCTCAAGGACTGGAAGAAGGGCACCTATCCCGACGGCTGGGCAAACAAGCCTGTGACTTGGGTTTCAATCCAGGATGCTCGCGAGTACGCTAAGTGGGCAGGCAAGCGTCTTCCGCATGAATGGGAATGGCAGTATGCCTCACAGGGTAACGACGGCCGCGCCTATCCCTGGGGTAATTGCGATTGGCTCGGGGCATCACGCGGCGGAGGCAACTGCCCTGTAGATACTTCTACCCTCGCACCCACACCCGACAAGGGCCGCACGATGCTCGCCGCCAGCGATGTTGCCGCGCATCCCGCAGGAGCAAGCCCCTTCGGCGTAATGGATATGGTTGGCAACGTGTGGCAGTGGACCGATGAATATGTGGACGATCACACAGCCGGCGGCATCGTTCGTGGAGGCAGCCATTATCAGGCACAGGGCTCTATCTGGTACTTCCCGGAAGCATACAAAAACGACCAGCACGGCAAGCTGCTCTTAATGGCCCCCAGCTACGACAGATCTGGTGCCTTGGGCTTCCGCTGTGTGAAAGACGCAAAATAAACAAACTCCCAACGGAGGCAAAAAGCGATGGAGCAGATACGTCTGCTCCATCGTATTCGTAGCTTTTTTATAGAACAAAGAACTAAATCGGGGCTTATCTATTTCGCTGCCAAGGCTGCCAAGCCGAATGCGGCGAGCGTTCCCGCGCCAGCTGCCTGGGAAAGCCGCAATCGGTAGCCCTCACTAAGCTGAGCGAACTGGTGTGATTCCTACCAGAGAACCGACCTTGCCGCCGACGTTGCTTAGCCCACAGCTCACGATCCATTGAATGAAGGCCCGAAGGATCGAAGTAAGACGTCGTCCATAGATCGTTCGTATTTAGGAAGCAACCGGCATCGGCTGCTGCGTGGGCCTTCGAGGTGGGTGGGGCTTTCTGCACGTTGGCCGCCTTGGTTCTTTTGGCCTTCGCGGCATACTTGTCCAGGAAATCGAAATGATCGACCAGGCCAAGAGCCTCGATGGCGAAGCACTCGGCAATGTCGGCATCGTGCATGGTGATCAGGTGTCGCCGTCATTGTGTTCACCACTGTTGGCGAAGTTGGATGCCCAGAGGTAGACGACGGGATTCGATCCATTAATCCCACAGACAATGAACTTATGTGCACCTGATGGTCCATCCCGATACCGGCAACCTGTTTGAACGGCGAGGAAGCTGCGGCGAGCCGGGTTTCCCAGTGACGAGACGGCCAGTTTTCTTCCGCGGGCTATACAACCTGGATGCTGTCTGTCGTGTCCGTGATGCCGTAGCTATTTCTTGTAACGCAACGGCGTCACCGGTCATACAAGAGTTCCGATATCTCAACTTCATTCCGTAGAGAAGTCACTTGCTCGCCAATTGGCTGGGACGGCCAAATTTCGCAAGGTATTTCCAGATCGTTCGCGACGGTTTGCAGATCCTGACTTGTTGTGGAAGAGGTGACTCGGGCTTCGGACGTTAGCACCATCCCTAAGGTGTGCGCCAATCCATCCTGCCCAGTGCATCATTCCAAGCCGCAGCGCAACGACCGCGACGAGGTGAAATTAGAAAGCTAAGCAAGAGAAGCCGCGCAAGGAACAGGCGATTGCCAAATGCAACGGGGCTACGCGTGTTGACCGCCATCGCTTCGGCCATCCGGTTCGGCTACTCAAACGTGATCTGCTTTTCGTCATCGAGCGCTTGCGTCCGTTGTGGACGAGAGCCGCATCGAGAAGCTGGCGCGGCCGCATAGCATCCGGCAGAAGCGCGACGATGGCATCAAGAAAACCTTCGCGACGAACTCCTGCTTCACCTTCGTAGCGATGGCCTCAGTGTCCACCTTATAAGCGGGTGCGGCTTCCTCGAGAACGGAACTCTGATTCCCGCGTGATGCTTGCCGTTGGGGCTTGTCTCGCCGCTGTTTCCGCGGCGTTGTTTCAATGGGCGATAGGAAAAGGGAAAGACGACCCGGTCGCATTGGCTCGCGAAGCTTTCATCGTCATTGGAGCAAATGTAGAAGGAGAGCATAATGAGCGTCGAAAAACCAGGCAGCGTAGGAGTTGAAGCAGTCGTGGCGTACCTTTACGCCGTTGACAATCGAAGGAACTGTCACGGCGAAGCTGACATGTAAGACCACGATCGGAAAGTTTGCCTCATGGCGGCTGGAATCTTCAGGAGCCGAGCAGAGTGGCGCATGACTCTAGAAGTCGCTACATATCCCTGATTCCCGTTGAGCCGTATCGCGCCGCTCCACCGCGGCATCGCTCCCGAACCACTCCAGCATGGCCCTACATGAAAAGTTAGGGTTTCAGAAAGTAGCCCATTTCTGCAGAGTCGGGTACAAACAAGGGACACCGCTATCCGACGAGGAAAGTTACGCTTCGCCCATTCCCGGCCCGCAGATGTCGCCACCCGCGGGCTAAATCCCCTCATGTTCGAGAGATGGAAATATGAATAACCGCAGGCAGGAAATCGTGAAACTAGAGGCGACCCCTCTATGCTGCGGTATGTCTACTGGCCTGGGTTATTTCCTTCACAATCTCTTCGATCGACGCAACATCCACCGTGAAGCTCCCCTTGGGAAGCAATCCGACCAGCCGCCAGTCATAATAAAGACGAAATTGCACCAGATCTTCGCCTGCATGAAACATTGACGAGGCACATACACCAGAGCCGCTTCCTGCATTATTTTGCAGTGTGATCGATCGGTCTCCAGACGATACCTGCGCCAAGCAGCACGTCCTGTTGTCGGTCAGTAAAGGCGTTCGGAAGATTCGTACGAACATAGTGCGCATCCAGGAGGCGAAACGACAAGGTGCGGCTGAGGCTCAAATCGCAACCGCCTCCCAACTGCGCCGCAAAAGCATTTGCAGAGGAGCTCGATCCATTGATCGCAGGAAAAACGCTGTTGAACGCATGCACGCCGCCGAACAGACCTTCCGCGAATATCCGAATATGTTTGTGTTCAAGCGGCAGTGTGTAACGTGGCCCTGCAGTAGTCATCACCTTGCTGAACGAGTCTCCGCCGTCGTTTCCCTGCGATGTTGTTCCAGTCGTATTAATCACCCCACCGATGTTGTACTTCACGTGGAACACCAACTCGCCCGAGGCACCATACAACCAGAAGTTATTGCCATAGGTATATTGGGTGCGCTCGGCGTTGAACATCACCGCTGCGTCAACCGGCTGCGACTCGCGCACAATTGCTTTTTGTCCATAGAAAGCTCCAGCACTGAAGAAGAACAGAGCAACGAAGACCCAGTTATTGAACCAATGAATCATATATGCGTTCCTCTCTACTCCACCGTCAGCGTGAACGGAACAGTGTGGGTTATGTTGCCGCTCGTAATAGTCAGCGTCAGCGGATAAATAGCTTGCTTTTGCTGCAGAACGCCGTCGCCCGACGATCCGCATCCAGTCACAAACGACACCGCCGCGAAGCCGAGCAGCAACATTAATATCACAGCACGGCGTCTGCGAAACCGTCTCATCCCAGCTAGTGGAAGCAGCAACAGTGACGCCAACATCGGCGCATAGTTTGTTCGCATCTTCCGTTCGACGAGCAGCGTCGGCGACGCAGTGAGCGTGCCAGTTACCATGCCGCCACTGCTCGACGCAGCCATCGAAGTAGGATTGAAACTATAGCTCACTCCATTGGGCAGTCCATTGATAGTGAAACTGACCGTTCCGGGGAACGATCCGTATAGCGGCGTTACTTGGAAGCTGAAGGTCGCTGTGTTTCCCGGAATGATGTAGAACGGCGACGACATTCCACTCAACGGTGCGAGCGTAAAGTCCAACGGCAACACGATCACGGTGGAAACAGATAACGTCTGCGACGACTGGAAGGTGGTATCACCGGAGTATTGCGCCGAAATCGCGTCCGTCGCTCCTGCGGGAAGCAGCGTTACATAGCTGGCAGAGCCGTTTATAAGCGTTATAGTTTGCAGCAGCGCTCCATTGTCATAAAACGAAACCGTACCCGAAGGTGTTCCCGGCGAAATCGACGTAACCGCTGCGTTTAGTGTGACTGTTTGATTCGGGTTCACGGTCTGAGGCAAAGCGCCCAACGCAGTCGTCGTCGGTGCTTTGCTGACTATTAACGTGCCAGTGCCCGATGCCTTGCCGTAATTCGTATCGGCGCCGAGAGATCCTGTAATCGTATAACTGATTCCCGACGTCAGCGCAGAGGTTGTATACGAAGCTGTACACATTTCAGGCGACGCAGTGCCGGAGCAAGAAGCAATCACAGTTGCTCCGGACCCCACTTGGAAGGTGAACGTTCCAGTGGGTCCCGCGCCGACGAACGCGACACTTGCAGATAACGTTGTCGACGATGCACCGTAGTTGATTGAGGCATTGCTCACTATGACCGTCGGAGTTGCTTGTGTCACAGACAAGGTGCTTGTGTTCGATGCAGCATTATAGTTCGTGTCTGACGCCAAACTTGCCTTGATTATGTGCGGACCTGCCGTCAGAGCAGAAGTTGCGTAGATCGCTGTGCAGGTTTCCGGGGACGATATACCTGTGCAGGCCCCTGTCACCGTAGATCCACTGTCCACCTGAAATGTGAACGCGCCCGTTGGAGCAGCACCGCTGAATGCGACACCGGCCGATAAAATCGTAGAGGTCATGCCATAGCTTATAGAAGCCGCACTCGCGGTGACCATTGGCGTCGCTGGTGTCACGGTCAGTGTGCCTGTGTTCAAAACAGTGTTATAGCTCGCGTCTGGTGCGAGGCTTGCCTTGACAATGTGCGGACCTACCGTCAGAGCAGCGGTTGTATAGGTTGCTGTGCAGGTTTCTAAAGGAGTCGTGCCCGTGCAAGACCCTGTCACAGTAGAACCGCTGTCCACCTGAAATGTAACCGCGCCCGTTGGAGCCGCACCGCTAAACGCGACACTAGCTGACAGTGTAGTCGAGGCTGTGCCGGAGCTGACGGAAGATGGGCTTACCAGTATGGTCGGCGTTGTTGCTGTTACGGTCAACGTGCCTGTGTTCGATGCGGCGTTATAGTTCGTGTCTAGCGCCAAACTTGCCTTGATCACGTGCGGACCTACCGTCAGAGCAGACGTTGCGTAGGTTGCTGTGCAGGTTTCTGACAAAGCCGAACCCGTGCAGGCCCCTGTCACCGCAGATTCACTGTCCACCTGAAATGTAACCGCTCCCGTTGGAACCGCCCCGCTGAACGCAACACTGGCCGACAGTGTCGTCGAGGCTGCTCCGTAACTGACGGAAGATGAGCTTACCACTATGGTCGGCGTCGCTGGCGTTACGGTCAGCGTGCCTGTGTTCGACGCAGCGTTATAGTTCGTGTCGGATGCCAGGCTTGCCTTGATCGTATGAGCACTAATGGTCAGACTCGATGTGGTGTAGGTCGCTGTGCAGGTCTCCGGCGACGCTGTACCTAAGCAGGACGCTGTCACCGTAGCGCCACCGTCCACCTGAAATGTGAATGCGCCCACTGGAGCCGCACCGCTGAACAGGAGACTGGCCGATAAAGTCGTTGACGTTGTGCCATAGGTTATTGAAGCCGCGCTCACGGTGACCGCCGGCGTCGCTTGTGTCACGGTCAGCGTGCCTGTGTTCGATGCAGTGTTATAGTTTGTGTCCGACGCCAGGCTTGCCTTGATCGTATGAGCATTAACGGCCAGACTCGATGTGGTGTAGGTCGCTGTGCAGGTCTCCGGCGATGCTGCACCCGTGCAGGCCGCTGACACTATAGCTCCGCTGTCTACCTGGAACGTGAATGCCCCGGTTGGAATCGCGCCACTGAATGCGACACTGGCTGACAGTGTTGTCGAGGCTGTTCCATAGCTGATGGAAGATGCGCTTACAGTTATGGTCGGCGTCGCTTGCGTTACGGTCAGCGTGCCTGTGTTCGTTGCGGTGCTATAGTTCGTGTCTGCTACAACGCTCACTGTGATCGTATGTGAAGCGCTCACACTAAGACTCGACGCCGTGTAGGTTGCGGTACATGTCAGTGGCGATGCGCTGCCAGAACACGAAGCATTTACGGTGGCGCTGCTATCAACTTGGAAAGTTACCGTACCCGTGGGTGCCGAAGGCCCGGTATATGCAATACTTGCCGTCAATGTTGTGGATGATGTCCCATAGACGATCGAGACTGGCGACACTGTGACGGTAGGCGTTGCCTGAGTAACGAGGAGGCTTGCCGTGGCCTTGCTGCCTGTACCCCCTTCGAGAGATGTAGTCGCGCCCGTGAGATTGACCTGATTGCCCACGGCAATGGCATTCACATTTACCGAAATGGAGCAGGAGAAACCGGCAGCGAGAGTCACTCCGCTGATGGAAAGAGACGTGCTACCAGCCGCGGCGGTAAAGCTTCCCGCACCACAGGTGCTGCTTAACCCACTTGGAGTCGTGATGACAAGACCGCTAGGCAATGAATCCGTAAAGCCAACGTTGCTGAGAGAGCCGACGGTGTTGGGATTGCCGAGGGTGAAGGACAGCGACGTTGTGCCGCCTAACGGAATGCTTGCCGCACCAAAAGTTTCCGCAAGCGTGGCAGGTGTCAGCAGAGGTTGATTCACCGTCACGTTGGCGGTTGCCTGCGCAAATGCCCCCAAGGGATCCGTAACAGTCAAAATCACGGAAGTCGTACCAATCGGGTATGGTCCGGCAGGAGATTGCGTGAGCGTCACCAAGCCGCCATCGGGATCGTAGGATCCATTATTGATGCTTGCGCTGGCCGTGCCGTTATAGGTTGCCGCCGTGACGGTGACATCTTGCGCAATAGCTACAGGCAACTGGTTCACGTTGCAACTGACGGCACAGGACGGAATCTGAATGGTGTAAGTATTTGCGGGGCCTCCAGACGGCGGATTACCGGCTACATCACTGACCACAATGGAATAATCAGTGCTGCCTATGAGCGAAACGCTAAAATCCTGAATGTTGGTGCTCGATCCGGAGTCGCCTGCATAATTGGTGGCGATATTGGCGGAGTCGAAACTGGGCGAATAGAGAGCTTCTAAGAGGTTAATGCCCGCAGCTCCTGCGTTAAGAGTCGGCGAAAAGCATTGAGCCGAGCATGACTTGAAGCTGTACGAATCGAAGCTGTGGTTTCCGGCAATCGATGTAGGAAACGCCTTCGGAGCGCTGCAAGAGCTCACCACGCCATTACGATCGAGTCGGCCCGTCTGTGTGCCCGTCCCAAAAGTGATTCCTGTTGGAACCGTGGGCGTAGATCCTAAGGTATTGGTAATCGAAATCAGCCCCGTCTGAATGTCGAAATTCAGCGTCCTGGTTTGTCCGCCAGAAAAGGAGACGGTAAGTGTGAACTGAGCCACCTGCGCGCATGGGAAATTCGAAGCCAATGTAAACGCAAAGGGAGTCAGGTTGTTTTCCGCTCCAGCGCCCACAGCCAAATCCGCATACGAGCTTGTGGCAGGCTGCATGATCGTAACGCCCGGCGTGGAAGAGGTAAGTGTTGCGGTAATTCCTGTTGCTGCCATCACGCCGGTCGTATTCTGCAGTGGAATACTGAGGAGAGCACCTTCGCCGCGTTCGATTGTTCCATTGCCATTGCCGGGGTTTTCGGTCGCAACGACGGTTCCAAGTTCTGGATTCGCTGAGCCGGTGACACCCAAGGACCCGATAGCCGGCACGGCCATCACAATTCCGTTACCGGAGTCACGATCAAAACCTGTGTTCATGATGTCGATGGCCGTACTTGTGAGCGCGGTCTTCATCTGGGCCGCGGTAATTGTCGATTTCGCAGCAAGCACCAGTGCGGCCACGGAAGCAGCCGCTGGAGCAGCCGCGGATGTGCCGTAAAACGGATTATCGAAGCCACCAACACCGGTCACAGAGACGCCATCTGCTGCCGTAATTTCAGGCTTGTTTAAAATCGTGCCACCCGTGGATGAAAAGTTACCGGGCGTAATAGGCGACGAATCTGCATTGAAGAAATTATGGCGCAGGCCGTCAGAGCTGAAAGACTCCGTCTGGCTTGTGGAGGTGAATAGTCCTGGATATGGCCCGTTTGGCGTAGGCGGCCCATATGTAGCCGCTGCAGGCGTCGCAGCTACCGTATAAGCTCCGGAGGCAGCCGAGTGCCCGTGCGTCTCTCCGTTAGTAGCCACCGCCAAGTAGCCTCGGAAGAGAACCAAATGGAAAAATCGGTTTTGGGCGCCTGCTTTGAAACACAACGAGCCTATTGTTATTGATGAGATTGCCGCTTGAGATTTCCTCTTCAGGGTCCTGGGTACCGTTTTGAATATTGGTAGAGGCTGCAAGAATGCTTGATCCGGTGCTATCTAACAAATACAGATCGTAGTCATTCGCCGAAGCCCCCAGAGGATCAGTCCAGAACAGGCTAGCTACCTCATCTCCCGGGGAGGTGATCGTGTCGTAACCATTGCCTGAGCCAAAATTGTGTATGTTACCTGACGGCAAAGGCGCGGCAGCTGCCATGGGAACGAAGTCTCCTTCAAAGGTCCCTGAAGTCCCGTCGTCCAGATTCCCCTCATTGCCGGCTGAAGAGAAATAAAATGCGCCGTCAGCAACGACGTTGTTGACCGCTTGCGTGGCCGCGCCACCCTGCGTGGTGGAAGCCACCGTAGAAGCCTGTCCGTCCTGGAATGGGCTCTCGACGAAGTAAAAAACATCATCCACGATGATGTTGCACCCCGCACTCCTTAGAGCCTGAATGTTCGCGGCAAAGCCCGGGAGGCCGCCGTTGTCTGCGGTAGCGAAATAGAGACTGGCACCAGGGACCATGTCGTGAATAATTTCCAGCATCGCTGTGCCTTCATCTCCAGATCCCGCCTGGCCGCTGAGTACCGTTAAACAAGGCGGCGTGCCGCAGGTAGGAGGCAAATCGCCCAGAGCCTGGCTCTGAGCAGCGCTCGTTACACCGTCGGAAAGTACACCAATCTTCAATCCGGCGCCGTTGATGCCGAAAATCCCGCGAGCCTCCGCAGTTCCATGCGTGATGTCCCCTTCTGTTTCAACGCTGCCCTGTCCCAGGGCCGGCGTTCCCACCGTATTTTCGCCATGGGTCTTTTGCCAGTCCAGAATCATCGCACGAACCTTCGCAACTCTGGCTTCAAATCCAGGTGCGAGATTTTCGTGCGAGCTGGTGACATGTGTGGGACGGATGTTGTGTCCGCTGTGACTCGCCTTCTGCATAGGATTGATAAAGAGCACATCCGGCAACGCCGCTATGACTTCAATTTCGTTCGGAGCAATCAACGCGCGAATGCTATGCATGGATGCATTCGAATAGAGAACAGTCGCGCCCACCGCGGAAAGCTTGCTGAGCAGAGACTCGTTCAGATTCGCAACCATGTCCACAACGATGTTGTTGTTCACATCCAGCGTTACTCCCGTCTCGAGTGACGTCACACCCGGAGCCGCATTCATCCCTTGCAGCATCCGCTCCGTATACAGAACGTTGGAGTCGATCTTTCGTTGGGCCGCCGTGCGAGCCCCCTTCTCTCTCTGCAGAGCAGCTATCTGTGAAGACGCAAGGCGCGACATGCCGCTAGCATCCACGCTCAGGTCGCTGACCGAAGCCGACTGCGCCGCCAGCTCTGGGGCAATCTGAGGCTTAAACTGATGCAGTTGCAAATCGGTAGTGCTACGCGTGGCACTTTGCGCGTGCATGGAAACAGCTGCGGAGGCGGCAACGGATAACGCAAGACAAAGAATTACGCGAAAGATTCGGGCGGGAGTTTGGGAACACGCAAAGGAGGCCATATTACCTCGGGGAACGGGTAGAAAGAAAGAAAAGCATTACGAACGTGCTGCGAAAATGCAATGAAAGAGGGGCCCGCATAAAGGATGGCAGATCACGCCCATGAAGTTTTCCACAGATTGGTGCCTGAATATCCATATCTACTCGTCTAGGTGGACCAACAATTCGACACTGCCACCACTGAGTAGCTCCCATTTATCGCCAGCATCAATGATGCCGCCACCGTCCGCGCTCCATGCCTGGATCGCTCTGACATGACCGCTGACAACCCGTTCATAACAGAGATGTCGCCGGACCGAGCAGTTGCCGTGCATGATCAAAGATACAGTGCGCTTGCGATGAGCAAAGCGAACGACACACCATGATTTCACAGCGCCCTCGCCAAGGATTGGTCGGTACCGGGAAGTCGGCTTGTGGTTACTAATTGTGTTGCCGTGAAATCTAGAGTGGTGTGAACAGACCGAGTCATTGATTGAGCCCGGAGAGCGACCGATTACTCCCGCAATGCGCATTTATCGCTGCCGAAGTTATCGCACAGTCGCTGCGATGCCGAGGCTCTGCTGCATATTCGTGCTGCCTGTGCCTATCGTTGCTGTTGCGTTCACGATTACAGCAGTGTTGTCCGTACCCAGCTGAGTTGAGAATGGAGCGTTTGAGCAGGCTGTTGCTCCTAGTGCAACAGCAGCGAGGGCAAAAAGCGAAATCACCCTCGCCATCTTTACAGAGACGCGTTTGCGAGTGAAGCTCAATAGCACAGTCAACAGTGCGCCGGGTATCTAGAACATGGCAGATCGTGGTACTGACAATACATGCGACGAGGTCGTATGGACCATCAAAAGCCCAGTGCCCGCGTTGTCCAGGGTAACCTCCTGCGTGCTCGAGGTCCCTACTGGGACGTCCGTGAAGTCGAGCTCCGCCGGCTTCAGATCGGGCCGCGGTTCCGGAATGATATTGAGGTTGATTGGCCCAATCGTCACCTGACCATAGATGGAGTTCGCCGCCGGCAGATACGTCAACAGAAACGGGTGGTTTCCCGCAGGCGAATCGACAGCATCGGGGATGGTTCACAGATTGCGAAGGACGAGTGTATTAGACCCTGATCCTAGGGCCGGTTGGCACTTGTTTTCTAAAAGGCTAGTAGCTAAGATGCAGACCGACCTGCAGCGTACGCGGATTGGTTGTCGATTTGCCTGTGACCTCGCCGAACTGGCCCGAGGTCGGATTCAGATTAGGACCCGACCAGTTGGGGTGGTTGATGAAGTTGTAGGCGTCCGTAGTGAACTCCATGTTGGCGGTTTCTGTAATGGCGAACTTCTTCTTCAGCGACAGGTTCCAGTCCTGGTAGCCAGGCTGATAGATTGAGTCACGGACGCCACTCTGGAGATTGAAGGTGCCTGCGGCCGGTTGAGTGAAGATCGAGGAACCGTCTGGATTCTTGGTCGAAAAATATTGTCCCGTACCGCCGTAGCCAGCAAACTGATGCAGGATTTTCGGCTTACCGTTCATGACCCAAAATTCGCCCTCCGAGCCGCAGCCGAAGCTGCCGTACTCGCCGACGCCGGCGTAGTCCTGACTGGTGCCGACGCCGCATGGCGCGCCGGTCTGGAACTGCGCGACACCAGCGATTCGCCAGCCGCCAACCAACTTGCTTGCGAGGGTGTTCTGTTCGCGGAAGAACGGAAGCGCCCAGACGAAGTTGACGACCGCCATATGCCGGGCATCGTACTCCGAAGGTCCGTAAAGATTACTGGTGTTATACGTGTCGGGAACGATGTCGCGGTAGTTCGAACTGTCATCCAGGCTTTTGGAAAAGGTGTAGCTCACGCCGAAGCTGATGTTTCTTGCATTGTTACGCTGCAACGACGCTTGTAGGGAGTGATAGTTGGAGCCACCGTTGCTCTGCTCCTGCTGGATGGCGGCAAAGCCCAGATAGGGGCGAAGGGCGTTAACGTTGATCCCAGGATGAGCATACTGCGCATTAACGGTCGGCTGGTTGATATCGAAGACACGCCAGTTATGAACACCGCGTCCGCCCACGTATGCCAGGGTAAACATGGAAGAAAACGGAAGCTCCTGCTGAATCGCGAGGTTCCAGTTGTACCGGGTCGGGGCCTTCAGGTTTTTATTCAGCGTTGTCACCGTCAGGGAGGGTGCTACCGTGCTGTTCAGTGCATAACCTGGGTTGTCCACCATCGAGGTCAGATTGCCCGTGACGGCATTCACGCCGATAAAAGGTTGAAACGGGGGATTGCCACCTGGAAAGATGTTGTCTAGTAGTCCCATGCGGGTTGCGAAGGAGCCGAATCCGCCCCGCACCACCAACTTTGGATCGAGTTCATACGCAAAGCCCACGCGTGGCTGAACGGCATAGGACGTGTTGGTGTAGCCGTCTTTGAGGTTGGGCGCGAACAAGGGACTGCAGGACGATCCGTCACACGCACTGTTCGCCGTCGAAGAGGTCGCGCCCACCACGCCGTGCGCGGCTGCCGAGGCAGGGAAGCTCGAGCGCCCTGGGATTACCATGCCGTCGTAGGGGTTCCCGGTTCCAAGAACCACGTTGCCTGTTGTTGGGTTGACGGTAGGGGCGGCGGAACTTTGGTAGGAAGCGGGATCGAAGAAGGCAGCGTTTCCCCACGCAGCTTTGTACGGTGTTAGTGCGGTATAGCGGAGACCGTAATCTAGATGCAACCGAGTGCTTACTTTCCAGGAGTCCTGTGCGAAGAACTCATAAGACTCACCGCGCCAGACGGTATAGGATTTGGGACCGATCTCTGTGTAGCTGTCTGAGAGTCCCAGTGCCAGATTCGCGAGCCCCACGCCCGAGGTGCCGCCGAGGCCGGTCCTCGTGTCGCTGAAGAAGAAGTTGCCGTTTTGGTTGTTCGCTCCCCCGGGTACGGTGCTCACGTTAATCTGGTCGTTGTCGTTCTCGCCGGAGATCATGACCTCGACGCCGCCTTTAACTGTGTGGTTACCCCACACCTTCGTTACGCTGTCGGAGTACGTATAGATGGGACCACCCGAGTGGGAGGGGTAGGGTCCGCCGGCCAAGCCATAGAAGCTCCCAAGGCCGCTCACCGATGGGATCTTATTGGGGGCTGCTTTAGCGCCGGGGATGATATAGGGGAAGTTGATGCCCAACGTCTGTCGGTTGAAGCCGGCTAACGCCGTATTCACGGGGATATACACCTGGTCGAGGCTGTACGTGGCGCGCGCCTCGTTGATCAAGCTCTGGCTGATGATCCACGTCCAGGTGAGCCCGTTGGTCTGATTGGGACGGTTGAAGTAGCGTCCCGTCAAGCCAGATCCCTGGTCAAACGGAAGGTACTCGTTATAGGTCACATTTTGACGGCGGAACGAGATCGTGTGACGGTCCGATAGATGCAGGTCTACACTGATCTGCTGCTTGCGTTGATTGATCGGGTGAGCTGCAGCCGCGATCCAATTCTGCGTTCCATTAAGGTAGCCAGATGTTGGTGCAGGGTACGCATCGATGATCGCAAGCCCATTGGCGCTTAGACGAGTTGGCTGAATGATGTTATTGAAGAACGCAACGCAACTCGTGGCCTTGTTTACGGGGCAGGTCGCTGGATCATAGACATATGTAGGCGAGGCGTACCAAGGATTTGTGTTGAGCAGCTCGCTGAAGTTGCCTCCCCGCATCAACGCTGTGGGCACCGCCTGTGTTTGCGTATCCGTGTAGCGATAGCGTATCCAGTCCTCGGCCACGAAGAAGAAGACCTTCTCCCGGAACTTGTCCGTCCAGTGCATCCCAGGGATCCACACCGGGCCGCCGAAGGTAAACCCGAAGTTGTTGTAGCGGAACGGCGAAGCGAAGCGCGTTGTCGGGCTCTGGTTGCGCGTCCATGTGTTCGCATTCATCGCCGAGTTGCGCAGGTACTCGTAAGCCGTCGCGTGGAAGTTCGTCGTGCCTGTCTTAGACACGATGCGCATTTGGCCGCCTGCCGAGCTGCCATACTCCGCCTGATAGTCGGAGGTCAGGACCTGCATCTCCTCGATAGCATCCGGGTTCGCCACACCGATCACTTGTCCCGACCCGCGTGTGCGCACGCCGGGCGCGCCATCGAAGGTGACAAGCGTATCCTGCTGCCGTGCGCCGTTGACGTTGAACGGAACCGACGAGCCAATGGCGAAGTTGAAGTCGCCCAGCGTCGTGCTGCTGCGCATGCCGGGGATAAGTGAGCCGATGAACAGCGGATTGCGGCCATTCAGCTGTTGATCGTTGATCGTCTGGCCGCTGATCTCGCTCTGTAAAGAACCGGACTCCGTCTGCAACACAACCGCAGTAGCGGTGACCTGGACCGTGGTGTTGACCGAGCCGGGCGCGAGCAATCCGTCGATGTCGAGCGCGGTGCTGGCTCCCAGCGGATTATGAATGCTTTCAAATCGATTGAATCCGTTGGCTTCGGCGATCATGGTGTAGGTCGCCGGCGGAAGGTTCGGAACGACGAAGTGTCCGTCGCTGTCCGTCTGCACTGTATGTGCTTCGTTGGTTCCTTCGTTGCGAATCGTTACGTTCGCATTCGGGATGACCGCCCCGGACTTGTCCTTGATGAATCCACTGATGCTGCCCACATCCGATTGCGCGAATCCGATTGCTGACATAAGTAAGAACAGCGCGATTGCTGCACACAGGTGCGAGACTTTCGTCCATCCGATGGTTTTCATTAGCTCTCCTCAAAATGAAAGATCGAAGCTGTTTTCGGGCCGCTTTCCGTGATGAAATATGATTGCGCTATCAGAGCGGGACACTTATACGCCGCAGGAAATCGCTTGTCAATAGTATTTGCGTCACTCGATCCGACGATGAATAACCTGTTAAGGTGCTGAGAACACCCGATTGGAGTCGCCCGATGCGCCGACCTTCCTCCAACCGAAAAGCGACGCTGGTCGATGTGGCGAAGGCCGCGGGAGTTGGACCTATGACGGTCTCCCGCACGATCAACGAACATCCCTATGTTTCTGAAGCAACCGCAAAACGAGTGCGCGCCGCAATTCGAAAGTTGGGATACAGGCCGAATCTGGCCGCCCGGATGTTGACCGGCCAGTTCTCCAAATCTATCGGGCTGATCGTCCCCGATGTGGCCGATCCGTTCTTTTCGATTGTTAGCCGCGCCGTGCAGCAGGCGGCACGCAAAGCAGGCTACACAGTATGGCTGGCAGTGTCGGACGGGGATCCCGCGACAGAAAAAGCCGAGATCGAGCAAATGACGAATCACCCGGTCGACGGCATTGTCCTGGCACCGGTCCACAGTCGCGCCCGGCACCTCACGGTCGCTGCTGCAGGTGCGATTCCCATTGTCACAATCGATCGTCCGATCGAGAGCGCGTCGACGGATTCAGTCGAAGTGGGGAACCAGGCTGGCGCGCGTCTGGCCGTTGAGCACCTCCGCAATCACCAGTACCGGAGAATTGCCTGCGTTGCGAACGACTTTCATCTACGGTCAATTAGGCTGCGCGTCTCTGCGTATGAAGAATGTGTGCGTCGCGAGAAGCTTCCGATCACCAAGGTGATCCTTGAACATGACGAAGAAGTGCTGCCCGCGATGAGGTCGCTCTTCCGGTCACGGCGCCGACCTGATGCACTGTTTGTAACAAACAATGTCTGTACCGTTCAGGTCATTCAGGCTCTACAGATACTGGGGATACAACTTGGCAAGGACATAGCTCTCGTCGGTTTTGACGATCCCGATTTCTTCACTCTGTTGCGGCCGCCAATTACTGCGGTCAGGCAGCCCATTACCGAGATGGGGCAGCATGCCATCAGTCTGTTGTTTGCCAGAATCCGCGGTGAGGGCCCCGCTGCCCATGCCCGCGTTACGCTGCCGGCAGAACTCATCGTACGGGAGTCTTGCGGGTGCAGCGGTTAAACAGATGGTTGCTGCAGAACGACCACTGCAACGCTAAGTTTCGTCTGGAGGAGAGATGCGCGTCTTGAAATGGAACCACCGACCGATAGTAGCTGGAGCCGCAATGCTGACTCTGCTGTCGGTATGTTACGGAGAAGCCTGGTCACAGGTGAGCGCCCGTCCGGTCGACGATCCCGCAGCGCTCGTGAATCCATTGATCGGGACAACCAATGGAGGCAATGACTATCCGGGCGCTACGCTGCCGTTGGGGATGCTTGCATGGAGCCCCGAGGAGCCACGTAACCATCCTCGACCGCGTGTGGCGGGTGTGCCCGGCTCCCTGCGGGACGACCCCGGACGGCCCGCCGCTCCCGGCGGATATGAGTATTCGTCGAACCGCATCAACGGATTTTCCCTGACGCACCTGATGGGCACCGGATGCGCCGGAGCTAGTGGAGACATCCCCTTCATGCCGTATGTCGGCGAAATAACCTCTTCCCCTGCGGACGACTTGAGCGCCGCTGTGTATGGCAGCACCTTTGTGCATGAGGAGGAAACAGCAAAGGCAGGCTATTACAAGGTGAAGCTTGCTGATGATGTACTCGCGGAGTTGACGGCCACCCTCCGCACAGGATTGGGTAGGTTCACCTATCCCGAGGGGAAGCCCGCCGTCATGCTCATCCGGACTGCGAACTCAGAAACAGGAAGCTCGGACGCGCAGGTGAGGATTGATCCTGCAAGTCGCACGGTATCTGGGTCGGTCACCAGCGGAAACTTCTGCGGATATCTCGGTACAACCGACCGCCGGAGTTACTACACGCTCTATTTCGTGGCGCACTTCGATGTGCCATTCCTCGCTAACGGAACCTGGCGGGACTCAACGGTACATCCTGGAACAACCGAGGTACGCGGCGGAACAACTTACGGGGCCACGGGGTTCGTCCCGGCCGGTAAAGGCTCGGGTGGATGGGTTGTACTTGACACCTCTGGTTCGAGGTCCGTAGGCGTGCGCGTCGGCATCTCGTATGTGAGCGAGCAGAACGCGGAAACCAATCTGAACGCAGAGAACCCGCAAGGAACATCCTTTGAAGCCGTGCGTGACAAGGCGCATGCGGCTTGGAATCATGCACTGGGCCGGATCGTAATCGAAGGCGGTACGCAGGATGAGCGCATCGTCTTCTACACGGCGCTTTATCACTCGCTGATGGGCGAGAACCTCTACAGCGATATCGACGGCCGCTATCTCGGCATGGATGGAAAGCTGCACACGGTCTTATTCCCGCAGAAAGCGCAGTACGGCACATTCTCCGGATGGGATGTGTACCGGTCTCAGTTACAACTCCTGGCTCTGCTCGAACCTCAGACCGCCGGTGATATTGCGCAATCTTTGTTGAACCAGGCCAATCAGAACGACGGCGAGTGGGATCGCTGGACGCATAATAGCGGAATTACGCACGTGATGAATGGCGATCCTGCAGCGTCTGCCATCGCTGACATCCTCTCCTTCGGTGGCAGGAACTTCGATGTGAAGTCCGCCTACAGATCTCTGCTGCGGGCGGCTACTACTCCCACACCGCATGACCTAAGCTCCGAAGGTTGTGAGGTGGAATGTGTGGGGCAGCGGCCGTCGCTCGATCAGTGGTTGAAGCTGCATTACATCCCAGTAGGAGCGCACGCATGGGGCCCGGCCGCTGACACGCTAGAGGACGCGACGGCCGATTTTGCAATATCGGAACTCGCGCGGCGTATGGGCGATAATGCCACGCGGAGGCAGTTCCTCGAGCGCGCCCAGTATTGGAAGAAGATCTTCAATCCGCGTGCGACACCCGAAGACGGATATCTTCAGAATCGTAACGCCGACGGGACGTGGCCGGCCTTCGACCCCGCTTCCGGCGAAGGCTTCGTTGAAGGCAGCGCCGCGCAATATCTATGGATGGTGCCGTTCAATGAAAAAGGGCTCTTCGCCATGCTGGGTGGCGAAGAGACGGCAAGCCGGAGGCTGAATGCGTTTTTCTACAACCCCGACGGCAGCCTCGCCGTCACCAGCTCTGGTCCACTTCACGCTGAACTTAACAACGAGCCTTCGATTGAGACCCCTTGGTTGTTTGATTTTCTCGGGCAGCCGTGGAAGACACAGGAGGCGGTGCGCAAGGTTTTGAACTCGATATGGACGAATACGCCAAAGGGCTTGCCGGGCAACGACGACCTGGGCGAGATGTCATCTTGGTACGTGTGGGCGGCGATCGGCATGTATCCCGAGATTCCTGGGCGCGCCGAGCTGGTGCTGGGAAGTCCTCTTTTCAAAGCCATCACGATCCGGCGGGCTAAGGGAAGAATCGTAGTGACGGCGCATGGCGCCGGAACCAGTTCGCCGTATGTACAGACCCTGAAGGTGAACGGGAAAACCTCCAATAGAACCTGGCTACCGGAAAGCTTCGTAGAGCATGGCGGAACACTCCAGTTTGAGATGGGGGCGACACCCGACAAGAATTGGGGAACTAGACCGGAGGACACACCTCCATCCTTCCAACCTTAGATGGCAGCGATGAGTGTTCTCCAAGAGCGGCGATCCATCCGTCTGCTGTTTAGCAGCGAACCAGATAGACTGCTTCTTCTAATTGAGTATCCGGAGCATCTCCATGGAGGAGAGCATGTGCGCGTAGCAAAGGATCAACCTTTTGCTGAAACGCAAATCTTTAGCGCAGTTTCGCTGTCCGCAGAAAATCAAAGCTCCCACCTGCATCGATCTTCACATTCGTGAGCCGTGTGGAATGCACGACCTCGTTGTTCGGATACCACAGCGGGATCGACGGCAAGTCCGTTGCGAGAATTTGCTGCACCTGGACATAGTCACGGCGGCGCGCTTCCTGGTCGATTTCGGCATTCGCGGCTTTCAGCAGAGCATCGACACGTGGATTGGTGTAGCGGCCACGGTTGGCGCCTTTGGGCGGAAAGGCAGCGGTTGCGGTCGTATAACGGAAAATGTCAGGATCTTCGTTGGCCCCGATCCACCGCAGCATATACATCTGGAATGCGCCCTTGGTTATGTCGGAGTAAAAGGTGGCGAACTCCGTGGAGCGAACCTGCAGATCAATGCCGGCGGCGCGCAGTTCCTGCTGGATGACCTGTGCTTCGAGCCGTGTGGTCTCGTCGGTCGAAGTCTTCAACGTGAAACGCAGTCGCACGCCGTTTCTATCTGGCTTAAGTCCGGCGGCTTCAAGTAAGCGGATGGCTCGGGTCACATCATGCGGGTATTGCGGGAGCTCGGCGTCAGTCGCACGAGCCCATTGGCCGCGGGGCAACAGGGAGTCGGCAAGGATTGCCTGGCCGCGCCACATTGCCTCGATGAGTGCCGGGCGGTCGATGGCGCATGCGATGGCCTGGCGCACACGCGGATCGTGCAGCGCAGGATCGTTGACGTTGAAGTTCGCGTAGTCCACACGCGCGCCCGGACCTGACTCTGTCTTGAGACCCGGGAGCCCTTGCAACGCATGCACCATATCGAGCGTAATCACGTTGCTTTCGATATCGGCTGAGCCCTTCTTGATTTCGAGTGCAGTAGTGAGATTGTCTGGAACGATCTCAAAGCGCACACGTGCGATCGAAGGTGCACCGTTCCAGTAGTCGGGGTTGCGCTCGACGAGCACATCCTTGTCCTGCACTTGGTCGACGAAACGGAAAGGTCCCGTGCCGACGGGGTGCAGCCCTTCATCGCGCCCCGCACCCTTTTCCACGACGCCGAAGAGGCCATCGCTGAGGTTGAACAGCAGGCTGGAGTCAGGCTCCTTCATATGCACGGTGACCGTCATCGGATCGGTAACCAGGACGCGATCGACGTGGTTGAAAGCGCCGCCCTTAGCGGTAATGAGCGTGCCGTCCGTCATGCTGCGGATGGAGAAGGCTACATCGTCCGCGGTGAGAGGTTTGCCATCGTGAAAGCGAACGCTGCTGCGAATGTGGAAGACCCATGTGAGCGGGTCGGGCCTCTCCCAGCTGGTCGCGAGCCACGGCTGCAGATTGAGATCGTCATCTTTGTGGACCAGAGCGTCGTAGATCAGCCCGCCGACGCGTTCGGACTGAGAGTCTGTGCCTTGACGAAGGTCAAGATTATTAGGCGAGCTTTCAATAATGAAGCGAAGCGTGTCAGGCTCGACCGCAGACGTGTGGCATGAGGCCAGCGGCAGCAGGCATAGCGTCAGGCAGCTGAAAGCGAGACGCTTCATACGTGCGTCACCTTACCAAGCACTACCGAACGCGTGGCTCCGGTTGCGGATGGGATGTTGCTCGGCATGCCGTGCCACGTAAGCCAGCCAAGAAGTGCAAAGGCCGCGGCTTCTTTGGCCTCGACCGCAACGCCTGCGGCTTCGGTGGTTGCAACTTTCACCCCGAGTGCGTTAAAGCCTTGCGTGATGGACCGCATCAGCGTTGAGTTATGCGCGCCACCGCCGGCGACGAAGAGTTCCGTAGCACGAGCCAGCGGCGCGCGTTGCCCAAAGTGCGGCCAGCAAAAGCGTCGATAGGCATCGAGAATACTTTCAGACGTGAAGGCAGTTGATGTGGCGATGACGTCGCGTTTGCTGGCTCCGTCGCGTGCGCAGGTCTTTAGAAAGTGTGCGACAAACTCCACGCCGAACTCTTCGCGTCCGCAGGACTTCGGCGGTGCCTCCGAAAAGTAACGTGCCTGCAATAGCTTTGGCACGACATCGTCGAGCACTCTGCCGCGTGCGGCCTCGGCGCCATTCTTGTCGAGCCTGCGCCCATATAGCTGATGCATGCAGGCATCGATCACCATATTGGCTGGGCCCGTGTCGAAAGCGAGAACGTCGGTCGCGCCACAGTTCGCTGGCAACGCGGTGACGTTGGCGATGCCGCCAAGGTTGAGCAGCAGTCGGTTCTTCGTGGCATGCCGAAAAAGGCAGTAGTCCAGCATGGGCACGAGCGGCGCGCCCTGCCCGCCTGTAGCCATGTCGGCAGGCCGGAAATCGCTGACGACAGGAACCCGCAGGCGCTCAGCGATCAACGAAGGTTCGCCGCTTTGCCATGTGCAGCGAATGGGCTTGCCGAGGTACTTCGTAGTCTCGGCCTGGTGGTAGATAGTCTGTCCATGACAGGCAATGAGTTGCGGCTTCAGCTTGAGTTCGTGTGCGGTCGCATCAACACAGCCGGCATAGACTTCGCCAAGCCTCCACGAAAGTCGCGCAAGCTCTGCCGTACTAATAGAGGTTGCATCCATAGCAGCGAGAACTGCCGTACGCAGCTTGGCATCGTATGGAAACGCGCGGTGACCGAGCACTTTTACACGCGGCGAGCCATTGGGCTTAATGGGAGGTGAGATGCGGCAGATGGCGACGTCGACGCCGTCGGCGGAGGTGCCGCTCATCACGCCGGCTACGATCATCGCCTTTGCTGGCAAGCTCTTCATGCGCTGCCTTTCAACTCGCGTTGTAGCTCGGCAAGCAGCTGCAGTGCTTCACGCGGTGTTAGGCCATCGATATCGATAGCTTCTACGCGGTCGACAATGCGCTGCGAAAGCGGCGTGAACATGGTCATCTGCAGCGAAGGCTCACGCTCAGCGGCGGGCACAGCTTCGCGAACCTGTTGCGACTCGGCACGTTCATGCAGCTTCAGGACTTGCCTTGCGCGCTCGATGACAGCAGAAGGAAGGCCCGCGAGCCGCGCGACTTCGATCCCATAGCTCTTGTTCGCCGCTCCCGCCTCCACGGTGTGCAGAAAGACGATCCCGCTTGCGCCTTCGCGAACTGTTACGCGGACGTTCTTCAGCCGCGCGAGACGGTCGGCCAGCAGTGTGAGTTCGTGATAATGCGTGGCGAACAGCGTGCGTGCGCCGATGGCGTTGTGCAGGTGCTCGACCGCAGCCCATGCAAGCGAGAGTCCGTCATACGTTGCGGTCCCACGTCCCATTTCGTCGAGCAGCACGAGAGAGCGAGGCGTTGCCGTGTTGAGAATCGCGGCAGTCTCGGTCATCTCAACCATGAACGTGGAGCGGCCACGCGCCACATTGTCGCTGGCGCCGATGCGCGTGTAGATGCGATCGACAAGGCCTAGCGTCATGCGCTCTGCGGGTACGAAGCATCCGCTTTGAGCCATCACCACAAGCAACGCGGCCTGACGCAGATAGGTGCTCTTGCCGCCCATGTTTGGGCCGGTAATGAGCAGCAGGGAAGGGCCGTCACCGCTGTTCTCCGCCGCACAGAGATGGATGGAGTTCGGAATAAAGCGCCCACCGCCGCTTTCTTCAAGGCGCCGCTCGACCACAGGATGCCGCGCTGCAACGAACTCCAGCAAGCCGCCTGTATTGACCTCGGGTCGAACCCATCCGCGGTTGGCGGCCAGATGCGCGAAGCAGGCGAGCAGATCAATCTCCGCAACGCGTCGCGAAGTCTCACGAACACGCGCGGCATTGGTCAGCAATTGGCGGCGGAGCTTGCTGAAGATGCTGCGTTCGATCTCACCGGAGCGTTCCTGCGCGGTAAGAATCTTTGTCTCAAGCTCTTTCAGCTCCGGGGTTGTGAAGCGTTCCGCGTTGACCAGCGTCTGCTTGCGCTCGTAGTCGGCGGGAACGGACTTCGCGTTGGCCTTTGTCACTTCAAGGTAATAGCCAAAAACAGAATTGAACCGCACCTTGAGCGAGCCAATGCCGGTGCGCGCTCGCTCCCGCTCTTCAATGGCCGCGATGTGCTGGCGTCCGCTGGTGGAAAGGCCACGCAGCTCATCGAGCTCCGCATCAACACCCGCACGGATAGCTCCGCCGTCGCTAAGTGAAACAGGTGGTTCATCCACCAGCGTGCGAGCGATAAGCTCCTGCAGGTCTGCCAAAGTGTCCAATGCTTTCGCAAGGTAAGCCCAGCGGCCGTCGGCCGAGCTTGCGGCAAACTCCTTCACGCTTGAGAGCAGTCCTGGCAGGCGCGACAAGGTTACGCCCAGTGCGACCACTTCGCGAGGCCCGGCGGAGTCCAGTGCGACGCGCCCAAGCAGCCGCTCAAGATCAAGCACGCCATCCATCGCGCGCCGCAAACCCTCGCGCCGCCGAATATCATTAGCGGCCTCACCCACAGCATCCAGCCGCGCGTTGATCTCTTCCAGCGACTGCATCGGCCGCAGCAACTGCGCCCGCAACAGCCTCTTACCCATAGGCGTGCAACAAGCATCAAGCGTATAGAAAAGCGTCGTAGACGCACCCTCGCTGGAGAACAGCGGATCGACAAGCTCCAGGTTGCGCACACTGACAGCATCAAGCTCAAGGCAGTCGCGCTTCTCATAAAAACGCAGCGTATCGAGATGCTCGAGCGCACCCTGCTTGGTCGCGCGCAGGTAGTGCACAATCGCTCCAGCAGAAACCGCCGCGGCTGTATGGCCGCCAAGACCCATGCCATCAAGCGAATGAACACGTAGCTGTTGCCGCAGCAGCGGCAGGGCATACTCCTCCGTGAAAGCCCACTCTTCAATCTCCGTGCGCGCGCCGCCGATGTCTACTGAACCAGCCTCTTCTTTCGATTCCGCATCACCAGCCTCGCGCAGCGAGCCCTGTCGCGCACTCTGCGTGGTCTTTGCGCCAAATCCTCCGGCGCCGCGAGCAAAGATCAGCTCCGCCGGACGCAATCGCGCAAGCTCGTCGAGCGCAAGCGTCCAAGCGGCAGCGCCGTTGAACTCCGTAGCAAGAAACTCGCCGGTGGAAAGATCGATAGCTGCTACGCCTACCGAACCAGCCGCCCCGATGCCCGCAACGCTGGCCAGCCACTGACTGTCGCTCGAAGCCAGCGCGGGATCGAGCGCCGTACCCGGCGTCAGCACACGGGTGACCTCACGGCGGACTATGGTCTTGGTGGTCTTCGGGTCTTCCATCTGCTCGCACAGGGCGACACGGTAGCCCTTGCGCAGCAGGCGCTGGATGTAGTTCCCAGCCGAGTGGTACGGCACGCCGCACATGGGCTGTTGCTTGAGCTTGTCCCGCGCAGTGAGTGTCAGCTGCAGCTCGCGCGCGGCGACAATGGCGTCCTCATAGAAGAGCTCGTAGAAGTCGCCGATGCGGCAGAACATCAGGCAGTCCGGATGCGCGGCTTTGGCGGCGAAGTACTGTCGCATCACAGGCGTCTGGCCGGAGACATCGGCGGAGGCCAGCACCGATCTCGAGCGCGCCTCGGCGGCTGCTTCGTCCTGGTTCGTGATGGGGTTGGGCTCGGTCACTGCGCGGAGCTTCAGGATATCGCAGTACGCTGGTGGGCTTGCAAACGCTTAGAATCGTCAGCATGCGTACCCGTCTTTATCTAGCGTTCCTTTTGGCTGCCTTTCCCTCCGTTGTGACCGCGCAGGCGCCGATTGATCCACCGGCAGTCGAGGTGCTTTCGCCCCACTGGATCGCTCTGCGCTTCTCCCCGCAGTACCCGCACGGCCGTCACACACAGAACCCACTGCCGGGCGAGGGTCTCGTGCTGCCGATCCCCGACCAGCTGATGATTAAGGGTCAGGCCGGCCAATCGTCGGATAACAAGGCAAACACCGCCGAGTTCCGTATTCCCGTGCCTGACTTCGCCGCCGACGCAGGCGTAGATCGTTCAGTGCTGCTGACAAAGCAGCAATCCACAGGAAATCCAGCGCCACCGCTGCTCGACGGCGTTCCATCTACCGCAGCCGATTGCCCCGCTGAGGCCTGTGCAAATTTTCCCCTCGGTACTCGACTACCCGGTTACAGCGCGACCGTTACCAACCCCATCAACCCGGCTGAGTTCACCATCGAGTTTTCGGTCAAGTCCGGCCAGACGCTCGCCCTGATGGGAGGCCGTGACTTTCCGCACCCAGGCCCGTTCTATTCGCAGCCCACGCTGCTGCTGCACACCCGCGAGGCCATGACGAAGCCCGCAGGCTGGCATACAACGGAACAATCCGGCCTCGATCTGCCGACCATCGCCCCGCTCTTCGACCAGTTTCTCCGCGACACCTCCATCTGCCTCGCGCCGGACGGCTTCTACTATATGACCGGCACCACCGGTGGCCCGGAGATGATGGTCGTCACCTCCGATCTCTCCGTCTGGAAATCCCCTGACCTCATGCACTGGTCTCCCGTCCGCGACCACCCGCGCCAGTCGACGGTTGTGTGGAATATCGACCGCGACGGCACCTGGATGAAACCCATCACGCTGCGTGATGGCGAACCGTTCCGACCACTCTGGGCCCCGGAAGTTCACTACATCAACAAGACATTCTGGATTCCATTTTCTGTCCCCCGGCACGGTATCACGCTGCTCAAATCGACCACCGGCAAAGCCGAAGGCCCCTACGAGATCGCCATCAAGCCCGACCAGCCTCTCTCCGACGGCATCGACGCCTCGCTCTTCCAGGACGACGACGGCACCGTCTACTCGCTCTACGGCGGCGGCTGGATCGCCCGTATGAAGCCCGACATGAGCGGCCTCGCCGAGCCCTACCACCACCTGGCCAGCGCCAGCGGCCGCGAAATCGGCTTCGAAGGCGTCTATCTCTTCAAAGACCACGGCCGCTACTATCTCTCCGCAGCCGACTTCGTCCTAGGCGAGTACAACACCTACATCGCCTCCGCCACCTCGCTAGCAGACCCTTGGTCCGAGCGCTACCTCGCCGTCCCACACGCCGGCCACGGAAACTTCTTCCGCGATAAGAACGGTCGCATGTGGTCCACCTTTTTCGGCAACGACCGCAACTCACCCTTCCACGCCGAACCAGGAATCGTTCCCATGATGCAGGACGCCAAAGGCCGTTGGCGTCCAGACCCCACCTACACGGCCCTGAAAACCCCGGTAGTCGCAGAAACCAGCATCCAGGTCCCCGGTGCGATCGGCCCATCCAACGGCCAGCCGCAGCACGTCGGCGTCATGCCCGCCACCGCCGCCCGCAAGCCCTAAAGCGGTGCAGAACGATATACTGGATATTCGCGTCTTTCTGGCGGCGAAATATATTGCTATGTCTCTCCTCTGGCTCCGAGTCGCGGTGGTTCTGTACGGCATAGCCGCCTTCGCGGTTCTGCCCGCCGCGCTCTACAACCGCCCCCGTTGGCGTCACGTAGCCCTGCCCGCAGCCCTCGCCGGAGCCTTCTTTCACTTCGTCTCCATCACCGAAACACTCTACGCCGCCCATCGCGCTCTTCCGGTCGATACACACGAAACACTCTCCATGCTCGGCCTTTTGCTGGCCACCGCATTCCTGGTGCTCACGGCGCGGTACAAAACCGTCAGCTTCGGCATCTTCCTCCTGCCTGTCGTTGTGCTGATGACCATCGTCCCGGCCTTCCGCCCGGGCCACGAAACGATTGCGTACCCCTTCATCCGCACAGGCTGGCTGCTGCTGCACGTTGCCTTGCTGCTGGCAGCCTATGCAGCGCTGTTCCTTTCGCTGATCGCCAGCCTTCTGTATCTCATCCAGGAACGCCGCCTGAAGCAGAAGCTCACGACGCAAAAACGCAGCTGGCTCCCGCCCCTCGAAACCACCGACCAGATCGCACTCAAGGCCTTGCTCTTCGGCTTGCCCTGCATGACCGCCGGCCTGCTCATCGGCTCAGTCGTCGCCTTACAAACCATCGGCCCCACGTTCTTCGCCGATCCCAAGGTCCTTCTCTCGCTCGCCATGTGGATCGCCTACATGCTGATGATCTTTATCCGCCAGCACAGTGGCTTGCGTGGCCGCCGCGCAGTCTATCTTTCGAGCTTCGTCTTCCTGGTCGTACTCGCCGTCTGGTCGGCCAACGCACTATCGGCGGTGCACAGGTTCCGAGCCCCATGAGCCAGATCAAACAACCCGGCTCGTTGTTGCTACTCGGCGTCAACCACACGACCGCTCCCATCGACGTGCGCGAGCGTCTCGCCATCCCCATCTCTCGTCTAGCCGATGCCACCCGCACGCTCGCACACCAGCCCGGCGTCCGCGAAGCCATGATCCTCTCCACCTGCAACCGCGTCGAGCTCCTCACCGTGCAGGACGACGCCCAGCCGGTCGCTACCACAACCCTCGGCCTGCTGAACTTCCTGCACGACTACCTCAGTCTGCCCGCCGCCGAAGTCCGCCCGCATGTCTATGAGTTCCGCGAGCGCGAAGCCATCCGCCATCTTTTTCGCGTAGCCAGTTCGCTCGACTCCATGGTCGTCGGCGAGCCACAAATCCTCGGCCAGGTAAAAGAGTCCTGGAACGTCGCTCGCGAGGTCGGCGCCGTCAGCTCCATGCTCGATCCCTTGCTGCAACGGGCCTTTTCCGTCGCCAAGCGAGTGCGCACCGAAACCCACATCGGCAGTTCGTCGGTCTCGATTGCATCAGTCGCCGCCGAACTCGCACGCAAAATCTTCGGCTCGCTCGCAGGCAAAACAGTGCTGATCGTTGGCGCAGGCAAGATGTCTGACCTCGCCGCGCGACACCTCATCCAGCAAGGCGCAACCACGTTGCTCGTCTCCAACCGCACCGAAGCCCGTGCGGAGAAGATCGCAGACTCACTGCGAACGCCCGCGATCACAACCGGTGTAATCCCGTTCGAGCAGCTACACGAACAATCGCACCGTGCCGACATCGTGATCACAAGCACTGGTGCCGGTCAGGTCTTTACGACGGAGCACGCACGCGCCTTGCTGCATCGCCGTCGCAACCGGCCCGTCTTCTTCATCGACATCGCCGTGCCCCGCGACGTGGCTCCCGAGATCAACAAGCTCGAGGGCTGCTTTGTCTATGACATGGACGACCTGCAACAGGTGGCCGCGCAAAACCAAGCCGTGCGCAGCAGGGAAGCCGAGGCTGCCGAGACAATCGTCACCAAAGAAGTGGCCCGCTACACGGACCGCTTGTCTCGGGCTCCCGCCATCGCTGCGATCAAGGTGTTGCAGCTTTCAGCGGAAACCATACGCCAGCAGGAGCTTGCGCGGACTGCTGCGCGGCTTGCCGCGCAGCCCCTTACGCCCGAGCAGCAGGCAGCCATTGAATCTCTCACAAAGTCGCTCACCGCAAAACTCTTGCACTCGCAACTGGCGGCTCTCCGCGCGGAAATCACACCGGTCGACAGAGAAGAGTAGTCTCTGTCAGGTTCAGCCCAGATTCGCGGCGGCGTGGATGTCCTGTACCTCGATAATCTTCTTTGGATATCCGTTTCGCGCCAGGGCGATCATGGCCCGTCCCAGCTCTTCAGTGCTGGTCACAAACTTTGGCATCAGCCGCATCATCAGCGGATAAGCCCATGAGAGCGCCGCATAGATCCCGTTGTACCAGCCGATCTTCGATCGCACACCATGCAACGGCTGAATGTACCCAGGTCGGACGCAGAACACTTGCTGGAACGGCATCGCCATCAATGTATTCTCGAGTGAACCCTTCACGCGTGCCCACATCTGCCGGCCGTTCGCATTCGTTCCGGCGCCGGAGATGTACTCAAACGTCTTCAGCGAGCCGCCGTGCAGCAGCATCTCCGCAACCGCAACGGTCAGGTCATAGGTAGTGCGGCGATACTCTGCTTCCTTCATCCCGACGGCAGAAACGCCCAAACAAAACAGGCATGTATCGAAACCGGCGAAGCGTCCTTCCACGCCGCTCCAGTCGAAGAAGTCCCCATGCACCAGCTCAATCACCTTTGAGGAAGTCACACCGGTGGCCCCGCGCACAACGAGAAGGATTTGCTCTACTCCTGGGTCCGAGATGCATTCGTGGAGAACGCCCTGTCCCACCATGCCCGTGCCGCCGAAGAGAATCACTTTCATTCCTGCATCCTACCCAACTTCGAATAAACGACTGCATGCATCTCGGATTTTTGGCCCCGGACTGCACGCGCGATCCCAGCTACAAGGGGTTTTTCTTGAAACCTTCTCTGCCATCCTACGCAGTGTCCTCGGCCTTGCACATTTATCATTGCTTCGGCCGCAGTGCGTGCCCGGCTTCCGGTCAGCGACATCGTTTAGGTGAGATCGTCGGTGTCGAAGGTAGGGAGTTTGCGGCCGAGCGCGGCGATGTCGGGGGTGTCCGCGGCGAGGGTGGTGAGGACGCCGTCGATGTCAGCTTCGTTGGGGGCGTCGGCTTCGAGGGCCAGCTTTCTATGCTCGTCGGGGAGCTTGATCGATTCGAGCAGGACGACGACGTGGGCTACGGCGGTGCCGTCCTGGGTGAGGCCTTCGGGAGTTTTGCCCTTGATGCTGACGTTGTTGATGTCGAGCGAAAGAAGATCGGCGACGCGCTCGCGGAGGTCGGCGGCGATGGGGACGATCTTGGGGCGGTGCATGATAAGCACGCAGTCGATGTTGACGATCTTGAAGCCGACGAGGGCGATTTCCTCAAGTGCGGTGGCGAGGAAAAGGGTGGAGTCGGCGCCCTTCCACTTGGGGTCGGTGGGCGGGAAAAAGGTGCCGATGTCGCCTGCGGAGACGGCGCCGAGGAGGGCGTCGGTGATGGCGTGAAGGAGTAGGTCGCCGTCGGAATGACCGGCGAGGCCTTCGGGGTGGTCGATCTTGAGGCCGCCGATGACCAGAGGGACTCCGGGTTTGAAGGCGTGGGAGTCGAAGCCGAGGCCGATGCGCATGCTCATGTTGGGATTGTAAAGCGGCGCGGGCTGTAGCGGGACTGGCCTGTGCGAGACCCCGCTCTGCCGCATAAGGCGCGTCGGGAGTGGGACACTCGACGCGTTGGGGCAGTTAACCCCGGCAGAGGGAGTTGCGGCCGCGCTGATAGTCCTTAGCGCGGGTCTCGCTGGAGGATGGGTGCCAAGTGGCGAATCCGAAGGTCGCGATGAAAGGGAGGAACATGAAGAGTGTGAGAAACATGGCGTGTCTCCTGGGCAATGGCGTTGCAGCCTCGCTTGTGTGATTAAGACTCCACCCACCGACAAAAGACTCGCCGATGGATGGAATTTTGTTGAATGCTGCTGTGGATTACCGAACGCCACCAGCGGCGTTGATGAGCTGACCGGTGAGCCAACCGGCTTCGTCAGAGGCGAGGAAGACTGCGACGTCGGCGATATCCTGCGGCTGGCCGGTACGGCCGAGCGGGGTTTTGGCTACGGCTTCCTTGTGGAAGTCGGAACCGATGAAGCCGGCGGTGTGGGTACCCTCGGTCTCAACGAGGCCGGGGTTGAGGGCGTTGACGCGGATGCCCTTAGGTCCGAGTTCGAGTGAAAGCACGCCGGTGATGGCATCGATTGCACCCTTGGTGCCGGTGTAGACGGAGCTGTTAGGCGGCGTGATGCGGCTGACGAGCGAGCCGAGGTTGATGACGCTTGCGCCCTTGCCGAGGTGCGGCAGAGCGGCCTGCGTGACCAGCAGCGTGCCGAGGACGTTGGTGCCGAACTGCTTCGTGAAGCTTTCTTCGGTTACGGCTTCCAGAGGAGCGAAGGCGTAGATGCCCGAGTTGTTGACGACGATGTCCAGCTTGCTGAAGTTGGTGATGGCTGCGGCGATGATCTTCTGTGCGTCGGCGGTCTTCGAGACGTCGCCCTGCACGGTGACGGCCTTGCCGTCATTGTCGGTGATGGCTTTGACTACGGCTTCTGCGCCGGCCTTGTCGGAGGCGTAGTTGACGACGACGGAGGCGCCTGCTGCGCCGAGTGACTTTGCGATGGCGGCTCCGATGCCTTTGGATGCGCCGGTGACGACTGCGACTTTACCTGTAAGCTTGCTCATTTCTCAATCTCCTTGTGTCGATATCGTTTCGATATTTCGACAACCATCGAATTGATGTGAGTGGGGAGCGGAAGGATTCAGGGGTGTTGTGGATTTTGTTTTTGAGGTCGTGCGAGTAGGAGGGAAAGCTTTGAAGGCAAAGGCCGAGGAGGGGGCGAAGGTTCTAGGCGAGGTCTGACTTGAGGCGGGTGAGGTAGGCGCGGAGAACTTCGGGGCGGGGCTTGTAATTGACGAACTTGCCTTCTTTTTCCGAATGGATGAGGCCGGCGGTTTCGAGTTCTTTCATGTGGTGCGAGAGTGTCGCGGGGGCGATATCGAAGCAGTCGCGCATGCTGCTACATGGGGTGCAACAGGTTTGGGCGCTGATCTTCTTGAGGATTTCGTAGCGGCGCGGGTCGGCGAGGGCTTTCGCGATCAGCGTGAGCTGGTCTTCGGTGAGCTCGACCTGGGTGGCGGTTGCCATGGGGATTGGATGCAGTGACGTCAAGGAAAGAACTACGGTCAATTCATAAGCTTTATGCTCTCTGGTAGAAAGACATCGTTCGTGTGCTGACAGTTGTCGTCCTCTATAAGAGTTGCCGTGACGATCTCTCCATCTTTTTCTAGATGCACTCGTCTAGTTCGATGGGTGATAACGCGGTTGTCGTAGGCAGCCCCGGGTATAGCGAATTCAAATTCATATGCCATGCAAACGCTAAGACGAGATTGACTCAGCATTCTCCGAATGACACTCACCATTTCAGTTTCAGTATGACTATTTCCGTGTTCTTCGCGACCAACTCTCGTTGCGTACGCCTCGGCTGC
Organism: Granulicella sapmiensis; assembly: GCA_026225395.1. GTDB lineage: Bacteria > Acidobacteriota > Terriglobia > Terriglobales > Acidobacteriaceae > Granulicella > Granulicella sapmiensis. The sequence goes on from JAMFSR010000026.1 coordinate 101,918, forward strand.
ATCAAGGATTGCTCCATCCACGGCGTGATATTGCTGATCAAACGCTACCTCCGGGTAGCCGCTTAGCATCGCGTCTTCCAATATTTCTTTGAGATGTTCAGCCACGGCTTTCTCCATTCCTTCTTGGATATCCCGGCGATGTTCAAGAAGCCACTGCTCAACTTCGGTGATCGTAGGCCGATGTCCGAGTTCGCGAAAGGTACCGAAGATTTGGTCGGGTGTGAGTCGAACGGATGGGAGTCGTTTAGCCATTTCTCCACCTTTGAATTTATTGGAAGGTTCCGACTTTAGCCGGCTAGGTAGAATTCGGCGATTTCCAAGTCGCCGGGTTGGGTGACCTTGAAGTTGCGCTGGTTGCCGGGGACGACGAAGACAGGGATGTTGGCGCGTTCGAGCAGCGAGGCTTCGTCAGTGCCGGTGAACTCGTCGGCTGCGGCTTCGGCGAAGGCGCGGCGTATCAGCGGGATCTTGGCACCCTGGGGCGTCTGAGCGTGGACGATGAGCTCGCGCGGGATGGTTGCGGTGATGATGGCGCCGTCGGCGGTGCGCTCGACCTGCTTGATAGTGTCTACGGCGGGGAAGGCCACGATGGCGGCGCCGTGCTTTTCGATGGCGGCGATGGTGCGCTCGATGGTCTGGGGGTCAATGAGGGGGCGGACGGCGTCGTGGACGAGGACAATGTCGTCGTCTGAAGTGGAAGGGAGCGCGGCGAGGGCGTTGGCGACGGAGTCCTGGCGGTTGTCGCCGCCGATGACGACGTGGACCTTGTCTTCCATGCGGTGCTCGGAGACGAGAGCCAGAACGCGGGCCTCTTCCGACGGGCGGACCGAGACGTAGACGCCGGTGATACGCGGGATGGAGAGGAATGCCTGCAGGGAGTGCTGCAGGATGGGCAGGCCGCGAAGGGTGAGGAACTGTTTGGGAGCGCCTCCGGTGGAGGCCATGCGGGTGCCGATACCGGCTGCGGGGAGGATAACGAATACGGACATGGGAAGCTGAGTATAGCAACAAGGCAGGCAACAGGTAGAAGGGAATAGGGAATAGAAAGGCGATTAGGGGTTTAGGCGGAGGAGCATTTCGGTTGAGCGGGTGAAGCCGAATTTTTCGTAGATGGGGCGACCGAAGGGGCTGGCGTGGAGGCTGACTACTTCTACGTTCTGTTCGCGGCAGAGATCGACGGAGGCTTTGAGGAGCTGTTTGGCGTAGCCCTGGCCGCGGGCTTCGGGGGCCGTATAGAAGTTGAGCAGGTAGGCGCGGCGGGGTTCGAGGTGCATCCAGTGGGGTGGGAACTCCATGAAGAAGATGCCGGCGCCGGCGAGGACCTGGTGGGTGGCTTCGTCTTCTAGGAAGAGGCCGACGTAGGTGCCGTCGGCGAGGTGCTGGCGGACCCAGGGTTCGAAGGCGGTGTCCATTTTGGCGAAGCGGCCTTCATCGGCGAAATTGTTGTCGGCAAACATGATGTGGCGGTGCTGGGTGATGAGGGAGGCGTCGGCTACCGTGGCGCGGCGGAGTGTGGGCATGATCTTGAAAGTGTAGAGGATGGAGGGGGCGAGGGTGGGGAGGACGGGCGATTAGGATGGATCGATGGCTGGAAAGAGTGTGAGTTTGGGGATGGACCGGGGGTTGGTGAGGGCCGGGGAGCGGGTTTGTGTGGCGGTGTCGGGCGGAGCGGATTCGGTGGCACTGTTGGTGCGCATGGTAGAGGCGAATACGGCTTCGGCGCAAAACAAGGAGCCACTGGGGGTGGTTCTGAGCGCGGCACATGTGAACCATGGGTTGCGGGGGGCAGAGTCGGATGGGGATGAGGCGTTTGTGCGGGAGCTTTGTGAGCGGATGGGCGTGCCGCTGACGGTGTTTCCAGTGGATATGGCGACGCGACAGGCGGCGACGGGGGAGGGGTTGGAGGAGGCGGCGCGGGAGCTTCGGTATGCGGCGCTGCGGGGTTTGGAGGTGGATGTGGTGGCGACGGCGCATACGCTGGACGATCAGGCCGAAACCGTGGTGATGAAGCTGTTGCGGGGGGCGTGGACGGAGGGGTTGGGAGGGATTTCAGAAGTGCAGGTTTCAGGTTTCAGGGGTCAGGTTTCAGGGAAGGTTCGGGTGGTGCGGCCATTGCTGGGGGTTCGGCGGAGTGAGGTAGAGGAGTTTTTGCGGGTACGGGGGCAGGTTTGGCGAGAGGACTCGTCGAATAAGGATTTGGGGCTGACGCGGAACCGGGTGCGGCATGAGTTGATGCCGGTATTGCGGAGTTTCAATCCCGGGGTGGATGGGTTGTTGGCGAACCTGGCGGCGATTGCACGGGATGAAGAGGCGCACTGGGAGACTGAGGTGGAAAGGATTCTGGCTCAGGTGGTGTTGCCGGGCAAGCCTGTCCGGGGTGGCGGACGGGCGGTGAGCACGGCTGTGGGTGACGCGGGGGTTGCGGTGGAAATTGAGCGGCTTAAGGCTCTGAACGCGGCGACACGGCGACGGGTGGTGCGGGGGATGGCGCGGGGGATCGGATCCCGGCTGAGTTTTGAGGAGACGGCGAAGTTGCTGGCGTTGGCTGGTTTCGGTGGGCATGCGGGAATTTTGGGGCGGATCGGCAGCCGGCTGGAGTTGAGCGACGGATTGCGGGCGGAGCGATCGGCGCGGGAGCTTCGGCTGTGGCGGCAAGCGAGTCGAGGGGTAAATGAGGCAGCCACAGGCGTAATACGGGTAGCGAAGGCGACCGATATTGCAACATGACACGGAAGTCGCAAGGATTTTTGACGCCTGAAAAGCGGCGGGGAGAGTAGAATCTTACTTAGGGTTTCGTGAGTTTGATCGATCGGTGCGGTGCAAGGTGCATCGAATTTGTACTGGTGCCGTCTAATCGATGGGACAAGGGTCTGTGTGAGCTGAGAGTTTTCAAGCGCCAGGGCCGATGAGGAAATGAGGAAGCAGATTGAATTCAACAGCTAAACATTTGTTGATCTGGGTGGTCACGATCGGCTGCCTCTTGGTGGGCTGGCAGTTTGTTTACAAGACCATGGGTACAGGTCACGATAAAGCGACCAGCCTGACGGAGACGCTGACCGACGCCGAGGCAGGCAACATCGCTTCCATTACGGTCGCCGGTACGGAAGTCACGGGTGAGTACAAGAACAATAAGGGAACTTTCCACACGACCATTCCGGCGAACTATCCGGACTTCTATAAAGACCTGCGCGATCACGGCGTGAACGTGACGATCAAGGACCCGCAGGGGAATCTGTGGTTGAGCATCCTGATCCAGGCGCTGCCGATCATGGCGATCTTTGCGCTGTTCCTGTTCATGATGCGGCAGATGCAGAGTGGCGGAAACAAGGCGCTTAGCTTTGGCAAGAACCGCGCCCGCTTGCTTTCGATGCAGCAGAAGAAGATTACGTTCAAAGACGTCGCGGGCGTAGATGAAGCCAAGGAAGAGCTGAAGGAAATCATCGAATTCCTGCGCGAGGCGCAGAAGTTCCAGCGCCTGGGCGGACGCATCCCCAAGGGCGTGCTGATGGTTGGGCCTCCGGGAACGGGTAAGACTTTGCTGGCGCGTGCTGTGGCCGGTGAGGCGAACGTTCCGTTCTTCTCGATTTCGGGTTCGGACTTCGTGGAAATGTTTGTGGGCGTCGGTGCGAGCCGCGTTCGCGATCTATTTGAGCAGGGTAAGAAGAATGCTCCGTGCATCATCTTCATCGATGAGATCGACGCTGTTGGACGGCACCGCGGTGCTGGCCTGGGCGGCGGACACGATGAGCGCGAGCAGACGTTGAACCAGCTTCTGGTTGAGATGGACGGCTTTGAGTCCAACGACGGCGTGATCCTTATTGCGGCGACGAACCGTCCGGATGTACTTGATCCGGCGCTGCTTCGTCCGGGCCGTTTTGACCGTCGCGTGATTGTGGATCGTCCTGACATTCGTGGCCGCGAAGAAGTGCTTCGTGTGCACTCGAAGAAGGTGCCGCTGTCTGAGGATGTAAACCTCGGCGTGTTGGCGCGTGGGACACCGGGTTTCAGCGGCGCTGATCTTGCCAACATGGTGAACGAAGCGGCATTGACGGCGGCGCGGTTCAACCGCAAGGCTGTCCACATGTACGACTTCGAAGTCGCGAAGGACAAGGTGTTGATGGGCGCTGAGCGCAAGTCGATGCTGCTGTCGGAAGATGACAAGCGCGATACGGCGTATCACGAGGCCGGACACGTGCTCGTGGCGGCGAAGCGCGATCACAGCGATCCGTTGCACAAAGTGACGATCATTCCGCGCGGTATGGCGCTGGGTGTGACGATGCATCTGCCGGAAGAAGACAAGCACACGGTGACGAAGGATTATCTGAACACGCAGCTTGCCATCCTGATGGGCGGACGCTGCGCGGAAGAGATCTTTATGAACCGCATGACGACTGGCGCGGGCAATGACATTGTGCGTGCGACGGAACTGGCTCGCAAGATGGTTTGCGAGTACGGCATGAGCGAGCTTGGACCGCTGACTTACGGCAAGAAGGAAGAGCAGATCTTCCTGGGCCGTGAGATTGCGCAGGCGCGGGATTACTCGGACGATACGGCGCAACAGATCGATCAGGCTGTTCGCCGGTTGGTCGATGAAGGCTATAAGTCGGCGCACCAGATCCTGGAAGATAACCAGGATGTGATGCACCGGATGGCGGCTGCTCTGCTGGACCGCGAGACGCTGGATGCGGCTGAGATTGAGTTGCTGATTGCCGGCAAGGAGCTTGGTCCGGTGAAGTCGTCGCTGGCGTATGCCGATGGCGATGGCGACACGCAGAAGGTGTTGAAGCCTGAAGGCGGCCGCAAGACCGGCTTCAGCGAAGGCACACCGGCTTCCGCATAAGGATGTTGGTTTGGATTAGAAAGGGCGGCTCATTTTGAGCCGCCCTTTCTGCGTCTGGAGTTAGTCGCGGAGTTTGCGGGTGAGGACGAGAGCGGGGCTTTCGCGGTAGGTGATGGGGTGGCTGAGGGTGAAGCCGCATTTGGCGGCCAGGCGGAGAGAGGCGTCGTTGTCGGGGTGGATGATGCAGGCGACCTCGGGTGAGATGAAGAGATCGGTAGCCCACGCGAGGATGGCCTGGACGGCTTCGGTGGCGTAGCCGTGGCCGTGTTTGGCGGGTGAGAGAATCCAGCCGATTTCGGGGATGTCGCCGAGAGGTGGATCGATGGCGCGGTGGTAGTCGAAGAGGCCGGACTCGCCGACGAAGTCTCCGGTGGATTTCTCTTCGATGTACCAGGAGCCGAAGCCGAGAAGCGACCAGTGGCCGGCGTTGCGGAGGAAGCGGGACCAGGATTCTTCGGGTGTGTTGGGCTTGCCGCCGATGTATTGCATGACGCGGGCGTCAGCCCAGAGGGTGCAGTAGGTTGGGAAGTCGGCGAGGGTGTGGGCGCGGAGGCGGAGGCGTGGGGTTTCGAGGGTGGGGATTGTCCAAGTGGCCGGAGGTGTGCGGAGCATGCGAACAGTTTAGCGGGCGTCGATAGACTTAAAAGGAAAACGGGCAACCCGTTGTAGGCTGCCCGTTTCTTAGTGGCTGGGTTTAGTGTTTGACGGCTTTCTTCTTCGGGCTGGAGTGGCCGTTGGAGGAGCCGTTGGTTTTTGCGGATGAGGAGTCGTTGAGGCCAGGTTTGTTGGTGCTGGGACTGGTCTGGCTGAGGGCTTCGGCGAATGGGGACGTGGTGGCTTTCTGGCCCATGTCCTGCTTGCCGCGGTCTTCTTTGTCTTCGGTGCCGCTGATGTCTTCGACAGCGAGGCCGGGGCCGCCGACCATATTGGATTCGACCGGTGCGAGGCCGAAAGAGGTCTGCCATGGGCCGCGCATGTCGGTTTCGCCTTCGTCTCCGTCGCCGGTGGAGGCGTTGAAGTATTGATCGACGATTCCGGGTGTGGGTTTGAGGAAGCCGATCGAGAATGGCGACTTTTCCATGCTCTCGAGCGCGGCGGTGAAGGCCTTGAGATGGGTGATTTCGCGGGTCATGAGGAACTGCAGGGTGTCGATGGTGCCGGGATCGTCGGTGTGGTCGATGAGGCGCTCGTAGACGATCTTGGCGCGGGCTTCGGCGGCGATGTTGGAGCGGAGATCGACGTCGAGCTCGCCGGTGATCTTGAGGTAGTCGGAGGTCCAGGCATCGCCCTGTGCGTTGTAGAGAGCAACGCCGCCACCGCCGGCGATGGTGACGAGCGGATCGGCTTCCGCGGCTTCGCGGTTGGTCTTGAGCTCCTTGAGGTGCATGCGGATGAGGGCGCCGACGACCTCAAGATGAGAGAGCTCTTCAGTGCCGATGTCGAGGAGAAGATCGCGGCGGGCGAGGTCGTCGACGCAGTTCCAACCCTGGATTGTGTACTGCATGGCGGCGGCGAGTTCGCCGTTGGCTCCGCCGAATTGTTCGAGGAGGAGGTTACCGAACTTGGCGTCCGGAGTTCCGACGTTGACGGTGAACATGAGTTTTTTGATGTGGTGATACATGGGGCCTCCGGATCGGTTTTCGTCGTGCGTTGCGTGGACGTAGCCGTGAGGCAGGGCAGTAATCGTTCAGGAGTGCTGGTGGGTATGATGCTTAAAGATGACCGATGCGTCATGTGGCGCTGACAGTAAGCTGGTGGAATGTTAGGAATGAAGCGATGGATGGCGGCTGGTTGGATCGTCTGTGTCGGATGCATGGTCGGGCAGGTAACACAGCCTTCGGCACAGAGTGCGACGACTACTCCCGGGGCTACGGTGGGGACCGGAGCGCAGAAGCCGGATGCGGTGAGGGTGCCGACAAAGGATGATTTGCTGCGAGGCGGGTATGGGCCTTATCGGGCTAACAATGATTTGTTGTTCTATCACTTTAGCTTGCGGGTCGATCCGGTTGCGCAGAGGATTTCCGGCAGCAATGTGGTGCGGTTCCGGATGCTGAGCGATGGGGACAAGATTCAGCTGGAGCTTACGCCGGAGTTGACGCTAGAGAGCATCAAGATGGATGGAGCGGAGCTGACGTATACGCGTGCGGAGCGGACGCTGTATGTTTCGCTGGGCAAGGTGCTGCGTAAGGGGACGGTGGCTGATGTGGTGGTTGCTTACTCGGGTAAGCCGGTGAAGCAGGGGAGGTTTGGGTGCTTCTCGTTCGATAAGGACAAGGAAGGCAAGCCGTGGATTACAACTGCTTGTGAGGGTGAGGGAGCGAGTGTCTGGTGGCCGAATAAGGACCAGTGGAGAGATGAGCCGCAGGATGGGATGGAGATTGATGTTGCGGTGCCGAATGGGTTGATGGATGTGTCGAATGGGCGGTTTGTGGGGAGCAAGGATTTAGGGGATGGATATACGGAGTGGGATTGGAGGGTGCATTATCCGATCAATAACTATGATGTGGCGCTAAACATTGGGGAGTATCAGCACTTTGCGGATAAGCATGGCGAGACGACGCTGGATTACTATGCGCTGCCGGAGGACCTGGAGAAAGCGAAGAAGCAGTTTGCGCAGGTCCCGGTGATGTTGGATGCGTATGAGCATTACTTTGGCGAGTATCCGTTCGATAAGGATGGGTACAAGTTGATTGAGGTTCCTTATGCGGGGATGGAGCATCAGTCGGCTGTGGCGTATGGGAACCATTTTGAGAATGGGTACTACGGGCGCGACTGGACGGGTGTGGGGATTTCGCCGAAGTTTGATTTCATCATCATCCATGAGAGTGGGCATGAGTGGTTTGGCAATGCGGTGACGGCGGCGGATGTTTCGGATATGTGGATCCACGAGGGATGGACCACGTATATGGAGACGCTGTATGTGGAGTATCGGTGGGGTAAGGCGGATACGATTCGGTATGTGAATGGGTTGAAGCCAAAGGTGCACAACCAGATCCCGATCGTCACGGCGCATGGAACGAATGCGGAACCGCCGCAGGATCAGTACTTCAAGGGTGCGTTGATGATCAACACACTGCGGAGTGTGATCGATGACGATGCGAAGTGGTTTGTGGACCTGCATGATTTTTATCAGCGGTTTAAGTATCAGGACATCATGACGGAGAATGTCGAGTTGTGGTGGAGTGAGCGGACTGGGATGGAGTTGAAGCCGTTCTTTGACGAGTATCTGCGGCATGCGGCGCTGCCAGTGTTGGAGCTGAAGTTTGAGCCGGGGGTGGTGGAGTATCGGTGGAAGGTGGATGAGGCTGGGTTTGCGATGCCGGTTCGGGTGGGTGATGCGCAGCATTGGAGTTTGGTGAAACCGGCGACAGCGGAGTGGAAGTCGATGCCGTGGGCGGGAACGAAAGATGGTTTTGCAGTGGATAGCGACCATTACTATGTGAATGTGGTGAAGGAGTAACGTGGCAAAGGTTTTGAGTTGTGTTTTGCTGGCTCTGACGATGGGCGCGACCGGCTGTGGGTATCACCAGGTGGGTGCGGCGTCGCATGTGCCGGCGAATGTGCGGACGCTGGCGGTGCCGGTATTTCAGTCGAAGGTGCAGGGGTTTCGGACCGAGGCGGCGTTTACGCAGGCGGTGGTGCGGGAGTTGAATTCGAGGACGCGGTACCAGGTGTTGACGTCGAGCGGGGATGGGACATTCGAAGGAGCTGGGACGACGGCTGATGCTACGTTGCGCGGAACGATTTTGACGGAGACAGTGGCGCCGCTGACGTATGACGCGTCGAGTGGGCAGACCTCAAGCTACCTGGTGACCGTGACGGCGCAGGTGGTGCTGACGGCGCATGATGGGACGGTGCTTTACAAGAACGATGCGTTTGGATGGCGGGAGCAGTATCAATCGACGCAGGATTTGAGCGGATCGATCCAGGAAGATAGTGCGGCGGTGCGTCGTTTGGCGCATAGCTTTGGCGAGGCGCTGGTGAGCGACATGCTGGAGTCGTTCAAATGAGCGCGGCGTTGAAGAGCTTTGCCGCGGCGGAGCGGTTTGTGGCCGAGATCGGCGGAGATGCGCGGCGGGCCGGTTATGTGCTGATGGGAGATGAGGCGTTTCTGTATGACGTTTGCCGGCGTGGCGTGTTGAAGGCGCTGGTGCCGGATGAGATGCGGGACTTTTGTCTGCATGAGCTTGATCTTGGGTATACGTCGATCTTTGAGGCGCTTGATCTGGCGCAGACGCCTTCGTTGATGGCGCCGTTCCAGGTGTTGTTTCTGCGGAATGTGCAGAAGCTGTATGGGCGTGGGCAGAAGAAGGACGAGTTTGCGGCTATCGATGATTACTTTCGACGGCCGAATCCTTCGGCGCTGGTGATCTTTGTGGCGGACCATATTCATCTTCCGCAAGATGTGCGGAAGATGGATATGCAGGACAAGGAGCGGGCGGAGCGGATTCGCGAGACGCTGGGCGATGGGTGTGGCGTGGTGGAGCTGCAGCAGGTGAGCGAGGACGATGCCGTTCGCTGGGTGATGCGCGAGGCTGAGGCCAAGGGTGTGGCGTTTAAGGAGGCGGCTGCAAATGAGCTGGTGGATGCGCTGGGAGCGGAGATGCTTTCGGTGAAGAGCGAGCTGGAGAAGCTGCTGCTCTATGCGGGAGCGATGGGTGAAGGCGCAATTGATGTAGGCGATGTGGAGACGATGGTGGCCGCGGCCAAGCAGCGGAGTCTTTATGAGCTGACGGATGCGATCAGTTTGAAGGATGCGCCGCGGGCGTTGGCGTTGCTGCAGGGGCTGTTGAATGCGAGCGACGGCGGGGAGGATTCGGCGATTGGGCACATTTTTACGCTGGCGAAGACCTATCGGCAGATGCTGGTGCTGAATGAGAAGCAGGTGAAGGATCAGAGGGCGATGTGGCAGGTGCTGTGGCCGGGGTTTCGCGTGGCGCCGTTTGCGGCCGATGCGCTCATTGCGCAGGCGCGGCGGTATCGCGACCGCGGAGAGTTGACGCGCGGGTTGAGGCTGATTGCGAAGGCTGATCTGGAGTTGCGGTCGAGCCCGGCGGACAAGCGGCTGGTGCTGGAGCGGCTAGTGATGCGGCTGGCGGGCAAGGGCCGGATGGCGGAGCTTACCGAGGTGGGCTAGCGGGTGGAGAGGGATTATTGGGATCGAGTGGGCGGCGGTTGCCGAACTTGATCTGCGAAGGCGTGGTGGGGACAGTGTTGGGGTCGGCTAGCAGTTTGGGGTCGGCCAGTGGGACGAGGACGCCGGCGGTGGTGATGAAGGCGTCTGTCCTGGGAATGGTGACCGTGATGTTGTGCTGACCTGAAGGTGCATCGTTGGAGCGCGGAAACTCAAGGATGTAGCGGTTGCGGAGCAGGTTGACGAAGGTTGCCAGGGTTCGTGAGAGGTCTTTGGAACGGGACTTGAGGATAATGCCGCCGTTGGCCTCGCACAGTTCCTGGAAGGGGTCTTCGTAGGGGCTCTGCATGGATACAGGGACACCGAAGGAATGACGGCTGTAGAACTGGGAGGCGTCCTGGGTGGCCGCTGCCGCATAAGAACTGCGCAAGCCGAAGACGCCGACGCCGGCGAGATTTATGTTGCGAAGGGTATCGGCCCATTTGGTTTGGCTGCTTTTGTCGGTTCCATTGGAGACGATGAGAAGGACGCGCCGTCCTGGCATATCGGCGAGCACACGGGCGACGGTGACCACTGAGTCCCAGAGGCGCAGCGTGTCCGCGCAATTGGAGTGGCGCTTGGGGCCGTGGAGGTTTGGGGCGACGAGCGCGTGGTCGACGCCGGCGCGGAGAAGAGACGCGCCGGCTGGAAGGTCGTTGGAAGAGCGGATCAGCGCGCAGTCCACGGCGTAGATGGTGATGTGATCCTGTGGATGGAGGAAGTCGGGCGAGAGGCTGGAGAGCGCGAGTGAGAAGTTCTGCACGATGGAGTCGTGGCTGTCGCTGGCGTCGATCAGGATGGCGAGGCTGACGGGGTCATCGCCTTCGAGGCGCATCTGGGTGGGGTGGAAGGTGGGGCCGGAGTCGAGGCTGATGTCGAACTTTGTGAGAGGGACGGGTGGGAGCGGTTTGCGGGCTTTGCTGAGGACGAGTGTGGGTACCTGGATAAGGTTGGCGTAGACATGCAGGACGTAGGGAGCGGGGTCGTCCTGCGCGGAGACGGCAGTCGCGCCGAGGGCGGAGAGCAGAGCGGCGAGGAGCAGGAGCGCGAAGGTTGACGCTGGAAAGCGACGGCGCGTCATGCCAGCAAGTATGGCACAGCGGTAGCGACCGGATACAATCCGGAGAGTTTGTGATCGGAGTGACGATGCGAGTAGCGGGGATTGTGGCGGTTGCGGGGCTGATGGTGGCGATAACGGCGGGGGGGCAGGCTCCCGGGGCTGCGCCCGCGAAGGCTCCGGTGCCATCTCCCGAAGAGCAGCGGCGAGAGCAGCTGGAGTTTTACCGGACCCACTATACGAAGCATGAGTATCGCATCGACATGCGCGATGGCGTGAAGCTTTATACGGTGGTGTATATGCCGATCGCGTCGGAGTTTGAGGACAAAGGGCCGTATCCGTTTATGGTGTCGCGGACGCCGTATAGCTGTGGCAACTATGACAACGCGACAATCAGCCCGCAGGTAACCCATAACATGACGATGGTGCGAAGCGGATACATCCTTGTGTGTCAGGATGTGCGCGGGCGTTGGGAGAGCGAAGGCACATGGTTGGAGATGACGCCCGCGAAGGATGGCAAGGGCATTGATGAATCGACCGATATGTATGACACGGTCGATTGGCTCTTGAAGCATGTGAAGGGTAACAACGGGAAGGTGGGGATTTCGGGGATCAGCTATCCGGGGTTTTATACCGCGGCGAGCGTTGTGGATGGACATCCGGCGATCAAGGCGGCAAGCCCGCAGGCTCCGGTAACGGATCTTTGGATGGGCGACGATGCATATCACGGCGGCGCATTCATGCTGGATGCGAACCACTCTTTCTACGCGCCGTTCTTTGGGCCGCAGAAGAACCCGCTCAGGGAGGAGCCGAAGAACAATTTCGATTTTGGCACGAAGGACATGTATTCGTACTACCTGAAGATGGGGACGCTGGCGAAGCTGGATTCTCCGGAGGGCGGGACGAATGCGTATTTCCATGACCAGGTGATTCACGACACCTATGACAGCTACTGGAAGGCGCGGGATATTTCGACGCACCTGCATGGTGTGAAGGCGGCGGTGCTGGATGTGGGCGGCTGGTTCGATGCGGAGGACCTGGCCGGGCCGGTGAAGGTGTTCCATGCTATCAACAAGCTGAGCCCAAATGTGCCGGAGAATACGCTGGTGGAAGGGCCGTGGGTGCATGGTGGATGGGCGCGAGGGACGGGTGCACAGCTTGGGGACATCAAGTTTGGCGATGCGCCTTCGGAGTTCTTCCAGACGCAGATTGAGGCGCCGTTCTTTGCGCATTACTTGAAGGATGCTCCGATGGCTCCGCTGCCGAAGGCGTATGTGTTTGAGACGGGGAGCGATGTTTGGAAGAAGTATGATGCGTGGCCGCCGAAGCCGGCCAAGGCGAAGATGATTTACTTCCAGCCGGACGGTGGGCTGGGTTGGGAGAAACCGAAGGCGAAAGACAGCAAGGATGAGTATGTGAGCGATCCGTCGCATCCGGTGCCGTTTACGCAGTATGTCGCTGAGGCCGATGTGCCGCAACGGTATATGGACGACGATCAGCGGTTTGCGACGCGGCGCGGCGATGTGCTGGTGTATGAATCGAAGCCGTTGAAGGAAGATGTGACGGTGGTTGGGCCGGTGAAGCCGATGCTGAAGATTGCGTCGACGGGAACGGACTCGGACTTTGTGGTGAAGCTGATCGATGTGTATCCGGAGAACTATGTCGATCCGGATGCGGTGGCGGATCAGGGCAAGCATGTGACGTCGGCGATGACGCCGGTGTTTTTGCAGGGCTACCAGATGATGGTGCGGGGCGAACCGATTCGGGCGAAGTTCCGCAACAGCTGGGAGACGCCGGAGCCGCTGGTGCCGGGCAAGGTGACCGAGGTCGACTTCACGATGCAGGACGTGAACCACACGTTCCTGAAAGGCCACCGGATCATGGTGCAGGTACAAAGCTCGTGGTTTCCGCTGATCGATAGGAACCCGCAGGTGTTTGAGGATATTGCGAAAGCGAAGCCGGGGGATTTTGTGAAGGCGACGGAGACGGTTTATCACCAGGCGGATGCGGCTAGTGGGGTGGAGTTGTTGGTGATGCCGAAGTGAGGCAGGAAGTAGGAAATAGGAAGTAGGGGAGCCGCGAGTAGGTGTCGCGGCTTTTCTGCGTTAGAGGAGGCGCTGGCGGATGATGGAGGCTAGTTGGGAGCTGTTGCCGGTGGCGTAGCCGATGCGGGAGGCTTCGTTGTTTTCCGCTTGCGTGAGGTTGGTCCAGACGAGACGATGGCCGGCGGTGAGCGCCAAGGTGCGGATGAACTCGCGCTGAGTGCGGCCGTTGCCTTCGCGGAAGGGTGGACGGCGTTGATCTCGTTGAGGTAGTGGGCGGCGCGGAGGGCGAAGGTGTTGGGGTCCAGGTGCTTTAGGTGGTTTTCGGTGCGGATGTTGTTGGAGATCGTTTGGAGCGAGGACTCGATGTAGATAGGTGGCGGGAAGCTGAAGGAACCAGTGCGTGCCGTAGTGACGGTGCGGAAGTCGCCCGCCCAGGGGAAGATGTCTTGAAAGATATAGCGGTGGATCGCGCGGATGTGCGGGATGTCGAACTTGCCCTTTACGGGCGATGCCTGTAACTCAACAAGTCTTGCGCGCGACAGATCCGCAATGGCTATTTCCAAGGCTTGCGGATCGGTGAGATGCAGCGTGTTGCGAAGGACTCTATGTTCGTCGTCGAAGTGTCCATCGTAGATGTCGCTGTTCACGGCTAGATTCCGTAGAGAGCTCGCACAGAGGTGCCGTATTCTTCGAAGGTGATTTCGCCCGAGGCATAACGCTCGGCGAGGGCGATGCCTGCCGGGCTGGGGGGAACGCCTTCAGCCAGGGTCGATCCTAGAGAAGAATCAACCGCGATGCGACGTTCTTCAAGAGTGTCGAGAGGCTTTATCGGGAGCGGTTGGACGGTGGCGGCCATGGCGTTCTCCTGCTTCTATTTTACTCCGCTGGCCTATGGTTTTGGTGCCGCCGCTGGTGCGTCCGCGGGCTTTGTTTCCGCGGGTTTTCCTGTTTCGGGAGGGGTGGCGTTGTCGGGCTTCGCGGGGACGATGGCGGGGATGGCGAAGGGGTCTTGCAGGCTTGGGCTTTGGGTGGTGAAGAGCTCGGCGCCGTTTTCGGTGATGAGCATGTCATCTTCAAGGCGGATGCCGAATTTGCCGCGGAGGTAGATGCCGGGCTCGTTGGAGAAGACCATGCCGGCGACGAGCTTCTGGGTGTTGCCGCCGACGAGGTAGGGCCACTCGTGCATGTCGAGTCCGATGCCGTGGCCGAGGCGGTGGGAGAAGTAGTCGAAGCCGTGGCCGTAGCCGGAGTCGACGATGATCTTGCGGGCGGCCGCGTCGATGGATTGCATCTCCGCGCCGGGGCGGGCAGCGGCCAGGGCGGCAGACTGGGCGTTTGAGACGATGCGGAAGATTTCACGCTGGAAGTCGGTGGGGGTGCCGTAGACGAAGCTGCGGGAGATGTCGGAGGTGTAGCCTTCGACCTCGCAGCCATCGTCGATGAGGACCATGTCGTCTTCCTTGATGACCTGTGGGCCGGGGCGGCCGTGGGGAAGGGCGGAGTCGATGCCGACGTTGCAGGAGGCTTCGCCCTGGACGCCGCAGCGGGCGTAGGCGCGGGTGACGAGGTCGGTGAACTTTTTGTTGGTGTCGCCGGGACCGCAGGACTGGTAGACGGCTTTGTAGACCTTGAAGGTGATGTCGTTGGCCAAACGCATGAGAGCGATTTCGGCCGGCGACTTGAGCGAGCGGCAGCCGGCGGTGACGGGTGTTGCGGGAACGAGCTTGAGTGCCGGGGCGGCGTGGGCGATGGAGCTGGCGAAGGCGTACTGGACGTGCTCTTCGATGCCAAGCGTCCCGGTGGCCATGTTGTACTCGGCGAGGCCGCGCTGGAGGATTTTGTAGGGGTCTTCGTTTTCCTGCCAGAGGTAGGTGATGGTGGTTTCGCGTTCGGGCAGGCCGAGGTAGAGGTCGTTCAGGTGATCGCGCTCGAAGTAGGGGCAGACGATAAACGGAGCGGCGGACTGCGGGAGGACGTAGGCGAAGAGGCGTTCGGACTGGTACCAGGTCATGCCGGTGAAGTAGCGGAGGCTGGCGCCGGTGGTGATGAGGATGGCGTCCATGCCGTAGGTCTTCATGAGCTCCCGAGCGAGGTCGAGGCGGGTCTGGCGCTCGTCCTTGGTGATGGGGACAATGTCCTTGCGGCGGTCGGTGAGGGCGAGGATAGCGGCGGGAAGCGCAGGCTCGTCGCCGCAGGGAGGCGCAGAAGGCGGTGTGGAGGCGTCGGCGGGCTTCGCTTGGGGCTCAGGGGCGTTCTGGGCGTGCAGGGCGAGCGTGGGGGCCGTAGCGGCGGCGGTGACCAGGAAGCGGCGGCGGGAAAGCATAGATGAATTGTAGGGCTTGAGCCTATCGCACGATTTGCGCGATTAACGGTGTTTGTCCTTGGCTACGGGGGTACGCGGATGCTATGGTCTTGGCCTAAGCAGGGCCGCCGGAACGGCGCGAGGAGTTCCAAAGAATGATTACGACGGTAGAGCAGCATTTGCTGAAGCAGCAGCGCAGCGTGAGCGATGCCACGGGCACGTTTAGCTGGCTGCTCAACGGCATTACGCTGGCTACCAAAATGGTGGAAGCGAAGATCCGCATGGGCGCGCTGAGCGATTCGTTGGGCGCCTATGGTGCGGTAAATGTCCAGGGAGAGCACCAGCAAAAGCTGGATGTTTTTGCCAATGAAGCCCTTCTGCATACGCTTGGCCTGCGCGACAGCGTGGCGGCGCTGGTGAGCGAAGAAGACGAGCTGCCGATGATGATGAACCTGGATCCGGAGCGCGGCAAGTACATCGTGATCTTCGATCCGTTGGACGGTTCGTCGAATATCGACGTAAATGTGAACGTCGGGACGATTTTCAGCATTCACAAGCGCGTGGTTTCGGACAAGGACGATATCGAAGAGTCGATTCTGCAGCCAGGCTACAAGCAGGTGGCGGCGGGATATGTGGTGTATGGGCCTTCAACCGTGCTGGTATATACGGCCGGAAGCGGGGTGCATGGGTTCACGCTCGATCCGAGAATTGGAGCGTATGTGCTGAGCAACGAGTCGATGAAAATGCCTGAGCAGGGGCCGTATTACTCGACCAACGACGCCAATGCGGACACCTGGCCGCCGGTGTATCGCGAGTACCTGGCGATGCTGCGGCGCGGGGAGCTGGGCGGCAAGCCGTACAGCGCGCGGTATATTGGGAGCCTGGTCGCGGATTTCCATCGGACGCTGCTGAAGGGTGGCGTGTTTCTGTATCCGCCCAGCACGAAGTCGAAGAAGGGCAAGCTGCGGCTGATGTATGAGGCCAATCCGCTGGCGTTTATCGCCGAGCAGGCGGGCGGCATGGCCGTCAACGGGCCGACGCGGATCATGGACTTGCAGCCGGCGCACATCCACGAGCGCACGCCGTTTATCGTGGGCAGCCGCCGCGAGGTGGAGGCGCTGCAGAAGGCGCTGGCGGAGGCCGAGTAATGGCGGCGGTGGCTACAGTGGCGGAGCGGCTTTACTACGCGTCGGCTGCGCTCGATTTTGAGGCGACGGTGACCGACATCCGGCTGGTGTCTCGCGAAGGCGCGGATGCGCTTTGGCAGGTGGCGCTGGATAAGACGGCGTTCTATCCCGAAGGCGGTGGGCAGCCGTGGGATACGGGCGTGCTGATTGCCACGGCCAAGAGCGGCGCGACACTGGAGGTTGCCGTAGAGCGCGTGGAAGAGGATGAAGCCGGCGAGGTTTGGCACTACGTGCGCAAGCCGCTGGTGGCCGGGACGGAAGTGGTCGGCTATGTGGACGCGGCGCGGCGGCAGGACCATGAACAGCAGCACTCCGGGCAGCATCTGCTGTCGGCGATGTTTTTACGCGAAATTGGTGCGCGGACGGTGTCATTTCACCTGGGGGCAGAGTCATGCACGATCGATTTAGTGCTGCGCGAGGGTGTGGAGAAGATCGGCGAGCATGAGCTGCGGCGGGTGGAGGATGCAGCGAATATCGTGGTGAGCGAGGGCAGGCCGTTGATGTCGCACTGGATTGAGCGCGAGATGGCGGACCTGATGCTGTCGCGGGGCGATTTGCGGAAGCTGCCGCCGCGCGAAGGGCCGTTTCGGATTGTGCAGATGCAGGGGATTGAATTCAACGCTTGCGGTGGGACGCATGTGTCGAACACGGGCGCGATTGGGGCGATTACGCTGCGGCGCGTGGAGAAGGTGAACCAGGGCTGGCGGGTGGAATTTTGCTGCGGGCTGCGGGCGGTGAGGATGGCTCGGAGGGACTATGAGCTGCTGGATGGGGTGGCGCGGACGCTGAGCGTGGGGGCGAAGGATGTTCCGGCGCGGGTGGAGAAGCTGCTTGAGGAAAAGAAGGTCGCAGCGAAGGAGCTCAAGGCGCTTCAGAAACAGCAGGCATCTTCGCAGAGTTAGACATCAGGCGTGCGGTAATCTGTTGGCATGAAATTTGAACTCACCGAGTATCTCTCGAAGCTTCCGTTGGCTGCTACGAAGGTCTGGCCGGAAGGGGTTTGGGACTTGGAGGCGTTCGCCCATGGCTCCATGTCCCTCATCGTTTTCGCCCCGCGGGGCACGGACTACCAGACCACCCATAAGCAGGATGAGATCTACATCGTCCATCGCGGTACCGGGGTGCTGCAGGTTGCTGATGAGCGGTTTCCGTTTGTGGCGGGAGACGCGCTCTTCGTGCCGGCGAATGTGTCGCATCGTTTTGTGGAGTTTTCAGACGACCTCGTGACGTGGGCGATCTTCTGGGGGCCGGAGGGTGGGGAATCTCCACATGGTGACGGCAAGTAAGCTGGTGAGGTGAGCCAGTTTTGCGATGTCGCGTTGCCGGTGCCTTTAGACCGGGCTTTTACCTATGAGCTGGGGGAGCTTGAGGTAGAGGTAGGCGCGCGGGTGCTGGTGCCGTTTGGTGGGCAAAAGCTGATGGGGGTGGTCGTGGGGCTGCATGATCGGCGGCCCGAGGATGTCGACATCAAGCGCGTGGAGCAGGTGTTGGATGAGGTCGCGCTTGTTTCCGATGAGCTGATGGAGCTGGGTAAGTGGATTGCCGGGTACTACTGCGCGCCGCTGGGTGAGGTGCTGCGGGGGATGCTTCCGCTGACGGCTGAGGTGAAGCGGCAGTGGGTGTACCGCATCGGCGAGGCCGGGCGGCGCGTGCTGTTTGAGGGCGCGCGTGGGTCGTCGCGGCGGTCGAAGCTGAGTGTGGAGGACCAGAATCGCGAGTACGCGGTGCTGAATTACCTGGAGTCGGGTGAGGCGGGGAAGACGGCTTCGATTCGGAGTGCGACGGGGGCGAACAAGGCGCTACTGGATGCGATGGCGCGGAAGAAGTGGCTGGTGCGGGAGGCGCTGGCAGAGGTGAGGGACGCGCGGCGGGTGGAGATGGTTGCGGAACTAGTTAACAGCGAACAGCCAACAGGAAACAGCGAAGGCGAGACGAAGCGGCTGCCGAAGTTGAATGAAAACCAGCTAGCGGTCATGGCGGAACTGGCTGGGTGTGGTGGCAGGGAGCTGGTGAGGGAGTTGCGGGGGCGGCTGGCGGCGTTGGGTGTGCCGGAGTCTACGCTGGGGACCCTGGTGAAGCGGGGGCTAGTGCGGCTGGAGCAGGTCGCGCAGGGCTTCGAGGTGTCAGGGCTTGGGCAGGGAGCGGGTAAAAAGTTTGCCCATGAGCACGCGCTCAACGAGGCGCAGATGGAGGCTCTGGGTACGATGGTTGCGGCGATGGAGAAGGGTGGTTTTGCGCCGCATCTGCTGTACGGGATTACGGGGTCGGGCAAGACAGCAGTGTATGTAGCAGCGATGCAGCGGGTGTTGGCTGCGGGGAAAAGTGCGCTGCTGCTCGTCCCGGAGATTGGACTGACGCCGGGCGTCGCGGCTCAGATGGTGGCGGCGTTCGGAGGTGAGGTCGCCCTGATGCACTCGCAGCTGACGCCGGATGAGCGGGCTGAACAGTGGCACAGGATTCGCCGGGGCGAGGCGCGGGTGGTGGTGGGGACGCGGTCGGCGGTGTTTGCGCCCATGCCCGACCTCGGGCTGATTGTCGTCGATGAAGAGCATGACTCGAGCTACAAGCAGGAAGAGACGCCGCGGTATCACGGGCGCGACGTGGCGGTGATGCGGGCGAAGCTACTGGGCTGCACGGTGGTGCTGGGGTCGGCGACGCCGTCGCTTGAGAGCTGGAACAACGCCGAGCGTGGCCGGTATGCGCGAGTCGAGTTGCTGCGACGGGTTGAGGAGCGGCCGCTGCCGGCGGTGGAAATGGTAGATATGCGTGAAGAGTTCCGTGTAACTGGCTCAGAACAAATGTTTTCGAGACGATTGATTGAAGAGACGCAGGCGGCGTTAGGGCGCGGGGAGCAGGTGATGATCCTGCTCAACCGTCGCGGATACAGCTTCGTAGTCATGTGCAGAAGCTGTGGAGAAAAGATCGAGTGCGAGAACTGCGCGATTTCGCTGACGTATCACAAGGGCGCGCGGGACGATGAGCATAACGGCGAGGCCCGGGTGGGGCAGCGGCTGGAGTGCCACTACTGTGGATTCAAGCGCGGCGTTCCACGGGAATGCCCGAAGTGCAAGAGTCAACATTTGTATTACTTAGGAGCAGGATCTCAACAAGGGGAAGAGAGATTGCAGGAGATTTTTCCACAGGCCCGGATTGGACGGATGGATCGCGATACGGCGCGGACGCGTGGTGATATGGAGCGTCTGCTGAACCGGCTGCACTCAGGAGAGATCAATCTGCTGGTTGGGACGCAGATGATCGCCAAGGGGCACGATATCCACGGCGTAACGCTGGTTGGGGTGGTCGGAGCGGACTTCGCTCTGGGACTGCCGGACTTTCGCGCAGCCGAAAGGGTGTTCCAGTTAATCACGCAGGTCAGCGGCCGGGCGGGTCGCGGCGAGCTTCCGGGAAAGGTACTGGTGCAAACCTATCAGTCCGACCATTACGTTAACAAGTTAGCGCAGCAGCATGATTACACAGGTTTTGCAACGCGTGAAATGTTCTTTCGGCGGGCAATGCGGTATCCGCCACTGAGCGTACTGGCGAATGTGATTGTCCAGAGCGAGACGCTGGAAGAAGCGCTGGGGTGGGCGACAAAACTGGGGCGTTGGTTCGAGAGCAGGAAGCTTGACGGGGTGCGGGTACTTGGGCCGGCGGCGGCGCCGCTGTCACGGCTGAAGCGGATCTACCGGTATCACTTTGTATTGAAGGCTGACCGGAGGGATGTGCTGGCAGCGGCGCTGCGGGAGATGCTGGCGGTGGTGGAGCGCGAGGAAATCCCGCGACGGTCGATAGTGGTGGATGTGGATGCCGTCCACTTGATGTAAGGCTAGTGGCGTATCCGGGCGATGATGTCGAGCAGGCTGGATTTCGTGAAGGGTTCGGGCGTGGCTGTCAGGATGAGGATTAGCAGGGCGACGGGGGCGAGCAGCAGAAGCTTTGGGTGTGGGAGCGGGTCGGTGTAGCGGACGGCGGGGTGGCGCATGCCGGGAAGAGAGAGCAGACCGACCCAAAGGAGCCATCCCAGCCAGTGCATGACGCCGAGATAAACCAGAGCCGCCATCACGACGTAGGTGATGCTGCGATGGAGGCGTGGGGAAAGCGAGTAGAGGATGTGTCCGCCATCGAGCTGGCCGGCCGGGAGCAGGTTGAGCGAGGTAATGAGGATGCCAATCCAGCTGGCAATGAAGACGGGATGCCAGAGCAGCGGGGCGTCGATCCGCAGGCTGAGGCTGTTGCCCAGAAGGTGAGGAAGAAGCTTGAAGAGCAGGGGGGACTGGAAGGTGACGAGCTTGTGAGGCTCGACGGGGACTTGCCTCGATAAAGCGAGGCCGATGCAGGCCATGACCAGGGCAACGAAGAAGCCGGCAATAGGGCCCACGGCCCCGATGGAAAGCAGTGCGGCCCGCGAGTGGACGCGGCTCTTGAGGCGAATGACGGCGCCAGCGGTGCCGCTGAGCGAGGGCGCAGGAATCAGGTAAGGCATGGAGACGCGGATGCCATAGGCGCGACAGGCGAAGTAGTGCCCGAACTCATGCGTGAGGAGAATTCCCAGCAGCGTGAGCGAAAAAGGCAGGCCGAGCGCGAAGTGCGACATGTTGGCGCAGACCCAGCGGAAGGGAAAGACGTCGGCGTCCGACGATAACGGAAACTTCCCCTGCTGGAAGTTCACCATGTAGCGCATGCCCACCATCGTGGTCGAAAAGAGAGTCAGGAGCAGCAAGGCCGCCTGGATCCAGGGACGCTCAGCTTTGGCCTGTCGCGACGAGGCAGACGCGCCGCGACGTTCGTGCAGCATTACGGGAGTTGCCATCGTGCGGGCAGCACCTATCCACTTAAATTGTGATCATTCTTAGAGTTAACCAAGGAATAGCAAGAATGACTCACAGGTGCAAGGGGATTCGCGTGGCGGGAACCACGGATACATCGAAGGATGATTCTTTTGCGACAGACGGCTAATCCAGCAGGTGGAGTTCCTTGCCGGGCTTGAAGCGTACCGCTTTGCCGGGCGAGATGCTGACTTCGGCGCCCGTGCGGGGGTTGCGGCCAACGCCCGTCTTGCGGGGCTTGACGGTGAAGACGCCGAAGCCACGCAGCTCGATGCGGTCACCGCCGCCCAGAGCGGTCTTCATGGCGTGGAAGATGACGTCGACCGCGGCTTCAGCCTTAGTGCGCGGCAGACCCGTACGCTCGACTACCCGTTGAATCAGATCCTGCTTGATCATGGAGCGTACCTCTCCCTTTGGGGGATAGCCAGGTTCGCTAAACTCCGGCGTGCGGCTATTCCCTGTTTCCGATGGTAGAAAGAGCGATTTCGGTTGTCAATGTGGGTGTAACCGTCTTTGAGGCTCCGGCAACCGGGTCCGCGGTTTCAATGTGTGGGTTCACAGCACTTTACGATAGGCTCAATGGAACACAGAAGCAGTGAGCTAAGACTAGCACCTGCATATTTCCCGTGGGATGCACGAGGAGCAAGATGGCCATTAAGAGCGATAAGTGGATTCGGCGGCAGTCGGTAGAGAACAAGATGATTGAGCCCTTCTGCGAGAAGCAGGTGAAGGAAGGCGTGATTTCTTACGGGCTTTCTTCTTATGGGTACGATCTGCGGGTTTCCGACGAGTTCAAGATTTTTACGAATGTGAACAGCGCGATCATCGATCCGAAGAACTTCGATGAGCGGTCGTTTGTAACGGTGACGGCGCCGAGTATTATCGTTCCGCCGAATTCTTTCGCGCTGGCGCGGTCGGTGGAATACTTCCGGATTCCCCGCGATGTGCTGACGATCTGCGTGGGCAAGAGCACCTATGCGCGGTGTGGCATTATCGTGAACGTGACACCGTTTGAGCCGGAGTGGGAGGGTTTTGTGACGCTGGAGATTTCAAACACAACGCCACTGCCTGCCCGGATTTATGCCAATGAAGGTCTTTGTCAGATTTTGTTCTTCCAGAGCGACGAAGTGTGCGAAGTCAGCTACGGCGACCGCAATGGAAAGTATCAACGGCAGCAGGGAATCGTGCTTCCAAAGCTCTAGTCCAATCGAAACCGGGTCCCGTATCGCTGAAACGATTGCACGCCTGCGTACTAGGTCCATGCGGGAGTCAATTCAAAATGTGTCGGTCAGGGGCCAGGCAAGCGGCCTGTCTGCGGAGTGTTGATGAAAGTCGATGGCAGGGTGAGGGTTGGTGTGGTCGCGGCCGATCCTTTGCGCCAATTGGGGCTGGTCACCATTCTGCAGGAGTCGGTGGGGCTGCAGGCAACGCCAATGGAGCTGGAGCAGGTGGCCGCGGACAGAAAGCTCGCGGCGTTGCTGATCGATGTTCACTCCTGCGGACTAGCGCTGACGGACATCATTATGCGGCTGCGGGCAGAACGTGGCGATATGAAGATCGTGGTGGTCGGCCAGTCGTTGGATCCCAACCTTATACAGGCCGTCATCGGCGCCGGGGCCAAAGGGTATTTGCTCGAAACCTCGGACGAGCGTGAGATCGCCATGGCGATGGACGTAGTGCTCGACGGCTCGGTGTGGGCGCCGAGAAAGATTCTGGCGCGGCTCATCGATGCCTCTGGGATAGGAGCGCCTGCCAGCTCGAACCCCGGTGAGGGGATTGCGGAGAGGATGACCCCGCGGGAGCAGGAGGTGCTGCTGCTGCTGATGGATGGAAGCTCGAACCGGCAGATCGCCAGGGCCATGGGGATTGATGAAGTAACGGTGAAAGCTCACCTGGGGCGCATGCTGCGCAAAACAGGATCGAGCAACAGGATTGAGCTCACCCTTCGCGCCATGGAAGAGCAGGCGGCGAACTCCGACAACGAAACGGCGCCGGCGTAAGAGTGGCGGGACGGCACGTTTTTATGAGCGATCGATATGTGTCGCTCCACGGTACCCAAAGGTATACATCCCTCCGTACTCTTGCGGGTTGTCCGGGAGTGGGTCAAAGTGAAGAGGTATCACAGACCTGGGAGAAGCGGGGTTGCGAGTGGTGGCTGGAAACGGCGACTTCTTCGCAACCCCCATTTTTTCTTGTGTCGCCTACCTGTGCAACCTAACAGGTACGCCTTGTATCTGACTCTCTTGTAGCGGATAGGTATGGACCGCGAATCAGATTTGAAAGGCAAGATCATGAAGAAAATTACTGGAGTTTTTTGTGCCCTGGCGATGTCTGCTGGAATGCTTCCTGCACACGCGCAGGACGCGAAGCTCGATGACCGGTTGAACTCTGCCGCGGCTGTGATCGACGAAGTGATGTCCGTCCCGGACAAAGGCATTCCTCAGTCAATTCTCGCCGGCGCTGCATGCGTTGTGGTCGTTCCCCACTACAAAAAGGGTGCTTTCGTGTTTGGCGCGCAATATGGCCAGGGCGTCGCGACCTGCCGCACACCGCATGGTTGGTCTGCTCCCGTATTTGTTCGTCTTGAAGGCGGCAGCTTTGGCTGGCAGATTGGCGGACAATCGACTGACCTGATTCTCGTCGCCATGAATGACCACGGTCTGCAGGACATGCTGAAAACCAAGTTCAAACTCGGCGCTGACGCTGCCGCTTCTGCCGGCCCGGTTGGCCGCAATGCACAGGCTTCAACCGATGCCAGCCTCCACGCTGAGTTCCTGACGTACTCGCGCAGCCGCGGCTTGTTCGCCGGTCTTGACCTCGACGGTACTGTGCTTTCTCAGAACGCGGACGACACCCGCACTGAGTACGGTGCTGATGTTCCCTTCGAAGGCGTGTTGCACGGCATGAAGCCAACGCCTGAGAACGCAAAACACTTCGTCCACACCGTTGCCCGCTACTTTGTGGTGTCTTCGGAAAACCACTAAAACCAAACCGGCTTACATTGGCTGGTAGACAGAAGGGCGGCTCAGGCCGCCCTTCTGCTCGTTTAGAAAACAGCGTTTTCGGGCCGGCTTGCGTACACTGAAGGTCTTGAACGATTTTGCACAGAGTTCGCCTGCGGCAGTGGAAGCCCGCGATGAGACGGCCAGGGAAGCGCTTGAGTATTGGGCGGTTCGGGGCCTGGTCGGGCTGGTCGGGGCGCTGCCACGGCCTGTGGCCCGCTCGGTGGGCGCAGTGATCGGCTGGGCCTGCTGGAACCTGCTGGGTGGGCTGCGCAAAACCGGTCTACGCAACCTGAAACTGGCATTCCGAGAGAAAACGGACGCCGAGCGCGAGGAAATCCTGCGCAAGCTTTATAAGACCCTTGGTTGGCAGATTGCGGAGTTCTGCAAGATGCGTGGGTACACGCTCGAAGAGGCGTCGCAGTTTGTACGGTATGAGGGACTGGAACATTACCTGCGCGCCCGGGATAAGGGACGCGGCGTCCTGGTACTCACCGGCCATCTGGGTGCGTGGGAGCTTTCAAGCTTTTATCACTCGCTGCGTGGATATCCGATGTCCCTGGTGATTCGCCGCCTGGATAACGCGCGGGTGGACGCATTCGTGAATGGCATTCGCTGTCTGCATGGAAATCGCGTAATCCACAAGGACGACTTCGCACGTGGCTTGCTTACGGCCATGCACAACGGCGAAACCGTCGGAATTTTGATGGATACCAACATGACCCCGCCGCAAGGTGTCTTTGTGCCGTTCTTTGGCGTGGAAGCATGTACCGCTTCTGGATTGGCGCGCGTCGCCGTGCGAACGGGGGCGGCGGTGCTGCCAGGATTTCTATTGTGGGAAGAAAGCGAGCAGCGCTATGTGCTGCGGTTTGGCGAGGAACTGGAGTTGGTCAAGACCGGCAACGCGCAGGCCGATATGCTGGCCAATACGGCGCTTTTTGCGGCAACGACCGAGAGTTATATTCGACGATATCCGGAGCAGTGGCTGTGGGTGCATCGCCGCTGGAAGACGCGGCCTGAGGGTGAGGAGAAGATCTATCCATGAGTGCGCCTGGTATGTCGAAGACTGCTGCTGAGATTGCGAAGTTGCTGGGTGTTGAGACGGCGTCGAGAGCGGTGGTGACGCGCGTGTCCGGGATAGAGGTTGCCGGTGAAGATGCCGTGGTGTTTGCGGTGGATGCGGCTGCTGTGAAGGCAGCGCTGGCCTCGAAGGCTGGGTTGATTCTGACGCAGAGAGATGCGGAAACCAGTGATAGCCGTGTGTTGAAGGTGCGGGATCCGAAGTATGCGTTTGCGGTGTGCGCCGCCACGCTGGCCGTGCCGGAGGATGGGCCGCTGGTACATCCGAGTGCGAGTGTCGATGCCACCGCGAACGTGGGGGTTAACACACGGGTGGGAGCGGGCGCGGTGATTGAGACGAATGCTGTCGTAGGCGAAGGATGCAGCATTGGAAGCCGCGTGACGATTTGTGCAGGGGCTACGCTGGGGGATCGTGTGGTTGTGTTGCCGGGGGCCGTGCTGGGTTCGACGGGATTTGGCTATGTGCGCAATCCGGAGACCGGAGAGTATCGGCTGTTTCCACAGCAGGGCAGCCTGGTCATTGAGGACGATGTCGAGATCGGCGCGAATACTACGATCGATCGCGGGGCGCTGGGTGAGACGCGGATTGGGCGGGGGACGAAGATCGATAACCAGGTTCATATCGGGCACAACTGCACGATTGGAAAGAATGTGGTGATCGCCGCGCAAGTGGGGATTTCGGGATCCTGCGTCGTTGGTGATGGCGTGGTGATGGCTGGGCAGGTGGGCTTGGGCGATCATGTAACGATTGGGCCGGGAGTCATTCTGGGTGGAGCATCAGGGGTGTTCCCGATGAAGCACCTTGAAGGACCGGGGCAGTTGTTTATGGGCGTGCCGGCGGAGCCGATCAAGGATTACTTGAAGAGTCTGGCTCGGGTTCGGCGTCTGAAGTAATAGAGGTGTAACTTGAGCATCGTCGTCGTTGGCGGCAACACGCGGAACATCGGGAAGACCAGCGTCGTTGTCGGACTGATTGCGGCGATGCCCGAAAAGCTGTGGATGGCGATCAAGATCACTCAGTTTGGACATGGCGTTTGCTCGGCGAACGGAGAGCCCTGCGACTGCGAGACTGCCGATCATACGATTGCGATCAGTGAAGAGCGCAGCCGCGACACCGGGACGGATTCTTCGCGTTATCTCGCGGCCGGCGCCGCAAAGTCATTCTGGGTGAGGACGCGGCAAGGGCAGTTGCATGAGGCGATGCCGCGCGTGCGCGAGCTGATCGCGAAGACCGAGAATGTCATCATCGAATCGAACAGCGTGCTGCGTTTTTTGCAACCGGATGTATCCGTAAGCGTGCTTGATTTTTCAACCGCCGACTTCAAGGCTTCGGCGCTGCGGTATCTGGATCGCGTGGATGCGATCGTGATGCCGGAGGGTTCGATATCCGTCGCGGGCAGCGGTGTCTCGCAGAGCCTGCTTGAAAAGAAGCGCAGGTTTGTGTCGCGGCCGCCGGCGTACTGCAGTGCGGAGCTGGTGGAGTTTGTGGAAGCCCGTTGCGCGGCTATGTTGACGAGGTAGGGGTGAAAACGCAAGAAGGCGCACGGTAATTTCGGTGCGCCTTCTTGCGTCTTGAAGCCTCGCTAGGTTTATTTGAAGCCGTTCGGTCCTGCGTTCAAGCCGTTGGTGAAGAAGATTCCCTTCGCCGGGCTTACCGCTGCCGTTCCAGCCGTGTTGACCGCGCCACCGCCGGTGACGATGTTCAGTACTTGGGTGGTGTTGCGGGAGAACGCGATGGAGTTGGTGGCATCCGCATCGACGATCTTGGTTGAGGTGTACCCGGTCATGCCAGCCAACGTAACGGAAACCGGCAGCGGTCCGAAGTCGTCCGGGTTGGTGTCGTTGATCGGTGCGGTTGCACCCAGCAGGCCAGCTTTCGAAAGCGCAGCGCGCAGGTTGGATATGGAAACCGCGATGGCTCCGATTCCGGTTCCGGTGGGATCTATGCCGGTGATCGTCGTACGGACGAGGCCAGCGTGATACGCCTCGACGCCCAGGATGCCTGCTGCCGCACTCAGATTGCCCGAGATAGTGAGCAGCGATGCTGCGCCGTGATACGCCGTCACACCGACATCCTCGAACACGTAAGCGCCGAGCAGGAAGGCCTGTGCGCTGGCGTAAGGCGAGAACGTGGGCTGCGATGGCGTCAGCGCGCCGCCGAGCATCTGCCATGCGGTGGTGAGGTTGATCAGCGGCTGTGCGACTGCAGCCGAGCTCAGCGCACTCTGAAGGAAGAGAACATGCTTTCCTTCTTCGATGGCTGTTTCCACGGCATATGCGCCGATGGCCGTCTGGCCGCTGAAATTCACCATATTGGTTCCCGTCATCGAAACCGGACCGCCCGGTGTGCCGACAAAGGACGAGCTGGAAATGGGGATACCGCCGGAAGGCGCACCGGCAGCGAGGGCCGCTGCGTTGGGAGCGTCGATGGTGCAACCGAACGCCGCGATGTAGTAGAAGTTGGCCTCGAGGTACTCGAGGTTGAGGGCGAAGTTGAGAATGTCAGCATCGTTATAGCTGGCTGCCATTGCGGGCTTTGCCGTGCCGAGTACGACGCCCGCAAGAGCAGCGCCTCCAAGAGTCAGCAGCTTGCGGCGGCTCTTGACGATGATGTCATCCAGAATTTGTGTCTCTAAAGTTGCCATGGAAGTATCCGTCCTTTGCCGCTTAGGCTGTTGTGCTGGAGAAGATGCTGTTGGTGCCGTTGGGAAAGAAACCGCCCTTGGCGACGCCTACGGTCGGTGAACCGTACACGATGTGGTGGACCTGGTTGACGTTTCGGGCGAATCCGATCGCGTGAGCCGAGTCACAGGCAACAATCGCGCTTGCCGTCGTCGGGCTTTGCGGAACGTTCAACGCGACTTCAACCGATCCGCTGGAACCGGCTACGCCCGTGTTGGCGGTCGTAGACGTGCCAGGCGCGCCTGAGTTGCCGACCGTAAGCGACGCGCGCAGCGCTTCAACCTGATTGGCGACGCCGAGGTACGGATACGCGGTGGAGGTTGGTGTGGTTGCGCCTGCGGCAATCGCACGAGAAGTGAGAGCCGTGCGGATGTAAGCAGCGTGGTAGGCTTCGACCGCGAGAATGCCCGCGGCGTAGTTGAGGTATCCCGAGGTAACGCCCGCCGCCGAAATCAACGGAGCAGCACCGGCATAGGCGGTGACACCTACGTCTTCAAAGATGAAGGCTCCGACGAGGAAATAGTCGAAGCTGGAGAAGGGATTGAAGCCGGATACCGCAGGAGTGAGAGCGAGCGCCAGCGGACCGAAGAACGAGAGATCGATCGACGGCATCGGGACGGCGTTGGAGCTGAGCGCCGAGCGAAGGAACTGCACGTGCTCCTGCTCTTCGTTGGCGATTTCATTGATGATCTGCTGCTGTGCCGTGCTCGTACCCGCGACCATCGCTGCACTGCCGACCGTAACCGAGCCCATAGTATAGGCGCCCGTGTAGCCCGTGGGTGCGGAGGTATTCGCAGAGGTAAGGCCTTTTCCTGTAGCCGCATAGAGATAGAACTGCGCTTCAAGGTACTCGAGGTTGAGGGCGAAGTTGAGAATGTCCAGATCGGTGTAAGTGCCGGTTGGGGTGACTGTGGTTGTAGTGACGCCGTTGTCTGCGCACCCCGTCATAAGGCCTGCGGCGGCAACGCTTCCCGCGCCGGCGAGAAAGTTCCGCCGTGAGAGTGCCTTGTCGATAAATGGTTTGAGTCTGCTGTCCACGTTGTGTCTCCTGGTGTGCGGGTTACTTTCGGACGTGCGGGATCGTTGGCTCCGAATAGGCAGAAGCCTCGTGCTGGCGATCTTGAAGAGTGGGGTCTAGGCGTGCTTAAACGTGCCGGGAGCCATTGCGCTTCCGCGTTCGAGAAAGCAGTAACGCGCTTTCCCTTACCTTGGAGATACGCGGATTCGCTTTAGTTGGATTGCCGACACAAGCAGAAAAATCAAATGAAGTGTGATGAACAAATGCCCCTCTCGCGCATCGCAAGAGGGGCATATTCGGTTGAAGCGATTCGATGGAATGTAGAACGGCGTATTAGTTGGCGCTATTGGACTCGGCATCCATATAGGCGACGTCAAGCACGGTGCCCTGAATAGTGATGAGATAGTTGTCGATCTCGGAGCCATCGGTGGTGTTGAACGCATGGATCTGACCGCCATAGGCGGTGAAGACCTTCAGGTAGTTCTGCACCCAGCAAAGACCGGTTAGATCGCCGTAGTAGCTGGCGTTCAGATTGGTGTTCGGATAGAGCAGCGGCAGGTTGGTGGAGGTCGCCACGCCGTTGATCGTCTGCGTCGTGTTGTTATTGGGGGTCACGATGGGAATGATCTGGACGGGTGTGACGGGACCTGCGTTGACCCAGACGACGCTGCCGTCCGTTGTGGCGTTATCAAGTGTGGCGTTCCACGTGGGAGCGCTCTTGCCCGATGTTCCACCGGTGAGGACTACCTGTACATTGGTGCCGTCGGTCACGGTGTTCCCCGGACCGTAAGCCTGATTGGCAACCCACGAGAGCAGCGGAACGTTGCCACCGGTGGTGAAGCGTGTGAGGCAGTTGTAGTTCGCCGCCTGGGTGGTGCCACCTGCCGCATAGGCGGCTGCACGCACCCCCGTGGCGCAATGATTGGAGCCGATCCACAAAGTGTTGTTGTCGGCGAAGAGCATCTTGGTGTGGGTACCGTCAGATATGCTGTAGGGCGTACCGACGGTATAGGTGCTCAGGTTCAGCAGCGATAGATTGCCGGCGAAGAGACCGCTGGACTGGAGTTGTTGGCCGGAGAGATACAGAGTACTTCCGTCGGAGACTGCGGCCGTGACGCCACCGGGTACAGGAATCGGATTCGCTACCGGAAGCGTAGCGAGCGGTGAGGGTGCTGTGGTGCTCAGCGGATTGACCGTGGGCACGTTGGTCATAATCAGTGACCCTTCCTGCAGGATGGCTACTCCGGCCGTTGTACCACCGCACTCGGGACCGCAGTTGAGGACGTATACGTAGTTGCCATCGCTGGAGAAGACAGCGTTGCTGGGGCGGTCATAGGCCGCGCCGGCGACACCGGTGCTGCTGGTATTGCCTACAGGGACCACGCAATAGACGGGAAGTAACAGAGGTTCGCAGTCGACGTACCCCGGCGGATAGGTGGGGGTGGTGGTCGCAGGTAGCTTCACCACGCGGTAGAGTGTGTTGGAGTTCCGCACCATGGCCAGAACGACCGTTCCACCCTGGTTGACGACAACCTTGTCGACGTTCGGAAGATTGAGATCGACACTGCCGTAGGAGCCCGCAAGACCAAGCACTCCGGAAGTCTCTGCCGCGCCGGCAAAAAGAACCCCGCCTGGCGCTGCTGCCACCGAGGGTGGATCCGCCCCGAAGGATGCAGCAGAGCCGCTGGAGGACTCAGTGCTGTAATTGATCGTGCTCATTGATCCGTCGGTGTAGTTGAGAACGTATCCGGTCGTCTGTTCCGGGTAATTGATGATGGTGATGGGATCGGCCGCCGAGAAGCCCTTGATGCTGAAAGAAGGGATGGTGTTCTGGACGTTGCTGCGAATGTCGCGCAGGCCGTCGAGAATCTCCAGACCGCCCTGGGAGCCATTAACCGTATAAGCTGCCATAACGCGCTGGAGCAAGCCGCTGGGCGGAATAGGCCGGCCAGCGTAGTTGGCCGCCGGCTCTCTGTAAATGATGTTGCCGCAAGCGGTCAGCGACAACGCTGCCGCAGCCAAGAGCAAGCCCGCTAAAAGCTGGGCAGGGAGACTTCTATTCTTCAACGTGAACCACTCCAAACCGTCGCGCGACCGCAGCAAAATCGCTGCAATTGTCAGTTCTGAGTATAGCAAAGCGCGGATGCTCCGCTGGCGGCCAGGCAAGGGGCGCGAGCGCCCTGTTTGAGCCGGAGCGTTATACGATAAGGGATTAGGACAGGAAGCGAGAGACGAATGGCAGCACCGATCGACAGGCTTTTCGACGGCGGCAGGGTATTGTGCGATGGCGCCATGGGCACCATGTTGTACAGCAATGGCGTGTTCATCAACCGCTGTTACGACGAACTGAATGTTTCGCAGCCGGAAACGGTACGGGCCGTGCATCAGCAGTATCTGCAGGCTGGCGCGGAAGTCATTGAGACCAACACCTTTGGCGCCAACTCATTCCGGTTGGAGCACTTCGGGCTGGGCGACAAGGTGCGGGAGTTCAACCTGGCCGGGGCAAAAATTGCGCGGCAAACGGTTGAGGCTATGCTGGAAAAGCAGGGCTCGGAGGCGTTCGTCGCGGGCGCGGTCGGCTCGCTGGGCGTTCGGTTGCAGCCTGTGGGAAACGTGACGCTGGAACAGGCACGAGCGGCATTTGCGGAGCAGATTAAGGCGCTGGCTGAGGGCGGCGTCGACTTGCTGATCGGCGAGACGATGATGTCGATCGACGAAGCAGAGCAGGTGGTGCTTGCGGCGCGAGACGTTGCGCCGCAACTAAAGGTCGTCATCATGATGACCGTGAATGAAGACGGCAACTGCTTGGATGGAACCACGCCGGAGATTGCAGCTGAACGGCTCACCGCAATTGGCGCGGATGCTGTGGGATGCAACTGCAGTGCAGGGCCCGCGACGGTGCTGCGTGTGATCGAGCGCATGCGGTCCGCGACGAAGTTGCCATTAGTGGCGATGCCGAATGCAGGTCTGCCCACCAGCATCGAGGGGCGGAATATTTATCTGACTTCGCCGGAGTATATGGCGAGCTTTGCGCGCAAGTTCGTGCGCGCGGGCGCGAGTTGGATTGGCGGCTGCTGTGGGACGACGCCGGCGCATATCCGCGCGATGCGTGGTGCCTTGCGCGCCATGGATGCGCAGAGTGCGGCGGTCGATACGGCCAAAGAAACCGCACCTGTAGTGGAGATCGTGAGTGAGCACCGCGTAGAACCGCCGGCGCTGCGCGACCGTTCAAAAATTGGACGAATGATCGCCGATGGCGAGTTCGTGACCATGGTGGAGATCGTGCCGCCGAAGGGCTTCGATTGCGCAAAGGAGCTTTCAGGCGCAAAGCTGCTGAAGCAGTACGGCGTGCATGCGATTAACATTCCGGACTCTCCGCGTGCGAGTGCTCGCATGAGCAACCAGAGCCTCTGTGTGCAGATCGAACAGAAGGTTGGGATAGAAACAATCCTGCACTACACGTGCCGAGACCGCAATGTGTTGAGCATGCAGAGCGATCTGCTGGGCGCGGCTTCGATCGGGTTGAAGAACATCCTCTGCCTGACCGGCGACCCGCCGAAGATGGGGAATTATCCGAATGCGACGGCTGTGTTCGATGTGGATGCGATCGGGTTGACGAACATCGTGCAGGGACTGAACCACGGGCTGGATATCGGCAAGAATCCAATTGGCGGCTCAACTGGCTTTACGATTTCGGTTGCTGCAAATCCGGGTGTTACGGATATTGACAACGAAGTGCGTCGGTTTGAATACAAGGTAGCGGCGGGCGCGGAGTTCTGCATCACACAGCCGGTCTTCGATCAGCGGCTGCTGGAGCAGTTTCTGCGACGGATTGAAGGCTTCCGCATTCCCGTAATCGCCGGCATCTGGCCGCTGACGAGTCTGCGCAACGCCGAGTTCATGAAGAACGATCTGAAGCTCAGCGTGCCGGATGAAATCTTTACACGCATGGCTGCGGCGAATGACAAAGAGGCTGCACTGGCTGAGGGCTTGAAGATTGCTCAGGAGATGCTCGAAGGTGTGCGCGCCGAAGTACAGGGCGTGCAGGTGAGTGCGCCGTTCAACAAGTTCATGGCGGCGGTTGAAGTGCTTGGGCTCAATGAGGGGACGGCATAATGGCTAGCTTTGAGGATCAGTTGGAAGAGTTGGAAAAGGTGGTTGCGCAACTGGAACGCGGCGACCTCACGCTCGAAGACAGCGTCGGCCTGTTTGAGCGCGGCGTCCAGTTGTCAAACGCCTGCAAGACGCAACTCGCGAGCGCGGAGAGCCGAATTCAGGTTCTTCTTGAGCCGAGTGAGACGGGGCCGGTGAAGTTGGGAGAGTTGGATGTCCCTGACGATGAGGCGGACGATGCCGATGAAGACATCGACGATGATTTGGATGACGGCAGGATCTAAGGGTCGACCGTTTTGGGGCTTGGAGACGGAAAGGTGATTGAAGAAGACAGGAAACGAGGAGTAGGATTAACCTACTATGGATCCTCAAGTAGACATCCAAAAGTTTGCGGAGAAACTCGTGAAGGCCGGTCGCGAGGGCGTGGCGTGGGAACGCCAGAAGCTCGAGTGGATTCTTGAGCAAAAGAAAAAGGCGGCGGAAACGAGCAACGCTGCGTGAAGCCACCTGTCCTGACGATCCTTGCAGGATCGAATGGTTCCGGAAAAAGTACGCTTACCTCATCGGTCCGTGAAGAATTTCAGCAGGCTCCGATCCTTGATCCGGATGCAATTGCTAAATCTATTCGCGATACGCTGCCGGGACCTGATTCTGACATCGAGGCAGGCAAGAGAGTTCTTCGGCGCGCAGAAGAACTTATTGCGTCGAGCCAAAGTTTCACCGTCGAAACGACCCTTTCGGGAAGTACTTATCTTCGGATGGCTGCGCGAGCAAAAGATGCTGGCTTTTTGATTGCAGTTATCTTCGTTGGAACAAACTCCGTCGAGATCAATATTGAACGCGTAAAAGCGCGGGTTCAAAAAGGTGGCCACGACGTTCCTGAGGATGATCAGCGACGGCGTTATCCAAGGACGCTTGCAAATATGAAGAAGTTGTTGCCGCTTGCCGACCTTGTCGTGATTCTCGACAATTCAAGTCAGCAGGGATATTCGCTTGTGGCGGCTGGACATCGCGGCTTTATGTCTTGGAATGAGCCGATTCCCGAGTGGGCTCGGCATCTTCGATGAACCGAACTGAAACTTAGCGATCCCGGGTGGTGACGAAGCCCGGCACCCATAGCAGAGCGCGCTTGTAGTCGCTATCGGGAAGCTCGGAGATGGACTGGCGGGCGGCTTCGGCGTAGGCGCAGGCGGTGTCCATGGCGTAGGCCAGGGACTCGTGGCGTTGCAGGATTTCCAGGATGTCCGCGTGGGCTACACGGACGAAACTGCGATCGGCGAGGACGGTACGGATGGCTTCGCGATCGGCACCGGTGCCGCGTTCTAGTGCGTGGATGACAGCTAGCGTGGCTTTGCCTTCGCGGAGGTCGGAGGCGGTGGGCTTGCCGAGAACGTCGTCCTGTGCGGTTAGATCGAGAACGTCGTCGACGATCTGGAAGGCCAGGCCGAGGTTGCGGCCGTACTCCCCAAGAGCTTCTTCGTAGGGGGCTTCATCGGGCAGAGCATTGGGGCTTTCGATCACCGCGCCCAACTGCATGGAGACCTTGAAGAGGCACGCGGTCTTGCGATAGATCAGGTCGAAGTACTCTTCCTCATTGATCAGGTGACCGAGCTTTTCCATCTGCAGCAGCTCGCCTTCGACCATCTGCTGGGTGAGGGTGATGAGGAGGTCGAGGATGCGGAAGTTGCGTTCGGCAAGCGCGGTCTGAAAGCTCTGCATGTAGAGCCAATCGCCGGCGAGGACGCATTTGGCGTTGCCCCAGGTGGTATTCGAGGACGGCCGGCCGCGGCGGGTGTTGGCTTCGTCAATGATGTCGTCGTGAACGAGCGTGGCCGTGTGAAGCATCTCGACGACTGCTCCAAGACGGATGCGGGCTTCCGAGGTTGAACCAACAGCCTGGGATGAGAGAAGCAGCAACAGTGGGCGGATGCGTTTACCGCCGCCGGCGATGAGGTAGTTTGCGATGTCTGTGACGACGGCGACGGGCGAGTCCGACTGTAGGGCGAACTCGCGCTCGATGGCGGCAAGGTCGTCGCGCAGAAGGTCGAACACCTCTGCTGCAGTCGCGATGGAAAGGGAACTCACGCTGGAGTTAAGAGTAGCAGGTGCGGAGGATGTAGTGGAGTTCCATAAAGAGTGAACCCCATTCCTGCGCAAAGATCGAACAGAAATGGGGGATGATGTGAAAGCGATGTGGTTAGTTGGAGCGGAAGTTGGTGAACTGCAACTCGACGCCGAAGTCCTTGCCACGCAGCATGCCCATGATCTCTTGTAGCGTGTCACGGTCCTTGCTGGTTACTCGTACCGTATCGCCCTGAATGCTCGCGTTAGCCTTCAGTTTGGCATCCTTAACGGCTGCGGCGACCTTCTTCGCGGGCTCGCCGGAGAGACCCTGCTTGAGCTTGATCTTCTGGCGGACCGAGGAGTTCGTGGCGGGCTCGATCTTCTCGTACTCAAGGTTCTTGAGCGAGACGCCGCGCTTGACGAGCTTTTGGCCGAGGATTTCGATGACGGCTTTGAGCGTGTACTCATCCTGCGAAGCGAGCTGGATGGCTTCTTCCTTCTCGAGGGTGATGGTGGACTTGGAGTTCTTGAGGTCAAAGCGGGCGTTGACTTCTTTGCTCGCCTGGTCAATGGCGTTCTTGACTTCCTGGATATCTACTTTGCTGACTACGTCGAAGCTTTGATCTGCTGGCATGTCTGGTCCTTCTCGTTTATCGAATTCCTGTCGGTGCTTATTCTATGCTGCGCTGGCGGTGGGAAAGAGCGTGTAGAAGTTGGATGTTGTTTGGTGCGCGATAGCTTCCGGTGTGGTGCCGCGGAGTTCGGCGAGGAATTTTGCGGTGAGTGCGGTGTTGGCGGGCTGGTTTTGCTGGCCGCGTAGGGGGATCGGGGTGAGGAAGGGGGCATCGGTTTCGACGAGGATGCGGTCGGCGGGGGCGGATGCTGCGATGGCCTGGATGGTGGTGGATTTTGGGTAGGTGAGGTTGCCGGCGAAGCTCAGGTAGAAGCCGGCGGCTAACGAGGCGCTGGCCTGGGCTTCGTTGCCGGAAAAGCAGTGCATGATGCCGGGAAGTCCGGTGGGTGTCCAGTGCTCGGCGATGAGGCGCAGGAGATCGGTCCAGGCGTCAGCCGGTTCGTACCTGGCCTTGGCGGCGGGGATGGCTAGCTCGCTGGTGCGGCAGTGGATGGTGATGGGCTTCTGCGCGGCGGCGGCGACCTTGAGCTGGGCGATGAAGGCGGCTTGCTGTGTGGGGATGTCCGGGTTGTCGAGGTGGTAGTAGTCGAGGCCGATTTCGCCGATGGCGATGCAGCGCGGATCTGCGGCTAGTTTTTCCAGTTTGGCGAGATTTTCGGGGGTGGCCTGGTGGGCTTCCTGGGGATGGATGCCGGCAGTGGCGAAGATCTCGGGGTGCTGGTTGGCGAGGTCGAGGGCTACGTGCATGTCGGCGGGACCGCTGCCGATGCCGATGGCGAGGAGTTTGTCGACGCCCGACGCGTGGGCGTTGGCGAGGATCTCGGAGAGGTTTTCGTAGTCGTCCAGATGGCAGTGTGAGTCGATGAGCATAAGGCAGAGTGTAAAGGGTAGATACCCCCTCCCCCCTATGTAGCGGGTATCTTGTGGCTAAGCCGTTTAGAATGTGCGGCTCCAGGGCAGGGATATCTCGCAAGCGACTGAAGCCAAGCGGGTTACGTGCAAAATATTGCAAATAAAGGGCGTTAGGGGCAGCCCGAGTGGGGGTAGAACACACCGGCTTCCTTTTTTGCCCCTGCTTAATATTGTAAAGATTTGCGGGAGTAAATATGCCACGTCTATCCCTTTGCGGGTCATGGGTTTAGCTCATGAAGGGGCTTGACAAGAATTTCCAGCTTTTGGAGTTATGATGGCGGGCATGAGTGGAATGACACGACGGGAAGTTCTGGTGAGCGGAGCGGCGATGGCGGTGGCCGGTGGGCGGTCGATTGATGGACAGAGTGCGGTGACGCCGCTGGTGGGCGCGGGCGATTTTGCGAGTGGATCGAAGGTGTTTTCGATGGCTGCTGTGGCGGCGACGAAGAATGCCAATGGATCGGAGAGGAAGTCAGTGCTCGACGGGAGACTGGCGACCGGGGAAGTAGTCGCCATGCATGAGAGCTGGGCGCCGGAGGGGACGGTGGTGGTGCCGCACAGGATTTCGCACTCGGAGATTCTTGTGGTGCTCGAAGGGACGATGGCGTTTGAGCACGATGGAAAGGCCGATAAGGCCGAGGCGGGTGATGTTGTTTATGTGGCCTATGGGACGACTCATGCGGTGAAGAATGGCGGGAACGGGACGCTGAGGTTTATGGTTGTGGCCGTGGGTGGGGATGTGAAGTGAAAAGCAGGTTTTAGGTTTCAGGTTCTAGGTTCTAGGTTTGGGGATTGGAGAGTGTGAGATGGATCAGAGTCGGAGAGATGCGTTGGTGGCTATGGCGGCGTTTGCTTTGATGGGGCAGGTTGCGGAGGCGCAGAGTGTGGCGGCCCCGGGAGCTGGGGCGCAGCCTGAGGCGTCGTTGGCTGATCCGGAGCTGGCGAAGTCGAAGGTGTTCCGGTTCAAGGATATGAAGGTGACGCAAAGCTCGAATGGTGGATGGTCGCGGCCTGTGGTGCATGGGACGATAGCGACCGGCGAGTTTGTGGAACTGCACCAGACTATGCTGCCGCCGGGGAAGATGCCGCATCCGCCGCATCAGCACAGGAACTCAGAGTTTCTGCTGATTCACCAGGGGAAGCTGGAGTATTTGAATGAGGGTGTGCCGGAACCGGTGGAGGTGGGGGATGTGATTTATTCGGCTTCGAACCGGATGCATGGGTTGAAGAATGTCGGGGATACGGATGCGATGTATTTTGTGGTTTCGATTAGCCACGGGCAGTTGTAGGGGATATGCAAAAAGCAGAAGGGACTTGTGGTTGAAAGGGCGTTGGTTTTTGTGGCTGCCGAAGAGTTTGGTAGGTCCTTCGACTGCGTAGCTCGCAAAATGCGCGAGCCACTTCGCTCAGGATGACAGATTCGTGGTGATGCGGAAGAGAGCGGTCGAGCTTTGCTCGATACCCCACCCTTTCGCTAAAAGCGCGAAAGTATGGGCCACCCGGCGTGGGGGTGGTCACCGGGGCTTTCGTTACTTGAGGCGGGTGCCGATGGGGACGCCTTCGGGGACGGTGGCGAGGAAGGGCTTGCCGCCTTCTTCGCTGGCGGCGAGGAGCATGCCGTGCGATTCGAGGCCGCGCATCTTGCGGGGGGCGAGGTTGGTGATCACGATGATGCGGCGGCCGATGAGGTCTTCGGGCGTGTAATGCTCGGCGATGCCGGAGAGGATCTGGCGCTTTTCGTGGCCGAGATCGACTTCGAGGCGGAGGAGCTTGTCGGCCTTGGGGATGCGCTCGGCGACGAGGATCTGGGCGACGCGGAGCTCGATCTTGATGAAGTCGTCGATGGTGATTTGTGGCGAAGCGTCCGCGGGACCTGCGGTGATAGGGGTCTGAGAGGCTACGTTGGCGAATGGGCCGCTCGCGGGCGCGTCGTGGTGGGAGACAGGTGCTGGGCGTTCGGTGGTGATAGCGGCGCTGCCGGCTACGTGGGTGGCGGCGTTGGGTTCGGTGAAGGTGCGGGGTGGGGCCGCGGGATCGAGGCGGTCCGGGGTGACCGGCTGAGCGGGCGTTGGGGTGAAGGCTGATTTGAGCGGAGCGTCGGGGCGGTTCCTAGTCGATTCGGTTACGGGCTGTGCTTCGGGGTTTTCCATGTTGATCATCGTTTCTGCGAGAGATTTGTCGGCGCGGGGGAAGATGGGGCCGAGGGGGCCGAGGTTGGTGCCGGGAGGGAGACCGCCCCAGACAAGGTGGGCGAGCTCGCCGTCGCGGGCGGCGTCGTTGACGTCGCCGAGGCCGAGCTGGGCCCAAACTTTGGCGGTGATCGACGGGATGTAGGGGAAGAGGATACCGGTGAGCCAGCGGATGGCTTCTGCGGAGGTGTAGAGGACTGTGGCGAGGCGCTCGGCCTTGAGAGGGTCGGTAGGGTCCTTGGCGAGCTTCCATGGGGCCGCTGAGGTGATGAAGCCGTCGACGACGGTGATGAAGGCGGCGACGTCGGTGAGGATAGTGGTGAAGTCGGTGGTGGAGAGCGACTGGATGCGGGCCTGGAGCGCGATGCCGGCTTTGCCGACGCTGTAGGTTTCGAAGCCGTCGGGTGCGGCGGGGGTTTCGGGGGTATCTTCGAAGCGCGGCGTGGGGATGACGCCGGAGTAATTCTGCTGGATCATCGCGAGGGTGCGGCTGACGAGATTGCCGTAGCCGTTGGCGAGATCGGCGTTGTAGCGGGTGATGAGGGCGTCGAAGGAGAAGCTGCCGTCCTGGCCGAAGGGGATTTCGCGGAGCAGGAAGTAACGGAGAACGTCGGAGGCGAAAAGGTCGCGCTCGGATTTTGTGGCCGCTCTAAAGCCCGGGGCTAAAGCCCCTTTTTCCTTCGAGCCTGATTCAGTGGGCTGAAGCCCACTGCTAATCCGAGAGGCGTCGGACGCATCGTTGGTGTGTCCTTCAAATACCGGAGGGCAGAGTGACCCAAAGGCTTCGAGGATGGTTTCGGTGCGGACGATGTTTCCTTTTGACTTCGACATCTTCGAGTTGTCGAAGAGCAGCCAACCGTGGGCGGTGACGGCCTTGGGCAGCGGGATGCCGGCCGCTAGGAGGAATGCGGGCCAATAAACGCAGTGGAAACGGATGATCTCTTTGCCGACGAGGTGCAGGTCGGCGGGCCAGTAGCGCTCGAACTCGGCTTTATCGGCGGGATCGGAGCTGCCGTAGCCGACGGCGGTCATGTAGTTGGCGAGGGCGTCGAGCCAGACGTAGATGATGTGCTTCTGCGAGGCTTCGCTGGCGGCCGGTTCGGGGACGGGAATGCCCCAGATGAAGGAGCTGCGTGAGACGGAGAGGTCTTTGAGAGCGCCCTCGACGTAGGGATTGCCCAAGGTGGAGTGGGAGATCGAGGGGCCAGGGCTCAGGGTCCAGGGTCCAGAAGGCGCTGTTGGGTCGAGTGATTCGGGAGCGGCGCTGAAGGATTCGGCGGCGAGGAGGGTGTTGCGCTCTTCGTTGACGACCTCGGATTGCAGGTTGGTTTGTACGGCGGCTTGCACGTTGCCGCGGAGGAAGCTGAGGACTTCGTTCTTGCGGGCTTCGTTTTCTACGCGAAGCGTGTCGGATTCGATGAGGTCGATGAGAGGGCGCTGGAATGCCGAGAGTTTGAAGAAGAAGTTTTCTTCGGTGACGGTTTCGGTGGGTTTGCCGTCGGGGCCGATGGTGCCCGGAGGGCCTTCGACGAACATCTCTTCGCCTACCGAGTATTGGCCGGTGTAGGTGCTGAGGTAGATGAAGCCTTTTTCGTAGAGGGTGCTGAAGAGGGCTTGCGCGCCGTTCTGGTGTTTGGCGTCGGTGGTGCGGATGTAGCGGTCGTTGGTGATGCCCATGCGGGCCCAAAGGGATTTGAAGGAGTCTGAAACCTGGTCAGCGAACTGCTGTGGGGCGATGCCGGCGGCGGCGGCGGAGCGCTCGATCTTCTGGCCGTGCTCGTCGGTTCCGGTGAGGAAGAAGGTGTCGTAACCGAGGAGACGGTGACGACGCGCGAGGACGTCGCCGACGATGGTGGTGTACGCGTGGCCGATGTGCGGGCGGGCGTTGACGTAGTAGATCGGGGTCGTGAGGTAGAACTTTTTAGCGGCGTCTGACATCAGGTGTCAGTTTACAGAAGGCAGGCAGTAGGGAGTAGGAAGTAGGGAATAGAAAGCAGGCTAGGCCGCCGTGATGGGCTCGGGGTCGACGGGTGCGCCGAGGCGTGGGACCAGGAGATGAATGATGAGGAGGGCGACCGAGTAGGCTCCCGCCGCCATCGCGAAGACCAGCAGCGGGTGCAGCGAGAGGTTGTGCTTGACGACCCAGGTGAAGGCCGCGCCGCCGGCGGCGCCGGAAGCTCCACCGATGCCGACTACTGTGGAGACGGCGGTGGAGGGGAACATGTCCGCCGGCGTGGAGAAGATGGTGGCGGACCAGCCCTGGTGGGCGGCGGCGCCGAGAGCGATCAGCAGCGTAGCGGGCCACGGATTCGCGGGAAAGAGCGTTCCCATGTGCGGGACGAAGACTACCGGCAATACGCAGATCGCCATGATGAGCATTGCCATTTTGCGGCTGCGGTTGACGGTGAAGCCGCGGTGCATGAAGGCGCCGGAGACGAGGCCACCGCCGATGGAGCCCACGGATGAGATGACGTAGACTGCGACGATCTCCCAGTAGGCCTGTTTGAGGGTGAGGCCATAGTTGCGGTTCAGGAACTGCGGGAGATAGAAGAGGTAGAACCACCAGACGCCGTCGGTGAGGCCTTTGCCCACGGCGAAGGCGTAGGTGCCTCGGTTGCGGAGCAGGCTGCCGAGAAGGTGATCGCCCTGGATAACGGGTTCGAGGCGACGCTGGGTGGTGGTGGAGCCGCGGCGCAGGCGGTTGTAAGGGAAGACAAGCCAAAGGACGAGCCAGATGAGGCCCATCGAACCGGTGGTGATGAAGGCGGCGCGCCAGCCATATTTTGCGGTGACGAAAGCGACAAGCGCGGGAGCGATGAGCGAGGAGGCGTTGGAGCCGGAGTTGAAGATGCCGACGGCCTTAGCGCGCTCGTGGGCGGGAAACCACTCGCTGGTGGCCTTGATGGCGGCGGGAAAGTTGCCGCTCTCGCCAAGACCGAGGAAGACGCGGGCGATGCAGAAGCCGAGCACCGAGGTGACGACGGAGTGTCCCATGGAGGACAGCGCCCAGATGCCGATGGCGAGCGCGTAACCAACCTTGGTGCCGAGCTTATCGATGATGCGGCCGGCGATGAGGAGGCCGACGCCGTAAGCGATCTGGAAGCAGATGACGATGTTGCCGTAGTTGTTATCGAAGAGCGGCTGGTGATGGACGTCGGCAGTGAGGTTCCATCCCATGAAGGAGACGGAATGGAGGAGCGGCTCGACGAGCGAGAAGACCGAGCGGTCCATGTAGTTGATGGTCGTCGCGAGGAAAAGCAGGAAGCAGACGAACCAGCGCATGTTGGCGTGGGTGGAGGGCGATTCGGAGGTGAAGCCTTGTTCCTCGGAATCGTTGAATGCAAGCGACATCAATGCTCCTGAAAGCTGGGGTGCGCGGGATTATGGTTTCGCGCCCCGGCTATCGGGCTAAACGCGTTGGATTTCAGCATAGCGTGGCGATAGCGGTGGGTGTCAATGCAAATCGGACAGGCAGGTGTACCGGGCTGCATGACCATCGCTAGCGGCCCGCGCTGATCCAGAGAAAATAGGGGTAGAGAAGGAAGAAAAGAACCAGCGAAACGGCCATGAGATCCATGTAGATACAGAGGATGACCGCGCCGTGGTAAAGGCTCCAGCGGCGCTGGATGCAACGGACGGTTTCCGCGGTGCCGATGAGGGAGACCAGCGCCGGCAGCAGGAGCAGCAGGGAAGGGCGGAGGTGTGGGAAGTGCGACAGCGGGATGGAGATGAAAACGCTGGCCAGGACCAGAGTGTTTCCACGGGCCAGGGAGTGTTTGCGCGGGTTGAAAAGGGCCGTGGTCAACACTTCCAGTATGCGACTTATGCGGCAGGAGCAAAAGCCTTTGACGCAAAGTGCGCGAAGTGAAGGCGCGAAGTTCGCAAAGTTTAATGCGTGGCGGTTGGGGTGGTTGTTGGGGGTGCTGGAGTTGGGGTTGAGGGTGGAGGGGG
Source organism: Granulicella sapmiensis (assembly GCA_026225395.1). Taxonomy (GTDB): domain Bacteria; phylum Acidobacteriota; class Terriglobia; order Terriglobales; family Acidobacteriaceae; genus Granulicella; species Granulicella sapmiensis. Next base: position 144,993 of record JAMFSR010000026.1, read on the forward strand.
CGGTAAGTGGTTGACGCTGGCTAGGGGGATTTCGACGGCGCCGATGCGGTTGGTGGGAAGGTCGTGGATGGCGATGCGGAGGTAGCTTTCCTGCTTGAGAGGCGCGCTGATATCGAGATGAGCGGCCACGCCGCTGCCCTGCCGGGCGGCTTGCTGGAACTGCTTGTACTGGTCGGCGGTGAAGTTGAGGCCGATTGTCTTGCCTGTGGCGTTGAGGAGTTTGCCGTCGGGGTCGTAGAGATAGGCGCTGAACTCGATGCCGCCTTTGTAGCTGCCGTCGAGTTGGGGAAGGAGGGTGAAGGACGCGGCCAGCGCGGCGTAGTCGATGAGGAAGTGGCGGAAGGGAGGCTTGATGGGATTATTGGGGGCGGCGACGTTGCCGGGGGCGAGGGTGTCTTCGGTGGTGGTGGAGTTGGGAAGGACGCGGACCTTGAAGAGGATGTCCTGCGGTGTGGGTGCGCCGCGAGCCATGGAGGCCTGTATGTAGGACGAAGCGGAGTGGCTGGCTGCGGCGGAGGCCTCGGTGATGGCCGCAGACTTGGTGGCGTCTTTAGGCTGGTTGGGGTCGTCGGCGTAATAGCCCTGACGGTAGGCTAGCTTGAGGTCGCGGTTGGCGTACTCGCCTGTAAGAGTGACGCGGATGGTTCGATATCCGCCGTTCCATTTGCGGTTGGAGGGCGTGTAGGTGAGGGTGTAATAGTTGGAGCCGGACTCGATGGCCTTGGCGACGGCCTGAGCAAGGCCGTTGGTGTTGTAGAAGGCGTGGCCGCCTGTGTCGGAAGCCATGGCCTCCATGGTCATGTGTTCCTCGGCCTGGCTCTGGTAAAACTTAGCGGATTTGGCGGCGAAGCTTTGGGCGGTCATGCCGCGGCCGGATTGCGTGGCGCTGAAGGTGGGGTCGGTCTTGAGGCCGCGCGCGTCGATGGGGTAGACGGCGACCTGGGCGCGTGCGAGGAGGTTGGTGGTGTCGCGGTACTCGTCTTCGGCGCTGGCGACGACGGCGAAGGGGTCGGCGAGGGTGGCGTCGGGCAGGATGTTGAGCGGGAACGAGCCGGAGAACCAGATGAGGTTTTTGCGGCCGGGGAAGGCAGAAAGATAGTGCGCGAGGACATTGAAGGCGTCGAGTGTGTACTGCTGACGAAGCTGGATCTGGAAGGCCTGGGTTTGGGCTTCAAACTGGGCGAGGCTGGCGGAGACCGAGGACGCGCCGAAGGCTTCGGTCATCTGTCCGGTGATGGAGTTGTCGACGCCGGAACCGGTGGGGTCGTCGAGAAGGCTGGAGGAGCGTGGGAGGAGCTTGTGCTCGACGGCATCTTTGAGGGTTTCGGGGTCAGAGGAGAATCCCTGGAGGATGGTGAGGCGGGTGTTGAGACCGAAGATGGCGATGCGGGTGCCGGGGTCGGCGTTCTTGACGTACTGCTGGAGCTGATAGCGGACGTAAGCCTGGTCGGCCATGGGGGTGTTGAGGGCGTCGAGCAGAAGGACGTTGAGCGTGCCGCCGGGAGGTGTGGGCGTGTAGTTGGTGAAGGTGCCGGGAGGCATTTTCATGGCAGGACCGGGGGGCGTGGGCGCGAGCATGGAGTGCTCTTCGAAGTTGCGGATGTCCTGCGGGTTCTTGTCTTCGGTGAGGATGAGGTCTTCGCGCTTTAGGCCGTGGATGGGATGGCCGTCGCGGTCCTGGACGACGACGTCGACGATGATGAGCTGGGTGCCGGCGTGGATGACCGGGGCGTCGGGCGGGCGTTGTGGAGTGGCGGGCGTTTGAGCGGCGAGCGAGATTGTGAGAAAAAAGGCCGCGATGAGGCGTGGGACGTCCCGCATGGTTTGCTCTCCGGTTGTAGGTGCAAATGAATAGACCGGGGTTGGGCGGAAAAAGTTCCGCAAGGAACAGGTTTTAGGTTTCAGGTTTTAGGTGGCAGAGGCTATGGCGGCTATTGATTCGGTGAACGGGGCGCGGAGGATGCCGCGTTCGGTGATGATGGCGGTGATGTACTTGGCGGGGGTGACGTCAAAGGCGGGGTTTTCGATGCCGACGCCGTCGGGGGTCATCTGGATGCCGTTGGAATGAGTGACTTCGCGGGGGTTGCGCTGCTCGATGGGGATGAGGCCGCCGTGGGCGGTGTTGATGTCGATGGTGGCCCAAGGTGCGGCGACGTAGAAGGGGATGCCGAACTCTTTGGCGAGGATGGCGACGCCGTAGGTGCCGATCTTGTTGGCGGTGTCGCCGTTGGCGGCGATGCGGTCGGCGCCGACGATGCAGGCCTGGATGCGGCCCTTGCCCATGAGGTAGGCGGCCATGTTGTCGCAGGAGACGGTGGTTGGGATGTTGTCCTTCATGAGTTCCCAGGCCGTGAGGCGGGCGCCCTGCAAGTAGGGTCGGGTCTCGTCGGCAATAACGTTGAGCTTGTGGCCTTGCTCAACGGCGGCGCGGATGACGCCCAGAGCTGAGCCGTAGCCGCAGGCGGCGAGGGCGCCGGCGTTGCAGTGGGTGAGGATGGTGCCTTCCTGCGGGAGCAGGTCTGCGCCGTTGGCGCCTAGCTGCTTGCAGTTGGCGATGTCTTCGTCATACATCTCCTGCGAGAGGGCGACGACGGCTTTCTTGATTTCGGGGATCGGTGTGTTGGCTGCGGCGAGCTTGTCGTAGAGCGCACGGACGCGGTCAATGCCCCAGAAGAGGTTGACGGCGGTGGGGCGGGTAGCGGCGAGGTGGTCACAGATTTCGGCGACCTCGGCGTTGAGCTCGGGGATGGTGGTTGCGGTGGAGTTCTGGATGCCGATGGCGACGCCCATGGCGCCGGAGACGCCGATAGCCATCGCGCCGCGGGTGATCATGTCACGGATTACGGTGGCGACCTCTTTGTAGTCGGTGGCGAGGACGTAGGTTTCTTCGTGGGGGAGTTGGGTCTGGTCTAGGAAGCTGACGCCCGCAGGCGTCCATTCGAGGGTAGGAATCATGTCCCTGCTAGTTTATCGCGGATGCGGTAGGGCGTATCGCTTCTCTAGTGGTGCAGGTGGTGCGAGGAGACGAAGGAAAAGAAACGATGCTGGCAACCCCCACAGCGGTAGGGCTTAAGAGCAAAGAGCAGACGCTCAATGAGCTTCCGCCGCGAACGGGCAGTATCGTGGGAGCCACAGCGCGGGCATTTGCGTAAGAGTGTCATTGGAGGCCGTATGCGTATTATGAGGCTTTTTTATCTTGCGGCGACGGAAAAATGTACAAAATTGACCGAAAATTCCAGATTGACGCGGTCGCGCCGCATTTAGGAATTCGTGGTTTCGGTCTCTACTTTGTGAGGCGCTCAAGATGGCGATAGCCCCCGGAGGCGATGAAAGCCGTGGCGAAGGTCGTCAAGTTGTAGGTGGCGTGCAGCAGGACGGACGCGGCCACTGAGTGGGCTTTGAGGCGAACCCATGACAACACAAGGCTTACGACGAAGAGTACAGCAAGGAAGCCGAGCGAGAACGAGAGCTGATCGCCGTGAATGAGGGCGAATCCGAGCGAAGAAAAGACCGACGCGAAGATGAGCGCGGGGACGGAGTGGAGCGAGGAGGTCTCCCAGCGGCGCAAGCCGGCGGGGGTGCGGTCGAGGGCGAGCCAGTCGTAAGCGGTGGCGAAGGCGGGTAGAAGGAAGCCGCGAAAGGCGACCTCTTCCATGAGCGGAAAGATGATGACGCCGCAGAGAGTGAGCAGCCAGGCGTTGAGTGGGGTGCGGAAGAAGGCGTCGAGCGGGGACTTGGCCGGTTGCGGCAGGTGAAGATCGGCCAGTTGGGCGGCGATGCTGAGCAGGACGCCGAGAGGAATGATCCAGAACCAGCGGCGGCGGACGCCGAGGGAGTTCCACTCGATGCCGGTTAGGAAGGGTTTGGACCAGATCTTTGTGAAGGCCCAGGCGGAGAAGGCAAGCGTGAAGACGTAAGCCATGACCTGCGCGAGGAGCTGCAGGCCGAGGTTCTGCATGGCTTGTGCATCGGTGTGGATGTGCGCCGCGGAGAGGATGATGGCGGCGCTGACGAGGTACATGAAAGCGGCGATCGAAAAGAAAAGGATCGCGTGGCCGAGGTGCGGGATGCGGCGGGCGGGGCCGTGATCCTGAGCAGGGTCGGTGTCGTGCTGGATGTCGAGCGCCTGATTGGCGGCTTGGTCGGGAACGGGTTCGAGTATGGGAAGCTTGCTCATTGAGGCAGAGTGTAGAGGTTAGAGTGTAGAGGATAGAGAGAGCTTACTTCCTGGGTTTGGTGGTCTTCTTAGCGGTGGACTTTTTGGCCGCTGCTGCGGTTAGCTTCTTTTGCGCTGAGGACTCGGGTTTGGTTTTGGAGGCTGTGGGGACGCCGGTTTTTTTCTCGGGTTTGATGAACTTTGGTTTGGGTGGCTTCTTTTCGTAATCGGGTAGCTCGATGGGCGGCAGGTGGTCTGCGGCGTCGAGGGTTCCTGCGCTTTCATAGTAGCGCGCGAGGAACTGGCCTGTGTATGAGCGAGGCTCGCGGGCGACAACTTCAGGTGGACCCTGGGCGACGATAGTGCCGCCGCCTTCGCCGCCCTCGGGGCCCATGTCGATGAGATAGTCGGCGTTGCGGATGATGTCGAGGTTGTGCTCGATGATCATGACGGTGTTGCCGAGATCGGTCAGGCGGTGGAGGACTTCGAGGAGCTTGCGGACGTCGTCGAAGTGGAGGCCGGTGGTTGGTTCGTCGAGGAGATAGAGGGTTTTGCCGGTCTGGCGCTTGGAGAGCTCGCGGGCGAGCTTCATGCGCTGGGCTTCGCCACCGGAGAGCGTGGTGGCAGACTGACCGAGGTGGATGTAGCCGAGACCTACGTCGACGAGGGTGGTGAGTTTGACGTTGACGGCGGGGATGTCCTTGAGGACGGGCACGGCGTCTTCGATGGGGAGATCGAGAATGTCGGCGATGGAGTAGCCGTTGAACTTTACGGCCAGGGTTTCCTGGTTGTAACGGCGGCCGTTGCAGACTTCGCAGAGGACGTAGACGTCGGGCAGGAAGTTCATCTCGATGCGGCGCTGGCCTTCGCCCTGGCAGGCTTCGCAGCGTCCGCCCTGGACGTTGAACGAGAAGCGGCCGGGCTTGTAGCCGCGCTCGCGGGACTCGGGGAGCATGGCGAAAAGGTCGCGGATGGCGGTGAAGACGCCTGTATAGGTGGCCGGGTTTGAACGCGGGGTGCGGCCGATGGGGGATTGATCGATCTGGATGACTTTGTCGAGCTGCGCGGCGCCGTGGATGGCTTTGTGCTCGCCGGGTTCTTCGCGGGAGCCGTAGAGCTCTTTGGCGAGCGAGCGGTAGAGGATGTCGTTGACGAGGGTTGATTTGCCGGAGCCGCTGACGCCGGTGATGACCGTCATGACGCTGAGCGGGAAGTGGGCTGTGACGTGGCGAAGGTTGTGCGAGGTGGCGTCCTCGACCGAGAGCCAGTTGCCGGTGACGGGTCGGGGCTTTTTGTCCTTGGTGGGGCGGGTGACGATGTCGATTTTGCCGCTGAGATATTGGCCGGTGATGGAGTTCGGGTTGGCCATGACCTCGGCGGGTGTGCCCTGGGCCATGACGATCCCACCGTTTTTGCCGGCACCGGGGCCGAGGTCGAGGAGGTAGTCGGCCTTGCGCATGGTGTCTTCGTCGTGTTCGACGACGAGGACGGTGTTGCCGAGGTCGCGCAGGTTTTCAAGCGCGGCGATGAGACGCTGGTTGTCACGCTGGTGGAGGCCGATGCTGGGCTCGTCAAGAACGTAGAGGACGCCGCGGAGGCGCGAGCCGATTTGTGTGGCGAGGCGAATACGCTGGCCTTCGCCGCCGCTCAGGGTTGCAGCGCTACGGCTGAGTGAGAGGTAGCCGAGGCCTACGGCGTTGAGGAATTCGAGGCGCTCGATGATTTCGCGCTGCAGGCGGTCGGCGATGAGGCGGTCGCGGCCGGTGAAGACCATGCTGCGGGCGCCGAGGAGGGCGCGTTCGAGCGAGAGGGCCGTGAAGTCGGCGATGCTTGCGTCGTGGCGGGCGTTGGAGCTTTCGATGGGCTCGGTGTCGTGGTCTTCGAGGTTTACAGGCGGGTGCGCGGCTGCGTCGGCGAGCGGGATGGTGACGGCGAGGGACTCGGGGCGGAGGCGGTTGCCGTGGCAGCGGGGGCATTCAGTGGCGGACATGAACTGCATCATGTACTCGCGGTAGCCTTCGGACTTGGTGTCTTCGAGGGTGTCGCGAAGCCAGGGCAGAATTCCGTGGAAGCCGGTGCGTCCTACTTCGTTGCGGGGTGGGCCGTAGAGCAGGAGATCCTGCTGCGGCTTTGGGATGTCGGAGAACGGTTGGCGGAGGTTGATCTTGTACTTTTCCGCGGCGAGCTTGATGAGGCGCAGGAGGTACTGCGAGGATGAGCCGGGCCCCATGGCGCCGTCGAGCAGGGGCTTGGACCAGTCGGTGATGGTCTTGGAGGGATCGAAGTCGTAGATGCTGCCGAGGCCGTGGCACTCGGGGCAGGCACCGTAGTTGGAGTTGAAGCTGAAGCTGCGGGGTTCGAGCTTGGGGACGTTGATGCCGCAGTCGGGGCAGGCCATCGAGGAGCTGTAGAGGGTTTCGGCGTAGGCTCCGCCGTTGGGAGATTGCAGGCCGATGAGGACGAGGCCGTTGGCAAGTTGAAGGGCGGTGGTGACGGCGGCGGCGAGGCGGCGGGTGTCGTAGATGGGCGCGGGGCCGGAGGGTTCGAGGACAGAGGGGTCAGCGGGTGCGGGCTTGAGGATGATGCGGTCGACGATGGCTTCCAGGGTGTGGTTCTTGCGCTTTTCGAGGCGCATGCCTTCTTCGGCTTCGGTGATTTCGCCGTCGATGCGGAGGCGGTAGCCCTTTTTGTCGAGGGCCTCGATCTCTTCGCGGAACTCGCCCTTGCGGCCGCGCACGATGGGGGCGAGGACCGTGATGCGCTCTTGCTGGCTTGCGGGCGATTGGCGGGCGCGGTCGACGATCTGCGCGACGATTTGTTCGGCGGACTGGCGCGAGATGGGGCGGTGGCAGTTGGGGCAGTGAGGCTGGCCGACTGAGGCCCAGAGCAGGCGCAGGTAATCGTAGATTTCGGTGATGGTGCCGACGGTAGAGCGCGGGCTGCGGCTGGTGGTTTTCTGCTCGATAGAGATGGCGGGCGAGAGGCCGTCGATGGAGTCGACGTCAGGGCGCTCCATCTGGTCGAGGAACTGGCGGGCGTAGGCGGAGAGGGTTTCGACGTAGCGGCGCTGGCCTTCGGCGTAGATGGTATCGAAGGCGAGCGAGGACTTACCGGAGCCGGAGAGGCCGGTAACCACGGTGAGGGTGTTGCGCGGGATGGAGACAGAGACATCGCGCAGGTTGTGCTGGCGGGCTCCGCGGACGTTGATGTGGGTCAGGCTCATGAGTCAAAGATGGCTTAATTAGGCCAAGACTCTAGTGTACGAGAAATGGGGGGATCGAGGTTAGGGGAAGGGATTTGGGCCGCGTGGAAGCCATGGTTCCTTAGTTGTCAACAGTGCGATTGATTTTCACACTGCGCGCGGTGGAAAGTTGCATCAGAATGGGTTGTGGGCAGGGAGACTCTGCCTTGGTTCGTCCAGCTATGGGACGGACGGTGATCTGGGCCAATGGAGGCGGGTGTGATTAGTTCGTTGATGCTGATTTGTGCGGTTGGAGCGTCGCTGGCGTTCGGTGTGCTGGTGGCTTATGGCGTTTGCCAGGTGATGTTCCGGGTGTTTCGGCAGCATGCTACCGCAGTAGCCAGGGACCGGGTGTCGGCTTCGGGCGTGCGCATGGCTGTTGAAGGCTGAGAAGCAGAGTGTAGATGTTAGAGCGTAAAGGGTAGAGAGTGCTGTTTGGCGCTGCCCGGACGTTGAATTCCTGACAAATTTGTTATTGAGGTGTTGTGGTCGTCGTGGGGGAACTCGCGGCGGCCTTTTGCTTTTGCATCTGCAGAAGCTGCTGGTAGATCTGGTCGGGGGTGGCTACGCCGTTGGGGCTGGTGCTGGTGGTGCTGCCGGGTGGGGGTGGGTTGGGAGCGTCTACGATGCCGGAGGTGGAAGGCGTTGTGGACGGTGTAGGAATGGAATCCAAGGGCACGGAGTTGGTGGTGGGGTAGCTGGCGGCCATGGGTGAGGTATTGCCGGCGTTGCCGTTGACGTCGTTGGCGGGCTGCGGGATGCTGGGCGGGCCGGAGGGCTGTTGCTGCTGGGCAGGAGCCTGGGCCTGTTGCGGAATGGCTTGAGGTTGGAACGGCTGGCCCTGGCGCTGCAGGCGATCGGAGAGTCTGCGCGGACGGCGCTGGTTGGCGTCTTCGTCATCGTCGAAGCGGCCGGCGTTGGGGTTGGGAGGAGTGGGACCGCCGTTGCGTGGGGTGAGGATGAGCTCGGAGGGTGCGTCGGTGGTGGAGATGCGCAGGAGCATGTTGCTGCCGGTGCCGTCGAGCAGAGTAGCGAGAATGGTGGAAGGCTCGGCGGGGCCGTAGTTGCCGAAGACACGTTCGTCGGCGACGCCGCCGGTGATGGTCATATCGGTGAGGCGGGAGATGGTGTGGAGGATCTGGTTGAGGCTGGAGTTGTCTGCGCGGACGTTGATGAGGCCGGCGGCGTAGGTGACCTCGGCGCGTTGGGGCTCGTGGCTGGGGTGGGTGGTGTCCGGCGTGGCGGCAATGGGCGCCGGGAGCGTGTTGGCTGCGGGAAGCGCGGTGGGTGAGGTAGCGGGCAGCGTGGAAATCTGCCGCTGTGAGATCTGCGCGCACAGCGGTGCGGCGGCAAGCGCGAGGGCTGCGGCGAGGAACGCATTCCGGGGGTGCGGATGGGATATCGGGGTCATCGGGTACACGTCATCTAAAGCGTGGGACGGGTTGGGTTGCCGGAAGGTAGCTTCCCAGAGCAAGAATACTCCGGCTGCGGGTTTTGGAGTGGCGGACGGAGATGAAGTCGAAGGGAGAGCTAGACTTGAGGGCCACTCCTTCGTATGCTGTGCGGTAGCGCGTTGCGCGGAAAACGCAGAGGGAGACGATTCTGAGTTCTTTTCGAAACATGGGCGCGTGCGTGCTGGCGTTGAGCATGGCTGCCGGGGCGCAGACCTGCACGACGCAGGCCAAGATGCAGGCCGCAACGCGGACCGCGCTGGCGGATGAGGCGTTGCTGCTGGGTACTGCCGTGAAGGCCGGCGATGCGAATGCCGTAAAGGCCGCGACGGTGCCGGAGTATGCGAATAACTTTGCGCCGATTGAGTATGTGATCCACAGCACGACCGACAGGTTGAAGGGCGACACGCTGCGGGTGACGCAGGTGTATGTGCTGGATGTGAGCTCGCGCAAGGCAGGGGATACGAGCGAGGCGGACTTTACGTGTCCGCTGCAGGGGTCGACGGCGGAGACGGATTTTTCGTTCTCGTCGCTTCCTGCGGGTGTTTATGGATTTGCAATGGTGGAAGCAGCGGGCGGGGAGCGTCCGTGGCTGCTGGCGTTTGTGCTGGAGCAGGAAAACGGCGCGTGGAAGATGGCCGGGTTCTATCCTCATGCACGAACGGCGGCGGGTAAGGATGGGCTCTGGTACTGGAACGCCGCGCGGGCCAATGTGAAGACCAAGCCGTGGCTGGCATGGCTGGAGTTTGACGAAGCCAGCGAGCTGTTGCGGCCGGCGAGTTTTGTTTCGAGCACCAGCCTGGACAAGCTGATGGCCGAGCAGCATGCGGGAGCGCCGCCGCAGCTTTCCGACGGTATCAGCGTGCAGACGCCGCTGGTGGTGAAGGCTGCTGATGGTCAGGAGTTCCACTTTACGTCGATAACCAATGAGGATGCCGCGGATGACTCGAGTTTGAACCTGGTGCTTCACTTTGCGGCGGAACAGCTGGCGGGTGTGGAGGCGAATCGTGCTCGCGATCTGGCGGCGGCGAAGGCGATGCTGGCCGCGCATCCGGAGCTGCGGCAGGGGTACGGCTCGATTTACGTTTTCGGGGATGTCGCGGGGCAGAATCCTTCGGTGCTGAGCTTGAAAATGACAGAAATTCCTTAGCTTCAGGTCCAGGTCGTTCGCGCGGTCGAGGCCGCAACACGCAGGGATGGCATCTATCACTAAGTACCAGCAGGCACAAAAGGCTTTTGGAGAAGAGAATGCCAACGTCACAGAAATCACTCGCCCAGGCAATACGAGATCGACGGGCGACGCCGAGTTTCGATGGAGAGCCTATACCGGCGAGCGATCTGCGGCAGATTCTCGACGCGGGTCTCCATGCGCCGAGCGGCTACAACATGCAGCCGTGGCGGTTCATCGTAGTGCAGCATCCTGAACAGAAGAAACGGCTGCGGGCGGCGAGCTATAACCAGGCGAAGGTGGAAGAAGCGAGTGCGGTGATTGTGGCCTGCGGGGATCGCGATGGCTGGCGCAAGGACCTGGACGAGATGCTGCGGCTGGGCCGCGCGGGTGGAATGCCGGAGAGCTATGCGGCGCAGGCGGAGAACAGCGTGCCGGCGTATCTTTCGGGCATGTCGTATGACCAGATGTCGGGCTGGCTGAACAAGATGGTCACCTACGCGACGATGTCGATGCTGCTGATGGCTGAAGTGATGGGTTATGACACGGCGCCAATGGAAGGCTTTGAGCAGCAAAAGGTTTGCGAGACGCTGAAGCTGCCGATGAGCTACTTTGTGGTGTCGCTGTTGGCGATTGGGAAATTGAGCGGGCCGGATAAGTTTTACGGTGGGCGCTTCGACATGTCACACACGGTGTTTGGCGAAGAGTTTGGTAAGCCGCTGAAGTGAGCAGGTCAACTTTAGCTGCGAAATTTGCTGACTCGCTCACTAGCTTGCGGACTAAAGTAAATCTATGAGAACTCTCGGGCGCTTGTTGCTGTTGGTGGTCTTGCTGGTGGTTGTAACTGGCGTGGTGTTCTATGAGCGGCCGCTGTGGGTCGTGATGCAGGAAACCCACTTTGGGCTTTTCCTGGCGCGGGTGCAGAGCAACTATGTGCTGACGCCGGAAGGGCGTGTTCACTACTACGAGGGCGAAGCGAGCACACCGGGTGGCGGAATTCCGCTGGTGCTGGTGCATGGACTGGCGGACCGCGGCGAAAGCTGGGCGCCGATGATGAAGCGGTTGAAGCGCGCGGGCTTTCATGTGTATGCGCCGGACCTTCTGGGATATGGGCGGTCGCCGAAGCCGGGCGATTCGGATTACTCGATTGCTACGCAGGAGCAGTTTGTGGCGGACTTTATCCAGTCGATCGGGTTGCAGAAGCCTGATGTCGGTGGATGGTCGATGGGTGGATGGATTGTGTTGAAGCTGGCGCTGGATCATCCGGACATGGTGGACCGCGTGGTGGTGTATGACCCGGCGGGGATCAAGTTCGATGGTGCTGCGGACCGGGCGACGATTTTTCATCCGAATACGCCGGATGATGTGAACAAGCTGCAGGCCATGATGGAGCCGGAGGCCAAGCCTCTGCCTTTGTTTGTAGCTAAAGATGCGCTGCGTGCATTACAAGATGGAGCGCCGGTGAACGATAAGAGCATGGCTGCCATGCAAAGCGGCAAGGATGCTCTGGATACGCGGCTGGCGGGTATGACGGAGCCGCTGTTGATTGTGTGGGGAAGCCTGGATCGGCTGATTCCGCTCTCCGCGGGCGAGACGATGCATGGGATGGTGTCGAAGTCGGAGCTGGATGTGGTGGAGGGCTGCGGGCACCTGGGGCCGAGGGTTTGTTCGGGACGGGAAGCCGCGGCTACCGCGGACTTTCTGAAAGCGAATCCGGCGCCGGCGGGGTTGGTGCGGACGCTGACAAATATGCGGTAGGGTTGGCGGTCAGTGGACGATGTTGATAGCGGGGTGGTTGGAGGTTCATGGCTTTTCGCGGGTGAGACTTGCGATGAAGTTGGGCTCCCAGGTTTTGCCGCCGTCGCTGGAGTAGGCCTGTTCAACACGGTGTGCATTGGCGGTGATGTCGAACCAGGCGAAGCGGACGAGGACGGCGCGGCCGTTGAATGCTTCCTGGTCGTAGAGTTCGCCGCGGCCCTCTTTGAACTCCCCGATTAAGGGTGTAGGACTCAGTGCGCCGTCTTCAATGCCGGCGAAGGACTGGCTCCACTGGTGGGATTGGGGATTGTAGAGAAACAGGGTCAGGCCTTTGAAGTGAGTGGAGCCGTTGCCGGCTTCAATCTCTTCGAGCTGGGCGCGGCCTTCCCATACTTTGCGGACGGTGACGGTGCCATCGATCTCGACCCAGTCATGGCTGCCGGAAAGCGGGTGCTGGAGTTTCCTGATGTGAGTGTGCCACGTGCCGAAGTTGAAGTCGAAGTCATGGCTGCCATCGCGCAGCGTGACCGAGGCACTGAGGTTCGCGGAGGTCTGGGAGTGGGCGTGGTGGGGATGCATGAGGTAGAGGAGAGTGAGGATGGCAAGCGAGGTGATGGTGAGGCGGACCGTGTTCATGGTTTCTCCTGGAGCGTGCGCTGTGGGTAGAAGGTGATCAGAGGGTTTTGGAGTAAACAACGAAACCGGTTTTTTGCGCGACCTTGTCGTATAGCTGCATGGCGGTGGCATTGGTTTCGTGAGTTTGCCAATAGAAGTTGCTACATCCTGCGTTGGCTGCGTAGCGACAGGCTGCTTCGATGAGGGCACGGCCTATGCCGGTGCCGCGTGTGGATTCAAGCGTGTACAGATCGCGCAGATAGCAGACAGGATCAAGCGAGATGGTGCTGCGGTGGAAGAGGATGTGCGCGAGGCGAAGAGCGTTTCGTTCCGCACGGCGACGAAGGCGTGCATTGGCTCGTAGGCGTCGAAGAAGCGCGACCAGGTGAGGCCGGTGATGGCGGAAGGGAGCGCGGTGTCGTCTTTGCGACCGTAAAAGGCGTTGTAGCCGTCCCATAGAGCTTGCCATTGGTCGAAATCAGAGGGCTGAACCAGCCGGATTTCAAGGTCGTGTCTGGGGCCGACGTTGCTCATACATCAAGGATGCGTGAGCGCATGGTATTTTCATAGAGCCACTTTTTATGGAAATCGTAATACCAATTTCGCATGCAGGCGAAACGCTCTCGCGGCAGGTTTATTCCGGCTTGCGGCAGGCGATCCTGGCGGGCAATTTTGGCGCGGGGGCGCGGCTGCCGGCCACGCGGGACCTGGCGGAACAGCTGGGGATTTCGCGGACGGTGGTGCTGCTGGCTTATGAGCAGTTGCTATCGGAAGGGTTTGTGGTGGGGCGCGGAGGTTCGGGGACCTATGTGGCGGAGGCGTTGTGCGGCGGGGCGCCACGGGGGATGGAAAAGCAATCGGCGCGGATCAGGCTTTCGCGTTTTGGCACGGCTGCGGCGGCGATGGGGGCGTCGGTGGAGTCGCCGCGGCCGCGAGCAAAGATGTTGCGGTATGACTTCGCGTATGGGCGCAGCGACATCGAGGTATTTCCGTTTGAGATGTGGAGGCGGCTGCTGTTGAAGCATTCGCGAATGGCGCGGGTGCGGGAGTTGGACTATGGACCTGCCAGTGGAAGCCTGGCGCTGCGCGAGGCTATCTGTGTGCATCTGCGTCGCTCGAGGGCTGTGGTTTGTGAGCCTTCGGAAGTAATTGTGGTGAACGGAAGCCAACAGGCGCTTGATCTGGTGACCCGGGTGCTGGTGGAGCGTGGCGATCGTGTGGCCATCGAAGACCCTCATTACAACGGAACGCGCGAGGTATTGCGCGCGGCTGGAGCGCGGCTGGTTGGGGTTCCGGTGGATGGCGAAGGGTTACGGACGGACCGGCTGCCGGAGAAGGTGCGCGTGGTATTTGTGACGCCATCGCACCAGTTCCCGACGGGAGTGATTATGCCGTTAAGCCGGCGGCTGGCGCTGCTGGAGTGGGCCCGGAAGAACAAGGCAGTGATTGTGGAGAATGACCATGATGGGGAGTTTCACTACGAGGGGCGGCCACTGGAGTCTTTGCAGGGGCTGGACCGCGAGGGGCGGATTGTCTACGTGGGGACATTTTCGCGGACGGTGTTTCCGGCGTTGCGGATTGGGTACTTGATTGTGCCGAAGTCGCTGGCCGAAACGTTTACGGCGGCGAAGTGGTTGAACGATTTGCACTCGGCGACGCTGGAACAGGAGACGCTGGCGGAGTTTGTAACAAACGGCATGTTCGAGCGGCATTTGCGGCGGTTGCGGCGAAGAAATACGGCACGACGCGAGGCGCTGATGGAAGCGGTGGGGAAGTATCTGGGTGACCGTGTTGCGGTGACGGGCGATGGGTCAGGCGCGCATATCGTTTTATGGTCAAAGGCGCGCGTGGTGGAGGCGGAGGTGATGGCCGCCGCCGCGGCGCGGGGCGTGGGGATTTATGGGATGGCGCACTGTTATCTGAAGCGTCCGAAGCGGAGCGCGTTTGTACTGGGATACTCGCGAATGAATGAGCGGGAAATCCGGGAAGGGATACGGCTTCTGCGCGAGGTGTTTTAGGAGGTCGCGCCCCAGGTGAAGGTGTTGGGCTGGCGGAGGCCCAGGTGCTGCAGGACGCGGGCGACGTAGTTCGCGACGATGTCGTCGATCGATTGCGGATGGTTGTAGAAGGTGGGGATGACGGGGAAGATGGTGGCGCCGGCTTCTGTTGCGGATGCCATGTTGCGGATGTGGATGAGGTTCAGCGGCGTTTCGCGGACGCAGAGAATGAGCGGGCGGCGCTCTTTCAGGCAGACGTCAGCGGCGCGTTCGATGAGGTTCTGCGCGAGGCCGTGAGCGATGCCGCCGAGGGTTCCCATGGAGCAGGGGAGGATGATCATGCCGTCAGAGGGGTACGAACCGCTGGCGATGCTAGCGCCTATATCCTGATGGGCAAGTTGGATGATCTTGCTGGAGGTGGTGCCGAGGAGCTTTTGAATGAGGTCGTTGGCTCCGTTCAGGCCGGACTCTTCGGCGAGCACGCGCAGGGCGCTGGGACTGACGACGAGGTTGACGTGGGAGACACGGGCGTCGGCTTCGAGCGCCAGGAGCATGTGGCGGGCAAACAGCGCTCCGCTGGCTCCAGTGATGGCCAAGGTAAGGTTTTTTCCACCGATTTCTGCCACGTTAGCGCTTGAGGATTGCATCTGACTGATTATCTCGCAGGATTTGTCTCTTTTTTAACGCGACATTTGGCGAGAGTGCCCGTTTAATCTTTCCAAGTGGTGATGCGCAGCGAACGGTCCTGCGCATTCGGATGCTGAACAGCAGCGGTTTCAAGGGACGGGGTTCCCGAAGGACAAGCGATGCGAGCTCAGGCAAGGTACCGACGAATCGGCGCCAGAGG
Organism: Granulicella sapmiensis; assembly: GCA_026225395.1. Taxonomy (GTDB): domain Bacteria; phylum Acidobacteriota; class Terriglobia; order Terriglobales; family Acidobacteriaceae; genus Granulicella; species Granulicella sapmiensis. The sequence goes on from JAMFSR010000026.1 coordinate 160,226, forward strand.
GAAAGTTCTAGCTGGCTTGTGCGGCGTGCTGCTGGCGTGTGCTGCGGCACAGGCTTCGGTTGCGGTGCTGCTGGAGCAGCCTTACGGCAAGCTGGGAGTGTTCGATCCGGGCGGACACTCGGCGATTTACCTGGACCATGTGTGTGCGGCTTCGCCTACGGAGTTGCGGCCGTGCCGCGAGGGCGAGTTGGGGGTGGTGATCAGCCGCTATAACGGCATCGCGCATTACGACTGGTTGGCAATGCCCTTGATGGCGTACCTGTATGCGGTGGATACGGCGGCCGAGATTCCGGCGGTGATGGACAAGACCGCGGAGGTGCAGTTGCGAGACCAATACCGGCGGGCGCATCTGGAGTCGGTGGCGCCGGATGGACCGGGTGGTAAGGCGCCGGAAGGCAATTGGTATGAGCTAGCGGGCTCGGCGTACGACCGGACGATTTATGGGTTCAGCGTGAAGTCGACTGCCGAGCAGGATGCGCAGCTGATTGCAGAGTTCAACGATCGCAGGAACGCGACGCATTACAACGGGGTGTATTCCAACTGTGCTGATTTTTCGCGGACGACGATCAACCGCTTTTATCCGCATGCAGTGCGGAGAAACTACATTGCGGACCTTGGGATTACTTCGCCAAAGTCTGTGGCGCGGGGATTGGCGCACTACTCGGCCAAGCACCCAGAAGTGGGGCTGCAGGTGTTTATGATTCCGCAGGTGAAGGGATCGCTGCCGCGGAGTCATGCGGCGCAGGATCTGGCTGAGGGGATTTTGAAGCGGTATAGCGTGCCATTGGTCGTGTTGTCGCCGACGACTACGGCGGTGGTGTTGGTGGCGTATGTGGGGCATGGGCGTTTTTCGATGCCCAAGGATGCGGTGGTTCTCGATCTGCACGATGCGACCGCGACGGCGTTCCTGGAAGAACAGCCGGGTATGACGGTCGCGGGGCTGCAGTCGCCGTCGATTTCGGCGTCCGCTGGCGGCCAGATGCGGTCGGGGTTCAGGACTGCGTCGATGATGGTGAAACCGCAGTCGAGCCGCTAGCTCAGAGCGAAAGCGATGAGAGTGGGACCGCTGCGGCCGGTGCGTTGTTCGGCTTCGGCGATGAGGGATTCTTCAAGCGGGCGCCAGCTTTGATCCATCTCGCAGCGTAGAACTTCGCTTTCGGGCGCGCCGACAAAACATAGCTCACAGACGCCGAGAGCGTCTTCTTCGTTGCGGATGGGTGGGCCGAAGGTGCGGCATTGCACAGGGCGCGCGGCGTAGAGATCGCATGTGCCTGTAACGGGATCGAGGACGGGGCAGGGTTCGTCGTTGGCGAAGTCGTCGAAGGCGGATTCGTGGTCGGGGTGGGTGAAGAGCGTGCCGGTGGTGGGGTCGCCGGGGAAGTCGCGGGTGAGACGCACGCGCGAGGCTGCGGCGCGGTTACGTATGTGCATGGCTGTGGCGGGGTCGGTGCAGTCAAGCGCGGTGAGCGCGGAGCGGAGGGATTCGGCGTCGAGCTGCGAGATGGGGAAGACGCCGACGCAGCACTGGTGGCAGCCGGGTCTGCAGACGAGCCAGTCGCCGGAGCGAGCGGTGGTGGAGGCGAGTGCGTTGTTGACGATGTCGAAGAGCATAAAACCAGATGTGGAGGTGGCGCGTAGAGATTGTGGCAGTACCATTTATGCTGACTGCAACCAACTTACGCGAATGGGACTCTGAAGAGGCAAATGAATTATTGGGAAAAGCCCCTGGGGAAAAATGTGCGCTTTCTGCTTCCTTCGCTGAAGCTGAAGGAGCCTTGTGAGAGCGGGGAGACGATCGAGCACTCGGTGCATGTCTTTCTGATGGAGCGTTTTGGCGGGTACACGGCTACGGCGGCTACTGTTTTCGGATATTGGCGAGAGGCTCACGGAGGTTACACCTACGGCGAACACCGCGAGTTTACGGTGGCGTTGCCGGATGGGGACGGGTTGACGGCGCTCAAGGAGTTCCTGGGCAGGACAGCGAAGGTCCTTGGGGAAAAATGCCTTTATGTCGAGGTCGCCGGTGAGGGAATCCTGCTCTATGACAGCTCGACGAATGCGGATTCCGGCGGGCTCTGCTTGTAGAAATGGGTCGAAATTAGAAAGATATTGTCACGGGATCACTGTGGCAACTAGATTGATGGCCCGCTCCTTTTGGGGCGGGCCATTTCAGTTTCAGTGTGTCAGGGAGCTTTGGGTTGGCGATGAGCTACTAAAACAACCTCCAATGTGAGCAAAAGAGTACAGTCTCTATGTCGGGTAAGTGACATGATGAAGGGGACGCTCCCTTGTAAAAGGCCCGTACCACTGAATCGGGGCAGTATTTGCTAAGCGGTGTTGAGAAGGTTCCGCTTTTTTTCATGCGAAACCGCGTGGAGGCGCTTCGATGGCTGGGTCCAAGAAGAAGATCGCGTTCGATCCCGCGGAGTTTCTGGCGAATGCAGGCTTAGGACGCAGAATTGTCCAATTAAAAGCCAAGCGAGTGTTTTTTGCGCAGGGCAATGAAGCGGATTGCGTTTTCTATCTGCAGAGTGGGCGCGCCAAGCTGACCGTGGTTTCCAACCAGGGCAAAGAGGCGACGATCACGCTGCTGGTTGCCGGAGACTTCGTGGGTGAGGAGTCGATTGCCGGGGTGGCTGGGTTGCGGCTGGCTACGGCAACGGCGATTACCAACTGCGTGGCGCTGAAGATCGACAGGGACGCAATGATCGGGGCTTTGCAGTCCGAGCATGCTTTTTCCGATCTGTTTCTGAAGTTTCTGCTGGCTCGCAGCATGCGGACGCAGGCTGATCTGGTGGATCAACTGTTCAATTCCAGCGAGAAACGGCTGGCGCGCGTGCTGCTGCTGATGGCGGAGTTTGGCAAACCGGGAGAGCCGGAGATGCTGCTGCCGCATATTACGCAGGAGTCGCTGGCGGAGATGATTGGGACCACGCGGTCGCGCGTGAGCTTCTTTATGAACCGGTTCCGAAAGATGGGGCTGATTGAGTACAACGGCCGCATCAAGGTACACAAATCGTTGCTGAACGTCGTGTTGCACGATCATCTGCCGGAGCAGAACGCGACGAGGCCTGAAATTGTCACAAAAGAGCCGGTTAACCCGAGGCCTGTGACGCTCCGCCATGAGGCGTGAGCAAAAAGGAACAGACTGAGACTGGAGGGAAGCTGATACTGCTTCTATGTCCCAAGATGCGTACTGGAGGGTAAAAGATGCCCGACACAAAAATAAAGCTTCTGATTGTGGATGATGAAGCAGCGACGCGAGTTCTTCTTTCGAAGATCTTCGGTCAAATGGGGCATAGGGTCGAAATCGCGGAAGATGGATTTTCGGCGCTGGCTTGCATGCGTGAGATGACTCCTGACATTTTGATCTCGGACCTGAACATGCCGGGAATGTCGGGGTTCGAGCTGCTTTCGGTGGTGCGGCGGCGTTTGCCGGCGATTTATGTGATAGCAACCAGCGGAGCGTACGCGGGTAAGGAAGTACCGTACGGTATTGCAGCGGATGCGTTTTATGAGAAGGCTTCCGGTTTCCATTCGCTGCTGGAACTAATGGAGATTGCCGCACAGACGAGGGTTGCAGTCCGCGGGCCGGAAGCAGCACCTCTGTGGATCTCTCGTACCAGCGATGAGCCGCCGGGTGAGACCTATGTGATGATCAGCTGCCCGGAGTGCATGAGGGCGTTCCCAGGGGGCTTTGCGGAATCAAAGACCTTCATTAACAAGACGGAGTGCATTTTTTGCCATACGACGATTCGATACGCGATCGTGCAGCCGCTCGATCCGCTGACCTCTCAGCCCTATGTTCCGAAGCCGATGGCGTCGCGGATGCCGGCGGGGCGAATCGACTTTGGTCACGACGGCCAGGACGAGAACGATGAGCGCACGTGTGCGTGACCGGGTGCGGTTAGTTCGATTCTTCGAGCACCCGGGCGAAGACGGCATCGATGTTCGAGAGCTGGCGGTTGACGTCAAACGCCGCAGCTAGCTTTGCAGGCGATAGGCGTGCGGTGATTTCGGGGTCGGACTCGATGAGAGTGCGGTAGTTGAGGTCGTTCTGCCAGGCGTTCATGGCGTGCGACTGGACGAGGCGGTAGGCGTCTTCGCGTGACATTCCCGCTTCAGCGAGATCAAGCAGGAGCTGGCCGCTGTAGATGAGGCCGCCGGTGAGTTCGAGGTTTTTGAGCATGCGGGCCGGGTAAACGAGAAGACGCTCGATGAGAGTCGCCGTCTTGTCGAGCATGTAGTCGGCCAGGGTGGTCGAGTCGGGCAGGATGACCCGCTCGGCCGAGGAGTGGGAGATGTCGCGTTCATGCCAGAGGGCCACGTTTTCGAGCGCAACCTGCGCATTGCCGCGTACTACGCGCGCCAGACCCGAGATGTTTTCACAGGTGATCGGATTGCGCTTGTGCGGCATTGCCGACGAGCCCTTTTGCTTGGCGGAGAAGAACTCTTCGGCTTCGCGGACCTCGGTGCGCTGCAGGTGGCGGATCTCAAGGGCAATCTTGTCCAGCGTGGAGCAGAGGACGGCGAGCGTGGTGATGTACGCCGCGTGGCGGTCGCGCTGGAGGACCTGTGTCGAAATGGCGGCCGGGGCGAGGCCGAGCGAGGTGAGGATGGCAACCTCGTGCTCGGGCTTGAGCTTGCCGAAGGCGCCGACGGCCCCGGAGATTTTACCGACTTTGAGGTCAGCTGCAGCGGCGTCAAAGCGCTTGAGATTGCGCCCCATCTCCGAGTACCAGAGCAGCAGTTTCATGCCGAAAGTGGTGGGTTCGGCATGTACGCCGTGGGTGCGGCCGATGGTGGGTGTGTGCTGGAATTCCACAGCCCTCTTGCGCAGAACCTCGCGAAGGCGGAGAATTCCTGAGCGAATCAAATCAGAGGCTTGTGTGATTGCCAGGGCTTGCGCTGTGTCTACGACATCGGTGGAAGTGAGCCCGTAATGGAGCCAGCGTGCGGATGGGCCGGCTGTTTCGGCAACGGCGGTGGTGAAGGCGAGAACGTCGTGCCGGGTGTCTGCTTCGATCTCGTGGATACGTTCAACGGTGAAGCCAGCTCGCTCGCGGAGCTCTACGGCGGCTTCCAGGGGCACGATGCCGGCGCGGGCAAGCGCGTCGGTGGCGGCGAACTCTACGCGCAGCCAGTTGCTGTACTTGCTGGTTTCAGACCAGATTCGGGCCATCTCCGGTCGTGTGTAACGGTCGATCAAGGGGTTCTCCTGGGTGTTGCGTACGAGGTTCCTACATTTCTTAGTGTAACGATTGTGCGCTTGGGCAAAGTGTTTGGTGGAAGGCCGAATGCAAGATCGCAAGAGCAGTGAAGCAAGGTTGCAACGGATTAGCGGCAGGGGAGTTGAGCGGGTTGCGAAAATTCCCTAAAACATGTCGCTAGGCGATATAATGGAGGGCGAGATGGCTGTAATGGAAAATGAGACCAAGTTGGCGGAGTCGATTCCTCGGCTGGTGGAGTTGGCGGACTTTCGTCACCAGCTGCGGACGTTTCTCAGCTTCAGCGAAAGCGCGTCGGAGTCCTGCGGGATTGCCGCGCAGCAGTATCAACTGATGCAGGTGATCGGCTCTGTACCGGCAGACCGGCAGGCGTCGATCAGCTACATTGCGGATCGTATGATCCTGCGGCATAACAGCACGGTGGAGCTGGTGGACCGCGCGGAGCGGGCGGGGCTGGTGGAACGCCGTCACGATGAGCACGATCTTCGGCGGTCGCTGGTACAGCTCACACCGCAGGGATGGGCGATTCTGGAGAAGCTTGTGGCGTTGCACCTTGAAGAGCTGCATCTGCACGCGGAAGCCATGATGCGAGCGCTGCGGAAGGTCCAGGCGATCTCGCTGGCGAACCGCAGCAGCAAGAACGGTGATTCAGGAGAAGACGAAAGACGATGACCCAGCCTTTGGCCGGCAAGTTGCGCGATTACTCGGCAGACAGCCGGATTTTGTATGTAAGTGTTTTAGCCGCGGGCCTGGGAGCGGTGAGCGCGGTGGCGGCGTGGTCGCTGCTGGAGATGATCGCGCTTTCAACGAATGCTTTTTATTTCCACCGATTGAGTGTGAAGGAAGTCGATCCGTGGCAGGCGGGCAGACACTGGTGGCTGGTGCTGATGCCGGTGCTGGGTGGGCTGATCGTTGGGTTGATTGCGCGATATCTTTCGCCGCGTGTACGCGGACATGGCATGCCGGAAGCGGTGGAGACCATCGTTTTTGGGGGTGGGCGTGTGCAGCCGCGGGTTGCCGTGTTGAAGCCGGTTGCTACGGCGATTTCGATCGGGTCGGGCGGGCCGTTCGGGGCTGAGGGCCCGGTAATCATTACCGGCGGCGCGATCGGAAGCGTGCTGGGGCAGCTGCTGCCGATGACGGACTCCGAGCGCACGGTTCTGATGGTGGCGGGTGCATCGGCGGGCATGGCGGCGACGTTCAACTGCCCGATGTCCGCGACGCTGCTGGCGGTAGAGATTCTGCTGTTTGAGTGGCGTCCGAGGTCGTTGGTTCCGGTAGCGATTGCGTGCGTAACAGCCGGAGCGGTACGGCGGCTACTACTGGGGCCGCAGAGCCTGCTGCACATGGTGCCGACAGGAGCGCCCGTCTATCACTCGGCGATGCTTGGAGCGCTGGCTTTGGGCGTGATCGCGGCGTTTGTGGCTGCGGGGCTGAGCAGGGCCGTCCATGTGAGCGAACACCTGTTTGCGAAGATTCCGATTCACTGGATGTGGTATCCGGCGATTGGCGGGCTGGGCATAGGGCTGGGCGGACTGATCTTTCCGCAAGCGCTGGGCGTGGGTTACAGCGTGATCCAGCAGATGATCTCCGGTGACAACGGATGGAAGTTGCTGGCAGGCATCTTGATCGTGAAGAGCGCGATCTGGGTGTTTTCGCTGGGGTCGAATACGGCGGGCGGTATTCTGGCACCATTGCTGATGATTGGCGGAGCACTGGGAGCGGCGCTGGGGCATTTGATGCCGGTGATGTCGACCGGCGCGTGGGTGCTGGTGGGGATGACGTCGGTGCTTTCGGCGGCGATTGGAGCTCCGTTGACCTCGGCCATGCTGGCGCTGGAGCTGACGCATAACGGCGGGTTGATGTTGCCGGTATTGTTGAGCTGCGTGGCGGCTTACGCGGTAAGCGTGCTCGTGATGCCGCGGTCGATGCTGACGGAAGGGTTGAGCCGGCGCGGGCTGCATTTGAGCCGTGAGTTTGGCGTCGACCCGCTGGAGACGATGCTGGCGAACCAGGCGATGCATACGAGTGTGTTTGCGCTCTCGGACAAAGCAACACGCAAGGATGCCGCGGACTGGCTGGCGAAGATGGAAGAACGCGGCGCCGGCGCATGGTCGCACTGGCAACGGATCTTTCCGCTGGTAGATGGCGACGGCAAGCTGAAGGGAATTTTGACGCGGTCGCAGATGATGGCCGCAGCGAAGCAGACGGATCTTTCGCAGCCGCTCCGCGCGGATGGATCGGAGACGCCGCTGTCGGTAACACCCGGTACGACGTTGAGGGCCTCTGCAGCGTTGATGGCCGAAAGCAAACTGACATCGTTTCCGGTGGTCGATAGCGGCAAGCTGGTCGGTGTGCTGACCATCGACGATCTGCTGAAGGGACGCAGCGAGCAGGCGCACCGCGAACACGACCGCGAGCGTGTACTTCGGCTTCGCTGGCCGTTTAGTGGAGGCGCGGCGCGGAAGCTGCCTTCAGCGCCTGAAACGGCCGAGGAAAAAGAGGAAGTGGAAAACTTCTAAGCCGGTGCTGAGGCTAGGCGGCTACGCCGAAGAGCTCGGCCATTTCCTCATGCAGGAAACCAAGGCCGGGCTTGTAAGGCTGAATCCATTTGCCATTGAGGACAAACTGCGGGATGGCGCGCTTGCCGGTTTGGGCGATGACTTCGTCCGCTGCGCCGGGGATGGTTTCAATGTCGATTTCGGTGTAGGGGATGTCGTGCTTGGCGAGGAAGCGCTTGGCCTCGCGGCAGTCGCGGCACCAGCTTGCGGAATAAACGAGAAGCTCCATAGGGATATTGTCGCCGATTCACAGGCAGGATGCACGTTTGCTGGCGCTGCGGCTTCTGAGAGCTAAATCTGCATCTCACGGGCAGACAGACAAAATCTCAGCCTCCAAGGATCTCCGTGCCGAAAATTGCTGCAAAGCCAAAGCGCACGAGATCGAGCCCTGTGAGGATGCCGAGCGCGGCGCGGAGACACGCGATTTTGTTGTGGCTTGGAGGGGTTGCGCTGGTGTTGGTCGTGATCGTCCTGGCGTGCCTGCCGCTGATCAACAAGTACTGGCCCTACCGGTACAAGAACGTGGAGCCAATGCTCGAAAGCGTTCTGGCGAGCAAGATCAAGATCGACAAGTATCACCGGACGTACTTTCCCCGGCCCGGCTTTGTGGCTTCGGGATTGACCCTGACGCGCAACACCGCGACGGATTTGCCGCCGGTAGGAACAGCAAGGGATTTGATCGTGCAGGGAAGCTGGCTGGACATGCTGATGCTGCGAAAGCGGGTGCAGTTGGTGGATGTAGTTGGACTGCACGTGGTGATTCCGCCCGTTGGGAGCCGCGCGAACCAGGCGGATTTTCCAGCGGGAAGCAGTGCGGACTTTGCCGGACCGACGACGGCGGTAGGCACATTCCATGTGCGCGACTCGCAGTTGGATATTCAGCGGGTGAATGGCGGAACGTACAGCTTTCCGATCAAGGACCTCGTCATTCGCAACCTGCAGCGCGGGCAAACGATTACCTACAAAGTGGATATGCAGAACGCGCAACCAACGGGGCGGATTCAATCCAAGGGAAACTTTGGACCGTTGAAGCCTGAGAACCTCGGGGCGACCCCACTCTCAGGTCAGTTTACGTTTGAACCCGTGAATCTTGGCGACATTGGAGGCATCCACGGGACGCTTTCGGCGACGGGAAAGTTTTCCGGCACGCTCGCGGCGGTGGAAGCCGAGGCGGACTCCGACACGCCGGACTTTGCCGTGGGCAAGGGCAAGCCGACGCGGGTTGAGGGGCACGTACAGAGCACGGTCAATGGGCTGAATGGGAATATCGTATTGCACACGGTGGATCTTAAGACGGGAGCTACCGGCGTTCATGTGGAAGGCAGCATCGTGGGTGCTACGGGAACGCCGAAGGTGACCGATCTCGATATTACGATTGGGCAGGGACGCGTGGAGGACCTGCTGCGGCCGTTCTTCGCGGCAAAGGTGCCCATTACGGGAGCGGTGACGCTGCACAGTCATGCTCGTCTCGATGGTGGCCACGTAGGCGCTTCGTTCTTCGATAGATTGCACATGGCGGGAGGTTTCGACGCGCCGGCGGAGCGATTGACGAACGAAAAGAACGAGAAAAACCTGTCGTCGCTGAGCCAAAGGGCGCAGGGGATCAAGCAGCAGGGAGCCGAGGATGCTTCCGATGCGGATGTGCTGTCTTCGCTGAATGGAAATGCGACCGTGCAGGGAGGAGTGGCTTCGACGCCGCGGCTGACCTTTGCGATTCCTGGTGCTACGGCAAATCTGAATGGGACGTTCGATTTGAAGAGCAGCAAGGTCAATCTTGTCGGCACGCTGGCCATGGATACGGACATCACCCATGTAACGACAGGGATTAAGTCAGTGCTGCTGAAGCCGCTGATCCCGTTTACGAAGAAAAAGAATGCCGGCGCGGTGATTCCGATTGCGGTGACGGGTTCGCCCGGAGCGTACAAGGTGGGACAGGATTTCCTGGGGTTGAAGTGAAGGCGAGAGCCGGCGTTGGTGCAAGGAAACGCGCGGGCTGTAAGAATAGCTAGATCGTGAGATCGAACCGAGCCGTCTTTATTCGCCAATGGGCCCCGTGCGTGGGCATGCTGTTGTTGTCGTTGCTGAGCTATGCGGATCGCAGCGTGCTGGCGATCCTCAGCCCGACGATTCTTTCTGACCTGCATATGAGCGCGACGCAGTATGGGTATGCGGTGTCGGCGTTCAGCATTTGTTACATGGTGGCGAACCCGGTGTGGGGATACTTCATCGACCGCAAGGGTGTGTGGGTGACGATCCTTGTTGCAGTGATCCTGTGGTCGATGGCCTCCGGTGCGCATGCGTTGATGTATGGGCTGATGGGCATGTGTCTGGCGCGCGGCGTGCTCGGCTTTGGGGAAGGAGCTACGTTTCCTGCAGGGCTTGCGACGGTGGCGGAGACCATGCCGCCGGAGCGGCGGTCGTTTGGGTTGGGTCTGGCTTATAGTGGCGGGTCACTGGGAGCGGCGCTGGCCCCGCTGGTGATTACGCCGATTGCGTTGCACTATGGCTGGCGCGCAACGTTTGTGTTCACCGCGTTGCTTGGGCTGCTGTGGGTGATGTTATGGATCGCGCTGCGTTCGAGCGGGATGTATCGGGCGCATGTTGCCGCGGACCGCGTGGTGGATGAAAAGATCGCAGGCCGATGGAACCGCAACCTGTTTGCAACGATTGCGATTTACGGGCTGGGTGCTGCTCCGTTGGCGTTCGGGCTGTACGCCGCGCCGCTGTATCTTTCGCGCGTGTTGCATGTGAGCCAGCGGTCGCTGGGGCATCTGCTATGGATCCCGCCGGCTGGTTGGGAGACGGGCTACCTTGTTTGGGGATGGATTGCCGATAGGCGCACGCTGCGCGGCAAAGGCCGTCCGGGTGCTTTGTTCGCGGGCTTCAGCGTTGCGGGATTCCTGATTGTGCTGGCACCGCTGGCTGCGCGCAGTGTGCATCCCGTGCTGGCCACGATGGTGCTGTTCTATCTGCAGATGTTTATCGCGGGCGGGTTCGTGGTGTTGTCGCTGTCGGATGGCATGAACGTGCAGCGCAAGGAGAACTCTGGGTTTCTGGCGGGAGCTGCGATCTCAAGCTGGGCTGGTGTGACTGGCGTGCTGACGCCGGTGCTGGGGCACTTCTTCGATCATCGCGAGTATGCGAAGGGTTTCTGGCTGATCGCGTTTCTGCCGGTGTTGGGAACGCTGCTTTGGGCAGCGCTGCGTAAGGGCGAGGAAGTTCGCGGTTGATATACTTCGAGGCACTGTCATTGAGCTTTTGTGAACGAGGAAGCATCATGAATCGATCGTCGTATGCCGCTGTTGCTGGTTTGTTATTGGTTTCGAGCGCCGCTTTTGTGAAAGCCCAAACGCCGGTCTCCATGCCGGACGTTCCGTCGAGCTTTACCGCACCGCACATCGGCTACGACTATGTGAAGCGCGTGGAGATGATCCCGATGCGCGACGGCGTGAAGCTCTACACGGTGATCGTGATTCCGAAGGGTGCGACGCATGCGCCGATTCTGTTGACGCGGACGCCATACAACGCAAAGGGACGCGCTTCGCGCAATGACCCTTCGCCGCACATGCTGGACGAGATGCCGCAGGGCGACGATGCGTTTGTGGGCGCGGGGTATATCCGTGTGTTTCAGGATGTGCGTGGCAAGTATGGATCGGAAGGCCAATACCTGATGACGCCGCCACCGATTGGGCCTTTGAATACGAGCGGCATCGACGATACGACCGATGCGTATGACACGATCGACTGGCTGGTCAAGAATGTTCATGAGTCGAACGGCAAGGTGGGGATGATCGGCTCGTCGTATGAAGGTTTCACGGTGGTGATGGCGTTGATCCATCCGCATCCGGCGCTGAAGGTGGCATGTCCGGAGAGCCCAATGGTCGACGGGTGGATGGGTGACGACTGGTTTCACTATGGTGCGTTTCGCGAGGTGAATCTCGACTACTTCGCAGGGCAAACGGCTGTGCATGGCGACGCGAAGGGGATCCCGCGTGAAGGATATGACGACTACACGAATTTCTTGAAGAAGGGCTCGGCTGGAGATTTCGCTCGCTATGGTGGGCTGGAACAGCTTCCATACTGGAAAAAGGTGGAAGAGCATCCGGCGTATGACGCGTTCTGGCAAGGGCAGGCGCTGGACAAGATTATGGCGAATACGCCGCTGACCGTGCCCGTGATGTGGCTGCAGGGGCTATGGGACCAGGAAGATATGTGGGGCGCCATCCATAGCTATGAGGCCGTAGAACCCCAGGATAAAAACAACGATAAGAACTTTCTCGTGATGGGACCGTGGCGGCATAGCCAGGTAAACTACGACGCGTACAACCTCGGCCCGCTGAAGTGGGAAGGCGATACGGATGAGCAGTTCCGCCACCAGGTGCTGGTGCCGTTCTTCAACCAATACCTGCTGGATGGTGCGCCGAGGGCCGACACGCCGCCGGTATTCATCTACAACACGGGCGAGAACCATTGGGACCGTTTCAAGCAGTGGCCGTTGAGCTGCGATGCGGGTTGTGGCAATACATCGAAACCGCTGTACCTGACGGCTGGCGGCGGCTTGTCATTTGAGGCTCCGAAGGCGGGTGAAGCCAAGTCCGAACAGTTCGATGAGTATGTGTCGGACCCGGCGAAGCCTGTGCCGTATCGTCCACGGCCTGTTGTGGGTGCGGATCACGATGCGTGGACCACATGGCTGGTGACGGATCAGCGGTTTGTCGATGGACGGCCCGATGTGCTGACGTACATGACGGAACCGCTAACGGCACCCCTACGTGTGAGCGGTGCGCCGATCGTGAATCTAATGGCGTCCACCAGCGGCAGCGATAGCGACTGGGTGGTGAAGCTGATCGATGTGTATCCGGATACGATGCCGGGACAGCCGACGATGGGTGGGTATGAGCTGCCGGTTTCGCTCGATATTTTCAGAGGGCGGTATCGCACGAGCTTTGAACATGCGGAGAAGATCGCGGAGGGCAAGCCTCTTGAGTATAAGTTTGGGCTACCGACGGTGAATCATGTGTTTCTACCTGGGCATCGGGTGATGGTGCAGGTGCAGTCGTCCCTGTTTCCGCTCTATGACCGCAATCCGCAGACGTTTGTGCCGAACACCTTTGACGCAAAGCCTGCGGACTATGTGAAGGCAACCCAGAAGGTCTGGCACACGCCGGGCTCTGCGAGCTTCATTAGTCTGCCCGTGGTGCAGTAGCGCTTACTGCTCTTTGTAGTTGCGCATGAGGCCGCCGTCCATCACGTAGGTCGAGCCGGTGACGTAGGCGGCGTCGTCTGAAGCGAGAAAGGCTGCGAGGCCGGCTACTTCTTCAGGCTTGCCGAGGCGACCGAGCGGAATGTTGCGCAGCAGCGGGTCGAGCAGCTTGGGGTCGGCCATCAACTTGGTATTGATGGGTGTGGCGATGGCTCCGGGCGCGATGTTGTTGACCGTGATGCCGAGTGGGCCAAGCTCTACCGAGAGATCGCGCATGAGCATGCGCATGGCGCCTTTGCTGGCGCAGTAGGTGGAGAAGTGCGGGAAGACCATGTCCTCATGCACGGAAGACATGTTGATGATGCGGCCGGGCTTCTTCGCATCGCGCAGCTTACGCACGAAGGCCTGAGTGAGGAAGAACGCGCCCTTGAAGTTGACGTCCATGACGGCGTCGAAGTCTTTCTCGGTGACATCCCAGAAGTCGGCGCCGATCTCGATGCCGGCATTGTTCACAAGGATGTCGCAGGAACCAAGCTGTTGCCATGCCTGCTCGATGAGATTGGTGCAGTCGGCGAGGATGGAGACGTCGGCGTGGACCAAGACGGACTTGCCGCCCGCGGCCACGATCTTGTCGACTGTAGCCTGGGCTTCCTCAACGTGGTCGCGATAGTCGACGACACAGTCCGCGCCTTCCTGAGCGAGGCGCTCGGCGATGGCCTGGCCTATCCCGGAACCTGATCCTGTGACGACAGCGACTTTTCCTTGCAGCCTGGACATGAGAGTCTCCCTTAACTTAATAAGCTTAATATCCCTAGGATGCGGGAAGGCGAAGCTGCATCCAACGATATGTCTACTTTTTCATCAAAGTGGCAGCTCGGAGATCTACCTTGAAAACGCTGGGGAAAGTGCTTCGTGGAGCATCATCGTTCTCCCTCATTTTTGGTCTGGTGAGTTGCGGCAATTCGGGAACGGCGGTATCGACAACGACACCGGTAACACCCACGCCGCCTACTTCAACATCGACCGGGCCGGATGTAACGACCTATCACTATGACAATGCACGTGATGGATTGAACGCTCAGGAGACCATCCTGACGCCGTCGACTGTGACTTCGGCAACTTTTGGATTGCTGGGAGCGTATGGGGTCGATGGGAGAGTGGATGCGCAGCCGCTCTATCTGGGTGGTCTGAAACCTTCCGGTGCGACCAGTGCCGTGAATGTGGTTTATGTGGCGACCGAGCATGACAGCGTCTACGCGCTGAATGTGCCGACAGGCGCGCAGTTGTGGAAGACCTCTGTGTTGGGGGCCGGAGAAACGACGAGCGACGCTCGCAACTGCACCCAGATCACGCCTGAGATCGGCATTACGGCGACGCCGGTGATCGACCGTTCGTATGGGACCAATGGCGCGATTTTCGTTGTGGGCATGAGCAAGGACTCAACAGGCGGCTATCACCAACGCTTGCATGCGCTCGACCTGACGACGGGAGCGGAGCTTTCTGGAAGTCCGACGGAGATTGCAGCGACGTATCCGGGTAATGGACCTAACAGCAAGAACGGGACGAATACGTTTGCACCGGGGCAGTATGCTGAACGCGTCGGCCTGCTGTTGCTGAATGGGACGATCTATATGGCTTGGACGAGTCATTGTGACATACAACCCTATACCGGCTGGGTGATGGGTTATAGCGAGAGCACGCTGAAGCAGACGACTGTGCTGAATTTGACTCCGAATGGCTCAGAGGGCTCGGTATGGATGGCCGGCTTTGGGCTCGCCGCTGACACAACAGGCAATATCTATCTGCTCGATGCCAATGGCACGCTCGATCCGACCTTCAACGCAAGCGGTTTTCCTTCCGGCGGCGACTATGGGAACGCGATGTTGAAACTAAGCACTGGCAATGGTCTTGCCGTAAGTGATTATTTCGAGGCCGATAACACCATTGCGGAATCCGCCGCGGACATCGACCTGGGGTCTGGAGGGGCGATGCTGCTGCCCGACGTCGTCGACGGTACCGGCACGACGCGCCATCTGGTTGTCGGTATGGGTAAGGACAGCAATCTATTCGTTGGCGATCGTGACAATCTAGGCAAGTTTAACGAAACCACCAAGACAAATGGCAATATCTATCAGGTAATCCCCAATGCCGTGCCGAGTGGAGCGTGGTCTGGGCCGGCTTACTTCAACAACACCGTTTACTATGCCGGCGTGGGCGATGTGTTGCGGGCTTTCGCGATCAGTAATGCCAAGTTGAATGTTGTCGCGCCGACGAGTCAGACAGCGTTTGCTTATCCAGGTGCGACTCCAAGCGTTTCGGCCAACGGCGCGCTGACAGGCATCGTGTGGGTCGTTCAAAGTGCGATCACCGCTCCCGCGGTGCTACACGCCTATGATGCCACCAATCTGGGGCATGAACTTTATAACAGCACCCAGGCTCCCAACGGGCGCGATAGTTTCGGGTTGGGCAATAAATTCATCACGCCAATGATTGCAAATGGCTATGTGTTTGTCGGGACGCCAAATGCTGTCGCCGTTTTCGGGCTACTCAAATAGCAGGTAAGATCGTTGGCGTAGTTGGCTGGACCAAAGCAAAGAGGGGAGAAGCGATTCTCTATGCTCTTTGCGCAGGAAGTACATCAGCGCGAGGCTGGCTTCCTCGCAGGCTTCTTGCCCTCTTTTTCGCGAAGAATGTCCTTGGCGTTTTCGAGTGCTTTTTTACGCTCAGGCGAAAGGTTTTTGCCGCCTCGGTTTTCGTAGAAGCTTAACATCTGCATCGCCTGCCCAGGGCCTTTGGGCGAGACGCTCTTCTTCGAGAGTCCTGCGGCGATGGCTTTCGCGCTCTTCTTGAAAAGACCTGGGCCGGGCTTGGTGGAGTCGGTTGTTACTTTGGCCGACCAGCGCTCCGACGGTGGAGTGGTGGATTTTTTGCCGGACTTTGTGGGGTAGGTTTTCTTTGCAGACTTCTTGGTTGCCATGGCATGCCTCCGTTCCAAGGTAGGATGCGAAGCTTAGAGCGAAGTTTGTGTGGCCGGGTTGCGACGTGCGCGGAAGAAGTTTGAGAGCATGGTGCTGCACTCTTCGGCGAAAATGCCTTCGACGACCTCGGTGCGATGATTGAGCGCAGGATGGTTCATCACGTTGAGCACAGAGCCGCAGGCCCCCGCCTTGGGATCGCGCGTTGCGAACACGAGTCTTGCGAGGCGCGCGTGGAGGATTGCGCCGGCGCACATGGCGCAGGGCTCCAGCGTGCAGTAGAGCGTGCAGCCGCCTTCGGGCGTGAGCAGGCGATAGTTGTTGAGTGCGCGGCCGGCTGCGCGCATGGCGACGATTTCGGCGTGCGCTGTTGGGTCCGAGGAGCGCAGGACAAGGTTATTGCCGCGGCCGACGATAGTGCCCGAAGGCGCAACGATGATGGCGCCGACGGGGACTTCGCCAGCGGCTTCAGCGGCGTGCGCCTCGGCGATGGCGAAGCGCATGAACTCTTCGTCCTGCTCGGGTGAAAAAGGCATACCCTACCGTTCTACTACTTTGCGGGGTAGGTAGGCGCGGGAGTCGATGGCTTTGCGGTTGGTCCGGCAGGAAGCGGAGCGGGCTTTTCAGGTTCGGCGATTTCTTTTAGATAGGCCACGCTCAGGGTCTTCTTCTGTTCGGCGATGGACAATAACGTTGGGTAAAACTGAACGAAGGTGGTATCCACAGCAGCGTGCGCTTCGTGACAGGAGTAGCAGGTCGCCGTGGGCGCGAAGACCTTGGCAGCGCTCGCGCCGGAAGGCAGGTCATAGAAGAGCCACTTGCCATGGTCTTTGACGTGGACCTCATTGCCCATCACATCGTTGCTCTGGGTATGCCCTCGTTTATTGATCGAGATGGGGCTATCCGCGGCGCGGTTTTCGAGCATGAAGGTGGTGCCGTCGGGCCACGTGCCCGTCGCGAGGAAGACGCGGTAGGAGGCCGGATTGACGAAGACATTGTTGAACATATGGTGCTCTGCATCTTTGGTCGAAGCGTATGACATGTCGATGCCCGAGGTCAGGAAGATCCACTCGCGATAGTTCGTGGGCGCGATTAGCGAGCCATCGGCAGTATAGGCAGGAGCTTCGGACTTCGGGATGTCGATGGCGCTGTTGCCTGCCAGAAGCGTGGTAAACGCAAGGATGGGCGCTAGAGCGAGCTGCTTGAACATGAATGTACCTCGGTGTGCAAGGCGATACGTGAAGCTGAAGGGATTGGTTCCAGCTTATAGCAAAGCGCTAGTCGAGGTTGGAGCCGGCTTCGTCTTCGAGTGCTTTGAGGAAGCTTTGCAGTGCGGCGATGCGAGGAGCCGCGAGTTCGCGGGTTGCGTCGAGGCGAATCTGTGTGGGGAACGTGTCGAGCGCGCTCTGGAGCGAGTTGCGGACGTCGGAGAAGCGGTGGAAGCGGGTGTCGCTGCCGAGCTTGGCGGCGGTGCGGAGGATGCCGATGGCTCCGAGTTGCTCGAGGATGTCGGCGTCGTGGAGGAGCGTGGCCTCCAAGGATTGTGGGTTGTCGCGCGGTTGGTGCTCGCGGATGCAGGTGAGGACGGTTTCGATCTTCTCCGGTGGAAAGCCAAAGGAGGTGAGGAGTTCGGGAGCACGCTCACAGGTGTAGGCGACGTGGTTCCACTGTTTGAGCTGCTCGGGATCCTCGGGGCGGTGGCCGATGAAGACGCCGAGGTCGTGGAGGAAGGCTGCGGCGTAGACGATGTCGTCGTCGTAGGTCGGGACTGGGGTGGTGTTCGCGGCGATTGCGCGGGTCAGGGCGTAGAGGCGTGGTTGGTGGCTGTACTTGTGTTCGGGTGAGGCTTCGCGGCGGAGGTACTGCTCGAGTTGGTTCCGGAAGTTGGGCATAAGAACGAGTCTGTAGAGGGGTGAGGGTTGGAGGGATGAGGTTTGAGGGTTCGCGGATCAACGGACCTGTGGTTTGGCTTCTGGGCCGAAGAAGCGCTCGATTTCGGCTGCTAGTTGCGTCAATGCTGTTGAGCGCTCGGCGCGCTCCTCGTTGAACTGGGCGGCGAAGATCTCAGTGAGTACGGGTATCGTACGATCTGGCGTGAAGTTTCCGGACGCCCAGCCAAGGGTCGTTTCATGGAAGTGTTTGGCTTCTGGATCGTACTCATCCGTGGGGCAGCCGTCTGCGATGAGACTTTCGACATCCGCGGTAGCGAACAATTCCTTCAGAGAGTCGAGGTCGGGTGGTGGGGGCCAGGGTTTGGACATGTCTACGCGGGCTCCTGTTGGGTCATGCAGTGAAGGGCGCCGAGGCCCCAGATGAAGTCGGTGCAGTGGATGCCCGTGATGGTGCGGGTGGGGAAGCAGTCGGCGATAGTGTTGAGGGCGATGCGGTCGTTGGGATCGTTGAAGGTGGGGACCAAGACGAGGTTGTTGGCGATGTAAAAGTTCGCGTAGCTGGCGGGGAGGCGCTGACCTTCGAAGACTACGGGCGCGGGCATAGGGAGCGTCTTGATTTCGAACGGGCGTTTCTTGAGGTTGCGGGCTGCGTGGAGGCGTTCGAGGTTTTCGGCTAGTGGAAGGTGGTTTTCGTCGGCGGTGTTGGACTCGACGGCGGTGAGAATGGTGTTGGGGCCGACGAAGCGGGTGATGTCGTCGACGTGGCCGTGCGTGTCGTCACCGGCGCAGCCGCGGTTGAGCCAGATGACCTTCTCGATGCCGAGGTAGTCATGGAAGGCTTGCTCGAGCTGGGCTTTGGAGACGCCGGGGTTGCGCTGCTGGACGTCGGAGAGCAGGCACTCTTCGGTGGTGAGCAGGATGCCGGCGCCGTTGGTGTCGATGGAGCCGCCTTCGAGCACGAGCTGTTTGCCGTCAACCGCGGGTTCGAAGCTGGGCAGATTGTAGAGCTTTGTGACCTGCTGTGGGATCTTGTCATCGTTACGCCAGTTGTCGTACTTGGCCCAGGCGTTGAACTTCCAGTTGGTGATGGCGACGTCGCTTTTTTCGTTCTTCACGAAAATAGGGCCAGAGTCGCGGAGCCAGACGCGGTCGGTGCGCCAGCAGTGGAAGTGCAGGTGGGCCAGATTGGCGCCCTGGCGGCGGAGCATATTGATGGCACGCTTCTCGGCGGCCGGGTCGTTGACGAGGATGTGGACGTCTTCTACCTGCGAGAGATGGCGGACGATTTCGCAGTAGACCCAGGGGATGGGCGTGAATTTGTTGGGCCAGTCCTCAGGGTTGTGGGGCCAGGCGATCCAGGTCGCGGCGTGGGGCGCCCACTCGGCGGGCATGCGGAAGTTCTGGGCATAGGGCGTGGTCATGAGGGTCTTTCTGGCGCCCCCTCCCCCCGGGTACTTTTTGACTCAAAGTCCGGAACGGAAAGGAGATAAGGGTGGACTTGGTGATATACGGGCGCGTCGTGTTTCCTGAAGCCCGTATACGTCGCTCTTTAAAGTTTAGCGAATCGTGCGGGGATTTGTGCCACGCGCATTGTAGAGATTCGAGACGGGTTAGGGGGCGAGGGGGCTTGACAGGCTTCGGAGCCGGCTTGCTTCAGCTCATGAAGAAGTAAAAGGGCAGCTTTTCGATGTTCACTTTGGCTTGGCCTGGTTCTTGAGCAGTTTTGAGCACAGATCGATGGTGGGCAAACCGGAGGTCCACGAGCCACCGACCGTGTAACAGAGTTGGCCTGTCTGGGTGTCAAGAGCGAGCGCGCCCGGAGGAATGTCTTTCGATATTCCGGAGGGGTCGGGAACAAGCGCGAACCGCTGCTGGTCGGCGGATGAAGCCGAAGCGAGGCATCCGGTGAGCAGCAGGAGGGAGGCAAGCGCGATTAGTTTCATGCGGCTATGCTAGCAGCCCGAGTTACTGCGCGGTGTAGAAGGTGTAGGTGGCTTTGTAGGGGACGCGGATGACGTTGTCCTGATGCTGGGCGTCGCAGCCATTGTCTGGGGCGGCGCCGGCCTCGGTGTCGGAGCGGCGGACGTATTTGATGTTGGCGAGCGCGCCCGGGCCGCCGGTGGAGCGGGCTTCGAGCAAAAGCCAGGGGATGTTGGCGTGGTCGGGCGAGGGCTGGGATTTGAGGGGTTTGCCGACGATGGCGCTGTTGTCGTGCCAGGTCCACGTAGGACCGACGGTGTGCGTGCCGACGGGCTGGTGGGTGGTGGTGTCGAAGAGGTCGGCCTGCGGCTCCTGGAAGACCCATTGGAAGGTTACGGCCGCTGGGCTGGGAAGAGCGCACTTATAAATTTGGACGCCGTGGCCGAGGACGGTGAGTTCGGCGTGGGCAGCGGGCAGCGGCAGCGTGGGATCGGCTGGGGCGGCGGCCTGAAAGAAGGCGAGAGCGAGGAGTGCGTGGGTGAGGAACATGATTTCTGTGCCTGGCGTTGGGATGGTGGGGCCTTGTCGATGATACATTCAGCACATTCGCGCAGATGATGTACCGCAAAGGAGCTTGCTATGGCTTTTGGACGCCGTTCCCGGTGTTTTGGTGTGGTTGCCGGACTGATATTGTGTGTTGCGCCGACCGTAGCGCAGAAACCCTATAAAACGCTGCCCGGCACGGAGATCCTGTGGGACAAGTGGGGCGTGCCGCATGTGTTCGCGAAGTCGATTCCCGATATGTTTTATTGCTTTGGATGGGCGCAGGCGGAAGCGCATGGAGACCTGCTTCTGGAGCTGATGGGAGGTTCGCGCGGTCGCGGTGCGGAGTACTTCGGACCGGGGATTGCGGACGCGAACCTGAAGACCGATCGCTGGATTTGGACCAACGAGGTTCCGGTGCGCTCGGCGAAGTGGCTGGCCATGCAGACGCCGGAGTTTCGCGGCTATCTTGATGCGTTTGCGGCGGGCATCAACGGGTATGCGGCGAAGCATCCGGAGGCTTTGTCGGCCGAGGTGAAGCAGGTGCTGCCGATTACAGCGCTTGATGTGATTGAGCACGAGCAGCACTTTTATAACTTCGAGTTTGTGGCAAGCAAAGCGCTGATGAACTCACCCCGTGCCGGCGCGGAGACGGCGGAGCTTGCGATGCCGGTAGCGCCGGGGCTGGAAAATACAGCCGAAGATATGGCGGACGGGTCGAATGGTTGGGCGATTGGTCCCTCGCATACGACGAGCGGCAAGGCGATGCTGCTGCTGAACCCGCATCTGGCGTGGGGTGGGGAGACCACTTACTTTGAAGTGCAGCTGACGGCGCCGGGAGTAAATCTGTATGGCGCGACACAGATTGGCGTGCCTTCGCTGCGGTTCGTGATGACCGATGAGCATGCGATCACGAATACGGTAAACGTGAACAACGGGCACCTGCTGTACAAGATCAAGGAAGCGCCGGGTGGGTACGTGTTCGACGGCAAGGTGTTGCCGTATACGAAGGTGAGCTATCCGATCAAAATTTTGCAGCCGGGCGGCGGGTACAAGACCGAGGCGGTTGAGGTGCTGAAGACGGTGCAGGGGCCGGTGATCCGGCGCGATGATGGTGTGCCGATTGCTCTGTATGCGGCGGGGTTGGATAAGCCGTTTCTGCTGGAGCAGGTTTGGAAGATGAGCATCGCGAAGAACTTCGCGGAGTATGAGGCGCAGGAGAAGCGGCTGCAGATTCCGATGTACAACATCATGTATGCGGACCGCGAAGGGCATATCGAGTACCTGTTCAATGCTCCAGTGCCGAAGCGGACAGAGGGTGATTATGCGTTCTGGCAAAGGCCGGTGGACGGGACGACATCACGGCTGCTGCCGACGGGAACGTTGACGTATGAAGAGTTGCCGAAGGTGATTGACCCGGCGAGCGGGTATGTGCAGAACTCGAATGAACCGCCGTGGGATGCGGCGTGGCCGACGACGATCGATCCAGCGAAGTATGCGCCGTATATCTCGCCGCAGTGGCCGTACTTCCGCTCCGACCGCGGGCTGCGGATGCTGAGTGAAGATTCGAAGATCAGCTATGACATGCTGCTGCAGAAGAAGCTTTCCACGCGTTCGGAAGCCGCAGACCGGTTACTGCCGGACCTGCTGGCTGCCGTGGATCAGTATGGGACGCCGAAGGCGAAGCAGGCGGCGGCGGTGTTGAAGGCATGGGACCGGCAGGCAGAGGCGAGTTCTACGGGCACGATTCTGTTCTGGAACTGGGCGACGAAGTTTGGGATGCCCGCTGCTGCAGCTTCTTCGGTGAGGAATTTTGCGGTGCCGTACGTGGTGGACAAGCCGCTGACGACTCCCGGAGGCATCAAGGATCCGGCCGGTGCCGCGAAGATGCTGGACGAGGCTGCGCGTGAGACGGAGCGGGACTTCGGGGCGCTGGATAAGCCTTGGGGATCGTACTTGCGGTTGCAGATCAACGGCGAGAGCAATGGCAACACGGCTGCTCCGCGCGGCGCTGCGTTGAATGGTGTGGACCTGCCGGGCAACGGCGGGCCGGGAGCGATTGGGATCTTTCGTGTGATCACGCCGGGACCGAGGCAGGATGGCATCAGCACGCCGATCCATGGCGATGGCTTCACGATGGCGGTGGAGTTTTCGACGCCGGTGAAGGTGAAGTCGCTGGTGAGCTACGGGGATTGCTCGCAGCCGGGGTGCCTGCACCATACGGACCAGCTGCCGCTGTTTGAGAAGAAGCAGTGGAAGGATGTGTGGCGGACGCGTGCGGAGGTGGAGAAGAATCTGGAGAAGGCGGAGAAGTTTTAACGAGATTCAAATCCACGAACGTATTGGCGTAGAGCTCCCGAATTGTGCCGCCTGGTTGGCGTAGAAGCAAATGCAAAAATGGGAGAAGCGGTTCCTCGCGTTGCTCGGAATGGAAAGCGAAGAAAAGCAAGTGCGACGACAACAGCGGGATAAAGACAAGAACAACGGACTGGGTTAGTCCAGGAAACGATGGGTAATGCCGCCGTAGGCATCGATTCTGCGGTCGCGCAGGAAGGGCCAGTGCTGGCGAGTGATTTCTACTTCGGCCATGTCGAGGTCGGCGTAAAGGATCTCTTCTTTGTCGTGCGAGGCCTTGGCAAGGATGCGGCCGAAAGGGTCGGCGATGAAGCTGCCACCCCAGAACTCGATGCCGTCCTGCGGGGTGTGGTCGCCAGGGCCGCGCATTTCGACGCCGTTGTGGAGGACGTCGCCGTGCTCGTGGCCGACGCGGTTGACGGCGCAGACGAAGACGCCGTTGGCGATTGCGTGGGCGCGCTGGACGGTCTGCCAAGCGTCGTATTGGCGCTCGCCGTACTCGGCCTTTTCGCTGGGGTGCCAGCCGATCGCGGTGGGAAAGAAGAGCGTCTCGGCGCCCTTGAGCGCGGTGACGCGGGCGCCCTCGGGGTACCACTGGTCCCAGCAGACGAGCGTGCCGATGGGGCCGGCGGAGGTTTTTTGCGCGAGGAAGCCGAGGTCGCCTGGGGTGAAGTAGAACTTCTCGTAGTAGAGCGGGTCGTCTGGGATGTGCATCTTGCGGTAGATGCTGTGGATGTTGTCTGGCTGGGTACTGGTGTGATCGAGGATGGCGGCGGTGTTGTGGTACAGCCCGGGAGCGCGGCGCTCGAAGAGGCTGGCGACGAGGACGATCTTGTGCTCGCGGACGACTTCGGCAAGCGCGGCGGTCGAGGGGCCGGGGATGGACTCGGCGGTGGAGAAGAGAGCGTGATCTTCGCGCTGGCAGAAGTACTGCGCGCGGAAGAGTTCGGGCAGGCAGATGAGTTTGGCGCCGGCCTCGGCGGCTTCACGCACGCGGATTACGGCCTTGGCGAGGTTGGACTCGGTGGAGGGGGCACAGGACATCTGGATGAGGGCGACGCGGGTGTTGTTGGTTTTAGACATAATGTACTTTCCGGGTAAATCCCTATCCGCGTAGACATGGAAGGTCTGTTGTCTTTGCGAAGCTAAGAATTTTCTTGTCGGCCGTGACAAGTGTCATGCGTTCGACGCGCGCCGATGCGACCATGATTCTATCGGAGGGGTCTTTATGCATGGGTTCGGGCAGATAGACGGATGCGATCGCAATCTGCGGGGAAAGCGGGAGCAAAGAGATACCCGGCTTGGAAAGAGCTTCATGGGCCCACCGGTCGGCGCCGCCATAGAGTTCCAGTCTTCCGTCCCGTTCCAGCATGGCGAGCTCCCAAACGGAGATCGCGGATACGAAGACGGAGTTTTGCAGTGCAGCTTCATCTATTGCGTCGGCCGTTGATGGGCGAAGGAGTTTAGGGAAAACCTGATATCGGAACCAGACATGAGTGTCGAGCAGGAGTGCCTTGTTACTCATGTCCGACGGTCCACTCAACGTCTAGTGGCGCGACGATATCTCCGATTTCGCGTCCTGTTCCGGCCATCGAACCGCGAAGTTTGGGAACCGGAGCATCAGGAAATGGGATGATCTGGGCGACGGGAATGCCACGGCGCAGAATCGTCACGGGGTGGCGTTTCTGCTCAACGCCATCGATGACAGCCGAGAGCGTGGCTTTTGCCTTGGCAAGGGACAGGGAGGCCGCCGGAACAGACTTGCGTGGTTTGAATGTGGCAACGGCCATATGGTCACCTCTGTATGACTATCTTATCATTTGGCCATGCGAAAGGCGCTGGGGTTAGCCAGCGCCTTCTGGATTGCGGTTGCGCTGCCGGTCTACTTGTCGTCGAAGAGCAGGATGGCGGCGGCGATGGTGGTGGTCCAGCTGCCGTTCTTGGCGCCGACGGCGGACTGCGTGACGTTGGCGGTGCGGACGATCTTGTTGGAGATGCGGTAGATCTCCTTCTTCTCGTCCCAGCTCTTGTCAGGGTCGAAGTCTACGTCGAGCGTGGTCGCGAGCATTTCAGCAGCGAGCTCTTCGGCGTAGTCACCGGCCTGGTCTTCGGTTTCGCCGAAGCTGTGATGCTCGGAGAGGTAGCCGTAGGTGCTCTTGTCGGTGGGGATGGCCACGCCGATGGAGCTGACCACGAGACGGTGAGCTTCACGGGTGGAGTTTTCGGCGACAACAGCAAAGACGACTTCGCCGGGGTTGAGGAACTTCAGGCCCTCTTTGCGGGTGATCAGCTTGCAGTGGGGCGGGAAGATCGACGAAACCCGAACCAGGTTCTGGGCGGCGATACCGGCGTCGCGTAGCGCCATTTCAAAGGAGGTCAAACGCTCCTTGTGCTTGCCAACGCCCTTGGTGAAAAACAGGCGCGTGGGAACCATATTCATGCCCAATTTCTTTAAACCCTCCGATATGCGGCGCGTCTCGCTGCGGCGGTAGAAGTGAAGCTGCCAGCGCGCGATTGCCCAGATGAAATTATCACACGCCATGGGCCCGGAATGTGAATTTGCGCCCGGCCTGTACGGCACGGACCGAGGGAGAAAGTTGTAAGGAACAGATAAAGAACGGAATGCCGGGAATAGTGCTGGACGGCGGGTTTCTGCTACTTTTAGTGATGTAGCTTCAAACTCACATCCGTAGACGGTCTAAGGCTGAAGCTGTTTTTCGTGGTTTGCAGGGGTTAAATTTTTTTCGAGGCAGTCGGACTGCCATCTTGAAGGAGCGTCATGCAGAGCGAATTTCGTAATTTTCTGGAGTTGTCGTACGAGGAGCTGGAAGAACTCAACCTGCGGGCCAAGGATCAGCGCAAGAAGCGCGTAGCCGCGGATGTTCTCCAGGAAGAGCGGTTGAAGTATCTGACCGATACGAAGGGCATCAAGGCCATCACCGTTGTGTTTTCGGACCTTGAAGGCCGTCTGCACATGCTGGATTATGATGCGAAGTTCCTGATCAAGAGCTACGACAACCTGACGTTCGACGGCTCGTCGATCCGCGGCTTTACGGCGCAGAAGGAAAGCGATCTGCGTTTGGGGCTCGACTGGAGCGCGTTCTACTGGACGCCGGCTGATATCTTTGGACCCGGCAAGGTGCTGGTGTTCGGCGAAGTGATCGACAAGAATGGCTCGCACTACTCCGGCGACCTGCGTGGTGTGTTGAAGGCTTACACCAAGGAGATGTTCGAGAAGAGCGGCTACACGCTGAACGCCGCCAACGAGATCGAAGGCTTCCTGTTCGAGGGCGTCGACGCTGAACGCAACTTCCCCATTACCGGCAAGTTCGACTACACCAATCAGGGTGGGTACTATCACTCGCTGCCGGGCGATCCGTTGCGTGAGTTCATCGATACGGCTGCTGAAGTACAGCGCGCGATGGGCTTTGAGAACGAGAAGGACCATCCGGAAGTGGCACCGAGCCAGTTCGAGATCAACTATACCTATGGCGATGCAGTGGCAGCGGCTGACCAGATCCAGCTCTACAAGCTGATCTGTCGCCAGGTGGCGACGCAGATGGGCATGACGGCGAGCTTCCTGCCGAAGCCTGTGACCGGCGTGAACGGCTCGGGCATGCACACCAATGTTTCGATCACGAACAAGGCCGGCAAGAACCTCTTCTGGGACCCGAAGGGCGAAGAGAAAGTTTCGAAGATGGCGTGGCAGTTCGTAGATCGCATCCTGACGCATGGCAATGACATCTGCCTGCTGTTGAATGCGAGCGTGAACTCCTATCGCCGTCTCGATCCTCACTTTGAGGCGCCGAACCAGATCAAGGCTTCGGCTACAGACCGCGGATCGATGATCCGTATTCCTATCGGTAACGAGAAGTCGGCGCGTGTGGAGGTTCGTTCGGTTGGACCGGATGCGAACCCGTACATGGTGCTGTACTCGGTGTTCAAAACCGGGCTGGACGGCAACACGTCGAAGATCAAGAACCTGCGCCAGGCGGAGCGGTATCTGCCGGACAACATCTACACGGCGCTCGAAGACTTCCGCGGCGCGGAGTGGATCGACGAACTGCTGGGCACGGATGTTAAGGCGCGTTATGCCGACCTGAAGCAGGCTTCGGCGGATCGCTCCCCGCGGTTGCTGGGTACGATTGTGAAATCGAGCGAGGTGCAGTTCCACCACGATGTGTATAACCAGCTGCTTTGGGGACAGTTCTAAACAGAGTCGCATTGTTGTCGAAGAGCACTGCGATTGCAGTGCTCTTCGACATTTAAGCAACGTTGCTTCGTTTGAGCCCAGCTATACTGTGATGGTTGATTTCAATGGAGGATGTTGAGTTGGACCACTCTTACGAATCGATTCAACGGGAGGATGCGCGTCAGATTCTCCGGCAGCTGGCGCTCGGCATCGATCCGAGGACAAGCAGCCCGATCAGAGGGCAAGGGTTGATTCATGATCCCCTTATCATTCGAGCGCTCTTCATGGGCATCGAAGCCTTGACAGAACATGACATACCTCCAGTGCCCGACACTACCAAGGAACACTTGCGCCGCGCTGGTCAACCGTGGTCCCAGCAAGAGGACGAGCAGCTTCGTCAAGAATTTTCGGCTGGAATGAACATACAGATCATCACGGAATCGCACTATAGGACGCAGGGAGCCATCGCGTCTCGGCTCGTTCATCTGAAGCTCATCACCCATAAAAACGAAGTGCGCGATTTGCTCGCGTGGTCATAGCTGCGTATCCGCGCTGATATTCGCCCAAAGAAAATGGTAATCGAGCCAGATCCTATGCTGCCGGAATATGATTAATGGCGAGTAGCGATGGCCTCCGCGCCACGCTCACCGGCGCGATTCGAGCGCCACTACTTTGGAGATTTCGTTCACATGCGTAAGAAGGTAACGATTGTTGGAGCCGGCAACGTCGGCGCTACTGCTGCCCATTGGATTGCCGCGAAAGAGCTTGCGGATGTTGTGTTGATCGATGTCGTCGAAGGCGTGCCGCAGGGCAAGGCTCTGGATCTTCTGGAGGCGATGCCTATTGAGAAGCGCGACGTTTCGATCATCGGAACCAATGACTATGCGGATACAGCGAACTCGGACATCGTAGTGATCACAGCCGGCATTGCGCGCAAGCCGGGCATGAGCCGCGATGATTTGTTGAACACGAACTTCAAGATCATGAGCGATGTGGTGGAGAAGGCTGTTGCGGCTTCGCCAAACTGCATTCTGATCATCGTGTCGAACCCGCTGGATGCAATGGCGCAGACGGCGTTCAAGAAGGCCGGGTTACCGCGCGAGCGCGTGATCGGTATGGCCGGAGTGCTGGATTCGGCGCGCTTCCGGACGTTTATCGCGGAGGAGTTGAAGGTTTCGGTGGAGAACATTACGGCGTTCGTGCTGGGTGGGCATGGCGATACGATGGTGCCGCTGAGCCGCTACTCGACGATGGCGGGCATTCCGATTACGGAGTTGATTGCGCCGGAGCGTCTGAAGGAGCTTGAGACGCGTACGGCCAATGGCGGTGCGGAGATTGTGAAGCACCTCAAGACCGGTTCGGCCTACTATGCGCCCAGTGCGGCGGCGGTAGAGATGGTCGAGGCGATCCTGAAGGACAAGAAGAAGATTCTGCCCTGCGCGGCGTATTTGCAAGGTGAGTACGGCATCCACGGGCTGTATGTCGGCGTGCCTTGCAAGCTGGGATCGAAGGGCCTGGAGCAGATCATCGAGATCAAGCTGACGGCTGAAGAGACGGCCGCTTTGAACAAGAGCGCAGACGCTGTGAAGGAACTCTGCACCGTGATCGGTGTAGCCTAACGGAATGACCGGTTTGGCTGGCAGTGTGGAGCATTTGCAGGATGGACCCACTGCCAGCCGTCCGACGTACCGTCTGGTCCAGGTGCTGCGCGCGATTGCCGCGCTGATGGTGGTAGTGCATCATGCGACGATCATGCTGAATGACCGCGACGGTCTGCATACAGGCAATTGGACGAACGGCGCTTCTGGTGTCGATATTTTCTTTGTCATCAGCGGGTTTGTGATGACCATTTCGTCCGCGCCGCTCCTCAAGACACTTCATCCTGCAAGGACATTCCTGGCCAGGCGGCTGGAACGGATCGTGCCGCTCTACTGGATCATTACAACCGTCAAGGTCTTGTTGGTGCTGGCGTTGCCGGGTTTGGCGCTGAACGCGCTTGGGACGCCCTGGCATGTAATCGCGTCGTACCTGTTTCTTCCGGCAGGAATGGATCCGGTTGTCGTCGTGGGATGGACGCTGAACTTCGAATTTCTGTTCTATCTGATCTTTGCGGCAGTGCTGGCCATTCGAGGGTCCCTGCTAAAAGTGTTGGTCCCAGTGTTGCTGGCGGTGGTTTTGGCGGTGTATTTCCCACAACCGCATGTGCCTGCCGGTGTGCGCGTGTATGAGAGCTCGATGGTGCTTGAATTTCTGCTTGGCGTGCTGCTGGCCATGGCTGTGGAGTGGGTGCGGCGATGGAACCTTGCGGTTGCGATCAGCTTCGTCGTCGTCGGTTTTGCGGTGTTCTTCCATTGGGGTGCGCCGATTGCGTTGCCCTGGCGGGGATTGGACTGGGGCTTGCCGGCGTTAGCAGTGGTGGCCGGGACGATTGCGATGGAACGTCCGCTTGGCAAGTTTGCCCCAAAGTGGATGTTGGAGCTTGGCGATGGTTCGTACTCCATCTATCTTGTGCATGGCCTGGTGCTGCCGGTCATCGGCATACTCGTCGCACATGCGGTCGGCCATTTGCCGCACCTAGTGCGGATTTCGATCCTCGGGATGGTGCTGCTTTCGGTCGCCGGCGGCGAACTCGTCTATCGCGGTGTAGAGCGGCCAATTACGCAGTGGTTTAAGGGGCGCAGGCGGACGGCCATTCCGGCGAACGCTTGAAGCAGGAAAGAGCCCCAATCGCTTCTGCAATCGGGGCTCTCTCAAACTGCTTTAGTGGTTAGCTCTTCGTGATGGTGACGCTCTCGAGCACGACCGGCTTTTTGGGGCGGTCCATGCCGTCGCGGGGGACTTTGCTGATCTTCTCGACAATGTCGTAGCCTTCGGTAACTTCGCCAAAGATGGTGTGCTTGCCGGTGAGCCAGCTGGTATCCGTAACGGTGATGAAGAACTGGCTGCCGTTCGTGTTGGGACCGGCGTTGGCCATGGCGAGCTTGCCGGGCTGCTTGAAGTGGTGCGGGCTGCCCTTGGTTTCGTCCGCGAACTTGTAGCCGGGGCCGCCCATGCCGGTGCCTTCGGGGTCGCCGCCCTGGATCATGAACTCGGGGATGACGCGGTGGAAGATGCTGCCGTCATAGAGCTTGTCGCCCTTTTTGCCGCGCGAGGACCATTCCTTGGTGCCTTCGGCGAGGGCGATGAAGTTCTTTACAGTTTCAGGTGCGTCAGCGTCATAAAGCTTGACGACGATGGTTCCTTCTGAGGTCTTGAAGGTTGCAGTAGACATGGTGTTGTGTTTCTCCTAACGTTCTTGGATGCTGTGAGCGCGCGAGACGCTTTTGTTTTCAGGCCGGGTTTATCTTCTTCTGTTGAGAAGCGAAGGTCCAGCCGAAGCCGCGGTTACTGCGCCTTTGGGGCAGCTGCGGCCGGAGCGGGCAAAGCGGGCTCCGGTGGCATGGGTTGGCCCACCGGGACGATGGTTACCTTGTTGACGACAACCGGGACCAGCGGCTTGTCCTGCGGGTTGCGTTCGACGCGGGCGATCGAGGAGGCAATCAGGACCGAGTGAGGATCGCATTGGCCGAAGATGGTGTGCTTGCCGTTGAGCTCGGGTACGGGGACTTCCGTGATGAAGAACTGTGAACCGTTGGTGCCGGGGCCGGAGTTCGCCATGGCGAGGCGGCCGGGGATGTTGAACTGCAGTGTGGGAACGATTTCGTCTTCGAAGTAGTAGCCGGCGTCGCCTTCGCCGGTACCGCGGCGGTCGCCGCCCTGGATCATGAAGCTGGGGATGACGCGGTGGAAGGTGGTGCCGTCGTAAAAGGGCTTGCCGGTGACCTTTTTATCGGTGAGGGGGTCGACCCAGGGCTTGGTGCCGGTGGCGAGGCCGATGAAGTTCGCGACCGTGATCGGGGCTTCCTTGTCGTAGAGCTGGCAGGTCATACGGCCCATGGTGGTGTCGAAGAGCACGGTGGGACCGGTGGGGCTTGCGGGTGGCTCTTCGTGGGCGGTGGTGCTGGGAGCGTCCGGTAGGGCATCGGGCGTCTGGGCGGACGCCGCAAGGGTGCAAAGAGCTGCGCAGCAAAGGAGGGTGCGGAGAGTAGCGGTGTAAATCTTCATCCAGCGTTTAGGCTACCGCACTCGCGTACACCGCCGCAAAGGGGTACACCTGTGAGGTGGGAGCTACTCCTTCGCGGCTTCGGCCTGGACGTCAGCGAAGACGCGGAGAAGATTGCCGCCGAGAAGTTTTTTTAGCTGCTCGGGGGTGTAGCCGCGCTCCACCAGAGCGGCGGTGATTTTAGGAAGGTCGGCGGCGCTGGAGATGCCTGCGGGCAGGATGGCGAAGCCGTCGAAGTCTGAGCCTATGCCGACGTGGTCGATGCCGGCTACCTTCGCGATGTGGTCGAAGTGGTCGATGAGGGCGGAGAGTGGAGCGAGAGGCATGTGAGCTGCCAAGCGCTCGGCGTAGAACTTGCGGTCGACGGCGAGTGCTGAGCCGTAGGGGACGGGTTCACCGCGGTCGATGTAGGGAGCTGCTGCGGCTTTGTAGAGGGGCTCGCGGTCGGCTTTGGTGGCGTTCCAGGCGGTGCGCCAGTTTTCGTCGATGAAGGATGGATAGAAGTTGACCATGACGACGCCGTTGTTGGTTGCGACGGCGCGGAGCTGTTCGTCGGTGAGGTTGCGTGGTGTGTCGGTCAGGGAGCGGGCGCTGGAGTGCGACGCGATGATGGGCGCGTGTGTGGTCTGGAGGACGTCCCAGAAGGTTTTGTCCGAGACGTGCGAGACGTCGACCATCATGCCGAGGCGGTTCATCTCGCGGATGACACTGCGACCGAAAACGGTGAGGCCGTCGTGATGAGTGATGGTGGGATCATCGAGGTCGCCCGAGCTGTCGGCCCACTCGTTGGTGTTGGTCCACGTAAGCGTCATGTAGCGGATGCCGAGCTGGTGATAGAGGCGCAGCAGGCCGAGGTCAGCTTCGATGGAGTGGCCGCCTTCAATGCCCATCAGAATACAGAAGATTTTGTCTTTGTGAGCCTGAACGATGTCGGCTGGTGTGAGGCCGAGGCGAAGCTGGCCGGGGTGCTTGCGGACCTGCTCGAGTGTGGCGTCGATGAGCTGCAGCGTGCGGTAGACGAAGCGACCGCGCCAGGCTTCGGGCTCGACCCAGATTGCGAGGAACTCGGCGGCGAGATTGCCGGCCTGGGCGCTTGCGAGATTGAGCATGCCGGTGCCGAGCGGATCGGTGAAGTTCCAGCCTTCGTCGACGAAGCGCTGTGGGGTGTCGGCGTGGGTATCGATAACGAGCGAGGCGGTGTGGAGTTCGGCGGGGTCAGTCATAAGGAAGTACAGGAAGTAGCGAGTAGGAAGTAGGGACCGAGTGCCTATGTTGTTGATGTTACTAGACGGCATCTGGAGTAATTCTTTGTATGGCAACCCTACATGCCTGCGAGCCATCCTTTGTTATGTGAGGTGATTTATGGCAAGCGGACTTGATTCAACGAAAACCGGCGCACGTCCTTCGCACGAATCGATTGAGAGCACTGGCGGCAATGCTACAGGCGTGGCTGAAACACCCTTGGAACGTGTCGACCATGAAGCGATGGAGAGCGCCAAGCGTGCGCAGAATCGTATTCATGACAACGAACAGAAAATTCCTGGAAGCACCATTTTTACGAAGTAGTTTTTCCACAGGATCGCACAGACCGCTGCGGACTATCTTGGCAGCACAACAAAAAGGCCTCGCTTGGCGCGAGGCCTTTTTGTTTTAACCATGTGTTTAGAATGCTGCGGCGCCGGCCTGGGCTACGGCGTGGTCCTGTTCGCCTGAGCCGCCGGAGATGCCGATGGCGCCGACGACTTTGCCGTCCTGCTTGATCGGAATGCCGCCGGCGAAGATCATGACCTTGCCGTCGTTTGAGGCGTGGATGCCGAAGAACTGGTTGCCGGACTGTGAATTTTCTCCGAGATCCTTGGTGGTGATGTCGAAGGCGCGGGAGGTCCAGGCCTTTTTCTGTGCGATGTCGATGGAGCCGAGCCAGGCGTTTTCCATGCGCTCAAAGGCGAGCAGATTGCCTCCGGCGTCGACGACGGCGATATTCATGGGCTGGCCGAGGTCTTCGGCTTTCTTGGTGGCCGCGGCGATGATGCGGCGGGCGTCGGGGAGTTGGATGGTTTTGATGGTGGTGCTCATTTGGCTAATTCTCCTTCGTGTACCTGCATTCACGGTATAGCAGAGTTTGTTTGTACGGGTGTCACGGGCGAAAGTTAGATAATGGAGGGATGAGTTTAACGGTTGCTGTTTCATCGATCGAAGAAATTGAAGCGAGAATTGCTCCACTGCGTGAAAGGCTTACGGCACATCCGCTTTATGCCGCGATACAGACGCAGGATCATCTGCGTGCGTTTATGGAGTCGCATGTTTTTGCGGTATGGGACTTTATGTCGCTGCTGAAGGCTTTGCAGCAGAAGCTGACGTGCGTGAGCGTGCCGTGGGTGCCGACGAAGTTTGCGGCGAGCCGACGGTTCATTAATGAGATTGTACTTGGCGAAGAGAGTGATGAGTTTGAAGGCCGGCCGGTGAGCCACTTCGAGGTGTATCTGGAGGCGATGCAGGAGTGTGGCGCGGATACTGGCGCTGCAATGAAGCTGGTGGACGCTGCACGACTTGGGCAGCTTGATCTGGCAGCGGCTCCTGAAGCTGCTGCGAAGTTTGTGGCGACTACGTTTGAGTTGATTCAGACTGGAAGCGTGGCGGCGCAGGCTGCGGCTTTTACGTTTGGGCGTGAAGATGTGATCCCGGATATGTTTCGCGAGCTGGTGCGGGAGTTGAATCGCGAGAGTGCCGGTGAGTTGAGCAAGTTTGTCTGGTATCTGGAGCGACACATCGAGGTCGATGGCGAAGACCATGGGCCGCTGTCGCTAAAGATGGTGAGCGATTTATGCGGAGATGATGCGCGGCTTTGGGAAGAGGCAGCGAGCGCTGCGGAGGCGGCGATTGAGGCGCGGCTGGCGCTTTGGGATGGGATTCTAGCCGGGATCCGCTAGAGCAGGAACTCTGGGTCGACAGGGATTTGCAAGGCGCTGGAAAGAGCGTTTGTTTCAGAAGCCATGCCGATAACCGCAAGTAGCTCCGCGTGCTGATCGTCCGTGAGGCCTTTTGCGCGCGCTGCGGCGGTATGCGAATGGATGCAATACGTGCAGCTGTTGGCAGTGGAGACGGCGATGTAGATGAGCTCTTTTGTGAGAGGGTCGAGCGCTCCCGGAGCCACCATGACTTCTTTTACGCCTTGCCAGGTTCGCTCAAGCAGAGCTGGCTGATTTGCGAGTGCTCGCCAAAAATTGTTGATGAAGTCGGACTTTCGTGTGGCGCGGATATCGGCGAAGACTGCGCTCACGCGCGTGTCAGCGGAAACATCGTTGTCTGTCCAAAGCTTTACGGTCGCCAATCGCTTACTCCTCGCATCAAGGCTGTCGCTTTTGATTAGCGGGTGAAGAAGTCCTTCACCTGCTGCACGAACACATCGCGGCCCATGTCGCTGATGGCTTCGGTGAGCGGCAAGCCTTTCGGGCAGGCCTGGACGCAGTTTTGCGCGAAGCCGCACTCCTGGATGCCGCCATCGCCCGCGAGCGCGCGGAGGCGTTCTTCTTTGAGCACGGAG
This sequence comes from Granulicella sapmiensis, assembly GCA_026225395.1. GTDB lineage: Bacteria > Acidobacteriota > Terriglobia > Terriglobales > Acidobacteriaceae > Granulicella > Granulicella sapmiensis. The sequence continues at coordinate 194,741 of JAMFSR010000026.1, forward strand.
CCGGCCGGGTCCATGTTGAAGAGCTTGGCCTGTGCGATGGTGGCTGCGCCGACAAAGCCCGTGGCATCGTTGAACTGGGGGCAGACTTCCATGCAGATGGTGCAGGAGATGCAGTTGGAGAGGGGATAGCGCTGTTCCTGGATCTGCGGGTGCTGCTTGGGGCCGGCGCCGAGGTCGTACGTGCCGTCGATGGGCACCCAGGCCTTGACGGCCTTCAGGTTCTCGAAGAGGACGCTGCGGTCGACCGCGAGATCACGTACAACGGGGAATTTTGAGAGCGGAGCGAGGGTGATGGTCTTCGCGAGATCCGGCTGCTGACCATGTTCGTGTGCGCCGAGTAGTTTGTCGACGAGCGCGGAGCAGGCCATCATCGCCTTGCCGTTGATGAGCATCGCGCAGGAGCCGCAGATCTCTTCGAGGCAGTTGGAGTCGTAGGTGATCGGGGTGGTGTCGGCGCCCGTGATGGTCTTTGGGTTAAGCGCGATCTCGCCGAGCAGCGAGGTGATGTTCATGTTCGGGCGATAGGGGATCTCGAAGCTTTCGGTGACGGCCTTCGCGTCGGGCGAGGACTGCCGCTTGATTTCAACCTTGATCGTTTTGGCTACTGCTGCCATGCGCTTGCTCCCTTGCTTCCGTTTCTATCGCTTCTACCTGGCCCTCCGAGGTGGTTGTCGGATGAAGGCCTTTGCTGCGTACTGACTGTCTGCGGCCATCGATCCAGGCTCCGAGGAGGAGGAACGCTCCGAAGAGCATGACGGCGATGATGGTTACGACGATGGCAAAAGTGCTCATTGCTCTCTTTAGGTCGACGTGTACACGCGGGGGCGTGGGGTGATGTATTGGGTGTCTACCTCTTCGTACGTAATCTGCGGTGCGTCGTCGACGAAGGCTGCCTTCGTGGTCTTGAGGAACTTCTCGTCTTCGCGATTGGGGAAGTCGGGCTTGTAGTGGGCTCCGCGGGATTCATCGCGAAGGCGCGCGCCCTTTACGATGACGCGGGCGAGCTGCAGCATGTTCCAGAGCTGGCGGGTGAAGGCGAAGCTGGTGTTGGCCCACTGGCTCTTGTCCGAGAGGTTGACGTTGCGATAGCGGTCGAGCAGTTCGACGATCTTGGCGTCGGCCTCGTCGAGGCCGACGTTGTAACGCACGATGGTGGCGTGCTTGGTCATGGTCTCGCCGAGTTCGCGCCAGATCTTGAAGGGGTTTTCGGTGCCGGGATTATTGATGAGGACCTTGTTGAACCCGTTCTGACGTTGCAGCTCCGCCGCGTGGCCGCCGTCGCCTTCCTGCGCGGGCAGGGCCTTGGCGTACTCGATGGCCTTGGGGCCAGCGACGAAGCCGCCGTAGATGCAGGAGAGTAGCGAGTTCGCACCGAGGCGATTGGCACCGTGGATGGAGTAGTCGGCTTCGCCCGCGGCGAAGATGCCGGGGATATTGGTCTGCTGGTTGAAGTCCACCCAGAGGCCGCCCATGGTGTAGTGCATGCCAGGGAAGATCTTCATCGGGACTTTGCGGGGATCGTCGCCGACGAACTTCTCGTAGATTTCAAGGATGCCTTCGAGCTTGTTCTGGCGCTCGGGCGAAAGGTGCGAGACGTCGAGGTAGACCATGGGCTGGCCGTCGATGCCCATGTTGTCTTCATAGACGATCTTGAAGATTTCGCGCGTGGCGATGTCGCGCGGGACGAGGTTGCCGTACTTGGGGTAACGCTCTTCTAAGAAGTAGTAACGATCTGCTTCGGGGATGGACTGGGCGGCACGCTTGTCGGTGCGATCGCGCGGAACCCAGACGCGGCCGCCTTCGCCGCGGGCTGACTCGGACATCAGGCGCAGCTTGTCTTCGCCGGGAATGGCCGTGGGGTGGACCTGGATGAACTCGCCGTTGGCGTAGAACGCGCCCTGCTGATACAGCGCGGACTGCGCGGAGCCAGTGCAGACGACGGAGTTGGTGGACTTGCCGAAGATGGCGCCGTTGCCGCCGGTGCAGACGATGATGGCGTCTGCGGGGAAGGTGCGGGTTTCCATGCTGCGGAGGTCCATCGCGCAGATGCCGCGGGCTTCGCCTTTCGAGCCGAGGACGGCGGAGAGGAACTCCCATCCCTCGTACTTCTTCACCTTGCCTGCGGCTTCGAAGCGGCGAACCTGTTCGTCGAGCGCGTAGAGAAGCTGCTGGCCGGTCGTCGCACCGGCAAACGCCGTACGTTGATACAACGTCCCGCCGAAGCGGCGGAAGTCGAGCAGACCTTCGGGGGTGCGATTGAACGGCACGCCCATGCGGTCGAGGAGGTCGATGATGGCCGGGCCCTGCGCGGTCATGGCCTTGACGGGGGTCTGGTTGGCGAGGAAGTCGCCGCCGTAGACGGTGTCGTCGAAGTGCTTGAGGACCGTGTCGCCTTCGCCCTTGAGGTCCTTGGCGGCGTTGATGCCGCCCTGCGCGCATACCGAGTGCGAACGCTTGACCGGAACGATGGAAAAGAGGTCGACCGTGCCGCCGGCTTCGGCGATCTTGATGACGGCGGAGAGACCGGCGAGGCCTCCTCCGACGACGATGATGCGTGGTGTTGCTGCCATGTGGTTTCTTCCTACTGATCAGGCGTTGATCGCGCGGGGCGCAGATGCGAGTTTGAATACAGAAATGTCAAAGCGAATGAGAAGAGAAATGCTGCGAAACCGAGCGCGAAGATTGCAGGCCAGAGACTGTCCGGTCTTAAACGTCGATGGGCGGAGAAGACTTCTAAAAGATGGCTGATTGATCTCCGTCGCCACCACGGTGCATCTGGCATGCAGTCGTTGGTCTGTAAGTCCCATTCGATCTTCCACTGCGCGATGATCATCAGCGCAATTCCTGCGCAAGCGCACCACCAGTTCAGCGGTATTCCTTTGATGAACTCGTGCGACATGGTCGAGCCTCATTGAACCTGCCCCGGCTGGCTCGGATTCGTCGTCCCCGGCGTAACAACGACCGGTGCAGGCTCCGTAATCCCCGCAGGTTGTGGCGCCATGCTCGGGATTGGGGCATTGGGATACTTCCATACCACCGAATAGATGGCGATAAGTCCGAGGAAGCAAAGAGCGGTGCCACCGGCAGCACAGACGTAGCCGAACTTCTTGCGTGCCTCGTTGCCGGGCGTGATGCCCCACTTGGCGGCGAAGAGCCAGATGCCGTAGGCGAAGTGCCAGCAGGTGGCGATCATCGCGATGACGTAGACGGCGAGGATCCAGGGGTTCGAGAGCTCTACCTGGACCTTGTGGAAGGCGTAGGCCGGGTTCTCCGGCAGGCTGACGCCGGAGAATCGCTGCGTCCAGACGTGGTAGCCGATATAGAGGAGCGCGATGATGCCGGTGACGCGCTGCATCACGTAGCCCCAGTTGCCGGCCCACGGATAGACGTTGACGCTGGCGCGGCCGCGGAAGGCGATCCAGACGCCGTAGAGCGCGTGGAAGGCGAGCGGAATGAAGATGAACGCCCACTCCAGGATGCGGACGAGTGGAAGGCTGTTGAGGAACTTGACCTGCTGGGCGTAGGCGAGCGGGCCGTTCCAGGTTTCGAAGTTGGAGACGATGTGCTCGACCAGGAACGCGCCGATGGGGATGATGCCCGAGAGCGAGTGTAGGCGACGCCAGAGGAAGCTGTGGCCCTCGCCGGTGCGGAGCGGCTGGACGCCTTTGAGTTTGGTCGGGAGAGCGGGAGGTGCGGCTGCGGCCATACGGGGTGTGCTCCTGTTGCCCGAAGCCGCGATTGGCGCGGTAAATAAAGCGGTTCGGGTCGGCAGGAATGATTATTCCGCCCGGCTTAATGGAGCGTCAAGCAAGCGGACGCCGCAGTGCGCGGTTATCGTGCGTTTTGTGCGATATCGCTAGACCGCGGCTTCGTGGAGCTTTGCCAGCAGGGCGCGGAAGGCTCTGCCGCGATGGCCGATCTGCCACTTCTGCTCGCGCGGAATCTCGGCCATGGTGAGGCCGAGTGCAGGCAGCAGAAAGAGAGGGTCGTAGCCGAAGCCGTCCGTTCCACGTGGCGCGGCGAGCAGCAGGCCGCCGACGTCGTCTTCCGCGCGGATGAGCACTTTGCCGTCGCGGGCGAGCGCCAATGCACAAACGAAGCGCGCGGAGCGGCTGGCGTTGGGAAGCTGTGCGAGGAGTGAGAGCAGGCAGCGGTTGTTGCGCTCGTCCTTGAGCGCGGGGGAGTGAGCGTTGAAGCCAAGGTCGTCGGCGAAGCGGGCGGAACGAACGCCGGGTTGGCCGCCGAGTGCATCGGCTTCGAGGCCGGAGTCGTCCGCGAAGACCAGCAGGCCGGGCGCGAGCAGCGAATAGGCGATGGCCTTCTTCTCGGCGTTGCCCATAAAGGTAGGGGCGTCTTCGACAGGCTCGGGCATGGCGGCCAGGCCGGGCAAAGCAAGAACCTCAAAGCCGGCGGTGCTGGCGCTGGTGGAGAACTCGGCGAGTTTGCCGGGATTGCTGGTGGCCGCGTAAAGGAGCATAGTTCGATTCTAGGGGAGGCTGTTTTCAGGAGTCAGCTTGTCCCGGACGGGCCGGGTCGCGGCGAGCATCTCGAGCACCGTGCTATCGACCGCGTAGGTGATGGTGGTTCCACAGGAAGGGCACTCGGCGGTCTGGAGCGCGTGCGTTTCCGGGACGTCGTTTTCAATCGGAAAGGAACGAAGGCACTCGGTGCAGGTGGCGATGAGATATTCGGTGCTGCGTCGGTTGATCCACAGCGGAGCGTGGGTGTGCTTGGGCAGCGCGGGCAGGATGGGTGACTGGCTGTAGAGGTCGCGCATGGTGGCGATGAGTTCCTGCGGGGTATATCTGCCTTTCTGGAAGAAGGCGTTCATGAGCAGGCCGGAGGTCTGCAGATTGACGATGAACTCTCCGCTGATGACAATGACGGCGATCTGCGGGAATCGGCGGCGAATGATGGCCAGCAGTTCGAAGCCGGACATGATGGGCATGCGGAGGTCGGAGATGATGATGTCCGGTGGGGTTTCGCGGAGGAGGCGAAGCGCTTCAAAGCCGTCGGTGGCAGTGCGGCAGACAAAGCCGTTGATTTCGAGAACGGCCTTCAAGCTTTCGAGGAGCAACGGCTCGTCGTCCACCAGCAACACGCGTGGTGCGAAATCCTTGGACATTGTGGCGAGCCTCGTTCCCAGCAATACAAGCTTACATGCAATAAGGTGCATATGCAGGCTAGAGCGAGACAGTGTCGCGGGTAAGGATTTCGCGGATGAGCGGTTGAGGCTCGGTGCGTGTGTCCGAAATAGCGACAGTCGCCTCAAGCATGCGGTACGGTTCCGCGAGAAGGGCTTCGTCTTCGCTGAACAGAGTGAAGATGGGATCGCCGATTTTCAGGTGGGTGCCGATTTTGGCGTGGGACTCAATGCCGGCGTGTGCGCTTACCGGATCGCCGGGTTTGGTGCGCCCTGCGCCGAGGCGTTGTACGGCCCAACCCACTTCGGTGCAGTCCATGCCGGCGAGGTATCCCGTCCTCGAAGCCTTGAGAACGCGTGATGCTTTTGGTTTGTGGAACGCAGCTGGGTTGGTGAAGATGCTGGTGTCGCCCTTGTGCGCAGCGACGATGTGCAGCCACGACTTGTACGCCGCGCCGGAAGCTAGGATTTCGTCGGCCAGTTGAGCGCCGGCTTCGGGTGTGGCGGACTTGCCGCCGAAGTAGAGCATCCATCCGGAGAGGATTGTTGAAAGCTCGATAAGGTCTGCAGACATTGGGTGACGCCTGCCCTGCATGATGTCGACGCACTCCCACACTTCGATCCAGTTGCCGGAGAAGCGGCCCATGGGCTCGTCCATGGTGGTGAGCAGCGCCGCGGTGCGCGTGCCGGCCAACTCGCCGGTTGAGACCATCAACTCTGCAAGGAACTTCGATTTCTCGTACGTCGGCATAAACGCCCCGGAACCGACTTTGACGTCGAGCACGAGTCCCTTGAGATCTTCTGCGAGCTTCTTGCTCATGATGCTGGCCGTGATGAGGAACGGCGACTCGACCGTGCCGGTGTGGTCGCGCATGGCGTAGAGGATGCGGTCGGCGGGGACAAGCTTGGGCGTCTGGCCCATCATGGCGGCGTGGGTTTCGCGCAGGACTTCAGCCATGCGAACGAGACCGAGCTGCGTATCGAAGCCGGGAATCGTCTCCAGCTTATCGAGCGTTCCTCCGGTATGGCCGAGGCTGCGGCCGGAGATCATGGGGACCGAAATGCTCGGCGACATCTCGAGGCCCGCCGCGGCGACGATGGGCGCGATGAGCAGCGAGCTTTTATCGCCCACGCCGCCGGTGGAGTGTTTGTCCACGGTAAAGGTGTTGAGCGAGCTGGCGTCGAAGGTCTCCCCGGAGTAACGCATCGCGTTCGTCAGCCACGCAAGCTCGCGGTGCGACAGTCCGTGCTGGAAGATCGCCATCAGGATGGCGGCGATCTGCGCTTCGCTGATCTTGTCGGTTGCGGCGAGCAGCGTGGGATGTTCTCCGCGGCCTTCGGCGATTTTCTGCTCGCCGTAGAGCACGACGGTATGCACAAAGTGTTCCACTTCGGCCTGCGAAAGCTCTTCGCCGTGCCGCTTCTTGCGGATGATGTCGATGGGATGGATTGCGTGGCCTGGCATCGCTACTTCGCTTCGCCGAACGGGCGTGTGTTGATTGCGGGAGATGGGTGAGTCAGAAGCATAAGTCGTTTAGCGTAGTCGCTTAGCCGACGTGATGCAAGCTTTACCGGTTGGGCTCGCGGGTTCGCGGAAGTCATCGCGACATCGATAGTGTCGCGTTATGCGACGCGGCCAGGCGTGGCTTATGTCTGTGCCGCGAAGTTCCGATACAGAGGATGTGGACGATCTCACCAAGGAATTTCTGATCGAGAGCGGCGAAGGGCTCGATTGCATGGAACGTTGTCTCAACGACCTGCAGGGCGGGACGGACAACGGTGCGTGGCTTGCCGAGATCTTTCGTGCCGTACACACAATCAAAGGAACGGTCGGGTTCCTGGGCTTCACCAGGCTCGAACGGCTGGCGCATGCAGGTGAGGCGCTGCTGTCGCTGCTGCGCGACGGCAAATGCTGCGTCGATGCCGGCATGATCGACCTGCTTACACAGTTGATGGATCGACTTCGTGCTGTGCTGGAGCTGATTGAGACTGCCGGGCATGAGGGTAAACGGGAAGTCGACGACGACCAGGAGTTGATTGAAGCGCTAAATGGCGCCACTCGCGGAAGAAAGGTTGTGGCTTCCTCGCGCGGTACAGCTCCGCCGGAACGGCCTGGAAACGCTATTGAAACAACGGTGCGTGTCCAGGTGGAGACGCTGAACCGGTTGATGAATCTGGTCGGTGAGCTGGTTCAGACACGCAATCAATTTCTGCAGGCAGAGGTTTGCGAAGAAAGCTTTGCGCGCCTGGGCGAGCGTCTGGATAAAGTGACCGCCAGCCTTCGTGAGAGCGTAATGCAGGCGCGGATGCAGCCAGTCGCGCAGTTATTTCAGAGATTTCCGCGTTTGGCTCGCGAGGTGGCAACGGCATGCGGCAAGAGCGTGCGACTGGAGTTCAGCGGCGGAGAAACCGGACTGGATAAAAGTCTGCTCGAGAGACTGAAGGATCCGCTGGCCCATGCGGTGCGCAACGCAATAGACCACGGGATTGAGCCGCCGCAGGTCCGGCTCCAGTATGGCAAGCCTGCCGAAGGGAAGATTCAACTGCGCGCGTTCCATGAAGGTGGGCAGATTGTGTTGGAAGTGAAGGACGATGGGGCGGGCATCAGCGTTGAGAAGGTGGTAAAGCGTGCCGTCGAGCGCGGGCTGATCTCTGCCGAGAGCGCACCGGCGATCGGCAACACGAACGCGATGGAGTTGCTCTTCGAGCCGGGCTTTTCTACCAGCGACGAAATTACGATGATCTCCGGCCGCGGCGTGGGCCTGGATGTGGTTCGCGAGAATGTGGAGCGAATGGGCGGCACAGTAGAGCTTGAGTCTGCGCCTGGCGAAGGCACTACGTTGCGTCTGCGCGTTCCGCTCACGCTCGCCATCGTCCCAGCGCTTATCGCGCATTGTGGTGGGCAATCCTTCGCCGTGCCGCACAGCACTTTGCTGGAAATGGTCGTTCTCTATAAGCACGAGGAAGCCGAGCGTATCCAGCGTATCGGCAATGCGAAGATGTTTCTGTTGCGCGAACGGCTGATCCCGCTGCTCGACTTGAGCGAGATGCTTGGCATCGGCAGCCATCAGGAAAATGGCTTTTATATTGCGATCCTCGAAGCCAAGGGGCGTCGCTTCGGGCTGATCGTGGATGACATGGACGAGCCGCAGGAGATTGTCGTCAAGCCGCTTTCGAGCGCGTTGAGCAGCCTGGGCGTTTACACCGGAGCAACCATCCTTGGCGATGGAACGATCGCTCTGGTTCTCGATACAACCGGCCTGGCACGGTCTGCAAGGCTCTGCGAAACGCACGACCGGACCGCGACTGTGGAGGTTCCCAGGCAGCATGCCGCCAGTGTGAGTTCGCACGGCATCGAGAGCCGCATGATCCCTTTGCTGCTGCTTGTCGACCATCGCGGCCAGCGGGCGGTTATGCCGTTGGCTTGTGTGGAGCGCATTGAGCGGATGGAGCCCGGAACGGTGCAAACACTCGCAGGGGAGGGTGTGCTGCAGCACCGCGATGAACTCATCACCTTGGAAGACGCCGGCGGCTTGTTGCAACAAGCGCATTCCATGCGTGAAAGCGATCCAGTGGTTGTCTTGATTTGCAGCAGGCCGGCGATGAGCGATGTGTGTCTCGGGTTGATCGTTCGTGACGTGCTCGATGTTGTGGAGGGAGACGTTCTACCGCCATCGACCTCGCGCGAAGGAAGGGTAGCTCGGGTGGAAAGTGGGTTGGTAGCGTTCTATCCAGGCTTCGAACCGCAAACGCAAATAGAGGATTCACAAGGCGCGGTGCAGGCGAAACAAGAATGTGAGCGGAACGACGATGTGCTCAAGGAGGCTGCGTGAGTTATCCGGATAAGTTGGAGGACAACAGTCTCCTTGGCCTATGCCGGTTTCGCAGCGGTGACGATCTGTTCGGGATCGATGCATTTGCAGTATTGGAAGTGGTGGACGGCTGCGAGGTGCGCAAGGTGCCACGCGCACCGAAGTTTGTTGTGGGCGTGCTGGCATATCGCGGCGAAGTTTTGCTTGCTGTGAGCCTTCGCGTACTGCTGGGACTTGCGCCTGGCGTTGAAGCTTCGAGTGCAATGGTGCTGCGCGATACCCAAACGGGCGAGTTGTTCGCGCTGCTGGTCGATCAGCTGTTGGATGTCGTCACGGTTGCCGATGATGTATGGGAGCCAAATCCGGCTACGCTCGACGACCGTCTCGGGTTGCTGTTTTCAGGGGTCTATCGCGCCCCAGGCTCATCGCTGGTGCGTCTCGACCCGCAGCATCTGCAGCCTTCATGGTTGATGCAGCATCTCGATAGCGGACCGCGGATCGGAGGGCCGCGATGAAGGTCTTGATTGTGGATGATTCGCGCGTGCTGCGGATGCATCTGGGCATTATGATGCGCGCCATGGGCTGGCAGATCGACGAAGCAGAAAACGGCGCTCGCGCTCTGGAGCGGATGCGAGCCGGCGATACCTATGAGCTTGTGCTGATGGACGTGAACATGCCGGAGATGGATGGCATCGAGTGCGTCCGCATGTTGCGGAGCGAGCTTCCGGGGCTCGCAGCGAAGGTGATGATGGTGACCACCGAAGCAGACTTCCGGCTCATTGCCGATGTACTCGACAAGGGCGCCGACGAGTTCCTGATGAAGCCGTTCACGCGTGAGAACCTGCAGGCCAAGTTACAACTGATGTCGCTTCCTGTACGCGGTTGAGTTTTGTTTCTGTAGAACTTGCAGCACTTGGTCCCAGGAGGAATAAGTTGAAGACGATCCGGATTGTAGCGGCCGACGACTCTGCGGTGATGCGTGGTTTGCTGACGCGCATGTTCGCCACGCTGCACGCCCAGTTGCAGGCGCGGTTGGAGCTCTGCGCCGCCGTGCCGGACGGTGCCTCCTGCCTGCACGCGGTGCGTACGCTGCAACCGGACGTGGTGCTGCTGGACTTGCATATGCCTGGCCTCGGTGGCCTGGAAGCACTCGTCCATTTGCGACAGGAGTGGCCGCGGTTGCCGATCATCCTGTGCAGCAGCGCTACCGAAGACGGTGCCGCAGCGACCCTCGAGGCACTCTCGCACGGAGCTTCGGATTACGTCACCAAACCTGCCAGCCAGGTAGATGCGGAGGCAGCTATGGCCTGCCTTTGGGTACAGTTGGCCCCGAAGATTGTCTCACTGGTTTTGCCGGAGAGGAATACCGCCGGTGAAGCGAGCAACGCCCTTGGCATGGGTACGAATCATCCGCGTGTTGAGGCCATCGGTATCGGGGTTTCAACCGGCGGCCCGGCGGCGTTGGAGCGGCTGCTTCCTTGTCTGCCAGAAGACTTTCCTGTACCTGTGCTGGTTGTTCAACATATGCCGAAGCTGTTTACGAGTGCGCTTGCCGCGAGGTTGGATCGCTGTTGTGCCTTGCGGGTGGAGCGCGCGACGGCAGGTATCTCCTTGCGGCCCGGGACGATTTGGATTGCTCCCGGTGACAGCCATATGGAAGTGAGGATGGGCTCGCAGGGCATGGCGCGTATTGTCCTTCATCAGGGCGAACGGTTGCACCATTGCAGGCCGTCCGTCGATGTGCTGTTTCGTTCGCTCGCGCAGAGCTTCGGAGCCGGTGCGATGGGACTTGTACTGACCGGCATGGGCGCCGATGGCCTTGAAGGGTCGCGTGCGATCGTAGACGCCGGTGGGACCGTGCTCGCTCAGGATCGGGCGAGTTCTGCAGTGTGGGGAATGCCCGGAAAGGTGGTCGCCGCGGCGCTGGCTCGGGCTGTGCTTCCGCTCGATAGCCTTGGCGCGGAGATAGTATCGCTCACCTCGCGGGACGGAAGCCGTGTTCCCCCGGCAGCCTGCGCGGAAGCTGTGCGACAGGAGGTGCATCATGGACTTTAGTGAGAAAGACCGCGAGTACGTGGCCAAATTGGTGCGGCAGCAGTCCTCCAATACGGGCCGCCCTGCCAGCGTGACTCAGATGCATCTGCAGCTGAAGCCGATTGTGCATGACTCCGGAGCGCGCAACGTCAGCGAACTGATGAAGATGCTTCGGACTGCGCCTCCGGCGAATCTGCATCGCGTCGTTGCAGAGGCCATGACCATCAAGGAGACGAGCTTTTTTCGCGACGTCGCGCCGTTCAAGCTGCTCGAAGACCGGCTGATTCCCGAGCTAATTGTGCGGCGGCGCGCAGAGCGGCGTCTGCGGCTGTGGAGCGCGGCGAGCTCTACCGGACAGGAAGCTTATAGTCTTGCGATCCTGCTGCGCGACCGCTTTCAGGAGTTGGAGGATTGGGATGTGCAGATCTTCGGTACGGATATCTCACAACTGGCTTGCGAATACGCAAGAAGTGGACGCTACAGCCGTCTGGAGATCAACCGTGGCCTGCCTGTCCGATTGCTGCTGCGCTACTTTGAGCGCGATGGAGAAGAGTGGAGGGTTTGCGATGAGCTGCGCCGGCTGGTCACGTTCGAGCGCGCCAACCTATGCGAACCGCCGCCGCGCGGGTTGAGGTCCTATGGCATGCAGTTTGACCTGGTACTGCTCCGGAACGTGCTGCTGTACTTTGCCCCGGAAGACCGTTCGCAGGTGTTGCACGAAACCTGCGCGCGGATGCATCCAGGGGCGGCGCTGCTGCTGGGCAACGCGGAACAGGCCGAGGATTTTTCGGACCTTTTTCAAGTGGAGTTTGACAAAAACTGCTACTTCTACCGGCCGGTTTCTGTGCGATGAACCTCACCTGGCGCGAAAGTCGTTTGATTGCATCCAATCTGCTGCAGGCGCGATGATGGCTGCGGAGCATATGCAAATTGGTGGAACGAAAGCAAAGCCGGAGCGGTAGCAAAGCGAAGCGGGTCAAACGTGCGTCGGTAGACGCTGCGCCGGCGGCGTTGACCTCGGCTCTGGATCTGTTTCATCCCATCACCTCCGAGTGGTTTCGCGCGGTTTTTGAAGACGCAACAGCACCGCAACGGGAAGGCTGGCCTGCGATCGCGCGCGGAGAGTCGACGCTGATTCTGGCGCCCACCGGCACCGGCAAAACGTTGACCGCGTTCTTGTGGTGCCTCGACAAGCTGATGCTGCGTGAACCTTCGGCTGCGCCCGGATGCAGGGTGCTTTACATTTCTCCTCTGAAAGCGCTGGCGGTTGACGTGGAGCGCAACCTGCGTTCTCCGCTGGCCGGGATCGCCAACATGGCGCAGCGTCAGGGTGTTGCTGTGCATGTGCCGGAGATCAGCGTGCGGACAGGCGATACCTCGCCGAAAGAGCGCGCCCGCTTCAAGCGGCATCCTGGCGAAATCCTTATTACGACGCCTGAGTCCTTGTACCTGCTGCTTACCTCCGACGCGGGAGAAGCCCTGCGGTCGGTGGAGACCGTGATCATCGACGAGATTCATGCGCTGGTCCCGACCAAGCGGGGAGCGCACCTTGCGCTTTCGCTGGAGCGGCTTGAAGCGTTATGCGGAAGGCCGATCCAACGCATCGGCTTGAGCGCGACGCAGCGGCCGCTGGAAGAAGTGGCACGCTTTCTCGCAGGCGCGGAAGGGGCGGGGAACTCGTTGCCGACGGCGAAGGCTTCCATTGAGAGCGAGATCACCGTTGATGGCGTGCTGCGCGAAGACGAAGAGGAAGCATCGCTGCCTGCGCGTGGCGAACAGGCCGCCGGTCCTCGTTATCGCCCTGTGACGATTGTGAATGCAGGCGCTCGAAAGACGCTGGAGCTCACGGTGGAAGTACCTGTGGAAGACATGGCGAAGCTCGGCGAGATCGACGATCTGCCCAGCGGGCCCGCTTCGCAGGGGCCGAAGCGCACAAGCATCTGGCAGTCAATCCATCCCCGCCTTCTTGAGATTGTGCGGGGGCGAACATCGACGCTCATCTTCGTCAACGCACGTCGCGTAGCAGAGCGGTTAGCCGGCGCACTGAATGAGCTCGCCGGTGAGCCGATCGCGCGAGCCCATCATGGTTCGCTGGCTGCCGCACAGCGCACCGAAATTGAAGAGCTGTTGAAGGCCGGCAGAATCAAAGCGTTGGTTTGCACGTCCTCGCTCGAACTGGGCATCGACATGGGCGCGGTCGATCTTGTCATACAGATTGAAGCGCCGCCGAGTGTAGCGAGTGGCATGCAGCGCATCGGGCGCGCGGGCCATCAGGTCGGTGCACCGTCAGTTGGCATCATCTTCCCGAAGTACCGTGCTGACCTTGTTGCATGCGCTGCCGTCACGCAGGCTATGCATGAGGGCCATGTGGAGTCGACGCGCTTCCTGCGCAACCCGCTGGACGTGCTCGCACAGCAGATGGTTGCGGTGATCGCGCATCCTCCGCTCCCGGTGGAAGAAGCCGAACGCAGGCGTAAACGGAAAGTGAGCGAAGAAGAAGAGGCCCCCGGCATCTCGTATGAGGCTTTGTTGGCGCTGGTCCGTAGTGCAGCTCCGTTCGCCGGTTTGAGTGTGGCTGTGTTTGATGGCGTGCTCGACATGCTTGCGGGCCGTTATCCATCCGACGAGTTTGCCGAGTTGCGTCCGCGCGTTACCTGGGACCGCACGCGCAACTGGATTACGCCGCGCCAGGGTGTGAAGCGCATCGCCATTTTGAACGGTGGCACGATCCCCGATCGCGGCTTGTATGGGGTGTTCCTCAGCGGAGCTGCCAAGCCCCTGCGTGTAGGCGAACTCGATGAGGAGATGGTTTTCGAAGCACGCACCGGAGAGACCTTCGTGCTGGGCGCCTCCACCTGGCGCATCGACGAGATTACGCACGACCGCGTGCTGGTAAGTCCCGCGCCGGGAGAGCCGGGTAAGATGCCGTTCTGGCATGGCGACAGGCCCGGCAGACCGATCGAGTTTGGGCGCAGAATCGGCTCTTTGATGCGGGAGCTCCGCGCGATGCCACGCAGTGCGGCGATCGCGAAGCTGGTACAGGATCATGACCTTGATCCGCAGGCGGCAGAAAATGTGCTGCGCTTCCTCGTAGATCAGGAGCTGGCTACGCAGGAGGTGCCGGACGATCGCACTATCGTGATCGAGCGCGTTCGCGATGAACTCGGTGACTGGCGCGTCTGCGTGCTGACGCCCTTCGGCAGCAGAATCCACACGCCTTGGGCGATGGCTGCGACTGCGAAGCTCAAAGCCGCCGGGCAGGATGTTGAAACAATGTGGAGCGAGGACGGCTTCGTGCTCCGCTTCCCGGAGACCGACACTCCACCGGAGATCGATGCGCTGCTGATGGAGCCCGAAGAAGCCGCGCAGCTGGTGCTGCAGCAGCTTGGATCGACGGCGCTGTTCGCGGCGAAGTTTCGTGAGGCAGCTTCGCGCGCTCTGCTGCTTCCGCGCCGCCGCGCCGATGGACGTACACCTTTATGGCAGCAACGCAAGCGTGCGTACGACCTTCTGAGCGTGGCCTCGCGCTACGCGAGCTTTCCGATATTGCTGGAGGCGTATCGCGAGTGCCTGCGCGATGTCTTCGACATGCCGGCGCTGATGGAAACACTGCGAGCGATCGGCAATCGGAGCATTCGCGTACACGTAACGGACTCACGTACACCATCACCTTTTGCTGCCTCGTTGCTCTTCAGCTATGTGGCGAACTATATCTACGATGGCGATGCTCCACTGGCGGAGCGGCGTGCGCAAGCGCTGAGCATTGACCAGGATCAGCTTCGCGAGTTGCTTGGTGACGCAGACCTGCGCGAACTGCTCGACTTTGGCGCGATCGAAGAGACCGAAGAGCAGCTGCAATGCGTTGTCGATCCCTACAAAGCCCGCTCGATGGACGGCCTGCACGATCTATTACTGCGACTCGGCGACATGACCCGCGCTGAAATCGCAACCCGCAGTGTGAGCGAAGAAGTTGCTGCGAGCGTCGACAGGCTGATCAAATCACGTCGTGCGTTGGAGTTGATGGTCGCGGGCGAAAAGCGCGTGATGGCCGTAGAAGATGCAGCGCGCTTTCGCGATGCGCTTGGCGTTCCGCTGCCGCCGGGCTTGCCATCCGCATTCCTCGAGCCTGTCGCGGATGCGTTGCTCGATATCGTTCGCCGCTACGCCCGTACTCATGGTCCGTTCACTACAGTGGACGTTGCCACGCGTTACGCACTACCTAAGGAAAGTGTTGAAGCTACACTGCAACGCCTGGTCGGGCTTGGCCGTGTCGCCGAGGGCGGTTTCCGTCCGGGCGGCGTGAACCGTGAGTGGATCGATGCTGAAGTGCTGCGGTCGATTCGCCGCAAATCCCTCGCGAAGTTACGCAAGGAAGTTGAGCCTGTCGAACAGCGCACGCTCGCGCGACTTTTCACGCGCTGGCAGGGCGTGGTGCAGCCACGCCGCGGACTCGACGCTCTGCTCGATGTGATTGAGAACCTGCAAGGCGCCCCTCTGCCGGCAAGCCTGCTGGAGACGGAGATTTTGCCTGGGCGCATCACGGACTATAAACCTGCCGATCTCGACACGCTCGTAGCAGCAGGCGAGGTGGTATGGGCTGGCTTCGAGCCGCTCGGCGAGCGTGATGGTCGTGTCGGTTTATATCTTGCCGAAAAGCTGCCGCTGCTCTGGCCGCTCAAGCCAGCCACAAACGAGCAGCCGCTCGGCGAGCGCGAGAAGGCCATTGTTGAATATCTGCAGCGCAATGGCGCGTCGTTCTTTCAGCCCCTACATGATGGCACCGGCGGTGGCTATCCAGGTGAGACACTCGAAGCACTGTGGTCTCTCGTTTGGCACGGCTTGCTGACCAACGACGCGCTCCATGCTCTGCGTGCTTACTGCGAGCGCCCTGCGGGCAGCGGACGCAACACCAAACCTGCACGGCGGGTGCACAATCAGACGGCGTTTCGCAGCAGACGCACAACACCTCCAACGGCGCAAGGTCGTTGGAGTCTCAATGAAATTGCTTTCGATGAGTCTCGCAAGACGCCTGCGCGGCAGACCGAGTGGAGTCATGCGATCGCGCAGCAACTCCTCACACGGTATGGCGTTGTGTTTCGCGAAACCGCGCATGCGGAAAACCTCCCTGGAGGTTTTTCCGCTGTTTACGATGTGTTGAAAGCATTGGAAGAAAGTGGACGTGTTCGGCGGGGTTACTTCGCCGCGGACGTCGGGGCAACTCAGTTTGCTATGCCGGCAGCGGTTGATTTGCTTCGCTCGCTTCGCCTGAACCAGCAGGATCAGCCGGAAGTTGTGATGCTCGCCGCTACTGATCCAGCGAACCCCTATGGTTCGTTGTTGCGCTGGCCAGCCGCGCCGGAAGAAGGTTCATCGCTTACCCGCAGTGTGGGCGCGCGTGTTGTTCTGGTGGATGGTGCGCTAGCCGCTTACCTGCGACGCGGCAATCCAAACGTGCAGGTGCTTCTGCCGGAAGAAGAGCCGGCACGCTCGCAGGTAGCGCGTGCCTTGTCGGAGTTTCTCGTGCAGTATGTGCAGCGGGATACGAACCCTGAGGGCCGCGGCCGCACCAGCATGCTGATCACGCAGGTGAACGGCGTCAACGTAGCAGAGCATCCGCTGGCGCGCTTCCTGCTCGATGCCGGATTTCAGCCAGCGCCCTTAGGGTTCAACGTGCGAAGAAATCTGCCGGCGCTGCATGGCCGCCCTACCGAGGCAAGAGCCGGTGCCTGAAGGCGACACAATCTATCGCGCGGCCCGCACCTTGCAGAAAGCCATCGGTGGCAAGGTCGTCACGGCCTTCGATACCGGCCTCGCAACCCTCGCTAGCGTCAACGACAACACACCAATCGTAGGACGCACCGTGGAGCATGTAGAAGCCCGTGGTAAGTGGTGTCTCATCTTTTTCTCCGGTGATCTCATCCTCGTCACGCACATGCTCATGAGCGGTTCGTGGCATGTCTATCGCACGGGTGAAAAGTGGTGGATGGGCCGCAGCCACATGCGCGTGGCGATCACCTGCGGCGAGTATCAGGCCGTCGCCTTCAACGTCCCCATTGCGGAGTTCCACACAGCACGATCGCTCGAACGCAGTTCGCAGGTGCCCAAGCTGGGCCCGGACATTCTGGCGGATGAGTTCTCCGTCGAAGCCGGCATACGTGCCCTTCGTGAACGCGCTGCGTCACATCCTGAAGACGAGGTAGCTGTCGCTCTGCTCAATCAACGCGTGATGGCGGGACTCGGCAATGTCTACAAAAGCGAGGTCGCCTTTGCCGCCGGGGTGAACCCATTTCGGCAATTGTGCACGATCACAGAGCGCGAGATGGAAGCGATGGTCGAAGCCGCGCACAAGTATATGAAGGCCAACGTGCTCGATGCCAGGCCGCGCGGCGCCAGTGGTGAAGGCATTGTGACCTACACCGGGCCGCGCCGAACGACGCACGCCATGAACCGCGGCGATCGCGTCTGGGTCTATGGCCGACAGGGACAAGAATGCCGCCGCTGCGGCACCGCCATCATGATGCGCAAGCAGGGAAAGCAGGCACGATCCACCTATTGGTGTCCAACGTGCCAGCCGTGGTTTGCCGCCGAAGGCCAGAGCCTCGAAGCCCCCGTGGGCAAACAAGAGAAGCTGGCAGGTGTGCGCCGTAAGGCTAGCTGCTAACCGTAGAGAATGACCGTAAGGCGACGCGGCCCATGCACGCCGCGAATGCGCGTCATCTCAATGTCCGATGTCGCCGAAGGCCCGGAGATCGTTGTGATCGGCTTCGCCGCCTTCGCAGCGATTGCTATTAGCGTCTCAGGCAGCAACTCGAAAACCTGGTCACGCCGTACCAGGCAGATGTGATGGTCGGGCAATAGTGTAAGAACGCGTCGCGCTTGTGCGCCTTCGTGTACGAGGATGATCGTGCCCGTCGCAGCCACTGCTGCTTCACAGGTTGTTACGACAGCAGGAACGCCTTCTATCTCGGAGGTCGGCAGGTTGTTATCAACCTTGAAGCTCACACTCGCGGGCAGCCATGCAGCAGGAAACGCTGCGGCGATCAGCGCGCGGTCTTCGCCGGCATGTTGCAGGGCTTCGGCGATGGCGCCGGGTAGTTCAGCCTCGGCCGTCACTTGGATAATTTCCGTGTCGTAGTCGACAAGCCTGTCGATGAAAAATTCGAGGCGCGCTTCATGGTTGAGCTTGCCGATGCGGTTATAACCTTGCGCGATGCGGGCATGTGAGCCAGCTGGATCGGAGGCCTGGACCTCCAGCGCGTTGCGAATGCTGGCGAGGATCTCTTCGCGGGCGGTCATGCGTTCGCACCGTCTTTCTTCTCGCGCGACTTCCACCAATCGCGGAAGCTCTGTTTCGGGATGGGTCGCAGGTCGCGCGAGCGTGTCCACGCGCCAGCCATGCCTGGCAAGTTGGTCAGTTGGCCATCGCGCTTGAAGATCGTCTGCCCGATCCGCGCCATGCGTTGTGCGGCTTCATAACGGCGATGGCTCAGAAAGATATTTGCCGCTGCCTGCATTGCGATGTTCTCAGCTGAAAGCTTCCCGCTGAGCGTCTTCTGGTCTTCACGAACAACCTCACCGCGCAGATGGATCAGCACCTCGGGGATGTTGATCTTGACTGGGCAGACCTCGTAACAGGCGCCGCACAGCGTGGACGCATAAGGCAGCGAGCGCGAGTGCTCGAGCGACTGCAACTGCGGCGAAAGGATCGCGCCAATCGGCCCCGAATAGATCGACCCATACGCATGGCCACCGGTTTCGCGATACACCGGGCATGCATTCAGGCAAGCACCGCAGCGGATGCACTGCAGCGTCTCACGCTCAATCTCATCCTGCAATAGCTTGGTGCGGCCGTTGTCCAGCAGGATCACGTGGAACGCTTGCGGTCCATCGCCAGGTGTCACACCCGTCCAGAGCGAGTTATACGGATTCATGCGTTCGCCTGTAGCAGAGCGGGGAAGTGTTTGCAGAAAGATTTCCAGGTCGGCAAAGCTCGGAATGACCTTCTCAATGCCGACGAGCGTGATCAGCACGTCAGGCAGCGTGACGCACATGCGGCCGTTGCCTTCAGACTCAACGACGCACACAGATCCGGTGTCGGCGATGGCGAAGTTCGCTCCGCTGATGCCGATCTTCGTGCGCAGAAAGCGCTCGCGCAGATAGCCGCGCGCCGCAGCCGTAAGATCTTCGGGCTGCTCGGTCAGCTCGGGCTTCTCCATCTTGTCGCGGAAGATGTCGCGAATCTCAAAGCGGTTCTTGTGCAGCGCAGGCACAACGATGTGCGAAGGCTCATCGTTGCCCAGCTGGACGATCATGTCGGCGAGGTCGGTCTCAATCGGCTTGATGCCCGCAGCTTCCAGTGCATGGTTCATCTGAACTTCGTCGGAGGTCATGGTCTTGACCTTGATCACCTCAACGCCCGGACCATCGCCGCCATAGTGGCGAATCAACTCGATGGCGATCTTGTTCGCCTCGTCCGCATCGCGGGCCCAATGCACCTTGCCGCCGGCCAGTTCGCAGTTACGCTCGAACTCGATCAGGTAGTGGTCGAGATGCGCCAGCGTATGCGCCTTGATCTCACTACCCGCACTACGCAGTTGCTCCCAGTCCGGCATCTCTTCCACGCGCAGCGCTCGCTTGTTGCGAATCACATTGGTCGCGTGATGCACGTTGCGGCGAAGCTGATCGTTCTTGAGTGCGGCTTTCGCTGCGACAGGGAAGTCTGGTGCTTTGGAGGTCTTGCCGACGACGATGCTCATGCCGCACCGCCTGTCTCAGCGAGAATCTCAGCCAGATGCATTGTCCGCACCTGTGAGCCTGAACGGTGCAGGCCGCCGTAAATCTGCATTAGGCATGAGTTATCGAGGGCCGTAACCACTTCGGCGCCGGTTTGCACCACGCAGGCATCTTTTTCGGTAAGCATGGCGAGCGACACATCAGGATTCTTGACTGCGAACGTTCCACCAAAGCCGCAGCATTGTTCTTTTTGCGGAAGCTCAAACAGCGTAAGGTCGCGTACAGAACGCAGCAGCTTCACGGGCGCATCGCCCACATGCAACATGCGCAGCGAGTGGCAGGAAGGATGGTAGGTCACACTGTGCGCGAACGCTGCGCCGACATCTTCGACCCCGAGACAGTTCACCAGCAGCTCGGAGAACTCAAACACCCGTGGCAGCAGGCTTTTGACCTCGGCAATGAACTTCAGGTCGCCGTCGGCTTCAGCCATCATTTCGTAGTGCTCACGCATCATCGCGACGCAGGAAGCGGAAGGAACGCAAACGGCCTCAGCATCGCGGAACATCTCCACAAACCGTCGCACCAACGGAACCGCTTCGCGATGGTACCCGGTGTTGTAGTGCATCTGTCCGCAGCAGGTTTGTTCTACCGGGAAAGCAACGGTATGGCCTAGCCGTTCGATGACGCGCGTGACTGCGATCCCGGTTTGTGGAAACAGGGTGTCGTTATAGCAGGCGACAAAAAGCGAAATACGCAGGGAGGCCCTCCATTGCAGCGGCGATAGAGCCAGTTTACTAGTGAAACGCCAGCCGGGCTCTACAGCCCCCGGGATTTCAATAGGCTACCGTACCCGACAACTACGGTAGATCCGATGAGCAACGCAAGACCGCAGCCGACCAGCAGGCGCGTTCGTACACTTGTGTCTTTCCATTCTTTCAGCGCAAGACCCCACAGGTTCGCGAAGATGATAATGCTCGCCATGTGCAGCGTCCAGCTGGCGAAATCATACTTGCCCATCTTCGTCTGTCCCATGGAATAGAAGAAGAATTGGAAGTACCAGATAACACCGGCGGCAGCGGCCAACAGGTAATTCCTGGTTAACACGTTGGGACTGATGCGTTGGGTGAGCTGCGTCATATCGACGTCCATCAGCGTGTCGCCGGTGGTGGCGGCTGTGCCCATCGGGTTATCGCCCGGCTCGCCCGCAAACTGCCGGATCGACTTGTTGCGCATAATCAGGATCGCTGACCAGACAAGGTTCGTAACGAACCCGCCCCATAAGACGACAATCAACACCGGCAGATTGGAGTAAAGATCGGGCTTGCCCGCCGCCGCCAACTCAAGCCGGGCTATATCAGCGATCGGCTTGCCTGCATCAAGACCGAACGCAAAAAACGAGCTCATGATCCCGGCAAAGATCGCGACGAAAAGCCCCTTCACAAATGAGAAGTCGCGTTCCCCTGCGATCGCTTTATCGTCTTCGCTGACTTCCTTCTCTTTTGAGTATCCCGCTGCGCCGCTTACTGCAATCGCAAGCAGGCACATGCCCACTCCCGCGAGGATCGTGAGACCGGATTTCTCTGTAAGGATCGCGTGCATCTGCCCGTGATAGATGGGCGGAATGAGAGTGCCAAACGCCGTGCAGAAACCGAGCGCTATAGCGTAGCCCAATCCCAGGCCGAGGTAACGAATTGCCAGACCGAACGTGAGTCCGCCCACCCCCCAAAGCGCACCCCAGAAGACCGCCCAGCCAATGCTTGCAGACGGAGCGGCATGCAGAATGGCTGCAAGATGCGGCACACAGATGATTGCCAGCAGTGGGGGCGCGATCAGCCATGCGGCTACGCCCTGGATGATCCAGTAGATCTCCCACGACCATCGCTTGATGCCGCGGAACGGAATGAAGTTGCTGGCGGAGCAAAGGCCGCCGAGCCAGTGAAACATGACGCCGATGAACGGATTCGGACCCACAATTGACCTCGAGCGCACGCGAAAAACCGATGGACTCCAGCGGTTCCGTGCAGCGCTGTCATCCTATCTGATAGCGGCAACGCTGGGGAACGAATTTCTCTCGCGGCAAATTTTCTTTGAAAAATGGCCCGAAAAGCGCAGATTACAAAGGTTGAAGACAAGACGTTTCAATACATATTATAGTTCCCCTTGGGCGAGCGCCTCTCTCCGCGCCCCCAACGAGGTGCATTGCCCATGTCCGCAGACGTACTCAAGACCCGTGTCTTCGCCGCGCTCGATTCCTTCGCCATCGAGATTCCGTCGTGGGGCTTTGCCAATACCGGAACCCGTTTCGGCAAGTTCACGCAGGCAGCGGCTGCTACCAGCATCGAAGAAAAGTTCGCGGACGCCGCGGAAGTGAACCGCCTCACCGGCGTTACACCCACACTGGCGCTACACGTTTTGTGGGATCTCCCCAAAGGCGTCGCCGACGCCCCAAAAATCAAGGAACTCGAAGCGAAGACCGGCGTCCGTGCGGGCTCGATCAATCCGAACCTCTTCCAGGAAGCGGAATACAAGTACGGCTCCATCTGCAACCCGAGTGCGGAGGTGCGCGAAAAGGCCACTGCCCACCTGATCGATTCGGTTGAAATCGGCAAGGCCCTCGGTTCGGCTGAGGTTTCCCTATGGGTTGCCGATGGCTCCAACTATCCCGGCACGCAAAGCATGCGCCGCCGCATCGGCTGGATGAAGGAAGCCCTCGCGCGCGCACACGCCGCGCTCGCCCCCGACCAGATCATGCTCGTGGAATACAAGCCGTTCGAGCCGGCCTTCTACCATACCGACATCGCCGACTGGGGCATGGCGCTTGAGCTTTCGCGCTCCGCCGGCCCGCAGGCCAAGGTGCTTGTCGATACCGGCCACCACTACCAGGGCACCAACATCGAGCAGATCGTTGCCTGGCTCATCGAACTCAACGCGCTCGGCGGCTTCCACTTCAACGACCGCAAGTACGCCGACGACGATCTCACCCTCGGCTCGATCGATCCGTATCAGATATTCCGCATCTTCCATGAAATTCTCTTCGAGCAGAGCAAGGGCAGCGCCTTCAAAAAGCCGGCCTTCATGATCGACCAGAGCCACAACCTAAAGGGCAAGATCGAAGCCATGGTTCAGACCGTGGTCACGGCGCAGGAGCTGTACGCCAAGGCTGCCCTGGTCGATCAGGAAAAGCTCGTCGGCCTGCAGGATGCCTGCAGCCTTGTCGAAGCCGAGGAAGCCTTTCGCGGTGCCTTCTGGACCGACGTTCGCCCCTGGCTGCGCGAGTGGCGCGAACAGCGTGGCCTGGCTGCCGATCCGATGGCAGCCCTGCGCGCCGGCGGCTACGTCGAGCGCATTACCGCCGAGCGCAAAGAGAAAAATGCAGGCGGCGCAAGCTCTTACGCCTGAGCATCGCGGGTTTCACAATGTGTAACACCGCACAAAAAATCCATTAGGGGAATTAGCCATTCTTGTTGATAATGGTGCCTCACGCACGGCGACGTGTTGATCTGAGGTGAGAATGGTTTCCAAAGGCAAGTCCAAGCGGTTGTACCTCATCCCCGTGCTGACAAAGTCGCTCGATATCCTCGAGCTTCTGCAGACTGAAAATCAGCCGATGGTGCTCGAAACCATCCATCGCCGCACCCGCATCTCGAAGACCACGGTCTACCGTATCCTCAAAACCTTGGTACACCGCGGCTACGTGGCGCAGACCTCTGACCGCCAGTACCGCCATATCGCTCGCCCCAAGAAGCTTCGCTTCGGCTTCGGCAGCCAGAGCGCGGAGATGCCATTCTCGGAAGCTGTCGCGGCCAGCCTGCGAAGCGCCGCCACGGCCGTCGGCATCGACCTGATCGTGCTGGACAATCGCTACGACGCCGATACCGCCAAGGAAAACGCGGAGACCTTCATCCGCGAGCGCGTGGACGTCATCATCGAGTTTCAGATCGACGAGCACGCAGCGCCAATCATCGCTGACAAAATCGCCGAAGCCAGAATCCCACTCATCGCCGTCGACATTCCGCACCCCCACGCGGTCTACTTCGGCGTCGACAACTACCGTGTCGGCCGCGAAGCCGGCGGCCTGCTCGCCGATTACGCCATCAACCATTGGGGCGGCAAGATGGACTGGATCATCGGCCTCGACATCGAAGAAGCCGGTCCACTCGTGCAAAGCCGCATCACTGGCGCGTTTGAAGGCGTTCGTGCCCGGCTGCCCAGTCTTCCGGTCGAGTCCTTCGTCCGCATCGACGGCCGCGGCATGCGCGACAGGAGCTACAAGGTGATCCTCGAGTTCCTCAATCGCCATCCCAAGGACAAGCACATCCTCATCGCCGCCGCGAACGACACCAGCGCAATGGGCGCCATCGCCGCCGTGCGCGAACTGAAGCGCGAAAGGAGTGTCGCCGTAGTCGGGCAGGACTGCCTGGACGAGATGCTTGCCGAAATGCAGCGGCCAGGCAGCCCCGCCATCGCGTCTATCTTCCACGAAGTCGGTCTCTATGGCACGCGCCTCATCGATATCGGCCTCGCCCTGCTGCGGGGAGAAACCGTAGCACCCTACAACTATGTAGAACATCGCGCCATCACTGCCGACCGCGCCTGGACGCTGCAGCAAAAAGAAGCGATCGCGGCAGAGTCGGTGAACTCTCCTTTGGTGCGCCCGGAATCCACTTCTTCCATAGCGAAGCCGAAATCGAAGGCCACGCCGGCAAAGCGTCGAGCAAAAGCAGTCAAGTAAAACCAGCGAACAACGCATACATACGGACGTTTTCGCCCCGTTCCTCATTTTGGAAACCATGTGCCTATAGAAATTGCTATCCTAATGGTGTCTAATCATCCCGGCACAGGATCGCCGACTTTTCGCCGAACAGGACTCCAGAACCGCAATGACAACCTCGAACAAACTCCGCTTTCTTGAAGACCGCTGGGACGATGCCGTCGCCTCAAAGCTTGATGCTCCTGAGCTGCTCCGCTACCGCTCGAACCTACTCGGTTCCGACCTTCGCCTGACCAACTTCGGCGGCGGCAACACCAGCTCGAAGATCGAAGAGATCGATCCGCTCGACGGCCAGAAGAAGACCGTTCTCTGGGTCAAGGGCTCCGGCGGCGACCTCGGCAGCATCAAGCGTTCGGGTTTTGCCACGCTCTATCTCGACAAAGTTCTCGCGCTCACCAAGAGCTACAAAGGCGTTGAGCTTGAAGATGAGATCGTCGGCATGTACCCGCTCTGCACGTTCAACAACAATCCGACGGCGGCTTCCATCGACACCCCGCTGCACGGTTTCCTGCCCGCGCCGCACGTCGACCATCTCCACCCCGACTGGGCGATCGCACTCGCGGCTTCAGCCAACGGCAAAGAGAAGATGGAAGAGTTCAACAAGCAGTTCGGCCACAAGATGGCATGGGTACCCTGGCAGCGTCCCGGTTTTGAGCTCGCAATGATGCTGAAGAAAGCTGTTGAAGAAACACCCGGCTGCGACGGCGTCGTTCTCGGCGGCCACGGCCTCTTTACGTGGGGCGACACGCAGCGCGAAAGCTACCTCAACACCATCACCATCATCGACCAGCTTGGCCAGTTCATCGAAGAACACGCGAAGAAGAAGGGAATCAGCTTCGGCGGCGCGAAGCACACCTCACACGAAGAGCGTAAGAGCATCGCAGCCAAACTGATGCCCACCATCCGCGGCCGCGTCTCCGCAAAGCAGCGCACCATCGGCAGCTTCACCGACGCGCCGGATGTCCTCGCCTTCGTCAACTCGCACTCCGCCAAGCAGCTCGCGCACCTCGGCACCAGCTGCCCAGACCACTTCATCCGCACCAAGATTCGTCCGCTATTCCTCGATTGGGATCCGAAGAGCTCCGTAAGCGATCTCGAAGCCACCCTGGACCAGGCACTCGAAACTTACCGCGCCGAGTACGCCTCGTATTACAAGGCCCACGCACTGCCTGAGTCTCCCGCCATGCGCGACGCTAGTCCCACCGTCGTGCTCGTTCCCGGCGTCGGCATGTTCAGCTTCGGCAAGAACAAAACAGAGTCGCGCATCACAGGCGAGTTCTACACCAACGCCATCCATGTGATGGAAGGCGCCGGCTCGCTGGATGGTGGCAAGCTTCCCGCGGAACTCCCGCAAGCCGGCTGCGCGCCGACCTCCGCTTTCAGCGTGCATGAGAACTACGTCGCCCTTCCGCCTAGCGAAGCCTTCCGAATCGAGTACTGGGCGCTTGAAGAAGCAAAGATTCGCCGCCAGCCGCCTGAGAAAGAACTGAGCCGCCGCATCGTGCTCGTCGTCGGCGGAGCAAGCGGCATCGGCCGTGAAACCGTTCTGCTCGCAGCCGAGCGCGGCGCGCACATCGTCGTCGCCGATCTCTCGCAGGAAGCCGCGCAGAAGGTCGCCGACGAAGCCAAAGCCATCGGCGGCAAGGAATGCGCCGTCGCCACAGCCATCGATATCCGCAAGCGCGATGCCATCCAGTCAGCGCTCGCAGCCACAATCGCAGCCTTCGGCGGCATCGACCTGCTCATCAACACCGCCGCCATCTTCCCCACTTCGCCCGACGGCATCATCTCCGACGCGCAATGGGGCATCACGCTCGAAGTCAACGTCACGGCCAACTACCTGCTCACCGATGAAGCGCAGAAGATCTTCAAAGCGCAGGGCATCCCGGGCAGTGTCGTACTCACCAGCTCCGCGAACGCCGTCGTCGCCAAGCGCGGCACGGAAGCCTATGACGTCAGCAAGGCCGCGCTGAGCCACCTCGTGCGCGAACTGGCTATCACCTACTCGCCGCTGCTTCGTGTCAACGGCATCAGCCCGGCGACAGTCGTCAAGGGCTCCACGATGTTCCCGCGCGACCGCGTCAAAGCTTCTCTCACGAAGTACGGCATCCCATTCGACGAGAGCGGCACCGACGACGAAATCCGCAACCTGCTCGCGCACTTCTACGCGCAGCGCACGCTCACGCATGTACCCATCGACCCCAAGGACTGCGCGGAAGCCATCCTCTTCGTCGGCGGCCCACGCGCTCCCGTAACCACAGGCCACCTCATCCCCGTCGACGGCGGTCTCACCGAGGCCTACCTGCGATGAGCACGCCGGAGGCTGTTCTCAACACGCCTTCGGACAAGCGCGCTCTCGTCGCCATCGATCTCGGCGCCGAGAGCTGTCGTGTCTCGCTCTTGCGCTGGCAGTCCGGCGAGCCGCAGTTCCACCTCGTGCATCGCTTCGCCAATCACGCGGGTGAGCGCGAGCATGGCTTGCACTGGGACATCGGCTGCATCCTCGACGGCCTCCACACCGGCCTTCGTCAATGCGCAGAGATCGCTACCGAAGGCATTCGCTCTATCGCAGTCGATGGCTGGGCGGTCGACTACGTCCGCCTCAACGCAGAAGGGAAGCCCATCGGCGACCCGTTCTGCTATCGCGACGAGCGCACCGTCGCCTCCGAGCCTGCACTGCATGAGCGTCTCTCTGCCGAACGCATGCGGGAGATCACCGGCATCCAGCTCCTCCGCCTCAACACGGCCTACCAGATGGCCGCCGACGCGCCCTCATCCAAAAACCTTCGCTGGCTCAACCTTCCCGAGTACGTCCTCTATACGCTCGGCGGTCGCGCAGTCTCCGAGCGCACCAACGCCACGCACACCCAGATGGTTGCGCTCGACGGCCAGTGGTCAGAAGAGATCTTCGCCGCTCTCAATCAATCCCCCGCCGACGCGCCGCCCATCGTCGAACCCGGAACAGACGTCGGCCAGCTGCAAGGCGAACTAGCCTCGCTACCGGCCTTCGCCAACACACGTCTCATTGCACCCGCCTGCCACGACACAGCATCCGCCATCGCCGCCATCCCCGATGCCAAAGACGACTGGGCCTACATCAGCTCCGGCACATGGTCGCTCGTTGGAACGCTGTTGAACAAGCCAGTAAACTCTGCCGCCGCACGCGAAGAGAACTTCACCAACCTCGGCGGCGCCGACGGTACCATCTGCTTCCACAAGAACGTAAACGGCATGTGGATGCTGCGCCAATGCATGGAAACCTGGGCCGAAGCCGGAACGACGCTTGACCTGCCGGAGCTTGTAGCAGCTGCCGCAGCAATCCCACCCCGCAACTACGTTCTCAACGTCGACGACCCCGACCTCTTACTCCAGGGTCACATGCCCGAGCGCATCAACGCGCAGCTTCGTTCTCGCGGCCTGCCCGAACTCAATCCCAATCTAACCCACGCAGCCGAAATGGCCTCATTCCTCTTCCACAGCCTCGCCGCGCGCTACGCCGTCGTCCTTCGCAAAGTATCGGAGATCACCGGCAAGCACTTCCGCAGGCTCTACATCATGGGCGGCGGCAGCCAGAACGAGTTCCTCAACCGTCTCACAGCCGAAGCAACAGGCCTTGAAGTCTGCCGCGCCGGCACCGAGTGCTCGACCATCGGCAACTTCGCCATTCAGCTAGCCACGCTCGAACCCACATCCACATCACGCCCAGCAGCCGCCTGGGCTGCGAGTCTCGAAAGCGTACACCGGCCCACAGCGTAAACAGCCCATCCCTCCCCAAGGGTTGTCGTCCCACGGGTGGCCGCCGCCGCGCAGCACAGAAACCCACGACGCTTCCTCTGTGCAAAGCCTTGACAGCCCCGATACGCTATCCTGAAATCCATCCAGTTGCCATAGGTCAGCACCACCTTGTCTTCCATTCGACTTACCCAGTGTGAGGTGTGTCTCGATGAATCAGTCAACGGTCGGAACAATTGCAGATGGCCCAAAGACCGCGACCTCGCCCACGCCTTCCTACGGCCTGCAGCAACAAGTGCTTTCGCCTCTTGAAACGCTCGCACAGTCGATCTCTCTCATCGCCCCAAGCACAACGCCCGCACTCACGGTCCCGCTCGTCTTCGGCCTCGCCGCCGCCGGAGCGGGCCTCGCCTACGTCATCGCAACAGCCGCCATCTTTCTCGTCGCTCTCTGTGTCGCCGCATTCGCTCGCGAGTCCGCCTCACCCGGCTCCCTCTACAGCTACGCCTGCGGCTCGCTTTCGCCAGTCTTCAGCGCCATCACCGCCTGGGCGCTCTTCTTTGCCTACGTCACGACGGCAGCCTCGGTCCTCGGCGGCTTCCTCAACTTTTCTTACGTCCTGCTCGGCAGCTTCGGTCCGCACGTCCCACCAATCGCGCTTTCACTGTTCGCAGTCGCGGCATCCATGTTCGTTGCCTATCGAGACATTCGCATCTCCGCGCGCCTCATGATGGCCATCGAAGCCACATCCATGTTCCTCATCGCCGTCGTCATCGCCATCACTCTCTTCAAGCACGGCCTGCACCTGGACGTCAGTCAGTTTCGCCTCCGCGGCGTTTCCATGCAGGGAGTCCGCATGGGCGTCATGCTGGCCATCTTCAGCTTCGTCGGCTTTGAAAGTGCAACGACGCTCGGCTCGGAAGCTCGCGACCCGCTAAAAACCATCCCTCGCGCGGTCATCTTCAGTGCTTTGCTATCCGGCTGCTTCTTTCTCGTCTGCGTCTATGGCGAAGTCCTAGGCTTCCGTGGCTCACCCATCTCGCTCGGCGATAGCGCCGCGCCCTTCCACTATCTCTCCGAGCAGGCCGGGATCTCGCTCGCCGGCAAGCTCATTGATATCGGCGTTCTCGTCAGCATGTTCGCCGCCACCCTGGCCTGCGTCATCGCAGCCTCGCGCGTGCTTCTGTTGATGGCGCACAAAGGCCTTGTACACTCCCGCCTGAAGGGAATCCACGCCAGCAGCGAAACCCCTGGTTTCGCCAGCGTTCTCACAACAATCTTCGCCTTCGTACCGGTTGCGATCCTCGCGCATCGCGGCGTCACCGGCGCGGACATCTATGGTTATATGGGAACGCTCGCCGTCTTCGGCTTCCTTACCGCATACACGCTCGCGGTCATCGCCCTCGCGGTGCATCTCTACCGCGAGCAGCGCCTCACCGCGTGGAGCATTCTTCTCTGTCTCGCGGCAGTGCTGGCCATGATCGCCGGCCTGCTCGGCAACCTGTTTCCTGTGCCGCCCGCGCCGTACCGTTACTTCCCCTATGTCTATCTGGCCTACGTGGCAGTCGCGCTGATTTGGTACTGGATCGCGAGCAGACGGGAAACCCACTCCATATAAATCAGTTGGCACCGAGTTTTTGTTTGACTCTGATGAATTCTGATTTATGCTTTAGCCATCAACAGCCAACGACCCTCGGGCCGCAAACGGTTTTCAACCACCAATTCCTGTCAACGGTCGAACTGTATCCAGTCGCCCTCCGCGACCATCAGTTCAATGGAACGAATTGATCTGCTATAGCGTATGGATTCGCAGCACCCGTGCATCCACGTACTGATTTAAAAGTTGTTTCGTCGCAAAGCATTGAAGTTTTTTCTCAGGCTTGAACGAACTCACAACCATGACAAGCGGATAAACCGCTGTCACAGCAGCACCCAAAGCATTTTTTAGCGGCCCACGGGCTGGAGGCACGCGTGTATCTCCAACCGCAGGATCACCGCACCATGAACTGATTAGGAGGCAATACCTTGGCAAACTTCCGGAAACTGGCCGCACTCTTCGCACTTTCCTCTCTTGCTTGTCTGCTCTTCGCCGCACCCGGCGCCCAGGCCCAGCAAACTCTCGGAGGCATCACCGGCACTGTGCTCGATCCTCAGGGCAGCGCCATTCCGAATGTTGAAGTGAAGGCGGTTTCCGACGACACCAAGCTCGTCCGCACAGCCAGGAGCAACGCCGAAGGCACCTACGCGCTTGTCAACCTGCCTATCGGCGAGTACACCATCACCTTCACGCTCCAGGGCTTCTCCACCGAGAAGGTCCCCGGCATCGTCGTTCAGGCCGACCGCACGGTCACGCTTCCCGCGAAGCTCGCCATCGGCGCCGTCTCAGACTCCGTCACCGTCGACGTCAACCCGCTGCTCAACGCCACCGACACTACCAACGGCTACGTCCTCGACAAAGCACAGATAGAAGCCATCCCGCTCCCCACCGGCAGCTTCACCGGCGTGGCTATTCTGTCTCCCGGCGTCAACGCTGAGGTGTCCGGCGGCACTGGCGCCAACTCCGGCCTGGGCAACGCACCCATCTGGGCCAACGGCCAGCGTGATACCTCCAATAGCTTCTCGCTCAACGGCGTGGATGCCAGCAACCTCTTCAACGGCAAGTCAACCAGCCAGGTCGCCTCTGCCCGCGTGATCAACAGCACCGGATCTTCCGGTGGTGGCGCCGGTGGCGTCATCGTATCGGCTGCTTCGATCTATCTCTCCATCGGCAACGCCATTCCTACCCCAGCGCCTGAGACCCTCCAGGAAGTGCGCGTCAATGCGTCCATGTATGACGCGCAGCAGGGTTCCACATCCGGCGCGCACATCGATCTCTCCACCGCGTCCGGCACCAACGTCTACCACGGCACAGTGTATGCCCATCGTGGCACTAGCTGGATCAACGCCGCACCCTTCTTCTTCAAGCAGGACGCCGACATTCCCGAGAACAACAAAAATCCGCAACTCCATCGCTACGTTGTTGGTGGCACGCTCGGGGGTCCCATCGTCAAGGACAAGCTCTTCGGCTTCATCGGCTATCAACACCTTCACGTGTCCGATCAGGAAATTGGCGACTCGCTGCTTGACGTACCCGTCGGCCTGAGCGACAGCAACCGCACGCTCGGCGGCCTTGCTTCGATCACCAACGATTCCTTTGGTACCACGCTTGGCACTGGAGATATTGATAAAGCAGCATTGGCGCTGTTCAATCTACCGTCGCTGCCCGGCGAACCCGGCA
This sequence comes from Granulicella sapmiensis, assembly GCA_026225395.1. Classification (GTDB taxonomy): domain Bacteria; phylum Acidobacteriota; class Terriglobia; order Terriglobales; family Acidobacteriaceae; genus Granulicella; species Granulicella sapmiensis. The sequence continues at coordinate 226,243 of JAMFSR010000026.1, forward strand.
AGTGGCTCATCCCCAACGATGCTTTGGGCGGCACTGCTCCCACAGCGGCCCACATCGATAACGCCTTTATTCCCGGCACGGGCCGCTTCAAAGCCGACATCCTCGTGGCGGATCTCGATTACAACGCCACTGCCAAAGACACGCTTTCGCTTAAGTATTTCTACCAGCACGATCCCACGCTTGCTCCATACGCATACTCCAGCGTCCCCGGTTTTACGGAGCACCTCGACTCTGGCGCGCAGGTCTTCTCCATCACCAACACCTACCTGATTAAATCGAACCTCAGCACCACCCAGACCCTCGGCTTCCTGCGCGAAAAGAATTACGCCGACAATGAACAGCCTTTCACGCCTCAGAACGTACCCGGCTGCGCAAACCCCTGTATCAACACCTTCGGTTCCACCTATTTCCCGGGCGTTTCCATCTACAACGTGCTCGGTAACGATCAGCCTGACGGCGTTTCCTCCGCCATTCTCGATATCGGCCCCAACGCCGAAGGGCAGGCCTCGAACACCGGCGTCTTCCAGAACCGCATCTCACCCTCCGGTAATGCCATCTGGACCCTTGGCAAGCATACGGTCAGCTTCGGAGCGCTCTATAGCTATACGCAGCTGAACACGGTCGACAAGCGCACCGGCACCGGCACAGTAGCCGCCGACGACTTCAGCCAATTCGTCCAGGGATATGTAACCCCCGGCAGCGCTTCCACCGGCTTTTATGTCACTTCGTTCCTGCAGGGCAACGCCACGCGCTACTATCGCGCCAACCAGCTCGGCACCTACGTGCAGGATAAGTTCCAGGTAACGCCAACACTTTCCCTCACCGCCGGCGTCCGCTATGACTGGGATGGAGGCCTCACCGAAAAGAACGGCCGCCTCTTCAACTTCGATCCCACACTCTACAACTACGCCTCCGCCTCCGACACCATCGTCAACCCCGGCTTCATCATCGCCGGCAACAACGCCAACGGCACCGCCGGTGTCAGTAACACCACTCTCACTGGTCGCCAGTGGGGAATTGCTCCTCGCATCGGTGCCGCCTGGCAGCCTGAGATGTTCCATAACAAGGTTGTCGTTCGCTCAGGCTTCGGCATGTACTACGACCGCGGCGAGCTCTTCACCTACTTCTCGCCCGGCTACGCCATCGGCACAGTCACGGGCGGTCCGTTCGGCGTCAACCAGCAGCTACCCTTTGTGAACGCATCGAGCTGCCCGGTGTCTACGCAGTCATACTATGAGGGCTACATCGTCACCTGCGGCGGCCAGGGCGGCGCTGCTCCTACGGCGGCAACCGGCAACCTGGAAAACCCCTACGGCAACGTCCTGCAGCATGCGGCGCCCGTCAACCCTAAGGCATCGGATCTCAGCAACTTCCTCCCAAATCTTGGGAGTATCAACGACGGCGGCCAGCCCATCTCACTCGGCGTCTACGACCGCACTAACAAGCTGCCTTACACCATGAACTACACGCTCGATCTCCAGTGGCAGCCGCGTAACGACCTTGCCATCGACCTCGGCTATGTTGGCAACCTCGGCCGGCATCAGGTGATCCCGGTGCCGTTCAATCAACCCGGCATCGCCACACCGACCAATCCCATCCACGGCGAAACCTACAGCTATGGCTACAACGTGGCCGGCGCTACGCTCAACGGAAGCCCCACCGGCCCCGGTTACGACTTCGATTATGAAGGCGGAAACGTCGATCATCGCGTCCCTTACATCGGCTACGCGGCTGAATCCATCGACTACAAAGCAGCCGGCGTGGATGCCTACAACGCCCTGCAGGCGCACGTTGAAAAGCGCATGAGCAAGGGCATCCAGATTGGCGCTTCCTACACCTACTCCCACGCCACCGACGAGCAGAGCGGTCTTGGCTTGTTCTACAACGGCAATAACGCTCTCAACCTTCGCAGTGGCTACGGCTCGGCCGACTTCGACCGCACGCATGTCATCAACTTCAACTATGTCTTCGATCTGCCGAAGTTTGCCCCCGAGCACACCGTTGCTGGTGACTTCATCGATGGCTGGTCGCTGGTCGGCCTCACTGTGTTGCAGAGCGGGCAGCCGTACAGCATCATCGACTTCTCCGGTGCCATTGGTAGCGTCTACTACGGCGTTTCGGACGGTATCACCAATCCCATCGTTCCTCTTGCCAATGGTTGCAGCGCCAAGACCGCCCTCACTGGCAAGTCCGGCGCCTTTGGCGATTCAGCCCTTCGGCCGGAATGTTTCGGTCTTCCACTGATCGCGGCGGGGGGCCTTGGCGGTGCGATCCCCACGACCGATCCGTATGAGACCAACTTCACGACCGGTCAGCGCAACATCTTCCGTCAGGCCTTCCAGAAGCGTGCCGATGCTTCGCTGGTCAAGATGACGCGTTTCACCGATCGTTACGCGCTCAAGTACACTTTCGACGTCTACAACCTCACCAATACTGCCACCTTCGACGTTCCGGGCAACGAGGTATCGCAAAACCAGTACTACAACGGCTTCCCCTCGGGTCCTCAGGGTACGTATCCCGATGGTGTCGCCCCCAGCGGACAGACGTGCGCGAATAACCCCAACAGCGCAGCGCCTTACACGGGCAACTATTTCTATAGCTGCGCCACCGGCCTCGGCGTAGTCACCCACACCATCGGCAGTCCACGTCAGGTTCAGATGTCCCTGCAACTGATGTTCTAACCACAACCCGATACAGGACAAAGGCGGAGCCTCGGCTCCGCCTTTGCCTTCTCTGTACAAGGTGCAGAGTCACCAAAGCGACACAAACTTCGTCGCAGCCGCACAAAGAAGCGTACCTTTACAGCAGGAACCGGAAGTAATGCGCCCCCTTCCCGCCATTCCTTGAGACGAGGCCCCGCTTTGCTCCCATCGCCGTTCAAGAACTCCGTTCTGAAGGCTCTCGATGCAGCGGCGATTCAGCGTCTCCATTTACATCCTGTCACCTTCGAGCTCCAGCACGAAATCGAGTTCCCCGGTCAACCCATCCGTCACCTGTTCTTCGTCGAAGACGGCATGGCTTCCATGACCAACACCTTTAAGGACGGTTCACAGGTAGAAGTCGGCATGTTCGGCTACGAATCCGTAATCGGCATCTCCGCCCTCATGGGCACTAAGCGGAGCCTCAACCGGGTCTACACCCAGATCGCAGGCAACGGCTTTTCCTGCTCCATCGAAAACGGCCGCGCCGAGTTTGAACGCGGAGGCCAGTTTCAGCGACTCGCCCTGGGCTACGTCCAGGCGCAGCTCGTCCAAACCATGCAGTCCGCCGGCTGCAATGCCAAGCACAACATCGAGCAGCGCCTCGCCCGCTGGCTGCTCATCTGCTCCGATCGCGCCTTCAACGACACCTACAAGATGTCCCACGAGTTCCTCGCCGACATGCTCGGCAGTACCCGCCCCACCGTCACCCTGGCCGCCGGTCTCCTCAAGGATCTCGGGCTCATCCAGTACAGCCGCGGCACCATCCACATTCTCAACCGCGCAGGGCTCGAAAAGCAGGCCTGTGAGTGTTATCACACCATCATCGACTACCTCGACAACTACACTGACTTCGATAGCGGTGCCGTAGCCGCCTAGTTGTAACACTCCTGTAATGTTCATCGTCCTGCAACATGCCTGTAAAGATTCATCGTCCTTTAGCAGAACCGCGCTGCAATTGCAGTAATCTGGCTTCGGTTACGGGAAAGCCGGCCAGAGGTGCATGTGACCCAAACTGTGTTTGTCCTGGAAGATGATTCGGACATCAGCAGACTGGTGCAGTATCAGTTGGAGCGCGCCGGTTTTGCCGTCAAGACCTACGCCGCCATCGGCTCCATCCTGCAGGATGCCGAGCGCTCGCGCCCCGCGCTCTTCCTGCTCGACATCATGGTCCCCGGCGGCGACGGCCTCGATCTCTGCCGCCGTCTGCGCCTGAACCCCACGCTTTCGAGCGTTCCCATCATCTTCCTCACCGCCCGCGCCGCCGAAAACGACCGCGTCCAGGGTCTCGAGCTTGGCGCCGATGACTACATCACCAAGCCCTTCGGCACCCGCGAGCTCATCGCCCGCGTCCGCGCCGTCCTCCGCCGCTTCGAACGCCCGGAAGCTGCCGCCAATCTCACCACCCTCAACGTCGACGACCTCGAAATCGACGGCAGCGCCATGCAGCTCATCGTCAAAGGCGAGCTCATCCCCACCACGGCCACCGAGTTCCGCCTGCTCGATTATCTGGCCCGCCATCCCGGCCGCGTCTTCAGCCGCGACCAGCTCCTCGACGCCGTCTGGGGCGACGCCCGCTTCGTCACCCCTCGTTCGGTCGATGTTTACGTCCGCCGCATCCGCGAAAAGATCGAGGTCGACCCCGAAACCCCACGCTATCTCAAGACCATGCGTGGCGCCGGCTACCGCTTCGAAATCCCCAAAACCAGGGAACCGAAAGACCCTCGCGAGTCCCAGGCCGCCCGCGAGCTCGTCTAAACTGCCCATCGAGCAAACGTTCCTCACTCCACGCGGGATTTGTGGGAACCTTTAAGGATGACGCGAACGATATGAAGCGAAGCCTCTTCATTGCGCTGCTCACGCGCACCGCCATCGGTTTCCTTGCGGCTGCGGCGCTCCTCGTGCTGTGGCCGCACTGGTGGCTGGCTGTTCCTGTTGCCCTGATCGCCGCAATCGCAGTCGCGTTCTCCTGTGCCTGGCTCGTCGGCCGCGCCCTGCAAACTCTCAAGGCCGGCCGCGCCGGTCAGCCCACCGGCTCGTCGTTCGTCGAGTTCGAAGAGTTCGACGACCTCGCCTACGACATCACTCAGCGCTCCGAGCTCCAGGAAGCCCAGCGAACCGCCGTCGCCGAAGACCGCCGCAAGCTCGAAGTCCTTCTCGATTCCATGCAGGACCTTGTCCTCGCCGTCGATTCCGCTGGCCGCATCTCTTGGACCAACGAGCCCATGCGCCGCATTCCGGGCTTCACAGGCGCCGTCCGCACCGGTCACGCGCTCGTCCAGACCATCCGCGTGCCTGAAGTCCTGACCTGCGCCCGCATCGCGCTCGAAGACCGCGAAGTCGCCGAGCGCGCCGCCGTTCCGTTTCCCACGGGCCGCATCTTCGCCGTCAGCGCGGCTCCTATGCCGGAAGGCGGCGCAGTCATTGTCTTCCGCGACGTCACCCGCGTCGAGCAGATGGAGCGCGGCCAGCGCGAGTTCGTCGCCAACGTCTCACACGAGCTCCGCACCCCGCTTACCTCCATCATGGGCTACGTGGAAATGCTCGTCGACGACGCGAATGCCTCGCCCGACACCACCCCCGCTTCCAAGGAATTCCTCGAAGCCATCCACAAGAACGCCGTCCGCATGGGCCGCCTCACCGAAGACCTCCTCGTTATGGCCAAGGTCGAATCCGGCGACCACGAAATCCGCCCTATGCCTACAGCCGCATCCACGGTCATCCGCGAAGCCGTAGTCGCGGTCACCGGCCTGCTGCGCGACGATACGCATCTCGAGATCCTCGGTCCGGTCGATACCAAAGTCTCAGCGGACGTCGACGCGGTCGTGCAGGTTCTCACCAACCTCATCGAAAACGCCCTCGCCTATGGCCGAGGCCCGGATGGCGCCCGCATCATCCTCGCCGCCGAAGAGTCCGCCCAGCAGCCCGGGATGGTCCTCTTCAGCGTCCGCGACTTCGGTTACGGCATCCCGTTCGAGCATCGCCATCGCATCTTCGAGCGCTTCTATCGTGCCGATAAAGCCCGCTCCCGCGAGTCCGGCGGGACCGGCCTCGGCCTCTCCATCGCCAAGCATCTGGTGGAGTCCCACGGCGGCAGTATCTGGGTCGAAAGCGACCTCGGCCGCGGCAGCCGTTTCTGCTTCACCCTGCCCGTCGCTGCCTCCGTTGCCGTCCGGCAACCGGCTGAAGATGCCGCTTAAACTGAGGAAAACCCCCAGTGATTCACGGTTCTTTCACACTCCATTCGCGGAGGATTCACGTCCCCTTGCGACCATCCTCTCAACGGACAAGTACAGGCAAGGACATTTGGGACTGAAAATCCCCGGCGAAAAGCGCCGGATTCAGCACGATCCCTTAGCCGTTCCGTTCGAGGAATGATGAAACGTATGAAGACGATAGCCGCGGTCCTGATGTCCGCAGCTCTGCTCGCCGCTCAGTTCCCAATCCAGGCGCAGACCGAAACTACTCCTCCTGCCAAGACGCACAAGAAGAAGGTCGAAAAGAAGAAGGTAGAAACCGAAACCGAGATTCAGCTCCGCGAAATGCGCGAGAAGATGGCCGCGCAGCAGGCTCAGATCGACGCCCTGCAGTCGCAATTAGGTTCCAAGGGTCAGCAGACTGTCGCCGCCCAGCAGGCAGCTGCCGATGCTCAAACCCAGGCCGCCACTGCAACCGCCGCTGCCGCACAGGCCAGCGCCGCCGCTGCTGCTACCGACACCAAGGTTGACACGTTGTCCACCACCGTCACCGACCTCAAGTCCACCGACGCCGGCCTCACGGAAACTGTCGTCTCCAACCAGGCTAAGGTCGAAGACGAGATCAACTCTCCCACCACCATCCACTACAAGGGCATCACCATCACACCGGTCGCCTTCTTCGCGGCGGAAGGCGTGTGGCGCCAGCACTCGGTCAACTCCGACATCAACACCCCCTTCAACAGCATCCCGTTCCCCAGCGCGGCCCAGGGCCACGTCAGCGAGCTGAACTTCACCGGCCGCCAGAGCCGTATCGGCGGCCTTTTCGAGGGAAACGCGGGCAGCTACAAGCTCTCCGGCTACTTCGAGGGTGACTTCCTCGGCACCGGCACCTCCTCCAACAACAACCAGTCCAACAGCTACGTCTTCCGCCAGCGCCAGATCTGGGGTAAGGCTGAGACGGTCGGCGGCTTCGCCATCACGGGCGGTCAAATGTGGTCGCTCGTTACCGAAGACGGTAAGAGCACCGACGCCCGCACCGAGAAGCTTCCCAACACCATCGACTCGCAGTACATGGTCGGCTTCTCCTGGGAGCGTCAGCCCGGCTTCCGCCTCCAGCAGCGCTGGGGCAATGTAAACACCGGTGCCTTTACCGCGGCACTGTCCGTCGAGCAAGCCCAGATCACCAGCTTCACCGCCAACGGTTCAGCTGTCCCGGTCGACTACTTCTTCGCTGGCGGCGGCACCAACGGCGGTCTCTACAACGCCGCAGGCAACAGCACGGGCACGGGCTTCGTAACCACCTACGCGAACAACGTCGCTCCCGACATCATCGTCAAGGGCGCTCTCGATCTGCCCAAGGCCCACTTCGAACTCGGCGGTCTCGCTCGCTTCATGCGCGACTTCTACTACCCGATCCTTTCCACCGCCGGAACCGCTGCTGCGGAAACCTACACCTACTCCACCACGCAGCTCAGCAATACCAAGGCTGCCGGCGGTATCTTCGGCAGCGCTCGCGTCTCGCCCGCCAAGTTCCTCGACGTCGCCGTCCAGGCGATGGCAGGGCAGGGCGTCGGTCGCTACGGCTCCTCGCAGCTTGCTGACGCAACCCTCCGCCCCGACGAAACGCTTGAGCCCATCCGCAACTACCACGGCATGCTCAGCATTGAAACCCACCCCGCTCCCAAGCTTGATGTCTTCGCCTACTACGGTGGCGAGTACGCGCAGCGCACGGTCTACACCACCGCACTCGGTGCTCTCATCGGCTACGGTCCCGCTAACACCAGCGATGCGGGTTGCTACAACATCCCCGCTGCCAACTCGACCACTCTTGGTGCGGGTACAGGTGGAACGGCCGGTGCTACCGCCTGCGGCTCTCCCACGCGTTACATTCAGGAAGCCATGGGTGGTTTCACCTACCGCCTTGTCAGCAGCCCCAAGTACGGTCGCCTACAGTACCAGGCTACCTACAGCTACATCCAGCGTAACCTCTGGTCAGGCGTAGGGAGCGCGACCACCCCCGCTGGCCCGCGTGCTACCGAGCCCATGATTCACGTCAGCATGCGTTACTACATCCCCTAAACCTTTCGCCCGGCAGGCCCAACTCGCCTGCCGGGCGTTAGCGTCTTAAAGAATAGGCAACTCCTGTAAAGAAGAAAGATCGGCTACCCTCGTAAAGCAAGCCGTTGATCCTGGAGGATCGAATGAAGCTCAAAATTGCAACACTCGCCATTACGGCATCTCTCACGCTCGCCGCTGGAGCCCAGAAGCTCACCGGCGCCGGCGCCACTTTCCCTAACCCCATCTACTCGCGCTGGTTCACCGAGTACAGCCAGCAGCACCCCGGCGTCCAGATCAACTACCAGTCGGTAGGCTCAGGCGCGGGCATCCGCCAGGTTTCCACCAAGATTGTCGACTTCGGCGCCGCCGACGTACCCATGACCGACCAGCAGCTCGGCGAGTCGCAGGTCAAGCTCTTCCACATCCCGACGGTCCTCGGCGCAGTCGTTCCGGTTTACAACATCCCCGGCGTTGGCTCGGACCTCAAGTTCTCTCCTGACGTCATCGCCGACATCTACCTCGGCAAGATCAATAACTGGCACGATCCCCGCATCGTCAAGGACAACCCCGGCGTCAACCTTCCCGACCACAGCATCCTTCCCGTCTACCGTTCGGAAGGCTCCGGCACCACCTTTATCTTCACCGACTATCTCTCCAAGGTCAGCCCGGACTTCCTCGCCAGGATCGGTCGCGCCGCGTCCGTCCGCTGGCCTCTCGGCATCGGCCAGAAGGGAAATGAAGGCGTCGCCGGCATGATCCGCAACAGCCCCTACACCTTCGGCTACGTTGAGCTTATCTATGCCGTGCAGAACAAGATGTCCTACGGCATGGTCAAAAACCACGATGGCCAGTGGATCAAGGCCTCCACCGACGGTGTCACCGCAGCCGCGGCTTCCGCCTCCAAGAACATGCCCGCCGACTACCGCGTCTCCATCACCAACGCCCCCGGCGCAACCTCCTACCCCATCTCGTCCTTCACTTGGCTGCTCATCCCCATCCAGTCCGCCGACCCCGCCAAGGGCAAGGTGCTGGTCGATTTCCTCCACTGGATGCTCGAGCATGGCGAAGCCGAAGCCGCGCCTATGACCTACGCTCCGCTCCCCAAGCCGGTCGCTGATCGCGTCCTTCAGACCATCAAGCAAATCCACTAAAACCCACCGAAAAGGAGGCCCGCGCAGCACTTGGGCCTCCTTTTTCGCTCTATCGACCTGAAAGCCCCTCTCGATTCACAGTCCTTTCACATCTCTTTAATAAACTGGGAACTGTATTGAACCACCCAGAAAGCTCACAAGCATGATGCAGCCAGGTCTCGACAAGCTCCCGGAGATAACAGTTCCAGTCGAGCCTCAGCCCTCGGCCGCTGACGCCGCACCCTCAGCCGCACCCTCCGCCATCCGCCTCTTCCTGCAGCAGCGCAGCGCCGGCCGCTGGGCCGACGGCGCCTTCCGCGGCCTGATGATGCTCTGCGCGTTCAGCATCTTCGCCATCGTCGCGCTGATCGTCTTCGTCCTCGTCAAGAACTCCCAGCTCTCCATCCACGCCTTTGGCTTCAAATTCTTCAAAGGCACCTCGTGGGACCCAGTCTCGGGCGACTTCGGCGCTTTGCCCTTCATCTACGGCACCGTCGTCTCGTCACTCCTCGCCGTAGCCATCGCCGTTCCGCTCTCGCTCTGCGTGGCCATCTTCCTGCTGGATATCTGCCCGCGCCCGCTGCGTTCGCCCATCGCGTTCCTCACCGAGCTCCTCGCCGCCATCCCAAGCGTCGTCTACGGCCTCTGGGCCGTCTTCATCCTCGTCCCCATCATGCGCGACAACGTCGGTCCCATCCTCGAAAAGTACCTCGGCTGGACCGGCTTCTTCGTCGAGCCCAACTTCGGCGTTGGCATGCTCACCGCCGGCGTCATCCTGGCCATCATGATCTTCCCGATCATCTCTTCCATCAGCCGCGACGTCATGAAGGCCGTCCCCATCGCGCAGCGTGAAGCAGCTCTAGCGCTCGGCGCCACGCGTTGGGAGATGCTCCGCATGTCGGTCCTCCGCAACTCGCGCCTCGGCATCGTCGGGGCCATCATCCTCGGCCTCGGCCGCGCACTCGGCGAAACCATGGCCGTCACCATGGTCATCGGCAACCACCCCGACATCCTCAAGAACCTCTTCGCCCCCGGCTACACACTCGCCAGCGTCATCGCCAACGAGTTCTCGGAGGCCTCCGGCGACCTCTACCTCAGCGCGCTGATCGAAATCGGCCTCGCCCTCTTCCTCGTCACCATCGTCGTCAACGCCATCGCCCGCCTGCTCGTCTGGGCCGTGACGCGTGGTGAGTCAGCAGGCCACGCATGAGCGGCACACGCACCACGCGCACCGCCAACATGAACCGCCTACACGAGCTTCGCCGCTCCGCGGTCAACCACTTCGTCACGGGCCTCGCCGTCTTCAGCACCGTGCTCGTGCTGGTCCCGCTGGTCGCCATCGTTGGCTACCTCCTCTACAAAGGCGCCAGCTCGCTCAACCTCGCATTCTTCATCCACGTACCCGCTCCGGTCGGCGAACCCGGCGGCGGCATGGCAAACGCCATCATGGGCTCGGCCGTCATCCTCGCCCTCGCCAGTTCCATCGGAATCCCTATCGGCATCGCCGCCGGCGTCTATCTCGCCGAGTACGGACGTGGCCGCCACCTCGGCAACCTTGTCCGCTTCACCGCGGACGTCCTCAACGGCGTCCCCTCCATCGTCATGGGCATAGCCGCCTACTCGCTCATCGTCGCCAAGCAGCACCACTTCTCCGGCTTTGCCGGCGGCGTAGCCCTCGCGATCATGATGGTCCCCACCATCACCCGCACCACCGAAGAGATGCTCGCCACGGTCCCGCACGCTATCCGCGAAGCTGCCCTCGGCCTCGGCATTCCCAAGTGGCGCACCGTCCTTTCGATCAGCCTCCGCACCGCCTCACCGGGCATCATCACCGGCTGCATGCTGGCCTTCGCCCGCGTCGCCGGAGAAACCGCACCGCTGCTCTTCACCGCCTTTGGCAACCAGTTCACAAGTTTCGACATGACCCAGCCTATTGCTGCACTTCCTCTCCAGATCTACGTGTACGCCGTCAGCCCCTACGACGAATGGCACCGCCTCGCCTGGGCCGGCGCCCTCGTCCTCATCGCCATGATCATGGGCGCCGTTACTCTCGTCCGCATCTTCTCCAACCGCGGCGCGCTCCAGGGAGGCCACTAATGGGCGTCGACATCCGCGTAGAAAACCTCAACGCCTGGTACGGCAACACGCACACCCTGCAGGACATCAACCTGCACATCCCTTCCAACCAGGCCACGGCCCTCATCGGCCCCTCCGGTTGCGGCAAATCCACCTTCGTCCGCTGCCTCAACCGCATGCACGAGACCAACCCCATCGCCCGCGCCGAAGGCACCGTCCTCATGGGTGGTCTCGACATCTACAAGGACGCCTCGCCGGTCGAAATCCGCCGCCGCGTCGGCATGGTCTTCCAGCGCCCCAACCCGTTCCCGACCATGTCCATCTACGACAACGTCGCCAGCGGCCTCAAACTCAACGGCTTCCGCAACAAGCGCATGCTCGATGAAGTCGTCGAGCGCTCGCTCAAACAGGCCGCCCTCTGGGAAGAAGTGAAAGACGATCTCCGCAAGAAATCCGGGGCCAGCATCTCCGGCGGCCAGCAGCAGCGCCTCTGCATCGCCCGAGCCCTTGCCGTCGACCCCGAAGTCCTGCTCATGGACGAACCCGCCAGCGCGCTCGACCCCGTCTCTACGGCCAAGATCGAAGACCTCATCTTCCAGCTCAAGAGCCAGTACACCATCGTCATCGTCACGCACAACATGCAGCAGGCCGCCCGCGTCGCCGCCAACACCGGCTTCTTCCTCAACGGAAAACTTGTCGAGTTTGATGCGACGACCAAGATATTCACAACGCCATCCGACAAACGGACGGAAGATTACATCACGGGGAGGTTTGGCTGATGCGTATTAAATTCCAGCAGAATCTCGATGAACTCAAAGAGCGGCTCCTGATCATGGCCGGTCTCGTCGAGCAGGCAATCCAGCGCGCCATCGAAAGCTACACCGCACGCGACCTCTCGCTCTGCGACCTCGTCCTCCGCTCCGAACCCGCCATCAACCGCATGGAGCGCGAAATCGACCAGGCCGCGCTCGATCTCCTCGCCATGGAGCAGCCCATGGCCGTCGACCTGCGCTTCATCATCGCCGTCATCCGCATCAACTCCGACCTCGAGCGCGTCGGCGACCAGGCCGTCTCCATCGCCAGCCGCATCCAGGAGATGGGCGCCTTCGCCAACATCGATCTTCCCGTCGATATCCCCAAGCTCGCCTCGCTCGCCGCCGCCATGGTCCGCAAAGCCCTGCAAGCCTTCATCGAAGGCGACGCCGACCTTGCGCAATCCGTCCTCCTTCTCGACGACCAGGTAGACGAGATGAACGCCGACGCCTTCCGCTCGCTCAGCATGCTCATCACCCAAAAGCCCGAGATGGCCCCGCAAGCCCTCAACGCCCTCATCATCTCCCGCAACCTCGAGCGCGTCGGCGACCACGCCACCAACATCGCCGAAGACGTCATCTTCTGGGTCCGCGGCTCGGACGTCCGCCACCAGACCGCAACCCTCCACGAAGCCAGCTAAATCCACGACAAAATTGTCATCCTGAGCGCCACCACAAAATTGTCATCCTGAGCGAAGTGGGGAGCGTATTTTGCTCCCCACGCAGTCGAAGGACCTGCTGTCCGCCTGACTCGCCTCAGACTTACGGGGTTCTCGACCCCTCCACCTCGTACAGCGAACATCCCACCACAAATATCCAGAAACCCATCGCTTATACTTCCTTAACGGGAGGTTGCATCGATGGTTTCCGAGCCCATGTACGACCCGGCCCGCACCTATCAGGACAACTTCGACAACGGCCCCTTCGGCCTCTTCGCCTCACCCGACGTCCTCACGCAGACCGGCGATCCCCAATCCACCTTCCTCGGCCACCCGGTCTATCTGCCCTTCGGCATCCCCGCCGGCCCACTGCTCAACGGAAACTTCGTAAAAGCCGCGCTGGACAAGGGCTACGACATCCCCGTCTACAAGACGGTCCGCACCCACCGCTACCCCTGCCACGCTTGGCCCAACGTCCTCGCGGTCAAAGTAGACGGCGACCTAACCACCGCCAACAACCACCTCACCACCGCTCCCGGTTATAGCCAGCCGCTCTCCATCACCAACTCCTTCGGCGTCCCCAGCTTCGACCCCGACTTCTGGCAGCCCGATCTCGCCTCCGCCGTCGCGCACACGCACAAAGGCCAGGTCGTCGTCGCCAGCTTCCAAGGCACGCTCAACGAGCACGGCAGTGCCGCCGACTACATCGCCGACTTCGCTCTCGGCGCCCGCCTCCTCAAGGAAACCGGCGTCAAGATCCTCGAAGTCAATCTCAGCTGTCCCAACGAAGGCACCGCCAACCTCCTCTGCTTCGATACCGTCCGCTCCCGCGAAGTCGTCGACGCCATCAAGAACGAAGTCGGCGACCTCCCGCTCATCATCAAGTGCGCGTACTTCGCCGACGACGCCAAACTCAAGCAACTCATCCAATCCGTCGGCCCGTACATCCAGGGCATCAGCTCCATCAACACCATCTCCGCCGAAGTCCGCGACGCAGCAGGGAATCAGGCCCTCCCCGGCGAAGGCCGCCTCTGGAGCGGCGTCTGCGGCGCCAGCATCAAGTGGGCCGGCCTCAACATGGTCGCCCGCCTCGCTCGCCTCCGCGATGAGCTCGACCTCAGCTACACCATCACCGGCGTAGGTGGCGCTTCTAACGCGACGGACTATCTCGACTTCCGCTCCGCCGGCGCCGATGCCGTCATGGCCGCCACCTCCGTCATGTGGAACCCCGCGCTCGCCTCCGAAATCAAATCCCAGGTCCTCGACGCGGTGGCTCAATGAGCCGTCACATCGCCGAAGCCCTCATCAGCATCGGCGGCGTTGGCTTCGCGCCCCACGCGCCCATCACCTTCAAGTCCGGCATCAAGTCGCCCGTCTACTGTGACAACCGCAAGTTCCCGTTCCATCCTCACGCCTGGAGTAAAGTCATTCACGGCTTCCAGCAGCTTATCTACGACCAGCACCTCCCAGCCGACGTCATCGCCGGCATCGAAGCCGCCGGCATCCCACACAGCGCGGCGCTCGGTTTTGCCATGCAGAAGCCTTCCATCTTCGTCCGCAAAGAAGCCAAGGGCCATGGCGCAAAAAAGCGCGTCGAAGGCGGCGAGATTGAAGGCAAGCAGGTCGTCCTTATCGAGGATCTCGTCAGCACCGGCATGAGCAGCCTCTCTGGCGTAGAAGCGCTACGCGCGGAAGGCAGTCACGTCAGCCACTGCCTCGCCATCATCAGCTACAACATGCCGGAGGCCGCTTCAGCCTTCGCCGCCGCAAACGTCAAACTCCACGCCCTCACCACCTTCGCCGAAGTACTCGAGTGTGCCCTGCATCAGGGCACACTCGACCAGGCTGGCGCAAACATCGTACAAGACTGGCTCAACGAACCCCACGGCTGGGCCAAACGCAATGGTTTCGAATAAGAGGACAATGAATCCTATCCTGCGCAAGTATGAAAATCGGGCAGACGCCATCCAATCGCTGCTTTGCGTAGGCCTGGATCCCGTCCTTCAACAAATTCCCCAACAATTCCAAAATACTTCCGCTCCATTTTTCGAATTCAATAAGTTCATTATCGAAAAAACAGCGGAATATACTGCGGCCTACAAGCCGAATATCGCGTTCTACGAAGCCCGCGGCTCACAAGGCCTGCGCGAGCTGGAACAGACCAGCGAATATCTCCGCCAGTACCACCCCTCCATCGTCACCATCTGCGACGCCAAGCGCGGCGACAACGCCAACACCAACCAGGGCTACGTCACCGCTATCTTCGATCACCTGAACTTCGACTCAGTCACCCTCCACCCATACTTAGGCAGGGAAGCGCTCGCCCCGTTCCTCGACCGTCGCGACAAAGCCTGCATCATCCTCTGCCGCACCTCAAACTCTGGCGCCGCGGAAATTCAAGACCTCGAAGTCGAAGGCGCACCCCTCTGGCAAACCATCGCAGACCGCGTAGCCAACCACTGGGACACCGAAGGCAACTGCATGCTCGTCGTCGGCGCCACCTACCCCGAAGAGATGCGTCAAATCCGCGCCATCGCGCCCAACACCACCTTCCTCGTCCCCGGCATCGGCGCACAGGGCGGCGATCTCTACGCTGTCCTCGCCGCAGGCCTTGATCAGAACGGCCGCGGCCTCATGATCAGCAGCTCCCGCGAGATCATCTACGACGCCGACCCCGCAACCTCCGCCCGCAACCTCCGCAACGCCATCAACGCAGCGAAAGAGGCCACTCATGCTGCGCATTGAAGGCCGTATCGCCAACCACGATCGCGAGTTCGAAGGCAGCATCGAAATCGACACCACCACTGGCCTCGTCACTTCCGTCGGCCCCATCACCGGCCACTCCGACATTGACACCACCAACTGCATAATCTTCCCTGGCTTCGGCGACATCCACATCCACGCCCGCGAAGACGTCAGCGGCACCCAGACCTACAAAGAAGACTTCATCACCACATCCGCCGCCGCCATCCACGGCGGCGTAGTCCACGTAGCGGACATGCCGAACAACCCGATCGCTCCGGTAGACGATGCAAGTTACTCCGCCAAGGAAGCACTTACAAAAAAATCGGAAGTAACCATCACGCTCTACGCCGGAATAGGTCCCAATACCTCACCACTAACTCGCCACGTCCCCTATAAAGCATTTATGGGCCCGTCGGTAGGGGACTTATTCTTTTCATCCAAAGAGCAGTTAGAAAAAGTAATTTCTAACTACCGCGAAAAAAATGTTAGTTTCCATTGCGAAGATCCCGCAATTCTCGAAGCCAATAAAAACGCTCCGCTCCATGAACTAAAGCGTCCGCCATCTGCGGAGATATCTGCTACGGAGTTCGCCCTCTACCTCATCGAGAAGTACGAGCTCATCGGCAAGCTCTGCCATTACTCCACGCGCGACGGTCTTCCCCTCATCGCCGCCGCCAAGGCCCGCGGCGTCAAGGTCACCTGCGAAGCCACGCCGCATCATCTCTTCTTCGACACCGGTATGATCACCCCTGCCAATCGTCAGGATCTGCAGATGAATCCTCCGCTCCGAGCCAGCGAAGACCGCCTCGCTCTCCTCGCCGCGCTCAAGTCCGGCCTCGTCGATTACGTAGCCACCGACCACGCCCCCCACACGCTCGAAGAGAAAATCCAGGGCCACAGCGGCGTCCCGCACCTCGATACCCTCGGCGCCTTCTCCACCTGGCTTATGTCCGAGCACAACTACACCACCGCCGACATAGCCCGCGTCTTCGCCTATAACCCCGGTCTCTTCATCCACGAATTTCTCTCACCCGTTCACGGCAAAGGCTTCGGCCACATAGCCCCCGGATACTCCGGCTCCCTCACCATCCTCGACACCCACACTCCTTACGTCGTAACTCGCGAATCCGTAAAAACAAAATGCGGCTGGTCACCCTTCGAAGGCTTCACCTTCCCCGGCAGCGTCAAGCACACGATCGTCCAGGGCAAAATCCACAACCCCACCCCCCGAACCTAAAACCTGCCTCTATGCAAAAGCTCAACTACCTCATCAGCGCCACGCAATTCGCAGACCGCGAACTCCTGGAAAGCCTCTTCGCCTCCGCAGCCGAGATGGAACGCCACGACATCGCGCGCACTCTCAAGCTCTCACTAAGCGGCCGCATCCTCGCGACAATCTTCTACGAGCCCAGCACGCGCACACGCCTTTCCTTCGAGGCAGCTATGCAAAAACTAGGCGGCGGCATTCTCACCGCCGAGAACGCGCGCGAAAACTCCTCCGCCGCCAAGGGCGAATCCATCGCCGACGCCATCCGCGTCATCGGCGGCTATGCCGACGTCATCGTCATGCGCCACTTTGAAGAAGGCGCCGCCAAAGCCGCAGCCGCCATCTCGCCCGTCCCACTCATCAACGCCGGCGACGGTCCAGGCGAGCATCCCACGCAAGCCCTTGTCGACATCTACACGATCATGAAGGAGCTGGGTAGCGTGGAAGGGAAGCGCATCGCACTCGTCGGCGACTTACTTTACGGCCGCACCATCCATTCGCTCCTCCAGCTTCTCTGCCTCTACCCCGGCGTATCGATCGATCTCATCTCACCAGCAAACCTTCGCCTGCCTGCAAAATACATCGACTACCTCAAGCAAAATAAAGTCGACTTTCGCGAGAGTGACACCCTCGACGCCAGCCTCCCGCACGCCGACGTGCTCTACATTACCCGCGTCCAGCGCGAGCGGTTCACCGATGTGTCGGAGTACGAAGCTATCAAGGACAGCTACTTCGTCGACGCAGTCATCGCCGCCAAATTAAAGCCCGAAGCCATCATCCTGCACGCGCTTCCACGTCTCAACGAAATCGCCTCAGAGGTCGACAGCGACCCACGCGCCGCTTATTTCCGCCAGGCGAAAAATGGTCTCTACGTCCGAATGGCCCTGTTGACGCACCTTTTGGCATAGTTCGATATAAATAAAATTCGCACCCGCAACTGCTTGACATACAAGCGCTTGCATCCCAAAGCCGTGCGTACGATGCCATATTTTTTGCCGCGATTTTTAAGTTTTCCTACGAGGGCTTGTGCATTTGCACAATTTTTACGTTACATTGTTCCTAACGCTGAACTGGATCCGCGCTTGAAAACCTTCAACGCAGCAGGTCCCCGAGATTCGAAACCGCCCGCATCAGCTTTAGATTTGACCTTATAGATTCCCGATTGACAACGGCCCCGTTGTCTCCATCGGACGAGTGTCGATTCACCAAAAAGTAGCCGCAGCAAAGTAGCCGCAGCACCGTTGCAACAGGAGAAGAATCATATGAATTCCGACATGGAAAAGTGTACCCAGGAGGGGGTGTCGCGCCGTAATTTTCTGCGTACCCTCGGAGCAGCCAGTGCGGCTGCGGCAGCATTCCCAGCAGTTGCGGCCTACGGCCAGCAGACTACCGCAAGCGTCGCAACTCCTACTCCCACCCCGCGTCGCGGCGGCATGTCGGACATGGGCGAAATGCGTCAACTCCCGCCTGACACCGTCATCATCAGCTCCAACGAAAATCCTCTCGGACCCGCGAAAGTCGCGCTTTCCGCCATCGGCGACACAGCTCTGCTGGGTGGTCGCTATCACCAGGAAGAAAGCATGCAGACCGTCAAGGCGTTCTCCAGCCTCTTCGACCTTCCTGTCGCTGCTCCCGGCAAGCCCGGCTACGTCGGTCTTTTCCCCGGCTCCGGCGGCCCACTCGATCTCGCGCTGATGTCCAACATCGGCCCCGACAAGCCTCTCGTGTATGCCGATCCCAGCTATGAGCAGGGCCCGCGCGCGGCCGATGCCATGGGTGCTGCCAAGTTCCCGGTCAAGCTCACGCCGACCTACGCACACGACGTCAAGGCGATGCTCGCCGCTCATCCTTCGCCCGGCGCTTACTACATCGTCAACCCCAACAACCCAACCGGCACCATGACGCCCCGCGAAGACATCGTGTGGCTGCTCAAGAACAAGCCCAAGGGTTCGGTTGTCATCGTTGACGAAGCGTACTTCCACTTCTCTAACGATGAGTCTGTCATCCCGCTCGTCGCCGATAACCCCGACCTCATCGTGACCCGCACCTTCTCGAAGATCTATGGCATGGCCGGTCTCCGCGCTGGCGTCGTCATCGCTCACCCTGAGCGTCTGGCTGCGTTCAGCAAGGTTGCACCGCCCGCCCGTAGCCTCGCGAGCATCTCCATCACCAGTGCTGCAGCGGCTCGCGCCAGCCTGCAGGACAAGGACCTCGTCCCTACCCGCCGCGCCATCAACACCGGCGTGCGTGAAGAAACCATTGCCTTCCTCACCAAGCAGGGATACAAGATCATCCCCGGCTCGCAGGCAAACTTCTTCATGGTCGATGTCAATCGCCCAGGCCGTGAATTTGCACAAACCATGCTCAAGGAGAAGGTAGCCATCGGTCGCAGCTGGGCTGCTCTGCCCACCTACGTCCGCGTCACTGTCGGCACCAAGGACGAGATGTCGAAGTTCCAGACAGCGTTCGTCAAGTGCATGGACATGAAGCCTGCTTCGAGCACTGCGCTCGGCGCCTCGCTCTACCTGCCCGAGATGCATCACGTACCTTCGGAACTCTATCGCGGCTAACTCCCGTCGCTTCAACCGAAAAGCCCCGGCTATTAGCCGGGGCTTTTCTTTGGTGGTAACTCCTATTTCCCGAGTACTTCTTCGTCCTATCTCAGAATAAATTCCTTCTATGGTTGAATACTTATTGACAATTCACGGGCTGTTAAATAAGCTCGGACTCATCAACCAAAATTGAGCTGGACGATTCATTGAAACTACTTTGAATTTGTCTCCGGCCCTTCCATAGCTGGCAGCAAAGAATCCGACTCGGGATGCAACGTCCCATTCGTGTATCTGCAACTCGCAAGCGCAGTTCGCACCGAAGCTGATTTCTTACTTTGTAGTCACAAGCAATTTTCAGATGCAAAGCACCGCCGGAGACTCTCCTGATGGACCGTTCTGCTGCACCGTTTTTGCCGTCGATGGATCGCCGTACCTTTTTACGAGGTTCCAGTGCCCTTGCAGGGGTTAGTGCGCTCAATTTGACCGGGTGCGTCAAGCAGACGCATACAGCACAATCCAGTGCTCCTCCTCTTCCTATCTACGATCAGTACACGCCGCTTGTTCCCATCCGCGCCCACGCGGATCGCATTTTTCGCATTACAGTTTGCCTCCGTCCCTTCCGCGCCGCCGGTCCCCGTATGGATGTAGAAACTCTCGGCGAAAAAACCATCGTGCATAACTACGGCCACGGCGGCAGCGGATGGTCGCTCTCCTGGGGCTCGGCCACGGTCGCAACGGCCAGCGCGATGAAAGCGGCTGAAGGCTCGCAGGACATCGCTGTCCTCGGCGCCGGTGCTATCGGTCTTACCTCGGCCACCATGCTGCAGCGCGCAGGCGCAAAGGTCACCATCTACGCCAAGGAGCGCGCGCCCTTCACGCGCAGCTCACGCGCTACCGGTTCCTGGACGCCAGACTCCCGCGTCGCTCTTGCCTCCGCGGTCGATTCCAACTTCGCCGCCACATGGGAGTCACTCGCCCGCACCAGCTTCTTCATGTACCAGAGCTACTACGGCATGCCCGGCTCGCCCGTTGAGTGGACGGACCGTTGGGGCCTCAGCGACAAGCCTCGCACTCCACGCACCGGCGCTCCCGATCCGAACGTCCGCGACGACCGTCCCAAGCCCGTCCATGACTTCATCCGCCTCAACGACCGCATCGCCGATCTCACGCCGCGCCCCATCATGATGCCGCCGGGCTCTACGCCGTTCCCCACACCCTACGTCTCGCGCAGCTCTTCCATGACCTTCAACGTCGCGGACTACTCCCGCCAACTCCTCACCGACTTCCTCATCGCCGGTGGCAAAATCGAAACCCGCGAGTTCCACTCCCCGCAGGAACTCACCACACTCCCGCAGAAGGTCATCGTCAACTGCCCCGGCTACGGCGGCCGTTCTCTCTGGAGTGACGAATCTATCACCCCCGTCCGCGGCCAGATCGCCTGGCTCATCCCGCAGGAAGGCGCACAGTATGGCCTCTCCTACAAAGGTCTCAGCATGCTCTCGCGCCGCGATGGCATCGTCATGCAGTACTCCAAGGGAGGCGAGGACGAGGGTTGGAACGACACCAACGAAACCCCCGACCGCGCCTTTGCTGAGGAAGGTGTCGGCGTTCTCGCTGAGCTCTACAGCCGCATGCAACCGCAATCCAGGCCCAACGCTTAACGCCTAACGACTTTTGTTTTTCTTTACGTCGGTTGCCATGCACTGGCAACTGGAACCCCTGAACCTCCAGCTTCCAACCGGGCACACATTAGACCCGGACCTACCCAGACGATTCGGCTCTTCAACATCGCGTTTCAAGTTTGTTGTCCAGCTTTCACGGTGCGCATGACCTCGCAGTATGCGCCAGATTCTGAATTCAGATGAACGACATTTCGGAGGCACTGGTTATGAAATTTCTCAAGTCAAGAATGCACGCGTTGCTTGCATTCGTTGTTGTCCTACTGCTCGCGACGGCAGGCGTGCAGGCACAGACCAACTACGGTACGGTCCGTGGTGAAGTCAAAGACGTCCAGGGTGCGGTCATCCCCAACGCGAAGATCACCCTCACCAATCAGGACACCAAGGTCGCTAAGACCGGCGTAGCCAATGGAGCGGGCATTTACGAGTTTGGGGGTGTCGATCCCGGCAACTACACCGTCACCATCTTTGTCCCGGGCTTTAAAACCTACGACACCAAGGGCAACGTTGTTTCGCTCGGTGCTGTCACTACTGTCGACGCCGTACTCACCATCGGCGGAGCAAATGAAACCGTCGAAGTAGCGGCCGACACCGTCCAGCTAAACACAGCCAACGCTTCCGCGGAACAGATATTCACCGCACAACAGGTTCAGGATCTTCCCAACCTCGGTCGCGATCCTTTCATGTTTGTTCAACTCGATGCCAACGTCGTCACCCTCGGCGATCCCCGCTATGTACGCGCGGAAGACTCCTCGGGCGTCTCGGATGTCTCGGTTGCCGGTGCTCCCGGTAACACCAACTCCTACAACGTAGACGGTATTCCCGTGTCCACCTCTTCCGGTGGCGCAACCTTCGTCGTTTCGCCAGATGCCATCAGCGAAGCCAAGGTCCAGGGTGACGACTTTGATGCCTCGATCGGACGTACCGGTGGTGGTGTGTTTGTCAATACTCTCAAGGTCGGTTCATCGACATATCACGGTACGCTCTACGGCGAAACGCGTCAGACCCCATGGTCGGCCAACGTCTGGTTCAATCCCAGCAAGACTCCAACACCTACCGATCAAACCTACCTCTACTCCGGCGCTATCGGCGGCCCGCTCTTTCCCAAGTTCATTACCAACAAATTCAGGCGCCTGGATAACACCTTCTTCTGGTTGACAGAAGAAGGCTACCGCCAGGGACAGCCCCTTAGTGGTTCCACGCAGACTTACTATGTGCCGACCATTGCGGAGCGCACCGGCGACTTCACAGCCGATGCTCCTCTTTACGATCCCACTGTAGCCGGACGTACTACGACATTTGCCCAGGAGTGCGGTTCCAACGTTATTCCCGGTAGCGTTGCAGCTACAAAGGCTGGTGAAGCCTGCGGTGGCAAAAACCTCGCCAATGGCATCGGTTTCTCGATGGCGAATGCGTTCCCCCTGCCTCTCGGCCCGAACGCAACCGCGACCTTCCTCACCTCACCCACTGCGACGTCATCCAATCCTAACGGCGACAACTTCTTCGCTTCCGGCGTCGGCTTCAAGACGCGCGCCGATGAATTTATCGGCAAGGTTGAGCACCAGTTCTTCCCCTGGTGGACATCGCAGTTCTCTTACCTGCACTCCGGTGTACAGGAGCCCCAGTCCACGTTCGCCAACTCTTACTCGCTCTATGCCTCCGGCAATGACTTGGAAGACCGCAAGTTCGACTCAACCGCCTGGAACAACACCTTCACCATCAACTCTTCCACACTGCTGACGGTAGCCTACGGCTATAACCGTTACTGGAGCGCCTTCCCCTATCGCACGCAGGGCTTTAGCTTTACCAATGGTTTCGCATACAACGGCACAAACTACGGATTCGCCGGCGCCTTCCCCACCAACGTTCCTCTCACCAGCTATCCTACGGTGACCATCAGCGGCCTCACCGCCGGCAGCTACTCGGCTCCTGGTCTTGGCGGCGCATTTGGCGGCTACACTCCGCAGGCCTCTCATAACCTGGTGGCCATCCTTTCCAAGAGCATTAAGAAGCACGACCTGCGCTTCGGCTACACCTACCGCGGCTTCTCCTACTTCACCAACCCACCGAACACGCCCGGCTCCTTCACCTTCAACGGCGAGTACACCGATAGCACAGGCGCCGTCACAAGTGGCGCCAATGGAACTGCCGCAATCGCCGATATGGAAGTAGGCCTTCCCTCCGCACTGTCGGAGACCCTCTACGCCGGTCCGTTCATCAACCGCATCGTTTATAACTCGGTCTGGGCGCAGGACGATTACCGTCTCAGCGAGAAACTCACCGTCAATCTCGGTATCCGCTATGAATTTGAGGAAGGCCAGCACGAAGAGAACAACAAGTTCAATGTTGGCTTCAACCCCGCGGCTCCCGTCAGCTATGTCAACTCGCAAGGAGTAACGCAAAACCTTACGGGTGGTCTGGTCTTTGCCGGCGTGGGTGGCGCTCCAACCCACTGCTGCCAGAATCCTGCGAAGTTCTCTCCCCGTATCGGCGTGGCTTATCAGGTGTTCAAGAACACCGTAATGCACGCAGGCTATGGCTTCTACTACGCCCCGGTGGGTATCACCACCTCCTACAACCAGGGTTATTCCCAGGTCACGACCACCACACCCACTGCACCCAACGCCTTCGTTTCAGGTCAGATCGCAGCTACCACTGCGGTCGGAGCCACTGGTTGCTTGACGACTCCGTTCTTCCAGACCGGAACGGGTGCAACCTGTGGCGGCGGCCTGCTGCAGCCTTCGGCCAACAGCCTTGGCGCTCTCACCGGCTTTGGCGGGGCACTCACAGTCATCGACGCTCATAGGGGTTACCCGCTGGTACAGCAGTACATGATGGATGCTCAGCAGAAGCTGCCGGGCGACTTCATCGTGACGCTGTCTTACATCGGTACGCACTCTTCCAACTTCGCGGAAGCAGTCAACATCAACCAAATGCCTGATTCCTTTCTCGCATCGGCTTACGCGAGCAATGCCACTCTGACCACAGGCGTTGCTGGAACCAATCCTTACTATGCGGCGACCATCGGTGGCTTGCCTTCAACGGGCGTTGCCGGCCAAAAGTCCCTTCCACTCGGCCAGACATATCTACCGTTTCCGTACTACGGTTCCATTTCCCTGAGCAAGTCGATCGGTTTCGGCTGGTACAACTCCGTTGCTCTGAAAGTTGAGAAGCGCGTGACGACCGGCCTCACCCTGTTGACCACTTACACCCACGCTTCCAACTGGGACAACCTGTATGGCAGTTCGATCGGGTCTCAAACCACGACAACTTCCGGTCCGCAAAACAACAACAACTTGGGTGCTGAATATGCCCGCTCGCTGGACGATGTACCGAACCGCTTCACCCTGGCAGTCACGGATGTGTTGCCCGTCGGTAAAGGCAAGAAGTACCTCGGCAATCCTCAAGGCTTCGCCGGTCACGCTCTCGATGCCGTTGTTGGGGGCTGGCAGGTCAACTATGAGCACGTGATCACCAATGGCGTTCCTCTAACCGTGACTCAGACCGACTTGAGCACAACATTCGGTCCTACGGGTACGGGTGGATCGGTACAGCGTCCCACTCTGGTAGGCGATGTGCATGCTGCCTGCTATAGCGGTTCTCCGCAGACCAGACTGGGTGGCAGCCTCAATCCAAACAAGGCCTACCTCAACGCCGCCGCCTTCGTTGCAACCCCGGCGTACCACTATGGCAACACTCCTCGTACTCTGCCTTGCGCCGCACCGGGCTCTGATACAGCCACGGCGTCGCTCAACAAATACCTCTTCACCTTCCACGACCGGTTCAAGCTTCAGTTTCGTATCGAAGCTCTGAACCTCTTCAACACGCCGCAGTTCGCGACACCGTCAACGACCTACACGGTCAGCAAAGGCGCAACGCCAACCGCCGCTACGACGGTCGGGACTGGGCTCTTCGCAGAGTCTTCGCAGGCCGGCTTCGGCAGAGTCATCCAGATGGGTGGCCGACTAACCTTCTAACCCAACCTCAACCGCAACAACGAAGGGGCGCAGACAACTTCTGCGCCCCTTCTTCTTACACAATCCGGGTGGCCCATCCTTTCGCGTTTCTTAGCGAAAGGGTGGGGTATCGTTCGCGGTAGCGAACGACCGCCTTCCTCAACCTGCCTCATCCCTCCAGAACGCACTTCCACCCTTGACACGCCCTGTACAATTAACTCAGACGAACCATCACCAAGCCCAGCCCACGCTGGGCTTTTGCTTTTAACCATCACGTAGCCGCCGCGACCACTTCAAGTCCACCGCTAAGTCCAATCCGCTGCGGACTTTACCGCAAGACCCCGGGGAGGGGGTACCCACATGCCACAGACCTATTACACCTACGAACCAGACACCGAAAACCGCTTCCAATGCCGCCATATCTTCACCGACGGACACCGCTGCGAAAGTCCAGCACTCCGCCAGGAAAATTTTTGCTACTACCACCACACCACCCGCAAACCAGTCCCAAAACAGGAATTAGCCACCCGCAGATCCAAGCGCACCACTGTCCAGATCCCACTCCCGGAAGACCGCAGCGCGATCCAGCACACCATCGGCCAGGTCCTTCAACTCCTCGCCGCAAACCAACTCGACACCAAACGCGCCGGCCTCCTCCTTTACGGCCTCCAGATTGCCAGCCAGAATCTCCCTAAACCCAACCCTAAAGCTTACCCCTGGCCCACTGTAGACGAAATCACCGAAGACGGCCTCGCTCCTGTCGCCGAATTTCGCGAAGACAATACACCCAAAGGTCCCGCCGAGCGCCAGGCCGACGCCTGGATAGCCGAAGGCCGAACAAAATCCTTACCCCTCCCATCCTCCAATCCAACACCTGTCACCGAAACGTCAGGAACCATCCCGAAAATTCTGGCCACGGCCTCCAGGCCGCCGCGCAGACACCCCCACAAGCAAACGAAACCGGCACGTCGAAATCGACAGCATGCCTCCCAGAGTCTTGGTCGATTTCATGTCGTTCAACCGCCGCAGAAAGCAAGATAGCCTCAACCACTGGAGCGAGATAATCTTTTTGTCTTATGCTCCAATCCAGGGGAGGGAAGTAACTAAGACTTCCGGACGATCGGTGGAACTGTCATCTCAGGCGTGAGCGGAGGCTTGCGAAGGTGCCACTGTGTTGCCTGCTCATAAGCGTGGCCGAGAGCCAGTACCTTACCCTCCGAGAAGTTCGGACCTGCGATCATCAAGCCCACCGGGAGACCGTCTTTCGAGAACCCGCATGGGACCGAGATTGCGGGGATCCCCCAAACGTCGAAGGGACGGCAGTTGCTGTCGACCATAGGCTCGTGTGGCTTTGGGTTTTCGGCTTTGTCGATGGCTTCGTTAATCGTTGGAGCAACAACCCGCATCGTCGGAAGTGCGATGAGGTCGAAATCGATGAAGGCGTCGTCGATGGTGCGGCGCGTTTTGATCAAGGACCAGTTGCTTTCTATATAGTTGACTACCTTTTCGGTACAGGGCTGATCGCTGACGTCGTTCATGCCCTTGATGCCGGTTTCGATGGATCGCTTGATGTCAATGGAGTAGCCGGCGCCATGACTCTTTCGATCGAGCTCCAGCTGCAAAACGTCGCCTTCGCCTGCTAGCGAGATGGAGTTGAATCCTTCGGTAGATGGCATATAGACGTCTTTGACACTGGCGACAATTTTGCTGAGGACCTCAATGGCAGCTTCGATGCATGTCGAGGTTCCTTCATCGAGGAAGTCGAAGAAGGGCGCGCGCGGAATGCCAAGACGGATCTTCGAGACCGGATGCTTCATGCTCTGGGTGTAATCCTCAGCGGGATGCTCGCGGCTGCCAACGTCCAGCTTGTCGTAGCCAGCCATCGTGTTCAACAGCAGGGCTGCATCTTCGACGGTCTTCGTCATAGGACCGCAATGATCCAGAGAGTAGGTGAGCGGAATAATACCGCGAATCGAAACCAGACCATACGTTGGTTTCAGCCCGACCATGCTGCAATACGCCGCAGGCATGCGCACGGACCCACCGGTATCCGTTCCCAGTGCGGCGACACACAAATCGGAGACGACCGCAACCGCGCTTCCTCCTGAAGAGCCCGCAGCGGTGTGCGCCGGCGCCCATGGATTACGCACTGGCCCAAAGTACGTAGTGGCAGAGGTGTGACCCATCGCGAATTCGTGCATGTTCGCCTTGCCCAATATCACTGCGCCCGCATTTTTCAGTTTGGTAGTGACAAACGCATCTTCCGTTGGAACGCGGTCGTCGAACACCTGACTGGCTGCAGTGGTTCGGGTACCGGCGGTGTCGATATTGTCTTTGAGCACGATTGGAATTCCGTGCAAAGGGCTGCGAAACTTTCCGGCTTTTGCCTCCTGATCTAATAGAGCGGCTTGCGCCAGTGCGTCGGCGTGCATCACCGTGATGAAGCAGTTCAGTTTGGGATTGTAGATTTTGATGCGATCCAGATATGCCTGTACCAATTCGACGGAAGTAACCTGATGAAAATGGATGCGGCGGGAGGTTTCTATCAGCGTAAGTCCTACCAGTGGATCGGAAGTTCCTTCGGTAGTCTGAGCCAATACTCGTTGTAGATCGCCCATCGAGATAACTGCGCTCAGAGCAATACTCTTCTGTAAGAAATTACGGCGATTCATGCCAGTCATGCTGATAGATTCCCCTGCATTCTGTCGGGTTAGTTTCATCATTCCTATCTCCTTGTAGTGAAAGAATCTTGCCGCGAACCACCTCCAGTTACAGGTGGGTGAGGAGAGGAGGAACGGGAGTGTCCGGGGTTAGCGGGGGCTTTATTGTGTGCCATTGCGTCGCTTTCTCATAGGCGGCGGCAAGGGCGAAAATTTTAGCTTCTGTGAAGTTTGGACCGCAGATCATCAAACCAACAGGTAGGCCATTCTTGGTGAAGCCGCAAGGAATCGAGAGAGAAGGAATTCCGTATGCGTCATAAGCACCAACGCTGCTGATGCCGGCACCACCGGAGCCGCCGCGAGCAGCAGCCTCGCTTGGGGGCAGCAGGCCTGCAGCATTCATGAGATTTCTGCGGATCATATCGTCAAGCACTGGCGGTTCTGTCTTCAATGTCGGCATCACTACGAGGTCGAAGTCAGTGAAGGCATCGTCGATGGTGCGCCGGAGCAGTTCCTGGGCTTCGTATTGCCGGACATACTCGACCGCACTCTCGTTGGCGAGTGCGTCCTGTTCCAGCCGTTTGCGGGTCGTGGGTTGATACAACTCGGACTTCGCCTTGAAGTACTCTTCGTGATACGCAAAGGTTTCACCACCACCACCGCCGCCGCCCGATCTTGCGGAACCGCCGGAAGAGCTTCTGTCCGCAGGGCTGGCGCCAGGCCCTTCGCTGTTTGTGGATGCCGCGCGGTTGTTTGGTGGGGGCAGCGTGACTTCTTTCGCCGGGCCTGCGGTCATGGTTCCTAATAGGTCGATCGCTGTCTTTACGATCGCTATAACTTCTGGACTGGCAGGCTTGACGTTGCCCGGGCCGGTGTAAGCAGTAGGGCTGATGCCTAGCTCAAGGGCGCCCTTGGGGATACCGAGCCGGATCCCGGAGATCGGCTGCTTCATTCCGGCCACATAGTCTTCCTTGGGATGATCGACGCTGAAGATGTCCAGCTTGTCGTAACCGGCCATGACATTGAGCATGAGGGCCGCATCTTCAACCCGCTTTGCGAGAGGCCCGCAGTGATCGCGTGTAGCGGTAAGCGGAACGATGCCCCGGATAGGGACAAGGCCATAAGTGGGCTTGATGCCTACGTCGGCGCAGTATGCGGAAGGCATACGAACCGATCCCCCAGTGTCAGTGCCGAGAGCGGCGTAGCATAGGTCGGCTGAGACAGCCGCACCTGATCCTGAAGAGGAACCTCCGGTATTGTGTGCGAGATTCCATGGATTGCGAGCTGGGCCGAAGAATGAAACATCTCCTCCTCCCATGGCAAACTCATGCAGGTTGGTCTTGCCGATAATGACCGCGCCGGCATCTATCAGACGGGTTACCACGGGTGCATTCTCGGTGGGGACGCGGTCTTGAAAGACACCACTACCTGCGGTGGTCAACGTTCCCGCGGTATCGATGTTGTCTTTGAGGGCAATCGGAATTCCGTGCAAAGGCCCACGGAACTTACCCGCCTTTTCTTCAGCATCGAGCGCCTGAGCCTGTGCCAGGGCCTTCTCGCGCATCACCGTGATGAAGCAATCCAGCTTAGGAGCATAGATCGCTATGCGGGCAAGGCAAGCTTCAGTCAACTGCACAGACGTCACAGTGCCCGTACGAATCTTCGCGCTTGCTTCGGCAAGAGTGAGAGATGTCAGTGCGTTGGCAGGCTTGTCGACGCTCATCGCGAAAGCAGAGCGAAGAAAGGTTCCCGCTGCTGCCAGCGTTGCAGCTTGAACTGTAAATTCCCGCCGTGACATGTTCATGGGCGTCGGACTCCGGAAAGCGATACGTTGAATAACAAATGGGGTTTAGCCGCCGCCGTTTCGGGTTGCGACTTGTCGATATCTCGGCACAGTAGCCATATCAATACCGTTCACAGTCAACAGGAATGTATCTCGGACATGGATAAGGCCGACTGATTCAATGTCTCGGAAGGGGGAGGAACTGCGCAAGCGAAATAGAGCGAAATCCCGTCAGACCACGCAGATGGTTTAGCGTTGGGATGAGAATCGATCTCGAGCTTGCGATGTTGGAGTTCATTACTGAACATTCGCAAACATGGTTCAGTGACCGATCGCTTGCCGGAACGTTCTTACCCGATTGATAAAGTGTCGAAGAGATACCTCAACGCAGCGGGGTTCTCTCGGCACGGTGCAAACTCAGTTGGGCATACTTCGTCAGAGCTAACGAAGAGCACTACATCCCCGCGGCCGCATCGGAGTCGCTTGCGGCAGTGGATGGAAGGGAAATGGCGGTTGAATATAATTCAGCCCAAATCGCGCCGGAAACGGAAGGCCTAAGGCTCCAGCTGGTCGATTCTTCGATACATAAATGGTCGGGGCGAGAGGATTCGAACCTCCGACCCCCTGGTCCCGAACCAGTTCCAGCGATTTGTTGAAATCGATGGAATTTTCATGCTCACAACTGCTTGACAGTAAAAGTGTTGCGGCCACGTCGTTGATTGCTTTTGTTTTCTGATGCTCGCGGTGGCACCGACCGCTACAAATTCGTCTACATCGATTGCGGGGCCAAATATTGTGATTTCTCTGAATCAGAGACGCCCCTATGTCGGCGAAATAAACCTCAAAGATCGATAGTCCCTAGCAATTTTAGGCTGATCCTTCCTTCGCGCATCGGCCAGTTTAAAACACGTCCACGTCCAGGCATTCGTGAGTCAGCTTGCCGTCGAGGTTCTCGATTCAGCGGTTCTCAACCGCCGTCTTGATCGGATGAAGTCAAGGTCCGCACTGTTACGGTAGGCCCAGTGATCCAACGCTTTAATGATTAATCTCCAACCCGCTATCCACAGCGATCTGTTCTCTTCGTTGTACAGCCGGTAGATGCTTTTTGCGTCCAGTCCCCAACCCTCGCGCTTTAACAGTATCGTCACCGGACGGCAGTCGTAGCGTACATGTCTGCCCGCATGCCCGCACAGACGTATCCGCAAATGGAGCTGCATTTCGTTCAACACGCTCATCTTTTGCGTTTCTGGTGGGAGATCAGGGTTTTATGTCTTAGATCCGACAGTAGTCGAGCTAATGGACCTCGGGTGGTTACTAAATTTATGTTGACAGGAAAGTTTTTGCACAATAGTGTCTTCAAAACGGTTACCAACTAAACGCAGGACCACGTAGAGATTCGCAGAGAAGTACTCATCTTTATTGAATGCCAACACTGTTGTGTTGAGCAAGAGCGGGAGTGTGTCTGTGACATGACGATGCCGTCTGCCTTGAGTAATGATGTTGGCAGAGCTTTCGCAACGGAGCACCATTCGAAACCGTGTACAGCTCCCACAAGACTTCATCGTAAGCTGCAACATCTTGTTCATCCATTCCGGTAGACGCGAGCCGTTACCTGCCAGAAGAAGTGTAATCGTCTCTCCGACCATTAAAGTCTGTAAGCGCTAGTCGGACCTTGTAAGCCGTACGCTCTATGCTTCGTAGCCATTTCCCTATTTGTCGTTGGCTATGTGTCTACTTTGAAACGAGGATTTTGGTATGCGGAAAGGCAAGTGGAGTCAAGTTACGGTTGGGGTATCTGTTGGAGCGATCTTGTGCTGTGCGAATTTGACCGCACAGACGAACACATTCCCTTCGAGCGGCGACGTCGGTATCGGAACGACGAGTCCACTCGGCGTCCTAGATGTGAAGAACGCGTCGAATCAGCATGTCATTATTTTACCCAATGTGAATGATACTGATAGCGGGGTACCTGGAATTATCTCTATCAATGACGCTAACAGCTCATATGAACCCCTGGGATTTTTCGCCTCGTCCTATTATTTCGGAGGAGGAAGTATCGGCATCGGCACGACCGTGCCTCAAGCTATGCTGCATGTGCATGGTAACTCCCTGAACCTGGGTTCGGGAGGCATCATGCTCGATGCATCGGATAATGGCAACCCAGGCTCCCCTGACTATTATCTCGGTATAAACCCTTTTGTGATCACATCTGGCGAGGTTGGATATCAATTCAAGACAGTGAGCGCGGCCGGTGGGACCACTATTCCTCTGACATTGAGTAATGGCAACGTCGGCATAGGCACGACGACTCCCGGCGCGTTATTGGAGGTTGATGGCAATGTCAAGCTGACCAACGGAAGTGGTGCATCGATCACCTTCCCCGATGGTACGGTGCAGAGCACAGCGTACACAGGTACCACCTGCGCAACGGGTGGCGACTACGCGGAATCGGTCGACGTTTCGGGTATGAAGGGTGAGTACGAACCCGGAGATGTCATGGTGATTGGTCTTGACAGCGACTCCGACGTTGCGGAGTCCAATGAACCATACTCCACGCGGGTCGCCGGAATCTACTCCACGAAGCCGGGTGTCGTTGGCAGAAGGCAGACCACCGACCCCAAGATCAGCACAACGGAGATTCCTATGGCGATGGTCGGTATCGTGCCAACGAAGGTCAGTGCCGAGAACGGCGCAATCTCGCGTGGCGATTTACTTGTCACAGCCTCCATTCCGGGCTACGCCATGAAAGGAACTGACCGGATGAAGATGCTTGGAGCCGTAGTTGGTAAGGCGATGGGTTCGTTGAGTTCTGGTACTGGTGTCATTGAGGTTCTCGTCACGTTGCAATAGACGAAGCCGAAGATATTGTTACAAGAAGTTGTAGCGCATGAATTGAGATGAAGGAGATGCAATGGGTTTGAGAACGAAGCTTTCTAGCATGGTTCTTCTCGCCTGGTCGATTGGTGGATGGGCGCAGACGCCTGTCACGACTACCGGCGGCGGTGTGGTAGGTGCAATACCTTATTTCACGGGCAACTCGGATGTCGAGCAATCGATCATCACTCAATCCCCAGGTACCGTCAATGTGAATGGAGGGTTCTTGGTCAGCGGCACGATAGGAGCTGGGGGCGAAATTGAAAGCGAGGGGGTGGGGCTTGGTTTTCGTGTACTAGGTTCGCCTACAGACCGCATTAATCAAGCGCCCTGGTATGGGCTCGGAATGAGCAACCTTTCGCTATGGCAAGGAGGCCAGAATGCTGTGCAGCTTGGGGGTTATTTCGGGTTGAACTTCCAAACTGGCAACGGCATGATGGTCATACGCGGAGATAATGGAAACGTGGGGATAGGAACATCCACCCCAGGCGCATCTTTAGAGATCAACGGAAGTGTCAAGTTGACGTCCGGCAGCGGTGCGTCGATCACCTTCCCTGACGGCACAGTTCAGAGCACTGCATACACCGGAACCACCTGTCCCACAGGCGGCGACTATGCTGAATCGATCGATGTGACGGGTGACAAAACCCAATACGAGCCGGGTGACGTGATCGTCATCGACCCATCGAATCCAGGTCATTTCCTCAAATCTTCTGAGCCCTACTCAACACTTGTCGCTGGAATCTATTCCACCAAGCCCGGTTTTGTGGGCAGACGCCAAACGACCGATCCCAAAACAAGCACCTCAGAGATTCCGATGGCCATGGTTGGCATCGTTCCTACCAAGGTCTCTACCGAAAACGGACCGATCAAGGTAGGCGACCTCCTTGTGACGTCATCGACTCTTGGTTACGTCATGAAGGGAACTGACCGGGGCGCGATGGTGGGTGCTGTAGTCGGTAAGGCACTTGCAGCAAGGGATTCTGGAACGGGAGTCATTGAGGTATTGGTCAGCCTGCAGTAGTAGATTCGGTCCGAACGAGGTTACGAATGTCGTTGGCACGCTCGGGAAACGCCGAGCCAACATAGGAGAAGCGATATGAACCGTCGAACAAAGCACATCGGCCTCGCGATAGCGTCTTGCCTGGTCATTCCGTTGCAGCTATTTGCGCAAGTGTCAGCGACATCCCAAGCGGCTCCAAGGGACCCCGAGGCACTCAAATTGCTCACCTCAGCGTTCAATCAAGCTGGCGGTGCTCAGGCCTGGCAGTCGATTCATGGGTCTCGGGTGAAGGGAACGCTCAAGGCAAGCATGAAGAACGCATCGGGGCAGAAAGATATCTCGAACTCAATCGTGTGGGTAGATGATTGGTCGA
Organism: Granulicella sapmiensis; assembly: GCA_026225395.1. Taxonomy (GTDB): domain Bacteria; phylum Acidobacteriota; class Terriglobia; order Terriglobales; family Acidobacteriaceae; genus Granulicella; species Granulicella sapmiensis. The sequence goes on from JAMFSR010000026.1 coordinate 259,766, forward strand.
CGGGCCGCCCCAGATACAACCGAACGACCACCAATGCTAAGGGAGTAACCCGTACCCAAGAGCATTCGGATAGCCCTACATTTACGACCCAATATAAAAATCGCACGATAGCCGTGAAGCAGTTTGATACCACAAGCGTCCTGCTAACACATTTGCCAGGAGCGGCGTTAGCCAAAATATTAAGCGACAAGAGCTACGCGATCACGCCAGTGGCTCAAGCAAAAGACCCGACTCACAGCGAGGTCATGGTTAGCAAGATTGACGGCAGCGTAATGGAACTATGGTTCGTCAATAAACAATCTTCGCAAGTGGATGCAGTGCGCTATACCGTTCCGGATGCCTTCAATACATCGCACCGCGCTTGGGACATCGCCATCTATGATCATTATCGTAACGAAGGCGGTCGATCTGTTCCTGACAGAGTAACAGTCGTTTGGCCCAACAGTATGTCGATCAAACTGGAGTTGGACTCGCTAGAGACTAATCCTGCGGTTTCCAATAGTGACTTCGGAAAGGACGCGGGCCAATGATTGGAAGTCTGTCTCGGATCATGCTTGTTACGATGATGTTGTGCGTTGTAACCGTCTCTTCCGCGGGACAGCAACCTGCTATCAACGAGGTAGGCTTGCTGACTTATGGCTCCTATCAAGGCGGTGATGTGGATCAAGTCGATTTGAAGAGTGGAAATCTCTTCGCGCGGATCCCCTTGTTTTCTCTACCACAAGTGGGGAAGCTTTCTCTCAGCATGTCCATGGTGCTGAACAACAACGGTTTCGCATCCTCCGATGTGTGCCAGACTTTCACTATTGACCCGGATGATTCCAATGGGGATAACGATAATCCTTATCCAGAGACGCTCTGTTGGCCTTATGTATCGAGCTCTGCCCTTGGGTCCATCTCTCGTCCTGGATCAGGATTTAGGAGTTAGCGGTTCTGGTTATACGCTGCCGTATGGCTATGGCGGAACAGTGTATGAGCCGTTATCCATAGTCAGCGATGCAACAGGTGCCACGCACACATTGGACTACGATAATGCCTATAACTCCGGCGACATACAGCGTGCACTCGATGGGTCGGGATACACGTACGTTTACAACCCATCCCTCGAAGAAGGTATTCTACCTGGTTCGATATACACGTCGTCCGGGATTCAATATGCGATTAGCAATAACCTGGGAGAAGCTAACGGATTCTATACCTATATTTTGTCCAAAACGATAACCGACCCTACCATCACTGGCGGCTCAGGCTCCAGTAGTATTCAGTATTCTAATGCAGCGGCTCAGAGCGTCAACGGGGTTAACTACGGACAAGGATGCGTGTTCAATACTTCGGTCCAGTATCCAGGAGATGACGATCAGCAGGGCATATATGGTTATGGGGTAAATCCACCAAGCTGCATTAATCCCGGAGACATTACGGATTCGGTTGGGAGAATCATACCCAGCATATTGGACATCCCCATATCAAGTAGTCCTTCGGATCTAGCGAAGTGTCCAACAAATGTTGGACCAGCCAATCAGATTCCAACGGGCGTGCAATTCTGGACTGTACCGGGACCAACGGCAACTGATAGCACCGGAGCGACAACCTCTACTAGCACATACATTTTCTGTTACACGAACGTGACGTACAGTACGAATTTTCTCGGCGGGTGGGGCTATATGCAGCCGCCATCGAATAGCGAGACGGATAACATTTACTACTACTATGCCGATTCAATGGGAACTGGACAGGTTATCCAGTCTATCGTCCTGCCCAATAAGACATATTGGGGATTTGTGTACGACTCCATCGGCGCTCCTCCATATATGAATGGAACGAGCGGTGCCATGAATCCGTGTTCTACGACGCCCTCAAATGAGGCATGCAATTCACCATCCCCTGTCGCATACGGTGATGTCATGAAAATAATTCGGCCCTCTGGAGGAAGTACTAGTTATACCTACGCACCTAGTATAGATGCTGAGTACGAGACGTGCGGTCTGGGCACGTTCGTTGGCGTTGGAGGGACATGGGGATTTCCTCCGTCAACGAGAATGGTTCAATCGCGAACCGTGAATGATGGAATGGGCAATAGTTCAACATGGGGCTATTCGTGGCAGGCATCTATCCTCAATGCCGCGTCCCTATCCGTAACTGCGACAGTAACCAACCCGACAGTTGGCAGTATGCAGAGTTCGACGGTACACACCTTTGTCGATCCAACGGTAGGCAGTAGCACTGCCTCCTGCACTCTTCCGGAGACATTGACCCAGACATTGGAAAATGGCACAGTTGTCGGTTCAAGTGCGACTCAATATACGACGACATTCCTGGCTAATAATAATGTGACGCAGAACCTACCGCACATTGTCCAAGAGTCTGTTGATACGGGTAACGGTCTTACCCTGGTCGATACAAAGACATATGGGTATTCGCCACTCTTTTCGGAGACTATGGCTTATGGATCGCCCGTGTCTGTACTCTTTGAACAGCCAACCTCCGTGCTGACGCAGGGTTCCGACGGCTCAATTAGCGACAGTTTGACAACATTCCAATGGCAAGCACCCACGACCGGATTTGGACAGCCATGGAACTACCAGTACTTCTTGAGTCCTTATGAGAATGATCTGGATGCCGTAGCGATCACATGCGTAACGGGGTCACAGCCTTCCAGTGGGTGCGCACCGGCCCTTGCGGGTGGTGGAGCTGTCACACAAATTCTCTATGGGGACGGTATCAGTCTGTTGAATCCTTGGAGCATTCAGCAAGGGCTGAATGGAAATTGGATCGGTACCAAATTGATGCAGCACGATTCACTTGGGAGAGTGACGTTCATGCAAGATGCCAATGGCAATGGAACGACCATTTCCTATGGATCAAGTTGTTCGACCCCATCTGGAGTGTGCGTATTCCCATCAGAGATTCAGTATCCGTCCATAAACGGTGTGGCACACAACGAATACTATTCTTACGATCAAAACGACGGAAAAGTTTTGTCGTACACGGACGAAAACGGTTCCGGTCCAAATGATCAAGCCCATACGACGAACTACACCTATGACAGCGTTGAGCGGCTGACAGATATGAAGACGCCAGCTACGCATTTCGGACGTGGTGAAGTTTCACGTTGCTACGTCGATTTTGGACAGTCGTCCTCCTGTCCCGGTGGCTCGACCGCAAGCACTGTTTATACGACGCTGTTGGCAACGCCGGACCCTACACTTTCGTCGAGCCAAACTTACGATGGTCTTGGGCGTCCCATAAAGTCGTTTGGAACGAATGGAGCGGAGAGCGATACAAGCTACGATGCTCTTGGCCGCGTATCATCGGTCAATAATCCACATACTTCCACACCGAGTACGACGGACGGTACCACTTATTTCACATACGACGCTTTGGGCAGGAAGATCAAAGTCTTACAGCCTACAGGGAATACGCAGTGGTGGTGCTACAACGGACTGGCTACGGATTCCCAGCCAAATTGCAATACTCACTCCGGAAGCTTTGGCAGCGGATGGGTCGACAGCCTCAATGAGGCCGGAAACGATTGGCAGCAATCGTATGACTCGCTGGGCCGCCTGAGACAGGTCCTCGAGCCGGGTCCGCTCGAAACAGATTACAACTACGACGTGTTGGGAAATCTGCAAACAGCAACACAGCAAGGCGTTTCGGGCGAAGTCCCGCACGTCCGAAGTTTTACATATGATTCGTTGTCACGCATTATCTGCGCTGCGAACCCAGAGAGCAGCCAGAACCCCTGTCCATCCAGCGCTTCTACTAGCCTGCCGACTGGCATTGTTAGCTACGCTTATGACGGTAACGGCAACCTTACAGGGAAAACGGATGCACGTGGCGTCAAGGCGCTCTATACCTACGATGCGCTGAATCGCCTGCTTGGCAAGTGCTTTACGGTGAGCGGATCGAATTCATGCGCAACACCCGATCAGTTCCTGACTTCATCCTCCTGTTATCAATACGACACCGCCACCAACGGCATAGGAGCTGTCGGGGCGTCCTGGACCCAAGCTGGCTCCTGCGCGAGCAGTCTTCCGGCGACAGGCGCATTCACGTCTCGGAAAGTCATCGAGTACGACGCGATGGGTGGAGTAAGGAAGGAACAGCAGTGTACGCCTGGGAATTGCACGACGAACTCGCCACAGCCCTTCGCGTTGAGTTACGAGTATGACCTCGCAGGAAATCTCAAGAAGCGGGACGACGGGATCGGCCAAGCAAGTTGGTTCCACGATTACGATAGTGCGGGCAGGCTCTCCGGCATTACGGCAACTACTGTCTGGCCGTCTTCGCTGTATCCAACGCAGCTTTTCTCCGCGCAGGGTTTTACCCCAACGGGTGCGCTGACCAATTGGACCCTCGGAAACTCAAATTCCATTCCCGCTCTTACAGGAACCCGGTCTTATGACTCTCTCCGGCGACCGACCGCGGAAAGCGTGACAGGCCATGACTGAGAGCCGCCGAACCTTCTGGCTGTGCGCGCTTTTTATTGGAACGGCGTCATTGCTGTTGCCATCGGTGATGTTTGCGACCCAGACCACTGTGGCGATCAGCGGACTGGAGCAGGGCGCTTCAGGGCCTCGATGGGACACGGGCTCGCTGACTGTGACCATCAATGGCCACAGTGAAACGGTATCGTTCGGACAGTTCTCAACGACGCAGTCGGTTGCTTCCGGCTTGGCAGCGAAGTTTAGCCTGGACTGCAAGAGTCCGGTGGTGGCGATCTCGAGCGGAAGTTCGATCATATTCACGACGAAGAATGCTGACGATCCGTTTTTCGAGGTCAGTTCAGCTCCAGTGTGGGACACGGCGGACTATGCGATGAGTTCGTTCGATCTAAATCACCCGGCGGCGACCCCGGATGGAACGGTTACGGCATTTCTCAATGTCACCTGTGACCCCAATCCAGTGTCGGCAGGAGGTTCTGCCGGATGCACCGCGCAGGTTCCCGCCGGGGCTACGGGCACCGTAAAGTTTTCGATCGACAACCAGCCCGCGTGGTCAACGGCCACGGTAGATTCACTGGGGTGGGCTCCAGCCGAAATTCTGACCGGCTTGGCGGGTGGTGTGACTCATACCATCAGCGCATCCTACTCAGGTGACACCCATTACAACTCGGCGCAGCAGTCAGTGTCATTGCCCGTGCTGAGCGGCAGTCTGGTGAGCGCTTCGCTTTACAGCTATAGCATCAGCGACGCCCCAAATGGCGGGGGCACGCCGGGCTATACGCCGGACGGCAACATTGGAACATATACCGAGTTGCTGGGCGGCCAGTGGCTTACGCATAGCATGCAGTACGACGCTCTGGATCGGCTGCTACAGGCTGTTGTGCTGCCTACAGGAAGCACAACAGGCGGAACCTCGTTGTGTTGGAGCTATGACTCGTTTGGGAACCGTAAGCTGGAAGCTCCGGTCGCGTTGCAGAGTGGGGTTTGCCCATCCACCGGGACTGTAAACACCATGGCGCAGTTCTCTGACGGTGGCAACCACATAACGGGCGCAACCTACGATGCATCGGGCAATATCACGGCAGATGCCATCAACGTGTATCAGTACGACGGAAATGGGCGTCTGTGCGCGGTAGCTGTGCCTTCGCTTCCTGGTCCCACGATGATGGTGTATCAGTACATCTACGATGCGGACGGCAACCGTGTTGCGAAGCGGGTGAATCCATCGTATCCGAGCAACCAGGCTCTTACATGTGACCCCGGGGCTGCCGGGTTCAGCGTGACGAACGCGTATGTGGTGGGCAGCGACGGAGAACAGGTGACGGAGATGACGGTGTCCTCGGGACAGACGTCGTGGGCTCATACAAACGTTTTTGCTGGGGGGAGATTGTTGGCGACCTATGATCCCGTGGGCTTGCACTTTCAGGTGAACGACTGGCTGGGCACACGCCGTTTACAGACGAACGCCTTTGGACAAGCGGAGGAGGTATGCCAGAACTCGCCGTATGGAAACGGGCAGAGCTGCTCTGTTCCGTCCGGCGCACCGGCCACCGCGGATGATGCAACCGAGCACCACTTCACTGGCAAGGAACGTGATGCGGAGACGGGAGGAGCCTATCCGCAGCAAGGCATGGATTACTTCGGGGCCAGGTACTACAACTCGGCCATGGGACGATTCATGAGCGCGGATTACTCGGAGGAACCAGATACCATCCCCTATGCCGACCCCGGTGACCCACAGACATTCAACCTCTACAGTTACGTCGGCAATAATCCCGCAGGTTACGACGACTTGGATGGGCATACCAGCAATGCAACGCAAATTTGCCCATCCGGGCCTTTATGCACTGTGTTCAATTTCTTTCAGAATCTATTCAGTGGCAGCAGTAACACACCCGGCACGACGACAGCAAGCAATAATTCGCCCTCTCCACCCGCCAGACCCCCAAGTGTGGGCGACATGATGGGTATTCGTGGGCCACTTGGAAGTGGTGGAGGGGGGCCGGCCCAACAACAATCTGCTGTAAGTAGTCTTGTTGCGGCACAGAACGCGGCGCGGGCAAATCCGAACAATCAGCCTTCCGGCAACACCACACATTGCAACAGTGCTACCTACCAGATATGTATGAGAATGGGAGCCAATATGGGACCCTTTGCGGGCTATCCCGGCCCGAATGGGGTCGCAAATAAAGTCGGACCGAACCTTGCGACATCCCCAGGCTGGACGGAAGTTCCAATCGATCAGGTCCAGGCCTTGGCTGATAGGGGCATTCTGGTCGTCGGATCTTATATTAACGCAAAGGGACCAGGTCATTTAGTGACAGTACGTCCCCAAGGCGTCAGCGGTGACAATCCAGGTCCGGGTACCGGACCGCTCTTGAATAACGTTGGCAGTTCGGTTGGTGTCATGCACTACAGTCGTGTATTCAGGAAGACTGCGGAGGTCCATTTTTATGTTCAAGTTCCTTAAGGTCGTTTTGTTCGGTGCGCTGCTAGCTTTAGGTACCATGCCCGTCTTGGGGTCTTCTGAGCCAGCCGCCTATAATGACGCTTGGTGGGGGTCGGCTCCACACGATGAACGAGTTGAGTTCATTGCCGGATATATTGACTGCGCCGTCTATGATCAGGGTGACACCCAGCTAGCAGGAGCCCAATGGAATGTGATCGAGCCAGAAATTACTAGGTTTTACGCATCACATTCGAAAGCAACAAATCAGACTGTGCCTTCGCTTATTTTGTCTTTAGGTGTCAAAAGTCATTCTAATGATCACACATCAGAACAGCACTCCGAGAAGCACGGCATATTTGATGGCGACTATTGGAGGCAAATTACGCAACTCGGACGTATTGGATTCGTAGAAGGGTACCTAGACTGTCGACGTTCTAAATCTCAAAGTCCACAATTTGCAGCGCACTCCACAGCTTGGTATGTGAGTCAGATTGGCAACGCCTATGCGCTCACGAAAGAAGACGATATTGATGATAATCGAGCTTCAGAAAAGATCGCGACAATCATACAAAAACTCGTAAAGTAGCAACGCTTCGGCCCAACAACAGAGCACTTTCCAACGAATGTGGTCAAGTTATCCTTCCTACCAACAGTTTCCAACTGCGATGGGCGCTGACTCATTCTGGCAACACGCAGGTGGCCATGTGCAAATGAATGGCTCCAGCAATACGAATAGCTGTTCATATCGAATGTGCTACGCACTAAACCATAGCGGCATCCGTATCCCATACGCGCCAGGGCGAGTTTCGGATGCTAACCACTATTGGAACATTCCACAGCTGAGTAATCTCAGACCGTTTTTGACCCAGACCTTCGGTCAACCTAGTTCATTGAGGACAGTACATGTGCGAGATGAAGACTGGTATCTCGCATCAGATACTGGAGATATCTACGTTTATGTCAAGCCGGATGACAAGATACTCCCTAAATGGGAGCAGGTCGATGTCCTCTCACAGCCCCAGGAAGAGGAAACGAGAGACGTTAGAGAAGCGGGCCTCGGAATCATTCCATCTGGCAAGATCGAGAGTGATACTGCTAGTGGTCTTCGACTTGTGCTTGGAATACTTGCGGAGGAGGGTAAGGTCGAAATACTTGCCGAGCGCCATTCACTGCCCAATACTCCCGCTAATGGCAGCGAGACATGGTATCGAGAGGTGTCGACTGACAATACGTATAGGTTGGTTGAAGACCATGAATCTAGAGAGTATCTGTGGGAAAAGGTGTCCCGGAATTTCGCCGCAGAACTCGCTCAATAGAGCTCACAACAAGGGCGACGTATTAGAACATGCGATGGGCTGCTAAACCGGCGGAGATTGCCGTCTATGTGCCGAGATTCGCTGATAGTGATCGCAGGTGACCTGCTCCCCTAGATTCGCACGTACGGAAGTACAATGTCGGATTGAGGGAGGATAGGGATACAGGTCAAAGAGTGTAAGTCGGCTCTATCGGGGTATGGTGTTTGGCTGTGCTGAAAGATAGTCAGACCAGAATGCTCGAATGGCTTTTTGGCGCTGGGGAGCCATGCTCCGCAGGTCGATGCTTGGCAATGTTCTAAGGCGAATGCGGATATCTCCGAGTGCGAAGCCGTCCTCTTTCTTGAGCCGTTTTGCCAACCCACGGGCGCTTGCATCAGATGCTAGCGACGGGTCGAACGCGAAGCGATAAACGCCATCGTCTTCGATGAAGTCACTAAATACGATCATTGTTCTCTCTGTCCCTCTTTGTAGAGATTCCTGTGGCTCTTCAAGTTCCTGCTTTGCCACGTTCAGCGTCCCAAGGATATCGGTTCGTTTGAAAGGGTGAGCGTTAGCCGAATCTTGCATAGCCTCGATTCGCGCATGAGCTTGCCGACGGAAGACGACCAGATCATGGTCGTAGGGCTCCCGCTGAATCGGCGCGATGAAACGCAGGATGTGGCCGGACGTTTCGCTCATGGCGTCACCCGTGATGGGGATGAGCGTGAGCCTGTCGTCTCGATGCATCTGATCCACCAGATCATCCATAGCCTTGAACTCATCCTGTACGCCCTCCGGCGTGATGCTCTTCGATACGTCGAGCATGCAGATGGTATAAGTTGGCGGCTGGCGCTTGCAGCCGACAAAGTTGATGAGTAGGACAATAAGACAAAGGGAAGGTATCAAGCGGTTCATCTCTCATCCTCCGATGGCGGCAGCAGTCTGGCAGTAGCCGGGAATACGATCTGGGGCCGTTCGGTGCTGACGGCAAAGCGGGTATTCTCCTGCTGCTTGAACTGGTCGTACGTCGGGTGGAAGCGATGGTGACGGTAGTACAGGAAAGCCGTAACCCATGCCCCGGCAGGGAGTGCGAAGTAGAGCGGCGCGAGATACGTCCCGAATACGCATCCGAGAACGAGGCCACCAAGTGACCAGGCCGTGGCTTTTAGCAGGACAAGCCAGTGCGGCGCCTGCCGGGCACCGCCTATGCGGCCGCGTTCATGGTATTGAGCGGCGAGAGCCTGCCAGTTCTCTTCCTCCGCGTCCAGTTGGCGCAGCTGCTGCCCGAGCGTGGCACGCTCGGATTCGAGTTTCTTCTCGGCATCGCTGAGAGCTGTGTGCACCTTCTCGTGCGTCCGCTTGGCACGTTTCCATGTATGCCAATCATGGATAAGAGGCGCGGCATGGTGGATCGCGGAAGCGCCGACGAGTGGGGCAGCCAGGGTGACGAAGCAGAAAAATACCGAAGAGAGCAGTGGGTGATCACCCAGAAAATTACCGAGAGGATTTTGGTTGAGATCAGATCCGAACTTTACTTGTAGGCCGCGCAAGACTCCCCAGCAGAGCAGGGCAACGACCGCGATTGCTCCCAGAACTCGCCGGATGATTTTGACCTCAAGGCTGAGCCGGGTCTGTTCGAAGGTCTCAAACACAAAATGAAACAGGGCACTCGAAAGGGCAGCGAGGCCGAACGCGGCGATCAGTTGCACGGCGGGATCGCTGACGCCGACGGCATCGAACCCAGGACCGAGCAGGATCGCGTCGATCACCAACGCGCCTATGCCGAGGAATGCGATCAGGACGGCGGCGGCAACAGGCGGGGCATGGTATCCGACTTGGCGCAGCACTTCATTCCATGCTGCGTCCACTCCCGGACGGGAATGCTCCAGCTTTTGGATGATGGCTTCGAGGGGCTTTTCCCGACGGATTGATTTCTCTTCTAACTTAGCCCGCTCTTTGTCGTGGGTCGCCTTTATCTCGCGCTGGGTTTCGTCGAGCGATATCCCCTGTCCTCCCTGATAGAAGGCAAACGCGGTCAGGTCGATGTCTTTCAGCTTAGTCTTCGATATGCTGTCGAGTTTCATGGCATCCTCCGTATAAAAAGAGGAGCGTCTCTATAGATAGAGTGCTCCTCGGGTTGTGGTTGATTACTGGGCCTCCAAGACCTTCTTGGCCTGTAGGAGTTTGGCGAGCTCGCGTTCCTCACGGGCGAGTTCGGTGCGCATACCGGCAACGGTCTTTTCCTGTTTGCCGATCTGCTCGAGGACGATGTCAACCGGGGTCTTTTTGATCCAGGTCTTGCGGTTGGTGCTGGGTGCGGGGGCTGCGGCAGCTGCAGTCTTTTGCGGTGTCATATTTTCTCCTTGGTGAGAGGTTCGTGAATGGTTAGTCTTCGAGATATTCCTCAAAGGCGGTTACAACATTGCGCATACCTTGAACCTGGCTCTCTATATCTCCGAGCAATAAGGCGATGGCATTGCGGTTCCATCCATTGACTTCGAGAGCGAGATCGGCGAGAGCTTGGATCAGGTCGCGGTTCGTTTGTGCAAGCCGCCCAAAGAACAGCGTGCGGATGGCGGCGATGCCCTCAGGTGAAACTTGGTCATACATCGGGTTCCTCACTTTCAGGTGATGCGGTTGTCAACGAGCTGAGTTTTGCCGAGTGCCACGCTTCGAGACGCGAGATCGCGTCCCGGAGCAGGGGCAGTTCGACGTGGGTGTAGAGCGAATGGACATCTCCCCCATGGCTATGGCCCATGAGTTCTTTGCGCACGTCTGCGATCACACCCGCCTCGACGAGTCGAGAGTTGAAGGTGTGGCGTAGGTCATGGAAGCGGTAATGCGGGAGCTCGGCGCGGCGGAGAGCCCCCGCCCATCCTGTTTTGAGCGATACGATCGGGTGATTGTCGTAGGTGAAGAGACGGCCCGAGGACTTCCGATTTGCTATGAGCATGTCGTAGATCCGCTTAGTCATCGGGATAAGGCGATGTTCCCCTTCCGGAGTCTTTGAGTGCGTCACCGAGATCAACTTTCGGTCGAAGTCGATGTGCTCCCAGAGCTGGTTTAGGAGTTCGCCGCGCCGCATGCCGGTATCGAGCGCCATGATGACGATGAACCGGAGATGGTCCGAGCAGGAGGGAAGCAGGTGTACCTCCTCCCCTACCGGCATCACCGGGCGACGTTGCCGGCGCTCCCGCACCATGCGAATACGAGCGAGGGGGTTGGTGGGAATGAAGCCCTCGTCAGCTGCCCAAAAGAGCAGATGACGGATGACCTCGATGTCCCGGTTGATGGTGGTATCCGATAGCGGTTTAGGCGTCTCCTTTTCCTGGCTCCGCAGATGCTCGGCGTGACGGTGTTTGCGGTAACGTGCGATCTCGTTCCTTGTGATCTGACCGATAGCTGTCTCGGAGAAGAAGGGAAGGAACATCTTGGAGCGTTCGAGGTGGTAGGCCTTGACCTCACCTTCGGCCAGAAACCGGGCGTAGAGTTCGCCGAAGGCCATGTCGGGTTTGAGCTGAGGGAGTTGGAAGCGTTGCGTGTGCAACTCTTCCTTCCACGCCTGTTCAAGTTGTTCTGCGCGGCGGCGATTGGAAGTCTCAAGCGAGCGCATCTGGCGCACGCCGTCGATCCAAACTGCCGACCAGTACACGTTGCCTCGCTTGTAGAGACTCATTTGCGTATTCCTCCTTTTTGTTGGTGTTCAAGAATCCACCGCACGACCTGATCGCGGTAGAAGATGAGCTTGCCGCTTGGACCGGAGCGCAGGTGCGGCAGGCCTTGGGGTATGTAGCTTTGCCGGACTGTCCAAGCCGAGCATCCGATGAGCCGGGCGACTTCGCGGATCGTGAGCGGGACACCCAAAGGGTTGCCGCTGGGCTCTAGCTCCTGCGGGTAATGCTGCGGGCAGTTATGCCCTGGGTCGGTGCGCGGAATACCCAGTAATGGCGCATATTTCGCGCGTGGAGCGAAACCCGACATGCGTCTATAGGACTTATTCATCCTTGTTCTCCTTTCGCTTCCAAAGCGACCGCAGAAAATTCTGCAGCCAGTCGGGAAGCTTCGAGTACAGGTACCAGAGGCCGCAGAGCAGGAAGCCGAAGATGACAAGCAACTGCTGGAAGGCCGGGGTACGAACGAGAGCGATGAGAAGTGAGAGCGAGGCGTAGAAGAGCAGGAGTCCGACTCCCAACTTCACAACCAGGGCGAGTAGCCGCCAACTCATGGGAATCTTCGGCTGCGGGGTTGAGAGGTCGCGGCTGCCGCACTGGGAGCAGACCTCCGCGCCGCGTGGGTTCCGATGGAGTCGCGGGCAGAGTTTGACATCGTAGGATCTTCCGCATGTTCCGCAGAACAATGGATCTCCTGCCGTGAACTTTCCGCAGTTGTAGCAATAGGCGAGGCTCATGGATGTTCCTCAAAAAGTGGTGTTAGTTTGTTGTCCGTTGGCCGACACCACACGGATGAAAAGAAGTCGTTCTTGACCGATTCCAAGGATGCGAACCAGAAAAGCTTCTGAGTGACCAGCGCCACCGTCTTCCGAATGGAGTGCAAGCGGCGCTCGGAGTTCGCGAGCACGAGTATCCGGAAACGATCGTGGCCGAACTGCTTTTGAAACTCCCTGGAGAGTGCTACTTGGAGATAGTTCCGGGCTTTCTCCTTCCAGACTGGAAGGGATTCATGGCCGAGATCGACTTCGAGAAAACATGCAGCGATACCGGCGGGCGTTATGAACTCCACGTAGCCATCCGGTATGAGGTTCACTTGAGAGATCATCGGCTGATGGAAGCTGAGCCACCGATGGAAAGCCACCTGCGGAACTGGTATCGGCTGGTATTTGAGCGCACAGTAGATGTTGTTCAGGGTGAGCTGATGCTGGACGAAGAAATTAGCGATGAGCATCGCGTCCTGGGGCCGCCGTGGGCCACGGATAGGAACCTCTACGAGCTGGGCACCTTTGGACGACAAGGCGTAGAGCGCCTTTCTTCCTCCGCCCGAGCCGAGGAAGAATCTCCTCAATAGTCCGGCGCGGGTTAGTGCAAGCAATCTTGTATTCGCCCGCGTCGTGGACTTGAAACCGGCCACCACCTTCGCCTGTTCGCGGTCGATCACGCGCATCACCGCGAGTTCCCGCAGGAGATGCAAGTCGCGAGGCTGGACGATCATGTGGCTATTCCCAGTCATGAAGTACCTCGTCGGTTGTGCGAGTGAGCGCCGCGTGGCGCTTCATAATGTCGCGCTCAACCTCTGCGCGGGAACGTGCCCGAAAAGCTCGTGAGCGATTGAGAAGGTCTGTAATGTTCACCGCCGAATCGACAACATTGGGTGTGCATCCTTCCCGCCAGTGATCGGCTCCGCTCTTGATGACAAAGTGCCGCAGCGGGAGATTCTTCAGCCGTTCAGCTAAAGGCTTTCCGCCGTCAAGCATCGTGGCAATCTGCGAGGCGTCTGCCGGAGAAAGATTGAAGAAGACATGGGTGCCGACCGAGAGGATCGCCGCGCGCATCTCGTCGGGGTACTGACTGAGGTACTGGTTGGCACTGACCACCCCAACCCCGAACTTTTTCGCCTCTGAGAGCACCGTCTCGATACCGGTGTCATACGCTAGGAAATTCTGAATTTCGCCGACGTAGACGGTGAAGAGTGAACGTTTCGAACGACTGAAGAGCGCATTTTTTAGGACGGTGAAGAGCAGACTGCCAAGCGTAAGGGACTGTTCTCCCAACTTGCCCTTGTCGAGGTTTGCAATGATCCAGTGACCCTCATCCATCGCCTGCGCGACGGAGAAGGTGGAATGTTGTTGGCCCACAATGTGTCGGAAAGCCGGGTCAGCGGTAAACGCCGAAGTCTTGTTGAGGATGGGCTCACGCATAGTCGCTCGCATAGGCTCGCTTGCCATGTTGTAGCGGAGCTCGAAATACTGGCGAACTTCTGCGTTCGGTGTTTTCTTGAGACAACTGGCGCGGAATCCCGGATTCGTGAGAAGCGGCGCAAGCTCCAAAAGCGTGAGGCCGTTGGCGGAGAGGACGTACAGGGCATTCCTCAGCAGCTCGTCGGTGCGTGCTCCGAAGTGTTCCAGTCCCCACCGTTGCTTCAATATCTGCGAGAACTCCGTGATGCGGACCAAGCTCACCTCTTCCTGTTCGAGTGGGTTCAGTCCCACCGAGAACTCCCGGTCGGCGGGCGCAACGAGGATCAATCGCTCGTGCAACTGCTGCTGCAACTTCGCTTCGTGATTGGCGATTGTCCGAAGAAGGAACGGTGTCGCATCGCCGTGCAAATCGAAGTACATGAAGCCACGACCTGCCTCGATGTCCTGCTGCGCCATAGAGCGCAGCAGGGAACTCTTGCCGCTCCCGGTCTTTCCGAGGATCGCGATGTGCATGGTGCGCCGGGTCTGACTGAGCCGTATGGTCCGCCGTGTTACCTCCTCTTCAACGACCTGGAACCCCAACACGACCCCACTTACCTCCTTGGTGGAGCGTCGACCGTGGAGGCGGTTCCAGAGTGAACTTACGAGTTGTTCGAAGAAATGAATCATCGTGTGTGGATATTGAGGGGTGTGCTGACAGAATCGGTAACAAAATCGCCATAGGCTGCCCGCAATGCACTGAAGTGCAATGGGTTAGCGACACGAGAAAAGTTTTGACAGGGTTCTCGGGAATCTTCAGAAGTTCGTGATGAGGACTTCCTTGAAGCGCTTCCCGGCCTTCTTTTGCGCGGTGTAGAAGAGGTCGATGTCGCGGATGTTGAAGTCGCGGAAGATCTCGCGGACCTCGGGAACATCGTTCAAGGACAGTACGAACTTGCCCACCAAATCTTTCAACCGTTTTGCCAGTTTCACGAAGTCAGCCGGCTCCAAGTTGTAGTTGTAGAGCTTGCGCTTGTAGTACGGCGGATCGAGATAGAACAACGTGGTGGGCCGGTCGTAGCGTTTCAGAATTTGCTCGTAGGGAAGGGATTCGATCTGGACTCGCGCGAGACGGTGATGGGTCGCTTCGATCAACTTTGGAACTTGCTCCGGGTTGAAGCCGGGAGGTTCGACCACGCCCCCACCAAAGTTGTGCTGTCGTACGAGGCCCGCAAAAGAATTTTTCTGAAGGTAGAAGAACCGCGCTGCGCTCTGGATATCGGTGAGCATGTCAGGGTCGGTCGCTTTGAGCAGGTCGAACCACTTCCGGCTCACGAGGGAGTAGCGGAGATACCGGATCAATTCCTCGTAGTGCTGCTGACAAACGCGGTAGAAATTGATGAGCTCTCCATCTAAATCGTTCAAGACCTCGACTTTAGAGGGTTCTTTGCGGAACAGGACCTGGGCTCCGCCCGCGAAGGCCTCGACGTAGGTGGTGTGTTCAGGGAAGATTTCGATGATCTGATTCGCGAGGGAGCGTTTGCCTCCGATGTAGCTTAGGGGGCCTAGCATTTTGCTATTTATGGTGAATGGTTTATTTTTGCTTCGATTTCGACCTGAATCGAAACATCTCACCGCACCGCCGCCCATCGCTCTGCCTGGAAGGTGGCGTGAGGACGGCATGTAAGGATGGGCCGCCCGTCCTTATGAGCACGGGGCAGTTAGCAGAAGCTTCCGTAGAAAGTTCCGCCAGCCATCTTCGCTCCTCAACGGCTGGTCCCCGTCGAGCGGCCCGGGTATCAGCATACGTTTTCTATGGACAGATAAAAGTTAGGTGAAGTTGCTCCAAACACGAATTCGCCTACCTTGGC
Organism: Granulicella sapmiensis; assembly: GCA_026225395.1. GTDB lineage: Bacteria > Acidobacteriota > Terriglobia > Terriglobales > Acidobacteriaceae > Granulicella > Granulicella sapmiensis. Next base: position 275,677 of record JAMFSR010000026.1, read on the forward strand.
ACCGGCACGCCGTTCGTTAAAATTCTGCGTACGGAAGTCATTCAGCAATTGCAATTGCTTCTAATATCGCATGCAGGACCAAAACCATCCACATACCCTCAAAATTATCTGGGAGCATATTGACGATCCCCACACTGACGATCTCCTTCTGCGCGTGCTGGAACTTATACTCAACGACCCGCAGGAGATATCCCCAGTGGAAGGCTTTGACAAGAACTCTTTAACGACGCTTAATGAAGGCGTTCCTGTCGAGAACGAAAATAAATCAAAACCAAAGGAATGACCACAGCCCAAACGGGACAGAGAGTTGCACTCTATGCACGGGTCTCGGGCGAAGAGCAGAAGCAAGGTCACAATATCGACTCGCAGATCGCGGAGATGAAGCAGTTTGCGGCACAGCGCGAGTGGTCGGTAGTTGAGGTGTACCAAGATGAGGCGTGGAGCGGCGCTGCATTGGCCCGGCCCGCGCTCGACAAGCTACGAGACGATGCGGGGAGAAAACTCTTCGATGCCGTCCTCATCAACGACGTTGACCGCCTCGCTCGTGATGTTACCCATTTAGGGGTCATCAAGCGCGATCTCGAACGAGCAGGCGTCAAGGTCGTCTTTAGAAAGATTCCATCGGAGAACAGCCCAACGCACAACCTGCTCGTCAACATCCTTGGCAGCTTTGCCGAATTCGAGCGTGAACTCATTATGGACCGCACCCGTCGGGGGCGCCGTCACAAAGTAGAGGTCATGCAGAAATTTATTGGCTGCAAACCCCCTTATGGATATCGATACACCCCTGCGGTGAAGCCTAATCGTGATGGAAGGTTAATCGTAAATCCACAAGAGGCCGCGGTCGTGCGTGAGATGTTCAATTGGGTAGATAAGGACGGCCTTAGTGGATGCGCGGTCACCCTTAGGCTGGGACGAGAAGGCATTCGACCACGTAACGGCGGCGCAAGTTGGGAAAAATCAACTGTAACTCGAATTTTGCGAGCACCTGTCTATTGCGGGACATGGCACTACAATAAATCGCAATCCTCTTATCCGAAGCGCATTCTCGCCGAGGCTCAGCCGAGGGCCAGGAAATCCAGCAATCGTCTTCGCGCGAAAGAGGAATGGATTCCGGTAGCTTTGCCCGAATCGCTCAAGATTATTTCAGACGAGCAATGGCAACGCGTTCAACAGCAGTTGGATCGAAACCGCACCTTCTCCCCGCGCAATGCCCACCACGAGTATTTGCTCTCCGGTCTTGTGCGATGTGGCGGATGTGGAGCTGCGTACACGGGCAGTCGCTCTCATGGAAGGTTTGAATACAAGTGCACCAAACGATGCAAGCGGGTTCGTGTCGTCGGCGAGGACCTGCTTGACTCCAACGTTTGGAATCCGCTTATGCGGGCGTTGAATGAGCCCGCCATTCTCACAAAGGCCATAACAGGGATCAAGGCCCCAGCGATACCCCAGCATAATGAAGCTATCCAACTCGATGCGGCGATCGCGGGTCTCGGAATGGAAGAGTCGAGAGTGCTGGAAGCCTACCGTCTAAGCATTCTCACTCCGGGGCAACTCGCCAGCGAACTTGAATCGATTGCCAGCCGAAAGCGATTACTGGAGAAACAGCGCGGGGAGTTAGCTCAGCGCCAGCACCCAGCGTTGCAGGTTCAATCGTCCATAGAGGATTACAGCGGGAAGATTCGCAAACGCCTCGTCAAATTGAACTTTGAAACCAAGCGCGATGTTGTACGCCTCCTGCTCAGAAAGGTTATCTTTGAAGGAAATCAGGTCAGGATTTCGGGTGTCCTTCCGCTACCGCCTTTAGGCCGTATTGCGACCACGGAGACTGATCTCTATGGTCGCAATACAACAGCTCACGATGCAACATACGCCGAATTCGTTCTTGTCGAAAAACTGGCACCGGCTCCGACGACCATCGGTCACAAGTAAGAATCTTTGCCAGCTTCTCTGAGAGACAACAGCTATTCAGAACATCTCCATAGATAATTCACACAACCAGCCTTCTTTGTTCGCATAGAGCCAAGATTCACGCGCGCATTCGTGGGGACAACTGCCTTTGCAATCGAATTCATTCGCGATTGGAGCAACTTATGGTGTCTTGAGATGTACGCATGGCTTGTTAAGCTGAATGCAAGTCGATAAACATTTGCTCTTTGACAAAACATGGATGACATAGAACTTGCCAGCTACCTTCGCTTTCATCGAAAGCGTTCCGGGCTGAGCCAACAAGACCTCGGCATGATCATTGGATTTCTGAACAACGATCAAGTGTCCAAACATGAACGTGCAGAGGTTCTTCCTTCACTGTTAGGTGCGTTTGGCTATGAAGCGATATACCGTGTGCCGGTAGCCGAGCTCTTCCCCGGTATCTATGGGACGGTAAAGCAGGGAATTGAGGAGCGTCTAGCGGAGCTAGAGAGCCGTCTCCAGCAGAGCACTGTGAAAGGTCGTCAAGCGCAGAAGACCGCTCGTACGCTCGAATGGTTCTGCGAACGCAATAACAGTAATTGACCTCAATAACAAAAAGATGCACACCAGAACCAAGAGTTCACGGGTATTGGCAATCGATTTACGTACGCAGCGGTTTGGATACGCGGCCTTTGAGGGGTCAAAGCGGTTACTGGATTTCGGAGCGCGCGCATTTGCTCCGGGTGGAACGGCGGGGGCACAGGTGGCGGCCACGCGGGTTGCCGCACTAATAAAGCTATTCCATCCTTCGGTCATCGTCATAAGGGAAGAGCATCGAGGGCACGGAGGCAGAACTCCGGACATGACCCCCGTTCTAACGTCAATCAACTGCGAGGCAAAATTCCGGTCGATCCCGGTGTGTGTCATGCCCTCTGAAGAAATGAAAGAAGCCTTTCGTCCGTTCCGTGCTCGAACCAAGCACGAGGTTGCCACCATGCTTTCAGGGATATTCCCAGAGCTTCTTTGGAAGTTGCCCCGGAAGAGACGAACTTGGGATCCTGAGCGCCACATCGTAGCTGTCTTCGACGCCATTGCGCTGGGCTTTGCTTACTGCATAAATCCTCGGGTTCGAACGCCACCAAAGAAGTGATCTTGGTCCGCTAAGAAAACATCGAATCCTTTCGCCGGCCTCCTCACCAGTGGTGCATAGCCCAATGCGGCGCGCCAATCATTAAACCAACGAGGGGGCCGACGAAAGGATTGTGAAATGTCCCGCACAACATGAGGTGAATAGTTAGATGAGGGTGCTTAGCATAGGAAATGCTTGAACAAGCACGGCCTCTTGACAGTTCATATACTTGATGATCTGTGCGATTGATTCTGCGACTACCTGCGGCACATTTGCGAGTTCGATGATTATGCTGCACTCTGGTCTGCCATGCCAAGTGCCTTCGCACGAAAATATTGTGTAGTCTACACCAGCTGTCATGAGGATGCACTTGATCCTGTCGGCACTCATATTCTCAGTCAGAATGCGATACATCATTCTTCGATCCTCAGATGAATCCATTCAATTTTGGCTTTGAGCCTATAGAGTATCTCGTTGCCGATTGTCGGCTCAGAAACAAGGACTCGGCTGGCGTCCAGAGGAAGGCCTACTTCGTTCAACGCCAAATTTAGAGCGATTCTGATCCGCTTCATGTATTCTCGAATGGCGGACCGTGCGATTTTCCGCCGTTGGAGGGTACTCCCATTAAGACCGTGCTTTCTATGAAACTCCGAGTGCCTGATGCCAGCCGCTATCTGGCTCGCGCTCATTGGCATTTGTGTTCTAGCTAGGTAATCGAACAGTAGCTTTAGACTGAGTCCCAGAGGCACGGCGGCTTCTCGTTGGCTGAATGAAAGTTTGATACCCCATATTTCCTCACCTGGACCGCATGCGGAACTCACTCGCTGGAAACGATGAAATATTTTGATATGAACCTTCCCTTGCATGCAGTCGTGCAGTTCTGCCAATGCGACTTCAACACCGTATTTGATCGGCCGGAGGTTAGAAGACATAAACAATACGCGCTCCCTTTCGCTCCAAACTCAGATGACTGGCCGCCTCACTGAATGACCAGATGATGCATAGAAGCATCGGCTTTGGACCGTATACATCGCGGTACCGCTTTATTTCTATTAGGTACCGCTGGCATTCCTTCTTTGCTAAAGGGTTGTCAAGGAGCACGATGTCCGGATCGTAACCGACTGGCGAGAGAGCCAAATTGATGGGCAGGGAAGTTGAATAATGGGCGACATGATGACCGGCAGAGAAAAGCAATCGTTCTATCTCTGACGCCGTATCCGTGTTGAAACCTATCAATAAGAGATTTGGCATTCTCGGTGACCAAAACCGAATAAGATTCGGTGTACGATTCGAAGGATCGCAGATTGATCACCGCCAGAGCTATGCCAGAATAGGCCCAGATCCGAATATTTTCAGGACAATGAGAAGTCGCAATGTGGCCCTATTTTGGCGAGGGAGGTTGGAATAGTCCCATGCGCAATGAGACGTTCGGTCAGGCCCTCAAAGAACTTTTGGAAGAGCTAAATCTCGGCAAGTCTCCTTCGGCATGGTATGCAGAGAAGACTGGTGCGGACAAGCGTTCCTTGGAAAAGTCCTTCCGCGGTGTAACTCTAATGGGAGAGAAAAATTGGGCGCAACTGGTGCAAGCGCTCCGGAGAAACTTCTCTAGCATGCCAGGACTGGACGAAAGACTTCGACAACTGAAACAGCTTCTTGTTCGTGATCGAGAGGCTAAAAGATGGAACATCCCTGTTGATAAAATGCATGGCAATCGCGTTCAAGCATTGGAGACGTCAGATCCGGAAGATGATTCCAGATCGATCTTGTCCGCTCCGACGGGTCATGAGAGAACGTACCGGCTCACGGAATATGATCCGGAGGAAGATGCAGAATCGCGAAAACTATGGGATACCCTGACCTCAACGAGCCTGCATCAGGCGCTTCAAGACAAGGAATGGGCATGGGCGTCAGAATGGTTCCCGAGTGGCAAGGCAGTATCCAACTTCCCGCTCCGCTATCAAAACTCCAGGCGTCGCTATGACAAGTTGCTAGATCCCATTGCTTGCGCTGCGCTGGATGACTGGTGTGCCAGAACGCCATCATCCAAACAATTGCGGAAGGAGCCTTGGGGATCGCAAGTACGACTCGTCGGCGCAGCGTTCAACCATAGCAATTACAGAAACGAAATCGATCTCTCCCCGACAAAGTTTCTTTATTATGCGGGAATTCACCAGAATCTATGGCGTAGAGAGTACAGAGGGCTGAGGCTACATTCTTTCAGAAATGCTCTGACGGGCATTGACTCAGGAACCAATCTGATTCTTCCGTCGACATTCTCAGTCCATATGGCTGTCGTTAGCAGCGACGGAAAGGCGCTTTTGAGGCGACGTCGTGCTGGAACGCCAATCTATCCCCTTGCGTGGGAGGCAGGTATCGGTGAGTTTATGCATGGTCCAATTCGGATTAAATATCCACATTTCACGGATAGCGGAAAGCCCAGCCTTCCGAAATTCTTGAGGCACACTGTTCAAGAGGAACTGAATTACTCGGGCGCACGTTCACAAGATTTCCGTATATATGGAATTGCCGCCGAGTATCGCACGTTGGCACCGAAACTCATCGTTGTCTATACGTCAGACATTCCCATCAAGGAACTTATGCGAGGTGCTCGCGAATCTAGGGATGCGGCCCTCAATGTTCGCACAGTTGATCTCTCCATTGACGGTATTACGCAGTTATTTCGTGATGCGCGCTACCCTACCTGGGGCCCGACTTCCAAACTCGTCTTGCTGTTGGCTTTGATGCAGCATTCGAAAGGAGAGGAGCCTAAAGAAGTGGTACGCCGGGTCAAGATGAGGATGCATCAAAGGTGATGATGCTTGGAAGAAGCGACATGATCATGATAAAGCCCCCTTTGTAAAGGGGGCTTGGATAAACATTGGCAGTCAGAAACGATCTGTACAAGTCGGATTGGTTGATGCATGCAAGCTGCTAAAGAGAAAGTACCGTTCTCTTACTGATCGTTGAGATTCACTGATACAGGCGCGAACGCCTTCCAGGCAATAGATCGACCCGGCGGCTTTCTCATCCTGTTTGTCCATCATCTTCCGAAGACGTGTGATGTCCTTTTTCAGTGTCTCGGCATTTTTGCGCCAGCATTGCCACTCGTCATAAACTGCCGAGGGTGGATTTTGCGGATTGTGGAACACTAACAGCAGTTTGGATGTTGTGGCATCGAATCTCTTCATCATTGCAGCCATCTGAACAACTGACTTGTAGAATTCTTTTGTTGGCATATGAGGCGCCTTTCCAGCAGGATTAAAGCGCTCATTCATCAAATGAATCGCTTTAGACTGCCGGAAAGTTTGGACAGTGCCGTTAGCGCCAACGCGCACTTGTAAAGTGACCTCTTGAACCATACAACATTGAAGATATTTGTCAAGACACCCTCTATAGCTCATTAAATGAGCTGATATATCTGGCTTGGAACCAGAAAGGACCACTAGGGATGGCTGGGATTCACCGCTCAAGTAAACCTGAGTGCTGACGGCACAGTCTCAAACTTTTGTACGCCTCGGAGACGCGGCGGCGAAGGTTTTATGGGCCTACTCTATATGTTGCTGCCCCCGTGGAGAAAGCAGAATCTCGATGATTGAAGTGCATCCCTGTCTATTCGTCGGCTCCCAGATAGATTACGAATCTCAAGTTAGTTCAAAGCCCAATTGGGCGGTCGTCCACGCCTGCAAAGAGTCATACCATCGTCAGGCTCTCGGCTACTCGGGACGGGCAGTCTCTAAGGAGCATCCCGAGTATCTGATCGCTCGACGGGGTGCCCGGCTCATATTGAACCTGATTGATGCGGACAATCCCGCATACATTCCCGATGAGATCATGGACACTTAGGTGGTGTTCATTCACGAGCACCTGAGCGCAGGGCAGAAAGTGTTCGTTCATTGCAATCAAGGCATGTCACGTTCGCCATCAATTGCGATGCTCCACTTGGCAACATATACAGAACAACTTTCGCGAAGTTCCTTTGAGCTGGCATTTACAGCTTTCCGTGAGATATACCCACCATTTTCCCCGGCGGCAGGTGTGCTGGGCTTCCTGCGTAAGCGTTGGGCACTGTGGCCTGCAACAAGCAGCGAATGAATATTAAAATCTATTGCTGGAAATCCTGTTGTTGATCTTGGAGGCTCTCACAGCTACAAAATCGACTACATCGGCGATTTTCGCGCTCCCAAAAGCGCCCGTAAGCTGTTGAAAATAAATGGTCGGGGCGAGAGGATTCGAACCTCCGACCCCCTGGTCCCGAACCAGGTGCGCTACCAGACTGCGCTACGCCCCGAACCTCTGGTGGTAAATATCGGTTTTTCCTAAGAGCAGGACACGAAAGCTCCGGGTGTTTCTCTTGAGCTTCGCCGCCTGCCAACCGACTGATCCAGTCTAACAGAAACCTTGCCTCTTACTTGGGCAGCTGCGACAGCGTCGATCCTCCCGGCGGGGGAGCAGCCGGTGCGACCGATGTCGTCTCGCTTGCCGCCGGGGCAACATATCCGCCTCCGGGAGGCACCGAATGACCAACCGGTGCCGCCGCCGCAGCCGCATGCCGCCTCCGACGCTTCGGTGTTATCGTCCTTCCCCGGCGTGGAAGCACAGCACCGCGCGCTCCACGCGAAACCCCATATGCCTGCCCGGTCCGCGTAATGGCTTTTTCATCGAACAGCTCGGTATTGGCATCGTTGAAGATCGCTCCCGGGGGCACCAGCGTACTGTTCACCGTTCGCCCGGAGGTGTCGCCAACCCGCACCTCGATGCGGCTCTGGTCGATGCCTTTTTCCTGTGTCAGATACTGACGCACATTCAGGCTCCGTTCGGCTGCTGCTTCCGGCTTTTCATCCGGAGACGCATTGCCCACGATCACCAACTTGGCGTCCGCCTGCTGGTTCATCGAAAGAGCAATATCGTCCAGGCAGGCCTTGGATTCGTTATCCACACGCACGGGACGCCGCTTGTCTCGCGTAAAGCTCAAGCCGCAAAGCGCCTGCGTTTGAGAAACCACCGGTACAGGCGGCACTTCGATCGCCACCTGCGTCGTCCCGGTCGCACTGTGGCCAAGGTCATCGGTCGTATTGCAGGTTACGGTAATGGTCTGTGCGCTCAAGCCTGCGGTCGAAAGCGTCGCTGCCGCGCCGGCACCCGTAATCTGTCCTGCGGTGGCCGTATACGAGTATGAGAGCGGCCTGTTCTGTGGGCTGATGGCGTTCGAGGTGATGCTGATGGTCGTTCCCGAAGTCGCCGAAGCCGGCAGCGCCGAACAGGCGATCGTCGGCGGCTCAAACGCTTTCACCGTAAAGGGCGCCGTGCATCCGGCCTGCTGGCTGGCCCTTAGACCCTGTTGCACATGGCCGGAAACCGCATAGTCGCCCGGCGCAAGCCCGGTCGTATCGATCGTCGCCTCGGTCCCGGATGGCGTCAGGTTACCGCCCGTCGTCGCCCACGCGAACGTAGTCTTCTTCTTCGGGTCGAGGTCCGCCGTGCTTCCTGTCACCGTGACCATCTCACCCGGATGCACTACGCTTGGCGCGGTGCTGCACTCCATCACTACCGGGCGCTTGTCCACCTTCTCGCCAAACCGGATCACCAGCCCGCCGGAAAGCTTCAGGTTGTCCAGCTCTCCAAACCCGCCCTGCACCCCGGCCGGCAGCAGCAGCGGCCCATAAACCACCTGCGAGTACTGAAAGTCCGCCTGGATCGGTCGCACCGCGACGTGATTGCTGAAGAACGGCAGCACATAATCCACGCCGATACCGCCGGTCACGCCCCATCCCCACTTCAAGGGCTGGTCCGCCGGCCCATTCATCCGCGTTCCACCGCCAAGGGCATGAATAAACGGAATCCAGGATCCCAGTGGATAGCGAAGCACCGGGCCGGCTTGCGCCGTGTACATCAACTGATCGCAAAAGGTGCTCGGGCAGTTCAGGTTATAGACCCGGTGCTCACTGCTTCCGGAAAAGTATCCTCCCTCGACCTGCACGCCGAAGAAGTGGTTGAAGTAGCCCGTTACGCTGGCCGTGGCGTTGGGGTTATAGACGTCCTGATACTGTTTGCCGTCGATTCCGCTGTTGATCGGATGGAAGTATCCGTAGCCCCCATAGATATCGATCCGCGAATCCGGGTGTTCGGTCACACTATTGGCGCCTTGCGCCCGGCACTGTCCGGCGACGGTCAACAAGCACGCGGCCACAGAAAGAGTGGAAAGACACCGGGAAAAACGCAAAAGCATGGAGAATTCCTCCGAAACGGGGTAGGGATGGCCCGACGTTGCCAACATTCGGCAGTTTAGTGGAATTGTACCTGTGACTTAGGCTTTTCCTTCGCCCTGATTATTGTGCATATCCGATTGGCTGGGCTGTAGCGATTCGTGACTTGCATCGCTGCAGTCTGCCCCTGCATCCATACTTCCAACGGCGGCCGATAGCTGCTATCACTACTGAGTAGGAGAACTCGACACCTTCCATGCGCGAACGTCGCCAGATCGTAGAGCTTTTCGACCGCGATAACGCTGTGGCCCTTGCCACGCTCATCCACGTCGAAGGTTCCAGCTATCGCCGCGCCGGTGCCCGCCTGCTCATCGCAGCCAACGGCGAGTACGCCGGCTCCATCTCCGGCGGTTGTCTTGAAGCGGAAGTCATCCGCAAAGCCCAGTGGCTTGTCCGCGGTGGCGCCACCGTGCAGCGCTACTCCACCCTCTTCGACGACACAGCAGAGATCCCCTACGGTCTCGGCTGCGGCGGAACGGTCGACGTTCTTATCGAGCCGGTGAATACTCCTGAGTTCGCCGGTCTGATAGCTGCCATGCGCGCCTCGCTACGGGGCGATCGCCGGCGCGTGGTCACGCAAATCCCGGCTACCGGCAGGCCATTGCGGCGCTGCATCTTCAATGATTCAGGAGATCATCTCTTCCGGTCCCGCGAGGGCCTCGTGAATCCTTCGCTCCCATTCTTTGATGAATGGCTCGACCCCCCGCAGCGCCTCATCCTCTTCGGCGCGGGCGACGACGCGCAGCCCATCGTCTCCATTACGGCGCTCCTCGGCTGGACGACGCTGGTGGTCGACAGCCGCGCCCAGTGGGCACGCAAGGAACGGTTTCCGCTCGCTGACCGCGTCCTCGCCGTTTCCTCGCTCGATGGCCTCGCGATCACCTCGCAGGATGCCGTCGTCGTGATGACCCACAGCTACGAGCAGGACCGCGATTGGCTTGCCTCCCTCTTGCTCAGCCGTCCGCGATATCTCGGCTTGCTCGGATCGAGACACCGTAGCGCACTGCTGGTCAGCGAGGTATCCGCCAGGTTGGGCTGGAGCCTCGAAAGCACCTGCGAAGGCATCTTCGCTCCTGTCGGCCTTGATCTCGGCGGCGACGGCGCTGAGGCAATCGCTCTGGCTACCGTTGCGGAGATCCAGGCATGCCTCGAAGGCAAGCTCGGCACCTCGCGCCGCATGACACCGGAAGCAGTCTCCCAGCAGATCCAGTTGGGGGGCGCCTCGCGCTACCTGCAAACGCAGTGTGCGGTGTGAGCACGGCTGCGGTCATCCTCGCGGCAGGCTTCTCCCGGCGTCTGGGCCGTCCTAAACAAACCCTCATGCATGCCGGCGAGATTCTGGTGGAGCGCGCCGCGCGAATCGCCATCGAAGCAGGTCTTTCACCGGTCTTCGTCGTGGTCAACCGCGACGCCGAGTTCTGCGATGCACTGGAGCGGCGCGGCTGCTTCGTCGTGATGAACGAACTCGCCGCGGAGGGAATGGCATCTTCCATTCGGCGAGGGGTAAAGGCTGCCGAAACGTTTCTCGCTTCAGGTCTGGTGCTCATGACCTGTGACCAAGTCGAACTGGATGCCCCTCATCTACAACGACTAGTGGAGAACCCCGCCCAGATCACCGCGTCCAGCTACGCGGGCCGGAAGGGAATTCCAGCTTATTTCCCCGCATCCGCATTCGCGGCCTTGTTGTTATTGCAGGGAGACACAGGCGCGCGCGACCTGTTGCGCCCGGCCTCTGCAATCCCCAACGAATCCCTGGCCGTCGATATCGATACCGAAGCCGACGCAGTGATCCTGAACTGAAGCTACACAACCAGCGAACGGATAAACTCTTCCAGCAAATTTCCCGCCACGGCAGCGCGATACTTCGCGGTCGAGCGAATATCATCGATCGGCTTGGCTTCACTGGCAAGCCCCGCTCGTGCCGCTCGCACTGTCGCATCTATGTTTGCCGCATCCAGCCGCTGATTCAGCAGCGCGGCTTCGGCAGCCGAGCAGCGGGCAGGGCGATTGGCTAAAGAGGCCGCGCCCAGACGGATGTCGGCGATGCGATCGCCGTCGAGCTTCGCAACCGCGGCAAGCGCAATCTTCGAAATCGCCTGCGCATTTCGCGTCCCAACCTTGCGGATGTACTGCCGGTATCCCGCGAACGTCCGCGGCACGTTGATCGTGTGCAGCAGCTCATCCGGTCGCAGCGCGGTCTTCTTATAGCCGAGGTGAAACTCCGCATAAGGCACGGTCCGCGTTCCACTCGCACTGACCAGGGTCAGCGTCGCGCCATAAGCAAGCAGCACGGGAGGCGTGTCTGCAGCCGGCGAAGCATTGCAGATGTTGCCGCCAAGCGTGCCACGATTCTGGTTTGCCACCGAGCCTGTCCACGAAGCCGACTGCGCCATCAGCGGTAAGTCGGCGGTAATGGCTTTACTGCGCCGTATATCTGTAAACGTCGTACCGGAGCCGATGTGGATGGCGCTGTCATCGACGCCGATAAAGCGCAGCTCCCGCAGATGCTGAATCGAAAGCAGCGAGTGCTGATTGAGCCGGCCGGTGCCTAACGCAACCATCAACTCAGTGCCGCCCGCCAGCAGCGTATGTTTCCCTGGCTCCTTTGCAAGCGTAGCAAGCACCGCATCAAGCGAGGGCGGGGCAGTGAGATCGAATTGAGAAACGTCAGAACGCATAGGGCAGTTGTTAGCTCTTGGCTGTTAGTTCGTTGGCTTGTTGCGCCGCTTGTTGCACGGACTCAAAGATCCGCATATATCCAGTGCATCGGCACAGGTTCCCGGCCAGCCCCTCCTGTATCTGCGCCATCGTAGGGTTCGGATACTTATCGAGCAGGTGATGCGTGGCGAGGATCATTCCCGGAGTGCAAATGCCGCACTGCGCTCCACCCTTCTCTAAAAAACATTGCTGAATCGGATGCAGATGCCCCTCAGTGCTCACGCCTTCGATCGTGCAAAGCCGAGCGCCATTGGCCTGCAATGCAGGGACGAGGCATGAGTTCACAAGCTCGCCATCGAAAAGGATCGCACAAGCTCCACACTCGCCCTCGCCACAGCCTTCCTTCGTGCCGGTAAGGTGCAGGTCTTCGCGCAGCACATCGAGCAGCCGCTTCATCGGTGGCACATCGATGCTCTCGCGCTTACCGTTCACGGAAAACTGAATCACGCTCATGCGCTCACCTCCGCAGATTCCACGCGCGTATCGCGATCCACCGCCGGGTCCATATCCTCAGTCCCGCCAAGCTCTGGATCAGTAAAGCTCGTAAAGCGCTCGAAGATATCCTCCGGCAGCAGCGGAATCGTGTTGAACGCAACACCCGTAGCATTCTCAATCGCATTCAGGATCGCCGGCGCTGGCCCATCCATTGGCAACTCGCCGATGCCCTTCGCCCCACCCGGGCCATGAATACTCGGCACCTCTTCAAAGTGAACATGGATCGGCGGAAGATCGGCGCTCGTCGGCATGATGTAGTTGGTCATCTGGTTGTTCATCATGCGGCCGTCTTTCCACATACACTTCTCATACAGCGCATAGCCGATACCCTGAGCCACACCGCCTTCAATCTGTCCCTTGGCCAGCACCGGATGCATCACCATCCCAACCTCCTGCAGCGCATCGAAGCGCGTACAGGTGGCCATATACGTGTTCATATCGACGGCAACCTCAGCCACGTATACAGCCCATGCATAGCCTGGATACGCATCGCCGCGATACAACTCATCATCCCAGTAAATCTTGGCAGGCGGCTCATATCGAACAGAGCAGCGCAGCGAACCATGCTTCGCGCGATACGCCAGCGCCGCTGCCTTGAACTCCTCCGGTGTATGCGCTTCCGGCAACTTCTCTTCATTGCGCAGCAGTGTCAGCATCTGCAGGCTTGCACGCTCGACCAGCTTGCCAACGATCATCGCCGTGCGGCTCGCCACAGTCGGTCCTGAGTTCGGCACGATGCTTGTATCCACCGGCGAAACCACGATGCTCTCATAAGGAAGATTCAACGTCTGAGCCGCCACCTGCGAAAGGATCGTATTCGTCCCTTGCCCAAACTCCGTCGACGACACAAGAATCTCCGGCCGCCCATCTTCCCGCACATCCAGATACACCAGCGAGTTCAGCCGCCGCTCACCCGACCCCGTAAACCCCGTTCCATGCATGAACGAAGCAAAGCCCACGCCGCGCTTGATCGAAGACGTCTTGTTCTCCTCCGCAAACCGCGCCAGCTTCTCGTGATAGCCCGCTTCTCTCAGCGCTCGCGTGAGCAAGCCCTGCATATCGACAGGCTCAACTAGAGGTTGTCCTGTAGCTGTGCAGTCTCCGGTCGCCAGAAAATTACGCCTTCGAAACTCCTCCGGAGTAAGCCCGATCGTCTTCGCAATCTTGTCCATGTGCCGCTCCAGACCAAACAACGACTGCGGCGCACCGAACCCGCGAAACGCCCCATGCGGCGGAATGTTAGTCGCCATAGCCTTGGCCTTCACCCGAACGTGCGGCCACTTGTAAGGTCCCGGCGCATGGATGGTTGCTCGTGACAGCACCACCGGCGAAAGCGTCGCATACGCTCCACCATCGATCGCCACGTCAATCGTCCCGCCCAGCAACTTGCCATCCTTCGACACAGCCGTGCGGTGCCGCGTCCGCGAAGGATGCCGCTTCGTCGTTGCAGCCATATCTTCCGCGCGGTCATAGGTAATCTTCACCGGATGCCCACACTTCATCGCCAGCAGCGCCGCATGCGATCCAATCAGAGAAGGGAAGTCTTCCTTGCCGCCGAACGCCCCACCTGTCTCTACCTGGATCACACGGCACTTGTCTTCGGGCAAGTTGAATACCAGCGTCAGCGCATGCACCAGGTAGTAAGGACACTGCATCGACCCGCGCACGCACAGGCTTTCGATCCCGCCGGTCGCATCGCGAAAGCACTCTGCAATGACGCCGTTGTTCTCGATATAAAGCTGCTCCTGCGCACCCGTGTGATACTCGCCCTCGACGATGAAGTCCGCGTTCTCAAACGCCGTAGCCAGCCCATCCTCGGTTTCCTTCGCATCGCCCGAATACATCAGATACGTTTTGAAACAGTTCGCCGTTCCGCCCTGGTCCGATCCCGGCCAGATGATTCGCTCTACATCATTGTTCTCAACCGCAGTCTCAGATTCTTCAATCGTAAACACGCCGGGCAGTTCGTCGTACTCAATCTTTACGCCACGCACAGCAGCGATCAGCGCGGTCTTATCCGGATGCGCGAGCAGAAGGATTGGCTCTTCAGGATGGTTGACTTCGTTTGCCGCGAGGCAGGGATGATCCTTAGTCAGGTGAACAATCGTGTTCTCTCCGGGGATATCGGAAGCCCGAACAATGGCAAACTCCTCCCAGTTGATCTCGGGTGAAAACGTAATGCTCCGAATCGTTCCTCGTGCAATCGACGACCGAACTGTCGCGCCGAACCACATATCCGGCAACTCCTGATCGTCGATATACTTTGCTGCACCCAGCACCTTCGCGCGGCCTTCCTTACGTATAGGAGAGCCGCCAAGAATGGGTTTTCGTTCCGACATAATATGTTGCCCTTGCAGTTTTGGGTATTCGAAGAGGATAGTACGATTCAAGGCTGGAAGCTATGGCGACTCGTACCTTAACCACAACATTATGCGCGCTGGCGATAGGATGTGGGAGCCTGCTCGCGTTGCCCGCATCGGCGCAGGCACCTCCAAAGCTCGTCGCTCCGGGCGTCTGGTTCCTTGAAGGCGACTCGCACGCTGGCTACTGCAACTCAATCCTGATCGAAATGCGTGATTACCTGATTCTCATTGACCCCAGCTACCCCGGTCGCAGCCGCGAGCTACTGCAACAAATCCCGGCAATCTCGGGCAAACCGGTGCGCTATGTGTTCGATACCCACGCCCATGGCGACCACGCCTACGGCAACTCTCTCTGGACCAAAGCCGGCGCAAAGACCATGGCGTTCGCCGGCGTTACCCAGGAGATGAACCTTTATGAGCCAGAGCGCTGGCGCACAGCTATCGCGAAACGAGATGACGTCCGGGCAATCGGTGAGGCAGATGTCCAGCGCCCATCTATCAGTCTTCGTGATAACAGATTCGTCTTGCGTGATCGAACCCGCGAGGTAGATTTTCTCTATCTCGGCTGGGGACACACACGCGGAGACGGCTGGGTCTGGCTGCCGAGGGAGCGCATTCTCTGCACAGGCGACGCCGCAGTCAACGGCCCTCGCAACAAACTGTGGGACGCCGACATCGCCAACTGGCCTCGGGTCATCGACAAAGCCGCAGGACTCAGTCCCACAACCGTGCTGCCCGGCCATGGTGCCGCAGGAGGCCCGGAGATCCTCGTAGGTCAGGCTCAGTTTCTGCGAGACCTGTATACGTCCGTCGCGGACCAACTTCACAAAGGAGTTCCGGTAACACAGATCGATGTCCATCCGGCACTCGACAAACGCGACCCTAACTGGGTCAGGCCCGATATGTTGCAGGATGTAACGATCGTCGTATCGGAGATCAAGGCGGGCAAAGCCGCCGGCTCGCTGCCGCATACATGGCAGTGAGAATAAGCCTCAGCGTCCCTGCGCCGCCAGCTTCGACTGAACAAGATCCGCAAGGTGCCCGACGGTATGCATCGACTCCAGCTCTGCGGTTTGGAACTTTATGCCAAAGCGGGACTCGATCGCGACGATCAGATTGATATGGTTGAACGAGTCCCATTCAGGAACGCCCGCTGCTGTCAGGCTCGGGGTCAGCACGAGCGTGTCGTCGTCGAAGAGGTCATGGAAGATCGCGGTAAGCTGCGTGTAGATGTCCTGCTGCTGCATACTTCGATTATATCGGCGCGCCGCGGGTTAGAAGTGGCGCAGCTTCGGCCGCGGCGTTTCTCCAGCCGGAAACGGTTCAGGATCGCGTGTCGCCGCCGGCTTGTCAATCGTCTTCTCGATCGACCGGCTCACCAGGTCACGCGAGCCCAGCCCGATCGCCAGCGCGAGCGTAAGCACGATGCCGCCAAACAGAATGCCGAAGGCCAGTTCGATGATGCCGCCGCCAATCTGCAGGTGATCGAGCGCCATAGCCGCAGTGAGCACCAGCACGAGCCACTTGATGCCCAGCGAAAGAAACCGCGCGTACTGCAGTTGAGCATTCACAGCACCGATCAGCACAGACCGCGCCAGAAAACGGGCCAACAGGCTTCCGAAGAAGAGGAGCAGAATCGCTCCAAGCACATGCGTCAGGTAGGGCAGCAGGAATTGCTCCAGCTGAGAGTTCGCCGAGTACGAGGCATCAATGGCTGAAATGCCAATCGCTACTCCCAGCAGAATGCATGCCCACAGAACAACACGTGCCACAAGCAGTGTCGGCGAGTGCGACGGTGCCCAGTCGGAGATGCTCGCAGGCGACCCAGCCGTTTCTTTTGAAGCGAGCCGTTCATCAAAACGCGCTGCAACGAGAATGCGTTTGACGATAGCGGCCAGCAGCAGCCCGAAGGCGGTTAGCAGAATGACGGCAAGCAGAAAGACCAGCACCCCAGGAAGGAAGCTGACCAACACCACCAGCACGCGATGCATGGACTGGCGAAGTGCGGATTCGATTTGTTGACCCATGGAGTTGGCTCCTGTGTTTCGTTGGTGCCTGAAGCTTGTTTCGGCGCTTGCAGCTCGCTAAGGATTAAAGCGATCGGGCCAGCGCCAGCGCGACACAATATACGGTTTCTCGGCCACAAACGCCGAGGCTGCTTCTTCCACATGGAACGCCGCGGTTGCGGCGTTGCCCGCGGACTGCCGCAGATGCGAGGCGACCCACGCGAGATACAGCGGCGTTAACGCGCCCAGCAGATGTCCACGGTTGATCGTCCGCAGGTGGTATGCCAACACAAAGTCGTAAATCGTACGTGCCCAAAGATCGGCCGGCATCGCAAACTCCTCAGCCGGGGCACGAGAGATGCGCTTGAGCCCCAGCAGGGATTGCGGCGGCAACACGAGCGACCAGATCTCCTGCAGGTTGATATAGGCATTGCGGAAGCTGTCCGCCATCGCGCGCACATCTTCAAGCTCTTCCGTTTCAGAAGCCGTTCGCGCAGGCTCAACGTTCGGCTTCGCGGGCATCGGCGCGCGCGCACGCTGCCAGAAATTGGCCTTCGCTTCAATATCGCCGAATAGCGAACCGACAATCTCCGCCAGCAACGTATTCAAGTCCGTGTCGGTCGGCTGCGGGAGCGTTCGTGGACCCGCGTCGATCTCCTTCACGGAGAAGGACGCGATGGCCGCTTCCGCCACCGGCCACACGAGCGGTTCAGGTTGAGCCGCATTGTTCGGCTTGCGCGCCACCATGATTAGCCGCTTTGCCATGCGCGCGGAAAAAGCTGCATCCAGTGGCAGTGGCAAGTGGGCCGGTGTGCCGAACAGCGCATTGGTCAGCGGATAAAGCAGAGCCGAGCTCACCAGCGCATCATGCGGCCCGGTTTGATAGCGGGCTACCGCGAGATCGGCTTTGCCCAGAAGCACAGCCTCTGCCAACGCCTGTAGACCCGCGACAGAAAGCGAAGCCGCCTCATTGCCCAGCACGAGAGTCGCCGCAGCGTCATACTCGGTCGCCAGTTGCGCTGCTCCAAGATAATCCGTCGCAGTAAGCGCCCACCCCGCATCGCCGCGCGAAGCCACGGGGTAGTCCACAACCGTCACGCCATGCGCTGGATGTGCAGAAGCGCCGCCGGGTGTTGCAAGAAACAGGTTGTGCCCCTGCAGCGTCGTAGCGATACGCTCGCGCATAGTCTCCACTGTCTCAGCTGTGGCTGAAGGAAGACAGATGAGTAGCGGAGCGCCCACACCTGATGTCGCCGCGACAGGCGCACTCTCTTGCGTCGATGTAGCGTTTGTAGGCTCGGTCATAGGCGAAGTCGACATGATCTTATCTTTCGTCCGTGCTGGAAACGAGCGCCAGCAGACCGTTCAGTGGAATATGCAGCCAGGTCGGGCGGTTGTTCAACTCGTACAGCAACTCGTACAACGACTTCTCCAGCAGGAACGCCGTCAACATCGACTGCGCCTGTTTTGGCTCCGGGATCAATCCGGCCGACTGCTGGACCGTCGCGCGGTAGGCTTCAAGAAACTTCGTCGATACTGCGTTCTCCCAAAGCATGGCCCACTGTGAGAGCAACTCAGCCTTTTCCGGCCTGCGTTGTGTATAGCGATCCAACGCCGAGCGCGAAACATAGCTGAAGCTGCGTAGCATGCCGGCAACATCCTTTAGGGGCGACTGCTTCTGCCTCCGCTCCTCCAGCGACCGGGCCGGCTCGCCTTCAAAGTCGACGATCAGGAAATCCGACTTCGACCGAAGCAGTTGTCCTAGATGATAGTCCCCATGGATGCGTATGCGCTTGCCCTCCGTCGCATTTGCCAGTGCCTGCGTCCGGCTCAACAAATCGCCACGATGGCTCAACAACAGAGCCGCTCGGTCGGCAAGTTCATCCGGCACGCCAGAAAGATTCCGCTTCAAGGCCTCAAGTGTCCGCTGTGCCTGGTCGCGCATGCGATTCGCATCGACATTCAAAGCCTGCGCCGTAGTGGCTTCAGCGGCAAAGGCTGGATCATTGGTCGGCGTCGCCAGCGCAAGATGCATCTCCGCGGTCCGCGTTCCGAGCAGTGCAGCCGCATCGAGCGCCAAACCTGCACGCTCATGTGCTTCTTCCGGAACGGCCGCCGCCACAACGAAGTTCGCCGGCTTGCCCAGCTTCACCGGCGGAGGGCAATTCGCGAGCGCTTCGTAGAACCGCGCCAACTCTTCCGAGAACCAAGACCATCCATCGCCCTCGTTAGGTGCAAACGCCTGCAGAAAGGCCAGCGTAGTCTCCCCAGCGCCAGAGCCGGAGTGCAGCTCTCCAAGATACGCGGGGATTGCACTGAAGTGCGCCACATCTGTAAGAAAGCGTGTCATCTCCACATCAGGATTCTCTCCCGGTTGCAGACGGCGAAACAGCTTCAAGATCGCAACATCATCGAACAGGATGCTCGTATTCGATTGCTCCGCGGAACCCACACGGGACTTCGTGTGAACAAGGTTTGAAGGATCAAAAGCCGGCGAGTGTGACGCAGTGATCGCCGCATCCGCCTCTGGCGGCGCAGTGAAGAGTGAAATCAAAGCCTGCCGAAAACCCTCACTGGCCGAAGCATCGTAAAGGATCGCACCCTTCGAAGCATCGCCCAGCGTAGCCAGTACCGCCTTTGGCGATGCATTGCGAAGCTCCTCAGCTGTGCTGCCGGAAGCAACGGCCAGAGGCAGCTGATAGTGATCGACGCTGTCGTCATCGTAGGTCACATCGATCAGCGCCAGCGTATACGTTCCATCGCCAACCGTCGTCGAAGAACTGACTTTCGCCGAACGAATCGTCCGCGACTTGCCACCAAACCAACGTTGTTGTGTAAGGTAGTTGGGCAACAACTGCTCCACCAGCTCTACCCCTGCGCCCTGGATCAACTCCGTAATCGAAGGCGTCGCGGCCTTGCTCAACAGTGCCAGCGCCGAGTTATCGATCCCCGCCGAAACCTCCGGTGTTTCAATCGTCGGTGTCTCAGCCTTGGGAGCTGCGGGCTGCAGCTCCAGCCAAAGGAAACTGTACGGCGCGAGTGTCAGCGGATATGGCTGCGTCGTCACCTCAGGGAACGCCACGTAGCCCAGCATCTCCACGGGCACACGTCCCGCAAACTTCGAAAGATCCAGCGCCACAGGCTGAGCAAACCGCGAAAGGTTGGCCACGCAAATCACGGTCTCGCTATGCCCATCTTCGTAGGCGCAGTCTCGTATGTAAGCAAGAATCTTGCGGTTATCCGGCGCAAGAAACTCCAGCGTCCCACGCCCGAAAACCTGGAATAGCTTGCGCAGCGCAATCATGTTGCGGGTCCAGTGCAGCAGCGACGAAGGATCGCTCTGCTGCGCCTCCACATTGATCGCCTGGTACCCCCAGATCGGGTCCATGATCACCGGAAAGTAAAGCCGCGCCGGCACAGCCTTGCTGAACCCGGCATTGCGATCTGAGTTCCACTGCATCGGCGTCCGTACACCATTGCGGTCGCCGAGATAAATGTTGTCGCCCATCCCGATCTCATCGCCGTAATACATAATCGGCGTCCCCGGAAAGCTCAACAGCAGCGAGTTCAGCAGCTCAATACGGCGTCGATTGTTATCCACCAACGGCGCCAGCCTGCGCCGAATGCCCACATTGATCCGCATCCGCGGGTCCGACGCATACGCCATGTTCATGTAATCGCGCTCGTCGTCGGTCACCATCTCCAGCGTCAGCTCATCGTGGTTACGCAGAAACAATCCCCACTGGCAGTTATCCGGGATCGGCGGCGTCTGCGCCATGATGTCCGTAATGGGCAAACGGTCTTCCTGCCGAATCGCCATATAAATACGCGGCATCAGCGGAAAGTGGAAAGCCATCTGGCACTCATCGCCATCGCCAAAGTAAGGCCGCACATCCGCCGGCCACATGTTCGCCTCTGCCAGGATCAACCGATTGTCATACTCAGCATCCATCACCGCGCGAATTTTCTTGATCAGAACGTGCGTCTCCGGCACGTTTTCGCAGCTTGTCCCATCGCGCTCCACAAGATACGGAATCGCATCCAGCCGCAGCCCATCGACACCCATGTCCATCCAGAACCGCATCGCGTTCAGCACTTCTTCCATCACGCGCGGGTTGTCGAAGTTCAGATCGGGCTGGTGCGAGAAGAAGCGATGCCAGTAGTACTGCTGTGCCACCTCATCCCACGTCCAGTTGGACTTCTCTGTATCGGTAAAGATGATGCGAACGCCTTCATACAGCTTGTCCGTGTCGGACCACACATACATCTCGCGGTCCGGCGACCCCTTCGGCGCCCGCCGGGCCCGCTCGAACCACGGATGCTGATCGCTGGTGTGATTGATGACCAGCTCGATCATCACCTGCATGTTGCGCGCGTGCGTCTCATCCAGAAACTGTTGGAAGTCTTCAATCGTCCCGTACGAAGGATTGACGGACGTATAGTTCGAAATATCGTAGCCATCATCACGCAGCGGCGACGGAAAGAACGGCAAAATCCACAGGCACGTAACTCCGAGATCCTGCAGGTAATCCAGCTTCGAAATCAAGCCCTGAAAGTCGCCAATACCGTCTCCATTGGAGTCGGAGAACGCGCGCACGTGTAGCTCATAGATGATCGCATCTTTGTACCAGAGAGGATCGGTAACGCTGCTCGGCTTCTTCACTAGCGGATTGCCTCTTTCGTGTCTGGGCTCACTAAGTTGGGTTGGATGCAGATTCTTGCCGACGCGAAGGCTAAGTCCGATTGCAAGCCTGTTGAGAAGACTGCATACCCTGCAGGTATCCTGAACATACAAAGAAGTGACGCATTTTGCAGTTCGGGAGAACAAACCAAGCATGCGATGTAAAACAATCGGCCTGATCGGCGGGATGAGCTGGGAAAGCTCATCCGAGTATTACAGGCTCTTGAACGAAACCATCCGCGCCCGCTTCGGCGGCCTGCACTCCGCTCCCTGCCTTCTGCTCTCTGTGGATTTCGCCGAAATCGCCGCCCTCCAGCGTGCCGGCGACTGGCCCGCCCTCACCGCCAAAATGATCTCCTGCGCCCAGCGCCTCGAGCAGGGCGGCGCCGAACTCCTCCTTATCTGCACCAACACCATGCACCGCATGGCCGAAGAAGTACAGGCCGCCGTCTCTATTCCCCTTGTCCACATCGCCGACGCCACCGCCAAACGCATCGCCAAAGCCGGCCTCAAGCGCGTCGGCCTGCTCGGCACCCTTTACACCATGGAGCAGGACTTCTACCGTGGCCGCCTCGCCCGTGACTTCGGCCTCGAGGTCCTCATCCCCGAAGAAGCCGACCGCCAATCCGTCCATCAGGTCATCTTCTCCGAGCTCTGCCTTGGCCAATCCCTCGACGCCTCCCGTCAGCTCTACCGCGACATCATCCAGCGCCTCGTAGACCGCGGCGCCGAAGGCATCATCCTGGGCTGCACCGAAATCATGCTCCTCATCACCGATGCCGACAGCCCCGTGCCGCTATTCGACACCACCGCACTGCATGTAGCGGCGGCGCTTGATGAGGCAATCGTCACCGAGGTCTAGCGCATCACCCGCAACACATGCGCCGTAACCTCCGGCCGCAGCGCCACATAATTCGAGCTCCCCCGCCACGCATATCGCGCCCCGGTCAGCAAATCCTCTACCTCAAACGCCTCATCCGCCGTCAACCCAAGCTTCTCCAAATCAAGATTCGTCATCGTGATCTGCTCATTCCGAGCATCAAGATTCACAATCACCAAAATCGTATTCGCAAAGTCCGGCGTCGTCTTCGAGTACACCAGCATCTCCGCATTCCCATTCGGATGAAAGTGCAGGCTCTCGTTCCGCTGCATCGCCGGATTCTCCCGCCGAATCGCATTCAGCAGCGTAATCAGCGGAGCAATCGAGTCTGGCGACGTCCGATCCCAATCCCGAATCTGATACTTCTCGCTATCGAGATACTCTTCCGAAGCCGTCTTCCCCGGACTCGGCTTCGCCGGCGCGCCATCCAGCAGCTCATACGAAGGCCCATAGATCCCGTAGTTCGCCGAAAGCGTCGCAGCGAGAATCACCCGCTGCTGAAACATCGCCTTCCCGCCGGTCTGCAATTGTTCATGCAGAATATCCGGCGTATTCGGCCAGAAGTTCGGCCGAAAGAAATCCGACACCGGCGGCTTCGTAATCTCTTCGCAGTACTCCTCCAGATCGGTCTTCGTATTCCGCCAAGTAAAGTACGTGTAGCTCTGCGTAAACCCACCCTTGGCCAGCGAGTACATCACGTGCGGCCTCGTAAACGCCTCCGCCAGGAAGATCGCCTCCGGCACGCTCTTATGCACCTCCGCGATGCACCACTCCCAGAACGGCAGTGCCTTTGTATGCGGATTATCCACACGAAACACCTGCACGCCGCGGTCGGTCCAGAACTTGAACACCCCATACAAGGCTGTCCAAAGCCCACGCCAATCAGCCGACTCAAAGTTCAGCGGATAAATGTCTTGATACTTCTTCGGCGGGTTCTCCGCATACTGAATCGTCCCATCTGGCCGATGCAGAAACCACTCCGGATGCTCCTTCACCCACGGATGGTCCGGCGAGCACTGGAACGCAATATCCAGCGCCAGCTCCATCCCATGCCCCTTGGCCGCCGCCACCAGCGAATCGAAATCCGCCATCGTCCCCAGCTTCTTATGGATCGCCGTATGTCCGCCATCGCTTGCGCCAATCGCCCACGGGCTGCCCTCATCCTCGGGCCCCGCCGTGGTCGAGTTGTTCGGCCCCTTGCGATACGCCAACCCAATCGGATGGATCGGCGGCATATACACAATGTCGAACCCCATCGCGGCAATCTCCGGCAGCCGAGCCTCCACATCCTTCAGCGTTCCATGCTTGCCCGGGGTTTCCGAAGCCGACCGTGGAAACAGCTCATACCAGCTTGAAAACCGAGCCCGTTCGCGATCCACCCAAATCGGCAGCTCCACCGGATACATCGTCGAAAACGACAAGTCCGGATACTTCGCCATCAAATCGATCAGCTCCGCCAGCTTTGGCGCCTCATAGTACGGCAGGTTCTTCTCCGCCAGCGACCGCAGCTCCCGCGCGAACAGCTTCAGCTTCGTCGCATCCGCACCCAGCGCCCGCGCAGCTGCCGCATCCACATGGTTTGCCCCAATCCGTAGCGCCAGCGGAATATCCTGCGGCCCCACCTGCTGTGTCGGCTCCTTCGGATCAGGCTGCGCCGCCAGCCGCTTGCCCAGGTCATGCACCCACGTATCGAAGTGATCGACCCACGCCTCGACCGTAAAAAGCCACGTCCCCAGCTTATCCACCGTGAACTTCGCCGACCACACGTCGTTATTCACCGCCGTAAACGGCACAACGCTCGCCTTCTTTTGCGACTTGTGGTGATAGTGCAGCCGCGCAGCCACATGGTCATGCCCATCGGAGAAAATCGCAGCAGAAATCTCCACCGTATCGCCCAGCACACGCTTGGCTGGATAGCGCCCCGCTTCAATCTGGGGTTGGACTTCTTCAATCACGACACGGCGGCGGCCTTCGGTAGGCTTCATGCGGGCTGGTTCTCCATTACCTCTATTTTCGCTTACTTTCAGCGGCTCAAAGTCTCCGCGTCTCGCAAGCCGTTCCAACGCATCCAACTGCAGGAGTGCTGTGTACCATCGCGTTTCACCTTACACCCTGCTTCACGGTAAGGGATGCGCCACACGCACCGCTGGTTGTCGCCCTGAAAGCTTTGAGGCCGCGCTAGGCATGGAGGCAGTTTGTCGTTGTTCGGAAAGAGTAAGCCCAGGCTCCCGCCGCTGCACGCGGGCCGCATCGAAGATTATGCGCTCATCGGCGACTGCGAAACCGGCGCACTCGTCAGCCGCGATGGCTCCATCGACTGGCTCTGCTGGCCCAACTTCTCCTCTGCCGCCTGTTTCGCCGCTCTGCTCGGCACCGCCGATAACGGCTACTGGCGCCTGCAGCCCGTCGGCGAAATCAAATCCATCACCCGCCGCTATCGCCCCGGCACCATGATCCTCGAAACCACCTTCGTCACCGAAGACGGCGAAGTCTGCCTCACCGACTTCATGCCGCCTCGCGGCCAGCACTCGGACGTTGTCAGGATCATCTCGGGCATCCGAGGCAAGGTCAAAATGCGCATGGAACTCGTCATCCGCTTCGACTACGGCCTCACCATTCCCTGGGTCACCGCCAAGGGCGACGAACTTCGCGCCATCGCCGGCCCAAACATGGTCGTCCTCCGCGCCGAGTGCCCCAAGGGCGACCCCGCCAAGCTTCACGGCGAAGATATGACCACGGTCAGCGAGTTCACCCTCAAAGAGGGGCACCGCACCTGCTTCGTCCTCACCTACGGCGCGTCCAATGAAGACGTTCCCCGCCGCATCTCGCCCGACGACGCCCTCGAAGACACCGACAAGTACTGGTGCGATTGGACGGGCCGTTCCAAATACGAAGGCATCTACACCGACGCCGTCTCTCGCAGTCTCATGACTCTCAAGGCCATGACCTACCGTCCCACCGGCGGCATCGTCGCCGCCGTCACCGCGGGCCTTCCCGAAAAAATCGGCGGAGAGCGCAACTGGGACTACCGCTTCTGCTGGCTCCGCGATACCTCCTTTACTTTGCTCGTTCTCCTGCGTGCCGGCTACACGGAAGAAGCCATCCAGTGGCGCCTTTGGTTGCTGCGTGCCATCGCCGGTGCTCCCGACCAGGTGCAAAGCCTTTATGGTATCGGCGGCGAGCGCCAACTACCCGAGTGGGACGCTGGCTGGCTTCGCGGCTACGAAGAATCGCGCCCCGTCCGCTTCGGCAACGCTGCCGCCGGCCAGTTCCAGCTGGATGTCTTCGGCGAAGTAGCCACCGCGCTCCAGCGTGTTCCCGATGGCGACGAAGACGTCCGCGTCCCCGCCGCCGCCCTGCAAGCCAAGCTCATCGACCATCTCTGCCAGGTCTGGGACCAGCCCGACGAAGGCATCTGGGAAACTCGCAGCGGCCGCAAGCACTTCGTCCATAGCAAGGTCATGGCCTGGGTTGCGCTGGATCGCGCCCTCAAAAACTACGAGCGTTTCGATGGCGGCGGCGACATAAAACGCTGGAAAAAGAATCGCGACCTCCTCCACAAGGAAATCTGCGAAAAGGGCTTCAACAAAAAGCTCAACGCCTTTACCCAAAGCTACGGAAGCAAGAATCTCGATGCTTCCTGCCTCCGCCTCGGCCTCGTCGGCTTCCTTCCCATGGACGATCCACGCATCATCGGCACCATCGATGCCATCCAGAAGAACCTCATGCAGGACGGTCTGGTCCAGCGCTACAAGCCCGAAAAATCACCCGATGGTCTCAAGGGCAACGAAGGCACCTTCCTCGCCTGCAGCTTCTGGCTCGTGGTCTGTCTCTACCTGCTCGGCCGCAAGGGCGAAGCAACCGCCATGTACGACCGCCTGCTCGCGCTGCGCAACGATGTCGGTCTTCTGAGCGAAGAGTACGATCCCGTCGGCAAGCGCATGCTTGGAAATTTTCCTCAGGCTCTTTCCCACATCGCTCTTGTGCATGCCGCCTTTACGCTTTCCGGCCACTGGCAACCGGAACCGTACGCGCCTGTCAAATGAGCCACTTACCGCCACTCGTCCGAAGCGGCGGTGTGTCTATACAACCTCATCTACCTCCCGGGACTCTATTCAAGAGCCGGGCCAATTACAGGTGCATGCCGTGCATCTCACGTTGAGGGAAATGCCCGCCTTGCAGGCCTCGAGCAGAGGCGATCCGTCAACCAAACAAAACAGGGACATGAGCAAGATGGCGAAGACTCCAGCTTCGACGTATCGACTGCAACTGCACAAAGGCTTTACCTTCGACGATGCCGCGGCAATCGCCGATTACCTCAAAGCCCTCGGCATCAGTCACGTCTACTGCTCGCCCTACCTGCAGGCCGCCCCCGGCAGCATGCACGGCTACGACGTCGTCGACCACCGCACCGTCAACGAAGAGCTCGGCGGTCCAGCCGGCCACGAACGTTTCTGCAAGCGCCTTCAGGACCTCGGCCTCGGCCAGATCCTCGACATCGTCCCCAACCACATGAGTCTCGGCGAGCAGAACCGCTACTGGTGGGACGTCCTCGAAAACGGCACCAGCAGCCGCTACGCCAGCTTCTTCGATATCGATTGGAACTCCGCCGAAGAGCGTCTCCGCGATAAAGTCCTCGTCCCCATCCTCGCCGATCAATACGGCCGCGTCGTCACCGCAGGCGGCATCAAGATCGACCGGCAGGGAAGTTCCTTCAAGGTCGAAGCCGCCGGCCAATCGCTCCCCGTGGCTCCGCAAAGCCTCTTCACCATCCTCAACAAGGCCGCCGACTACGCCCGCAGCGACACCCTCAACTTCCTCGCCGCCAGCTACGCCCGCCTTCCTTCACCCGATCTCTGGGATCGCCGCACGGTTCTCTTCCGCCATCGCGACAAGGTCGTTCTCCACGGCCTTCTCGATCGCCTCTGCGCCGAAGAAGAAAATGTCTGCGAAGCCATCGACCGTGCCGTCAAAGAGCTCAACGCCAACCCCGACGCTCTCGACGGCTTCCTCAACCAGCAGCACTATCGCCTCGCCTACTGGAAGACCGCCGACCAGCAACTCGGCTACCGCCGTTTCTTCGACGTCAATACCCTCATCGGCCTCCGCGTAGAGCGCGAGTACGTCTTCGACGAAACGCACGCTCTCATCGTCAAGTGGCTCAAGCAGGGCCTTCTCGACGGCGTTCGCATCGATCACCCCGATGGTCTCCGCGATCCGCTCCAATACTGCCAGCGCCTTCGCGACTGCGCTCCCGACGCCTGGATCGTCGGCGAAAAAATCCTTGAGCCCGGCGAGTTCCTCCGCGACACCTGGCCCATCCAGGGCACCAGCGGCTACGACTTCCTCAACACTGCGATGAGCGTCCTCGTAAAGCCCGACGGCCTCCGCTCACTCGGCCGCGCCTACGCGCAGTTCACCTCCGAGCCCATCCATTTCCCAACCATCGCCCACGACAAAAAGCTCGCCGTCACCCAGGAAGCCCTCGGCTCGGACGTCAACCGCCTCACCAACATCTTCGTCGACATCTGCGAAAGCCATCGCGAGCAGCGCGACTTCACCCGCGCCGAAATTCGCCGCGCCATCCGCGAAGTCTCCTCCTGCTTCTCCGTCTACCGCACCTACGTCATCCCCGACCGCGAAGAGATCATCGACGAAGACCGCCACGTCATCGACTGCGCCATCAAGTGCGCCAAGGACAACCGCCAGGACATCGACGGCGCTCTCTTCGACTTCATGCGCGATGTCCTCGAGCTCAAAGTCAAAGGCACCAACGAAAGCGAGTTCGTCTACCGCTTCCAGCAGTTCACCAGCCCCGTCATGGCTAAGGGCGTCGAAGACACGGCCTTCTACTGCTTCAACCGCCTCACCGGCATGAACGAAGTAGGTTCCAACCCCGCTTGCGACGGCCTTACCGTCGAGCAGTTCCACGAGTACAACAGCACCATGCAGCGCACCCATCCTGAAACGATGACCGCGCTCAGCACGCACGACACCAAGCGCTCGGACGACGTCCGCGCCCGCCTCGCCGTCCTCTCTGAAGTCCAGAAATCTTTCGCGCAAACCGTAAAGAAGTGGTCCAAACGCAACGCTCACTATCGCAGCAACGGCTTTCCCGATCGCGGCACCGAGTGGTTCCTCTACCAAACCCTCGTCGGCGCGTGGCCCATCGACAGCCAACGTCTCCGCGACTACATGCAAAAAGCCATGCGCGAAGCCAAGGTCCACACCAGCTGGGTCGCCAACGACGAAACCTACGAAAACGCCATCAACAACTTCATCGCCTCCATCCTCGCCGATGAAAGCTTCGTCTCCGAACTCGAGGAGTTCGTAAACACCATCCTCTACGCCGGCCGCGTCAACTCTCTCGCACAAACCCTTCTCAAATACACATCCCCCGGCGTCCCCGATCTGTATCAGGGCAGCGAGCTCTGGGATCTCTCACTCGTCGACCCCGACAACCGCCGCCCCGTCGACTACAAGCTCCGCTGCCACCTCCTCAACGAACTCAAAACTCTCGACGCCTCCGGCATCATGTCCCGCATGGACGAAGGCCTTCCCAAGCTGTGGGTTATCCACCACGCCCTCCAACTCCGCAACGAGCATCGCGACTGGTTCGGTCCCGAAGCCGAATACGCTCCCATCCTTGCCCACGGCCCAAAGGCTGACCACGTCATCGCCTACCAGCGCGGCGAAAACGTCATCACGGTAGTACAACGTCTTTTGACCACATTGAAAGGCGACTGGGAAAACACGCACATCGCAATTCCGCAAGGCACCTGGCTGAATCGACTCACCGAACAAAGCATCGAAGGCGGAGAGGTTCCGCTCGCAAGCTTACTGGGCCAGTTTCCCGTAGCGCTTCTAGTACGCTCCTCATAGAAAATTTGTCATCCTGAGCACAGCGAAGGATCTGCTGTCTGCTCCCGAGCCACAACCTTACAAACAAGCTTTCACCACGCGTGAACTGAACCGCTGACAACACTTGGAGAACTACCGATGCATAAGTTTGGAATCTGGGCGCCGCGCGCCAAAAAAATGTCGGTCAAAGTCAACGACCAGGTCCTCCCCATGGAAGGACCAAACAAGCGCGGCTGGTGGATGCTTGAAGTAGCGACGGCGGCCTGCGGCACCGACTACGCCTATCTCATCGACGACGACCCCACACCCTATCCCGACCCCCGCAGCCACCGCCAGCCCAACGGCGTCCACGGCATGTCGCAGCTCTGCGACCACAGCCTCTTCGAGTGGCACGACCAGCTCTGGCGCGGCTCGCCCAAAACCGGCTCCGTCATCTACGAGATGCACATCGGCACCTTCAGCGAGCAGGGCACCTTCGACGGCGCCATCGACCACCTCGACTACCTCGTCGACCTCGGCGTTACCCATCTTGAAATCCTGCCCATCAACGCCTTCGCCGGCGATCGCGGCTGGGGCTACGACGGCGTCGCCCTCTTCGCCACACACGAGCCCTACGGCGGCCCCGACGGCTTCAAGCGCTTCGTCGACGCCTGCCACGCCCGCGGCCTCTCCGTCATTCTCGACGTCGTCTATAACCACTTCGGCCCCGTCGGCAACTACACCAACAAGTTCGGCCCCTACCTCACCGACCGCCACAAAACCCCCTGGGGTGACGCCGTCAATCTCGACGAAGGCGGCAGCGACGAAGTCCGCCGCTTCTTCTGCGACAACGCCATGATGTGGCTCCGCGACTACCACTGCGACGGCCTTCGCTTCGACGCCGTCCACGAGTACATCGACCGCTCCGCCACGCACTTCATGGAGCAGCTCTCTACCGAAGTCGAACGCCTCGGCGCCACGCTCGGCAAAGAGTTCTACCTCATCGCCGAAAGCGACCTCAACGACCCCCGCGTCATCCGCCCCCGCGAAGCCAACGGCTACGGCATGGACTCGCAGTGGAGCGACGACTTCCATCACTCCCTCTTCAGCCTCCTCTACACCAAGGAGCCCGACAAGGCCTACTACAAAGATTTCGGCACCATGGGCGACCTTCACAAGGCCCTCAAGCACGCCTTCGTTTTCGACGGTAAATACTCCAAGTACCGCAAGTGCAAACACGGGCGCCCGGCTGAAGGCCTGTCCGCCCATCACTTCGTCCACTTCGATCAGAACCACGACCAGATCGGCAATCGGGCGCTAGGTGAGCGCCTCGAGCAACTCTGCGGCCTCGACGCGCAAAAGGTCGCCACCGGTCTCGTCCTCATGGCGCCGTACGTCCCCATGCTCTTCATGGGCGAAGAGTTCGCCGCCTCCACCCCCTTCCTCTACTTCGCCGACCACGACGACGAAGACATGCGCCGCCTCGTCTCCGAAGGTCGCAAGCGCGACTTCGCCCAGTTCGGCTTCGATCAGGAAGTCCCCAACCCCGAAGATCGAAAAACGTTCGACGACTCAAAGCTAAAATGGGAAGAGGTTTCTGAAGGCAAGCACGCCGAAATGCTCGCCTGGACCAAATCCCTCATCAAGCTGCGCCGCTGCACGGTCGCACTCAACGATGGCAGCATGCATCAACTTCGTGTCTCCACAGACGATACTCAGAAGACCTTGGTCATGCAGCGCGACGAAGCCCGCATCCTCGCCAACTTCGGCGACAAGCCCTACTACTTCCAGCTCCTGGATGGAGAAGAACTCAGCCTCATCTCACGCGAAGGACTGGGCATAACCAACGGCGGCATCCAACTGCCCCCCATGACCCTCGCCGTCCTCCTCTCCACAACCGAACAAGTAGAAGACCGCGAAGTCAGCTGATCCGCTTTGCTTTTATTCACTATTCACTATTCACTATTCACTATTCACTACTCACTATTCACAGCCTCCGCACTGCTTGATAATAGACACGGAGACCCTCGTGTCCATCAAGACCATCAGCAGCCGCGAAGTCTACAGCAACCCCTGGTGCAGCGTTCGCGAAGACGTCATCGAGCGCGAAGACGGCGTACGCGGCATCTACGGCGTCATGGACAAGCATCCCGCCGTCATCATCGTCCCGCTTGAGCACACCCCCGAAGGCGACTTCCTCTGGCTCGTCCGCCAGTTCCGATACACCGTAAGCGGCACGTTCTACGAGCTCCCCCAAGGCGGCTGGGAAATCGCCGATGTCGACCCGGAAGAACTGGCCCGTGGCGAGCTCCGCGAAGAGACCGGTCTCACCGCCGACCGCATCACCCACCTCACCGACCTCTGGATAGCCTACGGCGCTATGCACCAGATTCACCACGTCTATCTAGCCGAAGGCCTCACGCAAGGCGAAACCGAACGCGACCCCGAAGAGTTCGACATGACTGTCCACCGCGTCAGCGTCGCCGACTTCGAATCCATGGTCCTAGACGGCCGCGTCATGGATAACTGCACCGTCTCCGCCTGGGGCGCCTACCGCATCTGGCGCGACAAACATCCCACAGAGACAACGCACACTTTATAAGATTGTCATCCTGAGCAACGCGAAGGATCTGCTGTTTGCTTATGTCGACGGTACTGTCGCGGGACCGCCCTAATTGATCGTCTTCATCCGCCGCGACATAAAATCCATCAACAAATAATTCCCCAGCGTCTGTGGCGTCGTAAAGTAAGCCTTCCCGCGGCACATCGCAGACATCTTCTGCACAAACTGCACCAACTGAAAGTCCTGCGCCAGCATGAACGTATTGATCATGATGTTCGCCCGCTTGCACCGGCTCACTTCTTCCAGCGTCTCTGAAATCACCAGCGGATCAAGCCCAAACGCATTCTTGTAGATGCGCCCATCCTCCAGCGTCAACGCCGAAGGCTTGCCATCGGTGATCATCACAATCTGCTTCATGTCCTTGCCGCTGGACTTCAAAATCCTCTGCGCCACCCGCAACCCCTCGCGAGTATTCGTGTAGTGCGGCCCAACCTTCACCCGCGGCAGCTGCGACAGATGAATATGCTCCGCCGAATCATGAAACAGCACCAGATCAATCGTGTCGCCAGGGAACTGCGTACGAATCAAATGCGCCAGCGCCATGGCCACACGCTTCGCCGGCGTAAACCGGTCCTCGCCATAAAGAATCATCGAGTGCGAACAATCCAGCAGCACCACCGTCGCACACGACGACTGATAATCCGCCTGCTGCACATGCAGATCGCTGTACTCCAGGTTCAGCACACCAGACCCATCCGGCGCACCCTCACGCGCAAACACGCTGTTCAGCGTCGCCGTAATATCCAGGTTCAGCGAATCCCCAAACTCATACTGCTTCGAGCTTCCGTTGGTCTCCACGCCCGCAGCTTCATACCGCGTGTCATGCCGCCCCAGCGACGACTTACCCAGCGGCCCCAGCAGATCCCGCAGCGCCTTATACCCCAGGAAGTCCATACCCTTATCGGTCACTTCAAAACGGGCATCGCCATTGCCTTCACCCTGCTCGCCTTGGCCCGGCTCCTGCGGCTCTTCCGCGTTCAGAAAGTTCTCATCCTTCATCCGCTGCACGATCTTGTCGATCAGCTCTTCCACCTGCGGCTCATCCAGCGAATCGAACTGCTCCTGCGCATCTTCATCCAGCACATCGCCCGACTCCAGCGCCTGCCGAATCGCCTCGCGCAGACTCTCCATCGAGTCGTCCATATTCTGGAACGGCGAAAACGGATCCTGATACCCCGAGTCCAGCAGAAAATCCGAAAGCGCCTGCATCAGGTCATCAAGCCCAAAGCTTGTAGAAAGATCACCGGTAAACTTCGTATAGCGAGTCAGTTTCATGGGTCACGCACCAGAATCGGGTGGTTAGAGTTCAAGTTCGCTGTGGGAGCCTAACCGCACCAGTTCAAGCGTTAGCGGATCGGGTTTGCGATAAATCAGAATCAGGTCCGGGTGGACATGGCAATCTCGGTGGTCCCGAAGATTGCCCGTGAGAGCATGGTCGCGATACCTATCCGGCAGCAGGGCAGTGATTTCGAGCAAGCTGGTCAGCTCGGATAGATCGTGTTGCAGCGTTTTCCGGAAAAGCCCGCGCATCTCGCGCCGAACATCTTTCTTGAAGCGCGAAGTCCACTTAATCGTCCGCATCGAGCTCCGCGAAAAGATCGTCAATACTTCCTTCGCCTGCAAACTCGCCGCGCCGCGCCGCTTCTATCGCCGCTAGGGTTTCAGCATTGGGGCGAAAGAAATCCATTGGAATCGCGTTGTCTTCCACCGTTTTCAACAACATGCGGCGGACCATATCTTCGATCGTGACGCCGGCCGCCGAGTAGATTTCCTGGGCCTGTCTGCGCACATTTTCATCTACGTGAGCTTCGATAAGTGCTTCCGCGGGCATAGGCGAACCTCCACCTTTATTTTAGACCTGTCGATCTAATGCTCACCGTTAGACGCTTTCGCGAGGGAGACGATTCGTCCCCCTCCCTCTGTTGGCTGTTCCCTGTTAACTGTCCGCTGCCCTTAAGGCCTCGTTCCCGCCAACACCGCAAACCGGTTGTCCTTGAACCAGCAATCCACATCGATAAAGCCAGCCTCACGCAGCCACTTCAACTGGTCTTCCACGCTCGCGCAACGGTCATCCTGCTGCCGATACAGTGAGTCCGCAATCTGCTGCGGCGTTGCGCCCGCCTCACGCACCTGCTGCAGCCAAAGATCTTTATAAAGGTGGTCCAGATCAGGCGTAGGCCCCGCCACCTGCTCAGCATTCACAAACACCCCACCCGGCCGCAGCGCTGCGTGAATCTTCTTGAACAGCAGCTTCTTCGTCGCATCATCCAGATGATGGATTGAAAGCGCCGAAACAATCGCGTCATAGCCCTCGCCCAGCGGAGCCGTCACATAGTCCGCCGCTTCAAAGCTCACATTGCCGTCTTTGGCCAATCGCTCCTTGGCCTTATCCAGCATGGGCTCCGACACATCCATCAAATGGATATGTGCCTGCGGATACCAGTTCCGCACAAACACCGAAAGCAGCCCCGTCCCCGCACCCAGGTCGAGAATCTTGCTCGCCCCCGCCGGAATCAAGTCGGTTGTGCGCCGGTAGAGCGCGTCATAGCAGGGAATCAGCTTCGCCCGATCGGCGTCATAGCTGCTTGCGGTAATGTCGAAAACTTCCTGAGTAACGGTAGACATAATGAGTTCCTTTCGGGCCTTACCAGAATAAGAGAAATCTATGCTGGCGGCGAGTTCTATAAGTGATATGAATGGTCGTATCGGTTCCGGGCACTTGCGGGGTCGTCAGATTAGTGACAACAATGATGTGCCGGCGCATCCATCGGCGGCGCATCGTCCATCATCCGCAGCATCGCTGGTCCACCGGTCTTCAAAAACCGAAATAGCATGATCGCGGAAATCCCTAGAAACACAACATTCAGAACCGACGTGTAATTCCACCGCACGGCTTCCTGCATGATGGTCGCACTCCGCTCGCGCGGAATCAACCCCACCGCCCCAAACAGGAACTCCACAGCCAGCGCCGCCAGCGCCATCGCGGCATAAAACGTCGCAAACAGAATCGCCGCAACCTTCAGTCCGTAATACTTTCGGTAGATATTCAAAATCGGCAGAATGATCAAATCCGCAAACAAAAACGCAATCACACCCCCAAAGCTGATCCCACCATTCCAAAGTACCGCCGCCAGTGGCACATTCCCCACCGAGCAC
Source organism: Granulicella sapmiensis (assembly GCA_026225395.1). GTDB lineage: Bacteria > Acidobacteriota > Terriglobia > Terriglobales > Acidobacteriaceae > Granulicella > Granulicella sapmiensis. Next base: position 310,742 of record JAMFSR010000026.1, read on the forward strand.
ACAAAGCTAAGCACGGCCACCAGCGGCCCAATCAACGGCCCCCAGAACCGCGCCAGTACCGGATGCCCCACCAGAAAGAACCCCTGCCAGAAATGCTGCGGCACCCAGGCCGCCAGGCACCCCGAAATCACCAGGCCGCCCAGAATATCCGGCCACAGTGAGTACCAATCCATCCAGTAATAGTGCGTCGTCGCCGTATACCCTTTGCTCGAAGTCACCTTTTGCCAGAACGTGCCGGTATGCAGGCTCATGTCCATCGCCGCATGGCCTTCCATCCTGCCCGGCAGGTTCAGCATGGCCTGCTTATGTGCAGCAGCAATCAGCTTCGGCTTCAGCGTCATCCGCAGAAACACCACCACCAGCAGAATCATGATCGGCCCACCCACAAACTCCGCCGCCATAAACCGCCACCCCATCAGCACTGCGAGCAGCACGCTCAGCTCTACCACCAGGTTGGTCGAAGCAAACTGAAACGCCATCGCCGCAATAAAGTCCGCACCCTTGCGAAACAGCGTTCGCGCCAGCGCCGTCGCCGCATAGCTGCACGACGAACTAGCCGCCCCCAGCGCACTCGCGATCACAATCGTCTTCGCAGAAGAATCCGGCATCAACTGCCCGACCTTCTCCTTGGAAACACAGGCTTCAATCCCCGCCGAAAGCACAAACCCCAGGCAAAGCGCCCAAAGAATCTCCCACCCCATCACCCCGGTCATCTCAACCGCACTCAGCAAAGCATGCATCTCTCTAGCTTACGCGGCTCCGCACTTCGTCCCGTCCAAAATGTAAAGTTTGCTGGACACCATAAAACGCAAAATTCACCACAAACTCACCGTAAACCTCCACAAAAACGCACTATTAAAACACGGTAAACGCCGCCAAATGCTCCATGTGGACATTCCAACCCTGTTGCCTCCGCCGAGTTCGACGGCCAATGCTCCAAGCGCGTTATCGTCAAAGTTATGGTTGTGACGAAGTAGCCTGCGGTCCTAGAAACACAATATCCACACGCCGGTTACGCGCTCGTCCAGCTTCGGTAGCGTTCGAAGCCACCGGATGAAACTCCGCATACCCCGCAACCGAAAGCTGCGAAGGATTGGCGTGACTATGCTCCAGCAGGAAGCGCGCAATCGCTGAGGCGCGGGCGCTCGAAAGCTCCCAGTTCGAAGCGTAGAGTGAGGTGTGCATCGGCAGATTGTCCGTATGGCCCTCAATGCGTATAGGCGTTGAGGGCAGCGCCGCTGCGATGCTTTCAAGCGCAGGGATGGCTGCGGGACGAAGATCCGCCGAGCCGGATGCGAAGAAGCCGCCCTCCTGCAGGGAAAGCACGAGACCTTCGGGTGTGGATGTGAGCGTGAGGTCACTGAGCTTCATCCCGCCGCCGGCGATCTGTTCCTGAATCAGCTCTTCTACGTGTTCGCGAAGCGCCCCGGCGTTGACGATAGCGTTCGCATCCAGCGCCCCATCTGCTGTCTCTGAAGCCATCGGGAGCTCGACCGGCGACGGTGTTGTAGGCGCCCCAGCACCTGGCACATCCGAAATGGCGGGCGTGGTGGAGTGAGGTTCGAAGATAGCCATCTGTGCGAATGCGGAGCTGATCGCAGCCGCGGCTCTCTTCTGCTTGGTCTTGTCCGATTGTCCTGATGCGAAGAGCACGACGAAGAACGCGAACAGCAGCGTGATGAAGTCAGCGTAGCTCACCAGCCAACGCTCGTGGTTTACATGTTCGGGATGCTTCTTCCTGCTCATGCTGTAGCTCCGGCCGCTACGGCATCGCCGCGGCGGCCATCGGGGTTGGGGGCTTTGGAGTCGAAAAGGAAGGTCCGGAGCTTGGTTTCCATCATGCGCGGGTTCATGCCTTCGAGGATGGAGATCACGCCTTCGAGCATCATCTCCTTGAGCATCGTCTCTTCGCGGTGACGGAACTTCAGCTTGCCCGCTGCCGGCAGGCATATGAGGTTGGCAACGGCCACGCCGTAGATCGTCGCAACGAAGGCAGTGGCAATGCCGCGGCCTACCTCGTCGATGTTATCGAGGTTCTTCATCACCTGGATGAGCCCAAGCACGGCGCCTATGATACCGACCGTGGGGCTGTAGCCGCCGGCGGCTTCAAACACGGCAGGGATCTTTTCTTCGATTTCGGATTTGTTTTCAAGCTCCAGCTGCATGATCTTGCGGACCTCCGACGGCTCCGTGCCGTCGACCGCGAGCATGAGCGCTTGCTTGAGGAATGGATCGCGAACTGTCGCCAAGTCGGCATCGAGTGAGACGATGCCGGACTTGCGGGCTTTTTGCGCGAAGTCTACGAGCTGCTTCAGCGTGGCTTCGCCGTCGTGCTTACCCGGTAGAAACACTTTGACGAGAGCCTTCGCGGCCGCGAGGAAGATGCTGAGAGGGAACTGCAGCATGACGGCGCCCGCTGTGCCGCCGCAGACGATCATGGCGGCGGTAGGTTGCGTGATCTGCGCGATGCTTCCGCCTTCTATCATCATGCCGGCGAGAATGCCGATGGCTGCGAGAGCGATACCGGCGATGCTTGCAATGTCCATGGTGTCGAATCCCTTTTCTTTAGTCGCGGTCGAAGAAGAGTGCAGCGTCCGTGTGTGGCGCGTCGAACGCCGAACGCGCTGCGAGAGCGGAAGAGGCATCGGGCCATGCAGACTGCATCAGCGCTACACGATATTGGAATGCGAGCGCCGTCACCGCATCGCAGCTTTCGAGCACGATGAGTTTTTCACCAGTGACCAATGTCAGTACGGTGTCGGGAGAAGCTTCTGCGTAGCGGATGAGATCGCAGTTGACGGCGATTTTGTGTCCGTTGAGGCGTGTGAGTTCGATCATGACGATTGGCTCCAAGACCGTTATCGGAAGAGCGCAAACATTGCGTGAGTTCCGTTTTGGGACGTCAGTTCCGGGAAACAACTGAGGTTTGTAAAGCTTTCGCATGAGAGGGACGATGAGGTGTGGGAACCGGCACGACGCCGCTCAATCTCGATGTACCAGGAGAATTTGCATGTCACTGAGTGTGTTGAACAATATTTCTGCAATGTATGCGGAGAACAATCTGAACCAGACGCAGTCCAGCCTGCAGAACACGCTGACGCAGCTGTCTTCTGGATCCCGCATCAACAGCGGCTCCGACGACGCCGCGGGACTTTCGCTTGCGGATGGACTTTCCGCCAACGAAGCTGCCCTGACGCAGTCCGCACAGAACGCCAGCGATGGCGTAGGCCTGTTGCAGACCGCTGACGGTGCTCTTTCGCAGGTGAATAACCTGCTCAACCGTGCCGTAACGCTTGCGACGGAAGCGTCCAACGGAACGCTGAACGCGAACCAGGTTGGCTCAGCTAATGCCGAGTATCAGAACATTCTTTCCGAAATCGGCAACATCGGATCGACAACCAACTTCAACGGCAACTCGGTGTTTTCGGCCACAGCGACCGACCTCGTCGTGTCGGACGGTACGGCTTCGGGAACGACGACCTTTGCCGATACCGTAGGCGCATTGACCAAGGCGTCGATCGGTGAGTCTGCTCCAACCACCACTCCGGGAACCGCGTCGGCATTGACTGCAACGACTCCGACGACTTCGTCGAGCGGTACGGCATCCACTACAAGCCTGACTCTCGCAGCCAATACCAACACTGTAGGCGGGACGCTTTCGCTGGCTGTCGGCGGTGGCTCAGCGCACAGCATCACCGTGGCTGCGGGTACTTCGCTCTCGGCGCTTGCGACGCAGATCAACAGCGACTCCACCTACCAGGCCGATTCGATTTCGGCCAGTTATAACAGCACGACCGGCGCATTGACCATCAGCGGACCGGCGACTGCTTCGAGCGACTTGTCGACCACTGGTACTTCACTTCAGCAGACCACCGCTGGAACGACCGGCACGACGCCGGGCGCGGGTGTGGACTTCACGGCGGCTTCGATCTCAACCCTGACGGCGGCTTCCGCGCAGACGGTGCTGACGAGCCTGACGGCGGCGATCGGGGATGTGGCGTATCAGCGCGGCATTATCGGAGCGAACGTGAACCAGCTGACCGCGGCATCTGACGTGGCCAGCTCGGAGTCGGAGAACCTGACCGCGGCATCCAGCGCGATCATGTCCACCGATTACGGCCAGGCAACCAGCGATATGGCCAAGTACCAGGTGTTGAGTCAGACAGGCATCAGCGCACTGGCGCAGGCCAACAGCGTGCAGCAGGAAGTGTTGAAGCTGCTGCAATAGTCTTCGGCACGCCGCCGCGGAGGATTGCGGCGGCGTTATTTTTCGAAAGCTCAGAGGGCTCTTAAGTTTGCGAAGGAGTGCATGGCAATCAACATGCACTCCTTTGCATTGCCAAAAGTCATTGCTTGGGGCCGATGGCGTTGATGAGAGTTTGCTCATGGAGAAAGCTCGATGGGAACAGTAGGGCTATCGTTTGGTTCGGCGACGAGCGGGACGGGGTTTGATGTGAGCTCGACGGTGACTTCGATCCTGGCGATCCAGCAGGGGATTGAAACACCGTGGAAGTCGCAGCTGACGTCGCTTGAAGCGCAGAATACGGCGTTTACAACGATAGGCACCGATCTGGCTACGCTCGCGACAAGCTTGCAGTCGCTGACCGATGCGGATGGCGTGACCGCTGAGAAGGATGGTGCCAGCTCGGATACGAGCGTGCTGACGCTGTCGTCGGCGAGTACGGAAGCCGCGGCGGGAACACACAGCATTGAAGTGAGTCAGCTGGCACAGACCTCGTCGGTGTATTCGAGCGCGGTGACGAACGCTTCGGACACGTTGAGTGGGAGTATCAGTATCCAGGTGGGTTCGGGGACGGCGCAGACGATTTCGGTCGGAAGTACGAGCAATACTTTGGCGTCACTGGCGGCGGCGATTAACTCGGCGGGTATTGGTGTCGCGGCGAGCATCATTACGGATACGACAGGATCGCGGCTTTCACTGGTGAGCGCGACAGGTGGAAGCGCAGGGCAGCTTGCAGTTACAAGCAACTTGGCGGATGCGACGACCTCGACAAGTGTGACCACGCAAGCCGGGCTTTCAGGGCAGGATGCGGAATTGACGGTGGATGGTGTGGCGATTACGAGTGCTTCGAACACGGTGAGCACAGCGATCCCTGGGGTGACGTTTCAACTGCTGGGTACTTCGAGCTCGGCGGTGCAGGTGCAGATAACCAACGACACCGCAGACATCAGCTCGGCGATGAACTCATTTGTGACGGCATACAACGCCGTGGTGAATGATCTGACGACGCAGGAAGGGAACGATTCGAGTGGGAATGCGGAGCCGCTGTATGGCAATCCCACGGTATCGCTGATGCAGACGCAGTTGAGCCAGGCGCTGCTTGGTGGGGCGGCGAGTGGGGCGGTCTCGAGTATTACGCAGCTAGGCGTGACGGTGAATGACGATGGCACGCTGACGTACTCGGATAGCGGGATGCAGTCGATGCTGGACAGTAACTTCAACGATGTTGTGGGCTTTCTGCAGAACACGGGAAGCTTTGGGATGAATCTGACTTCTGTACTTAACGGGTTGAGCTCGACCGATACGACGGGTGCGCTCTATCTGGCGGAGCAGCAGAACACCAACGAAGAAGCGACGTTGCATACGGATGTGAGCAACGAAGAAGCGTTGCTGGCAACGGAAAAAACTTCGTTGACGACCGAGTTGAATACGGCGAATGAAGTATTGCAGTCGATCCCTAGCCAGTTGAGTGAAGTGAATGAGATGTACAGCGCGGTGACGGGCTACAACACGAATACCTAGACGAGGAGAGCAGATGAGCGAGACAAGCTACCAGGAGCAGGCGTTGGCTGGAGCCACAGGTGTGGAGTTGGTAATTGCGCTGTACGACGGGATGATTCGCCATCTGCATCGTGCGATGCAGTGCTGCGAGGAAGACGATGTGCGCGGGCGGCGGATTGCGGTGAAGAAGGCTGTCGATATTGTGATGTACCTGCAGGCGCGTCTGCGTCCGGATGTTGGCGGTAAGCCTGCTGTTGCGCTCGGCGAGTTCTATGCGGCGATGTTCACGATGATGTTGGAAGCTTCACATATTGCATCGGAGGAACAGTTCCGGGAGGTGATCCTCTGCATTCGCAACGTGCGCGATGCGTGGACGGTCGTAGGGCGCGATCCGGAAGCCGGCAAGGTGTTGCCGCGGGAGTTGCGGACGCGCGAAGAGAAGTATGTTCCGGTGGATGCTGCGGCGATGCCTGTGGGTGGGATGGAAGAGATAAGGTCTTCGCCGAGTTGGAGCGCGTAAGAGCAGGTTTCAGGTTCGAGGTTTTAGGTTTCAGCTAAAACCTACAACCTGCTTCACTGCGCTGTTAGGATCTCTTCTTCGAGGCTTTGTTTTTCGAAAAGATCGGCGTAGTAGCCTTTGTGCGCGAGGAGTTCGTCGTGGGTGCCTAGCTGGGCGATGCGGCCGTCGATGAGCACAGCCACGCGGTCGGCGTTGCGGGCGGTGGAGACGCGGTGGGCGATAAGGATGGTGGTGCGGCCCTGCATGGCGGTTCGCATGGCGCTGAGGATCTGCTCTTCGGTGTAGGTGTCGACGGAAGCGAGCGCGTCGTCCATGATGAGGATGCGAGGGTCGCGGAGGATGGCGCGGGCGATGGCGGTTCGTTGCTTCTGTCCGCCGGAGAGCGTCATGCCGCGTTCGCCGACGATGGTGCCGAAGCCGCTGGGGAACTCGAGGATCTCGGCGGCGATGTGGGCTTTGCGAGCGGCTTCTTCGATGTCGGTGTCGGAGGCTTCGGGGACGCCAAAGGCGATGTTTTCGCGGATGGTGTCGGAGAATAGGAAGGTCTCCTGTGGGACGAAGCCGATGGAGGCGCGGAGCGTGGCGAGCGGATAGTCGCTGACGGGGCGGCCGTCGATGAGTACGCCGCCGGAGAGTGCTTCCTGCAGGCGCGGGATGAGTGAGACGAGGGTGGATTTGCCCGAGCCGGTGGGGCCGACGATGGCGAGTGACGAGCCGGCTGGGATGTCGAGCGTGATGTTGTGCAGCACTTCGACGGGCTTTGCGTCGGGGCCGGAGGTGGCGTAGGCGAAGCTGAGGTTGTGGAACTCAATGGAGCCGGCGATGGGTTGCGCGGCGAGTGAGATGTCGGCGCGGGAGTCGTCGATGGTGGGCTTGAACTTCATGATGGCGTCGATGCGGACGACCGAAGCTGCTCCGCGCTGGACGAGGTTCACGACCCAACCGATGGCGATCATGGGCCAGATGAGCTGCACCATGTAGACGTTGTAGGAGGTGAAGTCGCCGACCGACATCTTGTGCTGCACGACCTGGTGGCCGCCGACAAGCAGCGTAATCATTAGCGAGATGCCGAGCATGAACTCGAGCGTTGGCCAGAGCATGGCCATGAGGCGAGCGAGGCGCAGGCTGCGACGGATGTACTCGCGGTTGGCTTCTTCGAAGCTGGCGATCTGCGCATCCTCTTGCGCGAACGCGCGGATGAGGCGCGCGCCGGAGAAGTTTTCTTCAGCCTGCGCGGAGATGTCCGAGAACATGGCCTGGATGCGCTCGAAGCGCGTGTGGATGCGCGCGCCGAAGTACTGCACGAGAACAGAAGCGAAGGGTAGCGGAACGAAGGCGCAGAGCGTGAGCCACGGGCTGATGCGGATCATGAACGGCAGCGCTACCGCAGTGAAGACGATGGTATTGGCCGAGTACATGATGGCCGGGCCGAGGAGTTGGCGGACGGCGTTGAGGTCGTTGGTGCTGCGCGCCATGATGTCGCCGGTGCGGTGCTGCTGGAAGAAGGCGGGCGGCTGCTTTTCGAGATGCGCGAACATGTCGTTGCGGATATCGAACTCGATCTCGCGCGAAGCGCCGATGATGATCTGGCGCATGAGATAAAGGAAGATTGCCGAGATAGCGGCGAGGCCGAGCAGGCGCAGGGCGTTGCGTTCGACGGCTGAGGCCGTGAGGTGCTTCTGCATGTCGTCGATGGCGCCACCGACGACGAGCGGCACCATGGCCTTGGTGGCGTTGTAGATGATCAGCGTGAGGCCGCCCCAGACGAAGCTGGTCCAGTAGCGCTTGATGTATGGAGCGAGCGGGCTGAGGCGTTTGAACATAAAGGCAGAGAGTAGAGCGTAGAGGATAGAGTGTCGAGAAAACTGACCGGCCGCGATTGGATGCTCGCGGCCGGGTGAAAGTTACTGTTTTGGTGTGGTAGATGCCGGCGGAGGTGTGGAACCTGCCGGTGGCGCGGCTGTGGCGCCGGAGGGCTGAGGGGTCGGATGCGGCGGAGGCATGCGCTTGGCGGCGGATGTGTCGGTGTCAGACTGGCCTACGACTTCGATGTCGAAGATGAGCTCGGACTTGGCGGGGATGACGGGTGGGCGGCCGGCGTCGCCGTAGGCGAGCTGGTAAGGGATGAAGACACGGCGCTTGCCGCCGATGTGCATACCCTCAAAGCCAGTGTCCCAGCCCTGGATGACCTTGTGCATGCCGTACTGGAAGGTAAGAGGCTCTTTGTTGGGGTGGTCTTCGGAGGAGTCGAACTTGGTGCCGTCGGCGAGGTAGCCGGTGTACTTGACCGTGACGAACTTCGCGGCGTGGACGAGCTCGCCGGTGCCGGGAGCGACGTCAATGTAAGCCAGTGAGAAGGTCGAGGGGCCGGCGCCGAGAGACTCGCGAACCTCGGGGCTGACGAGCGGCGAGACGTAGTCTGTCTTGATGTCGGGCGTGCGGGTGAGAGTGTAGAGCGCCTTGGGGCAGGGAGCTGTGGAGGGGAGTGCAGGAATCTTCGGCGAAAGCGTGGGTACGGTGACGCATCCGCCGGCGTACGTGGTGTGGTGCAGGGTTGTTGCCGGATGTGAGGCGGTGTGCGGTGTGGTTGCGGCGGTTTGTGCGGCGAGCGGCATGACCGACGCCGCAGCGAGGAGGGACAGGGGAAGGATTACGGTTTTCATGTCGGTTCCAGTCTATAAGGAGCAGAGTGTAGAGGGTAGAGTGTAGAGGATAGAAAGTGCGCTCTAGACCCAGTCGCCGTTGCGCATGAGGGGATCGGCGGTGCCGTCGGCGGCTAGACCGTCGACGTTCATGGTGGGGCCGCCGATCATCCAATCCACGTGGATGAGGCTTTCGTTGGCGCCGAGCGTGGCTAGCTCTTCGTTGGACATTTTTTCGCCGCCGATGAGGCAGGTGGAGTACGCCTGGCCGAGAGCGATGTGGCTGGCGGCGTTTTCGTCGAAGAGCGTGCTCCAGAACAGGATTCCGGACTGCGCGATGGGCGAGTTGTGCGGAACGAGCGCGACTTCGCCGAGCTTGCGCGCGCCTTCGTCGGTGGAGATGAGCTTATTGAGGGCAGCTTCGCCGGCGGTTGCGGTGGCTTCGACGATCTTGCCGTCCTTGAAGGTGCAGCGAATGTTTTCGATCAGCGTGCCCTGGTGCGAAAGCGGCTTTGAGGCGGTTACGACGCCGTTGACGCGGTCTTTGTGCGGCGTGGTGAAGCACTCCTCGGTGGGCATATTCGGCTGGCAATAGATGCCGTTGCCTGCTGTCGTTCCGCCGCCGGCCCACAGGTGCTGGTCGGCGAGCCCGACGGTCAGGTCGGTGCTGCCGTCGGCCGTGTGGAAGCGGAGCGCGTGGAAGCGCTTGTTGTTGAGGAAGTCGACGCGCTTCTTCAGGTTTTCGCCGTGCTGCTTCCACGCGGCGACGGGGTCGTCGGAGGTGATGCGGGTGCAGAAGAAGATGGCGTCCCAGAGCTTCGAGAGCGCGGCTTCGGGGGCGTCGTCGGGGAAGACGAGTGCGGCCCAGGCGGGCGTGGCGCCGGCGACGATGGTCCAGTTGATTTCGTGGCGGGTGATGAGCTCCATCGCGGGCTTGTAGGCCTTGGACACGGCGACGTTGGCGCGGGAAACCTTGTTGGGGTCCTGCTTGGCGAGCAGCGCGGGGTTGGCGCCGGCGATGGCCATGCGGGCAGCGCCGGACTTGAAGGCGGCGGCGATGGCGTCGTAGTACCAGGCGGGCGCGTAGTCGAAGGCGTCGTCGGGCGCATTCTGGTAGCGGGCGAGCGTGGTGGCGTCGTCGGCGTAGAAGGTGGTGACGAGCTTGGCGCCGGCCTTGTAGGCGTGCTCGGTGATGAGGCGGACGAGTGGCAGGGCCTCGGTGGAGGCGGTGAGCACGAGCTCCTGGCCGGGTTTGAGCCCGAGGCCGATACGGACCGCGACTTCGGCGAGGCGGTCGAGTTTCTGTTCGAAGGTGAGGGTTGCGAAGGCGGGGGAGAGGGTTGCGGCAGAACTCATCCCTCAAGGGTAGGCGGCTGGCGGCGCGGACGCAAGCTTCGGAGCCTGGTTGTGCCTCAAGACGCCGATCCAGCCAGAGAACGAATCACACGGAGCGCGGACTGCAAGGTATCTTTGCCGACCTTATTTTCAAACTCCCTTTGAACCTTGTCCAAAGCTCCAATCACACGTACTGCCGTCTTCTTGCCCTGGGACTTCAGCGTGAGGTGATAAGCCCTCGCATCCTGTGGGTCGATCTTTCTCTGAACAAGCCCTTTCGCCTCCAGAGACGAGATGCAGTGGCTCACGTTGCCTCGCGTGGAGCCGAAGGTTTCGGCGAGCTGTGAAGGCCTGACGGCGGCGGGCGCTTCGAAAAACAGTGTTGCCAGGATGAGGGCCTCAAGAAAATTAAGGTCATCTGCTTCCAGCAGGCGGACTGTCAATGCGTCGAAACGACGTGCCGTGAGGCTGATGCAGAACATGGGACTTTCTTTCAGGAAGCTTTCGATGCGCATTCAGTTTTGCCTTTGATTGAGTCAGTAAACTATCTACGACCATACCAAACTAAGCTTGAATGCTTCACGTCTCTGCCTCAATCTCATGGATGAGGTCATTGATTTTGCGAGAAGTGAGTAAAGAACCATTTGTAACAAGAAAGATTGCGGTATATGTGTTGGGCTGGATGTTGGCGTTCTCTACTGAGGGGAGTGCGCAGCAGGGTGTGCAGAGCCAACCTTCCCAAGTGCCGGAAGTGCGAACGACCGTTGTGGTGGTGGGGTCGCCCGATCCGTTGACCGAGGAAGAGTCTCCGCGTTCGACGCAGACCTTGAGTTTGCAGGAGCTTCCGCTGGCCTACACGGATGCGGCAGACCTGTTGCGGGACGATGCTTCCGTCGATCTGGAGCAGCGTGCGGGTGGCGGCGTGCAGGCGGATTTATCGATCCGCGGGAGCTCGTACGAGCAGACGCTGGTGCTGCTGGATGGATTTCGCGTGAACGATGCGGAGACTTCGCACTTCAATCTCGATCTGCCGTTACCGATGGAGATGATCGACAGCGTAAGCGTGCTGCATGGGGCGGGGTCGGCGCTGTATGGCTCGGACGCGGTGAGTGGTGTCGTGAACTTTGTGACCGTTGCGCCTCCTCCAGGGCCGTTGGTGCGACTGCGGGCTGGTGGAGGAAGTTTCGGCGGAACGGAGCAGGCGGCGCTTGCGTCCTGGGGAGGGAAGCGTGCGAGCGAGGTTGTCGCGGGTGGCCGCGACTTCTCGGATGGGTTTATTGCGGACCGGGATTATCGGTCGGAGGAGGCTAGTTCGGAGACGCGGTATCGTTCGCTGCTGGGCGAGTCCGATCTGCTGCTCGGCGGAAGCGATCGGCGGTTTGGAGCGGCGGGGTTTTATGGTGACTATCCTTCGTGGGAGCGTACCAAAGGATGGTTTGCTGGGATCAACCAGCAGATCGATGCGAAGACCCAGGCGGTGCTGGCGTTCCGGCGGCATACGGATATTTATGTGTTGCTACGGGATGATCCGGCGTTCTACAAGAACCAACACATCGATACGAGCTGGCAAGGAGCGGTGCGCCGCAAGGACGATCTGCCGTGGAGCGGGGCAACTGTGTTTTATGGGTTGGAAGAAAATGCCGACCAGATCAACAGCACCAATCTCGGGCAGCATGGACGCAATCGTGGCGCGGGCTATGTGGACTTTGAGCTGCGTGGGAAGAAGTGGGGAACGGTTTCGGCGGGGATGCGCGAGGAGGTTTTCGGCGGTGGGCAGAGGGCGGCAACGCCTTCGATCGCGGGCAGCGGGTGGGTGCAGAAGACGGTGAAGCTGCGTGCTTCGCTGGCACGTGGGTTTCGGATTCCGACGTATACGGATCTCTACTACAGCGATCCGACAACGATTGGGAATCCGGCGTTGAAGCCGGAGTCGGCGTGGGATTGGGACGCGGGCGCGGACTGGTATGCGAATGCGAAACTGACGTTCACGCTGACGGTGTTTCATTCGTCTCAGACGAACGCAATCGACTATGTGCGGGCAGATGCCTCTGCGCCGTGGCAGGCGGAGAACCTGAACGGAGTGCGTTTTACCGGTGTGGAGTCGGGCGCGGACTGGCGACCGAGGTCGGGGCAGGAGTTTCGCGTCGGGTTGACGACGCTCTCGGGTGCTCAGAACGCGCTGGGTGGGTTGCAGTCGGAGTACGTGTTCAATTACCCACTGCAGAACGCCAGCGCCGAGTGGATCGGGCGGTGGAAGAACGGCTTGCTGCTGCGGCAGAGACTGCGTGTAGTGAACCGCGTGGATCGCGGGGTTTCGCCGATATGGGATGCGTCCGCGGTGTGGGAAGGCAAGCGCGTGCAGCCGTATCTACAGATGACAAACCTGAGCAACACAGGCTATCAGGAGATTGTGGGCGTGCCGATGCCGGGCAGGGCGTTTACGGGCGGCGTGCAGGTGGTGCTGCGGGGGCGCAAGAGGGACTAGAGCTTGTCGAAGACATCCTGCAGGTCATAGACGCCCGTGCGGGTGGAGAGCCACTCGGCGGCGCGGACGGCTCCGACCGCAAACGGACGGCGTGAGCTGGACTCGTGCGTGAGGGTGATGCGGTCATCCGGGCCGGTGGCGATGAGTGAGTGGATGCCGGCAACGTCGCCGGTGCGCTTGGCGTCGATGACGATCTCGCGGTCGACGCCGGCGACGGAGAGCACTGCGTCGCGGAGGGTGAGCGCGGTGCCGCTGGGGGCGTCAAGCTTGGACTCGTGGTGGGTTTCGGCAATCGAGAACGTGTAGCCTGCGTCCTTGAGCGAGCCGACCACCTTCTTGGCGAGATCGAGCATGATCTGCACGCCGATGGAGTAGTTGGTGCCGTAGAGCAGCGAGCCGCCGCGGCGTTCGGCCAGGGCCTTCATATCGGGTAGCTTTTCGTACCAGCCGGTGGTGCCGATCACCATCTTCGCGCCGATGGCGAGGCAGGCGCGCATGTTGGAGACGACGGCTTCGGGCGTAGTGAAGTCGATGATCACGTCAAAGCCGGCGACGAAGGGCGCGGTGAGGGCGGCGCCATTCTTGTTTTCCGTGGCGTCGAGCACGTTGACGCTGTGGCCGCGCTCGGCGGCGACTTCTGCTACGAGTTTGCCGGTCTTGCCGACACCTAGAACGAGGACGCGCATGTTTTTCGAACTCCTACGCGTTGGATGCGACGGTACGCGCTTCAACGTCAAAGATACTCGCATCGGGCGTGGAGAAAAATTTCCTGTGCAGCGAACGGATGGCTTCTTCGACGTCTTCTTCGTTGACCATGAAGCTCATGTTGATTTCGCTGGCGCCCTGGGAGATCATGCGGACGTTGACGTGAGAGATGGCCGAGAACACCTGGCCGGAGATACCGGATTGGCCACGGATGTCTTCGCCAACGAGGCAGATCAGCGCCTTGTTGCCTTCCATCTTCACGTCGGCGATCTTGCTGAGCTCTGCAGAAATGGCAGGCAGTGCTTCGCGGCTATCGACCGTGACGGAGACCGAGATCTCGGAGGTCGAGACCATATCGATGGCGCAGTGATACTTGTCGAAGACGTCGAAGACCATCTTGAGGAAGCCGTGCGCCAGCAGCATGCGGCTCGCGACGATGTCGATGATGGTGAGCTTCTTCTTGGCCGCGATGGACTTGAACGGGCTGGCGCACGGAGGCGGCGCGGCAGTGATCTTGGTGCCTTCGTTTTCCGCGTTGCGGCTGTTGAGCACCCAGACCGGAATGTTCTTCTGCACGGCGGGCAGGATCGTCGCCGGATGCAGCACCTTCGCGCCGAAGTAGGCGAGCTCGGCGGCTTCTTCGAAGCTGATGGTCTTCACGCGCAGAGCCTCGGGGACGATGCGCGGATCGGTGGTCATGATGCCGTTGACGTCGGTCCAGATTTCGATGGCGCCCGCGTGCAGTGCGCCGCCGACGAGTGCGCCGGTGTAGTCCGATCCGCCGCGGCCAAGCGTGGTGGTGATGCCGTCGCAGGAGCCGATGAAGCCGCCCATGACGGGGACCTTGCCCGTGCCGACCAGCGGCAGCAGCTGCGAGGTGGCGGCGTTCTCAATGGCGCGCTCGTTGGGTGCGGCCTTGCCGTAGTGGTTGTCGGTGAGGATGACGTTGCGGGCGTCGACGTGCGCGCCGTGCAGGCCTTGCTCGGCGAAGGCGGCAGCGACCATCTGCGAGGACAGGCGCTCGCCGAAGCTGACTACGTGGTCGGAGGTGCGGGGCGTGAGTTCGCCGACGGCGGAGATGCCGCGCAGCAGGTCGTCGAGCGAATCGAAGTCGTGGTGGATGTTGAGATGGAGCGAGGTGAGGCGGTCGCCGGTAGCCAACTCCGCTGCGGTATTCAGGTGGCGCGTGCGCAGGCCGTCCGAAAGGTTGAGCGCTTCTTCGCGGGCGTTGCGTCCGGCAGCGGCAGCGGCGGCAAGCAGCGTGTCGGTGACCTTCGACATCGCGGAGACGATGACGATGGGCTTGAGGCCTTTGCGGACGCGGCCGCCGACGATGGCGGCGGTACGCAGCATGGCGGCGGAGTCTTCGACGGAGGTTCCGCCGAACTTCATGACGACGATGTCCTGGCGCGGTGTGCTCATGCCGACACCAGGCTTTCTGCGCTCGCGTTTACGGGCGGGAAGGCGCGGAAGTCGAACTTGCCGAGTACGGCGAGGATCTCGGCGTTGAGGATGGCGGCCCCGGCGGCTCCACGGATGGTGTTGTGCGAGAGCAGCGTGAACTTCCAGTCGAACAGCGAGCAAGGGCGCAGGCGGCCGACGGTGGTAGCCATGCCGTTGCCGCGCATGAGGTCGAGGCGAGGTTGCGGACGGGTATCGCCGGACTCATACTCGACGGGGTTCACGGGTGCGGAGGGAAGATGCAGGCCATCAAGGCCCTTGCCGTGGAGCGGCTGGAACTCGTCCCATGCAGCGAGGATCTCTTCGCGCGTGGCGGGCTTGCGAAGCTTTACGCTGACACACTCGGTGTGGCCTTCGAGCACGGGGACGCGGTTGCACATGGCCGAAACGGTGGCATCGAGCGGCTGGAAGGCGCTGGCCGTGGCTTTGCCGAGCAGCTTCTGCACTTCTTCCTGCAGCTTCTCTTCTTCGTTCTTGATGTAGGGGATGACGTTGCCGAGAATGTCGAGCGAAGCGACGCCGGGGTAACCCGCCCCGGAGACCGCCTGCATGGTCGAAACAAAAAGCTTCTCGATCCCGAAGCGCTCGGCCAGCGGCGCGAGAGGAAGGACGAGGCCGATGGCACAGCAGTTGGGGTTTGTGACCAGGTAGCCACCCGATCGCTTGCGCGTGGGCTGCGACTCGATGACCTCGAGGTGCGCCGCGTTGACCTCGGGCACGACCAGCGGGACGTCCGGCGCCATGCGGAAAGCCGAGGAGTTCGATATGACCGCGCAGCCGGCAGCGGCGAACAGGGGCTCGAGCTCCTTGGCGATGGGCGCGTCTACCGACGAGAAAATAATGCGCGGCAGGTTTGAACCTGCCGCCTCGGGGGTGTTGGGCTGCAGGACCATCGAGGCGATGTGCGCCGGCAGCGGGGTATCCAGCCGCCAGGCGCAGGCCTCGGCGTAAGTCTTCCCGGCGCTGCGGTCAGAGGCCGCGAGCCAGGTGATGTTGAACCACGGATGGTTTTCGAGAAGTTGGATAAACCGTTGGCCGACCGCTCCGGTCGCGCCGAGTATGCCTACGTTACGCCGTTCCATCCATCTAGTTTAGCAAGATAGCGGGTCAGCGAGATAGCGAGTCAGCGGGGAGCTATTTCAGCCTGCTGACTCGCCCTCGGGAACTAGACCTCGACGACCCGCCGACGGCGGTAGACGGTGTGTCCGCCGCCGCTCCAGGCAACGATAAGCGCGATCACATGCAGCAGGAACCAGATGGTGATGCCCTGGTCCTGGTAGATCCAGAACAGTATCAGGATGCGAGGAATGAGCAGCGCAACGATCACCTGCAGCAGGTTGACCGTCGCGGGAATGTACGGTGGCATACCGTGCTGCAGCCACGCGATCAGGATGCAAATGCGCGGAAGGAACAGCGACAGGACGAGGAACCACAAGGGAATCGTGTGGACAGGGAAGGTCAGAGAGAAGTTCATCAGTGCCTTTCAACAACGAGAAATTAATGGCCCGTGTTGTTGAGATGCAAGGATTTACTTTGCCGTGAAGGTGAAATCCGCTTTTGTGGTGGATTTTGGCTTCACGGTGATGTCGATGTCCTGCTCGCCGAGCTTTTCATGCACGGCTGCCAGGGTGTAGTTGCCTGGCGGCAAGCCCTGGATTGTGAAGTTGCCGTCGGTCCCGGTCACCGCAAAGTAGGGCGATGGCGCAACGTTGATGAACGCGTTCATCCAGGGGTGGTTGTTGCAGCGGACCGGCAGCATCACTCGCGGCGAGCTGAACTGCTGGGTCTGCGGCTGCCCCATGGGACCCTGCGAGATGTCCATGGCGCTACCGTTCGGCCCGACGATGTGTACGTTGTGCATGGTGGGGTCAGAGTTCTTGAACAACACCGAGCCGCCCTGCTGCACAGCGATCACATGCGGCGTGTATTTGCAGCCCTTCTGGTCAAGCAGCACTGGCGTGGCGCTGGCGGAAACCGTGGAGGGCGCTGCGCCTGCCTTGATGTAGACATAAACGTTGGCCAGCTTTCCACCGGCAACGACGTACTGCTCCACCATGTTGTCGCTGGCCATGGCGCAACCCGGATCCATGGACATATCGATGTTGAGCGGCTTGGGCGCCGCACCCTTGAAGTGGATGGTGCCTCGGATCGAGCTGAACTGTGAGGCATCGACAGGCGCGCCGGTGGGCCCCTGAGCGATGACGGGCGAAGCTGCAGGGCCGGTCGATTTGTCGAGGACTTCGCCCTTCTTGAGGGCGGCGTCTGGCTTACAGCCGGTGAGGGTGAGCGCGGTGGCGAGGAGCAGGAACGTCGTAGAACGGCTTAGGGTCATTGTGTCCTCGGACGTACGGCTACAAGGCAGCGATAACGGCTTCGGTAAAGGCCTTGGTGCCTACCGATCCGCCAACGTCGCGGGTGGTGGACTTGCCTTCAGCATAGACCTTTTCAACCGCGGCCTGGAGTTTGTTCGCAGCCTCGGCTTCATCGATGTGGTGCAGCATCAGCACAGCGGATTGGATCAACGCGGTGGGGTTGGCCTTGTCCTGGCCCGCGATATCTGGAGCCGAGCCATGCACGGCTTCGAAGATGGCAGTGTCCGCGCCGAGGTTCGCGCCGGGGACGAGACCAAGTCCACCGATCAGGCCCGAGCAAAGGTCGGAGAGGATGTCGCCGTAGAGGTTCTCGGTGAGAATGACGTCGTACTGGTACGGATTCATCACAAGCTGCATGCAGGTGTTGTCGACGATGTGTTCGGCGTAGGTGATCTCCGGGTACTCGGCGGCGACGGCCTTGCAGCACTCCAGAAAGAGTCCATCGGACTTCTTCATGATGTTCGCCTTGTGGATGGCGTGGATCTTCTTGCGGCCATGCTTCTTTGCGTACTCGAAAGCCGAGCGAGCAATGCGCGTCGAGCCCTTGCGCGTAATGATCTTGAGCGACTGCGCGATGTCGGGATTGATCATGACTTCGAGCCCGGCGTAGAGGTCTTCGGTGTTCTCACGGAAGATGATCATGTCGATGCCGGGGTAGTTAGTCTTTATCCCCGGGAGCGACTTCACGGGACGGAAGTTGTTGTAGAGGTCGAACTTCTTGCGCATCGCGACATTGATGGAGGAAAATCCGCCGCCGATGGGAGTAGCGGTGGGTCCTTTGATGGCAACTTTGTCGGCCGCGATGGAGTCGAGCGCGGCCTGGGGCAGGATTTCGCCGTTCTTCTCGTAGGCTTCTGCGCCGCACTCGAAGCTGTGCCACTCAAAGGCACAGCCGGTCAGTTTGCCGGCTGCTTCAACAACGCTGACCATGGCTGCTGCAACTTCCGGACCGATACCGTCGCCGGGGATAAGTGTGATCTTGTGAATGTGTGTCAATGCGGACAAGGAGTTCCTTTTTTGGGGGGAGTTAGTCGCTTGAAGCTATTCTATCGCGCTGTTCGGGTCGGTTTCCTGGCCGCTGTCCGGTTTGCGAACAGATGAAAAAAGCTCAGGCACCCCCTCGAAATGGTGGCGTGCGGCGGGTGAATGATGGCATAGAGTGGTCGCATGTCTAACAAAGCACGATCCGCCTCAAAAAGCCCTGCGGCGCAATACTGCGGTCCTGTTGTCACGCGGTGTGTGGGTCTTGTTGCGTTGGCATGCCTTCTTTCAGCATGCCCGGGACGTCTCTGGGCGCAGGTGGGGACAGGCGCACCCGATGCTTCCGCGCAGGTGCAGCGGGAGAGCAAGACCGTCCCCGACGGGCAGCAGCCTGCGGCCGTGTTGGCGAAGTATCCGGGCCAGGCGCTCGACATGGACTCTGCGGTGCTGGGGACAGTTCCACCGGACCCTTTGATCCACAACGAACTGCTGCGCCCGATCATGCGTCCGGTCGACCGAACGCTGGACGATCTACGCCGGGCGGAACAGCTGAGCTTTGCGGCTTCGTACACCCTGCTCGACCAGTACGCGACCGCGACGCCCGAGGGCGTTCGGCATAATCAGAGCACGGGACGCTTCGACCTGGTGGGCGGATGGAAGGCCTACGACCACGGCACCAACGCCGGGACGATCAGCGTGCTAGTGCGGTCGGGAACGAATCTCGGCGTGAGTGAGCAGTTCAATTTAAGCAACGCGCTGGGTTCCGGGCTGGTGCTCAACTGCCTGCAGGGCGGTGCGGCGCAGGACACCATCACGCTCAACATCCTGTACTACCGGCAGGACTTTTTCGAGCGCAGGATCGCGTTCTATATCGGCAAGATCCACCCCAACGAGTACATCAGCCTCAGCCTCTACAACAACGATGAGCGCAGCCAGTTCCTGAATGCGCAGAACGACGGCAACCTGACGATTCCCTCCGACGGCACCTACGCCGGAGGCGCAGCTCTGGAGTACCAGATGACGCCGCACCTGTACGCACATCTCGTGACGGTGGATACCGAGGGCGGTGAACAGCGGAACCTGAAGACGCTGGCCGACAGGAAGTACATGAACGCCATCGAGTTCGGTTGGAAGAGCGGCGCGCCGACCCGGCAGGAGCACCTGTTCCGCTTTGTTCTGTGGCGGGACGATACGAAGACACTGGGCAGTGGCGCGGGAGCCGGTTTTGGGTCGGATTATGAGCTGAAGAGTGGATGGGTGCCGTTCGGCCGGGTTGGTGTGGCAACCGACACAGGCTCTTCGATCAAGCGAGTGCTGGACGCCGGGCTGGCGAATATACGTCCCTTCGGACGCCGTGGCGATATGTTCGGCGCGGCCATCAATCTCACCGATCCGAGCCATGCGGCGAAGCATCACGAAACGCTATTTGAGACGTTCTACCGCGTACGGCTTACGCGAAGTCTCGAGCTTGGGCCGGACCTCGAGGTCTCGGTGCATCCGACCAACAGCCCGGCGAAGTACACCACGGCGCTGCTTGGCATCCGCGGAAAAATCATCTTCTAGGGGTTCGCTGTTAGCGGGGCCGTTTGGCTTTGATGTCCTTGCCGCCCAGCAGGTCTTCAAGCTCCTGCTTGAACTCGCGGACGTCCTTGAAGTCGCGGTAGACGCTGGCGAAGCGGATGTAGGCGACAGTGTCGATGTCTTTGAGCCGGTTCATGATGAGCTCGCCGATGGAAGCGGTAGACCGCTCGCGCTCGGGGCTGTCGATGACGAAAGCTTCTACGGCGTCGACGATCTCCTGCATTTGCGTGACGGAAACCTTACGTTTCTGGCAAGAGTGCAACAGGCCGGCGAGCACCTTCTGGCGGTCGAACTTTTCGCGGCGGCCGTCCTTCTTTACGACCATGTACGGGATTTCGTCGAGGCGTTCGTAGGTGGTGAAGCGCTTGTTGCAGCGTTCGCACTCGCGGCGGCGACGGATGCTGTCGGCGTCCTTGCTTTCGCGGCTGTCGATAACTTTGTCCTGGGTGAAGGCGCAAAACGGGCATTTCATGGCTATCGAAGTTTAGCAGTGTTGGCGCGTATTACTTGTACGGCACGGCTGCCCGTCCTATCGATTCCTACTTTGTCTGTTGGGAAACTCGGCTTCGGCGCATACTCCAAACCGAGCACGCAATGGCAGGGAGCGTCAAAATCAAGGAATAAGCAATGGACTGGATCCAGCTATGACGGCCTATAGCGTGATGCATGACGGCCGGAAGGGCGACTATCAATGCAAGCGCAGCCGTGATCAAAGTCGCCGGAAAGATGACCGTGTATAGCCGCGATTGCCGCATGACGGCATTCTTCCAGTGATTCCACAGTTTTGCAAGCTCTAAATCTCAGGCTGAGGAGCTTCGGTTTCCTTCACGGCCTGGCGCAGTGAGGTGCCTTCGAGTTTGGCGGCGATGAGACCGGCGGGGATGATGTCGAGCATGGAACAGAAGAGGATCACGGCAGCGCAAGCGGTCGCGGTTTCCACCGGAACGCCGAAGAAGCCATGCAGCGCCGTCGCGTTTACCGCGATCTGCGTGAACCAGCCGAGGATGGGAAGCTGCAGCAGGCTTGCGCCGAGGCTCGTCGCGAGCAACAGCATCATCGCCGTGAAGCTGAGATGTGCAAGCGTGGGGTCGGCAACGAAGGCGCGCGCGGAGAGCAGATAGCAGACGGCGATGCCGATCCACATGAGCAGCGAGACAGCGAGCGCTGCGAAGAACTCGCGCAAGGTGGAAACCGTGCGGAGGCCTTCGCGGAAGTCGAGGATGCGTTCCGATAGGGTGACTGCAACGCCCTTCGACAGGGGCGAGATCATGGCGCGGACGATGCGCGCAACGAGTTCTCCTGCGATACGAAGAGCCGCGGCGAAGATGGCGATGCCGATGGTTGCTGCGAGCGAGACCTCACCCGCGCGCACATACGCGTGATGATGCGGGAGATCATGCGGAGCAAAGGCCAGTGTCACAGAGAAGAGAATGGCCGCTGCGCCGAGATCGAACGCCCGTTCAATGGAGTAGATAGCGAGCTGCGAGGCTACAGGAAGCTTCAGCTTGCGTGCGATCAGGTAGGGGCGCGAAAGATCCGCCAGCCTGCCCACCAGCGCCACAGCCGTAAAGCCGATCAGCTGCGGCCCAAGCAACTGCAGTGAGGGAACACGCCGCACCGGCGCAAGCAGGATGGCCCAGCGGACGGCCCGCAGCCAGTACGAAATGTAGATGACACCGATCGCACCGAACACAAAGGGGAGCGAGACAGAGCGAAGTTGGTAGCCGAGCGCGTGCCAGTCGAAGGTAATGTGCGTGTGCATCCACCAGATCAGGACGACAACGGCCACGCCAACAATCAGCCAGAGAACATAGCCCTTCGACTTGGGCTTGGGAGTGGAGACGATGCCGGGATCGGGACTCATCGAGATGCCACTGTCATGGCTGCAGGAGCAGATTTGCGGCGGTTGAATTCGGTGATAACGCGGTTCACGTAGGCGCGGGTTTCGCGATAGGGTGGAACGCCGTGGTAGCGATCCACTGCTTCAGGGCCGGCGTTGTAAGCCGCGAGCGCTTTGACGACGTCATCCTTGTAGCGCGTGAGCAGGTAATCGAGATAGGTGGTGCCCCCGGCGATATTCTGGCCGGCGCTGGTAACGTCGGTGACGCCGAGATCGCGGGCGGTGCCGGGCATCAGCTGCATCAGGCCCCGAGCTCCGGCACGCGAAGTTGCGTTCGTGTGGAAGTTGCTTTCAGCCTTGATCACGCTGAAGAGCAGAGCGGCATCGATGTGGTGTTCTTCGCTGGCGCGGGCGAGCAGCTCGGGAATGCTCTGCTCGGTGGGCGCTGAGGTTGCGGTTCCGGGCACGTCCTTTGCGACAGGCTTAGGCGGATCGGGCAGCGCTTCAATGGCTGTGATCTGCACCGTCGAAATTTCCTGATAGTTCGCATCGCCCGAGCTTGTGTAGAGCCGTGTGCGATCGCCGACGGTTTCGTGGTGAGCACAGTCGTACGAGAAGCCGTTGCTGAGCGTGATGTGCTCCATCGCGTGCGCACTGGGCATCAGCGAGAGCGCCGCGATGACCGGCAGCCATGCGCGAAGTCGGGTTGGAAATGCGGGGAACACTACAAATCAGACTACCATTGCGGACTTTTCGGTAGCTGCCAGCACGCTTTCGATGGCCAACGCGACACCGTCCTCGTCGTTTGAGGCGCCGACTGTCCAGCCACGGCTGCGCGCCAGCGTTTGGACGTCCTCGGGCGCGTTCGACATCACGACAGCTTGTCCTGCCGCTCCCAGCATCGGCACGTCGTTCCAGTTGTCGCCGATGGCGAGGACTTCCCGCATGGAGATGCCGCGCAGCTCAGCCAAATGAGTCAGCGCGGAAGCCTTGGAGCAGCCGGCCGGCAGGATGTCGAGGATGCAAAGGTCGCGCTCGGGGTACTCGGTGCGATGGAGGGTGATCTCGGCGTCCGGCGCGGCTTCGACACCGACTGGCGTGACGTGCGGGTGTTCGAGCAGCCTCGCCTCCGCCTCGCGCATGCGGGCAACCGGACCGCAGAGCATCATCTGGATGGGCGGGTCGCCTTCGAGCGCGCGGGCGATCGGCTTAATCTCGGAAATGTACGGCTCATTCGCCATCACCCAGCGCGAAATGCTGGCGTGGAGCTCGGCGATATCCTCGACGACCAGCGCGCCCCGGCTGTCTTCACCGTCCGGGCCGACTGTGTCGAAGGTCAACACGAGCGTGCTGCGGAAGCCCGAAACATGGTCGCAAAGCCAGCGCGCGGTGGCCAGCGGCATGTGCGTGCGATGAATCAGCTCGGAGCCGATGGTGCGGATGACAGTGCCGTTCGAGCTGACGAGCGCGTTGGCGGCTTGCAGCTTGAGGTCGCGCAGAATGTGCATGGCATAGCAGTGGCGGCGTCCTGTGGCGATCACGATTTCAAGCCCGGCTGTTTCGGCGGAGCGCAGCGCGGCGGCGTTGCGCTGGCTCACTCGGCCGTTAGAGCCGAGGAGGGTGCCATCCATGTCGATGGCGATTAGTTTGATTGGTAGATCGGGCGTGCTCATCTTCTTGAGGGTATTGGAAATGCAGTGGCGATGTTCAGGTCAGGTGCGTGGGACTGTACTGGCGTGGGAATCTTGTGCTGTGGCGCAAGTGTTACGGGATTACACCGGTCGCAGCGAAGCAATATCACTCGCCGCGCGTTCGAGCACCGAAACCTGGCGTTCCACGCGGCTGAGCTGTTCGTTTGCACCCTTCAACATGCTCTGAACTTCGAGTTCCGGATGCGGCGCCTCCGTCACACCCCACTGCACGTTGCGCGAGACGTTATCGAGCCGGTTAGCGAAGCTGCGGATCAGGTCAGGGAGCGAAGGGCTGCTTGTGGCGGAGGCGTCGCCCGTAGCTGCAAGCGTGGTGATGGTCTGCGTAAGGCGCCGCAGATAAGACGTGAACGTAAGGGCGGCGCGGTTGAGGTGCTCGGTGCGGGCGCGCTCCGGGTTCAGCGGGATCGCGTGCTCCAGCAGCGCGTGGTCCAGCGTCTCCTCGGCGTCGGTGGTGGTCAGGCCGCAGTGACGGCGTGCCGGTGCCAGCAGGGAACGCTCCGCGGCGATGCGTTCCTCGGGCTTGTCTTTCGTGATGCGCCAGAAGGCGAGGGTGGCGCGCAGGTAGGCGGCTTCGGCGGCGGCGCAGCGGGCGAGCATGCCGGGAAGCTGCAGGCTTTCGCGCTCCGGCCAGAGCAACAGCATGGCAAGCACGGCAACGAGCGCGCCGAGGCCGGTCATGCCCATGCGCACGGCAGCGAAGTGCCAGTCGCGCAGGTGCGGAAGGGTCATCAGGACGATAGTCGGTGTAAGGAAGAAGCAGTACCAGGCATAGTCGACTGTGTAGAGCGCGACGGCAAACGTAGCGCCGATCGTGATCCCGAGGATAAGGCCGGCCTGGCTCTGGATTGAAGCCGCAAACAGCGCCGCAAGGATCGCACCCGCAACCGTTCCGAGCACGCGTTCGCCGGAGCGGCGCACGGTTTCTCCCGTATAGGGCTGGAGCACGATGATCGAGGTCATGGCGAGCCAATAGCCATGCGTAATCTTGGTGTAGCGGATCAGAAGGACGTCGATAGCCACAACCAGCGCCAGCCGCAGGGCGTGGCGGAACATTACGGAGTTGAGGCTGAGGTTGGCGCGCAGGCTGTCCAGCCAGACAGTCCATGCGGCAGGAGCCGTGCTTTCTTTTTCAAGGGCAGGCTCATGGAAAGACGCGGTGTCTTTACGGCGCGACTCAACGCCCGACCAGATAGCGCGGATGGCTTCATAGGCGACTTCTAAGGTGAGCTGCGACTCGCGGACGGTGGACGCGATGTGGCCGCCGGGATCGAGTGATGGGTCGCGGGCGATGGTGGTCTCGAGATGTGCTGCAGTGCGGCGAAGCTCCACCGAGATTTTGCCGTAGGGTTCAAAGGCCGATTCTCCGCGGGCCGGTCTCTGTCGTAGTGCGGGCGCAATGGGTTCGATGGCCGTGTTTAGCCACGCGGCGATCTGCGCCAGATGCCGCGGGACGGCATAAAGGTAGCCGCGCATCACGTCGCCGGCCTCCACAGCTGCGCCTTGTGCCGAGGGCTCGGCGTTGTGGCCGAGCTCGGCAAAGCGAAGAATGCGTGCCAGTAGCAGGTCGGCGCTTTCATTCAATACAGAGAGATTGCGCGCGCGGACGGTACGCGCGGTCATGCGGGCCGGCGTCGCGGCTACGGCCTGTTGCGCGGCTTCAATCTGCACGCGGATGCGGGCGAGCAACTCGTTGAAGCGGCGGTTGCCGTCTGGCGTGTGCGCCGTGGGCAGCAGGTGTACGAGATCTCCGAGCACAACGTAGACGTCGGCCACGGCGTTGCGCGCGGGCCGGAACGGGTCGGCGGGCCACAGCACGAGCGTGAGCACGGCAGCCCAAAGGCCACCCAGAACGAAGTCGCCCGTGCTCGCAAGGCCCGAGGCACGTGTATGGACGGGATTGCCGTAAGCAACAATAAAGCAGACCAGGATGACAACGCTGGAAGAAGCCAGCGGCTGCGAAAGCACGCGGGCCAGGGTCACGGCAAAACAGAAGAGCATGCTAAGGACGAGCGCCGTGGGTAGGTTCACTCCCGCGAGGACGCCGAGCCCGACAGCCAGCGAACCTCCCACCAGTACGGTAAGCACGTTCGCCATTCGCGAGCGATATGGTCCGCCGTTATCGACCATAACCACCTGCAGGCCGCCCAGCGCCGCCCACCCCATCGGGTGGTCGAGCCACAGGCAGACGAGCATAGCCACGCCAACGGCCAGGCCCGCCCGCAGGCCGCGTCGCCATTGCATGCTGGCGAACGCCGATCGTAACCCTGTAACTCGCACAAGCTGCATGAGATCGAGTGTAGATGGGATGGTTGTGGTTATGGTGAGCCAAGCAGGCTTACTTGAAGCAGACTTGTCCCTTTTCGGCATGGGCGCCGGCCGCTTTGGCATCGGGTTCGGTCATGTACTTTCCGGCCTTGGTCTTGCCGTAGTAGCGGTCACCGGGGCAGTGGTAGACGTTACTCGCCGTGTTCACCCAGACTTTGTCGGGACCGGCGCCTGCAGCCTGTATGGACGCGGGTTTGGGCATCGGCCTGGGTGCGGGCGGAGCAGTTTGGGAGAAAAGCGAAGTAGAAAGAAGCAGCGCTGCGAGAGAAGTGCGGAGATTCATGCTCGGGGACTCCGGGTTGGTTTGGAAGATCGTAGCAGGCTCTCTCAGCCGCAGTCATGGCCGGAGAACGGGCCTCCGCAGCGCAGATACCAGAACGCCGCGAAGAAGAGCACGATGGCCGTCGCTCCCCACAGGAACAGCCGCACGGGCAAAGTGGAAATCAGTGATTGTCCGGCATCGGGGTTTGAGCGCGCGGGCCAGCAGAACAGAAGGCCGCTCACCAGGCTGACGCAGGCCGAGATGAGCAGCCTGGCGACGGTGATGGAGAGACGTTCCTGCCACTGGCTTCCCGGTACAAAGAACGCACTGATGGCCACGCGATACAGCGACAGAATGCTGAGGAAGAAGGAAAGCGCTTTGCCGAGTTCGAGAAGCATGTCGACTCCCTCTCGCGCGTTAGCGGCAGCAGTCCCTTTGCCCATGATTCTATGCCGCGCAAGTCTCGCTCGGGAAGGTTGTTTCACGCGCTAGACCATGGCAGGATCGGGCGCGGGAGGATGGTTCTGGGTGGTCAGTGTAATGGCCGCGGCAAGGATCATCACGCCGCCGACATAAGCCAACGCGCCGAGAGTTTCATGCAGCACCAATACTCCGAGTAGCGAACCCATCAGCGGCTCCATGTTGAGCAGAACTCCTGCCTGCGAGGCAGGCACCTTCGTCATGCCCCAGTTCCAGAGCAGTGTTGTGATAGCCGTACATAAGATTCCGCTGGCTGCCAGCGCCGCCCATGCCTTAAGCGAGATGCCATGCACTGGCGGCAGGCCATAAGCGACGGGGACGGCAACGGCGAGCATCAGCGTACCCGCGACGATTCCGTAGGCTGTCACGACAATGGCGCTGTGTCGCTGCAGGAGGCTCTTGTTCAGCAGGATCCAGCCAAGGGCAATGGCTAATGACAGCACGACAAGCAGATCGCCCGCGAGCGAAGGTCCGCCGCTTGTCTTATTGTGATGACCGCCAAGAGCGATCAAGGCCGCTCCTGCGGTCGATGCAGCCAGCGCCATCCAGCCGAGAGGACGCAGCCGCTCCCGTGTGAAGATGACCGCCCCGATGGCGAGGATCACCGGCATGGTGCCGACCATCAGCGACGCATGCGAAACCGTAGTGAGCGAAAGCCCCGTGAATTGCACGAGGAACTGCAGCGGAACGCCGAGCAAGGTGCCCAATAGCAGCGTGCGCCACTCGGCTGCGGTGAAGTTGGCGCGATGGGTAAACAGCAGCGGAAGCAGCCCGATGCTGGCAAAAACGAAGCGATAGAACACCATCGAGCCCACGCCCATCTCGGCCAGCGCGATCTTGCCGAAGAAGAAGCCGCACCCCCAGAAAGAGCTCGCGAGAGCACACGCGGCAAAGCCAATCAGACGATCCTTGGAGCTGGAAGTGGGATTTGAGGGCACAGTCTACTTTCGCATGAAGCGGGTTGCGAGATCAGATGCGAGATACGAGGGGCGAGATGCGGGAAGACGGTTCGCCTCTCGCCTCTCGCATCCCGTACCTCTTTACCAGACGCGGCAGTCGCTCGCCGGCGCCATTGGCGCGCCCTTCTTGCACCCAAAGGCGGGCGCAAAGTCAGGCTGGTTCACGATCGCACCGTTGGCACGGAAGTGATCGGGCGAGTGCGGGTCCGTCAACACCTGTGCGCGCACCGCTTCCGGCCTGGTGTTCTCGCACCAGTTCTGCGCGAAGGCAATATAGAAGCGCTGCGGTCCCGTATAGCCATCGACCTTCTTGGTCGTGTCGATGTCATCCAGCTTGGCGCGCTGCTGATACGCCAGGTACGCAAGAACAAGGCCGCCATTGTCGGCGGTGTTTTCGCCGAGCGTCAGTTGACCATTCACCTTCACAGCATCCGCGCCTTCACCAACCGCGGTGTAGCCGCCGTACTGCTTCGCCAGGCAGCCGGTGCGCGCTTCGAAGTTCTTCAGGTCGGCGTCAGTCCACCAGTTGTTCAGGTTGCCGTTGAAGTCGAACTTGCGTCCTTCGTCGTCGAAGCCATGCGTCAACTCGTGGCCGATAATAGCGCCCATGTGTCCGTAGTTCACGGCGACGTCGGCGCTGGGGTCATAGAACGCAGGCTGCAGGATGCCGGCAGGGAAGTTGATGTTGTTCATGCTGTCGTCGTAGTAAGCGTTGACGGTCGGCGGCGACATGTCCCACTCCAGCTTGTTCACCGGCTTACCGATGCGGGCCAGCAGGCGGTCGTTGTCGAACGCGTTGGCATGTTCAGCGTCAACCAGCGCCTCCGTCGGTGAAACATCGAGCTTCGTATAGTCACGCCAGTGGTCGGGATAGCCGATCTTGTCGGTCACGGCCTGCAGCTTCTGTTTGGCCTTGACGCGCGTCTCCGGGCTCATCCATTCCAGCGTATCGATGTCGCGGTCCATGGCGGCTTCAATGTCATGCACCATCTGTAGTGTCTTGGCCTTGCTGTCGCCGGCAAAGTACTGCGAGACGTACACCTGCCCGAGCGCTTCACCCAGCGCGGCATCCACAGCGCTCGAGCAGCGCTTCCAACGTGGCCGCTGTTCCGGCTGGCCTTCGAGCACGGTGCTGTAGAAGTGGAAGTTCTCGCTGTCGAGGCGGTCCGGAAGCTTGCTTGCGAAGGTTGAGACCAGCTGATAGCGAAGGTACGCTCGCAAGGTTTGCATATCAGTGGCCTTGATCGCGTCCACCAAAACCGGGAAGAACGCCGGGTTGCTGTTGATCAGCGAATCGATATGCGGCGCATGAATAGCCTCAAGAAACGGATCGAACGGAACGCCGTTGAGGCTGGCTTCAAAGGTCGCCAGCGACTGCGGATGGTACGTCGCTTCCGGGTCGCGGCGCTGCGTATTCGTCATCGAAGCATTGGCCAGCTTCGTCTCGAAGACGAGGATGTTCTTCGCGTCGGCCGCGGCCTGCTCCGGCTTCTCGCCCAGCAGCGTCAGCATCTTGGTGATGTGGTCTACATATTGGTCGCGGATCTGCTTGTCCTTGTCGCCGGTCCGCGTGTAGTAGTCGCGCTCGGGCAGCCCAAGCCCGCCCTGGTCGACTTCCGCAACCTGCCTGGTGGAGTCCTTGAAGTCCTGCTGCTCGCCAAAGCCGAAAAAGACGTTCACGCCCATGCGCTGGAGTTCGCCGGCAAGATAGGCCAGTCCCGACTTGCTGACATGGTCGATCTCGCTCAGGAGGGGCTCAACCGGTGTCAGCCCTTTCTGCTCGATCAGCGGCGTATTCATGCAGGCAGCATAGTAGTCGCCGATCTTCTGCTCGTTGGGCGTACGCGCGGGGTCGGGCGCGGAGTACTTGTTCAGGATCGTGTTCAGGCGTTCGGTGTTGACGTTGAAGATTTGATAGAACTGGTCGACCCCATTCTGGTCGGTAGGAATGGGGTGGTTGGCCGCGAAGTTGCCGCAGGCGAACTTGTAGAAGTCGTTGCAGGGATCGGCCTTGGTGTCGATGGCGGCAGTGTCGAAAGTCGGCTCGGGAAGGTAGTGGGTCGCCGGTGCAGCTTCAGGCGCGGCGGTCGGTTTCTGGGCCATGGCTGGAACAGCCGTGACGGCCAGCGTGACACAAGCCGCGATCGCAAAACGAAACAGGGGAACGGCTCTCCGTGAGGCCGTCTGTGAAAGGCGAACGTCGGTCATGAAGTCTTCCTTGAGGAAAATTGTTCGCCCGTCCGGTGTGAAATTGCCGGAGGGAGATTGGCGGCGGCGGTGCGGAGTGGTAACGCGCTGCCCGTCTGTGCAAGAGTAAATGTACGCGGGGTCGTTGATGCAGGTTCCAGAATCACGTCCAGAAAATGCCTTTTGCTCGGTCTATCGTTGGGGAAGCCTTCTTTTACTGGCGGCTGCAGTGGCCGGAACCGCTCTTTTCGCAGCGCCCCGGGCCGTTGCGAAAGCCAAACAGACTGGGCCGGAGATCCGCCTGCCCTTGGCGGATCTGGGATATCCCGGCATCTCGCCGGCGTTTTTGAGTACCGGCGGCTCGATGCTGACCGTACATTTTGCCGACAACGACCACCTGCTGGTCACCTACAGCCTTCGCGGGCTCATACCCCGAATGCCTGACGACCGCCCCGGCGACGAAGACCGTATGGTAGCCGCGCAGCTGATCGATCTGTCATCCCGCAAGGTAGTCGCGCACACCGAATGGCGGCTGCACGATCACGGCCGCTACCTCTGGAACCTCGGCAATGGCCGCTTCCTGCTGCGCGTGCAGGACTCGCTCTCTACGTTTGCGCCGGCGACCAACCTGGGCACCAAAGATCCGTTTCTGCGAACATCGTTTCCACGCCGCGCCGGCTCCATTGAGGCCGTTGTGATCTCATCGGACAACAAGCTGGTAACCGTGGAAACCCGCCTGTCGCAGCCGAAGACCGACCCCGTGGTCAGACAAGCACCTGCTTTTGACCCCTCCAGGCCGCACTTTACGCCAAACGCCAGCGAGCCGCCTCCGCCACCACCCCCGCCTCCTCCACCGCCCGCAAGGCCCGCGCCCACGGGGCCGCCTATTGCGTACGACTTTTACCGAATCTCCGGCGCTGGGAGTCTGACCGAGCCTCTGCAGGTTGTAGGCGCCGGTGCTTTTGGGGCGAACACGGTGGTGGCGCTGCCCGTCGACGGTGACGGCTATCTTCGGCCTTTTGACCAGTCGCATGGCAAATGGGCATTGTCCTTCCAGCCCTTCAGCGGCAAGGACATTCCTCTGGCTCCCATCAACACCAGTTGCACTCCCACGGTGCAGCGTGTCAGCCCCAGCCAGTTTGTTTCGTTGAACTGCCACGGCGCTCTCGGCGGGCAAGTTCTTGCCGCGTACGACTTCGACAAGCATGAGATGTGGGAAGAACCGCTTTCTACTTCGCCGTTGCCGTCGACATTCTCGCTCGCTCCCTCCGCCGGCCGTTTTGCCATGAGCCGCGTGAGCACGATGAACTACGACGCCGCCCTTGCCACCCTGTCGCAGGATACCGGCGCCACGCAGGACGTTCGCGTCTACCAGACCCAGACCGGCGATCTGCTCCTGAAGATCGACTGCTCGCCTGTCTACCGCTCAGTGGAAAACTTCGATCTCGCTCCCGACGGCATGCGCCTGGCCGTCGTCCGCAAGGCAGCTGTGGAGATCTACCGCCTGCCCGAGCTCAACAAGCAGGATATCGACGATCTCGCCGAGATTCAGAAGCTCGCACCGCCTCCCGGCACCGGACGAATTACCCTGGCAGGCCTTGCGGATACGGCGGAAAGCGCACAGACGAGCACCGCAACGATCTCCGGCAACCAGCCCCCACCCCCCGCGAACGCCTCAGGCGACTCGCAAGCCAGGCGGCCGCCCCCCTCGATCCTCAACCCCGGCGAAAAGCCCGAGTTCCCGGGCAAAAGCGGCCCACCGAACTAGCAAACGTAAGAAGGGCCAGCGAGATCGCTGGCCCTTCTTACGCTGAAACCTAAAACCTAAACCTACTTTTACGCTGCCTTAGCGGGAGCGAGAGCCTTCACGCGGGCATTCAGGCGGCCCTTGTAGCGGCTGGCGGTGTTCTTGTGCAGCACGCCCTTCTGGACGCTCTTGTCGAGCACCGAAGCGGTCGAGCGATAGGCCTCGAAGGCCTTCGTGTGGTCGCCGGCGGTGATCGCTTCGCGCAGAAGGCGCAGCGTGCCGCGCAGCTTGGACTTGTTGGCACGGTTGACGGCCGTCTTGGTGACGGTCTGGCGAGCGCGCTTCAGGGACGAGACATGATTTGCCATTCAAAAACTCTTTTCTTATGCCCGATTGTCGGGAAAATGGGATGCAGGCCAGAGAACTGGAAAGGTTCGCAGCCCTGAGCCAGAAGGCATACAGCCCCGAGCTTGATGGAACTAGCTCTGCCATTCGTTATTTTACGGGTTTTGTGGGGCGGGGTCAATCAAATGCCGAGCAAGATTCACTCCATCCGAAGCCAGTGTGGTTTGTACTGACTCAGCAGCAGCGGTGGCAGGTCCATTTCCAGCCGGAAATTCCCCGCCGAGCGGTACGGAATGAAGGTCAGCACCGCGCCCGGACAGACGGCCCCGCCCAACGGCACCAGGGACTGGGCAACCGGGTCTACCCGTATACCACCGCCCAGTGAATGGATGACGGAGACGGCCGCATGTGTCGTTCCGCCGCAGCTCTCTCCCGACACCGGACCCGTTACCCGTGTCGGCGAGGGCCCATGGCCGGAATACCAGCAGGAGAGATTGTTGCCCGAGATGTTCCGCCTGAGAAGCAC
Organism: Granulicella sapmiensis; assembly: GCA_026225395.1. Taxonomy (GTDB): domain Bacteria; phylum Acidobacteriota; class Terriglobia; order Terriglobales; family Acidobacteriaceae; genus Granulicella; species Granulicella sapmiensis. The sequence goes on from JAMFSR010000026.1 coordinate 342,950, forward strand.
GCAGACACCACCGTCCGGGACACGAAAGCGGTCGCTCACCTTCACCGTCTCGGGCTGTCCGGGCAGCAGGCGCTCCGCCGCCACACTCACGTGCATGCGCACGCTGGTCCCCTGGACACTCCAGAAGATGCTCGACGGTACAAGGAGGATGAGGTCCTCGGACTCCATCGCCAGAGAGCGCCATGGCGAAACGTAATGAAAGCCCGGGCCATCGATCGTGAAGGAAACGCTCGCATCCTGCACCCGGGCCGCAGGATCGGCATCTCGATAAGCAAGCGGCAGTTCCACCGGCTCCATCCCTTGCGTATCCGTGATGCTTGGTCTAACTCGCGCAGCCGGGCCGGAAGCACTCGGGGTGAAACTGAGGCTCACCGTCCCGCTTTTTGCCAGGGGGTAATGCTGGCGAATCAAGACGCTCGAAAGTCCGCCAAGATTCGTCGCGGAGCAACCGAAGTAGAGGCCAAAGTAAAACACCCCGGTGGTCAACAGCATGGTCCACGTCCGCTCCGTCCGCCGCGTGGCGTACTGATAGATCAGCGTTCCGACCAGCGAACCCGCGACAAGGAGCGAGCACGCCTGAAATACAAAGGGCGGCATCACGCGCGGAATCGTCAGGTTGTCCAGCAACGCCAGAACTCCCGCCCAGCTCAGAGCCAGAACGGTCAGCGCCAGAACCGTCCGCGAGATCGACGCGGTTACTGCTGCAAGCAGTGTGAACGGTAGCAGGACGATCCCCACAAAAAACAACAAGTTTAGGAAAACACTCTCCAGGGCGGCCCCCAGCTCCAACCCCGCCCGCAGTACAAGGTAAGCCTGCACGACGGCAAACGGCGCAAGGATGCAAACCGCAAGGAACAACATCTTTGCCCCCAGCAGTGAGCTCCACCGATACGGCCGCGTCACCCAGAACTGGTGATCGCCCACCAGGCTCTCTTCGTGAACAGTCCGTGTGATGAGCACCAGCCACGCGATGGGCAGTAGAAACGTAACCAGCGTGGCGAACATCTGCAGCATCTCGCTGCCCGAAGCGCCAGGCCATCGCAGCGGCGTGACCACGGCGAAAGCAACCAGCAAGCCGCAGTACATCGCCAGTTCTGGCGTCAGATGACGAACATCTTTCCGAAAGATATGCAGCGCTTGCTTCATGCCCGCCTCCGGTTCTGCGATTGCCTGGACTTCACGAGTGCAAGGAAGATCGTGCGCAGCGTCATCGGTTCTGCCTGGATATCACCTGCTTGTGGAAACAGCTCCCGTACTTGCTCTTCCAGTGGCTCGGTCTCTGCGTTGCTATGCACGAATCGAAAAACCGATTCACTCGATTCCGTCATGAGCCAACTCGCAGGGAACCTCATAGGCGGCACTGTTCCGGCACCCTCAAGCGTCACGGTCACCTCGCGAAACCGCGCCGTGAGCCTATCCATCGACTCGGCAAACAACAACCTGCCTTGGTGCAGAAATGCCACATGCGTGGCGAAGGATTCGATTTCTGCCAGATCGTGCGACGAGATCACGATGGTTGTCCCTGCCTCGGCCTCGCCTGGCGCGTTATCGCTGAGCCGGTCCAGCAGCGTCTCAATCAGCTCGTCCCGTACCAGCGGATCGAGCCCTGAGAACGGCTCATCCATCACGATCAGCGACGGCCGAAACGCCAGCACGCTGGCCAACGCTGCCTTCATCCGCATGCCGCGCGAAAGATGCTCCAGCTTGCGATCGCTCGGCAACTCAAGTTCGTCAAGAAGGTCGCCTTCATCCCACGTGGGATAGAACGGCTGCAGGTAGTCCATGAACTCCCGCACTGTCATCCAGTCCGGCATCTGCTGATTTTCCGAAACGTAGCCAATGCGGGTAAACGACGCGCCGTTGAGCGCCGTCGAACCTTCTCCAAGAACGGTCGCGCTTCCGCTCGTCGGTTGGACAATGTTCAACAGCAGCTTGATCAATGTCGTCTTGCCTGCACCGTTGTGGCCCACCAGGGCAAAAATGGCGCCGCGCGGAATCACGAGATCGAGTGGCGCAAGAGCATCTGTCTGGGCAAAGCTCTTATGAAGCTGGCGGACTTCGATGGCGGGAAGGTTGTCAATCATTCGGGTTCTCCTGCATTTGGGGTCGAGAGGCGTTTCCAGTGCCGGCTAATCGCCGAAGTCACATCGTCCAGGTCGATCGAAAGGCGCTTCGCCTCAACAACCAGTGCCTCAATCTGCGGTCCAAGAAGATCGGTTCGCTGCGTGGCCGTCGATCCCGGCAGTTCGGCGACAACGGTTCCAATGCCGGGGCGCGATTCGAGCAGGCCGTCGTTCAGCAGCTGAGCGATCACCTTATGCGCCGTGTTCGGATTGATCTTCAGCTCGCGCGATAGCATCCGCACCGAAGGGAACGGCTCCCCTGCTCGCAGTTGCCCAGCCACAATCGCCCGCGTCGCAGCATAAACAGCCTGCTCCGAGATCGGAACGCCCGGACGGAAGGTGACGCGAAAAGGGATCACAAGTGTACTAATACATCTAGTACACCTTGGATGCAACACATTTCTTAGTGATAACCGCCTGAAAGCCATGCCGCATGGTTTTAGGTCTTATCCCGAGCATGTGACAAATGTCTTACACGCGACATAAGCATTCAGGACATCTCGAACCGCAGTTGCGGCGTTCTATCAGCAGGACAACAAATACGTGCTCGCCGGCGTGCCTTGTTCTGGAGGATTCCTATGCCGCAGCAACGAGGCAAAATCGTCTGGTTTTCTACTTCCAAAGGCTTTGGCTTCATCAAGAGAGATGCCGGGGAGGATGTTTTCTGTGCCTATAACGCCGTTTCGCCGACCGACAGCCTTCTCCTCCGGGACGGCGTCGAAGTCGCGTTCGACGTCTCAGGCCCGCAAGGCCTGCAGGCCGAGAATGTCTCCCTGGTCCGCCAGCTAGCCCCCAGCTACGGTTGGATCGCCCTGCGCAGGAAAATCGTCGCCTGGGGATTGTCGTTGTACCGCTCGCAGGGCTCATACCCTCGTCTCCGGTAGAGATCGATCGCAACCTCTAAATCGTCCTTGGTGTCGAGATATACCCAATGCAGGCCCAGTTGTGCCGCAAAGGCTTCCAGCGTATCCATAAGCGACTTGGCGAGCCCCTTGCCCCGGAACTCCGGACGCACATAAAGCCGCTTGCACTCAGCCGCGCCCGGAATCGAAGGCAGCGGGCGAAGCATGACGCAGGCCGCAGGCGTTTCGCCCACATAGGCAATCCAGAAACCGCCCGCCTTGTCCGCCAGCAGCTTCCGCAGGCCGGCTGGCGTATCCCGCTGAACCACCCCCACCAGCTCGTAATACTCGCCGAGCAACAGGCGCACGTCGGCCAGATCTTTCAGATCCGCGCGCAGGGTCTTTACCTCTTCGGCGGTGTGCTGCAGAATGTCCTGCACGGTGGCGATCGCGGCGATCAGCGCTTCCCGGCGGCCCTCATCAAGCGGATCAAGCGCCTTCTGGATCGCCTCGGTCGAGCGCTCGTCCAGCTTCCTTGCTACTTCGAGTCCCTGCTCGGAAAGCGTTAGCAGCTTTTCCCTCGCATCTTTTGCGGACACAATTTGCTGAATAAGTCCTCGCCTGGTGAGCGACGTGAGCAGGCGGCTGATATATCCGGCGTCCAGCTCGAGAATCTTCCGTATCGCTGCCGCGGTAAGCCCCGGTTGCCGCAGCAGCTCGTAGAGCATGCGGCACTCCGTCAGCGAAAGCTCCGAGCCCATGTACCGGCCGCGCAACAACCCCATCCGCGCCGTGTAGAAACGGTTGAACTCCCGCCAGATACTGATTTGCTGCTGATCGTTCATGAATGCACCGCCGCCGCGACTTAAATATTAGTTGCTTTTGGCAACTATATCAGTTCCGATCCCACTCTTTTGCTTGCGCTTGACAGGCGCGGGTACAATAAAGACAAGAGAAGATTGAACTCAACCCGGCCGATTCGCCGGGTTTTGCACGTAAGCGTGTGGATTTTTTCGGCAGGGCGGCTTTGCATGCAAGTCCACCGCTAAGTCCAATCCGCTGCGGACTTTGCGCGATCTTGGGGGAGGGGTGGGGTAGCCACTCAAAATAGCCGAACCGCGAAAGGTGCGCTTATCCACAGGCTGCTTGACGCGAGGTTCGGCCACGGGTTACGCTTGCGCCAACATCGTTACTCTATTGGCAACCCTCGCCATATCGGTGGTAGCAAAGCTCGAGGCCAAACTCGCCCGGCAAAGCACGCTACGCAACCTGCCCCCATCCAGAACATCCAACCTACAGGCACTTCCTGACGGAGGTCAGATCCCCGCTTGGTAAAAAAATCGCTGCAGCTAACCCCCGGAATCGAGCCGCTTTACGGCACGCGCGACGAGAATCTTCGTTTGATGGAAGATGGGCTGAACGTCCAGATCGACCTACGATCCGATTCAATACAGGTGCTGGGCGAAGCCACAGCAGTCGACCGAGTGGAAGTCATCTTTGCCGACTTCGAGCAGCTTCGCAAGCAGGGAGTTCACCCGCACAACGGCGAGCTTCACGCACTGCTGAAGATGGTCGTCGCCGACCCCACAGTGACGCTCCGCGGGCTGATTGACAGCGGCAAGCAGCGCCAGGCAGCGGGCGTAAAACGCATGGTGCAGCCACGCTCCACCAACCAGCGCAAGTACGTGGAAGCCATCGAGTCCAACGACATGGTCTTCGGCCTCGGCCCTGCCGGAACCGGCAAAACCTACCTCGCCGTCGCCATGGCCGTAAGCGCACTGCTGGCCAAGAAGGTGTCGCGCATCATCCTGGTCCGTCCGGCGGTAGAAGCCGGCGAACGCCTCGGCTTCCTCCCCGGCTCGCTGCAGGAGAAGGTCGACCCCTATATGCGGCCGCTGTACGACGCGCTCTATGATCTGATCGACCCGATCAAGGTCGACAAGATGCTCGAAACCAACGTGATCGAGATCGCGCCGCTCGCCTTTATGCGCGGGCGCACGTTGTCGGAAGCCTTCATCATCATGGATGAGGCGCAGAATACGACCAATGAGCAGATGAAGATGTTCCTCACCCGTCTCGGTAACGCGTCGAAGGCGGTCATTACTGGCGATCTGACGCAGATCGATCTTCCAAACCCCAAGAAGAGTGGCCTGCTCGAAGCGCTGCACGTGCTGGACGGTGTGGAAGGCATCAAGTTCTGTCACTTTGAGGATGTCGACGTGGTTCGCCACCAGTTGGTGCAGCGGATCGTCCGGGCGTACGACAGCCATGGCCGTGCCGAGCAGCTTCCGCTGGCGATCGACGGCAATCCAATGGCGCTTCCGACCGAGGAACCGCGCAAACCTGCCCTGAAGCCGCAATAGCCAGCTGGCTTGCGATAGCATCAGAGCAATCATGATGACCTTGGAACCTCCACGAGGGCAGGGAGCTGACGCAACCGACTCCGACAACTGGCGCTCGCTGGGCCTCTCGTGCAGCGGCCTCAGCCGGTTTATCGGTGTCGCGCAGTCTGCTTTGGGCATGCGCGGCGAGGTGAGCGTGCTGCTCGCGGGGGATCGAACCCTGCGTCGGCTGAACCGTGAGTTTCGCGACAAAGACAAGGCGACCGATGTGCTAAGTTTCCCGGCAGCGGAAGAGATGGCCGATCAGTTTGCCGGCGATCTCGCGATCTCACTGGACACGGCACGGCGTCAGGCTGCCGCGCACGGACACTCGTTGCGCGATGAAGTCCGCGTGTTGTTGTTGCACGGGTTATTGCATCTGGATGGTATGGATCACGAGACCGATCACGGAGAGATGGCAGCGAAAGAAGCGGAGCTGCGAACGCGCTTGCGCCTGCCGAATAGCCTGATCGAAAGAGTCACGAAGGGGCGAAAGTCCAGGGCGGCGGCATGAACTGGATCTTTGGATTGTCGATCGCGTTGCTGCTGTGCCTGCTTGCGCTGTCAGCGTATATCGACCGGATTTACTTTGAGATGGGTAAATTCCTGTCGCGCGAGTACGCCGAGAACATCGATGCGTGGGAGCGCTGGGTTGAACCGAAGCTGAGCCTGAGCCGCGAGTCGGCGACGATGTCGGCTTCGGTGCTCCGGCAGATTGCGCTCTGCGCGCTGGCGTTCTTGATGGCGATGCGGCTGCGCGGCGGGGTAGGACATGATGCCGCAGAGATTGGCCGAACTGTCTTTGAGCTGCTTCTGGTGCTGGTGTTCTTTGACCGCCTTCTGCCGCAGCTCTTCTTCACGCGCACGCGTGGGCAATGGATCGGGCGTGTCGCATGGCTGATTCGTGGGCTGTTTTACATCATGCTGCCCGTAACACTGGCGATTGGACTCCTGCTGTCGATTGCGGGTCTCGCGGAGCCTGAAGCAGAAGAGCCGGAGCATCAGAGCGGTGGCATGGACGCGCTGCTGGAGGCCGGCGAAGAAGAGGGCATTCTGGAAGAAAGCGACCGCGAGCTGGTACGCAGCGTGGTTGAGTTTGGCGACAAGGTGGTGCGGGAGGTGATGACGCCGCGCCCCGAGATGTTTGCCGTGCCGGGATCGATGTCGCTCGAAGAGTTTACGGCCCATGTGAACGAGCATGGGTTCTCGCGGGTTCCGGTGTATGGCGAATCGCTCGACGACATTACGGGGATCGTGTTCGCACGAGATCTGTTGGGCGTGAAGGATGCCGACGCGGCGCGGCGGAAGGTGTCGCAGTTGCAACGTCCAGCGGCGTTTGTGCCCGAAAGTAAGAAGGTCAACGAACTGTTGCGCGAGATGCAACGCCAGAAGCAGCACATGGGCGTGGTCATCGACGAGTACGGCGGCGTAGCGGGGTTGGTGACGATTGAGGACCTGCTTGAGGCGATCGTCGGCGATATTGAGGACGAACACGATGCGCCGGTCGACGATGAGCCCGTTGCGGAAGCGGACGGTGCATTTGTAGTGCCTGGAAGCTTTGAAGTGAGCCGGTTGCGAGATCTTTTTGGTGAGAGCCTCCAAACAAACCGGGTGCCCGGCGATGAAACTTCGTTTGAAGAGGACTCACCAGTCGAGGATGTGCTTCCGCAGCTGCTCACGGGTTATGAGGCGACGACGGTGGGTGGGCTGGTAAGCGAGATTGCCGGACATATCCCGCTCCCCGGCGAGGTGATTGAGGACGGTCCGCTGCGGTTGGAGGTCATTGAATCCACCGACCGGCTGGTGGAGCGGGTACGGCTTTCGCTGGCCGGAGTGGTCGCTTCGAGCGAACCCGAGTAAGCTTGCCGGGCCTATAAGTGCGATCATAGACAAATGGCATTTCGTTCCGGATTCATTTCGATCGTCGGGCGGCCGAATGCAGGCAAGTCGACGCTGCTCAACGCGCTGCTCGGACAAAAGCTCGCGATCGTCACCCACAAACCGCAGACCACACGCACGCGCATCCAGGGCGTGCTGGAGCTGCCCGTACGCAAGAAGACCAAGACCGATACAGGACGGCCTGCGGCACAGATCGTGTTGGTGGATACGCCCGGTGTCCACAAACCCGAAACGCAACTTGATCGCCGCATGATGCAGGAAGTGCATGATGCTCTCGAGTCGCGCGATGTAGTGTGGTTCCTTGTGGACGTGACGCATCGCCTCCCGGAGGTTCGCAAGGCGCAGACCAGCGAAGAGTTCGCCGAAGCTCGTAAGGTGCGGACGCTGGGCCAGCACCGTAAGATTCTGTCCAAGCAGGAAGACGACTTCGCGCTGCAGCTGGTGAAGAAGCTTGATTGCCCGGTGATCCTTGTGCTGAACAAGATTGATGCGCTGCCGAAGAGCACGTTGCTGCCGCTCATCGCGCACTGGACGTCGCTACACGAGTTCGCTGACGTAATTCCGATTTCAGCGAAGAAGCGTGAAGGGCTGGAGCTTCTGCTTGATAAATCGACGGCGCTGCTACCGGAAGGCCAGCGGTTCTTCCCGAAGGATCAGTTGACGGACCAGCCGGAGCGGTTCCTCGTCGCCGAGTTGATTCGCGAAAAGATACTCCTGCTTACCGGCGAAGAAGTTCCCTATGCGGCGGCGGTGATTATCGAAAAGTACGAAGAGCCTGCCTCGCTGAAGAAGACGAAAGATGGCAAGCTGCCGGTGACGAAGATCGCGGCGGCGATCTATGTAGAGCGGACGGGGCAGAAGGCAATCCTGATCGGCAAGCAGGGCAGTATGCTCAAACAGATCGGCAGCACCGCGCGCAAGGAGATCGAATCGCTGCTGGGTACGCGGGTTTTCCTCGAACTGTTTGTGAAGGTGCAGGAAGAGTGGCGTGCTTCGCGTGGATTTGTCGAGGACCTGGACTGGCGCAGGCAGTTGGAGCAGATGGCTGAGATTCAGCATCGCAACAACAAGCTGGCGGAGAGCCGCAACAAGACCGCTGCCGAGGACAAAGGGTGATATCGCTTTTTGGCCGTAAAACGGGCATTCCGGAGTTGAGGACCCCGCGACTGCGGTTGGTTGCGATGACCCCGGCGATGCTCGAAGCGGATGTGGCACGGGATGGAAGTCTGAGTGCGGCGCTCGGAGCCCAACTGACCGAAGAGTGGCCGCCGGCTGACTGGGAAACGCATGTGATTGAGATGATCTTTGTGCAGACGTCGCAGGTTCCGTCGTCCGTGGGCTGGCATCGCTATGCGCTGTTGGAGGAAGGCCGCGGCAAGAGAACGCTGGTGGGCTGCGTTGGTGGATTTCCGAAGCCGGATGGCGTGGTGGAGATTGGCTACTCCACGCTGCCTGCGTTTCAGCGCAGGGGCTTAGGCAGTGAGGCCGCGCGGGCTCTGGTGGACTGGCTGCTGCAGCAGGAGGGTGTGCGCGCGGTGACGGCGCAGACCTTCAGGACGATGCCTGAGTCGATCAAGGTGATGGAGCGTTGCGGCATGGCCTTTGCAGGCGAGGGCGACGATCCCGGCACAGTGCGTTACACGCGCAACCGCTAAGCAATCACTCTCCGATGGAAACGCCGAGCGCCTTCATCTTGCGATAAAGATGCGAGCGCTCCAGGCCAAGAGCTTCGGCGGCGCGCGTGACGTTGCCGTGTGAGCGGTCGAGCTCCTTCAGAATGTAGTCGCGCTCGTAGGCTTCGCGCGCCTGGAGCAGCGTGGAGAACTCTTCGCGGCTGCCGTTGTTGGAGCGGCCTTCGGTGCGCTGAACGAGCATTGGCAGGTTCTTGGCTTCGATGCGCTGGGCCTTGGGGTTCAGAATGAGAACGCGTTCGATAACATTGCGCAGTTCGCGGACGTTTCCTGGCCAGTGATACTGCTTGAGCTGAACCAGGGCGGCGTCGGAGATTTCGACACGTGGCCGGCCGTACTGCTGGCCGAACTCCTGCAGAAACTCGCGCGCGAGGATGGGAATGTCTTCCTTGCGATCGCGCAGCGGAGGAACGAAGAAGGGAATCACGTTCAGGCGATAGAAGAGGTCTTCGCGGAAGTTTCCGCGTGCGATCTCTTCTTCAAGGTCCTTGTTGGTGGCGGCTATCACGCGTGCGTCGACGTGTACCGGCGTGGATGCACCAACGGGATAGAAACGCTGTTCGTCGAGCGCTCGTAGAACCTTGGCCTGCGTCTTCAAGCTCATGTCGCCGACTTCGTCGAGAAACAGCGTTCCACCGTCGGCGCGTTCGAAGGTGCCGCGCTTTTCCATGGGTTGGTTGGGTCCACCGGGACCGGCGCCGTGACGATAGCCGAAGAGCTCAGTCTCGATAAAGTCTTCCGGGATGGCCGCGCAGTTGAGTTCGACGAAGACGCGGTCACGACGCAGCGATTCCGCGTGCATGGCGCGTGCGACCAGCTCCTTACCGGCGCCTGACTCGCCGAAGATGAGCACGCGGCCGTTGGTGGGGGCCATCAGCTTGATCTGCTGGCGCAGCGCCTTCATGGGCACAGATTGGCCTGTAACGGCGCTTTTGACGGCGAGCTGTCGGGCAAATTCGTGGTTGTCTTCGCGAAGCTGGTAGGCCTTGATGGCGTTGCGCAGGACCAGCAAGGTGCGGTCGAGCGAAAGCGGCTTTTCGAGGAAGTCGTATGCGCCGAGCTTGGTGGCGCGCACCGCCGCTTCGATCGTTCCGTGGCCGGAGATCATGATGACCTCCGGAGTGCCGGCGCGTGGAGCTTCTGCGCGACCGCCGGGTTTGGCGTCGCCACGAATCTGGGCGAGTACGTCGAGGCCGTCGCCGTCGGGCAGCCAGATATCGAGTAGCACGGCCTGGTAGTCGGCATCGCGCACGAGCTCGAGCGCTTCCTTAGCGGTGCCGGCTGTGGTGATCACGTAGTCCTCTTCGCGCAGGATGGCTTCGAGGGAGGTTCGGATGTCGGCTTCGTCGTCGACGATGAGGATGTGGTTCAAGCAGTGGCTCCTTCAACGGGGACCGTAGCGACGGCTCCCTCGCTGGGATCGCCATCAGGGTTGGATGCGGGGCGAAGCTCGATGATGAAGCGCGCGCCGGCCGGGACGTTCTTTTCCGCGCGGATGGTGCCTTGATGCTCCTGAACGATCTTCGCGGCGATGGAAAGACCGAGGCCAGTGCCGCGCTGCTTGGTGGAGAAGTAGGGAAGGAAGAGGCGCTCGCGCATGTCGTCGGTGAGGCCGGGGCCGGTGTCGGCGACGGCGAGCTCCACGAGGCCCGAGGAGAGCAGCCGCGTGGAGATGTGCAGCTCGCGAAGGAGGCTGTCCTGCATGGCTTCGGCGGCGTTGTCGATCAGGTTGGAAAGCGCCCGCTTGAGAGCTTCGGGGTCGGCGAGGACCAGCGGAAGGAAGCGTTCGAGGTCGCGGCGGACGCGGATGTTTCCAAGGCGCCCGGCGAAGAGTGCGAGGGAGGTATCGACGATGGCATTGAGATCGGAAGGCTGCGGGCGCGCGCTGGGAAACTCAGCCAGGGCAGAGAACTGATCGACGAGCGAGCGCATGGTTTCGACCGAAGCCGTGATGACCTCGGACGAGCGTTGAATGACCTCCGGCGAACGCGAGTCGATGTCGTGCTCGGCAAGCACTGGGGCCAGGCGCGTGATGTGACGATGGATCAACTCGGCGTTCAGCGAGATCGGCGTGAGCGGGTTTTTGATCTCGTGCGCGACTCGGCGGGCGACTTCTTTCCAGGCGCTTTGCTTCTGCGCGTGCAGCAACTGCGTCACGTCTTCCAGCACCAGCACGTAGCCGAGATGCTCTCGGTTAGCGGTCGAGCCGGTTTCGAGCAGGGCTACAGTGGCTGAGAGTTGCAGCACACCGGTCGCCGATGGCACCTGGAGCTCGGCGGATGCGGAACCCATGCGATGCGCGCGGCGCAGCAGGCGGTCGAGCGACTCGACGATCTCGGCAGGGAAGATACCATCCAGCGCCGCGCCGATGAAGTGCTTTTGCCCGCCGGGGTCGAGCATCTCCGAGAACGCACGGTTGGCAAGCACGATGTGACGATCCGCGGACAGTGTGACGACGCCGTTGGGGATGGTTTCGATCAGGGTCTCGAGCTCAGTTCTACGGGCGAGCAGAGCAGCGTTTAGCTGCGAAAGCTGTGAGGTCGATTGCTCGGCGGCGGCGCGTGCGGACTCGAGGTCGGCAGCCATGGCGTTGAAGCTTTCAACCAGTTCGCCTAACTCCTCGGTGGCCGATGTTCCAACGCGATGGGCGTAGTCGCCCGCGGCGATGGCTTCCATGGCGTCTGCGAGAGACTCAACGGGCCGCGTCACCTGTTTGCTGAGGTTCAGCGCGAGCCAGCAACAGGCGAACAGTGCCAGGCTGGTGGTGAGCAGCAGCATGCCCATGTAGAGGCTGCGAACCTCGCGGCGCTCGCGCAGCAGCACCAGGTAGGCGTCTCCGGCTGCGCGCAGGCGCACGGTTGTGGCCGCGATACCAGGTGGAATCGGCAGGGCCACCAGCACGATGCCCCCTTGCTTAAGGCCCGCTGTGGCGAGCGTATAGTCGGTCCCGCTGATGCTGTAGATCGGCTCATCGCTGCGCTGGGCCGCGCTGAGGATGGCCTGCTCGCCGGTTCCTGTCACTGGCGTTTCTTCAAGAGCGGGATGCTGATTCGGACCGTCGTAAGAGTCAGGCTCGTCTGGTTGCAGGGCCTTCAGCTTGACGAGGCCGGCGCCCAGCGAGGGGACATGAAAGGAGGCCACGGGCTGGCCGTCGCGGAAGACGATTGCGAAGCCGCCCTGCAGGCTCAGCTCATGCCTCTGGAGCTCACTATGGATCGCCGTCGCGACGACGGGCGAAGCAAGCTCCTTCGGACCCATGTTCAGGTTCGCAAGCTCCGCGGCGATGGAGTCGGCTTCGGAACGCGAGTTGAGCGCGGCGTAGTGGAACAGCTCCACGGCCATGCGGTTTGCGTTGTCGAGCATCTGCGAAACCGGCTGCGAGAACCAGCGGTCGACCGCACGGTTCATCAGCAGATAGCTGAACGCGAACATGAAGACCAGCGGAACGAGCGAGACGAGAACAGCGCCCCACAGCATGCGCGTACGCAGGCGTGTACCCAGTACGCGGCTGCGCTGGTCGGCGTAGAGCTTCAGTACGTTGCGCACCAGAAGAACCAGAACGCAGACGAAGAGCAGGAACGCAAGGGTCGAAAGCGCGATGAACACCAGCGTCTGCACGGGAGACGCTGGGTTCAGGAAGTTGAGGTTGAAGGCATTGAGAGTCGCGAGCGCGAGGAACAGGAGCACAAGGCACACGCCGAGACCGATGATGAGCGTCCTGCGCCGTGTTGCCTTGGTTCCCATGCGAGAAAGTTTACTCGTTCCCCGGCTGCTTAGGTTGTGAGCAGGCTGGCGATGGGCGTGAATTCGCGACCCTGGTTGTCGGCCACAGCCTTGTAGGTCAGGTGGCCGTCAAAGGTGTTTACGCCTTCCGCGATACCCGGATCAGCCTTGATGGCTGCCGCAGCGCCGAACTTTGCCAGCTTCATCACGTAGGGGAAGGTCGCGTTGGTCAGCGCCAGTGTGCTGGTGTTTGGCACGGCCGCGGGCATGTTGGTCACGCAGTAGTGGACCACGCCGTCGACCTCGTAACTTGGGTCGGAGTGGGTGGTGGGGCGGGCGGTTTCAATGCAGCCGCCCTGATCGATGGCGACGTCGACGATAACCGCGCCCTTCTTCATCTTTGCGACCATGGCCTTGGTTACGATCTTGGGAGCAGCCGCACCGGGGATCAAGACACCGCCGATGACGAGGTCGGCCTCGCACACGGCGCGCTCGACGTTGTAGGCATTTGAAGCCAGCGTGTACAGGCGGCCGTTGAAGATGTCGTCCAGCTCGCGCAGGCGGTTCAGGTTGAGATCAACCAGGGTGACCTTAGCGCCCAGGCCGAGGGCCATCTTCGCGGCGTTGGTACCCACGATGCCGCCGCCGATGATGCAGACGTTTCCCGGAGGCACACCCGGTACGCCGCCCAGCAGCACGCCACGGCCGCCGTGCTCCTTTTCGAGGTACGCCGCGCCCACTTGCACCGAAAGCCGACCGGCGACTTCGGACATCGGCGTGAGCAGGGGAAGTGTGCCCGCGCGGTCTTTGACGGTCTCGTACGCGATTCCCGTGACTTTCTTGTCGAGCAGCGCCTGGGTGAGCTTTTGGAGCGGGGCCAGATGCAGATAGGTGAACAGGACAAGGCCTTCGCGGAAGTGGAAGTACTCCTGTTCGACCGGCTCCTTGACCTTGACGACCATGTCAGCCAGTCGCCAGACGTCAGAAGCTGCGCCGACGATTTCGGCGCCTACGGCCTGGTATTCGTCGTCCGGGAAGGAGGAGAGATGGCCGGCATTGTGCTCGACGAGCACCTTGTGACCAGCGTCGACTAACGCCTTTACTCCCGCAGGCGTTACACCAACGCGACTCTCGTGATCTTTTACTTCCTTGGGGACACCGATAACCATGCAAACACCTCTTTCAAAAAAATCTCTACTTGAAGATTACGATGTTGGGGATGTGGTTGCATAATGGCCTCTTGCAAGGCATCTTGTAGATCTTGTTCTGGCCGTACAATAGCAATTGGATAATCTCTCCCGAATTTGCGGGAAAATCAAAACTATTACTGCTTAGGAAACCGAATCGGCCTCATGTCCTCCAACAACTTCCAGATGCGTACCTCGCGCGTGAGCAACATGCGCTCTATTTTTTCGCTGTTTTCAAGCGATCTGGCGATCGACCTTGGAACCGCGAACACGCTTGTCTTTGCGGCCGGCAAGGGCATCATTGTGAACGAGCCGTCGATTATCGCCGTCAATCGCGTGACCGGCGAGGTGGAAGCCGTAGGCAAAGAGGCCAAGGAGATGCTCGGGCGTACACCGGGCAACATCATCGCCATCAAGCCGATGAAGGATGGCGTGATCGCCGACTTCAAGCAGACCGAAAAGATGCTGAATTACTTCATCCAGAAGGCTCATAACCGGAAGATGATGGTGCATCCGCGTATCGTAATCGGCGTTCCGAGCGAAATTACTCAGGTGGAGAAGCGCGCAGTTATGGATTCTGCCTACCGCGCCAAGGCTTCGGAAGTGCATCTGGTGGAGCAGGCGATGGTAGCCGCCATCGGCGCCGGTTTGCCGATTACTGAGCCCGGCGGCAACATGGTTGTCGATATCGGCGGTGGAACGACCGATATTGCGGTGATTTCTCTCGCAGGCATTGTCTATTCGCGCTCGGTTCGCATGGCCGGCAACCAGATGGACGAAGCCGTGATGACCTACCTGAAGCGGAAGTACAACCTGCTGGTAGGCGAGCGCACGGCAGAACAGATCAAGATTGAGCTTGGCTCGGCATTCCCGCTGGACAAGCCGCTGACCATGGAGATCAAGGGCCGAAACCTGATTGAGGGCGTGCCGAAGACCATCACCATTGAGGATTCGGAGATCCGCGAGGCGCTCGGCGAGTGCATCGCGACGATCATGAACGCGATTCGCGTGGCCCTGGAGCGGACTCCACCGGAGCTTTCGGCCGATATTTCGGACCGTGGCATCGTGCTCACGGGCGGCGGAGCGTTGATTAAGAACCTCGACCGGCGCATTCGGGAAGAAACCGGCCTGCCGGTTTCGATCGCGGACGATCCGCTAGCCAGCGTGGTACTCGGAACGGGCAAAATGCTGTCTGACTTCCGCCTGCTGCGGAAGATTTCGATCGACTAATTCAGCGAAGTTCAAAAAACCTAGAAAAGGCTGCCTGCTCGGCTTCTTCGGCGGTGTGGTTTCACCCTTCCTTGTTGGAGGCGTAAATTAGGTTGGCTTTCTTAAGCTCATCTTGAAAGTCGTCGAGAACATCTCTTGTGGCTTTTTCATACTCAACTGCACGGACATTCAGTTTGAATATCCCCACGGCTACGGTGCATGCGAAAGCCTCCATCGCAGTGATGTAAAGAATATGAGACAGATGAAGTTCTTTCCACATCGGGCGATCTCGAAACGGCGATGAAAAGAGCATGTGAATGGGCGAGAATATAGAGCCGATGTCACAGATGACCGTAAACACTACAGCAATAAAGGGCATGTAGAAGAGGATGCGGGCAACGCGGCGGATAAATCCGATGGTATATTTCCCGCTATCTTTTGAGGGATCCAGACTCGCTATTGGATTATCGTCTGTCTTGTTAAGATTGAAGACCATGTAGGAAGCGATGGATGCGTAGACGGTGTAACTCATATCGTTTATTTCACTGCTGACATCCCTCAGCAGCTGACCGATCTCGCGATTTTCTCTCCGCGAAGTCAGCAAATAGTAGTAGACGAAAACATAAAGCGCGATCGAGTTCAGGATGGCGAAATCGCTCACCGCGATCCTTATTCCGAGCAGATTGATCGAGATGGATTGGCTTTCAACCCACGCCTTAAGCTGATCTTGTACGAGAGCAGCTCTCGTTTGAGCGAGTCCGGGCGATGAACATTCTGTCTCAAGCTCTTTTTCGTCGGCTCTCTCTTTCTCAAGCCACTTCGAAAAGTCTGGTTGCTTTGCGAACCGAGAGGCTATTTCGTTGCAGGCGGCGTCAGATTGCGATTTGGACTCTGCCGTCCCTTGATATCCGGGCATCGGTCCAAATCCGAATCCCCGGTCCCATGAGATATGCGTGTTCCATAGGCATGCGAAGCTTGCAGTTGCTGCGAGAATGCAAAGGAAGAAAGCAAATCTAGCTCGCTTGATTGCTTCTTGAACCGCAGCAATGCGGATAGGAAGATGCTCTTGTGAGCACCTTAAAGGTGTCTGCGCAACGGTCATCGCTGGTCGCCTGCGTTACATAGTTTTTGGGGGGCCTATGCGAACGATAATATATCGAAGCCGCCATTTTCAACTCAAAAAGGAAAATTAGCGCCCCATCCATCCGCCATCCACAGTCAGCACAGTTCCCGTGACATAGTTGCTGGCCGGGCTAGCGAGGTAAAGCGCGGCTCCGGCAAGATCTTCCGGCTGTCCCCAGCGTGCCGCGGGGATGCGTTCCAGAATCTGGCGGTTGCGGGTTTCGTCGGCCTGCAGGGCTTCTGTATTAGTCGTAGCGAAGTATCCGGGCGCGATGGCGTTAACCTGGATATTCTTCGGGGCCCACTCATTGGCAAGCGCCTTGGTCAGCTGGGCTACGCCGCCCTTGGAGGCGGCATAAGCCGGAACGCGGATTCCGCCCTGGAAGCTGAGCAGCGAGGCAATGTTGACGATCTTGCCCGGCGCTTCACGGGCGATGAGATCCCGGGCCACGAACTGTGAAAGCTGGAAGACGCTGGTGAGGTTCACCTGCAGGACCTGCTCCCAGCTATCGAGCGTGGTATCGACCGCGGCATCGCGGTGGATGGTGCCGGCGTTGTTGATGAGGATGTCGACGTGGCCGAAATGCTCTTTGACGCGCCCAAACAGAGACTCTGGGCCGGCGGTATGGCTGAGATCGGCCTGGAACGCGGCAGCACAGCCACCGATGGAATGAGCGGTTTCGTCTGCCGCGCGCCGGTTGCCATGGACGGCGACTGAGGCTCCTGCCTGGGCGAGGGCTGTGGCAATGGCAGCGCCGAGGCCGCTTGCCGCGCCGGTGATGAGGGCTACTTTGCCGTCGAGGCGGAAGAGATCGAGGATCGAACTGGACATGAGGTCGAGTTTACGGGTTGAGGACGGTCAGGGCAAAGCCAGGTACAAGGCTGGCTACATCTGGCCGGCTTGTGGCTTCGCTCTAGTCTTGACGGGACCATCCGCCTTCGTTGTTCGGGCGGTCCGTATTGGTGCGATCCGTAGCGCGCTGGCCGCGGTTCTTGACGAGCATGCGGTGGCGGCAAACTGGGCAGCGCCACGGGTAGTACCCGAAGCGACCGTAGAGGTTCTGTTCGAGGAAGCCTTTTCGGCCGGTTCGTCTTAGCTCACCGCGATGGCACTCAGGACATTGCATGAAAGACTCGGCAGCCATACTAGACCGCGGAAAGCAGTTTTGTGCAGCGATATTTGTTGCGGAGCTAAACGATGGGTCGAAAGCTACGATCCTATGGAAGCGGTGTCCCCGGGTTTTTCGGCAGCAAATGGACAACTTCGCGGTCGTTTTCGGATATTACATCGGCACCTTCCGGTCATCGAAGTGGTCTCTATGCTGCAGCAATGGGTTGTTGATCAATCGCGGGGAGTTTTCCACCTTCATTAGCAAGAACGCAGAAACCAATCAAGCAGATTGCAGTGAGGAGAGCGATTCTCCACACCTGGAGATTTACCCAGCGATCTGGGGAAACTGTCGGTTTACGGAATTACACCTGCTTTGCGTATGCTGATCCATGCAGGCCGGCTGCCGGAAGAAACGTATGCCGCCCGGAGTTGTAAAGTTAAGGACTGAGGAGTTTTCTTGATGAAGATTGTGCAGATGGCGGATGCGGTACGGTATCCGCGCATGACGACGGCCGAGTTGCGGGAGACATTCCTGCTGGAGGGCCTGTTCCGCGAAGGCGCCATCACGATGAATTACGTGGACTTGGACCGTGCGGTGATTGGCGGCGCAGTGCCGACGACCGCGCCATTGACGCTCGAAACCGCGCCGGAGCTCCGGTCGGATTACTTCCTGGAGCGCCGCGAGATTGGCGTTTTGAACGTTGGCGGTGTTGGCACTGTGACGGTCGACGGTCAGGCGTTCTCACTTGGCAAGCTGGACTGCCTGTACGCCGGTCGTGGATCGAAGGCGGTAACCTTCGCCAGCGAAAATCCCGCGGAGCCGGCGGCGTTTTACCTCTTGAGCTATCCCGCGCATGCAGAGTATCCGACGAAGATGGTGAAGTTCTCCGAGCTCGAAGCCGGAGCTGTACACCTCGGATCGGAAGAAACCTGCAACAAGCGCTCGATCTACAAGGCAATCTTTCTCGATGGCATCCGCAGCTGCCAGCTGGTGATGGGTTTCACGCTGCTCGCGCCGGGATCGAACTGGAACACCATGCCTCCCCATACGCACATGCGTCGCAGCGAGGTTTATTTTTACTTTGATGTGGACGCCGCGCAGAAAGTGCTCCACCTGATGGGGCCAGCGGACGAGACGCGCCATATTGTCATGGGTGACCGCGAAGTGGTAGTGTCGCCGGGCTGGAGTATTCATGCCGGCGTAGGAACCAAGAGCTACGGTTTCTGTTGGGGCATGGGCGGCGAAAACCAGCGCTACGACGACATGGATCCGGTGCCGATTGCGTCTTTGAAGTAATCGGCAAACGGGAACACATAACGGCAAACAGACGGAGCAGTGCGTGAGTAAGGCATCGGATTCTTTGTGGGATGGTGGCAGCATGGAGGCGGCCGACTTCGGCGGCTTGCCGATGCGGGATCCGGTGCTGTGCGAGTTCGATCTCGTCTCGCTCGGCGAGGTGATGCTGCGCTTCGATCCCGGCGAAGGCCGCATCGTTGGCGCTCGTGGATTTCGCGTCTGGGAGGGCGGTGGCGAGTACAACGTCGCCCGCGGCCTGCGGCGTTGTTTCTGCCTGCGGACGGGCATCGTAACGGCGCTTGTGGACAATCCCATAGGCCGGCTGGTCGAAGACCTCATGCTGCAGGGCGGCGTCGATCAATCGCACGTCCAGTGGCAGGAGTTCGATGGCGTAGGCCGCACGGCACGGAACGGCATTTACTTCCTCGAGCGCGGCTTCGGCGTGCGCGGCGGTATGGGCATGATGGATCGCGGTAACACGGCGATTTCGCAGATGAAGCCCGGCGATGTGGACTGGGACGAGATCTTCGGGGACGAGGGCGTGCGCTGGTTTCACACCGGCGGCGTGATGGCTGCACTCAGTGAGGACTCCACCGCTCTCGTTCGTGAGGCCATGGAGGCAGCCAAGCGGCACGACACCATCGTCAGCTTCGATTGCAACTACAGGCCATCGCTGTGGAAGACTCGTGGTGGACGCAAAGGCTCTATCGCGGTGAACCGCGCGCTCATGCCTTACGTGGATGTGCTTTTCGGCCACGAAGGCGATGTGGCCTCGGTGATCGGCCCGGCATCGCACGGGCCGGTGTGGCACACGCTCGAAAGCTTCAACGAGATGGCGCAGCGCGTCACCGCGGAGTTCAAGCACCTGAAGGTGATCGCAAGCACCGTGCGTCGCACGCATACCGCCAGCAGCAACGGATGGAGCGCGTTCGGCTTTGCGGAAGGCAAGGCCTACGAAGGGCTCAAGTTCGAAGCGTTGGAGATCCTCGACCGCGTCGGCGGTGGCGACTCATTCGCTTCGGGATTGATCTATGGTCTGCTGCAGGGCAAAGGGATGAAGTGGGCGCTCGACTGCGGCGTGGCGCACGGTGCGCTGGCGATGACCACGGCGGGAGACTCATCCATGGCGACCCTCGCCGAGGTAGAGAGATTGATGGCGGGCGGATCAGCAGGTACCGTCCGGTAAAGCAGCTTTAGTTGTCAGGAGAGTGGATCGCTTTGACGAAGATTGAAGTATTGGCGGAGATCAGAAAAATTGGCTTGGTGCCCGTGTTGCGTGCCGAGAGTGAAGCACAGGCGATTGCACTGGCGGAAGCCATTGCCGATGGCGGCGTGACCGTGCTCGAAGTAACGATGACCGTACCCGGTGCTGTGCGAGTGATCGCGCGGTTGAAGAAGGAGCGCCCAGAGATTCTGCTCGGAGCCGGCACGGTGCTCGACGCCGAAACGGCGCACGCCTGCATCGAAGAAGGCGCAGAATTCATCGTGAGCCCGGCATTCAGCCTGAAGACCGTGGAGATGTGTCAGAAGCAAGGAAAAGCCGTGCTGCCGGGAGCGTTGACCCCCACCGAAGTGCTGACGGCGTGGCAGGCCGGCGCGGACGTCGTGAAGGTGTTTCCCGCAAGTGCGATGGGCGGAGCCAAGTATCTGAAGAGCCTGAAAGCGCCGCTGCCGCAGATTGAGCTGATCCCCACAGGCGGCGTTTCGCTCGAAACAGCCCGCGAGTTCCTGGAAGCTGGAGCGTACGCACTCGGAGTTGGTGCGGACCTCGTGGATACGAAGGCGATTGCCGCCGGCCATGCCTGGAAGATCACCGAGAATGCGCGGAAGTATCTGGAGATCGTGAAAGAGTTTCAGGCGAGCAAGAAGTAGTTCAGCGTCCGTGCGGCGCACGCGTTGTGAACAGTAACGGCTGGCTGATGGGAAAACTGGCCGCTATGGGTTCCGGCGCGTTGGTGGGGTCGACGAGCGAGCGATAGAGATCAACATACTCCGGCCGGTCAAAGGCTCGGCCGGCAAAGAGCAGTGCCGGCCGTCGTCCGGGAAGATCGTGAAAGTACTCCGGATCGGCGATCTGCGGCCACTTCGCGCGATCCTGGATGGCCGGATAGAGGAACGCGGCGACCGAGCGCATGCCGGGTCCATCCTCCAACTCAAAGCTCCATAGATTGTCGAAGGGTGTCGAAAGCAACTGCGCCGCAGCCGCGAGCAGATCGAAGTTGAGCAGCGTGTTGCGATACGGAAAGGCCGTCGTGATCTCGTGCGGGAACTCGCCGAGCGCATTGATCTGATTGCGGATCGTGGGGCGCCGAAAGCGGTGACGGCAGGCCTCCAGCGTGGCATCGTCGCCCAACGAGCGGGAAACAGCAGAAGCCAGCAACAACCACGCCGAGGCGGTGTGGTCCTTGGCTTCGCGAGCGATAAAGGCGTTGCGGTCTTCGTTCAGCCATGTGATGAGAGAGGCGAACCACGCCTGCGTTGAGGCGAGATCGGGCGGTGACAGCGCGGCGGTGTCGGGCAGAAAACTCAAAGCCCTGGCTACTTCGGCGAGTGGGACAAGATCGACGACACCCGTGGGAGTCGCGATGGACTTAGCGGCGTCAAAGCCGGCCTTGGTGAAGTCGGGAACCATCCGTGTCGCGGGATCGACGAACCACTCATAGAGGTGGCGACCTGCGCGCAGGGCATAACGGTCGTCGTGCGTTAGAACAAAACCGGCCGTGAGTGCTGCAATGGCGGAAGACGCGTTGCGCAGTGCAGTGGCGTGCTCGCGGAACGTCCGGTGGGATTTGTCCGGCGCTCTGGGGTCGGGGTCAGGAGTGAGTTCGGAGTAGAAGACCTGCGCTGCAGCGTGAGACGAAGGAATCGCGCTCAGAGTGTGTATGGGGGCGGTCAGAGCGGTAGTTGCCGCAGCGAGGATGCGGTCATGCTCAATCAGGCCAACATCGAGGCGCGACGAAGAAGGCTCCGCAGCCGAGCGGCGAGCGAGCGCAGTCGACGCAGCCAGGCAGGCGAGCGACGAATTGAAGCGGCGTCGTGTGAGAAGCCCGTTCACTGCGCCCGAGAGTAGCACGACTGACGGTTACGCGGCTTTCGGCGAACTCAGTGTCCGCCCGAAAGCAAGAAACATGGCTTCCGCAGCGTCGGCCGCACGTTCTGGTTCCGTAATATTTTCTTCCAAGACGGCGGTAAATCGCTTCCACGACGAACCCGTTTCGTCTCCATCGCCATAGAAGAACGCTGCCCCTGATGTTGCATCCAAATGCAACTGCTGCTGGATCTGCCGATAGATAATCTGGCCACCCAGTGACGAGCCTTCGACAACATAGAGCGCTCCAAGCAGCGAGCTCAAGTCGTCGAGCATCGGTAGCTCCGGTGCTGGGATAACTGGCGGTTGCCCGCCTAGCGCTGCCAGATCGCGCTCCAGTTGGGCGACCCTGCTCCGTTGCGGCCACGAGATCAGCGCGAGCGTCTCGATGGGCTCGTCCGCAAGCACAGCTTCAAAAGGTTTATAGATGCTCAGGTAGCGTGCCAGCAGGTCTCGATAGGCGGGAATCGAACCGAGCGAAGCCGTGAGGTCAAACGAAGATTCAAGTTCTGCATGAAGCGGCCGGGTGCGGCTGCGGATGACGGCGAGCGGAGACTGCATGGTCTGATTATCGCCTGTCCGGGCAGCGATTTACGCTACATGAATTCGGTCGGTGATCTTTGGCTGCACCGGCGTGGTTTTCAGCCCATCCTGAAGCTGCGCGGGCACGTCGGAAGCCTGCAGCGGTTTCGAGAACAAGAAGCCCTGGATGATGTCGCACCCCAGATGGCGGAGGCAGGCCCACTGCTCATGATCCTCGACGCCTTCAGCGACCACGCTAAGGCCCAGCGAGTGACCCATGCGGACGACCGCGTCCACGATGGAGTAGGTACCGTCAGAAAGGCAGATGCGGTCGATAAAGGTGCGATCGATCTTCAGGCTCTGCACGGGAAGCTTATCCAGCTGGCCGAGCGACGAGTAGCCGGTGCCGAAGTCGTCGATGGAGAAAGCAATGCCGACCGCGGCGAGCAGCTCTATCTGCCGCGAAGCTTCCGGCAGGTTGCGCATCATGGCCGTTTCGGTGATCTCCATGCCGATAAGGCGGGGATCGATGCGATGCGTGGTGAGAACTTCAAGCACTGACGTCGCAAAGTCAGGCCGCGTGATCTGAACCGGCGAGATATTCATGTCCACGCGCACAGCCGGCAGGCCTGCGCTCTTCCAGCGGTTGAGCTGTTCACATATTTCGTTCAGCAGCCACTCTCCCAACGGGACGATAAGGCCGCGCTCTTCCGCAATGGCGATAAAGCGTTGCGGGGAAACCAATCCTTGCTCCGGATGGCGCAAACGAATCAGCGCCTCCAGGCTGTGGAGTTCTCCGGAGATCTTGTACAACGGCTGGTAATGAACTTCATAGGCGCCAGTCTTGAGCGCCTGGCGGACGAAGAGCTCCATCACATTGGCTTCGGAAGTCAGGATTGCGATCTCCGGAGACATGCTGAGGAACTGGTTGCCGCCGGCGCGCTTGGCCCGGTACATGGCGGAGTCCGCGTTGCGCCACAGCGTGGCCGCATCCTGGCCATCGGTGGGGAAGACGGAGATGCCGACCGAAGCAGTCAGTTCAATCGTGTAATTGTGGGCCTGGATAGGAGCCTGCAGCGCGAGGAGCACATTCGCGGCAACCTGTTCGGCTTCTAAAGTGTTCGCGAGGTCCTGGAGCAGGATGCTGAACTCCTCGCCTCCAATACGGGCGGCGGTCCCTTTGGCGCCGATGTGCGGCTTAAGCCGGCGGCCAACCTCCTGCAGGCAGGCGTCGCCGATCGTGTGACCGTAGGTGTCATTGATCTGTTTGAAGCGGTCGACATCAAGGCAAATGAGAGCGACCTGGGTACCCTGCTCGCCGGCTGTCTGGAGAGTATGGCGCAGCTGGTCTTCAAGCCAGCCGCGGTTGGGCAGTCCGGTCAGGCGGTCATGCCTGGCCTGGTGGTTGGCGGCCAGGATCTCTTCCTCCAGCAGGATAAGAATCATGCCGAAGGCCACGAAGTATTTGGGAACGTTCCAGAACTCCGGACTGATGCGCGCGATGATGCCGAGGTGATTGCAGAACTCCGCCGCCGGAAACACCGCAGCCCACGCCAGCAGGCCGAAAATAACTGTCACTGTCCCACCGGAAAGCCGGCGGAACGTGCCGAGATAGGTCAGCGCGACGCAAAGATACAGGCCGGAAAGTATCGCGGAGACGCCGACGTCTTCCTGTCCATGAACGATGGTCCACAGGAGCCACGACATGGCGGCACAACAAGCAATAATCAGCAGGCTGCGAATGGCTGTCGAAAGGCCCGGAAGTTGGAGACAACAAGCAGTCCAGCAAAGCGCTCCGATCCCCGTGATGACGAAGTAGGGAATCGGTGTTCGAACGTCCGCCGTCTGGATGGCGCAGAAAACGATGGCCGCCGATCCGCCGAGGATTGGCAAAAGGATGTTCGGCCGTTCGCCTTCGCGAGCGAAGGCCGCAATGAGAAACACGATGCTGCACGCGATCAGGGCGCCAAGGCTTGTGACGATGAGCAAACCTTGACCAACTGCATTCGCAGGATGAAACAGAAGCGCGGTAAAGTGAACGAGGATCAGCGCCCAGCCGAGCGTCCAGGAGCGAACCATGGGCGTAGCCCGCTTCCGATAGGTAGAAGCGAAAAGCAATGCGAGACAGCCGATGATCGTAATGTCTAACAGCTCGTTTTGCATGGGCCGACCGCACTCCGAAGTAACTTGAGATGCTGGTTTCTAGGGTATTGAGATGCAGGCTGCACGGAAATAGAGCTTTAGTTGTAGAAATTGGGGGTTTTTGGGCGTTTTGTCGCTTTTTGTACGGTTCCAGACACCCGGATGGGCTCTGGAAGGTCTTCGATGCGGATAGACGTGCTGCGTGTAAGCCTTCCGCTAGCGATGCCCTTTGAGTGCGGTGCGTCCTGTATCTTTTCGGGACATTTCAAGTAAGCTGCAGCGTGAGGACTGACGGTGGGTTTGAGTTCGCATAGCGTCGCGTTGCTGTCGATGGCGTTCGCAGCAATCGCGATTTTGATCGTCCTGATCAGCATCGTGAAGCTGCATCCGTTTGTCTCGCTGGTAGTTGTGAGCCTGGGGTTAGGGCTGGCGGTAGGGATGAAGCCGGCAGCGCTGGCGCAGACGTTTGAAGAAGGCGTCGGATTCACCCTCGGCCACGTCGCCGTGGTCATCGCCCTGGGGACGATCCTGGGCAAGATGATGGCCGAGAGCGGCGGCGCCGATGAGATCGCGCGAACCCTGGTGAATGTCGCGGGCAAGCGTGGAATTCCGTGGGCAATGCTGGCGGTGGGGATCGTGACCGGACTGCCCGTGTTCTTTGAAGTCGGATTTGTGCTGATGATTCCTATAGCGTTTACCGTGGCGCGAAGGAGCGGGAGTTCGATCGTTCTGGTGGCGCTTCCGCTGGTGGCCGGTCTCTCCGTGGTGCATGCGTTTGTGCCGCCGCATCCAGCCGCGATGGCCGCGGTGATTCTGTATCAGGCGAATATCGGAAGGACGCTCGGCTATGCGCTGATGATCGGTGTGCCCGCAGCGGTTTTAGCTGGGCCGCTGTATGCGATGTTCATCGCGCCGCGCATTGGAGCGGTGGAAGCTAACGAACTCGCAGAACAGTTTGTGGAACGCGAGGCGGCCGCAAAGGTGCCGAGTTTTGGCTTGACTGTCGCGACGATCCTGTTGCCGGTGGTCTTGATGCTGCTCGGCGGCTGGGCGGATGTGTTGACAGCTGCAGGAAGTCGATCCAATGCGGCGTTGCACTTCGTTGGTGGCGCGGATGTTGCTCTGCTGATAGGCGTGCTCGTCGGCTTCGTTACGTTTGGGTTGATGCAGGGAATCTCGCGCGTTCGTTTGTTGTCCATGGCAAGCGAAGGCTTGCCGGCGACGGCGGGCGCAATCCTTCTGATAGGCGCCGGCGGTGGGTTTGGAAGGATTCTGCAGAACAGTGGAGTCTCGGGAGCGGTACTGGAGGTAGCACAGCATGCGCATCTGTCACTGCTGTTGATGGCCTGGCTGATTGCCGCATTGCTGCGGGTTTCGATTGGGTCAAGCACAGTCGCGATGACGACCGCGGCAAGCATCGTCGCACCGCTGGCCCTGCATACAGTCGGCGCGAGCCCGGAATTGCTTGTCATTGCAACGGGCGCGGGAAGCATCATGTTCTCGCATGTAAATGACGGAGGATTCTGGCTCATCAAGAGTTACTTGAACCTCAGCGTGCCGCAGACGCTGAAGACCTGGTCGATTCTTGAGACGATTCTCTCAGTGATGGGGCTGCTTGGCGTTTTAGTGGCTTCGGCGGTGCGCTAAGCAAAGAGCCGCCCGAAGGCGGCTCTTTGCCTGCGATGATCCGGTGCTACTTACCGGCGCTGGCTGGTGGGGTAATGTCGTTCATGCGGAGGTACTCGACTGCCTGACCATACTCGTCTTCGCCGTGGGCGATGGCTCCGGCGAAGGTGGTAGCGCGTGTTTGCAGGCCGCGGGTGCTTTCGAAAGCATTTGCCGGCGTAACATTCGCGACGGCCTTGTGTGCGAAGGCAAAGGTTGCAGCAAGGGCTTTGAGGATGTCTTCTTTGGAGGTGAGGGCGCCAATGGCTTTGGCATCGACATCAGGCTTGATGCCGCCGACGGCGCCGAAGAAGAAGTAGTTGGCCTGGATCGTGTGCGTGACGATCTGGGCGAAGGTGCGAACGCCGTCGTACTTCACCTTCTGGCCTGGAACAAAGATGGCCGCGCTGGGAGCGAAGGCGTACTTATCGGCGGGCATGGCTTCCGCTGCGCCTGTCCAAAGCTTTTCGAGCGAAGAGACGGCTACATCCATTGACTTGGCCGGGTCGACGACAGTCCCAGGGGCGATGTCAGGACCCTTGGACATTTGGGCGGTTGCGGCGAGGGTGGTTAGGGAAAGGGCGACGACGGCAGCGAGGCGCTTGAAGGACATGGTCTTTCTCCTGTGTGGGGCGAGATAAGCGTAGCAGAATGTCGGAAGGGACCGGTGTGGAATGGGTGCAATGTCGTACATTGAAACGACTCGGTCTGCGCGGTTTCGTTTCATGTTTTGACCTCTATTTCTTTCTCAAGGAAGCACTTTTGTCAGCAATCGATTACTCAAAGCCTGCACGATCGAAGCAGACGCGCCACAAATCGCGGCATATTGCGCGGTTGAGCAGCATTCCAGTCTTTGGCCGCAGCAAACTCCTCTCGCGCATTCAAAGCGTTGCGGCTCAATCCGCTCCGGGACGGCGCTATCCGCAGATGATGGCGTTTCTGGAGGTTTCGAAGTGGCTCGTTCCTTACTTTCGCGATGTCTTTCACAAGAACGCGAGGTATCGGACCTATCCCACCGGTGAGAGCGGCGTGTTTCCCGCAGGATCACCGAGTAGTGCGCTACGGGTTGCGGTAGCGGCGGACTGGGGTACGGGGACGCTGGAGTCGGAGCAGGTTGCAGCCAACATTAAGGCCGGCAAGCCGCACTTCACGCTGCACCTCGGTGACGTCTATCACCTCGGCGATGCGCAGGAGATCGAAGAGAACTGTCTCGGGCAGACGACGAAGAACTATGGCGGCGTTGCATGGCCGTTTGGTTCACGCGGCAGCTTTGCGCTGATGGGGAACCATGAGATGTACTCCGGCGGTCAGGGATATTATGAGCGCTTCCTGCCGAAGCTGGGTCTGTTGCATGGCGATGGAACGGTGAAGAGCCAGCAGTATGCAGGGTTCTTCTGCCTGGAGACGGAGCATTGGATACTGCTCGGTCTGGATACGGGATATCACTCGGGAGGAATTCCGCTGCTTGGCGCGATTCCGGGAGTGAATACCATTCCTGCGCTGAATGTAGATGCGCGGTTCGACGACAAGATGCTGAAGTGGCTGAAGGCGACGATGGACGTTGTGCAGCCGAAGACGGGCGCGAAGAAGACGGTGATCGTGATGACGCATCATCAGCCGTTAAGCTCATTTGAGCAGTACTACACGAAACCCGCGCAGCAGTTGGCCGATCTGGGGATTCTGGATGGGCAAGAGTTCGTCTGGCTCTATGGCCATGAGCACCGGCTGACTATCTATCGGAAGCAGGAAGTCGTGGAGGGGTTAGTAGCTTATCCGCGATGCATAGGGCATGGTGGAATGCCTGTGAGCGTATCCAAGCTGCGAAAGCCCGATGAAAAGGTGCTGTATTACGATCCGCGTGTGCATGCGATCGATGTGGAGCATCCGAAGACAAAGGTTGGCTACAACGGGCATTTGATGCTGATCCTCGAAGGCGACAGGCTGACGATTGAGTATCACGATATTGTGAAAAATCGCGTGCTGTTGACCGAGACGTTCCGGCAGGGCCCGGGCGGCGAATTGGAGCATACGTGCTCGAAGGCGGCCGAGAGAGGGTTGAAGACGGGCCGCTAAGCGGGAGGGCCGTCGAGCCAGGCGCCGTTAGACTTGTGCTTGTTGAGGGCTTCCATGGCACTGGTGCGGGCGTGGGAGATTGTGGTTTCACACTTGGAGGTGTCCGGTGCGGTTTTGGCCTGGATGTGGCAGGCGGCGATGGCATAGATGAGGTTCTTGGTTTCGTCGACGACTTCGCGCTCGCCTTGTTCCGCGATCATCTGGTCGAGGTTGGCCTGCGCGGCTTTGAGTTGCAGCATCTCGGGGTCGAACTGAGGGTCGGGAGCCTTGATGTCGGTGTGGTCCGCGTCGTCGATCACGGTTTCGGCGGCTACGACGAAGGTGTTGCGAAGGATCGGGTGACGCGTCGGCATGGGGTACTGCGGCAGGAAGAGGAGGGTTGAAGCCAGGAGGTGGGTGATGTTCATCGGTACTCGCTTTCCCTTGGAACTGGTATTGGTTCCGCTTCATTGTGATGCTTGACTATAGGGTGGGGTACCCCCCCACCGCTATGTAGCGGGTATCTTGGACGTAAGTGGTTTAGAATCTGTGGCGCTAGGGCAGGGGTATCTTGTAAATATGCCCTTTTAAACGGGTTGCGTGCAAATTATTCATTTAAAGGAGCTTAGCGACATGACTCGTGTGGTTGCAGGTGAGTGTGGGCTTCTATATCTATTGTAGTGAATTGGATGGGGTGATTGTGCAAAGCCTATCGGCTTTTGTTTGTTGTACTTAGTCTGTTTGAGAGCTTGACAGAATTCTGGACGTCTCGGCTACCTCGCAGACGAAGCCGGGGTGTGGTTCCCATTGGTAGCGAAAGAGGAGTTGCTCATTGCCGCGGAGCTGCTGGTGGAGGTCCTTGGGCAGGGTGATGCTGGTGTCGTTGCCGGAGAGGGCTTCGTTCTTGTAGACCGTAACGGTTGTGGTGAGGCTGAGGCCGCCGGGGGTAGAGAGCGTGGGAACGGTCAGGTGGGTCTCCTGTGGCGGCTGCATGGAATGTTGGCCTATTTCATATACGGTACCGAAAGTTTGGAAGGTGGGGCTTGGGACGACTTCGGTGGAGTACGGTTGCCAGCGCTGTACGGCGCCCTGGATGGAGATGCTTTGGGGAAGGAAGAGAGCGCGTGGTTGAAGCTGCGGGAGAAGGTTAAGCATGATGGCGAGCTGGGTTTCGTTCTGGAGAGCCCGCTGCATGGTTTCGGAGAGGACGAGGTGGAAGGGCTCGGCGGTGGGCATGACAAAGGTGGCGGCGTCGGCGAGCTGGCTGGCGAGGAGCCATGGTTCGAGGTCGAGGGCCCGATAGAGACGCTGCACGGACTGGAGCGAGTGCGGGTTGACGTCGAGCAGATGCCAACCGACTTCCTGTGCGGAGAACCTAACGATGAGTGGCGTGAGTAGGGAAGCATAAGGGCCGCAGCCGGCGTAGAGGATGCGTATGCGCTCACCGGGGAACTGCTGTTGGAGGTCGCGGATGGCATGCTCGATGCCGCGGAGAAAGACGGCGGTGCGCTGGCCTTCGAGCAGGCAGAAGGCGGCGGCGGAGGCGCCGAGAGCGAGGCCGGAGGGCAGGGCGATGTCGGGCGAGCCATTGTAGTCGAAGGCGTCAACGCCGGTGGCCTGATGGAAGAGTGCATACCAGCGATGGACGGCGGCGTGGATGAGGCCGTGTTGCTCGGGGTGGTCGTGGATGAGGCGGAGGGATTGATCGAATGCAGTGCGGGCTTCGGCCGCGAGCGTGGCGGGGGACGGAGCTTGGGGCATGCAGGAGAGGATACATGCCTGGAAGTTGCCGTGCGAGGATGACCCTCTGCGTTTGGGTCCGGTAGCATTACTCGGTATGGTCTTCGTGAGTCTTACGCGGTTGCGAGTGCGGTCGGTGCGGTTCCTGCCGCTGTTTGCGTGGCATGCGTTGCGGTCGAATGCGCAGGTGAAGCGGGCACCGGGGTTTCTGCATGGAGCGTTGCTGCCGGACCGCGAGCGAACCTTCTGGACGATGACGGTGTGGGAGAGCCAGGAGGCCATGCGCGGATACATGCTGGCCGGCGACCACAAGAAGGCGATGCCGCACCTGATGGGGTGGTGCGATGAGGCGTCCGTTGCCCACTGGGAGCAGGAAGGCGACACGCTGCCGACGTGGGAGGAAGCGGACGGGCGGATGCGGGTTACGGGGAGGGCTTCGAAGGTGCGGTACCCGAGTCCGCACCATGCGGACTTGAGTTACCGGGAGCCGCGGACGACGAGGGCTGCGCCGATTCGGCGGGGATAACGCGGTTGTGCGTGGAGGGCATCTGAGAGTAGTGTTGCGATCGCCGATTTTCTGCGGCTTCTCGATAATGGCTGCCGGGACGACGGACGAGGTGCTGCTATGTGCTATCGATGCTTTCGGGTTCTGTTGCTGGTGCTGGGGATTGCGATGGTGGTGGCAGGGGGTTTGCCGATCTTTGCCATGATGCAGGTGCCGGAAGCGTGGGAGACTCCGCTGATCGCAGCGAAGCTGATCTTTCTGCCGGTGGGTGCGATCTGCCTGATGGGGGCTGCGGGGTTGCAGGCACGGTATGGGCGACGGTGAAGATTTAGCCGATGGGTGGTTCGGCGGGGAGACCGGTGGGACTGATCTCTGGCTCGCTTGGGGGAAGAGCGTTCAATTGTCACGATGCAGCCAGCAGTTGACGACGAAGCGGAAGTCGGCGAAGTTGCCGGTGGTCTGGACGACGGGCGTGACCTCGTGGCCGAGCGAGGAAGGGAAGACGAGAAGCGTGTTCTGCTCCGGCGCGATGGTGACGAAGTCGTCTGGAGCGCAATCCGGACCGGGGTGGGCGCGTAGATCGTAGAGGCGGAGGTCGCCGCCGGTGAAGAGCTTGGGTGAGCGATAGAAGTAGTAGATGGCCGTGAGCATGCGGCGGGTGGATGCGTGCGAGGTGCCGGAGCCGGTGTCGGTGTGGAAGGCGAAGTGGGCGCCGTCCCCATAGGCGGCTATCTGGAGCTCGACGCGGTTCTGTTCAAAGGGTGAGTCGTCGAGCGTGGTGAGCCAGCTCTGGTAGCTATCGATGAGAAGCTTGGTGAAGAGGTGCTCGAAGGGGCCGAGGTCGTTGAGGCGTTCGCAGCGGCGGATGGAATTATCGACGGTCTGGCCGGCGATGCCGGCGGGGATGAAGCGGGATTCCTGGCTGAGGGTCCAGGCGAGGAGAGCCTGGTGCTGATCCGGCGGGAGGAAGTCGTGGAGTACGAAGTGAGGCGCCGGGAGTTTTAAGGGCATAGCTCACTGTGGGTGGCCGCGAAAGTGGTGTCAACTGGGGGGCTACGGGACGGCGTCTGGGGGACAAATCGTGGCGATGCCCGGGATGCTGAGTCCGTGTAGCTTTGTCTGTTGTAACGAAGTAATCGGTGTCGGCGGATGCAGCTAAGGCGAGGTGCAGTGCGTCGGCGGGTTTGGCGCGACTGGTGGCGCGTATGTCGGCAAATCGCTCGGCGGCTTCGGTGGCGAAGGGAATGAGAGTGATTGCGGAGGAGAGGCAGAAGCGACGGTACCTGGTCGCCGTAAAGAGGTCACCATTCCGCTTCGGAATTACCAGGACTTCGGCCAGAATGAGATTGCTGGAGAGAAACTCGGGATGAGCGACCCTCATGCGGTTGACAAAGGACTGGGTCGGCGGTCCGAAGGTCGTATGCCCTTCAAAGTAGTAGATCCAGAGCATGGAATCGAGATAGAGCTTCATTCGCCCCAATCTTCGCGTTCCTTCTGGTGGATTCCAGAGGCTCCGCCTTCTTCCGGGGACCAGCCTTTCATGCTGCCGTAGAGACTATCGAACAGAGCCCAGCCTTCCTCATAGGAGAGGGGCTTTTCGTCGAGTTCGGGTGTGACTGGCGGGATGGGGTGGGAGGCCATGGTCGCTTCTTGTGCTGCTGAAGATAGTGTACGACGGCAGGGATCGGCTCTGTGGCTTGGTAAGTGAGATTGTTGGTTGGGGAGCGCCGCAGGGCATGTGGGCTTTCAGGGGCTACGCTTGCTGGTATGGGGCGCGCCGTTGGTGCTTGTCGCTTCGTGAACGTGCGAGCACCATCCCCGCGAGAAATCCTGCGATCAGGCCGCCGAAGTGGGCGGAGAGGTCTGTGGTTCCGCTGATGGAGCCGTAGACGACGTTATAGAGAACGAAGATTCCTGCAGACTTCGCGATGCTCTTGGTGGCGACTGGATCGAGCGTCCGGCGATTGATGAGGAGGAAGCCGAAGACGGCGCCATAGAGGCCGAAGATGGCGCCCGAAGCGCCCGCGCTGACGGAGTTGGGGTGTATCCAGATGCTGGTGACGCTGCCGGCCAGGCCCGCGATGAAGTAGAGGATCAGGTAGCGGGCGCGTCCGAAGGTGACTTCGATGAACGGGCCGATCTGGTAGAGGACGTACATGTTGAAGCCGATATGGATGATGCCGAAGTGTAGAAAGCAGGACGTGAGCAGGCGCCACCACTGGTGCGCGCCGACGGTGGCGGGGCCATAGTCGCCACCCCAGTTGAAGACGTCGAGCGTCGTGGGCTGGGTGAAGGAGATGCCGCTCGCCACCATGGCCAAAAAGACCAGCGTGTTGACCGCGATGAGCGCGGTGGTGATGGTGTAGGGGCTTGCGAGATAGCGCACGCTGGTGCGCTGGGGGACGGGTTCGTGGATTTCGGTGGGATACATGCGTCTACAGTTCTAGCATTGCAGGTGGCATCGAGGGTTTGTGGCGGGTGTAATAGGAGCAGGTCGTGGTGGTGCTGGCTTTCGGTGTTCCCCACTCATGCCCCAAGTGCGAGGGCATGAATGGGCCACCCGGAGGTTGGTGTTCGTTTGTGAGAGAACGGAGGTTCGGGTGGCCCATTCATCACAGTCTCATCGTGGTGAGTGGGGAACACCAGCTTTCTCACCCCCCGGAGATTGGTTCCCGCTTGTGAGAGAACAAAGGCTCGGGTGGCCCATTCATCACGGACTTATCGTGATGAGTGGGGAACACCAGCTTTCTCTCGTGCGTCGCATGTCCAATGCGACTCGATCTCGACGCGGCCGCGTTCTCCGGTGAGCCAGTGACGGTAACTGCTCCAGGGCCAGTCTTCGGGGTTCGTTACTAGCTCTTCTTCGACTGGATTGCGGTGGATGTAGCGCAGCTTCTCGACGAATTCTTTCTGGGTGATGATGTTGCGGTCGTAGTAGCGGCGCTGCCAGAACTGCTGGCGCGTCCCTTTGAGCTTCTTTGAGGTTTCGGTCTTGAGGGCGCGGAGGGTGTCGGCTAGAAGGGTGTGCTTCGGTTCGCTGAGGAGCATGTGAACGTGGTTCGGCATGATGACGTAGGCGTAGAGGAGCAGGTCATGGCGATGGCGGATGGTTTCGAGGGTTTGCTCGAAGACCATACGGGCTATGTCGTTGTCGAGGTAGGGATGTTGGTGGAAGCAGGTGAAGGTGATGAAGTGGTCGTGGCCGGAGGTCTGGTATCTCTTGAGGCCGCTGGGCATGGGGTTGATGGTAGTACAGGTCGTGGTGGTGCGGGCTTCTGGTGTTCCCCACTCATGCCCCAAGTGCGAGGGCATGAATGGGCCACCCGCAGGGGAACGTGTTCCGGCATAGAACGTAGCCGAAGATGTAGAACTGGTGGCGCTGCCGGAGGCCTTCAAGAGTTTCGACGAACACAGTGCGTGCATAGTCATTGTTGAGGTAGAGAAGGCGTTTGTAACAACTGAAGGTAACGAAGTGATCGTGGCCGAAGGTGTGGTATCGCTTCAGGTGGCTC
Source organism: Granulicella sapmiensis (assembly GCA_026225395.1). GTDB lineage: Bacteria > Acidobacteriota > Terriglobia > Terriglobales > Acidobacteriaceae > Granulicella > Granulicella sapmiensis. The sequence goes on from JAMFSR010000026.1 coordinate 376,761, forward strand.
GGCATGTTGGGATGATACCGGACGGGGTGCCCCGTTCATGGACGGCTTTTTGTCCATGAGCGGGATTGAGGGTCGTTCTGGGATTGGCACCATCACCCCGCTCATGACGATGAGACCGTCATGAACGGGGCACCCATGATCGGGCCACCCGCCGGAATCAGAAGTCTACCCCACCTTAGCCGCAAAAAAAACGCGCATGAATGGGCTACCCGCCGAGCCCACATCTCAGAAGCGAGATGTGGGTCACCCGGCTGGACCGACGACCACTTCAAAAGCAAAGGTTTCTAGATCATTTAAATTGGTGTGCCAAGCAGAAGGTTCGGGCTAGGATCACATCCGCTCGAACTGTCCATCACACAGAACCGTATATCCCATCCCTGCGAGGGATCCGAAAACTGCTTCGGAATGTCCACAGTGATGCTCACTTTGTCGCTGGTCTTCCAGGTTCCGTCCACATGCGGAAAGGTAGATTCTGGCAGTGGGTTCCACTCGGGAAAAGGTCGTCCGGGTCCGGCAGGGAAGTTTTGTGATCCATACACCAAGATGCGGTGAAAAGTTAACGGCAGCGCTAACCCTCTAGGAATAGGCAAGGTGTTAGGTAATTCGAACTGAATAACCAGCTTGTCCTCAAGACTGCCAGGCGTCCGTGTCACTATCGTGTTCAAATTATCGAATGCTGGACTAGACATGTCGTGCGGTCTGTATTTTACGCTCCGAGGGGTTAAATCTGGGAGCGCCGCGAGCTTCAGTGTCTTTGATCCCGCTGAAGTGTTTACAACGAATGTGACTGAATTTCTACCCAACCTCTCGCAAAGCTCCGTTTTATCTACCTTCGCAGCTAACTTTATACCTGCCCTAAACTGACTGGACGAGCAGACCGCGCCTTGCACTTGGGGATTGGCGAGAATTTTAGCCTCGTTGACTCCCGGCAACCCCTCGAAGTCGAGTGTAAATGTGAGCGCGGCGCCGTTGACATCTACATTTGCGAATAAACCCTTCCCATTCGCTTGCATGCATTCGCGCCAATTGTCCACGATGTTAGGGTCGATCGTTACTTCAACGAGCGAGTTGAAGTCGTCATCGCTAAGTTGTTTTTGTTGATTTTCGCAGTGCGAATGATAAAGGTTGTTCACCTCTTGTTGTCCATGTTGAGCGTCAGCACCGCCAATCCCGAATACGGAAATGCCACCCCCTGTTGAGGATTGGCTGTTATACAAACTGCTATTTTGATCGCAAAGAGCTTGTTGGTACGCCGCACGACTGTCATCTCTTGATATCTGCTGATAAGTGTTGTGGATTCCAGCGGTCAGTATGTCACCGCATTGATCCTGAGCGTTGCAGGATACGAACGCACTGATAGACACAAGTATGGTGAAACAGGTGGTTGCTGAGAAGCTCTGCATACTGATCTCCTAATTGAAGTTCAATGCATGGCCCGAAATTGGTGTGTGAGTGCCATACTAAACCTGTTTGAATGCACGGGCCTAGCTGAAGAGAAATTCTTTGGTGCGGAGTTCTTTGACTGTGTCGCGGAGTTTGGCGGCTTTTTCAAATTCGAATTTCTTGGCGGAGTCACGCATTTCGGTTTCTAGTTTGGTGATGTAGATGTCCAGCTCGGCCTGGTTGGCGAAGTCGAGGACTTCGGCGGTTTCTTCGCTGGCTAGTTCGAGGTAGTCGGCGTTGGTGATGGTGGCCAGGGAGTCGTTGATGTTGCGGATGACGGTGGTGGGCGTAATGCCGTGCTCTTCGTTGTAGGCGACCTGCTTTTCGCGGCGTCGGTCGGTTTCGTCGATGGCGCGGCGCATGGAGTCGGTCATTTTGTCGGCGTAGAGGATGGCGCGGCCTTCGAGGTGGCGGGCGGCGCGGCCGATGGTTTGGATGAGGGAGCCCTGGGAGCGGAGGAAGCCTTCCTTGTCGGCGTCCAAAATTGCAACCAACGACACCTCCGGAAGATCGAGGCCTTCGCGGAGGAGGTTGATGCCGATGAGGACGTCGTACTCGCCCTTGCGGAGGTCGCGGAGGAGGCGGATGCGCTCGAGGGTTTCGATTTCGGAGTGCATGTAGCGGCAGCGGACGCCGACCTCGGTGTAGTAGTTGGCGAGGTCCTCCGCCATGCGTTTGGTGAGGGTGGTGACGAGGACGCGCTGGTTGTTGGAGGCGCGGTCGCGGATTTCGGCGAGGAGGTCGTCGATCTGGCCCTTTACTGGCCGAATCTCTACGGGAGGATCGATGAGGCCGGTGGGGCGGATGACCTGTTCGACGACGACGCCGGCGGCCTTGGTGAGCTCGTACGGGCCGGGCGTGGCGGAGACGTAGATGATCTGGCCGGTGCGGGTTTCGAACTCTTCGAAGCGGAGGGGGCGGTTGTCCATCGCCGATGGAAGCCGGAAGCCGTAGTCAACGAGGTTCTGCTTGCGGCTACGGTCGCCGTGCCACATGCCGTGGAGCTGTGGGACGGTGACGTGGGACTCGTCGATGAAGAGGAGGAAGTCGCGGGGGAAGTAGTCGAGGAGGGTCGGTGGCGGCTCGCCGGGGAGACGGCCGGAGAAGTGGCGCGAGTAGTTTTCAATACCGTGGCAGAAGCCGACGGACTTGATCATTTCGAGGTCGAAGCGGGTGCGCTGGTGGATGCGTTGTGACTCGACGAGGCGGTGCTCTTTTTCAAGCTGGGCTTCCCAGTCGGAGAGCTCGGCTAGGATGCTGGCGACGGCGGTGTTCTTGCGCTCGGGCGCGACGACGTAGTGGCTCTTCGGGTAGATGGGCAGGCGCGAGTACTTCTGCTTGACGGTGCCGAAGAGCGGGTCGATCTGCGAGAGGGCTTCGATCTCGTCGCCGAAGAGCTCGATGCGGAAGGCCATTTCGTCGTAGGTGGGGTAGACCTCGATGACGTCGCCGCGGACGCGGAAGGTGCCGCGGCGGAAGTCGACATCGTTGCGCTCGTAGAGGATTTCTACGAGGCGGCGGGTGATGTCTTCGCGCTTGATCTTCTGGCCTTTTTCGAGGAGCAGCAACATGCCGTAGTAGGCTTCGGGCGAGCCGAGGCCGTAGATGCAGGAGACGGAGGAGACGATGATGGCGTCGCGGCGCTCAAAAAGACTACGTGTTGCGCTGAGGCGCAACTTGTCCAGCTCGTCGTTGATGGTGGACTCTTTTTCGATGTAGAGGTCGCCGGCGGGGATGTAGGCTTCGGGCTGGTAGTAGTCGTAGTAGGAGACGAAGTATTCGACGGCGTTGTTGGGGAAGAACTGTTTGAACTCGTGATAGAGCTGGGCGGCGAGGGTTTTATTGTGTGCGAGGATGAGCGCGGGGCGGTTGACCTCGGCGATGACCTTGGCCATGGTGAAGGTTTTGCCGGAGCCAGTGACGCCGAGGAGGACCTGGTCTTTTTCTCCGGCGGAGAGACCGGAGACGAGATCGGCGATGGCTTTGGGTTGGTCGCCCGCAGGGGTGTAGTCGGTGACTAGCTGGAAGTCCATCCTTGTAGGATACGAGATAGCGGTACCGAGATGTGTCAGGAGGTTTGTGCGTGGGTGTTGAGCTTTGGTTGGTGCGGCATGGGGAGACGGAGTGGTCGCTGAGTGGGCAGCATACGAGCACGAGCGAGATTCCGCTGACGGATCATGGGCGGAAGCGTGCTGAGGAGTTGCGGGATTATTTGGCGGGGCGGCCGTTTGCGGCGGTGTTTGTGAGCCCTAGGCAGAGGGCGCGAGAGACTTGCGCGATTGCTGGATATGGGGATGTTGCGCAGGTGGAGGATGGGTTGGTTGAGTGGAATTATGGTGAGGCTGAGGGGAAGACCACTGCGCAGATGCGTGAGGTGTATGGGCCGGAGTGGTCGGTTTGGAGTTCGGTGTTGAAGGGTGGGGAGACGGTGGAGCAGGTGGGGGATCGTGTGGATGCCGTGATTGCCAAGGCGTTGGCGGCGATACAAAAATCAAAAGCAGATACTCCGACTTCGTCGAAGGATGACAATTCACAGCAGCGGGTGTTGATGTTTGCTCATGCGCATGTGTTTCGGATTCTGGCGGCGCGGTGGCTTACGTTGCCGGCAGTGGATGGGAAGATGCTTGCGCTGGGAACGGGGAGTTTGAGCGTGCTTGGGTTTGAGAGAGAGACGCGCGTGATTGAGCGGTGGAATCGGGGTTTCGAGGAGGATTGAGAGTGAGAGGGGTGAGGTTCGTGCCTGCGTTGACGAACTGCAGGTCTCTCCACTGCGGCGCAAAAGCGCGCCTCCGCATCCGCGCTCTGCGGCTCCACTGCCAGCGGGCTCTCCGCCCCGCGCTCGAACACATACGCCCCATGCTGGGTCCCCACCCACAACCGTC
>JAMFSR010000027.1 GCA_026225395.1 Granulicella sapmiensis
AGGACCGAAGTCCCTTTCTCGTGCGACTTGCATGTGTTAGGCACGCCGCCAGCGTTGATTCTGAGCCAGGATCAAACTCTCGTTTAATCTTGGTTTGGTTGATCTTGTAGGACAGGGGTCCCAAGATTCAACCACCTCCGAGCGCTCGAAAAGGCTCGGAGGGTAATAATTAGTGAGAATGACCCAACCAAAGGTCGATTCATCTCACGACTGGCACGTTCAACTATGTTGTCAAAGATCCTGACTGTTCTCGCCTAAGCGGACAGTTTTGGATCAAGGACCAACACTCAGGCAAAGCCATGAGCTTGTGTCCTCGAACTTGATTGCGCTATTGTTGTTTGTCGAGTGGACTGGAAGTTTCCAGCGCATCCCAGGGCTACTTCTTGTCTTCACCGGGCATGCTCGAGCGTTTTGCGCGAACTTTCTGAGATTATCTGCTTCTCGTTCGCTTGTCAACCTTTTTCCTCAAGTTTCTTCGAAGCCTTGAGGAGGTGACACGCACAACAGCACAAATTATCAAAACACCATGACGACTCGAAAATGAGTCGCGGAGCACTTAGCTCCTGTATATTGCCCTGCAGTTGCTTGGGTTTGTGTCGGTTGGCTGTACTAGCTCTTATGACCGCGATCAAACGCTTGGACTGCGCTCCGACTTGCCAGACTCACTCGGAAGAGGTAGGCGCGAAGCATTTGTTTCTCGTACTCATCCAGAGTAGCGCATGTTGAAGCTTTGCGCAAATCCCAGAGTTCGTACCCTTCTTTACCGCGCACCGTTGTGGCTGCGACTTCCTGAGAGTATCAACGTTCCTTGAATCGTGCAAGCCTTCGCCCTGTGCGGGCCTGTTGATTCATGTGGATTTCGGCAGCTTAGCCTGCTGGGAGTTGGCTCGCGACGTGTTGAAAGCCGCGTATTTACTGGGCTTTTCTGTGATCGGCGAGCGCTGATTATGTTCTTCAATTTTAGGGAAAGAATTTCCTTTGTCGAGCGCAACGCAGCGGTTTCAATGCTCCGGTAGAATCTCGGCATTATGGAAGCCACAGAAATCGATGAATTCTCCAAGGAAATGAAGGAAGGCGGCGAGAACGGGCTGAAGCACGTCTCGCTGGCCATTAGCGTACTGGCAGTATTGGTGGCGATGGTCACCGTACTGGGGCATCGCACGCATACCGAGGCTGTTCTTTCGCAGACGCGTGCGGCGGACCAATGGAATGAGTACCAGGCGAAGAAGATTCGCCAGGGCCAGATCAGCGTGGCAGCTGATCTTCTTTCTCTACAACCCAGTTCAAACGACGCGGCCGTGCAGAAAAAGCTTGGAGAGTACAAGTCGCATATGGCGAAGTGGAATGACGACCTTGCTGAAGAACAGCACGAAGCGGAGTCGCTAGAGGCAGAGGTGAAGCTTGCCGAAAAGCGTGCGGACCGCTATGACCTGGGCGAAGCACTGCTGGAGATTGCTGTCGTTATGTCTTCGGTAACACTGCTGACGCGCCAACGGCTGTACTTCCTGCTGGGACTCAGCTTAGGACTCGCCGGCCTCGTGCTGGCTGCATCTGCTTTGCTGGTGCATTAGCACCGCGGAGATAGCATCCGGCAGTCTGCGGTGGAAGACCCCGCCACGGCATCCCTGATACGGGATACCGTAGCTATTTCTGACGCTTCGCAATCGAACCTTACTTGGCCCAATCGGCCAGTTGCTGGGGGGTCGCGATCTGGTTTTGGAAGAGTGCGTTGAGTAGAGCGCGCGTGCGAATGGCCTTGAATGGCGCGTCTATGTGGGCAGGGGTGGTTTGACCAGCGAGTTTGATGATGTAGCCTGGGCGGCTGTCGAACTTCCCACCGTCGGATGCGACCTCATCTTCGGGCATCCAAAGATCGGTTTTGTTCCACTCGATGTTCGTGCGCCAGGAGTGATCCCCCATGATGACGATCGATGTGTCGTCCCAGGTGCCGTTTGCCTGCAACTCCTCGCGGATGTGGGCAAGATACTTGTCGGCCAGGGCGAGATTGTCGATGTAGGACGTGTGGTCGATTGATAACTTGCCCGTGTGGCGATCATAGATCCCCGGTGGGTGGGGAATGGGCATATGAAGAAAGACGAAGCTCAAAGAAGGGTCAAGGAGAGCCTTGTCGCCTTGGGGAACCAGTTTTTGGTAGGACTCCAAGTGCAGGATGTTGTTCTTGGGACTCCACTCCCCTTGTGGGGGGACGAGATGGAGGCGGAGTTGGTGGGATCGTATGCTCAGAAAATAGAGGAAGATGTCTTTTGTAATTTGCAGGGTGTCTTTGCCGCCGCCATACAGACCGCCAGCGGAGAGCGGAGCGGTGTTATCCCAATAGCAGGAATCCAGCTTCTCGGGGAGAAGGCGGCAGTAGGGGTTGTACCAACCGGCAACCCCCGTCCGGTAGCCATGGTCGACGGCGTCCTGAAAGACCGTGTCGCTCGGATTGAACGTCACCCAGCTTTTTCCGGTACCCATTGGATGCAAATCGAGCGGACCGACGATATGGTACTTCACTTTGTCAAAACTTCGACCGACGATCAGGCTCGGAAGGACTTCCTGGGTGTACATGCCCGCCGGAATGACGTTTGTGAAGACGCTGGACTGAGCGGCGAGGCTATCAAATGCGGGTAGCTGAAGGCCCGGGAAGCGGTGTTCGTAGACCTGGTCGTAAGAGAGCTCATCGAGAAGGAGCCAGATCACCCGCTTTGGGTGAGAGGTGGAGGCCAGGCTCGCGGACGGCGTGCGCAATGGACGGGGCGCATTTAGGTTGCGAGCTATCCAACCGATTTGGAGCAACTGATAGACCGTCAAGAGTCCGCTGAGCGCGGCGAACCCAAGGACGGTCATCAATAGGTTTTTCCCTTGGCCCCAAATTGGACTCTCGCGAGCGGGGCGGAAGCTAAGGGACAGGAATGAAAGCAGCACGACTGCAAAAAAAGCGATGTTGGCCGGGGTTGGCGGATAGAGGACAGAGAACGATATGGCGTCATAGCGCATTTCCCCGATCACCATATAAACCGTCTCCACGAGTTCCCGGAGGATGATCACAGAGAGCAATGCCCACACGACACGCCCCGCCAGCGGGTGGTTGCGCACCGAAAAGAGAAGGAGCGAAATCGCGATCCATACGATCAGGACGACGAGGAGAACCGCACCGATAATTACGTGAGCCGGGCCATCCCAATGGTAGAAAAGCCCTGCTTTGAGAGAGCTGATCAGCACATCGACAAAACTCATCAGGATGATGGTGGTGATCCCGAATGAGGTAACCAAGGGATGCCGCGTTAGATTCATGCATTGCTCCGAAGGAAAATCTCTGGGGGAGACCGCTTAAATTTTGAGTATATGTTAACGCCACGTTAAGACAGATCGGCCTACCGCAGGGTCCAGCGTTCTTTCAGGTTCAGGAACGGGGATTCGAAGAAGCGGAAGCTAACTTGGGCAAACAAAAACGTGGCGAAAAGAGCGATAAAGGCCGTCACTCGGTCACGGTGGGCGAAGAGGACGGTGGCAAAGGGCTCTCTATTTGATACGAGGTAGCTGCATACCTTATCCGCAACATGCACATAGGCCTCGTGGAAGATGTCGTGAAAGACGTATGCGCCGTAGCTAACACGGCCTGTCCAGCGGAGTAGAGGGACACTGAGAATGCGGTTCAACACGTTTCCCTGCTGGATGGCTAATAGAATCAACAAACCAGATAGGATCGCAATTGCGCTGAATACCCAGGTGTGTAGACTGACTGGGTAGCTGTAGGGGTGCGCAAATATGTGACGCGCAGGCGACAGAACAAACCAAAAGATCAGCGCGGCAAAGATGTAGGGGGAAACCAAGCGCGCCAATCGCAGCAAGCTTTCCGCAAACGGCCCTCTGAGAATAAGTGCTAAAAGTCCCCCCAGTAGTAGGTTATCCATGCTGAACGGCGTCGCATGGCTCAGCACTTCAGTGTGAAGAAGCCACCGAGGCAGCAGTTGCTGGCCAACAATTCTTGCGAGCAGGCAGAGCGGCAGTGAGGCGGCGCAGATGCCCAATAGGATGCGCCGATCACGCACCCAGAAAACGATCCACGGCCAAACAAGATAGAACTGCTCTTCGACGCAAAGTGTCCAAAAGTGACCCAAATAGAGGGGCAGATATGGCGTTGACTGCGCAGCAGTCAACTGGCAAGTTAAGATGGCATCTGCCGCTTTCGTGGGCAACCAAAGGTGGAATAAACCAGCATAGTTTCCGAGGTACGCGGGCCAGACTAGCCACAGCCAGTTCCATTGCCAATGAATAATCGGCGTGAGCAGGACAAGCACTAGAAATATGCCGTAATACAAAGGGAAAATTCTTAGCGTGCGCCGCACGTAGAAGTTACGGACTCGATGCGCGTCGTCGCGCGAATCGAACAGAATACCGGTAATCAAGAATCCGGAGAGGACGAAAAAGATATTGACGCCCGCCCATCCCCAAGGAAGATGCAGATAGTGGTCGGAGAAAACCATTAGAAAAGCAATGGCACGTAATCCGTCGAGGCCGGGATAGAAGGCGCGATTCTCCGGACGTGTGCGCTCTGTGTTGCCAGCAACTTGCAGGCTCTGGGTCAAAGAATGCTCTCCTAGATAGCGAGAGGGATCTTGGCCCCGACGGGCCGTCCTCGCATTGGGCCGTTCCCTCGGATGTTTTATGCGGCATCTATTCCAAGGTCTAAAGTACCCCATGGAGAGGCGACTGCGAGGCCCATCAGCAATAACAAAGGTAGCACCTGAATCTGTCCGGCAAAAAACGCATGTTCCGTTCCATATAGATCCACCGGCAAAAGCAGACAGAGAATGCACGCGAGGGCGCCCATCGCGATCTTTGCTTGCCCGGCCTCTTCCACTCCCGAAAACCGCAACAATATCGCCAGGAGGAGGGGAACCAAAAGAAAGAGGTGAACAAGTGTGTACTCGTAAGATACCGGCGGAAGGAGAATCATGCCCGCCACAAGAAACGCGAGCCGATTGACGAACGGGAGCTTGTTAGCCCGTAGGAAGAATGCGACAGTGGCTACTAAGCCGGTCACTAGGTAGTAGGGGCGCGTGAGAACAGCTGGGTCGATCCCGTGATCGATGGCAATCAGCTTTAGGACTGAGAAGAGGGAGTGATCGAAACCTATCTCTGCGGCCCGAATATGTTCTGCGTAGACGTCCTGGAAGCCCGCTACACCACTGAGGTATCCGTGCGCTGCATATTTAATTGATGGGCCGGTGAACCAGAGAGCGAATAGCGTTACGCCCGCAAACGTCGCGAGTCCAGCGGCTGCAGGCCCGAAATCCTTGCGTCGCGAAAGAAATATTCCGAGTAGCAGGACCGGGTAAATCTTGATCGACGCAGCGACACCGAGCAGTATCGCTGCTGCATAGAGGCCGCCCTCAAGATAAGCCAGCAAGCCCATGGTAATGACCGCCCAAGCCACGATCTCAATGTTGCCGCGCTGAACCATGAAGAGGAATGGGAATGAAAAAAGCAGAAAGCTCGCAGCCAGAAGAGAGCCTCTCCTTGCGGAATTTAGCAGCCGTGTGCAAAATAGCCACGAGCCGACGCAGGCGAAGGCACCCCATAAAAGCGAGAATGCAACATAAAGATACTTCGGATGTGGCGTGACTTTGTAGAAAAGGAAATAAACCAGTGCCGCGGCCGGGGGATAAGCAAACGAGGAGATTGTTGGATCGCCAAAATTCGTGAAGAAGGCGGGCGTGCGGTAGAGGTAGAAACGGGTGATGTAGACAGTAATATCTGACAGAGGCTCACTCAGAAGGTGCTTCGAGAGCGGATCCCAACCCAGCTTGTGAGCGACGACACAAGCGATCCAGAGCAAAACGGAAATAACACAGAAAACGAACCAGAGCTGAAAAAGCCTGCGCGACAGCGGTCTTAGTTCCAAGGAATTTTCTGCATGCATGGCAGCGAGTATATCGCAGCCCCCCAGGCGCTCAGCCGAGGGGCGTTGGTTACTAAGGCCGGGCGATGACGCCCAAGTCCTGCATTCCGTTGACGAAGTACTGCACCGCCAGCGCCACCAGCAGCAAACCCATGATGCGGACAAGGATGCGGATGCCGGTGTCTCCCAGCGCCCGCGCGACGCGGTCCGCGCTGCCCAGCACGAGCATGCAGATCAGCGCCGTAATGGTGATGGCGCCGAAGATCGCGCCCATCTGCCAGCGCGTCTGCGCCTGCCCGACCAGCACCATAACGCTGGTGATAGCGCCCGGGCCGGCGAGCATGGGGATGCCCATGGGCACAATTCCGGCGTCGTCCTTGACCGAAGCGGCTTCGGCCTCGTCCGGGACTTCCTGGGTGGGTGAGCGCTTGGCTTCGAGCATGTCCAGCCCAATCAGCAGCAGGATGATGCCGCCGGAGATCTCAAAGGCGGGCAGGGTGATCCCGAAGATCCGGAAGATATACGTGCCGGCAACGGCAAACGAGGTGAGGATGACGAAGGCCGTCAGCGACGCCTTGCGGGCCGTACGGACGCGCTTGGCCGGGGACTGCCCGGCGGTGACGGCCAGAAAGGTAGGCAGGGCGGCAAAGGGATCAACCAGGAAGAAGATCGAGCTGAGCGCCAGCAACGAAAATCGGACATAGGCCGACCCCTCAAGCGTGGTAAGCGAAACTGCGTGAGGATCGAGCATGACAGTTAGATTGTTTCATGCCCAGATTGGGCGCAGATCAACGGCGTTTTCCGGCATAAATCCGTATAATTTGAGACTTAGGTAGGGAGAACGCTATGCCGATCGAGACTACAACAAATATCTGGCACAATGGCCAGCTCATTCCATGGGAAAAGGCGAATATCCATGTAATGAGTCACGTGATTCATTACGGCTCGTCCGTATTTGAAGGCATTCGCTGTTACACGCAGCCTGGTGGTGCTGGAATCTTCCGCCTGCCGGAGCACATGCAGCGTCTGGTGGACTCAGCCAAGATTTATCGCATGCCGCTACCCTACACGGTCGAGCAGCTCATGGATGCCGTTGTGGACGTGGTGGAAGCTAACGGCGTAACGCCCTGCTACGTGCGGCCGATTGCGTTCCGCGGCTATGGCGAGATCGGCGTGAACCCGCTGAAGTCTCCCGTCGAGGTTTACGTGGCGAACTTCCCCTGGGGCAAGTATGTACCGGGCGATGCCGGCGCCGATGTCTGCATTTCCAGCTGGAACCGGCTGGCGCCAAACACGATGCCTTCGCTGGCAAAGGCGGGCGCGAACTATATGAATTCGCAGCTTATCCGCATGGAAGCCGAAGTAAACGGCTACTCGGAAGGCATTGCACTGGATGTGAACGGCTATCTCTCTGAGGGTTCTGGCGAAAACCTGTTCATCGTCCGTGGTGGAACGCTGTACACGACGCCGCTGGCGAACTCGGTGCTGAACGGCATTACGCGCGACTCAATCCTGGTGCTGGCTCGCCAGATGGGCATTCCCGTCGTCGAACAGGCGCTGCCGCGCGAACTGCTGTACATCTGCGATGAGGCGTTCTTTACCGGAACAGCTGCAGAGGTGACGCATCTGCGCTCCGTAGACCGAATTCTGGTGGCTGACGGCAAGATGGGCCCGATTACAAGCGCGCTGCATAAGGCGTTTTTCGATATCGTGAACGGAAATGCGCCCGACCACTACAACTGGCTGACACCCGTAAAGGTGCGCGAAGCCGTGGGCGTTTAGTGCCGGAGCTACGCCGGAGACTGGCGGCAGCCCAAGGGCTGCCGCCAGCTTTTTGAGGTACCGTTAGGGCTTTGTGCCCTTATCGAAATAGACTCATAGATGTGGCTGCTTCCGGGCGGCCGCACCAGCAAAAGGTTTGAGGTTTGTCTTACATGAAATTGCGGTTTCTCGTTCCAGCCCTGACTCTGGCTCTTATTACGATCGGCGCCCAAGCCCAGGGTGGCTTGTACTTCAACCCCATCGTTTCACGCGTCAGCAACTCGGTAGCCGATACGGGGAACTTCGCTTTTCTTGGTTCGGGTCAAAAATCACAGATCTTTGGCGGCGTGATAATTGGCGGCTTCTACGAGGTCTACCACGCTGCGAAGTTCGATGTGAACCTGGACCTGCGTGATGAGATTGAGCATGGCAACAATGCCTCGTTGAACAGCGTGCTCTTTGGACCTCACATTTCTTTCAATTTGAGTAAGAGCGCTTATAAGCCTTATCTACAGGCATCGTTCGGCGAAGGGCGCACCACATCACCACTAAGCCCGATTCACACCGCAAAGGTGGAGTACGCCATCTTCGGCGGCATAGATAAGCCGCTGAACAAGCATGTGGACTGGCGCGTTGTTGAGGTTGGGTACGGCTCGGTAACGACGATCAGCAGCTATTTGTACTCCGGCCCGACGGTTATTCCCGCAGCCAAACTGCTCAACTTCAGCACAGGGTTTGTGTTCCACATTCCGTAAGATTCGATCCCATGCACCACCAACAAACGGCCCGCTTACAAGCGGGCCGTTTGTTGGTGGTGGCGGGCGTACTTATGCGGCACGTTTCTTGAGATCGGGTGCGGCCTTCTTTTCGTCTTCCTTGCTCTTCTTATCGGAGTACTTTTCTTTGCCGCTCTTAGGCTTCTTCTCAGCTTCTTCAGGCTGTCTTGCGGCCGCCTTCAGGATGGGCTGTGCGGCAGCGGTAATCTTCTTCGCAGCCGTCAGCTCTTCGGTGAGGTTCTCGCTCAACATCGAAGCCACTTCGCTGAGGCCAAGGGTCTTCGCCATCGAGATGCAAGCTTCATAGCCGGCAATCTCATAGTGCTCCGTGCGCAATGCGGCGCCGACGATGCCGGAATCAAAGGACGGACCTTCTTCATCCTTCTCAAGAGCATCCGCGCCCTCTTCAATCACGCCTTCCATGCCATTGCAGTGCTGGCCGGTAGGCTTTTCGCCGAGGCTCTGGAACACCTGCTTCAGCCGCTCGACCTGGCCCTTGGTTTCCTCCAGATGGTCCGTGAACAGCGTCTTTAAGGTTTGGTCTTTCGCGCCCTTGGCCAGCTTGGGGAGTGCCTTGATGAGCTGGTTTTCGGCGCTATACATATCGCGCAATTCGTCGATGAGAACTTCCTTGAGTGCCATAGTGATCTCCGTTGGAAGCTTCCTGCTGGGCGTCCCCGGCGCATAGCGCGCGGCCCGCAAATGAAGCGTCAATCATGAGAAGCGAGGCGACGAAATTACGTTGGCTGTAGCGATTTTTTTTGCTTCGGGCTTGTCGTTCAGCTGACATAGAACTACCCTTCCATCATGCTTCCGAATAGGCTTTCGCAGTTTGCTCTCGTTGCCGCGCTCGCGGTTTCGCCATGTCGTCTCCTGACCGCGCAGGACATGCCCGGAATGGAGCATCACCACCACGACGATGCTCCCACCGACCTTGAGAAACTCGGGCAGGTACACTTTCCTGTCTCCTGCGCGCCGAAGACGCAGGCGCCGTTTGAACGCGGCATCGCGTTGTTGCACTCGTTCGGCTACGTGGAGGCCGAGCGGCAGTTTCGGGGAATTGTAGAAAGCGACCCGACCTGCGCGATGGCTCACTGGGGCGTTGCCATGAGCCAGTTTCACGAGCTATGGGGACGGCCCGATGCGGCCGCCATGAAGACTGGCGCGGAAGAGATGGCGAAAGCCGAAGCGCTGGCTGGATCTACGAAGATCACGCCGCGCGAGAAAGCGTATATCGAAGCATTGAATGGCTTCTATGTGGAAGCCCCGAAGGACTTCCAGACAGCGGCGGACCAATATGCCGCGGCGATGGGCGCTCTGCACACCGCGTATCCTAACGACATCGAAGGCGCCGCGTTCTACGCGCTTGCCGTAATTGCCAGCGAAGCGCCTGACGATACGTCGCTGAATAAAGAACGCACAGCACTCGCAGTGCTTGTACCGCTGTTCCAGCAGAACCCGCATCATCCAGGGCTTGCCCACTACATCATCCATACCTGCGACACACCATCATTGGCCGCGCAGGGGCTAGAAGCAGCAAGGGTGTATGCAGCAATTGCGCCTTCGTCTCCGCACGCTCTCCACATGCCGGGACACATCTTCGCGCGGCTGGGCATGTGGCCGGAGGACATCCAATCGAACCTGGCTTCGGTAGCAGCGTCGGAAAAGGCAGAAGCCGCCGGTCAACCGGGAGTCGCTCACCAGATGCACGCGGATGAGTTCCTCATCTATGCCTATTTGCAGGTGGGCGAAGACGAGAAGGCGCGTATGCTCACAGCAAAGATGCAGGCCATTGGTCAGCATGTGGATGCGATGCCCGGAATGGATGACATGAAGGGCTCTGGACCATGGTTTGCCAATGAGCTGAACGCCATCTATCTGCTTGAGATGCACGATTGGAAAGCGGCGGAGAAACTGAAGCCGGAAGCTAAATCTCCGGAGAGCGCATCGGGCGACATCACCTGGGCCAATGGGATCGCTGCCGGACATCTGCACGATGCGAAGGTTGCTAAGAAGTCTCTATCGATCGCCGATGCGGAGATCGATAAACTACGCAGCGGCCCACAGGCATATCGCGTGCCTGGATTGATGATCCGCCGCAACGAGGTCGCAGGCTGGACAGCTTATGCGGACGACAAGCAGGACGAGGCGATCAACCTCCTACGCAAGGCCGCAGATCAACAGGACAAGTTCGGGCAGAATGAGGTTGATATCCCCGCGCGCGAGATGCTCGGCGATCTGTTGATGGCACTGCATCGCCCGAAGGATGCGCTGGCGGAGTACAAAGTCGCTCTGACGCTAAGCCCCAACCGCCTGAATGGACTGTTGAGCGCCGGACAAGCTGCCGAGGCTGCCGGCGACAAGAAGGCAGAGGCCATGTACTACTACGCCGCCGCTCGCAACACGCATAACGGAGTCGACAGCAAGCGCCCACAATTGCTCTATGCCGTAACCTTTGTGGGCATGAGCCGGCGCAGGGAACGCCTGCGGAGTAATGCCTTTGTTTGTCCCACTGCGCCGTTAACTCGCCCACCTGATCAGGCTCTACGCTACGGCGCATCCTCTTTCTTGAGAGGCGTCCGCGGCAAATCGCGTTCAGGAGTGTCAGGCTTCGCAAGCTGTCCCCAACCCGGCAGGTCCTGCGAGCCGACGATCAGGCGCACGCCGTCCTGGAACCTCAGGTACGTGTAAGCCCATTGGCGAAACACGCCCCAGCGATTGCGGAAGCCAATGAGAAAAAAGATGTGGACAACCAGCCAGGTGAGCCAAGCCATGAAACCACTCCAATGAGCATGGAAAGGCCATGCGATGCGCGCCACCGCTGCCTTGCGGCCAATGGTCGCCATGTCGCCCTTATCGAAGTAGCGGAACGGCTTCTGCTTATCGCCTTTGCCTTCAAGCAGCAGACCGATACGCTTGGCCGCATAATCGCCCATCTGCATGGCAGGCTGCGCAACGCCGGGAACCTGCTTGCCATCCTGCTCAAAGTGGGCCAGATCGCCGATCACGAAGATGTCAGGATGCCCGTGCGGATGTAGATGATCGTCCACCAGTACACTGCCACGCCTGTCCGTCTCCACCCCAAGCATCTTGCCAAGCGGAGATGCCTGCACGCCCGCAGCCCAAAGTGTACAGACGCTTTCGATGCGCTCTTCGCCAACCAGCACATAGCCTGGCTGGATGTCGCTCACGTGCGCATCGGTGCGCGTCGTCACGCCGAGCGCAGTGAGTTGCTCCACAGCCTTGAGCTGCAAATCAGGCGGATACATGCCGAGGATATGCGGCGAGCCTTCGAGAATAAGCACCTGCGCGGAGCCGGGGTCGATGTGCCGGAAGTCGCGCGTCATATAAAGCTTCGCAATATCTGAGATGGCCCCGGCCAGCTCAACGCCGGTCGGTCCGCCGCCTACGATGA
This sequence comes from Granulicella sapmiensis, assembly GCA_026225395.1. Classification (GTDB taxonomy): domain Bacteria; phylum Acidobacteriota; class Terriglobia; order Terriglobales; family Acidobacteriaceae; genus Granulicella; species Granulicella sapmiensis. The sequence continues at coordinate 11,861 of JAMFSR010000027.1, forward strand.
CAAAGTTCAGCGGAGGGTGCGTCCCGGTCTCGAGCTTCTGTCGCTCAGCCAGCTCAAACGTCAACAGCACGCGGCGGCGGATCTCGGTTGCATCTTCAAGCGTCTTCAATCCGGGTGCCCACTTGGCCCACTCATCTTTGCCGAAGTAGCTATGCGTCGAACCCGTGGCGACGATCAGGAAGTCGTACATCAGCTCTGCGCCGCTCTTCAGGTCGACGCGGTGAGCAACAGTATCGAACGCGACAACCTCGTCCATGATGACTTCCGTGTTCGCATCGTTACGAAGCATGCTGCGAATCGGTTGAGCGATATCGCCCGGTGACAGCACCGCAAGCGCCACCTGATAGAGCAGCGGCTGAAAGGTGTGGTGGTTCTTCTTGTCCACTACGGTCACATCCACCGGCAACTTTGCAAGATCCATCGCGGCGTGGATTCCACCAAAGCCTGCCCCGACCACAACAACCCGGGGCCTCTTGCCTGTGCTCGGCACTGCCATCGAAAGTCCTCCTTGAGTGGTAACTACAAAGATACGATGCTGCTCGACCTCCATCGGTCTCGCGTGAACGAACCGGGCATTTTAGACAGACATCGTTGCCAAACATAAGCCCTGAATAAACCGGGACGTGGCGACATCAGAAATGCGATAACCGCCCGAAATAGCTCTGTTTTGCTACCGTTCTGGCCGCGTTCTTCGTCGCGGAAGACTAGCATTATGGGCAGGTCGATGTGGTCTTGCGAAGAGCTGCCGCCGATCTGGAGGGCGTGGCATGGCATCGGCAACGAAGATCGCAGGAGCGGAACCCACCTCAACCAGGGTCCTGACGACCAACAAGCACCTGATCCGCTGGGTGGAAAAGATGGCCGAGCTCACACAGCCTGCCGCCATTCACTGGATCGATGGCTCCGACGCCGAGAATGAGTACCTGTGCCAGCAACTGATGGACGCAGGTACGTTCACTAAGCTGAACGAAACGCTTTGGCCCGGCTGCTACTACGCACGGTCTTCGCCGAATGACGTTGCACGAGTGGAGGATCGCACCTTCATCTGCTCACTTTCTAAAGACAACGCGGGGCCTACAAACAATTGGGAAGACCCGTTTGTCATGCGTAAGAAACTGAAGACTCTGTTCAAGGGCGCAATGCGCGGCCGCACGATGTACGTGCTGCCTTACTCGATGGGCCCCATCGGCTCGCCAATGTCGCAAATTGGCGTACAGCTCACGGACTCAGCCTACGCCGTAGTGAATATGCGCATCATGGCGCGGATCGGCGCGCCCGTGTTTGCTGAGATCGACAAGGGCTTGAAGCGCGTCGTTCCATGCATGCATTCGGTTGGTGCGCCATTGGCGACCGGGCAACAGGACGTCCCCTGGCCGCAGAACGATACAAAGTACATCGTGCATTTTCCGGAAACGCGCGAAATATGGAGCTACGGCTCAGGCTACGGCGGCAATGCGCTGCTCGGCAAAAAATGCTTCGCGCTGCGCATTGCCTCCAACATCGCACGCGATGAAGGCTGGATGGCCGAACACATGCTCATCCTTGGCGTTGAATCGCCCCCCGACTCTCGGAGCCAGACGGAAAAGACGTACGTGGCGGCGGCATTTCCTTCTGCATGCGGCAAGACAAACTTCGCGATGATGATCCCGCCGGAGGGTTTTGAAGGCTGGCGCGTGTGGACCGTCGGCGATGACATTGCCTGGATCAAGCCGGACGCAACCGGCCAGCTCCGCGCTATCAACCCCGAAGCCGGCTTCTTTGGTGTGGCGCCCGGCACAAGCGCCAAGACTAACCCCAATGCCATGGCAACGCTCGCCAAGAACACCATCTTCACCAACGTCGCACTTACGCCCGAGGGCGGCGTTTGGTGGGAAGGCATGACCGACGAGCCGCCCACTGAATGCCTGGACTGGCGCGGCGAGCGCTGGACGCCGGAGATTGGCGCCGCTACCGGCAAGCCTGCCGCGCATCCCAACGGCCGCTTCACTGCTCCCGCCGTGCAATGCCCTTCCATCGATCTCGCCGCATGGGAGTCGCCCAACGGCGTCCCCATCTCCGCCTTCCTCTTCGGCGGTCGCCGCGCCACGACGATGCCGCTGGTGTTCCAGGCGTTCAACTGGTCGAGCGGTGTATATGTGGGCGCGACCATGGGTTCAGAGACTACCGCGGCCGCAGGTGGCGCGCTGGGCAAAGTGCGCCGCGACCCCATGGCGATGCTTCCCTTCTGCGGCTATCACATGGGTGACTACTTCCGTCACTGGCTCAAGATGCAGCGTGAGCTGACTGTCACGCCACGCGTTTTCCATGTGAATTGGTTCCGCAAAGATGCTGAGGGCAAATTCATGTGGCCGGGCTTTAGCGAGAACATGCGTGTACTGAAATGGGTGGTCGACCGGGTACGAGGCCGCGCGCAAGGCAAGGAAACTCCCATCGGCTGGACGCCGCATTTCGAGGACATGAACTGGACAGGACTCGACATGCCGCGCGCGAAGTTCGAGGAATTGCAGAAGGTCGACCGCAACGCATGGCGACAGGAAGTCATGAGTCACGAAGAGCTGTTCCTCATGCTGCACGACCATCTGCCGCCCGAAATGATCTATGAGCGAGAACTGCTGATCTGTCGGCTGTAGTTGAAACTGCAGCCAGCCGTCATGCGTCCAATGAGCCTATGAGCAACCCTATACTCGGCAGCACAAAGCAACTTGGCAACTCGGATATGCAACTCACCTCGATCGGCTTCGGTGCATGGGCGATCGGTGGTGGCGACTGGCAGTACGCCTGGGGACCACAGGACGATCAGGATTCGATCGACGCCATTCATGCAGCTATAGATGCCGGCATCAACTGGATCGATACGGCCGCAGTCTATGGCCTCGGGCACTCGGAAGAGATCGTCGGCAGGGCGCTGAGGACCAGCAGTAGCAAGCCATACGTCTTCACCAAAAGTGCGATGACATGGGACGAAGATCGCAAGATCGTGCAAACCCTCAAGAAAATCCGCCAGGAAGTCGAAGGCAGCCTGCAGCGCCTCGCCATCGACGCGATCGACCTATACCAAGTCCACTGGCCCGTACCCGACGAAGAGCTTGAAGAAGGCTGGGCCACAATGGCCGACCTGCAGCGCGAAGGCAAGGTGCGCTGGATTGGCGCTTCAAACTTCAACGTCTCGCAGATGGAACGCGCTTTGAAGATCGCACCGATCACGTCGCTGCAGCCGCCATACTCGATGATCAACCGTTCCATCGAACCCGAGATCCTTCCCTTCTGTCAGAAGCATGGCATCGGCGTGATCAACTACGCACCCATGCACTCCGGCATGCTGACCGGCTCCATGACCAAAGAACGCGTTGCCAAAATGCCGGATAACGACTTCCGCAAGAAGGCGAAGCAGTACCAGGAACCTTTACTTTCCCGCAACCTTGAACTGGCTGAGCTTCTCAAGGAAATCGGCAAGCGGCATGGAGTCATCGCCGGCGTCGTGGCCACTGCGTGGACGCTTCATCATCCCGCCATCACTGCTGCCATCGTCGGCGGACGCAGTGCCAAGCAGGTCGAAGAAGTTCTACCGGCCGCAACCTTCCGGCTCACCGAAGCGGAGTTCGATGAGATCGGTGCCTTCCTCAAGGAGCACCTCAGCGCGTAAGCCGGTACTCAAGAAAAATAAGATCGAGAAACCGGTCGAACTTATATCCCACCTCATGCAGGTGTCCGGCGCGTTCGAATCCATGGCCTTCCAGAAATTTCAAGGAGGCGGTATTCAACGCGTCGACGCCCGCAATCATCACATGTTTTCCCGCAGCTTTAGCTCGGTCGAGCAACGTATTCAGCAGCGCCATACCAACACCCTTCCGCCGCGCCGTCGAGTGGATATGAATCGTGCCTTCCACCGTGAAGCGATACCCCGGCCAGCTCCGGAAATCGCCAAACGTAGCAAACCCTAGGATGACTCCATCCTCAAACGCGACCAGCACCGGAAAGCCCTGCTCCACACGGCCCTTCCACCAGCCGCTTCTTTCTTCAACAGTCGCGGGACGATCGTTGAAGATCGCCGTTGAGGTCGTCAGAACCTCGTTGTAGATCTCGGTGATGCGTTCCAGATCAGATTCAACAGCGTCTCGAATCTCCATCTTCACCTCGCGCATTTTCTATCGCGTAAGAATCACGGGGCCATCTTTGGTGATCGCCACTGTGTGCTCAAAGTGTGCACTGAAGCTGCCGTCAACCGTAATGGCGGTCCATCCGTCCTCCAGCACTTTCACCTCAGGCGAGCCGGCGTTGATCATCGGCTCGATCGCGAGCACCATGCCGGCCTTCAGTCTCGGGCCCTTACCCGCATCGCCAAAGTTCGGCACCTGCGGGTCTTCGTGCATGTTCTTGCCAATGCCGTGCCCCACGAACTCACGCACAACACCGTAACCTTCGGCTTCGCACATGGTCTGTACAGCGTTCGAGATATCGAAAAGTCGCCCACCGACAACAGCCTTATCGATCGCTGCGTAAAGCGAGGCTTCAGTCACCTTCAACAACTTCGCGACGGACGGGCTCAGCTTGCCCACGGGATAAGTAACCGCGCAATCGGAGTAGTAGCCATCGACAATCACACCACAGTCCACGGAAACAATGTCGCCTTCACGCAGAGCGCCGCGATCATGCGGGATACCATGAATAACCTCATTGTTAACCGAGGTGCATAACACTGCGGGATACCCGTGATACCCCTTGAAGGCAGCCACGGCACCGAGCTCTTCAATCTTTGCAACCGCTGCACGCTCAAGATCCATCGTGGTTGCGCCAGCACGCACGTTAGCCTTCACGGCATCGTGTACCTTACGCAACGCGATGCCGGAGACACGCATCTTTTCAATCTCGGCGGCGGACTTGAGCATGATAGCCATAACGGACCCTACTGCGCCTCCGGATGATGCCGAAGCTTCAAAAGAGCGACGCGTATGCTGTATGTAACCTGATCTTCCGGCTGATCGCCGTCGACTTCGGCAAAACGAGCGCCATGGGTACGGTAGTACTCGATGACCTCAGCGGTCTTAACCTGGAACGTCTTCATGCGTTCATGGAAAACGGCTTCGGTATCGTCGGCACGCTGCTCGAGCGGATTATTCTCGAGATCGCAGAGACGATCGTTCTTCGGCGGTTTGGAGTAGATGTTATAGATGGTGCCGCAAACCGGGCAGCTTAGGCGGCCGGTAATGCGCTCCAGCAGCTCACGCTCACCAACGACGATGTTCACCGCGACCACAGGAAGCATATAGGCCACGAGCTGTTGATCCAGCCACTCCGCCTGGTTCAGCGTACGCGGGAAGCCATCGAGGATATAGCCATGCTCCGTGTCCGGTTGCTTGAATCGCTCCGCAACCATCTGGTTCACAAGATCATCGGGCACGAGCTGGCCTTTACTCATGAGCTCATCGGCCAGCATGCCGAGCGGCGTGCGATTCTTGCGATGCTCGCGCAGCAGATCTCCGGTAGATATCTGCGGGATGTTGAACTCATCCATCAGACGCTTGGCCTGCGTACCTTTCCCGACACCGGGCGCGCCGAGCAGCAGCACTGGGCCGGGAAGGAAATCACTCGCGTTGGGCAGGGGTTTCGACATAGGTTTCTATCAGACGTGCATCGGTTACAAAGACTTCAAGCAAGTGCCCACGCCCGGGCTTCGGACGTGGGCACCGAAATCAGAAAACGAAACTTTACCAGCTCTTGCGTCCACGAATGCGTCCCGACTTGGGTGCAAAACCCTCGTAGTGACGCATGATCAGCTGCGACTCAATTTGCTGCACCGTATCCATCGCCACACCGACCACGATCAGCAGCGATGTGCCACCGAAGTAGAAGTTGAGACCGAGGCCGTTGGTCACCCAGGACGGCATCGCATCGAAGAAGTGGCCGATCAGGATGATGTGGTTGAAACGGATGCCGCCGATCAACAACATCGGGATGATCGAGATCGCAACCAGGTAGATAGCGCCGACCAGCGTAATGCGGGTCAACACATCGTTGATGAAATCCGACGTGCGCTTGCCGGGACGGATGCCGGGGATGAAGCTTCCGTACTTGCGCATGTTGTCCGCAATATCGTCGGGCCGGAAGATGATCGAGATGTAAAAATACGCAAAGAAGATGATGGCAGCGATGTAAAGCACAACGTACCAGGGCTCTGCCGGCGCCAGCGCACGGAAGATCGGACCGATGTACTTGTTGTCGCGCAGTGGGCCGGAGTTGAACAAGCTCACATTAGCCAGCAACAATGGCGCGGACAGAATAGAAGCCGCAAAGATAACGGGCATCACACCGCCGGAGTTCACCTTCAGCGGAAGGAAGCTATTATCCGATTGCGAAATACTGCGACCAACCATGCGCTTAGCCGACTGAATCGGAATACGGCGCTCAGAGCGCTCCACAAAGATGATGAACGCAACAACCGCAACCATCATGCCGATAAGCAGCACAATCGCAACCGGAGTAAAGCTACCCCAAGCCTGGGTGTTCGCCTTTTGGTACAAGTCCTGGATGCCCCTCGGCAAGCCGACGACGATACCGGTGAAGATGAGCAGCGACATCCCGTTGCCAATACCGCGTTCGGTGATCTGCTCACCCAGCCACATAATGAAGGCCGTACCGCAAGTCAGCGTAATCACGCACAAGGGAAGAAACTCACCCTTGCTGATCGTGACCATCGATTGGCCGGTAGAAGTGTTGGTAAGGGTGAGGCCAATGAAGAAGCTCTGTACGATCGCTAGCAGCACCGTAACATAACGCGTCCACTGAGTGATCTTGCGACGGCCAAGCTCACCCTCCTTCTGCAGCTTCGCTAATGGTTCATAAATAACCGTAAGCAACTGGAAGATGATCGACGCCGTGATGTACGGCATGATGCCCAGTGCGAAGATCGTCAACTTGCGCAGATTGCCGCCATTGAACAGATCGAGCAGCCCAAGCGCGCCGCCGGAGTTCTGATTGAAGAACTGTGCCAGCAGGTCGGCGTTGATGCCAGGGGTGGGGATATGTGCGCCAAGGCGATAGACCGCCAGAAGCCCGAGCGTAAACGCGATACGGGTGCGCAGGTCTTTAATGCGGAAGATGTTGAGGAATTTCTCGAGCATCGGTAAAGTGTGCCTTCAGCAGGATTCTTGGTTTGATTCTACGCGGAACCCGCGGCGGAATACAGCGCGGCCGGAGCAATTTGCCCCGGCCTGATGGTTACGCTGCAGGAGCTTCTTCGGTCGCGCCGATGACAACAGCCTTGCCGCCGGCCGCTTCAATGGCCTTCTGCGCTGCCTTCGAGAACTTGTGCGCATGCACGGTAACAGCCGTATTGATCTCGCCGTTCGCCAACACCTTCACCAAACCGTTGCGCTTCTTTGTCACGCCCAGTGCGAGCAATTTCTCAAGCGTCAGCTCGGTCTCGTTGAACGCGGCGATGTCGCCGAGCCCAAGCACCGCGTACTCGACGCGGAAGATGTTCGTGAAGCCACGCTTCGGAAGCCGACGATGCAACGGCATCTGGCCGCCTTCGAAGCCGCGCATCAGGCTCGAGCCTGAACGCGATCCCTGGCCCTTGTGGCCACGGGTCGAAGTCTTACCCATGCCCGAACCCATACCGCGGCCAACGCGCTTCTTATTTTCATTCGCCTTCTTGGGCGCTTTCAGATTGCTGAGATTGAGTGCCATAATTTCCTCGCTAACGCCGCTTGCTTCGAAGGGCAAACGACTCGCATGTGGTGGCTTCCGAAATTGGAAGCGGGGTGAAGGCTAGTCGACAAAGCGGACGAGATGAGGAACTTTCTTCACCATGCCGCGGATCGACGGGGAGTCCTCGCGCACAACGATCTGGTTCAAACGCGTAAAGCCAAGGCCCTTGATAACGAGCTTGTGCTTGACGGGCGTGCAGATCATGGAGCGGAAGTACTGGAGCTTGATCGTCTTTTCGGATGCCATTGTTCTTCTCCGTTACGAGAAACGAAAGCAGAGGCAAGGAGCTATTCCCTATCCCCCATTCCCTATTTCCTGTTCTTACTAAAGTTCGTCGACCGACTTGCCGCGCAGAGCAGCAACTTCAGCCTTATCGCGCAGCTGCGTCAGGGCATCAAACGTCGCCTTGATCACATTGTGCGGGTTCGCGGAGCCGAGGCTCTTGGTCAGCACGTTCTGCACACCGGCTGCGGTCATCACAGCGCGAACCGTCTTGCCGGCGATGATGCCCGTACCTTCAGGAGCTGGCTTCAACAGCACCTCGCCTGCGCCGTAATGGCCAAGGGCAACGTGCGGAATCGTGTAGCCAGTCATATTGACCTTGATCAGGTTCTTCTTCGCGGCTTCAATGCCCTTGCGGATAGCCTGGGGCACTTCCTTCGCCTTACCGGAACCGTAGCCGACAACGCCTTCAGCAGCATCGCCAACAATGACGAGCGCCGCAAACGACATATTCTTACCGCCCTTGACGACCTTCGTTACGCGGTTGATCGAAACAACCTCGTCCTTCAGGTTCATGCGGTTTCCATCGAGTCTCTTCTTCATTGCCATGGTATTTCCTCTTTATATTCTCCCCGGCACACCGGTCCGGAGGTGCAGTCCTTAGTGGCTGCTATGGGTACAACTAGAAATCAAGTCCAGCTTCGCGAGCAGCATCGGCCAGGGCCTTGATGCGACCGTGATACAGATAGCCACCGCGATCGAACACAACCTTCTTCACGCCCTTTTCCTGCGCGCGCTCGGCGATCAGCTTGCCGACCGCCTTGGCAGCCTCAACGTTGCCGCCGGCCTTACGCTCGGTGCCCTTGCCGGACATCGTGGAAGCTGAAGCGATCGTGACGCCGTTCGCGTCGTCGATCAGCTGCGTGTAGATGTGGTTGAGCGAGCGGTACACGTTCAAACGCGGACGCTCGGCAGTGCCGGACATCTTCGCGCGGATACGATCGTGAACGCGCTGGCGGATGTTATTGCGTTGGGGAATGTTGATCATAATGTTTTGCCTTCCTAGCAGCGTCGCCAGCCTCTGACGACGTTCGGTTGATGAATCTGAAAACGAAAGGGAACAGCGGACAGCCAACAGTTGCAATTCGAACTCGTAGTACCAGAGAACTGTTCGCTGTTCCCTGTTGGCTGTCTACTGACTTACTTGGCGCCCGTCTTGCCGACCTTCTTCTTGAGCTTCTCGTCGGAGTAACGTACACCCTTGTTCTTGTACGGATCGGGCTTGCGCAGCGAACGCATGTCCGCGGCAATCTGGCCGACCTTCTGGCGATCGATGCCGGAAACAATCACATGCGTCTGCTTCGGGTCGACCTCCACCGTAATGCCGGTAGGCAGCGGGAACTCAATCGGGTGCGAGTAACCAAGCGTGAACACAACCATGTCCTTGCCCTTCAACTCCACACGATATCCGATGCCGACAACATCCAACTCTTTCTTCCAGCCGTTGGTCACGCCTTCAACCGCGTTGAACACCAGCGCACGCGCCAGGCCATGAACAGCCGAGTGCTTGTCGTCAGGACGCTCGAGCGTAAGCACGCCGTCCTTCTCCACGAGCGTGATACCTGACGGGATCAGCGCGGTAGTCTTGCCCTTGGGGCCTTCAACGGTGCAGATGTTGCTCACAACGGTGTACTTCACACCCTTGGGAATCGTGATGGGCTTCTTGCCGATACGTGACATGTTTCAATCCTTGTTGGCTTGCGAGTCCCGAAGAAGCTTCTAAGAGCTAGTCGTCGTTCCACTGCAGCCCGCGGCGAACCGCATTGCTAAAACCTGAAACCTAAAACCTGAGACCTGCTCTTACCAAACTTCAGCGAGAATCTCTCCGCCAACGCCTTCACGACGCGCCTGGCGACCGGTCATCACACCCTTGGGGGTGGTCATGATCGAAATGCCGAGGCCGCCCTGCACGCGCTTGATCTCATCCTTGCCGAGATATACGCGGCAGCCGGGACGCGAAATGCGCTTCAGGTCGCGGATGACCGGCTCGTTGTTCGGCCCGTACTTCAGGTACACGCGCAGCACCTTCATGCCGTCTTCTTCAGCCGGCTTGTAGTTCGCGATGTAACCCTCTTCCTTGAGGATGCGGGCAATCTCGGTCTTCAGCTTGGAAGCCGGTGCGTCGAGCTTCTGGTGCTTGGCACGGTGAGCGTTGCGGATGCGTGTCAAAAAGTCTGCAACTGGATCGGTGAGGTTCATCGTTTTCCTTTCATCCCCCGTTCGCTCCAGGCTGATCAGCCTGGAGAACCTGCGGGAATGGTTGTGGCGCTTACTGCGCCAATATTGTTGTCGCGCGAGGCATCACTGCCTGCAGCGCGTGTGCCGCTAAGCGCGAACGCTTACCAGCTGGACTTGACGACGCCCGGAATCTCGCCCTTGAGCGCGAGGCTGCGGAAGCACAGACGGCAGACGCCGAACTTGCGCAGGAACGCGCGAGGACGACCGCAGAGCTGGCAGCGATTGTGCTGGCGGGACTTGAACTTCGGAACTCGTGCATCTTTAACGCGTTTTGCAGTAGTAGCCATTTTTCTCTCGTTTTCTTAAGCCTAAAACCTGAAACCTTCTTCTTACGCACCTTGACGGAACGGCATGCCGAAGCCCTTGAGCAGCTCGCGCGCACCGTTGTCGTCCTTGGACGTCGTCACGATGGTGACGTTCATACCCTTGATCTTGTCGACCTTCGCATAATCAATTTCAGCGAAGATCAGCTGGTCGCGTAGACCCAGCGTGTAGTTGCCACGGCCATCGAAGCTCTTGGACGAAACGCCGCGGAAGTCGCGCACACGGGGCAGCGCAATCGAAATCAGGCGGTCGAGGAACTCATACATCGCATCGCCGCGCAACGTCACCATCGCGCCAATGGGCATGCCTTCACGCAGCTTGAACGCCGCGATCGACTTCTTCGCCTTCGTGATAACCGGCTTCTGGCCGGCAATCGAACCCAAATCCGCAAGCAGCGGATCCATGATCTTGACGTTCTGCGTTGCTTCGCCGAGACCCATATTGATGACGATCTTCTCGAGCTTTGGCACTGCCATCACGTTCTCGAGGCCGAGGTCCTTCAACAGGCTCTGCTTAATCTCGCTGTTGTACTTCTCTTTCAACCGTGCTGCCATGATCTCTTCTTCCATTTCTCCACGGTTCCGGCCCGGCTACAGCTCTTTCGAGGGTAGCTTACCGTTTCGTGGGGTACTCAATTTGAAGGAGTAGAAGATAAGTAGCAAGCAGTAGAACTGACTAACTCTCTACTACTTACTCCTCACCCTCTACTACTTGCTACTTAGCCTTCTTCTCTTCAATCGCGACGCCGTTTGAACGAGCGATGCGGGTCTTCTTGCCATCTGCAACGTGGTAACCAACGCGAGTCTTGTTACCTTCGCTATCGACCAGCATCACGTTCGAGATGTGGATCGGAGCTTCCTGCTCAAGAATGCCACCCGCAATGTTGCGCTGCGGATTCGGCTTTACATGCTTCTTGATCATGCTCACGCCTTCAACCAGCACGCGCTGCTTGTCGACGATCACGCGAAGAACGCGGCCGGTCTTGCCCTTGCTCTTACCTGCAATAACGAGAACCTTGTCGTTGCGCTTGATCTTAATCTTGCTCTTGTTGCCAACCAGGGCTGGCTTGTACTTGCGTGGCATAACTCTCTCCATCTCCTGCGACAGCAGGCTCGGCAATACGGAGCCGGAATCCGGTAGTGCGACTAAATAACTTCAGGCGCGAGCGAAACAATCTTGAGGAACTTCTTGTCGCGCAGCTCACGGGCAACGGGTCCGAACACACGCGTGCCAACTGGCTCGTTCGCATCGTTGATCACAACAGCCGCGTTCTCGTCAAAGCGGATGTACGTTCCGTCGCGGCGACGATACTCCTTGTGCGTTCGGACGATGACCGCCTTGACGACTTTGCCCTTCTTCACGGTGCCATCGGGCGAAGCTTCCTTGACCGCCGCCGTAACGACGTCGCCGAGACCGGCCTTCTTGCCGAGACCGCCGCCGAGCGGCAGGATAACCTGGAGCTTGCGGGCGCCGGAGTTATCGGCAACGGCAAGCATGGTGCGCATTTGAACTGCCATGGTAAATCTCCTGAACCGGACTCTCGTCCTGCTACTTGCTTGAGAGCTTGGCGGCTAATCCGATCGAAAGCCGTTGCTATCTCGAAGCGCTTGAACCCTATACAGCGACATCCAGCGGCAAACTACGCGCGCTGAATGGCATTCTCTGCCCGCGACGGCTTCTCGTCAGGCAACGCCGACAAAGACGACCGGCGGATAATCTCTTCCAGCGACCAGCGCTTCAGCTTCGACAGTGGGCGGGATTCGCGAATGCGAACCACATCTCCCACGCGGGCCGAGTTCTGCTCGTCGTGCGCGTAGAACTTCTTGTTCGACTTCATAACCCGCTTGTACTTCGGGTGAGCCTTGCGCATCTCGATCTCAACCACGATCGTCTTCTGCATCTTGGTCGAAACAACCTGACCAACCTTCTCATTGCGGCGAGGAGCATTCTGCTCGGCCGGCGTCGTTGCTACAGTAGTCTCGGCCATTACTTTGCTCCCTTAGCTGCAGCGAGCTCACGCTCACGTGCGATGGTCTTGATGCGTGCGATGTCCAGCTTGAGCGTGCGGAGGTTCTTCAAACCATCCACCTTGCCCAGGCTCTTGGCGAACTTGATGCGGAAGAGCTGCTCAGCAGCTTTCGCCTCTTCGCTCTTCAACTCCTCGTCGCTCAGTCCGCGAATCTTGTCGAGTTCCATAATCCACTTCTTTCTTACCGCCTGAACGGCATTGCGATTGTGTATTGCTCTTGCTTTTCTTGTTGTCATTCCCGCAGGGAATCTGCTTCACCAGGCGGGCCGACAATCTCTACTTAGCCGCGACTTCAACCTTCATGCCGGGACGCACAACAAACGTCGTCTTCAACGGAAGCTTGTGAGCCGCAAGGCGCATGGCTTCCTTGGCAATCTCGATCGGCACGCCTTCCATCTCGAAGAGCACCTTGCCCGGGCGAACGACGGCAACCCAGTGATCGGGAGCGCCCTTGCCCTTACCCATACGGGTTTCGGCCGGCTTCTTGGTGATCGGCTTGTCCGGGAACAGGCGAAGCCAGACCTTGCCGCCGCGCTTGATGAAGCGAGTCATCGCGATACGCGAAGCTTCAATCTGGCGGTCGGTGATATACCCGCACTCCAGAACCTTCAGGCCATAGTCGCCAAACGAAATATCGGAGCCGCGCCATGCCTTGCCGCACATGCGGCCGCGCTGCTGCTTACGGTACTTAACTTTCTTGGGCAAAAGCATAGTGATTCCTCTGCAAATACGTAAAGCGAATGTGTGAGGCGAGATCCTGCCTTTGAGATAGTTCACTCGGCGAGGAAGACGCTGACCGGGGTCTCTGCACAAAGCTCACAAGGAGCAAAACGCAGACTCAGGGCCAAACTCAATAAGTGTATCAAAATTGGCGAAAATTACCAACTTCGAGGGTTCAAATTCCAGGATTCAGGGTTCAGAAAGCTATGCCTTCTGAACCCTGGGCCCTGAACGCTGGACCCTAGCTCTTAGAACGCGCCGGTCGCAGCAACCGTCTCAGCTGGCTTGCGCTTCTTCTGCTCGTAGATATCGCCGCGATACACCCAGGTTTTGACGCCGATGATCCCGTAGGTCGTGTGAGCCTCGGAAAAACCGTAGTCAATGTCGGCCCGCAACGTGTGCAGCGGCAGACGGCCCTGGAGATACCACTCCGACCGCGCGATTTCATTGCCATTCAGGCGGCCCGAAACCCGGACCTTGATGCCCTTGCAGCCGAAACGCAGCGCCGAATCAACCGACTTGCGCATCGCGCGACGGAACGAAACACGCTTCTCCAGCTGCAGTGCGATATTCTCGCTCACCAGCTGAGCATCGAGCTCCGGCTTGTTCACTTCGAGGATGTCGATAAAGACTTCCCGCGACGTGCGCTTCTGGATATCGGCCTTCAGCTTGTCGATCTCGGCGCCCTTGCGGCCGATGATGATGCCCGGACGCGCAGTGCGGATGATCAAACGCAGCTTGTTGCCTGGGCGCTCAACTTCAACCGAGGACACGCCGGCAGCCTTCAGCTTCTCGCGAAGCTCAGCCTTCAGCTTGACGTCCTCAACCAGCAACTTGTCAAATCCACGCTCGGTAAACCACCGCGACTTCCAGGGCTTATTGATTCCGAGTCGGAATCCATACGGATGGACTTTCTGTCCCATAGCTTCCTTCTTTTCTCACCCCATGCCGGTTGAGCCGGAGGGGTGTGACTACACGGATTTTGTTCGTCGGGAAAGGATTGCTCTTCCTGCCTCAACTCACTCACCAAAACTACGTCAGCGATTTTCCTAACTCGCTGATTTGCTAACTCGCTTTACTACTTGGCAGCCGCGGTCTTCTTGGCAGCTTTCTTCACAGTCTTCTTCGCGGCCGACTTCTTCGCAACCGTCTTGCCGGCAGTCTTCTTCGCCGGTGCAGCCGTTGCCTCAGGCGCCGCAGCAACCACCGGAGCAGCCTTCTTCTTCTCGGCCACCGTGATGATGATGTGCGCGATGCGACGCTGGTAGCGGAACGCGCGGCCCATGGGAGCAGGGCGGATGCGCTTCATGCGAGGGCCTTCGTTGGCAATCGCCGTCTTCACAATCAGGTTGTCGACATCGATATCGAGGTTCTTCTCGTCGGAGAGATACACCGCGTTCTGAACAGCCGAACGAAGTACCTTCTCGACAATGGGAGACCAGCGCTTGTTGGTGACCGCGATCAGGTTGATGGCCGCTTCAACGCGCATGCCCTTGATCAGGTCAAGCACGAGCTTGGCCTTCTGCGGGCTGCCGCGCTGGAACTTGGCCTCTGCGCGAAATTCGGGAGTGCTTGGTGCTTTTGCTTTCTGCATCGCAATATTCCTTCAGGACGAAAGGCCTTGCCTTCGTCGAAATCTTTTACTTAGCCTTCGCCGTGTCGGCAGCCTTCGCGGAGTGGCCCTTGAAGGTGCGGGTCGCAGAGAACTCACCGAGCTTGTGCCCGACCATGTTCTCGGTGCAATAAACCGGGATGAACTTGCGTCCATTATGAACCGCAATCGTATGACCTACCATATCCGGGTGGATCGTCGAGCGGCGCGACCAGGTGCGAATCACCTTCTTGTCGTTCGCCGCATTCAGCGTGTCGATCTTGATCATCAGGTGCGCGTCGATGAACGGGCCCTTCTTTGTCGAACGTGACATGAACTACTCCTATGTACTCGATACAACGAATCGCTGGAAGAGTGCAGCGACTTGGTTTTGCCCTTGCTTCACTGGTTTTCCCACCAATGCTCTTCCGGGCACTTCTCGTAGCTCCTAGCCTCAGCTTTCGCTGAAACCTAGAACCTGACACCTAAACCTGCTTACTTGCCCTTATTCCGGCGCGTCACAATAAACACATCCGTGCGCTTGTTGTTACGAGTCTTGTAGCCACGTGTCGGCTGACCCCACGGCGTCACAGGATGACGTCCGCCAGAGGTCTTACCTTCACCACCACCGTGCGGGTGATCCACAGGATTCATCGAAACGCCGCGGTTGGCCGGGCGAATGCCCTTCCAGCGGTTGCGTCCAGCCTTACCAATGGTCACATTCTCGTGATCCGTGTTGCCAACCTGGCCAATCGTCGCCATGCACTCAACGAGAACCTTGCGGGTCTCGCCGGAGGGCAGCTTCAGAAGCGCGTAGTCGCCTTCCTTCGCAATCAGGTTCACCTGTGCGCCAGCCGAACGTGCCATCTGCGCGCCTTTACCAGGACGAAGCTCGATATTGTGCACGATCGTTCCGGTCGGGATGTTCTTCAGTGGCAGAGCATTGCCAACCAGGATGTCGGCATCCGGGCCGCTCATGATCTTCATGCCCACCTTCAGCCCGATCGGCTGAATGATGTAGCGCTTCTCGCCGTCCGCATAGTGGATCAACGCGATGCGCGAGCTGCGGTTTGGATCGTACTCCACGGTCGCGACAGTTCCGGGAATCCCGTACTTCTCGCGCTTGAAGTCGATCATGCGAAGCTTCTGCTTGTGCCCGCCGCCCTGGTGGCGGATGACCAGCTTGCCCATGTTGTTGCGGCCGCCGGTGCGCGGCTTTACGCTGAGCAGCGGCTTATGCGGCTTGTCTGTGGTGATGTCGTCATTGACCAGCTTCGTCGCAAAACGAAGGGTCGGTGTAATCGGACGGAATGATTTAATCGGCATGCTACTGATTCCTTTGCCGCGCTAAGTTCTTGTTTCGTCTTTCAGCGCGATACGTGATTCGTGTTACGGGTTGCTGGGCCCTATACCCTGGGCCCTGAACCCTTTGTTAGATCTCTGCTGCAAAATCAGGAACCTTCTCACCGGCCTTCAGACGTACATACGCCTTCTTCCAGTCGGGGAGATAGCCCGAAAACTTGCCACGGCGCCGTTCCTTGCCCACAACGCTCGCGGTGCGAATGCTCGCAACCTTCACGTTGAAGAGGTGCTCGACAGCCTGCTTCACTTCAGTCTTGGTCGCGTTCGCGGCAACTTCAAATACCAGGCTGCCTTCGACTTCGCGGGTGGTCAGGGCCTTTTCGGTGATCAGAGGCCGGCGGATTACCTTATAAACGGTAGGCATTATGCAGCCTCCTTCTCAGCGTGCGAGCGCTTGGAAACAGCTTTCTTCAGCGTGTCCTGCAGCGCTTCAAATGCTGCCTTCGAAAAAATTGCGGTCTCGTACTTCAACAGGTCGTAGGGGTGAACTTCCGAAGAAAGCACCAACTCTACACCCTGCAGGTTGCGCGAACCCAGATAAAGCTTCTCGCTCAACTGCTGCGAGCTCTCAACCAGCAACGTGGTCTTCTTGGCATCGAGCTTGTTCAGCGCGGTGCGGAAGATCTTCGTCTTGCCGGCTTCCACTTCAAAGTTCTCAAGGACGATCAGCTTGCCGTCGTTGATCTTCGAAGCGATGGCAGAGCGCAACGCACCCAGCAGCTTCTTGCGGGGGAAAGCATACTCATAGCTGCGGGGCTGAGGTCCATGGACCGTACCACCACCACGCCAGAGCGGAGTACGGATAGAACCGACGCGTGCGCGACCGGTGCCCTTCTGCTTCCACAGCTTCTTACCAGCGCCCGAAACAGCCTTACGGTTCTTCGTCGCGTGCGTACCCTGACGAAGCGCTGCGCGATAATGCTTCACAGCCTCCCAGAGCAACGCCTCATTCACTTCTCCGGCGAACAAATCGTCGAGTTCGAACTCGCCGACCTTAGCTCCCGTGAGATTGACTACCTGAATCTTTGCCATCTTCTTCTCTCTTCTCGCGCCCAACGTTGCGGGTCGCCCTGATTTTGTTACGCTGCGTTTCCCGGTCTATTCCCCGCGCAACGGTTACAGCTAAGTCTTCTGGGCCCTAAACCCTGGGCCCTGGACCCTTACTTCTTTTTGCTAGGAGCAGCCTTCTTGGAAGCCTTCAACGCATCCTTCGTAGCGGCACCGGCAAATCCACGACGCTCACGCGGCGGAGCAACCGACTTTGAAACGAGAACGTATCCATCACGCGCTCCGGGGACAGCACCCTCAACGAGAAGGAGGTTGTCCTCAACGTCGATCGCGCGAATGCGGAGGTTGCGCACAGTGACTTGATTAGTCCCCATGTGGCCAGGCATACGCTGGCCGGGGAACACGCGCGAGGGGAACGACGATGCACCGATCGAGCCCTGCACCTGGAACATGTGACCGTGCGACTTGGGTCCGCCGCCGAAACCGTGGCGACGAATAACACCCGCGAAACCGCGGCCCTTGCTGTTGCCGATCACATCGACAAACTTGGTCTCGTTGAAGATCTCAACCGTCAAACGATCGCCGGCCTTGATGCCTTCCTGGCCCTCTTCAACAGCTTCAACCTGCACTTCGCGAATCTCGCGAACCGGAGGAACGTTCGACTTGGCGAAGTGGCCGGTCATGGCCTTGTTGATCTTCGAAGCTTTCACAAACTCCACGAGGCCGATCTGGGCGGCGGAGTAGCCGTCCTTCTGCATCGTCTTGACCTGCGTGATCACGCACGGGCCGACCTTCAGAACCGTTACCGGATGAATATCACCGCGGTCGTCGAAGATCTGCGTCATGCCGACTTTCTTACCGAGAATCCCTGATACTGACATACTTCCCTTTCCTCATCATGCCCGGCGTTGAGCGCCCGCACTGTAGGTACTGCTGTTGTTACAAACTTGCGACCAGTTACTTGGTAACCGTCTTAATCTCTACGTCCACACCAGCCGGCAGATCGAGCTTCATCAGCGCGTCCACGGTCTGCTGCGTCGGCTCGAGAATGTCGATCAAACGCTTGTGCGTGCGGATCTCGAAAGCCTCGCGCGACTTCTTATCAACGTGGGGCGAGCGCAGAACGCAATACTTGTTCTTCATCGTCGGGAGCGGAATCGGTCCCGCAACCTGCGCGCCGGTGCGCTTTGCCGTCTCAACGATCTCGGAAGTGGAAACATCGAGAACGCGATAGTCATAAGCCTTCAGGCGGATACGGATACGTTGCTGTGCCATTTCAGTTCTTTCTACGTTCGTCGCACTCAAGCGAGAGGAACGTGCTGATCAAAGATCGGTTAGGAGTGGCTGCCGGTGATAAACATCTCTACCAGCCGGCAGCCCTCGTTTGCTTTCTGAACCCTGGGCCCTAAGCCCTGGACCCTACTACTTGATGATGTCGCTAATCGTACCGGCACCGACGGTGCGTCCACCTTCGCGGATAGCGAAGCGCAGACCCTTTTCCATCGCGACCGGCGTATGCAGCGTGATCTCCAGCTGGATGTTGTCGCCC
>JAMFSR010000028.1 GCA_026225395.1 Granulicella sapmiensis
AGAAGTTCGCGAACGCCGCGGCTTCATCGCCCTCGGCCATCTCCACGACTACGCCGACCAGATCGTCTACCGCCACGAGCAGACCTTTCCCAAGCACAAGTCCGACCGCCTCGCCCTCTTCAAAGCCACCCGCGCCTACTGTGAGCAGATCTACATGCTCTACTCCGACCCCACCTTCACCGCTGAAACCGCGATCTTCGAATCCGGCGCCGCACCTGAACTCGAAATCACGGACGAGTACGGCGTCCAGCACCGCGTCTGGAAGCTCACCAACCCTGCCCTCATCAAGCTCGTCCTCGACGCCATGGCCGACAAGTGGCTCCTCATCGCCGACGGCCACCACCGCTACGAAACCTCCACCACCTACATGCAGGAGCGCGCCGCCGCCCTTGGCCTCGATCCCAAAGCCCCCGCGGCCATCACCGAAGGCCTGCCAGTCCCAGCCTTCCCAGAAGCCGCAATGATGATGACCTTCGTCAACATCGAAGCCCCCGGCATCACCATCCTGCCGACGCATCGCGTCGCCTTCAACCTGCCCAACTTCAGCGCGTCCGACTTCGCCGTAAAAGCCGAGCAGTACTTCACCGTCGAAACCCTTCCCAGCGCCTTCGGCGAAGCCGATCTGCTGAAGAAGCTAAACGCAACCCCCGGCGTAGCCTTCATCGCCGCCACCAAGGACGCCGACTTCCTCCTCACCCCCATCCCCGAAGCCATCGCCCCTCTGCTCGCCGGCCTGTCGCCTGAGAAGCAGGCGCTCGACGTCACGCAGCTTCACAAGGTGGTGCTGGAAAAAGTCCTCGGCCTAGACGAAGAAACCGTCCGCGCTGGCAACAACATCAAGTACCTCCGCGAAGCCTCCGAGGCCGTCGACGAAGTTCGCGACGGCAAAGCCGACGTCGCCTTCCTCATCAAGCCCGTCACCCTCGACCAGATGAAAGATATCTCCCTCAAACTCGACGTCATGCCCCAGAAGTCCACCGACTTCTACCCCAAGCTGCTCTCCGGCCTCGCGATGTACACCCTCGACTAACGCCAGAGCGAACGCGTGAACTAACAACCGGGTGGCCCATCCTTTCGTCGCCTTTTGACGAAAGGGTGGGGTATCGCGCAAAGCGCGACCGCTCTCCATTGTCTTGGCAGAAATTCTCACCCGGCGCATAATCTCGACAGGGAGGTTCACCATGGCGACCGCACCCCCACTGCTCTCCATCGAGGAATATCTCCGCACCAGCTACCACCCCGACGCCGATTACGTTGACGGCGAGATCGAGGAACGCAACTTGGGCGAATTCGAACACGCCACCTTCCAGAGTGCCATCAACGGCTGGTTCTGGCCGCGCCGCCAGGAGTGGGCCATCCGCCCCGTAACCGAACAGCGCATCCGCATCAACTCAAGCCGCGTTCGCGTATGCGACATCGCAATCCTCCGCGCCGATGCTCCCCGCGAAAAGGTCACCGAAACCGCGCCCCTCATCTGCATCGAAATCATGTCGCCCGAAGATCGCCTCTCCCGCGCAAAAGAAGTCCTCACCGACTACTTCACCATGGGCGTCCCCAACATCTGGCTCATCGACCCCATCCACCGTTCCGCCTTCACCTTCGGTGCAAAAGGTCTCCAAGAAGCCGACCCCACGAATCTGGCCGTATCCAATACGCCCATCCACCTCGACCTAACCGAGGCTTTCACCGCTATCGACTAGGACATAGGCCGCATGTCCAACATCATCCGTGTCACTCCGTTCATGATCGTCCCCGACCTCGAAGCGGCACTCTCCTTCTTCGTCGACATCCTGGGCTTCACTTTGTGGTTTAAATCTCCTGGCTACGCTTATGTCCAGCGCGAAACAGCCGCCTTCCGCCTGCTCGAACAAAAAGACTTCGACGCCTCCTACAAGGCGCGCTATGCCTACTACATCGATGTCGAAGACGTAGACGCTCTTTACGCCGAACTCCAATCGAAACTAGCAACCCTTCCCGACCACAACCACCATGCCCCCACCACGAAGCCCTATGGCCAGCGGGAAATGTTGATCTGCGCCCCGGACGGCAACCTCCTTGTCTTCGGCCAAACCATCTTTCATGACCCCAACGGCATCCTCAAGCAGGACTAGCCGCGGCTCCCAGCTTCAGCATCATGGACGGTTTCACGCATCAACCCGCGAGGATGAAGCCATAGGGCCTCACTCACCGCGAAATCCCCTCCAACGGCGAGCTAGCCGTCGCATACAGCTTCTTCCCCATCCTCCCCGCCAGAAACGCCTCACGCCCCGCCTCAACACCCTTCTTCATCGCGCTCGACATCAGCACAGGGTCCTTCGAAGCAGCCATCGCCGTATTCAGCAGCACCGCATCGAACCCCATCTCCATCGCCAGTGCCGCATCGCTCGCCGTCCCCAGCCCCGCATCCACCACCAGCGGAACCTCCGTGATCAGCTCCCGCATCATCCGCAGCGTATAGGTATTCGCGATCCCCAAACCCGTTCCAATCGGAGCCCCCAGCGGCATCACCGCCGCCGCTCCTACATCGATCAGCCGCTTTGCAAACACAATGTCGTCCGTGGTATACGGCAACACCGTAAACCCTTCCTTCACCAGCACGCGAGTAGCCTCAAGCGTGGCTTGAACATCCGGATACAGCGTCGCCGTATCCCCGATTACCTCAATCTTTACCCAGTCCGAAAGCCCGACCTCGCGCCCCAGCCGGGCCGCCCGAATCGCCTCCTCCGCCGTGTAACAACCCGCCGTATTCGGCAGCAAAAAGTACTTCTTCGGATCGATAAAGTCCAGCAGGCTCTCTTTCGACCGGTCCAGCTCCACCCGCCGCACCGCGACCGTCACCAGCTCCGCGCCCGAGGCCTCAATGGCAGCCTTCGTCTCCGCCCCATCCTTGTACTTCCCCGTCCCCACAATCAACCGCGACGTGAACCGCCGCCCCGCAATCACCAACTCATCAGCCATACCTAAATCCTAAACCGTCTTGCCGTTGCTGTTCTCTGCCACACGGACGTGCCCTCGTGGCAAAGGTTTGCACATAACTTGCGTATCGCCCATAACTTCTTCATCTCGCAGTGAGCAGATACCTTTTGTCGAAGTTTATTTTTCACGAAGCTTGCTTTGTCGGCCACAATAGGTAGATCATGCCCCCATTTTTGGAAACATTCGATCTCATTGCAGTCATCAACATTCCCGATCGCAAAGACCGCTACCGGGAATGCCTACGAGAACTAAAGATGGTCGGACTCGAAGTAACGCCGGGCAAAGTAGAGTTCTTCCCAGGCAAGCGTGTCACAACCCTCGATGGCTTCCCCACGCTCGGCGCACGCGGCGGCTTCCTCGCCCATCTCACCCTCATCCGCGAAGCCCAGAGACGTGGCGTAAAGTCCCTCTGTGTCTTTGAAGATGACTTCGAGATCTCCCGAGAAAACGTAGCCCCTCTGCTGAAAACCGTTGAAGCCGCACGCAACCTGCCATGGGACTTCCTCTACCTCGGGCATCGCCTGTCCCTGCCGCACTCACCAACCGGTTTCACCGACACCAAAGAGCCCATCATCACCGCGCATGCCTTCGCCATCCGCTCTTCCGTATTCGAGCCCCTCGCCGAGTACCTGGAAGGCTGCATCGTTCGCCCGCCCGGAGATCCCATCGGTGGCCCCCAGTTCATCGACGGCGGCATCACCATGTTCCGAGAACGCAATCCATCCCTGATCACGCTGGTTGCCAACCCCAGCCGCGTCACACAACGCTCCTCACGCAGCGACATCAGCCCCAGCGGCTTTGAGCACATCCCCGTCATCCGCCAGGCCGCCGGCCTTACCCGCCAGGCCATCAACTTCTGGAAACAGACCCGCAAAGCCAGCTAACACCCTTTGCACAAACACAAACGGCCCGCCTCCTGAAGAGGCGGGCCGTTTTGCGGTGATCTGGTGGGATTGACTTGAGGCATCCGCTTCTCGGATGGGCCTCGGAGGATAAAAAGACAGCCAAGCTGTCCTTCGGTGTTCTGGCTTGAAAGACCTCCAGGTCTAGAGCAACGAATGCTCTAAGCCTCAGTCACCTCACGTGTTGTACTGCCACAACTCGAACAATCAATTTTCATAGACTGGATCATCCTCCTTTCCCGTGTTGAAACATACAGTACTACTTGGTTAACCCGCCGTCAACCCACACTGTACTGGCGTTGGATTGCCGCCTTCACTGAAGCCGCTGCGAGCGGCTTTCAGTTGGCCGAAGGCTTCTCCACATGGTCAATCACGAACACATCCACCTCCGCTTTGGTCGCCTCCATTTTCAGACCAAGCTGCTCCGGGAGCGCGGTGAACAGGCTGGGCGGAGCGTTCGGGTCGTCGCTTTCCTTCTGCGGCGGCCTCGGCCCGAACTGTGCGAACTGGCTATCGTCCGGCGTCCACTTAAGGTTGAAGTCGTAGCGGTCTGTCAGTCCAGTGTGGTCCACCACCGGCTTATCCATCGCCGACCCCTGCAGGCCATCACAGAAGTCCTTCATGGTCGAATTGGTGACGTGTAGATCGCCCAGCCCGCGATAAAGAAAGTTCCTGGGAGCACTGGGCAAATCGGTCGTAACGGTCATCTTTGGTCCACTCTTCAGGACGGTCAGTTCCCAGGCGGCCAGCACGCGCTTGTCATGGTGAAACTTCAACCCAAACCGTTGCGACAGCACGTCCTGCATGAGCAGCTTCAACTGCGTGGAATTCGGTCGGCCCGGTACGTCGGGCACGCCGTCAATGTCGAACTTGTCTGTACCAAACCATTCGGGCCCGTCGACGATCTGCTTCGCGTGGAGCCCGTAAGCGAAGGTAATCAGGTCGTTCACGTTGGTGCCGATCGTCATCGCATGGGTGCCGCGGAAGGTAAACAACTTGCCCCGCCGCTCTGGATCGGTCGGCTTCACCGTCACCACATCGAACTTCGGCTTCGCGTCAGCCGCCATCGGCTTTGGTGGCTCAGGAATGGCCCAGGTGTTCTCCGGTGTCACATGATCGAAGTTCAGCACATGAGTCTGGCCGCCCTGCGTGGCATTTCCGCTGATAGCGTCGCCCGTGGCACTCAGAGTACCCGTATAAGTCAGCTCCAACGGCTTGATCGCGAAGTTGACGGCCACTCCCTCGATCCCGATGGACGTAACTGGAATCGGCTGAGCACCCTGGTCGATGCTGTACATCGTCGCCTTCAGCCTGCCGTCGTCCTTCGTAATCTTCAGCACGGTACGCAAGCCATTGCCGGCCTTGAGTGTGCCCTGCCAGTTACCCGTGATGTCTTTTTCCTGTGCGTGTAGCGAGGCGTTCAAGGTCGCGCCGAGCGTACAAACCAGCGCAAACTTCGTAAGGCTTCTCAAGGCAGTTCTCTTCATGGATAAGCTCCAGGCGCAAGTCCGTTTGAATTTTAGTTGAGTCTAATCTTCATTGGACACTGCCCTTGGTTCTCTGTGAGCGAGCTTTCGATATTTTTTTCTAGACGCGGTTCCGATCCAACATGACCAACGACGGTGACATCCACTTGCCGCTTCCCTCACACCAACTCCAGGTCAGGCCCTCCTTGCGGCATTACGACATCACACGGTTCCCACCCGATTTCTTCACCGCATACAGTGCCTGGTCGCACTTCGCCATCAACTCATCCCATCCAGCGGCCTCATCCTCCAGTTGGGCCAACCCGAAACTAGCCGTCAAACGCGAAGCAGTTCCGCCATGCATGACTTCCAGCGTTTCAAGCGAAACACGCAACCGTTCCGCAATCTCGTTACCTTCTTCAATCGCCGTGTGCGGCAGCAGAACGACAAACTCGTCTCCACCAGGACGCCCCAGCAGATCTCCCTTGCGCGCCCCGATACGCAGACAGTCCGCTACCTGCACCAGCGCGGCATCTCCGTAAATGTGCCCCAGCGAATCATTGATCTGCTTAAACCCATCCAGGTCGATCGTGATCACCGAAACACTTCCCCCGGACTCTCTGCACTTCGCAAGCTCCCATTCGGCCTTGCTTTCCATCGCCCGGCGGTTGAGCAAACCCGTCAGCGGATCGGTCAACGCCTGTACCTCAAGCTCGTTCCGTAGCAGCGTGGCCGTCATCCACACATACGCAACCACAGCGCCGCATTGCAGGCATGAGTTTGAAATCAGTATCCCTTCCAGAAATCCGCCCGCCCGCAGATAGTCGCTCGGTGCTCCCAAATACAGAACCCCGGCAACGCGAACTGCATTGGTCACGAAAAGACCTGTCGCCATCATCGCCAGCGGACTCGCTGCGATGCGGAACGAACGATCCTTAATCCAAAACAGGTAAAGAGCAATCAACACCTGCTGCAAACCGAGAATCAGGCTCAGAGCAATCAAACGAATCTTGGTATCAGGATGGATCACACCAAATTCCAGCAAAGGGAAAATGGAAATTAGAACGAGGCTCGCCTCGACGTAGAAGAAGTAGGCGCTCCGGCCAAAGAGCTCCTGAAGAGCAAGAAACAGCAGAAAATAACTAATCGCAAAAAATAGATCGCCGCCCACTATCGAAACAGCATTAGGCATCGATCCGCGGAGAACTACCGCACTCGCCGCAAGCAGCAGGGAGACGTTATAAAGGGAAAACCAATCGACCCCTTTTCTCTTCTTTTGCATTCTCGAATGCAACACAGCGAGCAGCGTGTACAGCACAAACAACACGAGATGCTCGATCTGCAAAAGATGAATGCCCAAGTCTTAACCCACCGTTCTTGTTTGTAGAAGGCACCACATCATCGGGCCGAGATTCACTGAGTAACACGGGTAGATGCCTCATCATAGCGCCCCGATTCATGAATTTTCGCGCCGCTTGCCATCGTTTCCCAAAATGGATGAGAGACGGGATTGAGCAAGTGCCTGGCGAACCGGATTCTGTTGTTGCTCGAGGTTGTGCTTCGAGATTGTTGCTTCTGAGATAGACCCGGACTTTAGTCCGGGTAATAGAGAATACGAAAATCGGGGCTTCAGCCCCTGGGACAGGCACTCCTTCCCAGCACCCAGACCCTCTTTTGTGCAAACCATTCGCCAGGCACTGCCTGGCTTTCACTTCAAATAAGCCCGCACCAGATCGATCAGGTCTTCCGCGATATCCGGCGCAATCGCCTCTTTTCCCTTACCCACCAAATGCAATCGAATGTGGTCTTCCATCACTTCGGCCATCAGGCTGTTGATGCCCCCACGCACCGCCGCCAGCTGCATCAGCACGTCCGGACACTCATCCGCGGCCGCCAGCGCACGCTCCACCGCGTCGATCTGCCCGCGTATCCGCTTCACCCGGTTCAGCAACTTCAGCCGTTCGCGCTCCATCTATCCTCGCCGTTCCACAGCAACTTTACGCAAAGCTTATACCCTACCGGGGTATACTACTACCAGAATGTCATTCAGCGCCCTGCGCGTGGAAAGGAGCTTCCCATGACCCTGCTAAACCTACCCTCTGCACTTCGCCGCAAGGCCGCGTCGTTCATGCCGCGCCATCAGCGCACGCCTGAAATCACACGCACCTTCGTCGAAACCGGCGACGAGCGCTGCCCCATCGCCGGCATCTGGTCGCGTCTCATCACGACAGACCCCACACTCGACGAACCTGAAATAGCATTGCCCGTCATGCGGACGCTTCTCCCATGGCGGGCATCTGACTTCCTGTTCACATTCGTCCGCTACAGTATTGCCTGAGTTTTCACCTTCATGTTGACCCTTCTTTCCCAAGCCACGCGCACCGCGCTGATCCTCTGTCTGCTGGCAGTGCCGCTCCACGCCCAGCAGCCCGCCGACGCAACACCCGACGCTCCACAGCCGCCTGCTGACACGCTCACCCTCTTTCCCCACAACGACTCCTCCCGCTACCTCCTCTCCGGCCAGGCCAACATCATCTTCCAGGCCCATCCCGGCTTCCACTCCCCCTACGATGGCACCAACTCCCTGCTCGCCCGCGGCGAGTACAAAACCTCCCTCGTCGGCACGCTCTTCCTCGGCTTCAAAGTCATCCCCAACCCGCGCTACGAACTCGACGCCATCTACGACGAAGAATCCGCCGGTGGTCGTGGCGACTCCGAAGCCCTCGGCCTCGCCGGCTTCACCAACCTAGACGTCGTTCGCAACCCCAACCTCGGTTCCACACCCTACCTCGCCCGCGTCCAGCTCCACCAGACCATCGGCTTCACCGACAAAATGGTCGACGTCGAACGCACCCAGTTCTCGCTCGCCACCAAGGCCCCAGCGCGCCGCCTCGACCTCCGCGTCGGCAAGCTCGGCCTGCCCGACATCTATGACGCCAACGGCCCCGGCTCCGACTCCCACCTCCAGTTCCTCAACTGGACCGTCGACAACAACGGCGCCTGGGATTACGCAGCCGATACCCGCGGCTACACCTACGGCTTCATCGCCGAGTACGACGACATCGACTGGTCCGCCCGCTACGCCATCGCCCTCATGCCCACCATCGCCAACGGCATAGACCTCCAGTGGAACCTCCGTCAGGCCAGCGGCCAAAACATCGAGCTCGAATACCGCAAGACCCCACTCACCCGTTTCCTGAATAAGGATCGCAAAGGCACCGTCCGCCTCCTCGGCTTCGTCAACCACGCCAACATGGGCGACTACCGCACCCAAATTGCCGAAGCCCTCTATGCC
Organism: Granulicella sapmiensis; assembly: GCA_026225395.1. Lineage (GTDB taxonomy): Bacteria > Acidobacteriota > Terriglobia > Terriglobales > Acidobacteriaceae > Granulicella > Granulicella sapmiensis. The sequence continues at coordinate 8,640 of JAMFSR010000028.1, forward strand.
CGCGCCCATGGCAATCCTACGGCCACGCCCGTCATCACCGACCACCCCACTCAGATCACCGTCAAATACGGCATCGGCCTCAACTTCGAGCAGGAGCTGACCCAGGACTTCCGCGTCTTCGGCCGCTTCGGCTGGAACGAAGGCCAGCACGAAAGTTACGCCTACACCGAGGTCGATCAAACGTTCGAGCTCGGCGCAGACTACGCCGGCACATCATGGGGACGTCCTCACGACAAGGTCGGCCTTGTCGGCGTCTCCAACGCCATCAAGCGCGACCACCAGGAGTACCTCAAACTCGGCGGCCTCGGCTTCCTGCTCGGTGACGGAAACCTTAACTATGCCCGCGAAGACATCCTCGAGGCCTACTACACCACGCACACCTGGCGCGGCCTCTTTACCTCGCTCGACGCCCAGCTCATCGCCCACCCCGGCTACAACCAGGACCGCGGCCCGGTCGAGGTCTTCAGCGTCCGAACGCACGTTGATTTTTAGATGAAGTTTAGTTCAGAGTCATTGCGGACTAAATAAGTCGTATATCCTAGTCCGAACATGTCGACTTCCCACGCTACCCTGAAACTGTTCCGCAAGATTCATCTCTACTTCGGTCTCTTCATCTCGCCGATGCTGCTCTTCTTCGCCTTCACCGGGGCTCTCCAGACCTTCAGCCTGCACGAAACCACCCAGGGCAGCAGCTACAAGCCACCCGCCTGGGCGGTCACCCTGGGCCAAATTCACAAGAAGCAAACCAGCATCGTCCCGGTCCGCAAGCAACGCCCTGCAGACGTTCCTAAGCCCCCAAAGGGCGACGCAGCGCCCACCCCCAAACCAGTCGACGCGCCTCCGCAGAAGAGCCACCTGCCACTCAAGATTTTCTTCCTGATCGTCTCGATCGGCCTGTTTACGTCAACCCTGACCGGCATCTACATGGCGTACAAGTACAACCAGAGCAAGCTGCTCGTAACCGGGCTGTTGCTGGCAGGTACCATCATTCCTGTCCTACTGCTACCCTTCTAGGCATGAAACACCGCATCGCCGCTCGCCTCATCGCCGCAACCTCGCTGATCTTCGCAACCCTCACGCTCACTGCGCAGGAGCCCGCAGCAAAACCCTCCGCTGACCTTGCCGGACTCGCGCACGTTGCCCTTCGCGTCCACGATCTCGCGGCTTCCGTGGCGTTCTACGAAAAGCTCGGCTTCGTCAACGCATTCTCGCTCTCCCGCGACGGCGCCGTCTACGAAGCTTTCATCAAGATCAACGACCGGCAGTTCATCGAGCTCTACCCGGCGACTGCGAAGGACCCGCAAATCGGCTTCCTGCACGTCTGCTTTGAAGGCTCAAACCTTCAGTCGGTGCATGACTACTACGTCGCGCAAGGACTGACGCCGAACGGCGTCCGCACCGCCGGCGCAGGCAACCTCCTCTTCACCATGCCCGGACCGGACACCCTCACCGGCCCGCAAAACATGGAGTACACCCAGTACATGCCCGGCTCCCTGCACTCCAAAGACTTCGGTCAGCACCTCGGCAAAGACCGCATCTCCACGCAGCTTATCGCCGCCTCGATCGCCTTCACCAACCCCGCTGCCGCTTCGGCTTTCTATCAAGACAAGGTCAGCTTCATTCCTCATAAACTAGCGCCCAACAGTCTCAGCGACACCTACTCCATCCCCGGCGCGCCCGAGGAAAGCATCCACATCGACTCACCCGAACTCGGCTACAAGGCCCGCATAACCTTTGCCGCCGAAACCGCAAGAGCACAGCTCACGCTCAAAGCCCGGGGCATTCCGTACGAGAAGTTTCCCGGCAGCAGTGGTGGAGACCTCCTCCTTACGGACCCGGACGGCAACGAGATCATCCTGCATCGCGGTCTTTAATCATCCGCAACACAAAGTAAAACGGCTGCCCGAGGGCAGCCGTTTCAATTAAGCGTTCGTAAAGCAGTTACCGGCGTCCGCCGCCACCACCACCGTGGAAGCCGCCGCCACCACCGCCGTGGAACCCGCCACCAGCAGCTCCACCATGGAAGCCGCCAGCAACAGCACCACCACCGCGATAGCCGCCACCCACATTGCCGCGAGCATAGCCACCGCCATAGCCGCCACGTCCATAACCGTAGCCTGCACCGCGTCCGTAGCCGTAACCACGTCCGTAACCGTAGCCGCCGTGGAACCAGGGGCCTGCGCCGATGAAGACGCCGCCGTTGAAGTAAGACGGCCCGTAGTAGCCATAGGGCGCGCAAGCGTAAGGGGCATAGCCGTAATAACCGTATTCACATGCCGGGGCGTACCCATAGCCACCGTAGTATGCGGGGCCTCCGACACCGATGCCCACCGAAACCTGTGCGTGCGCCTGCTTGGCAACCGCCGGCACCAGGAGAAGTCCAATTGCTAAAGCTGCATACCGAAGAATCTTCATCACAACTCCTTCCGGCCCGACCTAATCAGACCGTGATGCTGTTCGCTTGATCGCGTCCAGCCTCGGTTAGTAGAAACACAAGCTCTCACGGAATGTTGCTCGTTGCGACGTTGCCCCGGAGGTGCATGAAAACACGGGTTGCTTGCGAATCGCCCTATACTTGAGGCTATGTCGCTGCTTGCTTTCGAGTTGCCCGCATTCGTGATTGGTCTACTCTTCGGCAGCTTTCTAAACGTCTGCATCTCGCGACTCCCACACCATCGCAGCATCGCCAAACCCCGCTCACGCTGCCCTAACTGTAAGCAAACAATCGTCTGGTACGACAACATTCCGTTGCTGAGCTGGCTGGCCCTTCGGGCCAAGTGCAGACACTGCAAAGTGCCAATTCTGTGGCGTTATCCGCTGGTGGAACTTGCTGTAGGACTGTGGTTTGCGCACATTGCTGCTGACCTCGGCGGTCTGTATCTGTTCCCGCCTTCGAGTGCGGGCGGTCTGCTTCAGTTTCAGATCTATCTTGTTGGATTACTTATATTTGGCTTCCTGCTGATTGGGCTGATTGTGATGGATTGGCAGACGCATCGGTTGCCGGATGCTTTTACGTTTCCGGGGATTTTGATTGGGTTTTTGCTGGTTTGTACGCAGGCTATCTTTCTGAATCCAGGGCAGATGGACATCAAGCTGACGCCGAAGCACGATCTGCGGCTTTCGAGTCCGGGGTCGTTTGTTGCTAAAGGCAATGTTTTCTTGACGGGGCCGGAGCATTTGGTGTTTGGGAGGGTAGTGGCGATTGCTGGTGCGGCTCTGCTTTTGCTGGCAATTCGCGGCATTTATAAGGCTTTGCGGGGGCAGGAGGGGTTGGGGTTGGGGGATGTGAAGTTGTTGGCTATGATTGCGGCGTTTCTGGGGTTTTGGTCGGCTATGCTGGCTTTGTTTTTGGGGTTGATGGCTTGTATGGGGTATGCGTTGGTGCTACTTGCGCGGGGTAAGGCTCATGGAATGAGCAGGTTGCCACTGGGAAGCTTTCTGGCGGTTGGGGGGTTGGTGGCGGCGTTGTTTGGGGATGTGATCCTGGGGTGGTATGGATCGTTTTTGTAGAAAATCCTGGTGCGTTTTTGTGGAGGTTTGTGGTGACTTGTGGAGCGTTTATGGACGCTGTGGTGTCCAGCAAACTTGACATTTGGGCTTGAGGGTTTTGCACAGGGGTGGATTTGATTTTGTGCGCTGCTTACCGCACAGAATCGCTGTTCGATGAACAAGGGAAGCGGTCCGCTCCTTGACCCTTGACCAAGTCACTCCTACACTTGAAAATGCCCATGACGAGTTACCCCTACATCTGGCAATACCTTCCTCTTGTGCTTCAAATACTGGTTGCCGTGGGTCTGGCGGGCGGTATGGTCGGGGCCTCGTTCCTGATTGGGAAACATAAGCGGTCGCGCACCAAATTGAGTGCGTATGAGTGCGGTATGGACCCGGTAGGCGATGCCAGGGGCCGGTTCTCGGTGCGCTTTTACATGGTGGCAATGCTCTTTATTTTGTTCGACGTGGAAGCGGTGTTCATGCTTCCGTGGGCGGTGATCTATCGCCGGTTGCCAGGCATTACCGGCTCGCGGCTGTTCGGTTTCTGGGAGATGCTCGTGTACATCGGCTTTGTCGCCGTCGGGCTTTTCTATGTGTACAAAAAGGGCATTTTGAACTGGTCTAACGACAAGGCCGACCTTTAGGTCGGCAGGTTTTAGGTTCGAGGTTTTAGGTTTCAGGTAGGAGCTGCTGTATTTATGGATCCGATTGCTAATCCCGCTACACCGGAAGCTGCGTTTGGGGTTGAGGCTGTGAAGTTGGCGCTGGCTGATCATGCGGCTTCGAATGCCGCGATCAATGCGCTTGAGCCGTTCATGACGGATGCGAAGTGGGACCGTGGGGAGCTTACGTTGACGGTTGCACCGGAGACGATTGTCGACGCGAGTAACGCGGCGAAAGCGGCGGGTTATAACTTCTTTGAAGATTTGACGGCGGTGGACTGGTATCCGACGGAGCCTCGTTTTCAGGTTTCGTATTCCCTGCTGTCGCATACGTTCAAACAGCGGTTGCGGGTGGTGGCGCGAGTGGCTGAGGGTGAGTCGATTGCTTCGATCACCGGCGTATGGCCGGCGGCTAATTTTTATGAGCGCGAGGTGTTTGACCTGTTCGGTGTGAACTTTACCGGACACCCGCGGCTGACACGCATCATGATGCCCGACAACTGGAACGGACACCCGCTCCGCAAGGATTACCCGGTGGAGGGGTATCGCTAATATGAGCGAGACATCGTTTATTGAAGAAGAAGTAGTCACCAAGAACAAGACGCCGATGACGCATGGCGCGGGTTCGCGGGATACGACGGGAACAACGCTGGCGGGTTTTCGGCCGGCTGAGGATCTGATTCCGTCGAAGGTTGGAACTCAGACTGCGGAAGACATGATCATCCCGGGTGTTGAGGATGTGGTGGAGGAGTCGCTGGGCGGGCATAAGCCGCATGGCTCCGACCCGGTCTCCGACCAGACGATGATTTTGAACATGGGACCGCAGCACCCATCGACGCATGGTGTGCTTCGGCTTGTGATTGAAGTGGATGGCGAGACGATTGTTTCGCTGGCGCCGGATATCGGGTATCTGCATACGGGCATTGAGAAGACCTGCGAGGCGAAGTTCTATCAGCAGGTGGTGCCGCTGACCGACCGCATCGACTACCTGTGTCCGATGACGAACAACACTGCCTATGCCCTGGCGGTGGAGAAGCTGTTGCAGCTGGAGATTCCAGAACGCGCCCAGTATCTGCGGGTGCTTTTTAATGAGTTGACGCGGATCCAGTCGCACCTGGTCTGGCTGGGAACGCATGCGATGGATATCGGCGCGTTGACAGTGTTCCTGTACTGCTTCCGCGAGCGCGAAGAGCTGATGCGGATTTTCGAAGCAGTGAGCGGGCAGCGGATGATGACCAGCTACGTGCGCGTGGGTGGTGTGTCGCTGGAGCCGCCGATCGACCTGTTCAAGACGATTCGCAGCTTTCTGAAGACCTTCCCTTCGAAGATTGAAGAGTACGAGGGGCTGCTGCAGAACAATCCGATCTGGATTTCGCGGTTGAAGGGTGTGGGTTATATCTCGGCTGCGGATGCGATTGCGCTGGGTGTGACGGGACCACCGCTGCGAGCTTCGGGTGTGGACTTCGATGTGCGGCGGGATATGCCGTACTCGGGTTATGAGAAGTTCAAGTTCAATGTGCCGGTTTCAAATGACGGCGATGTGTGGGCTCGTTACATTCTGCGGATGCAGGAGATGCGCGAGAGCGTGAGCATCTGTCTGCAGGCGCTGGATGGGTTGCCGGAAGGGCGGATTACGGCGGATGCGCCGAAGATCATTTTGCCGGACCGCGAGCAGATGAAGACGCAGATGGAGTCGCTGATCCATCACTTCAAGATTGTGACGGAAGGGTTCCAGGTTCCGGCTGGCGAGGTGACTTCGTCTGTGGAGGCTCCGCACGGGATGATGAATTACTACGTGGTTTCGGATGGAACGGCGAAGCCGTACCGGGTGCATATGCGGAACGCGGATTACTCGAATTTGCAGGCGCTGGAAACGATGTGTAAGGGCAAGCTGATCGCCGATGTGGTGGCGATTATTGGGAGTATTGATATTGTGCTGGGGGCGATTGATCGGTAATGAGTATCGAAAAGCGAATTCGATTACTGACCTTTGCCGTGGTTGCGATCACGCTTGGAGAATTCGTTCTGGGATTTATCGCACTCCTCCAGAGTTCATCGGTTGCTCATGTCGCTTTGGTCTACGGCTCACAGTTAGTTTTGTTTGATTGGATCATTATTTCTTCAAGGAATCGATTAAAACGGGAATCGCATAGCTCGGGGGGAATTGATCGATGAGCGAAGCGCAAGAGAGACAAGCTGAGTTGCTCGTAAAGTACAAGCTTTTTCTTTATGTTTTGGTTAACGTCAGCATCCCTATCTGGACGTTGTATTTCGCTAATCGGTTCCCGTTACATCTCAAAATCGCAGTCGCACTTGTTACCGCGGCATTGATGAACCTAATTTTGGTCTTAGCGTTTCGAATAAAGGAACAAAAGATGAGGAAGGCAGTTTGAATGACGCAACGCTGTCGGAACGCCTCCATACCGAACTTTGGACTTCATGGGCTTCCCTGCTTCGCAGTTATGCAGCCGCTCATGGATTGAATGCAGTACAGCACGCCGTGGTTGAAGTGAGTGCTGAAGAGATTACGCTTCGCGTGGGGAGCCGGTGGCTTCGGTTTACGCGGGATGCGATGCAGGAAAGCGGTAAAGAGCCGGTTGGGTTTCGGCTGGAAGAGAACGGCAACGTTGTGATCGACGGGGCTGACGAAGAAGAGATGGATTTCGCGGCGGAGAGATTGGCGAGAGAGCAGGTTTTAGGTTTTAGGTTTTAGGTATCAGGTTTTGGGTTTTGGGTTTTGGGTTGGTTGCCGCGCCTTGGAGAAGCAGATCCCCTTCGAGGATGACAGAAAGAAAAGCAAGGGCAACTGCTCTTGCCCTTGCGAAGAGTTTTGGTTTGCCTTTTGAGTTATCGCTGCTAAAGACGCAGATTCCCTTCGGGAATGACAACAAAAGGGCGAAGAGTTTGGTTTTACCTGTAGTACTGAGGATGTATCAGGATCATGGCAGCTGTCGCTAATTCGATTTTTACTCCCGCTACCGCGGCCCGCTTTGACAAGCTGGCTACGATCTATCCGCTGAAGCGCTCGGCGCTGGTGCCCATGCTGCTGTACGCGCAGGATGAGGTTGGCTATGTGTCGGATGAAGTTGTGGCCGAGCTGGCGGTACGGCTCGATCTGCTGGAGCTGGATGTGCGCGGGGTGTTGAGCTATTACTCCATGCTGCGCACCGTGCCGGCGGGCAAGTATAACGTGCAGGTGTGCACCAACATTTCGTGCATGCTGCGTGGTGGGTTCGAGCTGCTGGACCATTGCAAGCACAAGCTGGGGATTGGGCATAAGGGCGTTACCGCCGATGGGTTGTTTTCGCTCGAAGAAGTGGAGTGCATTGGGGCTTGCTGCTGGGCGCCGGCGGTGCAGGTGAACTATGACTTCCATGAGAATTTGACGCCTGCGAAGATGGACGCCGTGCTGGCGGACTATGCCGCAGGTAAGGGTAAGAATGAGCCGCCTAGTCCGAGCATTGGCAGCGCAGCACCGGAGGCTAAATAATGCCCACACTTGTTTCCCATCCTGATGAAGTGAAGGTGATTTCGCGGCGCTTTGGTATGGGCGCGAAAGACATCGAGAAGTACATTGAGCTGGACGGCTACAAGGCTGTGCAGCAAGGCATTGAGCAGGGGCCTGCGTGGATCGTCGACACAATGAAGGCAAGCGGCCTGCGTGGGCGCGGTGGTGCGGGGTTCCCGACGGGCATGAAGTGGAGCTTTGTGCCGAAGGTGAGCGAGAAGCCTAAGTATGTGCTGGTGAACGGGGATGAATCCGAGCCGGGGACGTGCAAGGACCATGTGATCTTCCTGGAAGATCCGCATGCGGTGATTGAAGGAACGATGATTGCCGGGTTGGCGATCGGCGCGAAGATGGGATTCATCTATCTGCGCGGTGAGTATCGGTACCTGCTGAACATTGTGGAGAAGGCCGTTGCGGAGGCTTATGCGAAGGGCTTCCTGGGCAAGAATATCTTTGGCAAGGAAGGCGTAGACTTCGACATCATTACGCAGACCGGAGCGGGCGCGTATGAGGTGGGTGAAGAGTCGGCGCTGATGGAGTCGCTGGAAGGCAAGCGCGGTGTGCCGCGGATCAAGCCGCCGTTCCCTGCTGTTGTGGGCTTGTATGGCGGGCCGACGGTGATCAACAACGCGGAGACGATTGCGAATGCGCCGCATATCCTGCTGATGGGCGGCGAGGCTTATGCGAAGCTTGGGACCGAACGCAATGGAGGGACGCGGCTGTTTGGGATTTCAGGTCATGTGAACAAGCCGGGTGTGTATGAGCTGCCGATGGGCTACTCGCTGCGGGATGCGATTTATAAGGTGGCGGGCGGTATCCCCGGAGGCAAGGCGCTGAAGGCGGTGGTGCCGGGTGGGGCTTCGTGCCCGGTGCTGAAGGCCGATGAGATCGATGTGGGGCTGGACTTCGACCAGATGGCGAAGGCCGGGACGATGCTGGGTTCGGGCGGGATTGTGGTGCTCGATGAGACGGTGTCGATTGTGGAGTTTGCGCTAAGGACGATCCGGTTCTACCAGCATGAGAGCTGTGGGTGGTGTATTCCCTGCCGCGAAGGAACGGACTGGCTGAAGAAGACGCTGACGCGGTTCCATGCGGGCGGCGGGAATAAGAAGGACATCGACAACATTCAGTATCTGGCGGAGAACATGATGGGACGGACGTTCTGTCCGCTGGGCGATGCTGCGGCGATGCCGACGCTGGGGTTCATCAAGAAGTTCCGCGGGGAGTTTGAGGAGTATCTTGCGGGGGCGCGGGTGGAAAATCCGCTGATCCAGATTACGACGATTGGCGAGACGGAACTGGCGGCGCACTAAACGCGCTATGAGTTTTGCGGGACGCGGAAAGGAGGAGAGCATGACGAAACTCGGACGATGGATTGCAGTTGGTGTGTTGGCTCTTCTTCCGGTGGCAGTGCGCGCACAGTTCTATGGGACTGCGCCGGCGAATGGGATTCATGGAGCGGCGCTGCCGAAGCCTCCTGTGGGGGACAAGGTGGCGATCGTCGTGTTTGAGGATTTGGGGTGTCCGGCTTGTGCGCATGCGCATGCGTTTGAGCAGGACGCCGCGGCGAAGGCGCATGTGCCGCTGATGCGGTATGACTTCCCTATTCCGGCGCATATATGGACGTTCCAGGGAGCGGTTTGTGCGCGGTATCTGCAGAACAAGGTGAGCCCGGCGACAGCGGAGGAGTATCGCAAGGATGTGTTTGCATCGCAGCAGATGATTTCGAGCAAGGATGATCTGCAGCGGTTTACCGCGGCGTGGATGCAGCGGCGGCATATCGCAATGCCGTTTGTGATGGACCCGGATCAGTCGCTGGCGAAGGCGGTGAAGGCGGACTTCGACCTGGGGATGAAGGTGAATGTGGAGTTCACACCGACGGTTGTCGTGGTGACCAACGATAAGTACCAGGTGGTGTGCGGAACGAAGACCGGGTCGGATGATCCGGCGAAGATTTATCCGGTGGTGCAGGCTGCGTTGGCGGCTTCGCATGGTGCGCCTGTTGTGAAGCGCGTGGGGGCGGGACGCTGATGGCGCTGCGGATGCAAGTTGGAATGGTGCTGGCGGGCGCGGCGATGCTTACGGGCTGTGAGGCTCGGGAGATGGGCGTGACGTTTGCGGATTCGCAGGCGAAGCTGGTGGATAACTCGTGGGTGACGGCGACGCAGACGTGCTGGTTGGGGATTCCTTCGCAGCACTATACGGTGGCGAGCATGAAGCGGTATCTCGCCGATCCGATTCACTTTCGTGCGGCGTTTTCGACCTATGCGGCGCTGGATGACAACGAGCTGCGGGCGCTGGTGGCGAAGCCCGTGAAGGATGCACCGCCGCCCGATACAACGATGCTGGCTCACTCGTCCATGCCTGTTTTTACGCGGGCGCAGGCACTTTCAGGAACTAATGCACGCGATGCCGTGGCTTCGAACACCGACGGCGCAACGCCACCCGACGCCTTTTGCGTCGCTCAACCCGGAACACCGGTAGGATTCAAATAACTATGCCAGACGTTACCCTTACAGTAGACGGCAATAAAATCACCGCTCCGGCGGGGACGCTGCTCATTGAAGCCTGCAAGACCGCGGGCATCGAGATACCGGCGTTCTGTTACTACCCTGGACTTTCGCTGCAGGCCGCTTGCCGCATGTGCGTGGTGCGCATTGAGAAGATGCCGAAGCTGCAGACCGCTTGCACCACGCCCGTGGCCGAAGGCATGGTGGTGCAGACGGAGACGCCGGAGATTGCGCAGGCGCGCAAGGCGACGCTGCAGTTGCTGCTCGGGAACCATCCGCTGGATTGCCCGGTGTGCGATGCGGGCGGCGAGTGCGAGCTGCAGGACATGACGTTCAAGTATGGCGCGGCCGATTCGTTTTATACGGAGCCGAAGAACCATCGTGAGGAGCAAAAGTGGTCGCCGGTGGTGTACTTTGATCGGCCGCGGTGCATCCTTTGCTATCGCTGCGTGCGTATGTGCGGCGAGGGGATGGATGTGTTCGCGCTGGGGATTCAGAATCGCGGATCGAGCTCGGTGATTGCGCCGAATGTGCCCGCGCAGCTTTCGCCGGAGGACCTGCCGAACCTGGATTGCGAGCAGTGCGGGATGTGCATCGATGCGTGCCCGGTGGGAGCGCTGACCTCGGGTGCTTATCGGTACAAGACGCGACCGTGGGAGATGAACCATGTGTCCACCGTATGCACGCATTGCGGCGATGGATGCAAGACGACGCTGGGTGTGCGGTCGGTGTCGGATGGGTCGGAGATTGTGCGTGGGGATAACCGCGACAAGAGCGGCATGAATGGGGACTTCCTTTGCAACAAGGGGCGGTATGCGTTCGACTTTGCGAACAATATCGAGCGGCTGACGTCGCCGCTGGTGCGCAAGGACGGCAAGCTGAAGCCGGTGAGCTGGGATGAGGCGCTGAAGTTTGCTGGAGCGAAGCTACGGGAGCTGCGCGATAGCCGCGGGCCGCAGTCGCTGGGTGTGATCGGGTCCAACCGGACGACGAACGAAGAGAACTACCTGCTGCAGAAGTTTGCACGGACGGTGCTGGGGACCAATAACATCGATCACCATCGGACGGCGGATTATGTTACGCTGGCGACTTCGATTGGGGCGACGACGCGGGCGAATGGAAAGACGCGATATGCGTCGCAACATTGTGTGGAGACTGCGCCGGCGTTGTTGTTTATCGGGGGGGATCCGACGAACCAGGCTCCCCTAACGGCGTGGAATGCGCGGACGAACGTGCGGCTGAACAAGGCTCGCGTTTACATTGCGAACCACGAAGAGATCAAGCTGCGGAGGCAGTCGAAGGCGGCGATCCAGGTGTCGCAGTTTGGGTATGGCGCGCTGGCGCAGTACCTGGCGGGTGATGATAAGGCTGCGAATGCGACTTCGACCGTGGAGCAGGCGGATGTGCTGAGCTCGTTCCGCGAGGCGATTAAGGCGGAGGATCCGCTGATTGTGATTGTGGGCAACGAGGTGCGCGGCGGTGAGTTGGCGAACCTGATCAAGGCGCTGCCGCACGCGAAGTTTGGGCTTACGGCGGATTATGTGAACTCGCGTGGCGCGTCGGATATGGGTGTGCTGCCGGATGTGTTGCCGGGGTATCAGCCGCTGACGGGATCGACGATTGCCAGTGAGTACAGCGTGGCGGATAAGCCGGGGCTGGATCTGCTGGCGATGTTCGATGCGGCGGCGGCGGGCGATCTGGCGGCGCTGTATGTGGTGGGTTCGAACCCGGTGAAGCGGTATGGGATCGATCCGGCGACGCTGGGCAAGACGTTCCTGATCGTGCAGGATTTGTTCCTGACGGAGACGGCGTTGCTGGCGGATGTGGTGTTCCCTGCGGCGAATCTTTATGAGAAGTCGGGATCGGTGACCAACAGCTATGGCGATGTGCAGCTAGTGGCGAAGGCGGCGGATAAGGCCGGCACGCGGTCGGACTTTGAGTTGATTGTGCGGCTGGCGGATCACATTGGGCATGACATCAGAACGCTGGTACCGTTCGGCAAGGGTCTGCGGGCCGACATGGGGCAGACGCGTGGAGCGCAGTCGGGTGAAGCCGATCGCCATGCGGTTTGGATGACGGCCAACAACATGGAGCCGAAGCTGAGCCCGTTCGATCCGTTCGCTATTCTCGATGAGATCCAGCGCGTGGTGCCGGGCTATGACAAGTTGCTGCGGTTGCAGCTGCTTTCCGGCAACGACCAGAACATTACGCCGGCAGCTACAGGGCTGGTGCAGATTGAGAATCGCAAGGACCTTGTGTTGCCTTCCTCCGATACGCTGTTTACGTCGGGGTCGCTGACACGCTTTAGCCCCATGCTGCAGGATGTGCAGCGTCACCAGGAGACGGAAGTCTCCGACCATCTGGCGGCGGATTAGGCATGAACCTGTTGAAGCGTTACCAGACCGGACCATGGACCACGCTGGCGTTGTTGCTGGCGATCACGGCGTCGTTCACTTACGGCGTGGTGAGAGTTGTGCATCGTCACGATGTGGGCGGCTATCTGGAATCGGGTATTTGCATCTTCGTTTTCTACCTCTATGAAAAGAACTATCGCCGCCGTACGGAACCTTTGAAGACCGGACAAGAATGACTCACCTAAACACTTTCGAAATTTTCCTGCTCCTGACGATCCTGAAGATTGTTGTGGTGCTGGTTATTACGCTGACCGCGGTTGCTTATACAGTGCTGCTCGAGCGCAAGGTGCTGGGCCGCATGCAGAACCGCTGGGGACCGAGCCGTGTCGGGCCGTTTGGCCTGCTGCAGCCGCTGGCTGACGGCATCAAGCTCTTCCTAAAGGAAGACATGATGCCGCTCGCGGTAGAGCGTCCGCTGTTTGTGCTGGCGCCGATTATTGCGCTGGGATGTGCGCTGATCTCGATTGCCGTTGTGCCGTTTGGATCGCAGACGATGGTGCATGTGAACGGTGGCCCTGGTTTCGATCTGTTCGAGATTGCCAACGTAAACATCGGCCTGCTGGTGGTGCTGGGCGTTACTTCGATTGGCGTGTATGGCATTGCACTTTCCGGATGGAGCTCGAATAACAAGTACTCGCTGTTCGGTTCGCTGCGCGCGACGGCGCAGGTGATCAGCTATGAGTTGGCACTGGGGCTTTCGCTGGTTGGCGTCGTGTTGCGGGCCGGATCACTTTCGCTGCGGGATATTGTGAACTCGCAATCGCATCACGGCATGTGGAGCTGGAACATCTTTGGCGGCTTCCAGATTGTGGGCTTCTTTATCTATTTGATGGCGGCGTATGCGGAGACAAACCGCTCGCCGTTCGATCTGCCAGAAGCGGAGTCTGAGCTGGTTGCGGGATATCACACTGAGTACTCGTCGATGAAGTTTGCCATGTTCTTCATGGCGGAGTACGCGAACATGATCACGGTTGCCTGCGTGGCAACGCTGCTGTTCTTCGGCGGCGCGAACACACCGTTCGGACATGTGTTTGATGGCATCTTCAGCCATGGCCTGATTCATGCCGTGCTGCCTATCTTCTGGTTCGTTTTCAAGATCCTGATGTTCCTACTGCTTTATATATGGGTTCGCGCTACGCTTCCCCGCTTCCGTTACGACCAGCTGATGGGCTTTGGCTGGAAGTTCCTGTTGCCGGTGGCGATGGTGAACATTCTGGCCACGGCGCTTGCGCTGGCGTACCACGGCTAAACGACAACGCATTTACAATCAATACGAAATAGACAACCAACAACGATGCAAACAGCACTCTTCATCATCTTCGGGATCGCGGCCATAGCAGGCGCACTGAACCTGCTCTTCCAGCACCACCCGATCAATTCGGCCCTCTCGCTGGTGGTCGTCATGATGTCTCTCGCGGTCCTCTACTGGTCGCTGGGCGCGGAGTTTCTCGCGGCCGCACAGGTGATTGTGTATGCCGGCGCCGTGATGGTGCTGTTCGTGTTCGTGGTGATGTTACTGAATGCGGGCGTAGAGGAGCATACGTCCGGCTCGAAGATCGCTTACATTGCGGGCATCCCCGGTGCGGCGGCGGTGTTTGCGCTGCTGGCGTTTGTATTTCTGAAGAACAAGGCCGCGCTGGGAACGACGCAACTTGGCGGCGACCTGAACAATGTTGTCAGCAACCTGACGGAGATTTCGCACACGCTGTTTACTTCCCTGCTGTTGCCGTTTGAAGCCACATCGATCCTGATCCTTGTAGCGATTCTTGGCGCTGTTGTACTGGCGCGGAAAGAGTTATAACCATGGCAAATCGACTTCTCGCCGGCATGTTTATTCTCCTTACCAGCATGTTCTTTGGTGCTGTCGCTGTTGCACGCGCGCATCGCCATAAGGAAGACGTCTAAATGGTTCCTATCGCTTACTACCTGGTGCTTGCTGCGATCCTTTTCTGCATCGGAATCGCTGCGTTCCTGATCAAGCGCAATGTCATTACGATCTTCATGTCGATTGAGCTGATGCTCAATGCCGTGAACCTTACCTTTGTGGCTTTTGCGCATATGTGGCACCAGGTATCAGGACAGATTTTTGTTTTCTTTGTGATGGTGGTTGCTGCCGCGGAAGCTGCTGTGGGGCTGGCCATCATCATCGCGCTGTTTCGAACTCGCCAGACGCTCAACGTCGACTCCGTCAACCTGATGAAGAACTAGCTTCTGTTTGCCGCACTACCGAACTTGAATCAACCGATGAACACAAATCTGCTCTGGCTCATTCCGACTCTTCCCTTCGCGGGCTTCCTGCTCAACGGAACGCTTGGCCGCAGGCTGCCGCGCGCTGCCGTGACGGCGATTGCGCTGCTCTTTACCGTTTTGCCCGCACTGATCGTGGCGCAGCTTTGGATGTATATGAAGTCCGCGAGCGCGCCGCTTTCGTTGAGCGTGGCGAGCAAGCCGTGGATCGCGGTGACGGGCTTCCAGGTGAACTTTGCGTTCACGGTCGATCACCTGACGCTGATCATTCTGGCGGTGGTGACAGGCGTCGGTTTCCTGATCCATATCTACTCCGCCGGGTACATGGCCCATGAAGAGGGCTACTGGCGGTTCTTCGCGTACCTGAACCTGTTCATGTTCTTCATGCTGGTGCTGGTGCTTTCGTCGAGCTTCCTGCTGTTGTTTGTCGGTTGGGAAGGCGTGGGTCTGGCGTCGTACCTGCTGATCGGCTTCTACTTCAAGCGCGACTCCGCGGCGAACGCCGGCAAGAAGGCGTTTGTGGTGAATCGCATCGGCGACTTCGGTTTCCTACTGGCAATGTTTTTGATCATCCAGCATTTTGGATCGCTGAACTTTACGGATGTGTTCGCGAAGATTTCCGCAACGCCGATGACCGGCGGTTTTCTGACGGCGATTGCGTTGCTGCTGGTGGTCGGGGCAACGGGTAAGAGTGCACAGATTCCTCTGTATATCTGGTTGCCGGACGCGATGGAAGGACCGACACCTGTTTCGGCGCTGATCCATGCGGCGACGATGGTGACGGCGGGTATCTACATGGTGGCGCGGTGCCATACGCTGTTCGACCGCAGCCCTTATGCGCTGGGCGTGGTGGCGATCATCGGAGCGGCTACGGCGCTGATGCCGGCGACGATCGGTATGGTGCAGCATGACATCAAGCGCGTGCTGGCTTACTCCACTGTGTCGCAGCTTGGGTATATGTTCATGGCATGCGGTGTGGGCGCATACGGCGCGGGCATCTTTCACCTGATGACGCATGCGTTCTTCAAGGCGCTGCTGTTCCTCAGCGCGGGCTCGGTTATTCATGCTCTTTCTGGCGAACAGGATATGCGCGTGATGGGCGGCCTTCGCAAGCGGATTCCCATCACCTTCTGGTGCATGACGATGGGCGTCTTCGCCATCGCCGGCATTCCCCCGTTTGCCGGTTTTTTCTCTAAAGATGAAATCCTCTACCAGACCTACCTTTGGGATAACCCGCTGTCCAAACTTCTCTGGGCCGTCGGTCTCTTCACTGCCTTCCTGACGTCCTTCTATATGTTCCGCCTCTGGTTCAAGACTTTCTTCGGCGCACCGCGCTTTGAAGAGCATGGCCCCACGCACGCTCCGGACCTTCATGCTGCGCATGGCGCCGCGGTGCATGCGAGCAAATCCTCCACGCTTACGCTGGAAGCCGAGCATGACTCCGGTCAGGCCGCCCACGCTCATGGCGTGCATGAGTCGCCGCTGGTCATGACCCTGCCCCTGATGATCCTCGCCGTCCTCTCCATCATCGGCGGCTGGGTCGGCGTCCCCCTTGCTTTCGGCGGACATAACGAGTTCGAGCACTTCCTCGGCCCTGTGTTCAACCCGACCGAACACGTTGCCGAGCACGTCGTAACCCGCAGCGCCGAACCCGTCCTCGCCGCGATGTCGGTGCTTACCGCGGCCCTCGGCTTCTTCGTCGCTTACTTCTTCTATTACAAGAAGCCTGGGACCGGAGCGGCGCTGGCGAAGAAGTTTGCTCCTGTGTATTCGTTGCTCGACCACAAATACTGGGTGGATGAGATCTACGGGCTTGTGATTGTTGCGCCGCTGCTAATGGTTTCGCGGTTTGTGCTGGGCGGGCTGGTGGAAGCGGGGTTGGTGCAAGGCACCGGCGCTACGCTGGCTGGAACGACGCGCGGGGCCGGATCGCTCGTGCGGCGTATGCAGTCGGGAAATATTCGTTCGTATGCGGGTTGGCTGGCGCTGGGCGCAGCCGCGGTGATTGCTGTCGTTTTGTTTGCGCACTACTAGATGAGTTTTCTCCTTCGCGTTGTGAAGGACTTGTTTGAGAACCACCAAGGACTATTAGGAATTCGATGAACTTCGACCACATCATCCTGACGATCATCCTGCTGGCCCCGCTTGTGGGTGCGTTGATCCTCGCTGTCATTCCGGAACGCGAAGGCGCGAAGACGCACCATATCGGGGCGCTTGTGGTGACGCTGTTTACCTTCCTCTGCACGCTGCACCTGGCGGCGCACTTCAACTACGCGTCGGCGCCTGGGACGTTCCAATTTGAACAGACTGTGCCGTGGATCGCTTCGCCGCACATCAACTATCACGTGGGCGTGGATGGGCTTTCGATGTGGCTGGTGATTTTGGCCGGCATCCTTGCACCGATTGGTGTGCTGGCCAGCTGGAATGCGATCAAGGTGCGCACGAAGCTTTTCTTTGTGCTGTTCCTGCTGCAGCAGGTTGCGATGCTTGGCATCTTTATGGCACTTGACCTGTTTCTTTATTACGGCTTTTGGGAGCTTTCGATCGTTCCGATGGCTTTGCTGATTGCTACGTTTGGACGCACGGAGAACCGGCGGCGCGCGGCGATCAAGTTCTTCCTGTATACGTTTATTCCTTCGGCGATTTTGCTGGCGGCGATGATCTGGCTGTATACGAAGACGGGCACGTTCGATCTGCCGATGCTGCAGCAGCTGGCTGCTTCGCACTCGATTTCGGATAGCAGCGCGGCGCTGTGGCTTTGCTCGCTGGCGTTCCTGGTGGCGTTTGCGGTGAAGGTACCGGTGTTTCCGCTGCATGGATGGCTGTCCGATGCAGTGCAGGAGACGCCTACCGCTGCAGTGATGGTGCTGGCCGGGAAGCTGGGGCTTTACTCGATACTGCGGTTTTACTTCGGCATCTTTCCGGAGCAGGCGCGGCATATTGCGCCACTGCTGATTGCGCTGGGCGCGATCGGGATTGCGTATGGCGCGCTGGTGGCGCTGGTGCAGACGGACCTGAAGAAGCTGGCGGCGTTCAGCACGTTGAGCCATGTGAGTTTTATCGTGCTGGGAATTTTCAGCTTTACCGTTGCGGGGCTGGATGGTGGCGTTTACCAGATTCTGAATGAGTCGTTGATTGGCGCGGCGCTGTTTGTGCTGCTTGGACTGCTGTACGAGCGCTATGGCACGTATGACATGCGCGACTATGGCGGGCTCGCGGGGAAGCATCCGTGGATGGTGACGATGTTTGTGGTGACGTCGCTGGCGGCGGTTGGCCTGCCGATGCTGTCGGGGTTTGTGGGTGAGTTTCTGATTCTTTCAGGGTCGCTGCAGGCTTATATTCCGCACCCGATGGTGTGGACGGCGATTGGAACTACGGGCGTGATCTTCTCCGCCGCTTATATGCTTTCGATGATTCAGAAGCTGTTCTATGGGGATCTTGGGTTGCGGTCGGAAGAAGTTGTTGGATGGGACCTAAAGCCGCGGGAGCATTTGGAGCTTTGGCCGCTGGCTGTGCTGTTTTTGGTGATGGGTGTGTTCTCGCCGTTCTGGATGAAGTCGATCGATATGTACGGCACTTTGACGGCGGACAAGCTGATTCACTTTGAACCGGGCTCGATCAAACATATAGAAACTGAGACTTATACGCCAACCGCAAATCTGACATCACAGCAACTCGATGTCGTGTCAGATTTGCAGAGCGGCAAAATTGCGCCGGCTTCCGTCGCATCGAAGGAGGTTCGCTAATGTCCACTAACCTCCTCGCGCTGCTGCCTGAAATTATTTTGACGATCACCGGTGTTCTGGTGATGGTGCTTGAGCCTGTGATTGCGCCGGGCAAGTCGCGCAAGCCGCTTGGATGGCTGGCGATTCTCGGCACGGCGGCTTCGATTGCAGCGACTTGCTATCAGAAGCATGTCCTGAATACGAGCGGCGTGTTTACGGCGTTTTATTCGACTGTGCAGATCGATGCGTTCTCGGTGTTCTTCCATCTGCTGATTGCATGCGTTGTGCTGGTTACCCTGCTGGCTTCGCTGGACTACTTTGCAAGCCCCATTACGCATGCGGGTGAGTACTTCGCGCTGGTGCTGTTTGGCGCGACGGGCATGATGTTCATGACGTGCTCGGTTGAGCTGCTGATGGTGTTCATCGGGTTGGAGATTTCGTCGATCTCGACGTATATCCTGGCGGGCTTCCGTAAGGGGCAGGCTACGGCTTCGGAGTCTTCGCTGAAGTACTTCCTGCTGGGCAGCTTTGCTACGGCGTTCTTCCTTTATGGCATTGCGCTTTGCTTTGGAGCGACAGGGTCGACGAGTATTGGGGCTATTGCTTCGGGGTTGAATACGACGGCTACGCCGACGCTGGCGATTCTTGCGGTGGCGATGGTGCTGATCGGGTTGGGGTTCAAGGTTTCGGCGGCGCCGTTTCATGTGTGGACGCCGGATGTGTATCAGGGCGCGCCATCGCCGGTGGTTGCGTTGATGTCGACTGCGCCCAAGGCCGCGGCATTTGCTGTGCTGTTGCGCTTCCTATTCAACGGGACGCCGCAGCTGCGTGGGCACTGGATTTTGATGGTGGAGATACTGGCGATCCTTTCGATGACGATCGGCAACCTGGGTGCGCTGCTGCAGAAGGATGTGAAGCGGCTGCTGGCGTACTCGTCGATTGCGCATGCCGGGTATTTGCTGGTGGCGTTTACGGGCGTGCATAAGGATGCGGTTTCGGGAGCGCTGTTTTATACGGCGGCCTATGCGGCGATGAACGTCGGGGCACTGCTGGTGATTACGCAGATCTCGGGCTTTGATGAGAAGCTGCGGAGCATTGACGACTTCACGGGCGTCGCGCTGAAACGCCCGTATCTTGCGGCGCTGCTTGGGTTCTTTTTGTTGTCACTGATCGGGATTCCCTTTACCGGAGGGTTCTTCGGCAAGTTCTATGCGTTCTCGGGGGCGATCCATAACGGGTATGTCGGGCTGGCGATCTTTGGGCTGGCGAACTCGGGTGTGGCTTGCTACTACTACCTGCGGTTGCTGGCGGCGCTGTATTCGCGTCCACTGGGCGATAGCAGTGCGGCTGTGCTCCCGGCACGGACATTGAGCGTTCCGGCTGCGGTTGCAGTGACTGCTGCTGCACTGGCTACGCTGGCGCTGGGTGTGGCTCCGAACAGCGTGTTGCACCTTGTGCAGCATTCGGCGCCGGAGACGTTGCCGGCTTATGTAGTAGTGCCTGCGGCCGCGACGGTACCGGTGGCGACAACCACCGCTCCTTAAGCTTCGCTGCGGCGTTTGCGGAAGGCGGCTACTTTGTGACGGTTGCCGCAGGAGGCCATGCTGCACCAGCGGCGGTGGTGGGACTTGGTGCGGTCGTAGAACCAGAGGACGCAGGTGTCGCTTTCGCAGCGGCGGATGAGGTCGAAGTCGCCGCTGGCGAGGAGTTCGGCGGCGGCTTCGGCGACGGGGGCGAGGGCTTGCTCGGGGGTTTGGTGGGACCAGACTTTTTTAAGAGCGAATTGACCGGGGTGAGGCTGGATTAGGTCGAGGTAGCTGCTGGCTGCGCGAAGGAACCTGTTCAACGTGGCGAGGGCTTTGGGGTCCAGAGGGTTCCCTGCTTTACGGGCCGTGATGAGGGAGCGGAGGTCTTCGCGGAGGGTGCGGGCGGCGGCTAGAAGGCCCGTGCCGTGAAACGTGGCCGGGTAGCCGATGCGGGCTAGCGTGGCGAAGACGTCGGCGTCCGACTGGAAGAGGTCTTGGAGCTGGCCGTCAATCAAAGGGACCGTGTTGAGGAACTCGAGGACAGGGTGGTCGCCGAGGTTGGCGGTTGGCGATATCGAGATTTCTGTGGGGTGCGCCATATTTTCTTTGACTTTTTCTGAATCCTTCTGTAACCATTATAACTCATATTGAAGGTTACATGATTCTGGCGGTTCACACTGGAATCTTAAGGAGCAAGACGATGACTCGTAGAAATTTCTTTGCAAAGGGTGCTACTGCGTTGGCGGCTACTGCTGTTCCGGCTTCTGCTGCCGAGTTCAAGACAAAACCGACCGGTATTGCTGTGACGCACGTCAAGCGTGTGCAGGCGGATGGTGTGAGTGTGTTTTACCGCGAGGCTGGACCGGCGGATGCGCCGGTGGTGCTGTTGCTGCATGGGTTCCCTACCAGCTCGTTTCAGTATCGTGAGTTGATTCCTCGGCTGGCGGATAAGTACCGCGTGATTGCGCCGGATCTGCCGGGGTTTGGGTTTACGGAGGTGCCGGCGGAACGGAAGTATGTGTACGCGTTCGACAATCTTGCTAAGACCATTGAGGCCTTTGTGGAGGCGCTTGGGTTGAAGAAGTATGCGTTATATGTGTTCGACTATGGAGCGCCGACGGGGTTCCGGTTGGCGATGGCTCATCCGGAGCGGGTGACCGCGATTGTTTCGCAGAACGGCAATGCGTATGAGGAGGGTCTAGGGGATGCGTGGGCGCCGATCCAACGGTACTGGCGGGAGCCGACGCTTGAGAACCGAAATGCGATTCGGCCGGGACTTACGCCTGAAGGTATGAAGCATGAGTACTCGGTGGGGATCGCGCAGCCGGAGCGGATCGCACCTGAGGGTTACACCTTGGACGGTGCGCTGTTGCAGCGGCCGGGCAACGTGGATATACAGCTCGACCTATTTCTGGATTATGCCAACAACGTGAAGCTTTATCCGGCGTTCCAGCAGTACTTTCGTACGTCCAAGCCGCCGTTGCTGGCGATCTGGGGTGAGCACGATCTGTACTTCATTCCCGCTGGGGCTAAGGCATTCAAGCGTGATATTCCGGAGGCTATGGTGCAGTTTCTGGATACCGGGCACTTTGCGTTGGAGACGCATGTGGAGGATGTGGCGGAGGCTATGCGGGGGTTTTTGGCTAGCCACGGGGTTTGAGGTGATGCGGAAATCCCCGATCTCCAAGTGCGAGAGATCGGGGGCACCCGGATTGTGCGGCACCTTATAAAAGCAGATCCCCTGCGAGGATGACAGAAAGAAAAGCAAGGACGACGGCAAAAGCAGATTCCCTTCGGGAATGGAAAAATGAAAAGCAAAAGCAAAAGGCCTCCGCGGGTGCGGGGGCCTTTGGTGCTTTTTGGAGCGGGAGTTACTTGGCGCTGCGAACGACTGCGAAGATCACGGCGAAGGTGAAGAGCGCGAGGGATTCGATGAAGGCCAGGCCGAGAATCAGGAAGAGGAAGATGCCAGGGCGTGCGCCGGGGTTGCGGGCGAGTGCTTCGGCGGAAGATGCCGTTGCCTTGCCCTGTCCGAGACCGCAAAGGCCGGAAGCGAGCGCCATGCCGAGGCCGGCAGCCAGCGGGATCCACTGGTTGGCGGGAGCGGCGGTTCCCTGTGCGAACGCGGGCGAGGCAACCAAGAGGACTGCCAGAGCCGCGAAGATGTACTTCATTGTGCGAAATGCGTTGACCATGTGTTACTCCTGCCCCCGTAATCTCGCCGCCAGTGGGTGGTTGAAGCTCACCGTGCTGGCCCCCTCACGCTGAACGGCGGAAGTACTCACCACGAAGAGGGGGCGCCCCCTCGCAGGATCTTGATACCGGCGTTGGTCTGCCGGAAAACTTGTTTCTAGTGCTCGTGTGCGACGGCGAGGCCGATGTAAGTTGCGGCCAGCAGAAGAAACACGTAGGCCTGAACGAGCGCCACGCCAAAGTGCAGCCCGATGACGATCAGAGGAATGCCTACCGGGACGAGCGAGAAGAACACAAGTGTGAGGAGCTCGCCGGCAAACATGTTCGCGTACAAACGCACGGTGAGCGAGAGAACGCGCGCCAGGTGCGAAATGACCTCAATGACGAACATGAACGGGTACAGAATCGGCAGAGGGCCGACGAACTGCTTGATGTAGCCGAAACCGTTCGATTTGATGCCCTGGTAGTGGTAGTAGACGAAGGTGACGAGTGCAAGGCCGAGCGGGACGGTGACGTCACCTGTGGGCGACTCGAGTCCCGGGATCAGGCCCATGAGGTTCATCAGGAGGATGAACACTCCGAGGACGGCGAGGTAGGCCGAGTACTTTTCGTAGCCATGGCCGATGATGGGCTCGGTCTGGTCGACGACGAAGCCGTGGGTGAGCTCGGCGAGGTGCTGAACGCCGTTCGGCGTTTCCACGCTGAGCGAAAACCGCACAAGGATAAAGCCCGCGATCATCAGGACGAAGACGAAAAACTCCATCGCGACGGAATTGGTGATGGGCGCATTGGCGAAGGCGGGCGTTACATGGACGGCCGCGAGAAGCTTATCCACCGGGCCGGCGAATGCGTGGTTCAGAAGTCTGGTAAACAGCAGTTGTGTCGGCATAATCAGGCGGCAAAAGCTCTTTGTTTCTTGAATTTCAGCGTATGGAGGAAGCGGCGAGAAGCCCCTAAACCGTCCACGCCTTCACCAGTCTCAAGGCCTCGATTGTGAGGGCGAAAACGCCCATTCCGAGACCCGCGGCAAGCGCGTAAACAGAGCCATCCAAGAACTTAAGACTAACATAAAGCACGACTACGGCCAGGCCGAGCCTGAGGAAGAAACCGAGCAGAACAGGGGCCATGGGGCGGGCTTCGCCGCCGGCGTCCATGTAGGCCATCATGGAGGTCATGAGCTTGCGCCACTCCCACAAGCCGGAGCCGGAGATGGCTGCGCCAACGAGCAATAGGAGGGCTGTCGACCAGCCGAACTTCCACCAGACGAGCGGCAGGGCGACGGCGGTGGCGATCAGCACGATTTTGACGGCGGTGAGGACCGACCGGCGGACGTCTTCGTCGCTGTAGTTCTTGAGGGCTTCCAACTTATTTTCCACGATTTAGTATCCGCGAGGCGGTGGTAAAGATCTGGATGAAGCCGGCGACGGCGCCGAAGAGGATTCCGACGAGACCGACCCAGGTGGTGTGGAAGTGCTTGTCGATGGCGTTGCCGGCGAGCCAGCCGATGAGGCAGGCGGCAGGCAGGGCGATGGCGAGCTGGACCATGGACTCGATTTTGACGAAGTCGGTGGGGCCGCGAGACTTCTTCGGGATGTTGTCGTCGTCTGCCACAGAAGCAACGCTATCACTGTGGGGGTGGTTGAGAGAAACTGGCGACGGGTTGGCGAGGGGCACTCGCTATACTCAGAAGGTCGAAATATCGTCAGGGAAACGAGTTACCGCTTGTCACAGTTTGAATCTGAGTTTGAAGAAAATCTCTTTGCCGCGCGCCGCGAAAAGCTGGCCGCGATTGCCGCGCTCGGCCAGCAGGCGTACCCCAACAGCTTTGCGTTTACGCATACCTTGAGCAAGACGGCGGAGGAGATTCCGGCGCTGCTGCCGCTGGGTTTGGATGCCGAGGGTGCTCCGAAGACGGCTGAGGCGTTGGAGGCGGAGCACATTACCGCGGCGGTTGCGGGGCGGATTGTGGCTATCCGGCTGCAGGGTAAGGCGGGATTTGCGACGCTGCTGCAGAACGGCGCGCGGCTGCAGATTTATGTGCGCAAGGATGATGTGGGTGAGCCGGCGTTTGAGCTGTATAAGCTGCTCGACCTGGGCGACCATGTGGGCGTTACCGGGACGCTGATGCGGACGCGGACGGGCGAGCTGACGCTGAAGGTGCAGACGCTGACGTTTCTCGCGAAGGCGATGCTTCCCTTGCCGGATAAGTACAGCGGGCTGGGGGATATCGAGCTGCGATACAGGCGGCGGTATCTGGATCTGTTTACCGATACAGGCGATTTCGCGGAGCTGGCGGGGGATGCCGCTGAAGGCACGAAGCCCGAGCTGCTGCGGGCGCCGGCGCGTGAAGTGTTTGTGAAGCGCGCGGCCGTGCTGCGGAGCCTTCGGAACTTCTTTGATACGCGTGGGTATCTTGAGGTCGAAACGCCGATGCTGCATACGATTGCCGGCGGCGCGGCGGCGCGGACGTTTACGACGCATCACAACGCCGAGGACATGAAGCTGACGCTGCGCATTGCGCCGGAGCTGCATTTGAAGCGGCTTGTTGTTGGCGGCCTGGACCGGGTGTATGAGATCAACCGGAACTTTCGGAATGAGGGGATCGATCGCACACATAATCCGGAGTTCACAATGCTGGAGTTTTATCAGGCGTATGCGAACTATCACGACCTGATGGACCTTACGCAGGAGCTGGTGAAGCAGGTTGCGATGGATGTGAATGGGACGCTGCTGACGAGATTCAATGGGGTGGAGATTGATCTTGCGCCTCACAACTGGCGTAAGTATTCCATGCGCGAAGCGATAACGAATTTCGTTAAGATCGAGCTAGGAATCGACGCTCACGAGAACATTTTCGATTCCGTCCAAAACTTCTTGGCGTTCTTGCACATCGCGGCTGAAACCGCTAAAGCGTCGCCGAATGCCAACTCTGAATCGTGGAAGTCATCGGGCGGAAGAACAGACGCGCGCCGCAAACGGCAAATCCATAGTGGGATCGCCGGATTTGAGAGTATTCCCGGCATACATGCGCAACTCGCCACCTCCAGAAATCTCGGCAAGGCCATAGCGGAGACATTTGAACTCCTCGCCGAACCCCACCTCATCCAGCCCACAATCATCTACGACTTCCCTCTTGCTGTTTCACCGCTATCAAAGGTCAAGGCGGATGAGCCGGAGTGGGTGGAGCGGTTTGAGTTTTATATCGGCGGGTTTGAGGTTGGGAATGCTTTCTCGGAGTTGAATGATCCGTTGGATCAGCGGAACCGGTTCCTGGAGCAGTTGAAGGAGCGCGAGCGGGGGGACGCCGAGGCCATGGCGGAGGTGGATGAGGATTATGTCCGCGCGCTGGGCTATGGGTTGCCGCCAACGGCTGGTGAAGGGATCGGGATCGACCGGTTGACGATGGTGCTTACGGGGTCGCGGACGATTCGGGATGTGATTCTGTTCCCGCTGATGAGGCCGGTGAAGGCTGTGGTGGAAGTGGATGGCGAGCAGCCGCATGGGGAGTCGGCGGAGTAGGCGGCGGCAGCTTCCCTTTGGGGTTCGTGGCGCGTGGGCGAAATACGGAGATCCTTCGCTGCGCTCAGGATGAGGGTGCAAAGTTTAGTGGCGGATGACCCAATCGGCGAGTGAGTGCCATGCGGGTGTGAAGCCGATGGGGACGCGCGTGAGATGCACGACGATCAGTAGCGCCGATGCCCAGATCGTCGTGCGGCTGACGCGGTGGAGCGACCAAAGGTCGTAGAGGACGATGAGGAGCAGGAAGCCGAAGGAGGCGATGTCCTGCGTGGGTGGGTGTTGCTGGAAGAGCGGGATGGGCAGGCGGCCGATGGCGGCGTCGGCCAGGGCGATGGTGGAGATCAGGATCAGGCGCTTGTGGGCTTCGGGTTTGCTGCGCGTGCGGTAGGCCGCGACGATGTAGACGGCGAAGAGGAACATGCCCGAGATCGGGATGACCCAGAAGGTCTTCGCGTCGAGGCCCAGCGGAGCGGCACCGCGGCGGAGGGCGTTGATGGAGGCCAGCGTTCCCAGGATGAGCATTAACACGGCGAGGCCGAAGCCGAACATGCCGAGCGTGCGGTGGATGCGGACCTGACGGGCGGAGATCAGGGCTGTCTGGACGACGAGCAGGATCATCCAGAGCGTGAAGACGGCGCCGTGGATGTGGATGAGGTGGTTGGGCAGCGGGGCACGCACCATGCCGGCGAGGAAGTAGGTACGTGAGAATCCCCAGAGGACGGTGGCGAGGAGAAGCAGCACCATTGTGGAGAAGAAGACACGGTCTGCGATGCGACTGGGCCTGCGAATTACACGCACGGCTGGTTCATGAACCACTGCTGGCGTCATCATTCCTCCGGAAGAGTTCTTCGGCGTACGGTTGCAACTGTCGTTATGGCAACAGTATGCACGACGCCGCAGAGCTTTTCAGAGATCAGCGGCCAATTATTTTCGCGACGACGGCTACGCCTTCGGTGATCTTCTCGCGTTCCACTTCCCCGCCAAGGCCGATGCGGATGGCTCGGGGGATGGTGACGCCAGGTGGGGTGAAGCCGTTGGCGGGGCTGACCATGACGCCGCTGTCGAGGCATTGCTTTTGGGCTTCGAGGGCGGTGAGGGTTTCGGGCAGCGAGACCCAGAGGTGCCAGGCGTGCTTGGGGCCCGGTGCGGCTGCATCGCCGAGGACGGCGCGGGCTTCGGCGTTGCGGATAGCGCCTTCGACGAGCTTGGCGGCCATGACGCGGTCGAGGGTGCCGTCTTCGACCAGTGCCAGCGAGGCTATGTTGTACGCGAGGGCCGTGCCGGTAGTGGTGCTCTTGAGAACGCCTTCGATGACACCGGTGAAGCGGTCGGGAACGATGAGGAAGCCGGTGCGCGTGGCGGGGGCGTAGTTCTTGCTCAGGCCGCGGACATAGAAGGTGCGCTCGGGCGCGAGGATGGAGTAGTTCGGTGGAGCGGTCGGCTCCATGAAGCCGTAGGCGTCGTCTTCGAGGATGAGGAGATCGAACTCGCGGGCGAGGGCGATGAGGGCTTCGCGGCGGGCAAGGCCGGCGACGATGCCCAGCGGGTTGTGAACCGTGGGCATGAGAAAGACGGCGGAGATTTTCTGCGATTCGCAGGCTGCGCGCAGGGCTTCTGGGGTGATGCCTTCGCCGTCGTAGGCGCAGGGTGCGAGCTGGATGCCGAGCATCTTCGATTGCTCAAGGACGGCGGTGTAGGTGATGGCTTCGACGGCGAGAGTTTTGCCGCCGAGTTCGGCTGCAAGCAGAGCAACGAGCGTGCCGTGGTGGCCGCCGCAGGTGAGCCAGGCGCGCTCGGTGGAGACGCCGAGCCACTTGGCGGCGCGAGCGCGGAGGCTGGCGTCAGCGCCGCGGAAGGAGGGGCGCAGTTCGCGGGCGTCGTTGATGTGCAGGCTGTCGACGGCCTGCCTGAGGTAGCCCTGCCACTCTGCGCCCTGATCGGCGAATAGGGGGAAGTTCCATACGAGATCGATCATGGTTAAAGCATACGGCTCTCGTGGTTTTCCTGTTCCCTCAGCGCGCTAGAATCTACAGGTGAACATTCTTTTCGTCGGCGATGTCTTTGGCTCGCCCGGCCGCCACATCGTCCGCGAACATCTCCCCCACGTCCTTGAAACGAACGCCGTCGATCTGCTGGTGATCAATGGTGAGAACTCCGCCGGTGGCTTCGGCATTACGCCTTCGATCGCTGAAGAACTTTTCGACCTTGGCGCGCATGTGATCACGACGGGCAATCACATATGGGACAAGAAAGAAATCTTTGAGTACATGACTGTACCGTACGACTCGCATGAGCGCGGGCGGAGGGTGATTCGTCCGGCGAACTATGCGGTGAATACGCCTGGCTATGGGCTGTACCAGGGTGAGCTGCCGACTGGGCAGGCTTATGCGGTGATCAACCTGCAGGGGCGCGTGTTTATGAGCTCCTGCGACGATCCCTTCCGCAAGGCCGATGAGCTGCTGGCGCAGATTGAGCGGGAGTCCGGCGCAAAGGTGATCCTGTTGGACCTGCATGGTGAGGCGACGAGTGAAAAGGTCGCGCTGGGGTGGTATCTTGATGGGCGCCTGACGGCGCTGCTCGGCACGCACACGCACATCCCCACGGCGGACGAACGCGTTCTGCCGAACGGAACGGCGTACCAAACGGATGTGGGGATGTCCGGGCCGTATGACTCAGTGATCGGGGTTGAGGTCGAACTGGTGCTGAAGCGGTTCCTTACCGGCATGCCGGGGAAGTTTGAGCCGGCGAAGGGTAATCCGAAGATGTGCGCCACGCTGATCGAGTGCAACGGCGCTACGGGACGCGCGCATCGGATTCAGCGGATCATGCTGGGCGAGTAGGCGAGGGTGTAATGCCCGAAGGGTTCGTGGCGCCGCGAGCGAAGAGCAGATCCTTCGCTACGCTCAGGATGACAAGCCTAGAGGGTTTGTCGTCCGGCTCGCTAGGCTTGCAGGGTGAAAGGCACACTCCAGGGCGTCTTTACAGGCGAGCTCCAGGTGCGAGCAACTTCGAGTGCGCCGATCTCTGTGCGCAGCACGGACGGGCCGCCGACCATAGGACGCCCGAAGTAGTAGCCCTGCATGAGCTCGATGCCCTGTTCACGCAGCATTTCTGCTTCTCGCTGCGTCTCTACGCCCTCAGCGACCACAACCGAACCCAGCCGGCCGCAGAGGCGGGCGAAGGATTCGACGATGATCTGCTTCTTCGGGTCGCTGTCGATGCCGTGGATCAGATGACGATCGAGCTTGACCATGTCCGCGCCGCAGGTGGCCAGCACGTTCAGGCCGGAGTAGCCGGAGCCGAAGTCGTCGATGCCGGTGGCGATGCCGTGTTCACGGTGCAGGGCCATCACTTTCAGAAAGTCATCGCAGCTGAGTTTTGCGTCCTCGGTGAGTTCGAGCACGATGGAGGCTGCGGGGATGCCGTAATGCTTGGCCGCGCGGGCGACGAAGGCCGCGTCAACGGCGGCGTGGTCTACCGTGGGGCGAACGTTGAGCGTGATCTTTGCTCCACCATTGACCAGGCCCAGGCGGGCGGCTTCGTGCAGGGCCTTCAGGATGGTGAGCTTGTCGAACGCCATGCGCTTGCGCTCGTCCATGCCGGCAACCATCTGCGGGTAGTTTTGCCCATCCGCGCCGCGAGTCAGAGCTTCGTAGCCCCAAACGGTAGCCGACGTGGCATCGACGATGGGCTGGAATGCGATCGCGACCTGCGCAAACCGCATTTTCGAATTGACCGCGCTCTTAACTCGATCTTTCGTGAATTCGAACATGCCTTGGATCCCCGCTTGCCTGTATTAGCTGTCTCAGAACCTTAGTAACCTGTTTTGGAACACAAGTAACATGTGCTCAATTGCTCTAAGGATGCCACGTTCCGGCATCCCGTTTCCCGATTCGGGTACAACTTTCGGGTGATGAACCTGCGAACTTACGTCCCCGCACAGTCCGCAGGTGAAAGTGTTTGTCGCGAACTCGGCCAGTAAGATGTCTGCTGCGTTACACTTCGAGCAACATGTCAGACCGCCTTCTCACCCGCAGACGCTTTCTCCAAACCGCAACGATTGCTACAGCTGCAACGCAGCTCGCACCTGTCCTGGGCGCCCAACCCGCGGAACAGACAGTACCGTATCCGGAAAACGGCACCCTCGTTCCGGATCACGGCTGGCGGATATGGCTTGATACGAAGGCTGCGTGGGAGGCGGATGACATCTTTCTGCCAGAGGATGTGGCATGGGCAGATGGTTCGCTGCGCGGCAAGGGGAAAACGCTGCCTGTGAATGCGCCTACGGGCGGATGGGACACGCTGACGGCTACCGCCGGGCTCGAAGTATTGCTGCCGACGACGGTGGAGCAACATTTCTGGGGCAAGGAAGGGTCGCGACCCTACACGCCGGAGGAGTATCGGTATGCCGCCGATACGAAGGGCGGTAAGCAAGCGCCCGCTCCACCGACCGATGACGATGTGCCTCAGAACGGGGCGTACTTCGGGGTTTCGTGGTGGTGGAGAGCGATTGAGATTCCAGCAGCGATGCGGGGCAAGCGGATCTTTCTGCACGTGCGAGGGGCGCATCTGAGGGCGGAGGTGTACCTGAACCGCAAGCTGGTGGGCTACTCGATTATGGAGGAGCTACCGTTTGAGTGCGACCTGACGAATGCGGCGAATCCCGGTGGGGAAAATGTGCTGGCGATCCGGATCACGAATCCGTTTGGACGGTTCGACTGGGTGGACGGGCTGAATGCCAAGTGGGGGCATGTGTCGCTGTATCGGTCGCATGGATTTGGCGGGATGGATCGGGGAATGACGATCTCGGCAAGTAGCTATCCGCTTCGCATTCGCAGCGCCTGGGCTCTGAATACGCCGGTCACAAATGAGGAAGTCACTGACGGCGTTCGCAACTCGACGCTCCAGGTGTATGCCGATATTGAAGCCATCGAGGCGGTGGAGTCGACTGCTTACTCCATCCTGATGGAGGTCGTCGATCCAGCTACGAGCAAAGTCGTGGACTCACACAGCCGCTTGCTCGAAGCGAAGAAGCCGGGCGAAGTTGTACGGCAGAATCTGGCCCTCTATGGCCGCAACGTGGAGATCTGGGATCTCGACCACCCGAAGCTATACGAGCTGCGGGTCAGCATTGGGCGCTCGACAAAGAGCGGGCAGCAGGAGTTTCACGACCCGCCGCACCGGAGCGTCTGCGCGTTTCGGTGGTTTGCGCCTGCCGGCATTGGGACGAATGCACTGTTCCGGCTGAATGGGCGAAGGATTCGGATTTATACGTCGATCTCGTGGGGGTTCTGGGGGTTGAATGGGATGTGGCCGGTGCCGGAGCTGGCCGAGAAGGAAGTGGCACAGGCCAAGAAGCTGGGCCTGAACTGCCTGAACTTCCATCGCAATCTAGCCAAGGAAGATGTGCTGCGCGCACATGACCGGCTGGGGCTGCTGCGGTATATGGAGCCGGGTGCGGGCAAGTTTGCGATCGGCAAGATGCCCTCGAACACAAACCCGAGTGCGAACTCCGTAGTGATGCAGAAGGCGACCGGCGAGGCCGATCTGTTTGCGCAGCGGTATATGTTTGTGCGCTGCGTGGAGATGGTGAAGGCGTTCCGTTCGCATCCTTCGGTGATTGAATACTGCCTGCAGAATGAGATTGGCGCGGACCTGAAGAATCCGGCAACGATTGCGATTTTGAAAGCGATGCATGAGGAAGACCCCAGCCGTTGCGTTGTGCTGAACGATGGGTTTGTGGCCGAGCCTCGCAAGGCCGCACAGGCGTGGTATGAGCCGTGGTCGGATGGCCTCAAGGAAGGCAAGCTGCATCGCAGCGATGAAGAGCCGTGGGGCGACTGGTGGATTCAGCACCAGGGCGCGGGTGACCAGTGGTACGACGAGTTTTATAAGTCGCCAACGGACTATACGTATCGCGCGCCGTTTAAGAATGTGCTGACCGAGTATGGCGAAATGGAAGGATGCGCGCGGCCGGACAATCATCCGCTGATGATGCACCAGATCAAGGAAACCTATAAGAAGTACGGTGGGGACTCGTACGATCTCGCGGACCATGAGGAGATCATTGCGGGGTATGAGAAGTTCCTGGATAAATGGGAATTTCGCAAGGCCTTCCCTACCTCTGAGAGCTTGTTTCTGGCGGTTGGGCGGACGTGCTACGAGTCGTGGCAGAACTATCTGGAGAATGCGCGGATTTCCGATGAGCTGGATTTCGCGGCGATTTCGGGGTGGGAGTCTACGTCGATTGAGAACCACTCGGGGATTGTGGACAACCTAAGGAACTTCAAGTCGGACCCAGGGCTGATCTCTAGTTCGTTGTTGCCGGTGAGGCCGATTGCGAAGCAGCGGACGCTGGTGGTGGAGCAAGGCAAGACGGCTACGTTTGATTTGTATTTCGCCAATGACACGCCGGAGGCTGTTACCGGGATGTTGACGTTTTCGATGATCGCGCCAAGTGGCAAGCGGAAAGAGTTGATTTCGCTTCCGGCGCCGGGGCATGTGGTGGATCAGTTTAGCTACCTGCTGAAGACTGGTTTTGAGACGCCGGTGCTGGCTGAGGAAGGGCTATATCGCTTTAAGTTTGCGCTGTCTTCTGCGCCGCTTTCGACTCAGACAAAGGAGATATGGGTTACGCGAGCTTACCCGCAGAACGAATCGTGCCAGGCGCTGAAGGTCGGAGTTTCGGGTATTTCTGCCAGACTGCGGAAACAGCTCAGTGAACTGGGATGCGTGTCAGTGAGTGACTTCAAAGCCGGGGAAACGTATGGTGCCATCATCTCTTCCGGTCTCACGGCCAATGCGAAGATCGACGGCCAGATCGGCGAAACCACAGGCGAAACGAATCCGATCAATGCGGTGCAAACGACGACTCAGCTAGGGCGCCTTGATCCGGCGATTGTGGAAGCCGTGAAGGCCGGGACGCCGCTGCTGGCGATTCCTCAGGCAGACTCGCTATCTGAGGGTGTGGCAAAGCAGCTGGCTGATGCTGGTGCGTTTACGTATCACGGGGCGGTTGGAGATTTTCGAGCGCCGTGGATGGGCGACTGGTACTTTGTCCGCGAGCATGCAGTATCTGCAGGCATGCCGGTGAATCAGGCGATGGGTGGGTTTTATCAGGCCAAGGGGCGCGAGTCGAATGGACTGCTGGTGGAAGGTGAAGGCGTAGAGGTGATCGTGGGGTACTCGCGCGACCACGACCGTAAGGTTGGTGCGGGGACATTTACGGCGAAGCTGGGTAAGGGCAAGGTGTTGTTTCATCGAGTGCCGGAGATGCATCCGGTGATGCAGCAGCGGTTTCTGGCGAACGCTTTGAAATGGCTTGTGAGCTAGCTTGCAAGACTGTGTCGCGGCGAACGCGATACCATGTCTGGATGACTGGACTTCGTGAACAAGAACTGATTGCTACCTCCAATGCCCTGCTGGATGCACGACGCACGGGTGTGACCCTTGCCGACCTGCCTGAGAGCTCCCAGCCCGTGGACATCGCCGAGGTGTACTTTGTGCAGGACCTGATAGCTGCGGCCTATGGCGAGATTGGTGGGTGGAAGATTGGCGCGCCGAACGCCGAAGCGACACCGCTGTTTGCGCCGATGCCGAAGGCCTGGATGGCGCCTTCCGGAAGCACGCTGACGGGCAACCGGTATCGTGGGTTGGAGGCGGAGATTGCGTTTCTGGTTGGGCAGGATTTGCCGCCGCGGGATACGCCTTATACGCGGGCGGAGGCTGTGGCTGCGATGGCGTCGTGCCATCCGGTGATTGAGGTGCTGGAGTCGGCGTTTGCTGATCCGATGGTCGTCGTGAAGAACTCGATGTTGGCAGATTTGCAGATGCATGGCGGGTTTGCCTATGGCCCGGCGGTGGCGAACTGGGAAGCGATTGATTTCAATGCGGAGAAGGTGACGTTGTCGGTCGATGGTGTGGTTCGCGTGGAGCGGACGGGATCGAACACGTCGGGTGATTTGGTGAAGCTGCTGCCCTGGCTGGCGAATGAAGGTGCGGTGCGGACGGGTGGCTTGAAGAAGGGTCAGTGGATTACAACGGGATCGTGGACGGGGAATACGCTGGGTTCGGAGAAGTCTTCGGTTGATGTTGTTTTTTCGACGGCGGGTAGTGTGAGTTTGAAGTTTGCTTAGAGTGCTGTGGCCGCTGAGGAAGTCGTTCCCTCAGCGGCTAAAGCCGGATTTGTTGTGAGGGGTTTATGGCACGGCTGAAGCCGTGCCCCTTCGAAAGCAAGATGGCTCGGACAGCAGATCCCCTGCGAGGATGACAGAAAGAAAAGCAAGAACAACAGAGCGACTGCAGATTCCTCCGCTGCGCTGCGGAATGGAAAACTGAATAAGTTGTTGCGGACGGAAAAATAAGGTTTTAGAAGGACACGATATGCCGACACTTCCCCAAGGCGTTGCACTGCACGCCACTACTGCTGATAAGTACGACGTTGTTTTGACGCCTGAGGCGCTGGAGTTTGCGGCGGCGCTGCAGCGGGAGTTCAATCCGACGCGGTTGCAGTTGCTGGCGGCGCGTGAGGTGCGGCAGGCGCGGCTGGATGCTGGTGAGCGGCCGGACTTTTTGGCCGAAACGGCAGCTGTGCGGGAAGATACGTGGACCGTGGCTCCGCTGCCGGCGGATCTGCTGGACCGGCGAGTGGAGATTACGGGGCCGGTGGACCGGAAGATGATCATCAATGCGCTGAACTCGGGCGCGAAGGTGTTCATGGCGGACTTTGAGGACTCGACGACACCTACCTGGGAGAACGTGCTGGACGGGCAGCTGAACCTGCGCGATGCGGTGCGGCGGACGATTACGTACAGCGACGAAAAGACGGGCAAGCAGTATGCGCTGAAGGATAATCCGGCGGTGCTGTTTGTGCGGGCGCGTGGGTGGCACCTGGAAGAGCGGCATGTGGTTGTGGATGGCGAGTTCATGTCAGGTGGGATTTTTGATTTTGCGATGTACTTCTTCCATAACGCGAAGGAGCTGCTGGCGCGGGGATCGGGACCTTACTTCTATCTACCGAAGATGGAGTCGCATTTGGAGGCTCGGCTGTGGAACTCGATTTTTGTGAGGGCGCAGGAGTTGCTGGGCGTGCCGCAGGGGACGATCAAGGCTACTTGTTTGATCGAAACGATTCTCGCCACATTTGAGATGGACGAGATTCTGTATGAGCTGCGGGAGCACTCGGCGGGGTTGAACTGCGGGCGGTGGGATTACATCTTCAGCTTCATCAAGAAGCTGGCCGGTGATGAGACGCTGCTGCTGCCGGATCGCGGGCAGGTGACGATGGGGACGCCGTTTATGCTGGCCTACTCGAAGCTGTGTATTAAGACGTGCCACCGGCGCAATGTGAGTGCGATGGGTGGGATGAGTGCGCTGATTCCGATCAAGAGCGATCCGGTGGCGAATGAGAAGGCGCTGGCGGGAGTTCGTGCGGACAAGGAGCGTGAGGCGACGAACGGGCATGATGGCACGTGGGTTGCGCATCCGGGGTTGGTACCGATTGCTATGGAAGTGTTCGACCGGATTATGCCAGAGCCGAACCAGATTGCGAAGCAGCTGCCTGACTTCCATGTGACGGCGGCGGAGTTGCTCGAAGTTCCGAAAGGGACGATTACCGAGGCTGGGCTGAAGCAGAATGTTGCTGTGGGGCTGGGGTATCTGGAAGCGTGGTTGCGCGGGATTGGGTGCGTACCGCTGTTCAACATGATGGAAGATGCGGCGACGGCGGAGATTTCACGGTCGCAGCTATGGCAGTGGGTGCATCATCATGCGGTGCTGGAGGATGGGCGCGCGGTTACGGCGGAGCTTTGCGATGCGTACATCGATGCGGAGCTGGAGCGGGCGCGGTTGGCTTTTCCAGCGGAGCGATATGCGGCGTATGAGCATGCGGCGTTTTTGACGCGGGAGCTGATCAAGACGCCGAAGTTCAAGGACTTTCTTACTCTGCCCGCGTATAGCCGCGTGGTGGCTACTGAGGTCTATACGGCTTAGGCCGCACGACATGCCACGATCATGATCCAGTACAAACGTCTGCCGGAAGCAGTGCATGCTCTTGTGGGGGAGCGTGCGGGTGCGGTGTTGCTGGAGACTTCGCGGTTCGATGCGGAGAATTATCGGAGCTATGTGTTTCTCGATCCACTGCGCGTGCTTGTGGCGGCGAAGGCGGATGAGTTGCCTGGGATATTTGCGCAGATGGAAGAGGCGCTTGCTGCGGGTTGTTATGTGGCGGGGTATCTCTCGTATGAGGCGGGGTATCACTTTCAGGGAGTGGCGGAGCGGTGGGCGCATGAAGTGGGTGAGCCGCTGGCGTGGTTTGGGGTGTATGGCGGGGTTTCGGTTTTCGACCATTGCAGCGGTCAGTTTGATGGGGTGAGGCTGCCGGAGCTAGCGGACGTTGCGGCCCGAGGGCGAGCGGCCGCGTTTCCGGCGGATGAGATTGCGTTGGGGATCAGCCGCGAGCGGTATGGCGAGAAGATCGCGCGGATCAAAGAGCACATCGCGGCGGGCGCTACGTACCAGGTGAATTTTACGGATCGGATTCGGGCTGAGAGTGGGTTGTCGGCTGCGGAGTTGTTTCTTACGCTGGCGCAGCAGCAGCGGGCCGCTTATAGTGCGCTGGTGAATTTGGGGGATCGGCAGATTCTGTCGTTTTCACCGGAGCTGCTGTTCAGGACTGAGGGGCGGCGGGTGGTGATGCGGCCGATGAAGGGGACGTGGCGGCGTGGGATGGATGCGGTGGAGGATATGGCCGCGGCGCTGCAGTTGCAGCACGATGAGAAGAATCGCAGCGAGCATTTGATGATCGTCGACCTGGAGCGGAATGATCTGGGGCGGATTTGCGAGACAGGGAGTGTGCAGGTGGATGACCTGTTTTCGGTGGAGCGGTATGAGACGCTGCTGCAGATGACGTCGACCGTGTCGGGTGTGTTGCGTGAGGGGTTGAGCTGGTATGAGCTGTTTCGCAGTGTGTTTCCGAGTGGGTCGATTACTGGCGCGCCGAAGATCAGCACGATGGGGATCATTCGCGAGCTGGAGGATTCGGCGCGCGGGGTTTATACGGGGTCGATTGGGTTTATCGCGCCTGCGGGCGATGCGGTGTTCAACGTGGCGATACGGACAGTGGTGCTGGATGACGGGCGGGTGACGATGGGTGTGGGTGGAGGTATTGTGACGGATTCGGATGCTGAAGCAGAGTATGAGGAGTGCCGGCTGAAGGCTTCGTTTCTGACGCGGACGCTGCCGACGTTTGCGCTGCTGGAGACGATGCTATGGGATGGGAACTATGAGTTTCTGGAGCTGCACCTGGACCGGTTGCAGCTTTCGTGCAGCTACTTCGGCTTCCCTTTTGAGCCGGAGAGGATTCGGGAGCGGCTGGAGGAGATGGCGAAGACGTTTATGCCGCCGAACTGGCAGCGGGTGCGGATGACGCTGGGGCGGGATGGGGAGATTGGGCTTACGAGCTCTGCGGTTGGGTTTGCGAAGAAGGCTTGCCGAGTGAGGATTTCGGCGGAGCGGACTTCTTCTGCGGATGTTTTTCTGCGGCATAAGACGACGCATCGGACGGTTTATGACGGGGCTTTTCAGACGGCGCAACAGGAGGGGTTGGACGAGGTGTTGTTTCTGAATGAGCGGGGCGAGGTGACTGAAGGGGCTATCAGCAATGTGTTTGCGAAGGTGGATGGGCGGCTGGTGACGCCGCCGCTGGCTTCGGGGGTTTTGCCGGGGATTTATCGGCGGCATGTGCTGGATGCTGTGGCTTCGGCCGAGGAGCGGGTGCTGACGGTCGAAGATCTACAGGGGGCGGAAGAGGTTTATCTTTGTAACTCGGTGAGAGGGCTGAGGCGGGTTACGGAGCTGGATGGGAGCGGCATACATCCCGCGTACCGTACATAGCAGTCTCACCTGATGACGAAATTTTCATGAGGTGAACGCGATGGCGCGTCCGTACTGGTCAGGGCAGATACAAATTTCGCTGGTGCAGTTTGGGGTGAAGCTGTTTGTCGCTACCGAGGCGAAGAGCGATATTCATTTTCACCAGATCGACCGCAAGAGCGGCGAACGGGTGAAGCACCAGAAGGTGCTGGCGTCGGCGGTGGAGAACGAGCCCGATGAGGCGGCTGATCAATCTCAGGTTGTTGAGAAGAACCAGATCGTGAAGGGGTATGAGTACTCCAAGGGGCAGTATGTGACGATTGAGCCCGAGGAGCTGGCGCAGCTGCGGGTGCCTTCGAAGCACACCATGGAAGTGACGCAGTTTGTGGATGAGGCGGATATTTCTCCAGAGTACTTTGAGAAGCCTTACTTTGTGATCCCGGAAAATGATGCGCAGGCTGAGGCGTTTGCGACGGTGCGCAAGGCGCTGGTGGATACGAAGAAGGTAGCGCTAACGAAGATTGCCTTCGGCGGGCGCGAGCATGTGGCGGCGATTGTGCCAGCCGGTAGCGATGCGCATGGCGGCATGATGCTGTACACGATGCGCTATGCGGCGGAGCTGCGTGACTCGGCGGAGTACTTCAGGGACATCAAGAAGACGACGGTGGATTCGGATTCGCTGGGGTTGGCGAAAGAATTGATCAAGCGGAAGGCGGGACACTTTGATCCTTCGAAGTTTATCGATGGGTATGAGGCTGCCGTGAAGGAGCTGGTGGAAGCCAAGCTGAAGCATGCGCCGATACCGAAGGATGAGGCTCCAGCGGCGAAGAAGGGCAAGGTGATCAACCTGATGGATGCGCTGCGTAAGTCGGTTAGCGGCGGGGCGAAGGCTGAGGAGGAAGAAGAGGCTAAGCCGGCGGCGGAGAAGAAGCGTGGGCTTTCGCTGGTGAAGACAACGGCGAAGAAGGCCGCGAAGCACGTGGCTAAGACGGCGCATAAGCGGAAGTCGGCGTAAAGCGATGGCGACGAAAAAGAGTGTGAAGAAAGCGGTGGTGAAGAAGGCGGTGGTGAAGAAAGCTGTCATCAAAACGCCTGGGGTGAAGCGTGCGGGTTCGGCGGCGGATGCGGTGGATGAGCAGCTGGCGCGGTATCGCGAGATGCGGGACTTTGGGGTGACGGCGGAGCCTGCGGGGTCGAAGAAGGATGCGGCGAAGACGAAGAAGATCAATGCCCTGCCTTTTGTGATTCAGAAGCATGCGGCTTCGCACCTGCACTATGACTTTCGGCTGGGGTGGAATGGGGTGTTGAAGAGCTGGGCCGTGGCGAAGGGGCCGAGCTATGTTGTTGCCGACCGCCGCCTGGCGGTGCAGGTGGAAGACCATCCGATGGAGTATGGCGGGTTTGAGGGGATCATTCCGAAGGGCCAGTATGGCGGCGGAACGGTGATGGTTTGGGACCAGGGGACGTGGGAACCGCAGGCCGGGCATGAGGATGTGGACGCCGGACTGCGGGATGGGTCGCTGAAGTTCATCATGCATGGCAAGAAGATGAAGGGCAAGTGGACGCTGATCCGGATGAAAGGCGACCGGTGGGGATCGAAGTCGTCGAAGCCGAACTGGTTGCTGATCAAGGAGCATGATGAGTTTGAGCGGACGAAGGATGATCCTTGTGTGACGGAGGATTCGCCGAACTCGGCGGTGACGGGGCGGTCGCTGGAGCAGATTGCGGCGAATGAGGACCATGTCTGGAACTCAAAGGAGACTGCGAAGCCGGGGCAGGCTTGGTATCGGAATGAGTCTGCTGCTGTGGCGGAGAAGAAGCCGATTGCAGCGAAGGTGAAGAAGGTTGCGGTAGGTGAGATTGCAAAGCTGCCGAAGGAGTCGCAGCCGGAGTTTCTGGCGCCGCAGTTGGCGTTGGAGGCGACTGAGCCGCCGGGGACTACGGGTTGGCTGCATGAGCTGAAGCTGGATGGGTATAGGATACAGGCGCGGAAGCATGGGAGCAAGGTGCAGCTGCTGACGCGGAAGGGGCTGGACTGGACGCATCGGATGGCGGAAATTGCAGCCGCAGTGGCGAAGCTTCCCGCGGAAGCGGCGACGCTGGATGGTGAGGTCGTTGTGCTGAACGACGAAGGCACGACGAGCTTTGCGGATCTGCAGGCTTCGTTTCAGGATGGCGCGAAGCATGAGTTGGTCTACTTCGCTTTCGACCTGCTGCATTTGAATGGGCACAGCACGCGGGGGC
Organism: Granulicella sapmiensis; assembly: GCA_026225395.1. Lineage (GTDB taxonomy): Bacteria > Acidobacteriota > Terriglobia > Terriglobales > Acidobacteriaceae > Granulicella > Granulicella sapmiensis. The sequence goes on from JAMFSR010000028.1 coordinate 48,551, forward strand.
TTCCGCTGGTGGAGCGGAAGCGGCTGCTGGCTGAGTTGCTGGTGGGTGCGGATGACGCAGTGCGGCTGAGTGAGCACCTGGAGACCGGTGGCGAGGCGATGTTTCATAAGGCTTGCGAGCTGCATGCTGAGGGGATTATTTCGAAGCGGACGGATGCGGTGTATCGCGCGGGGCGCGGTGGGGATTGGTTGAAGTCGAAGTGCTTGCGGGAGCAGGAGTTTGTTATCGGTGGGTATACGTTGTCGTCGGAGGGTGACGACAGAATTGGTTCCCTGCTGCTGGGGTATTACGACGGGAAGAAGCTGGTGTATGCGGGGCGGACGGGGACCGGGTTTACGCAGAAGACGAAGCGGTCGATGATGACGGAGCTGAGCAAGCTTGAGGTAAAGGCTATGGCGTTTGACCGCATACCGGCGGAGGCTCGACGGGGGTCGGTTTGGGTAAAGCCGAAGCTGGTGGCGCAAGTGAGGTTTGCTACGTGGACGGCGGACAATCTGGTGCGGCAGGCGGCGTTCCTGGGGCTGCGTGAGGATAAGCCTGCGGAGGAGGTTCGGCGTGAGGAAGCTACAGTGGCGCCGAAGCCGAAGGCGTCGCATCGAGCGGCGATGCCGGTGGCGGCTAAGGTTGCGGTGAAGGCTGAAGGGCATGCGCCGGTGCGGCTGACGCATCCGGATAAGGTGGTTGATCCGGAGACGCAGCTGACCAAGCAGCAGCTGGCAGATTATTACTGGGCTGTGGCGGAGCGGATGCTGCCGCATGTGGCGGACAGGCCGCTGTCGCTGGTGCGGTGTCCGGAGGGGTCGAGTAAGCCGTGCTTCTTTCAGAAGCATGTGAACCACATGCTGCCGCCGGGAGTGGGTGGGATCGATGTACCGAATAAGAAGACCGGCGAGATGGAACCTTACATCACGCTGAATACGAAGGAGGCGCTGGCGGGGCTGGCGCAGATGGGCGTGCTGGAGGTGCATCCGTGGGGATCGTCGAATGGAGATTTGGAGCATCCGGACCGGTTGATTTTTGATTTGGATCCGGATGAGTTGCTGGGTTGGTCAACGGTTTGCGAGGCGGCGGCGGAGACGCGGAAGCGGCTGAAGAAGGCAGGGCTGGAGAGCTTTCTGAAGACGACCGGCGGTAAGGGGTTGCATATTGTGGCGCCGATTGTGGCGAAGCTGGGATGGACGGAGATCAAGGACCTTGCGCATAAGTTTGTGGATGCGATGGCGCGCGACAATCCGGCGCTTTATCTGACGAAGATGAGCAAGGCGGCGCGTGTGGGGAAGATTTATCTGGATTATCTGCGGAATGAGCGTGGAGCGACGGCTGTGGCGCCGTATAGTCCGCGGGCGCGGGCGGGAGCGCATGTGTCGCTTCCCTTGCCGTGGTCGGCGCTGAAGGAGACGAAGCGGCCGGTGTTTGCGGTGCATGATTTTGAGGATTGGAAGTCGAAGCTGAAGAGCGATCCCTGGAAGGACATGTTAACGCTCAAGCAAACGGTTGACCCCGCGCGGTTCGGCGGCAAGTGAGGCTTGCCGGAAAGTGCATCCAACAGGAAGCGACGTAGATTTAGAAGGAGAATTAGATTGACCAAGGCCCCCGCACAAAAGACTCCACGAGTTTCCCCACATCATGCGCCGGTCGATCCCGCCGCGGCGGAGGAATTGCTGGCTTCTTCGCATCTTGGGCAGCGAATCAAGCGGCTGCGGCTCAAGCGATCGATGGGATTGATGGAACTGGGCAAGCTGACGGGGCTTTCGGCAAGCTTTCTTTCGCAGCTGGAGACCGGACGTGTTGTACCTACGCTGCGCAACCTGGCGCGGCTTTCGCTGGTGTTCAACAAAGATATTTCTTACTTCTTTGAGAGCGAAGGCGAGCGCATCTTTCGGGTGCAGCGCAAGAAGGATCGCGTGCGGCTGACGATGGGAGCGACGAAGGCAGCTTACATCGCTGAGAGCTTCAGCATCCTAGTGCCCGAAGGCGGCCTGCGACCGTGTCTCGCAGAGTTCTTACCGGGTGAAAGCCGAGAAGCGTTCCATGCGGAACAGCATCCGGGTGTAGAGATGGTGTATGTATTAAGCGGTTCTATCGAGATGGAACGGCATGGAGAGAAGCATGTGCTGAACGAGCGCGACATGCTGTATGTTTCGGGCGAGACCGCGCGGAGCTACAAGTGCTCAGGCGAGGAGCCGGTGCAAGCGTTGATTATCAGCTTCGACGAAGATGCTGCACCTGCGAAGCGCGGCAAGAAACACTAAGCGATGCACCAGGTGTTCTAAGCACGGAGTAGGATGCATCTGTAATTCTGGCGTCGCCTCCTGTTACATGCTGTTGAAGTTCTTCCGGGAAAGTTTGGATGTTGTGATGAGACGAAGTACATCGTCCGTCGCAGGATCGGTGGCTATCGAATGTTGCTTTTGAGATAGTTCCACCTCAGAGGAAGCAGGACAGGCATGCATGTCGACGGGCGAACTTTCGAAAAGACCTCCAACCTCCGCATTTTCAGCCGCTGGCTGCTCCTTCTGAGTTGTGTCGCCTGTAGCGTTACGAGTTGCTCGAAGCAATCAAGCGCCAGCGGTGACTTCTCTCTATCAGCTGCTCCTGCAACTATCTCTTTGACCGCCGGAGGGGCGACCCAGCAGGTCACGGTTACAGTCACCGCCATCAATAGCTTCAGCTCTCCCGTAGCTGTAGCTATTTCAGGTTTACCCGCAGGTGTCACGGCCGTACCTGTGTCGTTGAGCGTGAGTCCGGGTGGGTCGCAAACGATCACCCTGACGGCGGCCGCATCTGCGGCAGCGGGCACAAGTGCCATCACGCTTACCGGAAGCTCGGGCTCACTCTCCCACACCGCAACATTCACGCTCACCGTAACGGCAGCTCAGTCGCCGGATTTCTCCCTCACCATCAATCCAACGAGCCTTACGTTGACGACAGGCGCCCTGGGTCAGCAGACCGCAGTCTCGGCGACCGGATTGAACGGCTTCAGTGGCTCCGTTGGCGTCTCGATCTCTGGTCTTCCTACGGGAGTCACGGTCGCGCCTGCTACGCTCACCCTTGCGCCGGGTACACCACAGAGCTTAACGCTTACGGCGGCTGCCAATGCGACGATCGGAACTTCCAGCGTCGTGCTCCAAGGTCAATCAGGCTCGCTCAGCCACACTGCAACGCTTACCCTTACCGTTGCAGTATCGACCGGCAACGACGTGGTCACCTACCATTACGACAACTCCCGCACAGGCCTGAATCCGAATGAAACCATTCTCACGCCGGCGAACGTGAACTCGACGACTTTCGGCAAGCTGAATCTTCTTACCGTGGACGGCAAAGTGGACGCAGAGCCACTCTACCTATCAGCTGTCACCATCAGCGGACAGACGCATAATGTTCTCTATGTTGTGACCGAGCATGACAGCATCTATGCGTTCGACGCAGACAGTGGGACGCAGCTCTGGAAGGTGTCCGCGTTGGGCAGTGGCGAGGCCACAAGCGACGATCACGGTTGCAGCCAGATCACACCGGAGATAGGCATTACTTCAACCCCAGTTATCGACCGGCACCGCGGAACCAATGGAACCATCTTTACCGTGGCCATGTCCAAAGATGGCGGTGGCGCTTATCACCAGCGCATCCACGCTTTGGACATAACGACCGGGGCCGAGACTACCGGAAGCCCCACTGAGATTTCCGGAACGTATCCAGGTACCGGAGACAGCAGCAGCAACGGAAAAGTCAGTTTCCTACCAGGGCAGTATGCCGAGCGTGTTGGCCTGTTGCTGATGAACCAGACCATCTATCTCGGCTGGACGTCACACTGTGATAGTCGCCCCTATACCGGCTGGATTATGGGCTACAGCGAGACCACGCTCCAGCAGAGCGCCATCCTCAACCTCACACCCAATGGGAGCGACGGAGCGATCTGGATGGCAGGGGCCGGGCTCGCCGGCGATACTTCCGGCAACATCTATCTTCTCGATGCGAACGGCACGCTTGATCCAACAGTCAACGCGGGTGGATTCCCCGTTAACGCCGACTATGGCAACGCCATCGTCAAGCTTTCAACCGCGAATAGCGCACTCGCAGTAGCCGATTACTTTGAGCCGTATAACTCCATTTCGGAGTCCAATGTCGACACCGACCTGGGCTCAGGCGGGGCTCTGCTGCTGCCCGATCTCGCCGACTCGAACGGCACCGTCCATCACCTTATCGTCGGTGCCGGGAAAGACAAGAATATTTACGTAGGTGATCGCGATAGCCTCGGAAAATATAATCCCGCGAACAATAATGCTCTGTATCAGGAGATCGCCAATGCGTTGCCGAACGGTGTGTGGTCGATGCCTGCCTACTTCAACAACACGGTGTATTACGGTGGGGTCAGCGACTACCTCAAAGCCTTCTCAATCACCAACGCGAAGCTCGGCAGCACACCATCCAGCAAATCAGCCACTACGTTCGGGTACCCGGGCGCAACGCCCAGTGTGAGCTCCAATGGCACGTCGAACGGCATCGTCTGGGCGCTGGAGAGCACCATTGGTTCCACGGCCATACTTCATGCGTATGATGCTACCAATCTCGGCAAAGAGCTTTACAACAGCACACAGGCCGCAGGGAGTCGGGACGGTTTTGGAACCGGCAACAAGTTCCTCACGCCCATGATCATCCGTGGCAAGGTTTATGTTGGAACACCGAACGGCGTTGCGATCTTCGGGCTGCTGCCCTGAGGACTTCTCCCTGCGAAGGGTGGGAAGAACGGTAAGCGGTTTACTCGATGGGAATGCGCAATAGATCCCAGAGTCCTTGCTTGCCTCGGAGGGTGACTCGTACGGCTCGGGTGTCGCGTACCGGAGCCAGCCACTGGAGTTCGCGGAAGCGGCGATACATGGCGCATCCAATGGGCCCAGCCAGATGATGCTTTCGTTCTGTCCAGTCGAGGCAGCGGCGTGCGGCTTTTTCGCGTGCAGTGGGGCTGGAAGGAAGATCGATCTCCAACGCCTCGAACCATTGCTTTCCGGCGGATGTGATCTTGTAGGTCTTCGCGTCTGCTGGTTTGAGCAAGGATCGGTGCTGCAACGACTCGACGATTTGTACACCGAGCCAGCCCGCGATGTGGGCGTAACAAGTTCGTGCGTATCCGAGTGAACCTGGTGTCAGCTTAGCTGCTTGTGGGTTGGCGTCACGAGGGTTTGAGCGGTTGCTCAACACAAGTAGAGACTCCAGTGCATCGGCTACCTGCGCGCCGGCCAAGCGGTAATAGCGGTGACGTCCCTGGCGTTCTACACGAAGCAAGCGGCCGCTCAACAGCTTTGCGAGGTGACCGCTGGCTGTCTGCGGTGCGACGTTGGCTATACGAGCGAGCTCTCCGGCGGGAAGCGCTAGGCCGCCCATGAGGCTGAGGAGCATTGCCGCTCTTGCGGAGTCGCCGAGAAGGCCGGCCGTGCTGGATAGGGCGTCTTCCATTTCTGTATTGTCGCTCAAAGCCGGAACGGACACTTCGGCAGGGAGCGAAGTGTTTCGGCGTCTTCCAACGCTAGACTGCACTTGAGGAGATGTCCCATGATCACGTTGTATCTGCGCTACAGCATCAACCCCAACAAGATTTCGGACTTCGCGAAGTATGCCGCGGAAGAACAGATTCCGATTGCTGCATGCGGGGGAAATATTGTCGGTTACTTTCTGCCGACGGACTTTGCGGGTTCTACCAGTGAAGCGGTTGGGTTGATCGAATTTCCGTCGCTCACGGAGTATGAGCAGTACCGCTCCAAGCTGGCGATGGATCCGCGGCATATCGAGAACTTCACCCTGCTTGAAAGCAAGGGAGCGGTGCTTTCTACGCAGCGCTCGTTGATGCGGCGCTCAGAACCGGCGAAGGAGACGCAGTCATGACGCACACTAAGAGTAGTGCGCCCGAGATTCCAGGCTATGGTTTTGGTCTACCCGGAACGGCGTGTTCACCGGTATCCAATGAAGACCTTCGGCAACTGGAAGAAACGATCGGCTGGAGCACCGCGGACGAAGCGGTGATGTGGCGTTATGCTGGGCTGTTTCGTGAACACGCGGAACAGATGGTGGACACATGGCGTGCCGTCATTGGCTCGCAGCCGCATCTCGCACGATGGTTCGTTGCTTCGGATGGGCGACCTGATGAGGAGTACAAGGCGAGGGTGAAGCAGCGATTTGTGCAGTGGGTTATCGACGTGGCGACACGGCCGCATGATCGCGCTTGGCTGAACTACCAGGAGGAGATCGGTCTTCGGCACACCCCCGCTGCAAAAAACAGAACAGACGGAAGCCACACACCGACGCTTGTCCCTCTGCGCTATCTGCTGGCGTTCATTCCAATCGTTACGAACATACGAAGGATTTTGGAGAGCGAAATCTCGAATGGCGATGGCCTGCGGGCTTTGGAGCTTGCGTGGACGAAAGCGGTGCATCTGCACATCGCTCTTTGGGCGAGGCCTTATACGCGCGATGGTCTCTGGTGATCCGCACTCCGCGCGGTATCGGACGGTCGGGCTGTTACCGAAGCGGCGCACCTGCTAGAATCGATGTTTCGTTCTTGTCAGGAGTGCTCCATGTCCGCTGCCGTTGCCACACCGCTTGCCTCTTCCGTTAGCCCCGCTTCTACTTCCGTTCGCGAGATTACGCACTGGATCAACGGCGCTGCCGTTAAGGGCCAGTCGGGTCGTTTCTCTGATGTGTTCCATCCGGCTTCGGGCCGTGTGCAGGCTCGTGTGCCGCTGGCTACCGATGCCGAGCTCGATGCCGCCGTGCAGGCTGCTGCCAGGGCATTTCCGGAGTGGTCGAATCTGCCGCCGCTTCGTCGGGCGCGCGTGATGTTCCGCTTCCGCGAGATCTTTGAATCGCGGATTGATGAAGTTGCGGCGATGATCAATGCCGAGCATGGCAAGGTGTTCTCCGATGCCAAGGGCGAGGCGACGCGTGGGCTTGAGGTGATCGAGTTTGCCACGGGTATTACGCAGCTGCTGAAGGGTGAGTTTACCGAGCAGGTAGGCACGGGGATCGATAGCTGGTCGATGCGGCAGCCGCTGGGTGTGGTGGCGGGCATTACGCCGTTCAACTTTCCGGCGATGGTGCCGATGTGGATGTTCCCGATTGCGCTGGCTTGCGGCAATACGTTTGTGCTGAAGCCTTCAGAGCGTGATCCTAGCTCGTCGATTTTGCTGGCTGAGATGTTGAAGGAAGCCGGGTTGCCGGATGGTGTGTTCAACGTGGTGCATGGCGATAAGTCTGCCGTGGATGCGATTCTGCAACACCCCGAGATCAAGGCGGTGAGCTTTGTGGGGTCGACTCCGATTGCGGAGTATGTGTATGCGCAGGGTACGGCGACCGGCAAGCGCGTGCAGGCGCTGGGCGGAGCGAAGAACCACATGATCGTGATGCCGGATGCGGATCTCGACCAGGCGGCGGATGCGCTGGTAGGTGCGGCTTATGGCTCGGCTGGCGAGCGCTGCATGGCGATTTCGATTGCGGTGACCGTAGGCAGCGAGACGGCTGATGGATTGATCGGCAAGATCGAGTCGCGCATTGCTGACTTGCGCGTGGGTGATGGTGCGCGTCCGGCAAAGGGGACGCCGGAAGCGGATCTTGGCCCGCTGGTGACGAAGACGCATCTCGACAAGGTGACGAGCTATGTGGAGCTTGGCGAAAAGGAAGGCGCGGAGTTGGTGGTCGATGGCCGCAAGGCTGCGCTGCCGCAAGGTGAAGGGTTCTTCCTGGGTGCGACGCTGTTCGACCATGTGAAACCGGAGATGCGTATCTACAAGGAAGAGATTTTTGGGCCCGTGCTTGGAGTCGTGCGGGTGAACAACTTTGAGACGGCGTTGCAACTGATCAACGACCACGAGTTCGGCAATGGGACTTCCCTGTTTACGCGCGATGGCGATACGGCGCGGGACTTTACCCGGCGGGTGCAGGCGGGCCTGGTCGGGATCAATGTGCCGATTCCGGTGCCGATGGCGTTCCATAGCTTTGGGGGGTGGAAGCGGTCGCTGTTTGGCGATCACAGCGTGTATGGGCCGGAGGGTGTGCGGTTCTACACGCGCATCAAGACGGTGACGGCGCGCTGGCCGACGGGGATCCGCGTGGGTGTCGATACGACGATGCCGACGCTCGGTTAGTCGTTACAGGATGTGAGAAAGGCTCTTCTGCCCTTGGTTCGCGTTGGCGAGCCGGGCGGAAGAGCCTTTTGCTTTGCGTAGTAAGCGCGGCTTAGTGGGTGGCGGGCTTGCCGGCGATCTTATCGCCTACGTTTTCGGTGCCGTGGGCGGTGTCTTTGGCGGCCACCTTGGTGCCGTGAACCGTGTCATGCGCGGCTACGCTGGTGCCGTGAGCCGTCGCGTGGGCGGCTCTCTTGGTTCCGTGTACCGTCTTGTGAGTCGCGACCCTGGTGCCGTGCGCGGTGTCATGCGCTGCGACCTTGGTGCCGTGGGCGGTGTCGTGTGCAGCCGTCTTGGTAGCGTCGGCGGTGTCGTGGCCGGCGTCCTTCAGGTCGTGGCCTACCTGTGCTTGTGCGAGGCCCAGCGAAAGTGCCGCAGTCAATGTCAAACAGGCGATCGTTACGTTCTTCATGGGTTGAAGTCTCCTGTTGCATTGGAGTCAACGGACGGGCATTTCGTTGCTGCATTTCTTGAAAGAACCTGTCAGACAAAGTTCGAAACGGCGATACGGCTCCCCCGTGCGATGGCCGAAACATGCGTGAATCCTGTATATTGAACGCGTTCACGACTTCATCCCTTGCGCATGTCCCGAAATATTTCGCGATCTAAATGAATAGCCCCGGGCCGAGGCAAATCCAGCCTCGCGCCTCTACGGAGAAGTAATGCAGTCAGCCGCAGCACTCCTGTTTACCACTCAATTGACGCACCTGGCCCCGATCGATGTTTTGATCCTGGTGCTGTACTTTGCCATCGTCATTTTCATCGGCTTTTATGTAAAAGGCGCGACCAACACGAGCGAGGAGTTCTTCCTCGCCGGTCGCGAGATGTCGGCATGGATTGCGGGCTTGAGTTTTGTGTCAGCCAACCTGGGCTCGCTGGAGCTGATGGGATGGGCGGGCGCGGCGTACCAGTACGGCATTCTGGCGACGCACTGGTACTGGATTGGCGCGATTCCGGCGATGCTGTTCCTGGGCATCGTGATGATGCCGTTCTACTACATTTCCAAGACGCACTCGGTGCCGGGTTACCTGCAGCTGCGGTTCGGCGAGGGCGCGCGGGGTCTTGCGGCGGCCAGCTTTGCGTTTATGACCATTCTAATGTCGGGCGTGAACATGTACGCCATGGCGCTGGTGATGAAGGTGATCCTCGGGTGGAACATCAGCTTTTCCATCTGGGTGGGCGCGATTACGGTGGCGATCTACGTGATGCTTGGCGGTCTGCGGTCGGCCATCATCAATGAAGTGCTGCAGTTTGTGCTGATCTGGGCGGGCGCGGCGCTGATTCCGATCCTCGGACTGGTGGAAGCCGGTGGATGGACGAACCTGAAGGCGCAGATTGCGGCCAATACCGGCTCGACCGAGTTCACGCACATGTGGTCGACGCTTGGGCATTTCCGCGATAACCCGATGGGCGTGCACTGGACGGGCATCGTGTTCGGGCTTGGGTTTGTGGTGAGCTTTGGGTACTGGACGACCGACTTCCTGGTGGTGCAGCGGGTGCTTTCGGCCAATAATCTTCGCGCGGCGAAGATGGCTCCGGTGATCGGTGCGGCGTTCAAGATGGCGGTGCCGTTTATCGTGATCGTGCCCGGTTTGCTAGCGCTGGCGGTGCTGAAGAATCCGGATGGAAGCGTGCTGCACCTGGTGGGCGAGAACGCAGTGAATGCGGCGCATCCTTACAGCTATAACGAAGTGCTGCCGCTGATGCTGATCCGCTACTGCGGACCAGGACTGTTGGGGTTAGGAATTACGGCACTCGTGGCGGGCTTTATGTCCGGCATGGCAGGTAATGTGAGCGCGTTTTCTACCGTGTGGACGTACGACATCTACGGCGCGTTCCTGAACAAGAAGGCGTCGGACAAGCACTATGTGTTCATGGGTCGGCTTTCTACGGTGTTGGGGATGCTTGTATCGATCCTGACGGCGTACCTGGTGGCTCATGCGGCGTCGATCATGGACTACGTGCAGGCGCTTTTCAGCTTCTTTATCGCGCCGCTGTTTGGAACGGTTGTGCTGGGCATGCTGTGGAAGCGGGCCACAAAGGCCGGCGGCTTCTGGGGACTTGCGGCTGGGACGACGAGCTCGATTGGGATGTGGTTGTACACGACCTATGGACCTGCCTCGGCGCTTTCGAGGATTGCTCTCTCGGCGGATGCGAAGCCCATGGCGGAGACGCTATATCGCGCACTCTGGAGCTGGCTGATCTGCGTGGGCGTGACGATTGTGGTGAGCTACTGCACAACCCCGATTCCGGAAGCGCAGCTTGCGGGGTTGGTCTATGGCGCGACGCCGATTCCCGATGATGGATCGCGCGGTTTGTTCCAGAAGCCGATCTTCTGGGCGATCATTGTCATCACCGTCTTCTTTATTCTTAACCTCATGTTCTTCTAGGGAGCAATGTTATGGCGGAAGGTACAGGGCGCGGTGAGCGTCTTTCGATTTGGTTCTTTGTCGGGATGCTGACGCTGGTCTATGGGCTTGTACTGGCGCCCTATGGCGCCTGGGAGTGGATCGGCAATCATGAGGCGCCGACGGTGCTGAACAACCTGCACCCGACGTTCTGGTGGGGATCGCTGATGCTGATTTTCGGGTTGTTTTATACGATCAAGTTCCGGCCGGGCAAGGTTTAGGCTAGGTCTTGCCGGACTTCGCCCGAAATTAACATCACTGCGGTAAGCTCCTAAGAGTCATGGCCCCCACCAAGCGAGTCTCGAAGGCAATCACCCCAAAGAAGAAATCTCCTCCGGTAAAGGCCGCCATCAAGCGCGCTGCCTCGCCCACACCAAAGCCGGTCGAGTCGCGGTTCGTCAACCGGGATGAGTCCTGGCTGCTGTTCAACGCGCGCGTGCTCGAAGAAGCGGCGGACACGACTAATCCCCTGCTGGAACGGCTGAAGTTTCTGGCCATTACGGCGTCGAACCTGGACGAGTTTCTGGAGATCCGTGTCGCGGGTATCCTCCAGCGGATCGAAGAAGACATGGGCCTGCCGCAGAAGCCCGATGAAGGCGGCTACACGCTGGATGAGCGCATGGAGCGGCTGCAGCACCGGCTGCATACGTTCACAGCCTCACAGGATGACTGCTGGCACAAGCACCTTGAGCCTGCGCTGGACAAGGCCGGCGTGCGGTTGGTGACCTGGAAGCAGCTCTCGGAGGCGGACCGGCTGTTCGCCGCCCGTTTCTTCCATGACCAGGTGGACCCGCTGCTGACGCCGGTGACGCTCGATCCGTCGCATCCGTTCCCGCGAGTGTTGAACAAGTCACTCTGCCTCGCGCTGCTGCTGCGGCACAAGCGCAAGAAGGTAGGAACCGCAAAGAACGCGAGCATTCTTGGGGTGGTGACGATTCCGCGATCGCTTCCGAGCATCATTTCATTGCCGGAGCGATCAGGGTGGCGGCACTTCATCCTTCTCGAAGACCTGATCGAGGCGCACGTCGAGCGCATGTTTCGCGGGTACCAGGTGCTGAACCGGGCAGCGTTTCGCGTAACGCGCAACAGCAATCTCTACATGCAGGAAGAAGAGTCGCGGTCGGTGCTGGAAAGTGTTCGTGCGGAGCTGCATAACCGGCGCAAAGGCGACGTAGTGCGGATGGAGATCGACGCCTCTGCCGCCGATGAGATTGCGGAAAAGCTGCGGTTGAACTTTGAGTTGGACGAGTGGCAGGTATTCCGGACCAAGGCCCCCGTAAATTTTTCACGGCTGATGGATGTGTACTCGGCGGTGAAGGCGCCCGATCTCAAGTTTCCGGAGTTCCACGGTCGCCGCTTCAAGTTCGGCCCCAAATCGGCCGACATCTTCGACGAGCTGCGTACACGCGACATCCTGCTGCATCATCCGTACGACAGCTACAACACGGTCGAGAATTTTATCGAGGCAGCAACCAACGATCCGCGTGTGATGTCGATCAAGCAGACGCTCTACCGGACCAGCGCGGAGTCGAATATCTTCCGCGCCCTTACCGAGGCGGCGCAAAACAAGGATGTGACCGTCGTTGTCGAGCTGATGGCGCGGTTCGACGAGGCTTCGAACATTCGCTGGGCGCGAGAGCTGGAGGACGCGGGCGTTCAGGTCTTCCACGGTATCTTCGGGCTCAAGACGCACTGCAAACTGGCTCTGCTGGTGCGCAAAGACCCCGACGGCGCAACCCGCAGCTACGCGCATCTTGGCACAGGCAACTACAACCCGGTGACGAGCCGCTTCTACACCGACATTTCCCTGCTTACCGCAAGGCCCGAGCTTACAGACGCAATCCAGCGCGTATTTCGCTACCTGACGGCTGACTGGGAAGCCAGCCCGGATGCGTACCGCCCGCTGCAGGTGGCTCCGGTTACGCTGGCACAGGACATACTCGCGCTGATTGCACGCGAGATTGCCCACGCGAAGAAGGGCCAGAAAGCGCACATCATCGCAAAGGTGAACGGCCTGCTGGATGCGGCGACGATTGAGGCGCTGTACACAGCTTCGCAGGCCGGGGTGGAGATCGACCTGATCGTGCGCGGCATGTGTGCGCTGCGGCCTGGAGTTCCGGGGATGAGCGAGAAGATTCGCGTGCGCTCGATTGTCGGCCGGTTCCTGGAGCATTCGCGGATCTTCAGCTTTGCCAATGGCGGCAACGAAGAGGTCTTCGCGGGGTCTGCGGACTGGATGCCACGCAATCTTTATGAGCGCTGCGAGGTGGTTTTCCCTGTCGTGGATAAGGCCTCCAGCAAGCGGCTGCGCGAGGAAATTCTCGGAACCTACCTGCGCGACACGGCCAAATCTCGACTGATGCAGTCGGATGGAACTTACGTGCGCGCGCCGAAGAACGGCAAGGCGTTCAGCGCGCAGGAGTGGTTCATGGAACAGGCTTCGGCGACGGCTGGCTAACGGCTACTGGACGGTGTAGGTGATCGTCGAGGAGTGGGTGGTAACGACGCCGTTGATGGTCGCCGTTGCTGAGATCAGCACACTATACGTTCCGGCGGGGGTTGGAGTGGTGACCGTCATGGAGGTCGACGGTGGGGTTGAAGCGCAACCGATCGCGCCTAGTGTCGCTATGCCAACAATCAGGAGAAGCAGCGCCGATAGCCTACGACGGCGCGGCAATACGAGCAGCAGCAGGCCGGCCAAAACAACTCCTGAACCCGTGCGGTACCATCCGCCGGGGCGTTCAGGAACGTTCAGCTTCGAGGTCGTGGTTGTGTAGGCGAGCAGTGAAAAGGCCGTGGTTGCGCTTCCCCCGGCCGTCACCGCGATGGGGTTAACAGTGAACGAGGTTGTCGCGGCGATCGGCGTGGTAGAGCTGGCCGTGAAGCTGACGGAGCCTGCAAAGTTGTCCAGCGACGTCACAGCGAGCACGACCGCCTGCGCGATGGTTCCACCTTTCACCGTGACGTTTGCCGTGGCCGGGGTCAGCGAGAAATCCGGGAACGTGGCGGGCGTGAGTGTGATGGCGAAGGCCGCCTTGGAGCCGGCAAAGGTGGCATCACCGGAATACGTGGCTTGGACGGTGTGATTGCCCACGCTGTAGCCGGCCGTCGCGAGAGTGTAGGTTCCGGTAGCAGTTCCAGCCGTCGTCCCCGCCGCCAGCGCAACGGATGCCCCTGTTACCGGGACGCTGTCTACTGTGATCTGCGCCGTCCCCGTCGGCGTCCCGGGTGATGGGTTGGTACCGGCCGCGACAGTCACGGTGAAGATGATCGGTGTTCCGACAATGGCTGTGGTTACACTTCCGGCAATATTGACCAGGGATGGGTCGACACCGCCGGTCACGGAGGCGGGTGTTACGGCAGACCAGTCGTTGACAAGCGCGGCGGCATCCACAGAGCCCCAGCCGGTGGCCTGGTCGTAGCCGGTGGTGGCGGCGAAGCCAATCGTACCGCCCGATGGGCAATTGACCGAACCCGTGGTGCAGGGGCTGGCGTTGGTGCCGGAGACGATGTCGTGAAAGACGGTGGTCTTATAGGTGCTGTTGGCCAGCGTGTAGATCGTAGGATTGACGTTGCCAAGAGGCTTGCCGCCGCTCTTCTGCTCAATGAGCGCCATCAGGCCCGCGAAGGCGGGAGCAGCGACGGAGGTGCCACCAGCCACGTCGAAGCCACCCGAGGCGTTCGCGAACCCGTTGGTGCAGTTGGTGCTGCCGGAGCAGATCAGGTAGCCGTCGTGGATAATTGACGCGGCGAGCGAGACGTCGGGGACATCGCGGGAGTAGTCGTTGGGGACGCCTGTACCTGTCTGCCAGCTGGGCTTGGAGAAGTAATCGCTGGCGCCGCCGCCGGTGGAGTCGAGGCCTGCGCCGTTGTCGTCGTTCCAGACCATCTCGGGAATATAGGCAGTGGCTGAGCCCGCATTGGTGCCGTTCGTCGTGGACCAGTAGGTCCCGGTGCCTTCGTTGAGACGCGTTCCTCCGATGCCTGTGACCAGCGGCGAGGAAGCGGGAAAATCGACGGCAAGGCCATTGACGGCGCTCCCAACAGTGGGCGCATCGCAGTCGGTTGCGCCCGAGTCTCCGGAGGCAGCGATGATGGTCATGCCTTGAGTTGCGGCCTGTTGCAGCAACACACTGTAGTAAGCGATCGCGCTGGTGCCGAGGCTGGCTTCGCAGGCGCCATAGCTGGTGGAGACGATAGGAGCCAAATTGTTGTCGACGACGTCGGTCAACGAACCGTCGATCACATTTGTTGCGTTGAAGTAAAGGATCGACGCTCCCGGCGCCACCGCACCGGCCCATTCAAGGTCCATCTCGGCTTCTACGAGATCCGCCGTCGAGGGATAGCCGGGATCGGTTCCGGTGAGGGTTACAGTGACGAGCTTGTTCGTCAGCCCAGCTGCTTTTTGGAAAGCTGCGATGTCGGCAGCATAGATGTCGCTTTGGCCCACGACCGCGATGTCAATGCCAGTCCCCGTGACACTGTTGGAGAGGAGGGTCTTCTCGTCGTAGATGGTGTAGAAGTCGGCGGGAGCGAGGTAATGTACCGTAGCGCTGGCCGTGTACTCCGGCTGCGGTGATGGGATTGTCATCTGGCGATGATGCGGCTTGGGACGGAAGTCGTCGAGGCCCGTGATGCCCTGCGTCACCGAAGCGATGGCTGCAGGCAGCGTGGGGGCGGTGACGTTGGCGAAGTGCTGCTCTCCGTTGAAGGAAATGCTATGAATCTGAGTGTGAAACGCAGCCTCGGCCTGCGGGACGGTGCCGGAGAAACGGACGAACAGGCCTCCGCGCGCGATCTCCGTTACGGTGAATCCCTGCGCTGCGAGCCAGGAAGCAACTGCACCGCTGTCGGCGGAGGAAAGGCCGAACTGCGATGCGAACTGCTCAGGCGTGAGCCACTGGTGATACTTGGGAGAAGCGGGATCCTGCTGTTCGGCGAGAAGCTGCGTCAGAGCTGATTGTTGTTGCGGCGTCAGCGAGAAACGCAGCGTCATGGATTCGAGACGCTTGTCTCCGCTGACCTCGCCAAGGTCTTTGGCGGCGAGCGTTCGCGGAGAGATGCTGCTGGCGAGAGCGACCGTGTTCGAGGAGTCAATAGGCCCGGAGATGCGGATGCCTCGGGTCTCAGCACGCAGGGTATTCAGCCCAGCCGTCAGTACAAAGCCGATGGCTGCAAGGCGGGCAAGACGTGAGAGCGGCATCAAGGGTCCCTTTGGTTCCAGAGCCGTTCGAGGCCTCTGAATTTCGCTTTCTGATTGGCCTGCCCGCTCAAGCAGTGATCGATGCTGTGCGAAGCGGGATGGTGATGGAATCGACGGCCAGTTTACCCCTTAGACGGGTTCCCTGTCGCCGTGGTTCCAGCTACTGGATGGTTACGGGAAACTGCACGTCATGCCGCACGGTGGTGACGCCGTCAGTGCCCTGCGTGGTGATGGAGAGCAGCTGCGTTCCTGATGGTGTTCCACCTTTGCCGCCGTTCGTCGGTGAGCCCGGCGTTGCGATGGTTCCCTGGGTGGTGCATCCCATGCTGAGACCAAGGACCGCGGCGGCAAGGAGCGCTACGAGCAGCGTAGGTCTGCGTCGCGAGCGTGGCAGAAGTAGACCGAGCAGGAGTGTGCCGAGGGTTACCCCGGCGAGTGTGATCTCCGTGGCGGTCTTCCCAGGCATGGCAGGGCGCGCAAGCTTTGCGGTGGGGGCGGTGGTCGTGATCGAGAGAACGGAAGTCCCGGCCATAGTGATCGCTGCGGGGGTAAAGCTGCAGGTCATACCGGTACCGGCGGGCGGCTGACAAGCGAGCACCACCTGACCGGAGAAGCCGTTGTAGGCCGTAATCGTGGCGACGGAAGCTCCGCCCGACCCCGCCGTAAGGTCGAGATAGGTGGGCGAAAAGGAGACGCCGTAATCGGTGATATTGATGAGGATCGTGCCGGTGGAGGAGGCATACGTCGTGTTGGCGTTGTAGAGCGCCGTGATCGTGTGCGTACCCTTCATCAGACCCGTGGTACTGAGCTGGGCAACGGACTGGCCCGCGATCAGGGCCGTAACGTTGGCGTTGCCGAGCAGGACCGTCTGGCCGTTGTAAAGATCGTAGAAAGTGACGTAACCACCGGGAGAACCAGGATTCGGGTTGGTCACCGTCGGAGGAGCAAGGACGGAGTCGGTAAGGATGATGTTGGCCGTGTAGAGAGCGTTGGTCTGGTTGGCGGTGAGGGACGATGTCGTCACGATGGGCGCGATGTCGACAATGAGTTGCGACGAGGTGCTTCCGTTCCAGTTGGTGTCACCGGAGTAGACCGCCGTCACATAGTTCCCTGTTGTGGCCGTAAGCACGGTGGAGTACGTGGCAATGCCATTCACGAGCGCTTCCGAGACGGACGTTCCGTTCACGTAGAAGATCACCGTGCCGGTGGGTGCGAGCGCTGCGGCGTTCACGCTGGTGCTTGCAGGAGTCACGGTCGCCGTAAAGACAGTCGTCTGGCCCACGAGCGGACTGGTCGGCGAAGCCGTCAGCGTTGTCGTAGTGGCTCCCTTGATGACAGTGAGCGAGGCCGTCGCGGAAAGGGTGGTGCAGGTAACGTTGCTACTGGTGCAAGTCGCCGTAATCACGTAGGTTCCTGGCGCCGGAGTAGGAATGGCGTAGGTCGCTGTGGCCGCCGTCGAGCCGTTCGAAACCAGAGCCGCGGTGTAGGTTGCGGTCGTAGTCCCAGCGATAGAGAAGGTCACCGTCCCCGACGGGCCACCGGTCACGGTGCTCGTCAGCGTGGAGCTGAGCGTCACGGTATTGCCGTACATCACGCTGGCGCTGGGAGTGGCCGAGGCGATGAGCACGCCGGTACCGGCCGTAGTCGAACCGACGGTCACCGTCGGGGCGTTCGTGCTGGTGCTGGCGAGGTAGTTGGTGTCGCCGGTGTAGGAGGCCGTGATGGTCTGTGTGCCGGTGGTAGTGAGGGTCGCGGTGCAGCTGAAGGTGGTGCTGGTAACGGTTCCCGAACAGAGCGTGCCCTGCGCGGAGCTGAAGGTCATCGTTCCCGTAGGCGCGGTGCTGAGAGTGCTTGCTGGGGCGATGGTAGCGGTGAGAACGTCTGTGCCACCCGCTGCGACCGAGGTGCTCGCGACCGCGGCGGTAAGGGTGGTAGAAACCTGTGACGCCTGCGGCGTAAGGTTCTGTGACGTGCTCCCGGCGTAGTTCGAGTCGCCCGAATAAACCGCATTGTAGAGGTTTCCGAGGAACAAAGATCCATTGCCGGAAGACAGCGTAACGGTCTTGCCAGTCACGGTTACGACGTTGAGCGGCAAGCCGCCTGGAGGGTCGTCGTAATAGAGGGTGATGGTCCCGGTCGGTGCGACCGTACCGGTGGTCGCGATCACTCCCGTCAGGGTTGCGGTGCTGCCGGCGACTGGCGGATTGGGACTGAGCGCAAGCGTGAGCCCGGATGCCTGCAGCGAACCCGAAGCATTGGTCGCAACCGTATTCGAGTTGCTGCCCGCATACACGGTGCTTCCGGCATAGGTGGCACTGAAGTTATGCGCCGCGGTTCCGGTGATAGTCGTGGAGTTCAGCGTCGCCACCATAAAGCCGTTAAGAGTGCTTCCCTGATTGATCAGCGGCGAAGAACCGATGCTGGTGCCATCTTCGTAGAAGGTGACCGTGCCGGCCGGTAGGCCCGAACCGAACGAGCCGATCACGGTAGCCATCAATGTGGTTGTGTTGCCGCTTACGGGAGGATCGGGGCTGACGGTCAGAGTTGGATAGGACATCGCAGTTCCCGCAGAGGAAGCCGCGGTGGTGATCGTCGGTGAGGTACTGGTGAGGTAGTTCGCGTCAGCCGCGTAGACAGCGTAAAAGGTATGGCCCGCAGCGCTGCTGAGCGTCGTCGAGGTAAGCGTGGCGACCGCTCCGCTAAGAGTGCCGCTTCCGATCTGGGCGCCGTCCTCAAAGAAGCTCACGCTGCCGGAGGGGGCGGTGTTGTTGGTCAGCGTGTAGGTAAGCGTCGCGGTCAGGGTTGTGGTGGTGCCGCTTACCGGCGGATTCGGCGATACAGTAAGCACGAGGCTGGTAGCCGAAGCGGCAGTTGAACTGTTTGCGGTTGCGGATACTGTGCCGTAGTTGTTGTCACCGTCATAGGTCGCGCTGAAGCTATGCGTTGCCGTTCCGAGCAGGCCGGTCTTCTGGTAGGTGGCTACGCCGCTGTTCAGCGTGGCCGGTCCGAGGTTGACGCCGTTGTCGTAGAAGTCGATGTTCCCCGTAGGAGTGGGGTAAGGCGTACCGTTGCCGCTGACGGTTGCGGTAAGCGTTTCGGTGGTGCCGGTAACGACCGTGGCAGGTGAAGCCGTAAGCACCATCCTCGGAGTGCCGACGGCAATCTGCGCGGTGATGTTGACCGGGCTGTAGCAGGTGAAGGTCGTACCGGTCGTGCAGTTGGCCTTGAAAACGTCTGCGCCACCCTGAACGGCGTCGACAGCGACAGTTGCGGTAGCAGTGCCATTCGATCCAGAGAGTGTGCCGGTATAGGTGGTGTTGTCGGGCGTTCCCTGCGGAATAACAGTTACGACACCGCTGGGCGTACCCACACCCGAAAGCGACTTGACCGTAATGACGACGCTGCTGGTGCCGCCAACCACGCCGTTGCCGGCGATGGCAGTTACCTGTGCGGCTTCCGGCCCAACCGTAAAACCAGCGGTAACGCTGGTGCTGGCGGCATAGGTGGTGTCGCCGGAGTAGGCCGCGGTGACACTGTACGTGCCGCCGGGAAGCGCGTTGTAGCTAACCGAAGCGCTGCCTCCTGATAGAGCCGTTGAGCCGAGCGCTATCCCGGTAGAAGTAGAGAAAACGACGGTGCCGGTGGGGGTTACACCGCCCCCCTGCCCTGAGGTGTCTGTAACGGTGGATGAGAAGGTGAACGCCGTACCGTGCGTGACATAACCGCCGTTGGAGACGCCGACGGAAGTGTTTGTACTGAGGCTGCCACGGGGAAAGAAGTCTGCCAGCTTCTGTAGATCAACCAGGCCAAGACCGGTGGGGGCTTCCCAGGTACCCGTGGGAACGCTGTCCGGCTGAGTATAAAGTCCAGGATCGGCAGACATCGCGTAGAGCGTGGGATTGATGTTGCCCAGGCGGGCCGGAGTGCCGTCAGAGTCAGCAGGCTCCTTGGCCAGGATCGACATGACGGTTGTGGCAAGGGCGTTCAGGCCGGAGACGGTGACGTCAGGCTCGTGGCGCAGGCCATCGGCAGGCAGGCCGAGCGCGAGTTGCCACCAGGGCCGGAATTCCGTGAGGTTTGCCGTAGCCGGCGGCGTGATGCCTGGGGCAATAGCGACCGAGGTGGCCTCGGAGAAAATACTCGGCAAGCCGGCCGAGCCGCGGGCACCACAACCGGTTTGGGCAAGGACGGTTATACCTTGCGCGCTAGCCTGCCGCAGCGCCAACTGCATAGCAGCCTTGGTTCCCGCGTCGACATCTTCAAGGCAAGCCGAAGTGTTCAGCGAGATGAGGCGGCTTGAGTTCTCTTCGACGATCGTACTCAGGGGCTTAAGGCCACCCTTTGTAGCATCCTCGGCGATGGCAGCGCCGTCCGCAGCCAGAGAAAACGGAAAGGCTGTGGGCAAGTTGCTAAGACCATCAACGGCCAGAAGATTTGCCGCGACAGCTTGGGGCAGCGCAGGCGTGGCCGTATTGGCGTAGTAAGTTGTCGCCCCAACCTGCAGCGTGTGGATCGCTGGAGACATTGCTGCTTCCACCTGTGCCACGCTACCTGAAACCACAACCCGCAGGCCTGAGGCCGAGATACTTTCAACCGCCAAACCGGAGCCCTGCGCGAAGGCGGTGATGGCCGCGAGTTGATCGCTGGCCGCGCCGAACTGCTGGCCGAAGACGGCCGGGGTGAGCCACTGGCGGTAGACGGAACTTCCGGGAGTCTGGACGGCGGTGAGGAAGCTGAGCAGCGAGGCTGTGCGGTCGGCTGTAGGTGCGAGATAGAGCGTGACCTTGAGCGGCTGCGAGGCGGGCATCGCGCCGAGGTCCACGACCGCGTTGGGAACCACCGGCGGCCGCATTTTGAGCGAAACGAGCTGTCCCCGCACTCCCTGGGGCAGCAGGAACGCGGCCATAAAAAGGCCCAACCACTGAACAAGGCAGCGTTGCGGTGAAAGCATGTTCATACTTTAGATAGAATTGTTCCGCAGGTGCGCATGAATCGCAAGCAACAAGTGCCCACCAGCCCCAGTTGACGAAATCTTCTGTGGGAAACTCTGCCGGAATGTCCTTTGCTTCGAATCCACGTCTTAGTACAGGAGCTCCAACTGCTGCACCGTGTCCTACCTGCCACACTCGAGCCCACGCTTTCTGTCCAGAAATGAGGTCCGTTTGACGTCTTACCCCAGAACCACAGCGAAAGCCTACCGCGCCGCTACCCTGCTGCTTACTTCCGCTCTTCTGCTTCCCGCCCTGCGTGCGCAGACGCCCGCGCCCATTGCTCCGGCTCAAATTCAGAAAGACAAGTTCGAGCAGGAGCTCGCCGCGCGCACCACGGTAAAAGTGCTTCCGAACGGGCTTACGCTCGTGATCAGCGAACGGCACGAAGCGCCGGTCTTCAGCTTCTACACGCTGGTCGATGCGGGATCGGCGAACGATCCGCAGGGACAGTCCGGCCTCGCGCACATGTTTGAGCACATCGCTTTCAAGGGCACCAACACGATCGGCACAACGAACTATCCCGCGGAGAAGCTGGCGCTGGCCAAAGTAGAAACCGCCTACGCGGCGTACGACGCAGAGTTCCGCAAGCAGACCGGCCAGGACCCGGCAAAGGTCGAGGCGCTGCACAAAGCATTTGAAGAAGCCGTCGAGGCCGCACAGAAGTACGTCGTGCCGAATCAGTTCTCGGAGATCGCCGAGCAGAATGGAGCGGTTGATCTGAACGCATCGACATCGGAAGACTCCACCCAATACTTCTGGTCGATGCCTTCAAACCGCCTCGAGCTTTGGGCGTTCCTGGAGTCGTCGCGCATCGGCTGGCCTGTAGCGCGCGAGTTCTATAAGGAACGCGATGTCGTGAACGAAGAGCGCCGCATGCGGATCGATAGCTCTCCACAGGGCCGGCTGGTCGAAGAGTTCCTCGCAGCTTCCTACATGGCGCATCCGTATGGACGGCCGGGGGTTGGCTGGGAAGCTGATATTACCCAGGTGACCGCGACGGAAGCTGCAGCTTTCCACGCGAAGTATTACGTGCCCTCGAATATCGTGGTGGCCGTGGTCGGGGATGTCGACCCTAAAACGGCGATGCCGGTTCTGGAGAAGTACTTTGGCCGCATTCCGTCTGGGCCAAAGCCCGAGCCCATGACGACAGTTGAACCCGAGCAGAAAGCGGAGCGTTCGGTCGTCCTTCGCGAAACCACGCAGCCGATTTATATCGAGGGGTATCACCGTCCGGACTATCGCTCGGCAGACGATAACGTCTATGACGCCATCACCGATATTTTCTCCAACGGGCGCACCTCGCGGCTGTATCGCTCGCTGGTGCGCGACCAGAAGATTGCACAGGTTGCCGAGGGCTTTTCGGGTTTTCCGGGCGTCAAGTATCCGGGCCTGTTTGCCTTCTACGGGCTCCCTCTGCGCGGACATACCAATGACGAACTGCGCACGGCGATCCACAAGGAACTCGACATTTTGAAAACCACCGATGTTTCGGATGCGGAGCTGGAACGCTTCAAGACACGGGCTCGTGCGGACCTCCTTCGCGGCCTCGCGGACAACAGCGGCTTGGCTTCGCAATTGGCCCAATATCAGACCATGTTCGGCGACTGGCACTACATGTTTGCGGAGTTGCAGAAGATCGATGCAGTTTCAAAGTCCGACATCCGCCGGGTGGCGAACAAGACGTTCGTCGAGTCCAACCGCACCAGCGCCCGGATCGACTTTACGCCCTCGACACCTCCGCCAGGCCCCACCGAGGCTGCCGCTCCACCTGCAACGGCCGGCAAAGGAGGTGCGCGATGAAATCACTCCATCCTTTGCGTTCTTCCTTCGCGACCTTCGCGTTCGCCGTTGCTTGTTCTTCGATGGCCACCGCTCAAACCCCAAAGCCCGCAGCTCCGGTGTCGCCGTGGAAGTCGATTCCGATTCCCGCGCTGCATGACTTCAAGCCGACCGAACCCACACTGATCACACTGCCGAATGGAGTGCAACTCTTTCTCGAAGAAGACCATGAGCTTCCCTTCACCGATGGATTTATCCGGATTCGCGGAGGCTCCCGCGATGAACCGGCAGACAAGGTTGGGCTGGTAACGCTCTACGGCGAAACCTGGCGGACCTCCGGCACGAAGGATCATCCGGGCGATGCGCTGGACGATCAACTGGCGGCAAAGGCTGCTTCGATTGAAACGGGCGGCGGCCAGGCGGCGACGTCTGTCAGTTGGTCGAGCTTCTCGAAAGACTTCGACGGCGTCTTTTCCATCGCGCTCGATCTGTTGGAACATCCGGCCTTCGACGAGAAGAAGCTCGATCTGGCCAAGCAGAGCATGGAGTCCAGCATCCTGCGGCGGAATGACGATGCAGCTTCGATTGCGCGGCGCGAGGCGATACAGATCGCCTACGGCAAGGGCAATCCTTACGGCCGGGAATCCGAACTGGCTACCGTCTCTGCGGTCAAACTCGGCGACCTGAAGGCCTGGCATGAGAAGACATTTGCCGGAGCGAACCTGATCGTCGGGGTCATCGGCGACTTCGACGCCAAAGAGATGGAAGCCAAGCTACGCGCGGCTTTCAGCGGCATCCCTCAAGGAACGAAGCTGGATTCGACAAAAGTCGATTTTGCCGAACCGACGCCGGGCATCTACTTTGCAAACAAGTCGGATGTGGATCAATCAAACGTGTACATGGTCGGGCTCGGAACCGAAGAGCGAAACCCGGACTTCTATGCGCTTTCCGTGATGAACGAGATCTTCTCCGGCGGCTTCGGCTCACGCGTAATCCAGAATGTCCGGACGAAGCTGGGCCTGGCATATGACGTGGGCGGTACATTCGGCGCGGCGTATGACCATCCGGGGCTGTTCGTTGTGGACCTCGGCACCAAGAGCTCCAGCACCGTGGCGGCAACCAAGGCGACGCTGGATGAAGTGCGGCGGTTGCGCACCGATCCTCCGACGCCGAGCGAGCTGCGCAAGGCCAAGGACGATCTGCTGAACGCCTTCATCTTCAAATACGACACGCCGGAGAAAGTGCTGAACGAGCAGGTGGTGTTCGCCGTGTACGGCTATCCGTCGGACTTCCTGGAACGGTACCGCGCGGGCGTGGAAAGGGTGACAGCCGAAGATGTGACTCGCGTGGCCCTGAAGTACATTCAACCGGAGAAACTGGCGATTGTGGTGGTGGGCAATAAGACTGAGATCAAGCCGCCACTGTCGGATCTAGGCAAAACAACGGAGCTGGACATCACCATCCCGGGCGCTCCAAAGGAGTAACCGGGGCAAACTCCACGCCGACATCCCATCCTTTCGCGGAGGGATGGGGTGTCGGCGGCCTCGCGCAGGCTGAATGCGATGAAGGTAGACAGTTCACGGGCCCTTGACACTCCGCTTACAATAAAAAGACCGAGCCCCTCGATCAGTCCCCATCCAAATCGAGCTTGTCTCGTTTTTGAAGTCCACGCCTAACCCCAATCTCCTGCGGACTTTACGCAGAAAACGGGGGGAGGGGGTGTTGTCCGTCCGCAGCATCATCGGCAGCCTCAACCGCCGCATCCAGCGCACTCGAGAGCGATTCTCTCGAACTGCTAAACTTTATTTTTGGCGTGATTTCGCCGCTCGTGAAGGAGCTCGTTATGGCACACAGCAGCAACGGAAACCACAGCAACGGAAACGGCAGCGGCAATAGCACTTCCCTTCGCCTCAAGATCGGCTTGGCCGAGATGATGAAGGGCGGCGTCATCATGGACGTCATGAACGTAGCCCAGGCGGAGATCGCCGAACAAGCCGGCGCCGTCTCCGTGATGGCCCTCGAGCGCGTTCCCGCGATGATTCGCGCCGAAGGCGGCGTGGCCCGTATGGCAAACCCCAAGCTAATCAAGGAGATCATCGCGACCGTCTCCATCCCTGTGATGGCGAAAGCCCGCATCGGCCACTTTGCCGAAGCGCAGGTGCTGCAGGCCCTCGGCGTAGACTTCATCGACGAGTCCGAAGTGCTGACGCCCGCCGACGAGGTCTACCACATCGACAAGCATGCCTTCACCACGCCGTTTGTGTGCGGCGCGAAGAACCTCGGGGAGGCCTGTCGACGCATAGCGGAAGGCGCAGCGATGATTCGCACAAAGGGCGAGCCCGGTACCGGCGACGTAGTCCACGCCGTACAGCACATGCGGCAGATCACGCGCGAAATCAAGGCGCTGACTGTGCTCGGCGACGAAGAGCTTTACAACGCTGCGAAGGTGCATGGCGCGCCGTATGAGCTGATCCGCATGATCGCCAAGGCTGGCAAGCTGCCGGTGCCGAACTTCTCGGCCGGCGGCATTGCTACCCCGGCAGACGCTGCACTAATGATGCAGCTGGGGGCGGAAACTGTATTCGTGGGTTCGGGCATTTTCATGAAGGAAGGCGCGATTCCGCTGGACGTGGAGCACAACAAGCTGGAGCGTGAAGAAGCTGTTTCGCGTGCGAAGGCGATTGTGCTGGCGACGCTGCACTTCAACGATCCCAAGATCGTTGCGGAAGCATCGGAAGCAGTGCTTGGCAGCATGAAGGGTCTGGCTGCGGCGGCGATCGAACAAAAGAACCTGATGCAGAATCGCGGCTGGTAATCGCGCAACGCTTTTCACTTGTCATCCTGTAGCACAGCGGAAGCAACGTATTGTTGCTGTGCCTTTCGTGTGGTTGTTTCAGCGTTAGTGAGCGACTATGTCTAAATGTCCACAGATCGGCGTTCTGGCTCTACAAGGGGCGTATGACATTCATGCGGAGCGCCTGAACGAACTCGGCGCAATCACACGGTTCATTCGCACGCCGGATCAGCTTGAGTTTTTGGATGGACTCGTCATTCCTGGCGGCGAGTCGACGACGTTCCTGAAACATCTGGAGCGTGCCGGCTTCTACGACGTACTGAATGACTTCGTTCATACGAAGCCTACGTTCGGCACATGTGCCGGAACGATTCTTCTGGCGAAAGATGTGACAAATCCTACGCAGCGCTCGTTCGCTGTCCTCGATATCGAGGTCGAGCGCAATGCTTACGGGCGCCAGAATGACTCGACCATCCTGACGGAAGAGACTTCCCTCCCCGGTGGGCCGATGGAGATGGTGTTCATCCGCGCGCCGCGCATTACGCGCGTGGCCGATGACATCGAAGTGCTTGCGACGCGCGATGGAAACGCTACGCTGGTGCGCAAGGGCAAGCTCCTGGCGGCGACGTTTCATCCGGAGCTTTCCGACGATGTGCGCGTGCATCAGCTATTCCTGGACATGGTGCGCGAGCACACTCCCTGCGACTAGCCGCACTACAATCAAGCCATGCTTAACGCGCAGGCGATCGTGTCCGGCCAACAGTTCTGGCATCTGCCGCGGAATGCTTCGCTGCACGGACGGTCGCTCGATCAACACCTGCTGCTGAACCTGTGGATCGCGCTGGCACTGCTGACGCTGGCGCATTTCATCTTACTGGTGGGGTTGGCAGTGAGGCGGCGAGCCCATAGGCCCATCCACAAGCTGACGCTGGAGTATCTTCCGCTGGCAGCGCTTACGGTGCTGTTTGCGTTTCTGGCGATCCGCGCGCAGCGGCTTTGGGCGGCGCAGCGGTATACAGGCGCCGACCTTGCCGCGATGCAAGTGGAAGTGACCGGCATGCAGTTTGCCTGGTACTTCCGGTATCCGGGAAAGGATGCGACGTTTGGGCAGACGAAGCTTGCGCTGGCGGATGCGCCTGCAGGCAATCCGCTAGGGATTGACCCGAAAGACTCCTATGGGACTGATGACATCGTCAGCAGCCAGCTCGTATTACCGGCAAATCGAGAAGTAGATCTGACACTCAGGGCGCAGGATGTGATCCATGGCTTCGCTGTGCCGGAGATGCGTCTGAAGCAGAACGCAGTCCCGGGCCAGACGGCGCATATTCACTTCACGCCGACAACGCCGGGAACGTATGCGATTCTTTGCACGCAGCTTTGCGGATTGGGGCATTACAGAATGCAGGCAACGATGCTGGTGCTTCCGCCGGAGAAGTTTGCTGCGTGGCTGGCCACTCGTGAAGCGCAGGCGGGTGCGCGATGAGGGTGATGCATCATCGAGCGGTCGGCCTTGGATATATCGCGATCTCGGTGGTGGCTGTTTTGCTGGGCACAGTGCTTTCGCTGCTGATGCGGCTGCATCTTTCGTGGCCTGCGTGGAAGCTGCCGCTGCATGGGCTCATTTTGCCGGAGGAGTACCTGGCGCTGGTGACGATGCATGGCACGATCATGCTCTTCTTCGTGTTGACGGTGGCGCCGCAATCGGGGTTCGGCAATCTGATTTTGCCTGCGCAGATCGGGTCGCGGAAGATGGCCTTTCCGCGGCTGAATGCGGCGAGTATGTATCTCACGGCCGTTGCGCTGGCGGTGTTGGTGGCAGCTTTCTTTGTGCCGCAAGGCGCACCTATTTCCGGATGGACGGCATACCCGCCGCTTTCGGCTTCTCCGCTGGCGGGTCCGGGCCAGGGCGATGGAATGGATGTGTGGCTGGCGGCGATTGTGATGTTTGCTGTGGCGTCAACTGCTTCGGGCATCAACACGCTCACGACGATCGTGAAGCTACGGGCTGAGGGCATGACGTGGGAGCGGCTGCCACTAACAGTGTGGGGTTGGTTCACGGCGGCGCTGCTGAGCGTGCTCGCGTTCTCGGTGTTGATGGCCGCAATCGTGATGTTGTTGTGCGACCGGCATCTGCACACCGGCTTCTTTCTGCCGGCCCAGGATTTGATCAACGGCGTGATGCTCGGCCACACAGGCGATAGTTCCCCGCTGCTTTGGCTACACCTGTTCTGGTTCTTTGGGCATCCGGAAGTCTACATCGCCATCCTCCCCGGGATGGGACTTACGTCGATGGTGCTGGCGAACTTCGCCCGGCGCAAGGTATTTGCCTACCGGCTCATGATCGCCACAACGCTGCTGATCGGATTCCTGGGCATTCTGGTTTGGGGACATCACATGTTTGTGGCCGGGTTGAATCCGTTTGCCGGGTCGGCTTTTGCGATTTCGACGATGGCGATTGCGCTGCCTGCATCGGCGAAGGTTCTGAGCTGGCTGGCTACGGTCTGGAGGTCGCGTCCGCAGCTGACCACGCCGATGCTCTTTGCTTTGGGCTTCGTCTCGTTATTTGTGGCAGGTGGGCTCACGGGGCCAATTCTTGCGCAGCCGATTCTGGATGAGTATCTGCACAATACGTTCTTCGTGGTCGCGCACTTCCACCTGATCATGGCGATGGCTGGAATCTTTGGGCTATGCTGCGCGACGTACTACTGGTTCCCGCTGATCTTTCGGCGGCAGCTTTCTGAACCACTGGGCAAGGTGCATTTTGGGCTGACGATCTTCGGGGCATACTCGACGTTTCTTCCGATGCACCTTACGGGTCTTGCCGGTGAGCCACGACAGTATGCGCAGTTGAATGGAATCGCCGGGCCGGGCACGGCGCTGCTGCAGACCACAACGCCGCTACAGCTGCACATCACGTTTTCGGCGCTATTCCTGGCTTGCGCGCAGCTGCCATTTCTTTACAACGTGTTACGGACGGCGCTTTTGCCGCCGACGGCGGTGGAGAATCCGTGGAACGCGACGACCATGGAGTGGGCTCCGAATGCGCTGGAGGAAACGAGTCCTGAGCCGCTGATGGCTTATCGCGGGCCGTGCCAATATTCGGACGACGCGGCCACCTTTATCGCGCAATGGCAGCCCGATGAAGCGTCCACACCGCATCTGGAGTAATCTGAAATCGCAGACTTCGCGTGCCTGCCCTAAAGATATGGCTCCTACGATCACACCGCCGGAGATCGACCGCCGCCGCCCACCCGGCGACATTCGCGAGAACGATAACGGCTCGGGTCGGCGACCGCCCACGGACAAACGCACCGGCGGCAACGGCGAGGGAGACAACTGGAACGATCGGCCACAGGGTCGGCGAGGACCGCGGGAGCGGCTTTCGCAGGTGCGGGTCGGGGTTTTCTTCGGCTTGTTTGCGGTGCTGATGTTCTTCATCGCCATTGTCAGCGCCTTCTTCGTCACCAAGTCCAACGGACACTTCGACGCTTACTCGCGTTACATCAACGACTGGCTTCCGACGGCGATTCCTTCGATCTTGTGGCTGAATACGGCTGTCCTGATCGTCAGCTCCGCTTCAGCCGAGCTGGCACGGCGCAGCATGTTTCAGGAGCAGGACGTGATGGATGAGTGGCTCGGGCTGGGGCGGCCGACTTCGCGGCGGGCAACGCTGTGGCTTTCGATCACGCTGGCGCTGGGCATCGTCTTTCTTTCCGGGCAAGTGGTGGCATGGAAACAACTGGCCGCGCAGCAGAGGTATCGCGGAAACCCGAGCAGCCACTTCTTCTACCTGATCACCTACGCGCATGCCGCGCATCTGCTGATCGGCGTAGGGGCATTGGTTGCTGCCCTGGTTGGGCTGCATCGCTCCCGGCGGATGTTGACCCGCCAGATTCTGGTGGACGCCACGGTCTGGTACTGGCACGCGATGGGCGTGCTGTGGCTTCTGCTCTTTGCACTGCTGGAGTTTGGGCAGTGATTCGCCGTGCTCTGTTTGCAGCTGCCCTACTCACGGCTTTTACGGCCAGCGCCCAGGGCCAGGGCTGCACCCAATGCCTGGATGCGACTCGGGCAACTCCACTGGCCGTGCAGGCGGCCTACCGGCATGCTATTTACCTGCTGGGAAGCGCCGGAGCCGGCCTTTTTCTGGCGGGCGCGCTGCTTCTTCGCAGAGAACGCTGATCTGGCCGGGCTGCTCCCTCTTTGGACGTATGGAAAAACAATCCTTATTCATGGAATAATTGCTCAGGTTGACAAGCCACAATATGTCCCATTCTGGCACCCTCAGCAGTGCCTCTTTGTCTTCGGCTCGCTGTGAGCGGCACAATGTTACGGTTACTGGCTCAAATGGGCCGTTATTGGTGCTGCTCCACGGTTTTGGGACGGATCAGACGGTGTGGCGCAAGGTGCTGCCAAGCTTGGAACCGCACTTTCAGATCCTGCGGATGGACCTGGCGGGCGCCGGTCCAAAGGGCCCGGCCAACTTCGACCCCTCCCGCTACGACCACATCGAGTCTCACGCAGACGACCTGTTGCTCGTACTCGACGAGCTGGGTATGGACCAATGCACCTTTGTTGGAGCGTCGGTTGGGTCGATGGTGGGATTTCTGGCATCGCTGGAACGGTCGAAGCTGTTCCGCAAGATCATCACGATTGGGGCATCACCGCGATACCTGAACGATGGGCCGTACATTGGCGGCTTTGAGCAGGAGCATCTGGACCAGATTTACGCCGCTATGAACCGTGACTATCAAGGCTGGATCTCCGGCTTTGCGCCGCTTGCCGTTCGCGGCCTGCCGGACAGTGCACCGGTCAAAGAGTTTTCCGAAAGCCTGTTCGCACTCCGTCCCGATATTGCTCTCTCGTCAGCGCGGACCATCTTCCAGAGCGACTTCCGCCGCCATTTGCCTTTCATCGAACCGCCCGTTGTGTTGCTGCAAACGCAGAACGACATCGCCGTTCCTGACCAGGTCGGCGAGTATCTGAAATCACACATCCGCACGGCGACCCTTGAGGTACTGCCGGTGGAGGGTCACTTTCCACACCTTGCTGCACCTGAAGTCGTGTCTCAGTCTCTGCTTCGGCACCTCCCCTAATCCCAGGACGCGATGCAGAAAAACGAATCCATTAAGAAAGACCTTGGTCTCTCCGACCTTCTCAAATTGCTATGCACCGCCGCAGGCGCTGACGCCGCGCTGATCTCAACCGGTAGCGAATCTGCTGCCGAATCGATTGTGCTTGCTTCACAACCTTACGGCCTGGCTGGCCGACGCCTTCCGCTTTCAGCCGGATTGATCGGAGCATGCGGTTTAGGCGTGCATCCAACGAACAAGCTTCTGCTCCCCTCAGCCATGACCGGATGGCTCGGCTTCCGTCCGGGCTTTGTTGCTTCACTGAAGATGGACCTTGCTGAAGCTGAAGGATGTCTCTTCTTCTGGTGGAAAGAGCGTCCGAATGAGACGCCTGAACTCGCCTCGCACCTTCAACAGGCGGCACGAGTCGTTGGAGACTTTGCCGCACGGCAGAACACAGCGGCGAAGCTGCTGCAGATGCAGGAACGGCTGGATGCCACCCTTCGGAACGTTGGGCTCGGCATCGTGTTCGTCGACCTGTTGCAGGGCAGTCTGGTTAACCCAGTAGCGGCAGAATTCCTCAGGATCCCAGCCACAACCAGCGATACCGCCAGCGTTGTGGCTGCCATGCAGCGCACGCGTTCGGCGTGCCTTATTGAGACCTCGGAAGGTATCCCGCTGGCGCTTTCGGTTACGGCCTCAGACGCGGCTACGGCGGAGTATTGGATCGACTCTGAACGCAAGATTGCTGTCCGGGTTGAGAGCCATTCCGTGGGCAGCGCCGAAGTTCCGGGACGGTTCTGGGTATTCACCGACGTCAAGCCGCTCTGGAACTCTTCTGAGAAAGTGAAAGCCGCAAACGACGTGCTGGAGCGCAACGTGGCTCTGCTGGCTGAAGAGATGGAGCGGCGCATGGAAGCGGAGGCTGAGCTTCGCAAATACAGCCAGGGACTTAAGCAGCAAAATGAAGAGCTTGAGATTGCAAAGCTTGAGAGCGACCTCATCGCGAATCAGGATGGGTTGACGGGGTTGGCAAACAGGCGACGGTTCCGGCGTGGGTTGGACGACATGGTTGCCGATGCTCGTCAGAACGGTAGCCGTGTTGCGGTGCTGTATCTCGATCTCGATAAGTTCAAGGCAGTGAACGATACGCTGGCCACGAACGTGGGGATCTATTGCTGCGCACGGTTTCCGAGACGCTGGTGAAGGTGCTGCGCAAGGATGATCTGATCGCACGACTGGGCGGGGACGAATTTGGCTGCGCCATGAGTTTACCGGCGGGCACAGATATAGCGGACGTGACGTCGCTGGTAGTGAAGCTGGCACAGCGGCTGAATATCCCAGTGCAGAGCCCGGGAGAGACGATCCATGTAAGCGCATCAATCGGGATGGCGATCTATCCGGATGACGCGAACGATGCCGTGAGCCTGCTGCGTGCGGCGGACAACGCCATGTATCTTGGCAAGCGGCAGGGCGGAAACGAGGTCATCGTGTTTACGCGACGCAATGATGCGGTGTCCTCAAACTAGGACAACTTCAGAACGATCTTCATGGAGTCAGGCTGCGGATTTGACGCGAGATGAACTGCTTTCGCGGCGGCATCTAGCGTGAAGCGGTGCGAGATGAGCTGCGTGAAGTCGAGCTTGCCGGAGCGGTAGCCTTCAAAGACGAGGTCGATGCCTTCCTGCTGGATGGCGACCGAGGCGGAGTACGACCCCATGAGGGTTTTCTCATCCATGCAAACGGCTGCAGGATCGAATGGCGCTGTGCCATGCTGCGTGGAGGCGAAAAGCATCACGCGGCCACCGGGGCGGATGGCGGCCATTGCTGTGGCAATGAGAGCGTCAGCGCCGACGGCAACCAGAGCCACGTCGGCGCCACGGTCCTCGGTTACGGCTTTGCAGGCTGCGACGACGTCGCCGCGGGCATCGAGAGGATGATCCAGGCCGAACTTCGCGGCCACCGCGTGGCGCTCAGGGTACATGTCTGAGGTAAGGACGGTAGCGCCGGTTTGTTTTGCGAGCGCAGCCAAGATGATGCCGATGCTTCCCTGCCCGATGACGAGGACGGTGTCGTCAGGCTCCAGGGCGAGAAGTTTGACTGCCTTGAAGCAGGTGTTCACGGGCTCAATGAACGCGGCCTGTTCGAAGGGGATGTCGTCAGGAATTTTGATGAGGCCAGCGGGCGTATTGCCGTCTCCGACGATCCAGTCCATGACGCGGATGTACTCGGCAAAGCCGCCGCCGGCTGCTTCGCCTACGCCTGCCGTTGTGCCGACCTTCTTGTAGGTCTCGCACTGCGCAAAGGTGTGCTTCCTGCAGTAGAAACAGGTGCCGCAGGGGATGTGATGGAACGCCATGACGCGGTCGCCGACGGCGAAACCCTGGACGCCTTCACCGATCGCGGCGATAGTGCCAGCCATCTCATGACCGAAGACGCGTGGCGCGGAATGAGAGCCGGTGTGAATCTTCTTCAGGTCGGTGCCGCAGATGCCGCAGGTATCGAGGCGGACGAGCACTTCGCCTTTGCCGATGGCTGGAATGGAGACGGCTTCGGTGCGGACATCATCGATGGCCCTGTAAACCGCGGCCTGCATTGTTTCTGACACTGTGTTCGATGCTCCTCTTGAATTGCTCTATGCAGCGCTTTCGGCCATTGCTGTACGTAGTGCATGGTGCAACTTTGCCAGCGCGTGCTTGCTTGCGTTGCCTAATTCGATGGCCTTACCCCATTGCTGAGGGCGCAAGGCAGTGTGCATGGCAAAGGCTCCGGTGCGGAAGTGGCCGTTGTGGTCGGCGAAGAGCTTGAGCGAAGGCATTTCAAACTCATGGCCGTCGGAGATCGCCTTGATGGCCCGGAAGGTCACGCCATGCGCAATGGACAACCGCGCGATAGTTGCGGCTTCCATATCGACCATGGCGGCGCCGTAGGTTTCGGCGAGGCGGTTCTTTTCCTTCACGTCTGCGATGGCGCCGCTGCTTACCAGCACATGTGGATCTGGCGAGGCGATCACGTCGAAGCGTTCACCGGTTCGCTCTTCGACAACGACGGCGGCTTCGGCGATATCACCCCCGCGCAGGGCGGAGGTACAAGCGCCGGCCAGACCGGCGGAAATAACATGTTCGATAGGAGCCATGGCGCGGGCGGCCTCAAACGCCAGCGTTGCACGCAGTCCGCCCATGCCGCCGGCTACGATGATCGCGTTCGGCAGTTGATAGAGCAGGATGCCTCGCTCCTGGAACGTCGCATGGGGTGTAACGCCATGCACGAGCGCGGTAACTTCACGGGGCAACGCAGCGATGATGGCGAGCTTTGGAGGCATGAGGCGCTGGTTAGATCGTAAATGGAGTGGAGGGGGCATAGCCATTCGCGATGAACCAACAGCAGGCGGACCGCAATGCGTCTTCAACGGGGAGCACTCGCAGGCCAAGCTCACGCTCTGCTTTTGCGGAGCTTGCGAACATCATCTTCCGGCCCATGCGTACGGCCTCAACCGTCGCACGAGGCTCCTTGCCGCGCAGCTTGCCGGTGAAGGTTTCTTCGAAGAAGGCGTAGGCCATGGCGACGGCGTGAGGCACCTTGTGCTTCGGCGACGGCAGGCCGGTGATTGCAGCGAGGCGGTCGAAGATTTGTTTGAGCGTGAGGTTTTCTCCGCCAAGGATGTAGCGCTCGCCAGGAGTTCCCTTTTGTAAAGCGACGAGGTGCATGCGCGCAATTTCGGTGACGTCGACGAGATTGAGTCCGGTGTCTACGTAGGCCGGAAAATTCTTATTGAGGAAGTCAACAACGATGCGGCCGGTGGGCGTAGGCTTGGTGTCCATCGCTCCGATAGGCGTGGTCGGATTGAGCACGATGACCTGTTGCCCTGCCCGGGCTGCTTCGAGGGCCACCTGTTCGGCCATCCACTTGGAGCGTTTGTAGTGGCCGATCATGTCGGCTTCGCTGACCGGCGTGGCTTCGTCAACGATGGTGCCGTCGGTCTTGAAGCCCATGGTGGCCACGCTGCTGGTGTAGACGAACCGAGGCACGCCGGCTTCGCGGGCGAGGCGCAGGAGCTCGCGCGTGCCTTCGACGTTGGCCTTGTACATGTCGGCAGGGTCAGGCACCCAAAGGCGGTAATCGGCGGCCACGTGAAGGACGGCGTCACAGCCGACGAGCGCGGAAGCGAAGACGGCAGGCTCGCGAAGATCGCCGAGGATGAGCTCAGCGTTCTTCGGCAGATTGGCGGTGTTGGAGGTCTTGCGAGCAAGTAGGCGGAGAGCGGCGCCCTGCTCTGCTGCGAGTGCTGCTACGTGCGAGCCGACGAAGCCCGTTGCTCCGGTGAGAAACAGGCGCATAGTCAGCTAGTCGAGGTTCTCGGGTGCGATCTGGATGTTCGTCTCGCCGGCGGCCTTCTTTTCCCAGTACTTCTTCACCCACGCGTCGAAGGTCTTGCCTGCCGCCGTGTCGCGGCCGGAGAACTTGAGGCCGGCAATATCGGCGTAGGAGATGTTGACGCGCTCGATCGTCGTACTCGCAGGTGCGCCCTTCGCGGGGGTTGGCATCAGCCGGATGACCGACTGCTCCAGCGTAGGAGCATTGCGGCGATCATAGAGATAGCCCTCAATGGTCGATCCATCCTTGCGCGTAACAGTGATGTCGCCGCGGTAGTCGAAAGCTTTCTCGAGGACTTCGCGAATCTCAGCCTCGGTAGCCATCGCGGGGATAGTCCCCTCGAGGTTGTCGCGCTCGCGGCCGGCGATGTGCTCGATCTGGTCCGGCGTTGCGTGCTGCAACTGCTCTACCTTCAGGTGCTCCTGCTGCAATGTCGCCATGATTAGTCTCCCGCTACGGTTGCGTTTTCGTTGACCGAGGTTGTGACGACAACCGCAGTGGCCTGTCCCGGAGCGATTTGCACTAGCGGGCCGTGGCCCTCAGGCTGCCACTTGTTCAGAATGTCCTGCGCGCCGGCGTCTTCGTACTTGTCGAAGAAGATGGCCTTCGCAGTCTGGAGCAGACCCTTGACGGAGCCGAACGTGTAGTTCACGCCACTAGCTTCGTAGCCGGAGTGGACCATGCAGTTCGCGCAGCGTGGGTTACCGCTTTCCGTGCCATAGTTAGACCACTCGACAGACTCCATCAGCTCCTGGAAGGTGTCGGCGTAACCGTCCTGCAGCAGGTAGCAGGGCTTCTGCCAACCGAAGATGGAGTAGGTGGGCATGCCCCAAGGAGTGCAGGTCAGCTCCTTCTTGCCCATGAGGAACTCCATGAACATGGGCGAAGCGTTGAACTTCCAGGTCTTCTTGCGGTTCGAAAGGATTGAGCGGAAGAGCTTTTTGGACTTGGCGCGGCCAAGGAAGTGCTGCTGGTCGGGCGCCTTGTCGTAGGTGTAGCCGGGCGAGACCATCATGCTTTCGACGCCCGCTTCCATCATCTGGTCGAAATGGCGGCGGACGGAGTTGGGATCGGCGCCGTCGAACAGCGTGGTGTTGGTGGTGACACGGAAACCTGCCTTTACGGCCGCGTGTACGCCCTCTAGGGCGATGTCATATCCGCCTTCGCGGCAGACGCCGAAGTCGTGATGCTCGCGCTCGCCGTCCACATGCACCGAGAAGCTGAGGTACTTCGACGGCGTAAAGAGGTGAAGCTTTTCTTTCAGAAGCAGTGCGTTCGTACACATGTAGACGTATTTCTTGCGCGCGACGAGGCCAGCAACAATCTCCGGCATCTGCGGATGCAGCAGCGGCTCGCCGCCTGGGATAGCGACCATCGGGGTGCCGCATTCGTCGACCGCCTGGAAGACCTGCTCGGGCGAAAGCTCAGCCTTCAGGATGTGCGCGGGATACTGAATTTTGCCGCAGCCGGCGCACGCCAGGTTGCAGCGGAACAACGGCTCGAGCATCAGCACCAGAGGATAGCGCTTGCGTCCAGTCAGCTTCTGCTTCAGGACGTAGCTGGCTACGGTCAGAGCTTGCGATACAGGTACAGCCATTCGGGGTAACTCCTCATTGCTTCAGTCTTTTGCGGTACTGCTTATTCGATGTTCGAGCACTGCCTTACGCTTCCAACTGTTCTCTTTCCAGCGCCTTTTTGTAGGTCGTCAGCGCCAGCAGCGGGAAGTACTGCTTATACAAATGATAGCCAAGGTAGAACACGCGCGGAAAGCCGGTTCCGGTGTAGTAACTCTCCCCGTTACGGCCCGGCATAAGCTCATCCCAGTCGCCGCCCTCGTGCTGGCGCTCAATCAGCCAGCGGATACCCTTGGCCACCGAATCCGAACGGGTATCGTTCGCGGCGAGAAGACCAAGCAGCGCCCAGGCTGTCTGCGACGGGGTGGAGGGGCCAACGCCCTTCTGGTCCGGATCGTCATACGTGCCGCAGGTTTCGCCCCAACCACCGTCGGGATTCTGCACCATGCGAATCCACTCGGCAGCTTGCTGGACGGGAGTTTCGAGATACGAAAGGCCAACGGACTCCAGGCCACGGAGGACGAGGAACGTGCCGTAGAGATAGTTCACACCCCAGCGTCCGAACCACGAGCCATCAGGCTCCTGTTCCTTGAGCATGAACTGCACAGCGGCTTCGATGCGCTTGTCCGTGCGGTTATAGCCGTAAGCAGAGAGCATTTCGAGTATGCGGCCTGTGATGTCTACCGTCGGCGGGTCAAGCATCGCGTTGTGATCGGCGAACGGGACGTACTGGAAGATCTTCTTGGTGTTGTCTTTGTCGAACGCAGCCCATCCGCCGTTTTTGCACTGCATGGCGAGCACCCAATTGATGGCGCGCTGCTCGACGTCGTGCTGATACCGCTCACGGGGATTCTGGACGGCCTTCAACCCCAGCAGAACTTCTCCAGTATCATCAACATCTGGATAAAACTCATTGTTAAACTCGAAGTACCAGCCGCCGGGCTCGACGTTCTTGACCTTCTCAGCCCAGTCGCCCTTGTGGCGGACTTCTTTGGAGAGCAGCCAGTCGGCGGCCTTGAGCAGGCGCGGATCGGTACGCGAGACACCGGCTTCGCCGAGAGTCGAAAGCACCTGCGCCGTATCCCACACGGGCGAGAAGCAAGGCTGCATCCGGAAAGTTGGGGTCGGATACTCGGGCGTGCCTTCGGGACAATCGATGCCCAGCTTCTCAAACTCGTCCATCGCGCGGATGACCTGTGGGTCGTCAGCAGAGTATCCCAGATAGCGCAGCGCGACGATGGCATTGAGCATGGCCGGATAAATGGCCCCGAGACCATCCGACATCTCAAAGCGTGCCAGCAGCCACTCCTCAACCCGCTTGAGGGCGCGTTTGCGCAAGGGGCGAATGTGAATGCGTTCAGCCCAGTGGAAGATGCGGTCGAAAAGCAGGAACAGATTGCGCCAGGAAAAAAGCTTCTTCGTGTCGTAGCGAAGATGGAGGTTCGCATTGGCGCGACCGCCGACGAAGAGCTCGTCGATCCCCTGCTCGGCCGGAAGCTTCTTGAGCGGCTTCTTCGCGTAGAGGACCGTCAGCGGAACGAGGATGCCACGCGACCACGAACTGAGCTCGTAGATATTGAAGTAACACCAGTTCGGAAAAAGGATCAGCTCAGGCGGAACGGCCGGCACGGCGTCGTAATCGTACTGACCGAGTGAGCAAAGGTAAATCTTGGTGAACGTGTTGCATTCGGTCACGCCGCCGAGCGAGAGGACGTTCTCGCGGGCCCTGATCAGCACCGGATGCTCCGCGCTCCAACCCATGAGCTTTAGCGCGAGATAGCACTTGACGCCGTAGTTTACGTTGCTCGGGCCGCCGGGGTAGAGACTCCAGCCGCCGTCGGCGTTCTGGTGGCGGAGGATTTCGTTGATGCACCGCTCCATCTTGCCGCGATCGCCCGTGCCCAGCAGCGTGTGCATGTAGATGTAGTCGGCTTCGAGCATGGAATCGGCTTCGAGTTCGCCGCACCAGTAGCCTTCTTCGTCCTGCTGCCCGAGCAGCCAGGACACCGAGCGGTTGATGCCGTCCACAACGCGGTCCATCGCGAGATCCATGCGCCCGAAACGCGGTTGCGCAGGTGCTACTCCGCTGGTCTGTGCCGGATTATTAGGTTGTGTGCTCATGCTCTAACGATTGGTTCTCTGTTTTCGTTCTCGTCGCCGCAGCCAGTTTCCTCGCGCGGCAATCCGAGCACTGCAACCACACTTGCAAAAGACGTGCCGAAAACCGTCAAAGACTACACCGGTGGACAAATCCAGCCTCGGCAAACTATGCCGTCGCCGACAAACGAGGGGCAGAGGCGATCGCCTGTACGATCTCAGGCGGTAGCCCAAAACGAACGTTTTCCGGCATCACTTCAATCTCTTCGACAGAACCGTAGCCCTTGCCCTGCAGATACTGAACAACATCCTGCACGAGAATCTCCGGAGCGGAGGCGCCAGCGGTAATCGCTACGGTGTTCGCGCCTTCAATCCACTCGGCACGAATGTCTTCGGCTTTATCGATCAGGAAGGAGTTAGTGCCAAGATTCTGCGAAACCTCAACCAGGCGGTTGGAGTTCGAGCTGTTCCGCGAACCGACGACCAAAACCACATCCGCGCCGTGCGCAACGTTCTTTACGGCTGTCTGGCGGTTTTCCGTCGCGTAGCAAATGTCCTGCGCGTGCGGCCCGACGATGTTGGGGAATTTCTGCTTCAAAGCCTCGATCATGTAGCGCGCTTCATCGAGCGAAAGCGTAGTCTGCGTGAGGTATGCGACCTTGTTTGGATCGGGAACGACCAGGGCGGCAACTTCTTCCACCGTGGAAACGACCTGCGTTACGGTCGGTGCTTCACCCTGGGTGCCCTCTACCTCTTCGTGGTCGCGATGGCCGACCAGCACGAGCGAGTAGCCCTGCTTTGCAAATTTGATGGCCTCTACGTGGACTTTGGTAACCAGCGGACAAGTCGCATCGACAACCTTGAGACCGCGTTCCTTGGCTCGCTCACGAACCGCCGGCGAGACGCCGTGGGCCGAGTAAATGACGCGTGCGCCTTCCGGCACCTCGTCCAGCTCATTGACGAAAATTGCGCCCTTCTGGGCCAAGTCATTGACAACATAGCTGTTATGTACGATTTCCTTGCGAACGTAAATCGGCGCACCAAACGTATCGAGCGCAATTTGCACAATATCGATCGCACGAACCACCCCTGCGCAGAAGCCGCGAGGCTTCAGCAGAAGGACGCGTTTGGTTGGGGAGCTGGTTACGCCCTGATTAACATCGCCGGGAGCGAGAGTAGAGGCATTCACATCCCAAGTATACCCTTTTTCACCCCTATTCGCAGCCGGGGTTGACCCTCGAGCGGTGCAAAACGTACGGCTCTTCAACCCATCCGTTTAGAGCTAAATCTGGGTGTTTCGATACGCCGGACAAACAATGTTTCCCGCGTAGACAGGAATCAACCGAGGTTCCGGCGTTCGCTTTCAGACATCCTGCTCTCCAGGTGACGGATGTGCCGCCGGACGAAAAGAAGCGGGATACATCCAACGACCCCGAAGCTGCAGTCTATGAGTCTCCAGTAGAACGGAATACCCCGGATCGGGCCGGCGATCAAAGCCAGGGGAATAACGCCCGCGCAAGCCATAAAGCCAAACGTGATAAGCCATTTATTGCGAACCGGATCGAGCCAGGGCTCGATAAATGCAGCCGCGATGACGAGGTGTCCAAACGCCAGCCAGTCCGTGCCGTAGGCCAGGAATGGGTAA
This sequence comes from Granulicella sapmiensis, assembly GCA_026225395.1. Taxonomy (GTDB): domain Bacteria; phylum Acidobacteriota; class Terriglobia; order Terriglobales; family Acidobacteriaceae; genus Granulicella; species Granulicella sapmiensis. Next base: position 88,659 of record JAMFSR010000028.1, read on the forward strand.
CGTCTGTTCGTATCGGCCACGGCTTGAGAGACACGAGTTAACCATGCGAAGAGCAACGGAGCGCGCGAGCCCAAATTCAAGAACGTGGCAATTCGCACTGTCAGCGAAAGCTCCGACTGCAAGGGAAAAGCCGTAATGCCGCTAAGGACGAGACCCACCATGAAGATGGCAAGCCAGAACCGCGCTTTGCGTAAAGAGTCAGTCACGGCCTGGGACTCACAGCGGAGCTCACGTTATTCCTCCGAAGGAATAGCTTTGCTGTTTTGAAATGGCAGGGGAATACGGGATCGTAGATCGAACCTAAAACCGTTCATGGGTCCAGGCCCTGCGCGCAAAAAGCGACACGTGGCTGAACCCATGCACTGTAGTGACAGTTGCGCCGCACGAACTTGCGCGCAGCATGCGACTAGATTCCAGAAGCTTCGCAGTCGGGGTGCTTGCAGTCGCACTTCAACGCCGTGTACTTGTGGCTGTCCTCGCAAACCTGCGAGCAGTACTTTTTGCCATCGGAACAAACACAGGAACAGGCTGCGTGAGCGCACTTCTTCGGTTCAGACATAAATTGCCTCCAGAGGATTGACGTTCAAAATTTTAGCGTGACACACGAATTATAGCGTCACAAGTTTCGTTTCGTTCACCGGCGGCAAGCGTTCTGTTATCCGGCGGCCGCGAGCATCTGTTCTGCATGACGCAGCGAGGTGTCGGTAAGACTCGCTCCGGAGAGCATTCGTGCAATCTCTTCCACACGCTCTTCATGCTCCATCTTCCGCACGCCGGTATGCGTACGGCCGCTGCGTTCCGCCTTTTCAATCAAAAAGTGTTGATTGGCAAACGCCGCTATCTGCGGTAGATGCGTGATGCAGATGACCTGTTGCGCGCGGGAAAGCGCCTTCAGCTTCTGACCCACAGCTTCTGCCGCTCGGCCGCCGATGCCGATATCGATCTCGTCGAAGATGAGCGTCCGAGGCAGTGCAGCTTTCTTACGCTTCGCCGCTCCGCTTGCGCCTTCTTCCACCGACACCTTCAACGCCAGCATCACGCGGCTCATTTCGCCGCCGGAAGCGATCTCGGTCAGCGGTTTGAGCGGCTCGCCGGGGTTGGTGGCAATGCGGCATTCCACGCGATCCCAGCCGAAACCCGTCCAGCCAGCCTCGGTCTTGTCCGCATTAACGTCAGCGGAGAACTTTGCGTTCATCGCGAGCTCGTTAATTTGTTTTTCAGCAACCTTACTGAGCTTCTTCGCTGCTCCCTGGCGCTCTTCAGTAAGCCGTTCCGCCGCCGCACGATAAGCCTTGGCGGCTGCTCCGCGCTGGCCTTCGAGTTCGACAAGGCGGGCGTCCCGGTTTTCGAGCTCACTCAGCTTCCCACTGACTTCCTCGCCGAATGCGATCACCTCAGCGAGCGTCGCACCGTACTTCCGCTTCAACCGTATGAGCATGGCAAGGCGGTCGTCGAGCTCGCTCAGACGCTCAGGCGAGGCAGACACCTCGCCGGCAAACGAGCGCAGTGTGCCGGCAGCGTCTTCCACGCCGGCCTTCGCGGCCTTCAACTGCTGGGCAGTTTCCTCAAAGCGGGCGTCATAACGCGCAAGGTCTTCGACCTGGCGCAGAGCTGCGCCGAGCAGCGACTCAGCTGAGGTTTCGGCTTCGTAGAGCAGGTCCTGCGCGGCACTAGCCGCGGTGACAAGCTTCTCCGCGTTGGCCAGCACACGTTTTTCGGTTTCCAGCCGCTCATCTTCCGCGGCGTCTTCGATGACGGCGTCGCGAATCTCTTTGGCCTGGAAGCTCCACAGATCCTGAAGGCGAAGCCGGTCTTGTTCAGCACTCTGGAGCTGCTCAATCTGAGCGGTCAGCCCGCGCCAGCGATCGAAAGCCTCTTTGACGTCGTCAGTACTCAAGTCAGCGAAGCGGTCGAGCAGGAGCCGCTGTTGCGCAGCGTCAAAGGCCACCAGCGTCTCCGACTGCGCATGGACCAGCGCAATCTCCGGTGCGAGCTGCTTCAGAACGGTCACGGTTGCGGGCTGGTTGTTGACGAAGACACGCCCCTTGCCATTCGCTCCGACCTCGCGACGGATCAGGATTTCGTCGCCCGCTGTGTCGATGCCATTCTCATCGAGGATCGCCTCGGCCCCAGGGGTAGTTTCGAAGACGCAACCAACAACAGCCTTCTCTGCGCCGAAGCGCACAACGTCACTCGAAGCCTTGCCGCCAAGCAGCAGCACAAGGGCGTCAATCAGGATCGACTTACCCGCACCGGTCTCGCCCGTGAGCAAGTTCAGCCCCGGGCCAAACCCCGCCACGGCGTGATCGATGACCGCATAATTTTCGGCGCGAAGCTCCAGCAGCATTTCGAGGTCTCTCGTCGAGAGGATAGCAGGGGCGAAGGAAAGGCGCTAACGGGAACCTTCCGGGCTTCCCTTTGCGCGGATTTGCGTCTAACCCCGCAGTTACACTGAACCTGACGCTATGACCCTTTCGACACTCGCCATCTTTTTCCAGGACGCCACGACAACAGTCACCAACCCTTCCCTTGGCGCTCCCCCCGCCGGATCCGATTCTGGCGCCTTTGCCGAGATGATCCATAACAGCGGCCCTATGGCACTGGCCGTGCTTGGGATTTTGCTGCTGTGCAGTATTTTTTCGTGGTCGATCATGATCTCCAAATGGCGGTCGTTCGGCGCTGCGGAAAAGCAAAGCGGACGTTTCGTTCGCGCGTTTCGCAAATCAGGACGCCTGAGCGAGATTGCGGCCATCGCCGATCAGTTCCGGCCAAGCCCACTGGTCACGGTGTTCCATGAGATCACAGATGAGTACCAGCGCCAGTCCGGCGGACGCGGCACGCCGCGGAACCCGCAGGCGCTCGAGCGCGCTTCACAGACGGCTTCCAGCGAAGCCCTGACCTTGATGGAGCGCCGCATGACGTGGTTGGCCACCATTGCACAATCGGCCACCTTCATCGGTCTGTTCGGAACGGTAATGGGCATCATCGATGCGTTCCACGGGCTCGGTACGACGGGCGCGGCGACCCTGCGGTCAGTCGCACCAGGCATCTCGGAAGCGCTGATCACCACGGCTGCCGGTCTTGCCGTCGCGATTCCCGCACTGGTCGGCTATAACCAGCTGACAGCCCGCCTGCGCGAGTTTGGCGCGCGCGCCGACGACTTTGGCCGCGAGCTGCTCAATGCGATTGAGAACGCGGCCCTGCTTGCACCTTCGAACCCCGTTCCACCACCGGCCCCCGAAGAGCCTCGCCGGAGGACGTTCTAGCTATGGCCTTCTCCACCAATGGCCGTACGCAGACGGCGATGGCCGACATCAATATCACGCCGCTGGTCGACGTGGTGCTGGTACTGCTGCTGATCTTCATGCTGACCGCGCCTGTGCTGCAATCGGGCGTTGAAGTTGCCGTGCCGCAGACGCGCACCGTAAACCAACTCACGGAGGTGCATCAGGTCATCACGATCGATAAGGACCAGAACATCTTTTTCCAGGACAAGCCGGTAAACATCCACGACATCCCTCTCGCACTCGGGTCAACGCCCAAGAACGCAAAGCGCGTTGTCTATGTGCGCGCGGACAAGGCTGTTCCTTTCGGCGCGTTCGCTTCGGTAATGGATGAGTTGAAACTCGCCGGCATCACCGACATCAGCATCGTCACACAGCCGCTTGAGAAGTAACGGATTTAACAAAGTATCTGCACGATGAGCGCCTACGCTTCCAGCCCCGACGAGCAAAACGACCACTTCGGCAGCGGTGTCGGCGGATCTGTGCTGTTGCACGCTGTGGTCTTCGCGGGCATCATTGGCTGGGCCATCTTCAACCATCTGCACAACCCATCGCTGGGCGAAACCTCTTCGCAGGTCGGCTCGATTCAGGCCTCCATGGTCTCGGCGATTCCGCTGCCCACGAAAGCTCCGCCGGTAAAAGACCAGGTGTTAACCCCGGACGACGTCAGCAAAGCCGCCGCACCTCCTCCAAAAGAAGCCGCGCTACCTCCGCCAAAAGAGACCGACGTGCTCATCAAGGCGAAGACACCTCCGGCCACAAAAACGGCCCCGGTTCCCACGCCAGCACCTCCAAAACATGCACAGCCCACGCCGGATACTCCGAAAGCCAATAGCGGCGAGCAGGCAACGCAGCTTCCGCAGTCTGTTTCGCAAACAACCAACGGCACCGCGACCCTCACTGTGCAAAACCGTGCGCTTGGCTTGCGGTATGCGTATTACATCCGCATCGTAAGCTCCAGAATCACGCAGAACTACAACCAGGAGTTTCCCGACCCGCGTGCTTCCCAGGACAAAAGCGTAACCGTCCTGTTCGATATCGACCGCAGCGGGACGCCCACAAATTTGCGTATAGAAGCGGCCAGCGGCTCCCCTACCTTGGACAGCGCGGGCAAGCGCGCAATTCAGGAAGTGGATAATTTTGGACCCAATCCTGCGGCCGAATCCATCCCAATTGCTTTCAAGTTTGATTACCACCACCCGTAAGCGACGCCAGACCCGATATGTGCGTCTATCCTATTGATGATGCGAAAAAGATCGACCTGCTCGCCGCAAACCTTCTCCGTTAGATCACGTGGCCAGCTAATGGCCGCCCTCACTCTTTGCCTGTTGGGTTCTCCACTGCTTCACGCGCAAGACCCCATCCATCTTGAAGCGACTAACAGCGCTGACCGTATTCGGTTGGCAGTCGCGAACTTCAAGCCACAGACTGGCGACGCCAACACAGGCGCTTACAAGCAAACCTTCGATACAACCCTGTTCTCGGATCTAACTTCCGCAGGGCTTTTCGATGTGGTGTCCAAGGACATGCTCCCGCAATCGACTCCGGGCTTTCCTGCGGAGATCAACCTCACACAATGGTCGGCAGCACCCTCGAGCGCGGCCATGGTGGCGTTCGGCAATCTCAGCACGCAGGGCAATCATCTGGTCGTCAGCGGCTTTCTCGACGACACAAAAAACACGCAGTTCCCCCAAGTCTTCGCCAAGCAATACAACGAAGAAGCGTCCGAAGATAACGCCCGTCAAATCGCCCACCGCTTCGCCGACGAAATCATCTTTCGGCTCGGCGGCGGTGTCTCCGGTATCGCCGAAACTAAGATTTATTACGTAAAAATTCTCGGCCCCAACAAAGAAATTTACGAAATGGACTACGACGGTGCCAACCAGCATGCGATCACCCATCTCGGCACAGTCTCACTGTCTCCACGCGTATCGCCCGATAACTCTCGCATCGCTTTCAGCACCCTGGGCCGCGATGGCTTCCAGCTGAAGATGTTCTCGCTGCTACTCAACCGCCCGGTAAACTTCAACTCCGCCGGCGGCACAAATCTTTCGCCGGCATGGTCGCCCAGCGGCCAGCAACTGGCTTTCTCGTCCTCGCGTACAGGCGACCCGGAGATCTGGATCTCCGATCCTGAAGGCAACATCGCGCACAAGATCACGGCCTTCCGCGGCCCCGACGTCTCCCCGACCTGGAACCCCAAGACCGGCGCCCAGATTGCCTGGATCAGTGGACGCTCCGGCCTGCCGCAGCTTTACATCATGGATGCCGACGGCTCCGGCATCACCCGCCTCACCGACGGCGGCTACGCCACCTCACCCTCCTGGAGCCCCAACGGACAGTTCATTACCTTCGCTTGGGACCGCAAATATGGCCCGGGCGCTCCCGGTGGGCAGGACATCTACATCATGGAGATCGCCTCCAAGAAGTGGATCCAGCTCACCCACGACGGTGGCCGCTGCGACTTTCCCTCCTGGTCGCCCGATGGCCGCCACATCGTCTATGCGAACTCGCCCGACGGCAAGGCCGACCACACCAGGATTATGTCCATGCTCGCCGACGGCACCCAGAAGAAAGCCCTGACAGGTTCGGGCGCCGATATGCCGAACTGGAGTTGGAAGTAGATTTACACAGTATCGTAATGCGATACTCAATCGTAGACTCTATACAATTGGCATCAAAATCATAAGATTACAGACGGGTTGAAAGCGAAAGAGGACGAAATGATCTCGAAACAAACACTGACCTGGAAGTCCATCGTGCTGAGCGCGGCGGCGTTCGCCGCAATCGCGGTAACAGGCTGCCACAAGAAGTCCACCCTGCCTCCGTCTTCGGCGATGGCTCCTGACACGACCATGCCGGCACCCACCGCGAGCATCTCCGCCGATCCGCTGGCGATCGATATCGGACAGTCGGTTGTGCTGAACTGGCGCACAACGAACGCGACCAGCGTCAGCATCGACGGCATCGGACAGGTGCCTATCAACGGCACTCAGACAGTATCGCCGGCGAACTCCACCAACTTCCACCTCGTCGCCAAGGGCGATGGCGGCGTGACCGAAGCCAATGTTCGCGTAACGGTGCGCGTGCCTGAAGTACCTACTGCACCCGTAGGCAACGTAAGCAACGACGGGCCGATGGGTTCGGAAGCTGCCTTCCATCAAAATGTGCAGGACATCTTCTTCGGCTACGACAGCTTCGATCTGTCACCCGAAGCCAAGACCTCCGTCAGCATGGCAGCGTCCTACCTGACCTCGCACCCAGCCATCAAGCTCCTCATCGGCGGCTACTGCGACGATCGCGGATCGGCCGAGTACAACATCACGCTGGGTGAAAACCGCGCCAACTCCGCCAAGACCGCCTTGGTCGAAGCCGGCGTTGCTCCGGGCCGCATCCGCGTGGTGAGCTACGGCAAGGAACGTCAGTTCTGCACCGACGAAACCGACGCATGCTGGCAGCAGAACCGCCGCGCACAGTTCTCGCTCGACCGCTAGAACCGTCTAACCCAAGTGAAACAAGCAGACCGGGTCCGGAGTTTCGGGCCCGGGGTCATTTGCGCAACTCGCTTCGCCCAACGAACTTACCGTATCCTTGCCTCAAGGAGCTTCAACCGTGTCCCGTCTCCGCCTCGTTCCCTTCACCGCTGCAACACTCCTTTTCCTCGGCCTGTCGGCCGTGCCGGCTCATGCCGTCAACAAGGACATGATCCAGCTTCAGACCCAGATTCAGGATCTGCAAAACGCCGTCGCCAAACTCCAGCAATCGAACGACGAGCGTATGGGGGTCCTGAAGGATCTAACCCAGCAAACCGCCGACGCCGTGAACAAGATGTCGGTCGCGGTCGACGGCATGAAGCTCCAGATGCAGAACCAGCAGGAGGCGTCCGGCACCAAGACCGATCAGCTCTCCGGCCAGATTCAATCCTTGAACGACACGCTCGACGAACTCAAGGCCCGCATGGAAAAAGCGCTCGGCGATATCCAGGGCCAGCAGCAGTCCATCAGCGCTGCGCTGAATAACCTGCCGCAGCAGACCGGAACGCCCTCCGGCCCGGCGCCAGGACAGAACACGGTGCCTCCGCCCACCGGCCCCGCTCCTGACCAGGGCGCCTTGCCGCCGACCTCCAGCGTAGTTGCTCCGGTTCGCTCAGCCTCTCCGGCTGGAGGCGCGTCCGTCGGCGATATGTACCGCACCGCGTATGGAGACTACATCGCTGCGAAGTATCCGCTGGCCTCAGCTGAGTTCCAGGACCTGGCGAACGCCTACCCCGACGATAATCTCTCCGGCAACGCCTACTTCTACATGGGTGAGATCGACCTCCGTACCCAGAAGCCGACCGCCGCAGTGACGATGTACAACCATGTAATCGAGCACTTCCCCGACAACGTGAAGGTTCCTGCCGCTCACCTACACAAGGCCGAGGCGATGGTATCCATGAAGCAGAACGATAAGGCCGCACTTGAGCTTCGCGCCCTTATCCAGCGTTTCCCCAACTCGCCCGAAGCCGCCACGGCCCGCACCAAGCTTGGCGCACTCAGCGCACGCCGTTAGTTTCGCACTTCCCTCAGCACTGCTTCCACATCCAGCTTCTGCTTCGCCGTCAGGCCCAGCCGCGGCAACCGAGGCAGTCCTCCGTAGTACCCATTCAGGTCGCAGCTATACTTCACCCCGGCAACACCTAACTCCTGCATCAAGCCATCCGCTGCACGGACACGCTCAGCCTTTTCCGCCGCAAGCGCCGGGTCACCGTCCTTGAACGCCGCATACACCTCGTAGCATCCTTGCGGAGCGCAGGCCGCAAGCTGCGGCATAGCCCCTGCAACGCCAGCCTCCAGCAGCGGCAGAAGCTCCGCACAGCGCCCCGCAGCCATGATCTGGAACCCCGTCGTCTTCGTTCTGGTCTTCACGCGCATCGTCAACGCCGGCTTCGCAACCGATACGATCACAGACGCCCCGCCGCCCAGCGACTCTGCCGAAACAAAGCTCCCATCCTGCGCAGCTGCCGCTTCCATCCTGCGAGTCACCGGCGCGAACACGGCGGTCACCGTGACATCGCGCTTGATCTCGCGCGTAGCCTCCGCAATCGCACCGTACCGTTCCAGCGTCAGGTCTGCATCATAAAGGCCGATCACATTGCGATGACGCGCAAGCTCCGCGATCAACTCCACCGAAAGCTGCATCGACGGAGCCGCGCTCTCGCTCCAAAGCAACACAGGCAGCGGCGATCCATCGGCGACCTTCTTGAAAAATGTCATTAGCTCATCGACGACCAGTTGCGGCCACGTTGAAGGTGCACCCAGCAGCACGGCATCGAACACTGCCCCCGCAGCCTGCTCAGCAACCTTCAGCACTCCACGGACGCTATCGCTGCCAATCCCCGCAACCAACACCTTTTCGGGCGCCGCGCTTCGGGCTACGACACGCAACACATCGCCAACTTCCTCATCGGAGAGCGTCTCAGCCTCGCTTCCTGGCCCGAGCGCCACCAAACCGGCCACGGGCGAAAGAGAATAGCGGCCAACATTGCCTTCCAGCTTGCGCAGATGGCAGCTGCCATCGCGTGCAAAAGGTACCGTCAGAGGAACATGAAACCCATCGATCAACATAGCTCTTTTCTAGTGTAAGCTTCCCCGCGTACACTTTACCCATGGCGACATCGGACGACTTTGAAATCTCTCCGGGCAAATCCATCGGCGACCTCGGCAACGAGGCCCTCTGGTTCGTGGCTCACTCGATCATTGCTGTCGTCATCATGGTCGCCACGATCATGGTCATGGGCATCTTCCACCCGGACCCCAATGCCGCCGGCCCCAAAGAGCTCGGCACAGTGCTCTGCTTCCTGATCCCCATGCTCGCCGGCTTTGTGATCGCCAGGATGGGCGGCAACCAGATCGCACGCTACGTCTGGATCACCGGTCTGCTCATGTTCTCCGCGGTCTGCGTCTGGGTACTTGACCTGCCAACCGGCAACGGCCTCTGCGAAGGTTGCGGCGCGCTCGACAAACTTTGGCGGACGTTCTTCTCGATCGACCACGGCAGCGGCCTGATGGCCGGCCAGGGCCTCGCTGTGGGCACCTGGGCGCCGCTCGCATTAGTTGGTTACGCCCTTGGCTCTGGGTTCGGTCTAGAAGAAGAGTAACGCTGCACGCTAGGCCGTAACGGCAACGCGCGCAGCGTGCAGTTCCTGCAGCGATTCCACCTTGTACTCCCCACGCTGCAGCGCCTCGATTCCCTCTGACGCAGCTTTCGCCGCCGCCAGCGTTGTGATCGTAGGAATCCGCGCGGCAACCGCGGCACGGCGAATCGCCGGCTCGTCGAAGACGCTTTCCAGCCCCGATGGCGTGTTCACGATCAATTGGATCCGCTCGCTCTTGATCAGGTCGACAACGTTCGGCCTGCCTTCCTTCACGGAAAACACCCGCTCCACCTGCATACCGGCATCTTCCAGCACATCCGCGGTACCATGCGTGGCGACGAGATGGAATCCCATCTCTACGAATCGCCGGGCGATCTTCGAAACCACTTTCTTATCATGATCGTTCACGCTGAAGAACACATTGCCCGACTTCGGTAGATGCATGCCTGCAGCCGTCTGCGCCTTGGCGAATGCCTCGCCAAATGTCCGCGCCACACCCATCACTTCCCCGGTGGACCGCATTTCAGGTCCAAGCACCGGATCGACGCCCTGGAACTTGCCCCACGGGAATACCGGCGACTTTACGAAGTAATGCTCGCCCGTGCCAAGGTCCTTACCGCTTGCAAGCTGCTCCGGCAGCAACTGCTTGAGCGTCTGCCCCGTCATTAACCGTGACGCAACCTTCGCCAGCTGGATGCCCGTAGCCTTCGATACATACGGCACCGTACGCGAAGCACGCGGGTTCACTTCGATGACAAACACTTTGCCGCGCTGAATCGCGAACTGCAGATTCACCAGGCCGATCACATTCAACGCCAACGCGAGCTGCCGCGTATAGCTTCGGATGGTATCGAGCACCTCCGCCGAAAGAGTCACAGCGGGAAGCACGCACGACGAATCGCCTGAGTGAACACCGGCCTCCTCAATATGCTCCATGATGCCGGCGATCAAAACATCCTTGCCATCGCACAACGCATCGACGTCAACCTCCTGCGCGTCCTCGAGGAAGTGATCAATCAGCACTGGCCGCTCCTGCGAGTACTCAATCGCCGTCAACATATACCGCACCACCGCGGCATCGTCATAAGCGATCACCATCGCACGCCCGCCAAGCACATAGCTCGGCCGTACCAGCACCGGATACGTCACCTTGTTCGCGCCAGCAATCGCCTCTTCGACGCTCGTAGCCATCGCCGCCGGAGGCTGCGGAATTCCCAACTCCGTCAGCAGCTTTCCAAAACGTTTGCGGTCCTCAGCCAGGTCAATCGACTCCGGCGACGTACCAATAATGGGCACACCCGCAGCCTTCAGCGGAAGCGAAAGGTTCAGCGGCGTCTGCCCGCCAAACTGCACGATCATCCCAATCTCAGCGCCACCCGACGCCTCATGCTCATACACCGCGAGCACGTCCTCAAACGTCAAAGGTTCAAAGTACAACCGGTCGCTGGTGTCATAGTCGGTCGAAACAGTCTCAGGATTGCAGTTGATCATAATGGTCTCGAACCCATCTTCACGCAGCGCAAAAGCCGCATGGCAACAGCAGTAATCGAACTCAATCCCCTGCCCGATGCGGTTCGGCCCCGATCCAAGAATGATCACCTTCTTGGTGGCCGTCGGCGCCGCTTCATCCTCTTCGTCATAACTCGAGTACAAATATGGCGTCTTACTTTCGAACTCAGCCGCACATGTATCTACGAGCTTATAAACCGGCCGCACACCCAGCACCTCGCGCCGCGCCCTTACCTGCGCCGTCGCATCCTTATCTTCCATACCAAACGCCATCGCAAGCCGCTCATCGGAAATCCCCATGCGCTTGGCCGTATGCAGCGTATCCGCATCGATAGTCTCAAGCGTCGTACCCGCAACTACCTTCAACTCATCCGCGATCAACTTCATCTGGTGCAGAAACCATGGATCCATCCCCGTGAACCGCTGCACTTCGCGCACGCTCATGCCCTGGTCGAACGCATAGCGCAGATACGCCATCCGATCCGGAGTTGGCGTCACAAGCTTCTGCCGCAGCCGCCGCGGCTCAATCGTATCGCCCGAACCCTTCTTGCCGGTCTCGAGCGAACGCACCGCCTTCATCAGTGCTTCCTTGAAGGTGCGCCCGATGGCCATTACTTCACCAACCGACTTCATCTGCGGTCCCAGGATCTCATCAGCCCCGGGGAACTTCTCAAACTGCCACTTCGGAATCTTCACGACCACATAATCAATCGTCGGCTCAAAGCAGGCAGGCGTGGCCTTCGTAATGTCATTCTGCAACTCATCGAGCGTATAACCCACCGCAAGCCGCGCCGCGATCTTCGCAATCGGAAACCCCGTAGCCTTCGACGCCAGCGCCGACGACCGCGATACACGCGGGTTCATCTCGATCACAGTCATCCGTCCGTTCTGCGGGTTCACCGCGAACTGCACATTCGATCCACCAGTCTCCACACCAATCTCACGGATCACGGCAATGGCAGCATCGCGCATGCACTGATACTCACGATCCGTCAGCGTCTGCGCCGGTGCGACAGTAATCGAATCACCCGTATGCACGCCCATCGGATCGAAGTTCTCGATCGAGCAGATGATCACAACGTTGTCCTTCAGGTCGCGAACGACCTCGAGCTCATACTCCTTCCACCCAAGCACGCTCTCTTCCAGCAGACACTCATGCACCGGCGAAAGATCAAGCCCGCGCGACAAGATCTCCATCAGCTCTTCGCGGTTGTAAGCAATGCCGCCACCAGAACCACCCAGCGTAAAGCTCGGCCGGATCACCACCGGGAACCCAAGCTTGCCCGCAAACTCCAACCCATCGCGAATATTGTTCACCAGCATCGACTTCGGCATATCGAGGCCGATCTTATTCATCGCATCTTTGAAGAGCAAACGGTCTTCGGCCTTCTTGATCGCCTCCAGCTTCGCGCCGATCAACTCCACGCCAAACTTGTCCAGCACTCCTGCATCAGCAAGATCCACAGCCAGGTTCAGCGCTGTCTGCCCGCCCACCGTCGGCAGCACAGCAAACACACCCGTCTCACCCTTGGCCTTCAACATCTCCGACTCAACACGCAGAATCTCTTCCACATACGCCGTCGTCAACGGCTCAATGTACGTGCGGTCGGCTATTTCAGGATCAGTCATGATCGATGCCGGGTTCGAGTTCACCAGCACCACTTCATAACCCTCTGCCTTCAAAGCCTTGCAAGCCTGCGTTCCCGAGTAATCAAACTCAGCCGACTGCCCAATCACGATCGGCCCCGAGCCGATCACCAGAATCTTCGCAATGTCATTCCTACGTGGCATTTCCTACCCAATCCAATCCTTGCGCTCTACCTTGTTGCGGCTTGCGCTCAATTGCTAGAACTATTTCCCGCCAGCACATGCGTGCTTCTATCCCAATGAACCGACCGCACAACATAGTCGTTCATCGCATATCCGTCATATCGTTTCTTCCACATCGCCTGCATCGCGCTGTCGATCTGCGCACGATTCGGACTGTCCTTCCGAATCGCGATCCCATAGGTTCCAGCGCCGTCGATCACCGTGTAATCCCGCAGCAGCGACGGTGTCGTAAACAACACTCCTCGCTGATACGTGTAGTCCGTGTGCGGCATCCAGATCAGGTCCGGCTTCCGCGAAAGAAACGCTTCCGCATCGAAGCCATGCAGCGCAATCTCCGTATCGTTCAGCCCCGCCATATCGATCACGTTTACCTGCGGAGCCATCGCGCCCACATACCCAACCTCGCTCGCGGCTACAGTCGAGCCCTTCGGCAGTGGCTCAACCAGCAGATTGCCAACATCCCGCAACGAGTCCATCGGATCGACATAAGGCAGCGGCTTCGTAGCATCAATCGTTCGCTCCGACTCCGCATACACCACCTTCTTACCTTCGAACGCCTGATCCACGCGCCAGAAAAGCGCACCAGGAAACTTCGGCTGCAAAAGACACAGCACCACGAACACCATCGCATAGCGGGCTATCAACCCAAACTCTCCCGCGTGCGTCGCATCCTCCTCGCGCTCCGCCACTCGGCCATCCAACAGCAACATGGCCGGCACGATGATCAGCGCGAAGTACGGCACATAATAGCGCGAGTTCTGCCCCATGATCTGCGTCACGCGACAAAGCGCAAGCACCGTGAGGAACAGCGGAACAAAACACACAGCCAGCAATCTCAAGTCCTTCTTACGCACGCACCCTGCAATCACCAGCAGGAAGATGCAGGAGCTCCCGAAGAACGCCACAGCAGAACTCGCCGGCAGCCAGCGTCCCGCATAGCCTTCATACGCATGCCGGCTCTTCATATAGAAGCTCAGCGGAAGCATCGTATGGAAGTAGAGTTTGGCCCCGACAAAGTAAAGAACGAGCAACAGCGCAAACGTTCCCAGCAGCCGCACCAGGCCTTCTCGCGTTGCCTTTTCCTTCAGTAATACGTACGCCAACACAGGCATCAGAACAACGATCAGCGCCGACTCTGGCCGCGTCACCAACGCCAGCCCACCAACCACCCCAACCCACTCCGGCCGCACATTCCCGCGCGACCACGCAAGCACCATCCCCACATACGCTGAAACAACCAGCAGGCCAAGCATCGTGTCCATGCCTGTAACCTCTTGAAACAGGAAGATCGCGCAAATCGCCAGAGGCCATCCGATGAGCACCAGCACACGCCACATGCTTGCGAAGTAGGCGCTACGCGCGTTCGAAGAAATCGCATGCGCCATCACACAAAGCGCCGCTATCGAAGTGAGCCACGATCCAAACACAAGCGTCTTAGCAATACTGAGAGGAAGAAACGACAGCAGCAGCACAACAAATCCCCAGCCCAGGCTGGTCTGTCCATACGTGTGCCCACCATCCAGGTTCCAACTCCAGCCAAGTCCCTGCCGAACATGAACCGCATAGCGGTAAAACATGTACGAGTCATCAAAGAAGCTAGCCGAACCGCTAAAGGATTTCTTCAAATGAACCACGAGCAAAAGAAGCAATAACGCGAGCAGCGACGCATTCAGAACGCGGCCCTTCGCGGTCATCCCTTCCTCCACTCTTCCATCATCTTGCGAAAATCCCGAAACAGATAATGCGAATCATGCGGGCCCGGGCTCGCCTCGGGGTGGTACTGAACGCTGAACATCGGATCGGTCTTATGCTTCAGGCCCGCCAACGTATCGTCATTCAGATTCACATGCGTCACTTCCACATCGTCCGGCAGCGACTTCGGATCGACATTGAAGTTGTGGTTCTGCGCCGTGATTTCCACCTTGCCCGTCTCAAGGTTCTTGATCGGATGATTCCCGCCATGATGCCCAAACTTCAGCTTGTAAGTCTTGCCGCCAAGCGCCAATCCGAAAATCTGGTGTCCAAGACAAATCCCAAACAGCGGCACTTTACCCTGCAGCTCCTGCACATTGGCAACCGCATAATCCAAAGGCTCCGGATCACCCGGCCCATTGGAGCAGAACACTCCATCGGGCTGTAGCGCCATAACGTCTGCAGCAGAAGTCTTCGCCGGTACAACGGTCACGCGGCAGTTCTCACGCGTCAGCATCCGCAGAATGTTCTGCTTGATGCCGAAGTCATAAGCCACAACATGCATCGTCTCCGAGCCTTCGCCGTTAGCGACCGGCAGCAGCTTATCGCCGGTCTCATTACGCTTCTCAGTCGTGTCCCACGTATACGAGGTCTTCGTCGAAACCACACTCGCAAGATCGGTGCCGTCCATCTTCTTATGCGCCCGCGCCTTGGCCACCAGCGCATCGGTGTCTTCCACCGCGGTCGAAATCACGCCACGCATCACGCCATTGGCGCGCAGATGCCGCACCACAGCACGCGTATCGATCTCCGAAATCACCGGCACACCGTTGCGCTCTAGATACTCATCGGCAACCTCGGTCGAACGCCAGCTGGAGCTGATCGGCGAGAACTCACGCACCACCAAACCTTCGATATACGGCTTCGCCGACTCCGCATCGCTCGGCGACGTCCCATAGTTCCCTATTTGAGGATTGGTAAGAACGACGATCTGGCCCGCATACGAGGGGTCAGTAAATATCTCTTGGTAGCCCGTCAAAGAAGTATTGAAAACGACCTCTCCGACCCGCTCAACCACCGAGCCGAAGGCTTTGCCTCGAAAGAGACGCCCATCTTCAAGGGCGAGAATTGCCTGCATTGCTCCCTGCATTCCCTCTCACACAGCAGCCGCGCACACAAGCCGCCAAAAGAGGTTGGATTCCTATAAGGATAACAGGCCACCGTGTCGAAAAACCCAAAAGCATCCACAGCCCGCTGCAAGACGCCTCCTTGACGCCTCTCCCAACTAATGGCACGATTGTTTCACAAGCATCAAATGTTTCATTTCACGTCACTGCTTCTGTTCAAGCTAGAGCATGTCCCTGTACGTGGAGTGCGGTGGTTCTCATCCTTTGGGCGTTTTCCCCAAAGAAAGTCCACCGTACGACATTTCGGATAATCGTAACGGGGAAATGCTCTAGGCGTTCCACTTAGGCTTTTCGGAGACTCCCTTGATGCGCGTACCGGCCCCATTGCCCTCTTTTCTTCGTTCTTTCCTCGCTTTCGTTCTCTTCCTTATCGCTCTTCCTGCTTTGTCTCAGGCCGCCTCGGTCCAGGCTTTCCAGTTGGTCAACGGCAAATCCGGCTGGCTCCAGGCCGGCAATCGCCTTTTCTGGACGAACACCCTCGGCTCGCAGTGGGCGGAAATCACCCCCGCGGCCGCATCCGCTCCCAATATCGGCGGCATTTTCTTCCGCCCCGACGGCACCGGTCTGGCCCTGCTCACCTCAACAGACGCCACCACCTTCACCATCGCGCGCACCCCCGACCATGGTGCCCATTGGTCCTACAGCCCCCTGCCATCCCCCTTTCCTGCGGGCCTTTCCTTTGGCGGCAAAGCCGTTCCCTTCTTCGCGGACGCCCAGCACGGCTGGCTCATGCTCTCCGTCCAACCGGTTCAGCCTTCCGCCTGGGCATTCTTCTCCGCACGTCTGACGGCGGCCTCACCTGGACCCAGGCGCCCCGTCCGCCCGTCGGCGGCGATCTCTACTTCAACGACGCGCTCCACGGATGGATAGGGCCCGGCCCCCAGGGCGACGAACTCTTCCAAACCTCGGACGCCGGCCAAACATGGCGCGCTGTCACTCTGCCGCTACTCTCAGCCGATCTCACATCCATCCACAGCACCATCACTCTTCCCACCTTCACCGGAACCCAACACGGCGCACTCCTCCGCGCCTACGTCGGCGATCAGGGGACCACCATCGTTCGCTACGAAACCAGCGACGCCGGTGCAACCTGGACGCCCTCTGCGACCTCCGTAAAATCCTCCACAACCGCTCTCCTATCCATAGCCGCGGACGGCACATCCCCCACACCCCTTACGTCCGCTTCCGCCCACGCCGCCATAGCCGGCCTCGCGCCCTCCATCGCCGGCACACTGACGCCCACCGCCGCCTCCTTCTCCACGCAAATGCAGGGCTGGGTTCTCTTTGCAGGCGGCACCTGTCAAGCCGGCATCTGCACCCAGGCCAGCTCTCTCTTGGGGACTCTCGATGGCGGAAAGACCTTCTTCTCGCTCGCCCAGATTCCCGGCATCGATCTTGAACCCACCCACACCGCCGCCTTTTCCTCTAAGCCGCAAGACGCCATACCTTACGTCAACCCCACACCCGACTCCTCCTACCCGGTGACCGGCGTCATGGGCTTCGACGCCTGCTCGCTTCCCACCGTCTCCCAGATGCAGACCTGGTATACCAGTAGTCCCTACCGCGTCCTGGGCGCCTATATCGGCGGTGCCAACTTCGCTTGCTCCAGCGGCCTCTCCGCGTTTACCCCTACCTATACCGCCTCCGTACTCGGTCAGGGCTGGGAGATCATTCCCATCTGGGTCGGACCTCAAGCACCCGGCAGTGGCTGCACCAGTTGCTCCAGCTTCAGCACCACCGCGGCCACGGCCACCGCACAGGGAGTCGCCGAAGCCGACTCCGCCGTCGCCGCCATGCAGAATCTCGGCATGCTCCAGGGGTCCACCATCATCTACGACATGGAAGCCTACTCCGACACCGTCACCGCCGACGTCGCTGCCACGCAGGCCTTCATTCAGGGGTGGGATACCGAACTGCACGCCAAGGGCTACCTCGCCGCCGTCTACAGCGGCCACGGCGAGTTCGATAGCTGGACCCCCAACCTCGTCACTCCATCCATCGACATCATCTGGTTCACCTACTTCTTCAGCAACGGCGTAGCCTGCGGCGCCACCTGCCAAACCGTCTATCCCACTCCTACCGGCACCTTTGATCTCTCCACAACCTACTGGCTCAACAATCACCGCGCCCGCCAGACCTCCAGCGCCTTCAACAGCACCTACGGCTCGCTCACTCTCAATATCGACGAAGACTGGGTAGACGCTGCTTTCAGCGTAGCCACACCGAATACCCTTACGGTCACAAAGACCGGCACAGGCAGCGGCACCGTCGCCAGCACCAATATCAGCAACGGAACCGACACCACCATCAATACCGTCATCTCGTGCGGCGCAGCCTGCTCCTCTACCTTCGCGCCCACCGACATCGTCACCCTCTCCGCCACACCCGCATCCGGCTCTACTTTCTCCGCCTGGACGGGCTGTACCACCACCTCCGGAAGCACCTGCACGATCAACACCACCGCTTCATTGACAGTCTCAGCAGCCTTCACGTCCAACGGTCCTGTGACCTACCCGCTCACCGTCACCAAGACCGGCGCCGGAGCGGGGACCGTCACCAGCAGCGACAACCTGATCTCCTGCGGCGCAACCTGCTCTGCCAGCTACGCAGCCGCAACACCACCAACCACGGTCACTCTCACCGCGACGGCCACCACCGGCAACTTCACCGGCTTTACCGGATGCGCCACGGTCACCGGCAACGTCTGCACCGTCATCATGTCCGCGGCGCAATCCGTCACCGCTACCTTCGCGATACCCAGTTACACGGCAGCCGTGTCATCCGGTACTCTCAGCATTGCTGTCGGCCAAACAGGCACGGACAATCTCAACATCACTCCCACCGGCGGTTACACCGGAACCTTCAACACCTTCAACTGCACCGGCCTACCTGCCACCTTGACCTGCGCGTTCAATCCCACATCCCTCACCGCGACAGGCAACAACGCCGCTCTCACCTCCGCCGTCACCATCACGGTACCCGCCTCCTTTACGGAGTTGCACCTGACTCGTTCCAACATCGTATGGGCCGGCCTCTTCCTTCCATCGCTTCTGCTACCGTTCGCCCGCTCACGCCGTTTCAAAGGCACTCGCGCAAATCGCCTTTCCCTTTTGCTCTTTGCTTTGGCGGCTATGGGGATGACACAAATCCTCACCGGCTGCGGCTCAAGTTCCTCTGCTAACTCAGGAGGAGGAGGTTCAACCAGCCCCTACTTCAGCGGCACGATCGAGGTGAACTTCACCACCTCCACCGGTGTGCAGCAACTGCCCATCCAACTCACCATCACCCACTGATCATCCGACGTTCTTTTCGCGCCTCGACCTCGAGCCATTGCCCCGGCAATGGCTCGATCTTTTACAATTGGCCCCACACGGGCCGGCTACTAAATAACGCCCGCAATCAAGGGGAGCAATATGAACTCGTTACTTAGAACCGGAGCAGCACTTCTTTGTTTCTCATCGCTCTGCCAGTCCGGGGCTGCCCAGCAGCCAGCCAGCCGGAATCCTCCCATCCAGCTCGACGTCGTCGTCACCGATAAATCCGGCAAACCTGTCGCCGGGCTCACGCAGCAGGACTTCACAGTCCTGGACAATAAACAGCCGACTTCCATTCTCGCGTTCCATCCGCACACAGCGGCCTCCGTTCCGGCCGGTGAAATCGATCCCTCAACGAAAGTCATTTTCATCTTCGACGAGGTGAATGCACCGTACGACAGGGCTGTTTATGCACGCCAAAGCCTCGAGAAGTATCTCAAACAGAACAGCGGAAACCTGGATCATCCCGTTTCTATCGGCCTTTTCACCGACAGCGGCTTACAGCTGCAGACCCAGCCTTCCGTAGACGGAAACGCGCTAGCCGCAGCTCTTGAGAAGGAGGGCCAGACTTATCGCGCTATCGAAAGAGGGGCCGTTGGGGGTGACTTCCAGCGCCTGCAGCTCTCTTTGGACGCCTTGAACACTCTCATGGTGCAGGAGAAAGCCAACCCCGGAAGAAAGATAGTGATCTGGATAAGCCCCGGTTGGCCACTGATCAGTGGTCCTCGCGACAATCTGACAGAGAAACAGGAGCAGCAGGTCTTCGACAAAGTCGTCTGGCTGTCAGGCGCTCTCCGAGAGTCCCGCATCACGCTCTACAGCGTCGATCCTCTTGGCGCCGCTGGTACAGGTGAAAGAAGCGTCTTCTACCAGAACTTTACCAACGGACTGACCAAAACCAACAACGCTGCTTTCGGTGATCTTGGGCTCCAGGTCCTTGTCACTCAGACGGGCGGTCGAGCCATTTTCGGAAACGACAACATCGATAACTCGATCAACCATTTCGTAGCCGACCTCACCGCCTACTACACTCTCGAAATCGCTGCAGCGCCCTCAGAGCGCCCCAACCAATACCGCGAACTCAACATCAAGCTGGCGACTCCCGGTCTTAAGGCCAGATCCAGAACCGGATACTACGCACAGCCGTAGCGCAAAGCAAAAGGCCCGGACAAAGTCCGGACCTTCACAACGACAGGATTCAACAAAACGACAACCTATCTGTACGAGCAATGACGGTGGTGATGGCTATACCAGCAATGTCTGTGACGATGTTGCGCCTCAGCAGGGGTGGCAACTGCACCCACCAGGACGATAGCGGCAAAAAGAGCCAGCAATGTACGCTTCATAAATTTCTCCCATCGCAGGCTGGAATTGTGTGCCTTTCCATACCCGGCAATTCATGAGAGCCTAACCCGACCAAAAGAGTTTTCTTCAAAACCGGGAGAATCAACTCAGGTTCACAAGAACGTCTTCCCCTTCGATCTTAATTCCATAGATATCCACCTTCCCGCGATCGGGTGGAACAGCCTCGCCCGTAGTCGTATCGAATGCCCACGAGTGCCACGGACACACCACAGCCTTCCCCTCTAGCCATCCCTGCCCCAACGGTCCACGCCGGTGCGGACACCAGTTGTCCATGGCGCACAGCCTCCCGTCAACATTAGCCAGGCAAACGGCAACACCAGCCGCTTGCGTCTCCTTCACCTCACCCACCGCGGGAGCCTCGCTCACCGCACACAACCGAACCCACTGCTCCAATCTCTACTCCTCCCAGGCACCAGTTGCGCCCGCTTCCGTACCCAGCTCCCCGCATGAGATGCTGGACAAAGAGCCGGAGAACCATGCAAAACCGTAAACCCAGCCGTCAGCCAGCATCTCCTGGCCATCCGCCCACCCATGCAAAGCACGTTCACGAAGTCGTAGACCCACGCTGGATCATCTCAGCCTTGGCCGGTATGCTCCTGCTCGCCGTCCTCTGCGCCTATATCGCTGTCTGTGCCCTTTTCTACCACGGCCAGTGGCAGCTGGTGCTCCAACCCAGCCGCTCCGTGTCCCAAACGCCGACCACCGCAGGCCTACAGTCTACAGAGGTCCACTTCGGCGTCGACGCCACCGGACAGCCCCAACTCGACGGCTGGTGGATCCCTGCCGACGCATCCGCCACGCCACGCCCCACCGCTCTCATCCTCCACGACGGCACCGGCTCCCTCTCCGATGCAATCCCCACCGCCCATCTGCTCCACGACGCCGAACTCAACGTCCTCCTCTTCGACTACCGAGGCTTCGGCCACAGCCTCGGCCAACACCCCGACCAGCAGCTCATGCAAGCCGACGCCGCCTCAGCTCTCCGCTATCTCACCGACCTCCGCAACATCCCCACTTCTTCCATCGTGGTCTTCGGTGAAGGCCTTGGCGCGCCCCTCGCGGTAAACTTGTGCGCCGCCCACAAGGATCTCCCCGCCATCATCCTCGAATCCCCCAAAGGCGACTTCGACCAAACCATCCGCAACGACCCCCGCGCCCGCATGGTGCCGGCTAGCTTCCTCTTCAATCAGAAGTTCCCCCTGGCCGCTCCCCTTCAGACCCTACCCACCCCAAAACTTCTGATCTCCATCACAACAGGTTCAACCCCCATCAACCTGCAAAATGCAGCCGACCCCAAAACGACCCTTGAGCTTCCACCAGCCGCAAACCCCCAAACCCTCCACGACGCCATCATCCGCTTCATCGGCACCTACCTAACCCCCAGTCCCTAATCCCCAGCCCCCGCGGTTAAAGACGTGAAGGCCGCCAGTGTTTCGGCGGCCTTACATAAAGGTGGGGGAGGGTTGTGCGGATAGGGGATGCCGGTTGCCGTGGGGACTGCTGGTCCCGGCTCATTGTGTTACATCCAATAAGACGTATCTACTGACGAAAAGTTGTCCTGAAAACAGTATATTTTTCGAAAGCATTGATACAAAAAGATCTTTTGCGAAAATCGGGCCCGAAACCAGTACAGATTTCCACAGTAACGCCCTTCTCGAACAGGTGGAATACAACTTTAGGCAAAATTCAGGAACGCTTTGGGATCGACCTTCGCCCCCGGGAACACCAGATCCATGTTCCGGGAACCGAGCGTTTTATAAGCCGCCTCGCCAAGCACATTCCGGAAATCCGTCGTCACGGTCAAATCCCTGCCCTCGTTAAGCTGCTCATTCGAAAGGCCAGGCCACTTCCCGTAGACCTTTCCACCCTTCACACTGCCGCCCAGCACAAACATCACGTTCGCATGGCCATGATCGGTGCCGCCCGTTCCATTCTGCCGCGCCGTACGCCCAAACTCAGACATCGTCACCAGCGTAATGTTCTCCGAATCGGCTCCCATATCGTTCCAGAAAGCCGCAATCGTGTCCGAAAACTCCTTCAGGCGGTTCGCCAACTGACCGGTCGCCGCACCCTGGTTCTGATGCGTATCCCATCCGCCGATGTCGGAAAACGCCGCTTCCACCCCCAGGTTCGCCTTCAAGAGCTGCGCCACCTGCTTCAGGCTGTTGCCAAACGCCGTGTTCGGATACACGATCCCCGCCACCGGCTGATAGTGCGCCGGATCAGCTGCCTTCAACATCTTCACGGCTTCAAAGGTTTCTTCCCCGGTCCCATGCAGCACCGAATCCGAGCTCTCGTCATACATCGCCTGGAACGCATTCGAAATCGGTGAAGTCTGCGGGCCTTTACCTGCCACCGAAAAATCGTTCAGGTTCGCCACAGCAATCGCCGGAATCTTCCCTTGCAGCGTCCGCGGCACCTGCGTCCCCAGCGCGACAGCCCGAAATGCACTCGGCTTACCGGAAACCTGTTCCGCCTGCAGCGCCCGGTTCAGCCAGCCATCCTGGGTCACCTTCACCCCAGGCGTACCCGACTCCATATAGTCCTGCGCGTCAAAGTGCGACCGCGACGGATCATTCGACCCGGCGGCATGAATAATCGCAAGATGTCCCTGGTCATACAGCGGCTTGAACGCCGCCATCTGCGGATGCAGCCCGAAGAACCCGTTCAGGTCGATCACTTCGTTCTGCTTGATCGCAATCGTCGGACGCATCGCGTAATAGTTCTTCTCCGCATGCGGCACCACCACGTTCAGTCCGTCGCAGGCGCCACGCTGGAAGATCACCACCAGCTTCTTATTGTTAGCTGCGGCGGTCGTCATCTCCGCATAAATCGATCTCGTCAGAAAGCTCGGGATCACCGAAGTCCCAACCAGCGCCAGCGCACCTCCGCGCATAAAGCCGCGCCGCGTGACGGTATTCCGCCGCGGCAAGTCCCGCCCATGCATGTCGCAACCCCAATCGCTTGAATCGGTAAAAAAGGTTTTCGCTGGCATTGTCGTTCTCCTTATGGCCCTCGTGCTGGATTGTTTGACGCAATCCGTCACTGGTACAAACTCTACTCTCCCCTTGAAGTTGCAGAAATCGCCGGAATCCTTTGAGATTCGCCCCGATTCCCGCATCAGTACGCGCGGCTACCGCTTCTGAAACTCCGGCGACCCAAGCAACAATCCCGCCATCGTATCCAGCGGCGTTTCCGCCTTATCTGCCTGAAACCCTTGACCATACCCGCCACGACGCCCTGCCTGCACCCGCATAAGCTTCGCTTGGCCAGCCGCCATATCTTCACCAGCATCGGCCATAGGCTCCGCCTGCCCGGTCTTGGCAAAATTCTCCGCCGCAACTTTCTGCGCCGTCGGATCGTTATAGTTCGCCAGCACCGTCCGCCGCGTATGCACCCCAGCCGGCTCACCCAGCAGCATCGACTCCAACCGCAGCTCCGTCCCCGCAGTAGGCGCCGCAGCCAGCGACGAATCCCCGCCATCTCCCAACAGTTGCGGCCAGTTCGTCTGCGTCCCCTGCAGCCTTCCGCCGCTCAGCACCAGCGCAAAGTTCATCCGCGACACCAGCGCATTGCTGCTCACCCACTGGTCCGCCTGCCACGAGTACCCATTCGTCGTCTGCATCCCATAGATCGGCATGCCCAGCTGCTGCATCGCCTGCACCAGCGGCATCGGGTTAACCACCTCCGCATTGCTCGCCCGCAGCGCAGACGCCACAAACTCAATCGGCGTCTTCACCTTCGCGCGGTACACCTCCGGCGACCAGAACTCCGGCGAGTGGAACATCGTCGTCAGCACAGCCTTAATATCGCCATCGCTCTTCAGGAACGTTGCAGCCATGCGATCCACCAGCACCGGCGCAGGAGCATCACTCACAAATCGCTCCGCCAGCTTGTTCGAAACAAAGTGAGCCGTCGCAGGGCTCGTCGCGAGAATATGCAACACCTGCAATCCCTCGTTCTCACCGCCTTCGGCAATGGTGTGGCCCAGCACCGTCTTCGTCCCCGGCTCATGCCGGTTCTCTTCAAACACGAACTCACCCGGCGTCGCGGTATCCATCGCCTGGAAGCGTCCACCACCGACGCCACCATAAGGCCGGTCGACGGTCCATCCCGTAAAGCACTTCGCGACTTCGATCACATCCTTCTGCGTATACCCGCCGCCCACGCCCAACGTATGTAGCTCCATCAGTTCACGCGCATAGTTCTCGTTGATGCCCTTCGGCACGGCCTGCGCCAGCTTGGAGTTCGGCGCCACCTGCCCCAGCCGTTTGCCACGCTGCGCCGCCTTCGAATCCGGCCCAATGCTCTGCCAGTTGTCCAGATACGTCAACATCGCCGGACTCTTCGCCGTCGCCACAAGCAGGTCTTCAAACTTGCCCATCGAGTTCGGCAGGATCGCATCCCGCTCATAGCTCGCCAGCATATAAGGCTCGTTCTGGCTCTTCTTCACATACACACTAAAGTGGTTCAGCCAAAAATCATCCATCACCGCCTGTAGTTGCCGCTCCGAGTACACATCGCGCAACACGCGCTCATCCAGCGCCTGCGCGGCAATCAACCGAACCCCACCCTGCATCGCCGCCGCATCCTGCCTTTGCTGCGGCGTCAGCCCCTGCATCAGCGCCGCAACCTGAAACGGCTTAAGCCCTCGCTTAAAACCAATCATCTCTTCCGGAGACATCCCCACCAGCCGCGCCATGCGCTCCTGCGGCGGCAGCGCAATCAGGTCTTCAACATCCTCTCGCGACATCGCAGGTTCACTCAACCGCGCCTCCCGCTTCGCCTTACCCTTCGCCGCCACATCACCCGCAGACATAGCCGCGTCCACCGGCTTCACGCCCGCCATCATGCTCACGTCCGCTCCATTCATCGCCGCAGCATCGCCCGCTACCGGCGGCGCTCCCGCCGCCGGTAGTTTCTGCTGTACCGCATAAAATGCCAACGAATCCGCATAAATCGCATGCTCCACGGGATCGTTCGGTAACGGCGTTCCCTGCTTCTCCATCTGCTTCAGAGTCTGCGGCGAAGGATACTCACTCATGAGCTGCCCCACCGACAGATTCAGCGCCGGAAACTCAGCCAGCCGCGCATCCAGCCCCGCATCGCTAATCCGTTCCGGATGCAGTTGCTGCTCAAACCACGCCTCCAGCCCCATCCTGCGAACCATCTGCTCATCGCCCGGCCGCGGCCCAAAGGTCAGCCGGTTCAGCGCATGCAGTGTCTTTTCATCCTGGGTTAGCGTAGCTTTGTGTCCGGCTGCCGGTGCGTTCGGAAGAACAGCAGCAAACGCCTGCGGAGCCGCCATCAACAGACAAAGAGCGCCGACGACCGCACCCTTACCAGCTTCCCGCATTGTTCGGTTGCCGCTTCGAGGCATCATCATTGGTTTCTCCATGAGTCAGGCACATCTGCAACTTGCAGCAAAGCCAGTCTCCCGTTCAGACCCATGAATCAACACTCAGTTGCGATCTAAAACGCCGCCAGATCGCTCATTGCCGCAAACAGCTTCTCCGGCTGCGGCAGAATCACATCTTCCAGCAGTGGCTGATACGCCACAAACGTATCCATCGCGCCCACGCGCCGCACCGGCGCATCCAGGTCGTGGAACAGCTCATCGCCAATCCGCGCAGCAATTTCCGCCCCATAGCCCCAGCTCAGCATGTCCTCATGCGCCACAATCACCTTGCTGGTCTTCTTCACCGATGTAGCAATCGCGTCCCAGTCATACGGACTCAAACTCCGTAGATCGATCACCTCGACATCCACACCCTTTTCCCGCTCCATCCGCTGTGCCGCCTGCAACGCTCTCGGCACAACAGCCCCATACGTGATCACCGTCAGATCCTTGCCCGGCTTCACAATCGCAGCCTTGCCAAATGGGATGCAGTAGTTTGGCCCCGGATAAGCCGCCCGCCCAAACGTCTCGCGATACAGCCGCTTATGCTCTAAAAACAACACCGGATCGTCGCATCGAATCGCCGTCCTTAGCAGCCCAATCGCATCCAGCGCATTCGAAGGCATCACCACCCGAATCCCCGGCGTGTGCGTAAAAATGCTCTCGCCCGACTGCGAGTGATAGATCGATCCACCCGTCAGATACCCACCAATCGGCACGCGCATCACCAGCGGGCAGTCAAACGTTCCATTGGATCTCCACCGCATCACGCTCAACTCATTGCGCATCTGGTGAACCGCCGGCCAGATGTAATCGAAGAACTGGATCTCAACCACCGGCTTCAGCCCGCGCACCGCCATCCCAATCGCCCGGCCCACAATATTGGCCTCAGCCAGCGGCGAGTTCCAAACACGGTCGTTGCCGAACTCCTTCTGCAGCCCGTGCGTCACCTTGAAGACGCCGCCCTTGCCCTTGATCTTGCCCGCGCGCAGGTCTTTATCCCGCGTAGCATCGGCCACATCCTCGCCGAACACCACGATCCGCTCATCGCGCCGCATCTCGTCCTGCAGGCACGCATTGATCAGATCGAGCATCGTCCGCTCTGTGTCATCCGCGGTCTTCTCCACCGGCGTTTCAAACACCTTATCGGTCGGCTTCAGATCCTCCGAGTACACATGCTTCAGAATCGTCTCCGGCTGCGGCACCGCGGCCGCAACCGCCCGATCAGCCGCGCGCTGCACCTCCTCGTCCACCTCACGCTCAAGCTCGTTGATGCCCTTCTCGTCAAGCAGGCCTTCGCGCAGCAGCCACATCTGCATCCGCGAAATCGGATCACGCAGCGCATCCGCCTCAATCTCTTCCGCACCGCGATACGCCCGCTCATCGTCACTCAGCGAGTGCGAGTACGGTCGAATCACATGCCCATGCACCAGCGCCGGCCCCAACCCCGCGCGGCAGTAAGCCACAGCCTCCACCATCGCCTCATAGCTCGCAATAGCGTCGGTGCCGTCAACCTCAGCAAAGTGAAAGTTCGGAAAGTTCGCAATCAGCCGCGAAATATTGCCGCCGGGTGTATTCGCCTCCACCGGCGTGGAAATCGCATATCCATTGTCTTCCACCACATACACCACGGGCAGTTTGTTATTCGAAGCCGTATTCAGCGACTCCCAGAACTCACCCTGGCTCGTCGATCCCTCACCGATCGACACATACGTCACCTCGTCCCCATGGAACTTGACGTCCTTGTACTCCCGGTAATCCACCGTCCCCGCAGCCGGCTTCTTCGCCGCCTCGGGATGGTTCGAGTAGTACCGCCCAGCCTCCGCACACCCAACCGCATGCAGACACTGTGTCGCCGTTGCCGACGACTGCGAAACAATATTCAGCTTCTTGCTCGTCCAGTGCGAAGGCATCTGTCGCCCGCCGCTCGCCGGATCGTCGGCCGCGCCCACCGCCTGCAGTAGCTGCTCCTCCACCGTATTGCCCAGCGCCAGGCAAAGCGCGCGGTCGCGGTAGTAGGGGAAAAACCAGTCATACCCCGGCTTCATCGCCAAGCCGGCGGCCACCAGCAGGGCCTCATGCCCCGCGCAGGATATCTGGAAGAAGATCTTCTGCTGCCGCTTCAGCATAATCTCGCGGTCGTCTGTCCGTCGGGACAGGTACATCAGCCGATAAAACTCAATCAGTTGCGCCGCCGATAGGCCAGCCGCCACGGGCGCCTCTGCCACTGCCGCACCCTTACTAAGGACCCTGCTCTTCTGCGCCAAACCCGGTCCCTCCCAAGTGTCCAATCCCAACCAGATTCTAACTCTTATCACCCGGAGCAGACGTTTCGCCAGCCCCCGGTTTTCCACCGCCTCGAACCTTCCCGCAAAATCACAGAAACGCCCTCCGTCCCAAATTCGGACACTGAGGAAGTCTGATTCAATGTCCAAATCGAAGGGGCATGACTTGAGCCATGCCGTAAATGCCGCAGGATGAATGCGGCTCAAGCCGCTGAGGCAGGTTTGGCAAACCTGATCAATGTCTGCCTAATTTCGCCCTCCCAATCCGCCGATGAGAGCACTGTCTTCTTCCACGAGGTGCTCTCTTGTTCCGCTCTTCCAATCTGCTGACCGCCTTGCTCTGCCTCTCCACCATCGCCCACGCCGCTCCACTCACCGAAACCATAGCCCCCAACCACCTCGTCGTGGTCTACCGCAACGGGATCCCCGCCAACGCCGAAGCCCAGATCACAGCCGCCGGGGGCCACCTCACCCACCGTCTCGACCGCTTCAACATGGTCGCCGTCTCCACATCCGCTTCGGACACCCAATCAAGACTCGCCGCCCAATCCACCGTCGCCGCCGTCCTCCAGGACCGCTACGTCACCGCCCACTCCATCATGGTTTCAGTGGCCAGGCCTCTCAGCGTAAGCGTGGAGTCACCCGGCACATTCCTTCCACCGTCCATCCTCCACCCCATCCCTTTCCCCGTTATCTACCTCCCCGCACCCACCGACACCTATTACGCCTCCCCGCAGGGCTGGGCCGTCCAGCAATCCGGCGGCTTCGGAGACAACATCCCCACCGGCCCCTTCACCACCGCGAACTCCGGCCCCTGGAACGTCTCCCGCGGCGCCGGCGTCCGCATCGCCATACTCGACTCCGGCGTCGACCAGAACCACCCCGACATCTCCCCCAACCTCACCCTCAACCTCTCCGAGATCAACCAGAACCCCGAGACCGGCCTTCCCAGTGCCTGCGACGACGGCAGCTCCCAGGACCAGACCGGTCACGGCACCTGGACAGCTTCCCTTGCCACCGGCGCCCTCGGTGCTGGCACCGGCCTCGTCGTCGGTGTAGCCCCGCAGGCCACGCTGCTCAATATCAAGGTCCTCCAGCGCATGCCCGGCACCGGCACATCCGCCATCTCTGCCTGCGAAGCAGGCCAGGCCGGGGGCCTCCTAAGCTGGGTCCTCCAGGGCATCAACGATGCCGTCGCCAACCACGCCGACGTCATCTCGCTCTCCCTCGGCACCCTCGTCGACATCACCACCGGCGACGGTGCCGGCTGGAAAGCCCAGTTCGACGCCGTCACCTACGCCGCCGCACAGTCAGGCACCATCATCGTCGCCGCCATGGGCAACGACGGCCTCAACCTCTCTCCCAACGGCCCCAACGCCCGCTTCCTCGAACTCCCCGCCCAGGCCCGCGACGTCCTTCCTGTCATCGCCTCCACCAACCCCGCCTGCGCCGAAAACCTCGCCGCTGACGCCGCCTGCGCCCCCGGCCCCATCACCACACCCTATTACTCCAACTACGGCGCCGCCGGAGCTATCGCCGCCCCCGGCGGCAGCTACCCCGAAGGCCCCATCACCAGCGCCAGCGGCTTCATCATGGGAGCCTGCACCACCGGCCTCACCAACACCACCGAAGGCCTTCCCTCCACCGGCCAAAGCTTCGGCTGCTTCAACCTCGGCCACGTCCAGTACGTTCAGGCGATGGGCACCAGCGCCAGCGCCCCACTCGTAGCCGGAGCCGCCGCCATCCTCCGCGCCGCCCACCCCAACTGGACAGCCACCCAGATCATCACCACACTCCAAACCACAGCCAAACCCACCCTCAACCTACCCGCCGCCCTAACCCTCAACTAACCCCAACGCCTCACTGCCGCATCCGCTCCCTCACATCATGCGCCAGCTTCTCAATCTCAGCCGCCTTCCGAATCACCTCAACCGAAAGCTCATCATCGGCCGCCTTATCCACATCGTCCTTCAACTGCTTCGACAAATCGAGCAGCTTATTCGCATCCTCCGTCATTCGCTTATGGCGTGCGATGTTGGTTGAAGCAATCACCTGTTGCCGCATCCGCTCATGGGCAGCATCATGGGCCTCCGACCCCGGAATCGGCAACTGCTCCGGATTTGTCGGGATAGCAGGACTCTGCCCGCCCGGCGTCGAAGGAATCTGTGCGGCAGGCGCCCCATACGCCCTCACCACTCGGCTCCTCGACCCGGCACCAGCCACCACCGCCGCCGAAAGCATCACCATCCCCATCACTCGCCCTATCGCCATCGCTCGCATCGAATCCCTCCCAAACCCAGTCTTCTAACGAAAAACCCTAATGCGGCATCCTATAGCCATTGAGAGACCGCAGGCCATCCCGCTTCCTCTACAACCTAAATCAGAGATCATCATGCCCCTATCTGCTCCACAGCCACAACTGTCCGACTCCCTCCCTCACGACGAGCATTTCTTCCGCGCCATCGTCAACGGCTGGCGCGCCGACTTCGCCCACTTCATGGAGTACGGCCTCCCGCAACTCCTCTTCGCAATCCTCCTGGCCGTCATCTTCCAGCGCATCATCGCTTTCTTTGTCCGGCGCATGCAACGGCGCGCCGACCATCTCGTCGGCAACGCCCAGCGAGCTTCGCAGCTCCGCACCATGGCGTCCATCCTGCGCGCGACGTCCTACTTCATCATCGGCTTCTACCTGCTCACGCAGATCCTCGGAGCCATCGGCGTCTCGCTCGGCCCCTTCATCGCCTCCGCCGGCGTCATCGGCCTCGGCATCTCCTTCGGAGCTCAGTCCATCTTCAAAGACATGCTCACCGGCATCTTCATCCTCGTCGAAGACCAGTACAACGTCGGCGATACCATCAAGATCGCCGGCCTTACCGGCAACGTCGAAGACCTCTCCCTCCGCGTCACCAAGCTCCGCGACGGCGACGGCACCCTCTACATCGTCCCCAACTCCCAGATCACCACCGTCTCCAACCTCTCGCGCGACTTCGCCGTCGGCACCCTCAACGTCTCCGTAGACGCCCGCGAAAACCCCGACCGCGTCATGAAAGTTCTCAAAGACCTCGCCGCTCAGGTCCGCAAAGACGAAGCCTTCAAAGACATCGTCATGGCCGACCCCGACATCCCCGGCGTCGACAAGATCAGCGGCTACGAAGTCCTCTACCCCATCAACATCCGCGTCATGGTCAACCAGCGCGACGGTGTCCTCCGCGAACTCCGCCGCCGCATCCTTCTCGCCTTCGAAAAAGAAAACATCGCCTTCGGCTCAACCAGCAGCACCATGATCCTGCAAAACCCCGGCACCCCCACCGGCCCCAAACCACCCAACCCCACCCCCACTCCACCCCCTCAATAAACACCCAACCCGGGTGGCCCATCCTTTCGCGCACTTTGCGAAAGGGTGGTGTATCGCGCAAAGCGCGACCGCTCTCTTAAACCTCGGAACCCCTACCCCAACACCGCCACCAACTCCTCCACGCCCCCAACCGGCGGCAAACAACTCATCCCCCGACAAACCAAAGCCACACTCCCACCCGAAGCCCCCAGATGCGGCAAAGTCTCCGCCAACGCAGGCGGCAACGCACTCAAATCCCGCAACCGCACCACACTCCGGTTCACCGCATACCCCCGCAGCGCCGCCAGCTCCAACTCCCTCGCCCGCTCATCCACCCCCACAACACAAACCGACACCGCACCCTCCACCGCCCTCCGCAGCGCCAACCCATAACTCGCCGCATAAAGCCCAAAGTGCTCCACAACCCCCGCGAACGTCTCCAGCGTCTCCTTCCCCCACGCCTCATACTTCGCGTCATCCGTTAGCGCAAACAACCGAAACATCACCATCGCAGCAACCGAGTTCCCCGCCGGCACCGGAGCATCCTGCAACGGCTTCCTCCGCGCCCGCAGCACCCCAATCGGCTCTACCGGCAACTCCGCATCGAAGAACCCACCACCCGCCGCATCGTAAAACCGCGACCCCATCGCATCCCCCAGCTCCTTCGCAACCGTGTAATACCGCAGCTCTCCCGTAGCCTCCCACGCATCCAGAGCAGCCAGCGCCAGAAACGCATAATCCTCCAACCCCGCCGCCAGCCGCACCGCACCCACACCTTCGCCATAAGCCACCACATGCGCCAGCCCCGCCACCGGCGACCACGCCACATCCAGCACGCGGTCCAGCGACTTCAACGCAAACGCCACCGTCTCCTCCAGCCCCAGCACGCGCCCCGCGCTCAAATAAGCCGACACGCACATCCCATTCCATCCCGTATAAATCGTCTTATCGACATAAGGCGTCTTCCGCCCCAACCGCGCCGCAGACATCTTCTTCGCCGCCGCCTCAATCAGCCCACGAACCCCATCACGCTCCCCACCAACCGCCTTC
Organism: Granulicella sapmiensis; assembly: GCA_026225395.1. Lineage (GTDB taxonomy): Bacteria > Acidobacteriota > Terriglobia > Terriglobales > Acidobacteriaceae > Granulicella > Granulicella sapmiensis. Next base: position 121,043 of record JAMFSR010000028.1, read on the forward strand.
ACAATCCCATCCAGCGTCGCTCCCACATGCAACACATTCTTCTGCGGATTGTGGTGCATGTCCCCAATGTCCCTCAGGTTGAAGTACAACGCCGCCGCCGCAAACTCTTCCGCAGTCAACACCGCCCGCGCTTCCGCACGCGTCCACGTAAAGTAGTCGCCATCGTCATCCAGCGAGTCATCCGCATCCTGCGACGCATAAAACCCACTCCGCTCACGATCGCTCATCCACTCATCCATCCACCGGACAATCCCCCGCGCCACCCGCGCAAACTCCGGATTCCCAAACGCCTGGAACGCATGAACATAGTTCTTCAGCAGCTCGGTGTTGTCGTACGCCATCTTCTCAAAGTGCGGCACCACCCAACGCTCATCCACCGAGTACCGATGAAACCCACCGGCCAACTGATCATGAATCCCACCCGCCGCCATCTTCAACAACGAAAACTGCGCCACCTCCGACGCCCGGGTGGCCCATTCATGGACGGCCTTACCGTCCATGAGTGGGGAACTCCCACTCTTCACCCCTCCCCGCGAAGCCGCATCGATCAACAAATCCAACGCCCCCGAATGCGGAAACTTCGGCTGCGACCCAAACCCACCATTCCTCTCATCGAACTGCTTCGTAGCCGCATCCACCAGCTTCACCAACAGCTCCGGCCCAAGCCGTTCTAAATCCACACCCTCAGCCCGCCCCGAAAAACTCTCATTCTCCTCAATCGCCAGCATCACCCCACCGGCAGACTCCTCCACCTCATCGCGCCGCTTCTGAAAAGCCTCCGCCATCGTCAACAACACCCGCGGAAACCCCGGCCTCCCATACCGGTCATCCGGCGGAAAATAAGTCCCCCCAAAGTAAGGCTTCCCATCAGGAGTCAAAAACGCCGTCAGCGGCCATCCGCTCTGCCCACTGATCGTCGACACCGCCGCCTGATACCGCGAATCCACATCCGGCCTCTCATCGCGATCCACCTTCACCGCCACAAACAGATCATTGATGATCCGCGCCGTCTCAGCATTCTCATAGCTCTCGCGGTCCATCACATGACACCAGTGACACCACACCGCCCCAATATCCAGCAGCACCGGCTTGTCCTCGGCCTTGGCCTTCGCAAACGCCTCCACTCCCCACTCCATCCACTCAATCGGCTGATGCCGCGCCGACCGCAAATAAGCCGAAGCCGCCAACCCTAACGCATTCTCTGTCCCATCACTCATCCCTCTAGTATCTCAGCCGGCATCTCGATCATGCACCTTCGAGAGAAGGATGCTGCGTACGCTGGCGCCCCCCCCGGCAGCCAGCCCGGGTTTAGGAGCGATACGGGCTTTTGCTTCCGAGATAGACCCGGACTTTAGTCCGGGTAATAGAGAACGCAGGAATTGGGGCTTCAGCCCCCGGGATATGCTCTCTTGTCCCGGCATCCAGACCCCTGCCCTTCGCAGACCAGACAAACACTTCGACCACCCTCTTCAACCCGCACATCCCATCATCAAAATCCTTGTCTGACTTCCTCTGCGATTCAGCGTTTTGAAGTAGATTCTCAACATGATGTTCACCAAACGCCTCCGCGACGGCGTCCGACGCGGAGAGATCACCACCTCCGTCCGCATCTGGCTGCGCCCGCGCGTAAGCGTAGGAACCCGATATCGCATGGAAGAAGGTGAGATCGAAGTAGACTCGATTGAGCCGATCGGTTTTCCCGACATCACACCAGCGTTGGCACGCGAGTCAGGATTTCTCGGGGTCCTCGATCTGCTCAAGGTTGCGAAGCATGGCAAAGGCGAAAACATCTACTTAATACGCTTCCATTATGTGCCGCCTCACATCAAGCCCAACCCACCAATTCCGAAGAGCAAGCGATCAAGCAAAAAGATCAGTTAGGTGTGGTGATCTAAGTTCTTTGCATTTGTTTTAGCGCCGAAGGCCCGATCTATACCAGCGTGGGGCGAAGCCCCACGCTGGGTTTAGCACAAGATAAAGGGCTGAAGGTCCGCTTTGGATATCTTGGACACCTATGGTAAGGAGTCCTAGCCAAACAGCCCTTTGATTTTCTCTGTATGTTTCCCGGCGGACATGGGAAAGAGAGAAGAACACGCATACTTCTGCTATGGCACTACGGCGCAAATGTCCGGACTGTAGCTCGCAAAGTACGGGGCGTTCGCGCCGGAAACTCCTCGAAAGGCTGCTTTTTAATTTCAAGCCCTTTCGGTGCGCCAACTGCGGAAACCGATTCTTCTGCTTCGTCCTTTTCTCTCCCAAGCGGTAGCTGAGCAACCGAGCATTTCCCACTTGTCCAGATTGCAATGAAGATGGATCACCGCCGATCCCCTACGACGGACGAATCCAGGAGCTAGTACCGTAGCTCAACGCTTGAGGGCATTTACTGAGATACGGACTGTGTGAGCCTATAAAGCCGGACCGGATCGCAGACGTGAATCGCTTCTAGCCGAGACAAATCCGTCTCAATCCCAACCGGTCCTAGAGTCATATAGCAATAGAGGCAGATTGCATGGTGACTGCCATCCTCGTTATGACTATGAGGGAATGTGGCTTTAGCAGTAAGCGACATCGCGTTCCTCTTCTAGCTGCAAAATTGGGTCCCATACTGAAGGTATGATCGCCGCTCGGTTAGCGTCTGCTCAATGTTGCTCACCAACGAGAAAAGGACCGATGCTTAGAGAATGGATGGAAGGTCAATCCGATACACACTGTTCCGTGCGACGGGACTATCCTCAGAGCCTTGAGGTAAAACATGGGCTCCGGCAATCGCATCAAGAAAGCAGAAGAATCCCGCAACATATCTCCTAGTCCAGAGAGGCCCGACGAGAGCAGCCTTCATTCCGCCTCTCATAAGGAAGCCGCGGCAGTTCCAGAACACTCGCCTGAAGGCACTCCACAACCATGACCGAAGCTTGTTCGATTGCGTGGACGCCGAAGTGAGCAAAAGGATACAGACCACGTTCCACTAGCCGACGTACGATTCGTTCACTATGGGTCCAAGGAAAGTCAGTTGGTTTCCGCATCGTCACAATCCGAACGGGTCTTGGGACTCGATATGCTCCGTCTGTATGGCAACTGTGGCAACCACGCAGGATGAATCACAGTTACCCCGTCGTGAAGCAACCCATGTCTGCGATATGTCTCGTCTGTTTCAGTTTCGAATCAAGCCTTTAACGAGTGACAGATGAGGAAATACATTCGTAATCCTCTTCGCGTAGTCCGTGGGCTCCCGATGGGGTCTCAGCTCCAGCATTTCGTCGACAAGATATGCCGCGGTCGTTCCGTCCGAGAACGTCAGTATGAGTCCGTCTGGAGCGTCTTTTTCAACAGTAAGGATTGTTATTGAGTTCATCATGACCAAAGGCTATCTCTATTGAGGGCAGCCTTCTGTATCCGCCCCAACATACAAGGCCAGGAGATAATCAATGACGGTTATCAGCAGAGTGTCCGCTTTCATCAAGGCTCAACCAGGCAAGCGTTTCTGTGATGCATGCATAAAGGAGGGGGTTGATGCTCCCCGTCGCGTTTCAACGAACGAGGCGACACGCCGACTCTCTAAACGCGGAGTAGTCTTGCGCTTTGTACGGTCCGAAGATGTTTGTGACACCTGCGGAGAACGGCGGTTGGTTATTAGTACCCCTATCCCGCTCAACATCTCCGCTTCCGCCTTACGAAGCCACTCTAGTCCAATGTCAGACGTCGTCACAGGGTAGATCTGTAAGGTCTCTGGCGCGTGGAAGGATTTCGTACAGGAGAGCCGCTGAATAGAGCGCAGTCTTGCCGTCATCAAACCCAATCACTACGCTACCGTCCACCCTCTCCACATTCACGATGTGGGGCTTTGGGGTATCCATAGCGGAATTATCCGCAAATTTTTGATGATTGTCTGTACGCTTGCTGAACTTTCTAACCTTCACTGGTAAACATCTCAGCCTCCGCCACGGCCCTACGCCGGCGGCGGCCCCGGGTTATCCGAGATCGGCTTCGGAGCCTCAGGAGCCTTCGGCGCCGTCAACCCCGGAATCACCGGTGGTGTTGTAACCACACCAGCCGCCGCACCCTGAATGCTGATGCCGTAATCGATCAACGTACTAGCCAGCAACTGCCGCAACGCCGCACGATCCTTCGCGTAAGCCGCCGTCGCAGAGATCAACGTGTTCTCCGCGATCGCCAGGTTCCTTCCCTGCTGCAGCACCAGCGCCGTCGTCGATGCACCGAGCTTGTACTTCTTCTGCTCCGCATCCAGACTCTGCGCGCCATAATCTCGCGAAGCCTGTGCCGCCGCTACCTGCGCCCGGTCATTTGCCAGCGCATACTGCCCGTTGATCACATTGATCCGTATCTGCGTATAAAGCTGCTGCAACCGCATCTGTGACTGCGTCAACTCCATCTGCGACCGCGCCTGATCAGCCTGCGCCGTCCGGTTGCGCAACGGAATCGTCAGATTCACGCCAATTCCTTTATTCGGATTGCTCGAGTTGAACAGGTTCCCAAACGCCGTCCCATAAGAAATCGAAGGATAGGTTCCCGGAGCCAGCGTGCCGCCCGTCTCAAAGTTCTCCGCATTCGGGTTCTGCGCTCCACCCACGGCATTCGCGCCATAGAAAGCAAACGCATCCACCACCGGCAGCAAGCCATTCTTCTCCGCCTTGATGGTGATCTGGTTATTCTTCATGTTCAGCACCGCCTGCTCTACCTGCGGGTTGTTCGCATACGCCTCGCGAACCAGGTCTTCTGCGGACATGTCTTCTTCCGGCAACCGGTCCAGCGCCACGCGGTCGCTCGGAATCACCGGCGCGCCCGCCAACTGCGGGTCATTTAGGTTTCGCGCGATCGCCTGCTTCATAATTAGCTGCTGATACTCAAGGTTGCTCTTCGAAGCGATCAGTGCCTGCTTATCGGTCGCAACCGACGCATCCGAGTTCACCACATCCAGCGGAGCCAGCGTGCCAATCTCCAACTGCTTCCGATTGTCCGCCGTCAACTGCGTCGACTGCGCCAGCGCACGTTCCTTCGCCTGCTCATCCTCATACGCGCTCACCAGCCCCCAGTAGATGTTTTCCACCTGGTTCACCGTATAAAGCAGTTGCTGCCGGAAAGCCGAATCTGTAATCCGGCGATTGTTCTTCGCCTCCAGGATGAACCGTCCATTGATGCCCGTTCCAAACCCCTGCAGCAGGTGCTGCGTTACCTGCGCATTGAAGTTCGTCGACAACTGCGGGCTATACGTCTGGAAGGGATTGTCCGAACTCACCCGCTGGTTCTGAAATCCAACCGTCAGGTTCGTTCCCGTCAAAAAGCCCTGCGCATAGCTGAAGTTGTACGTTGAAGTGTCCGTATAAACATCGGACAGTCCCCCGCTGAACAGCGTGTTAGTCTGCGCCGCATCCTGCGCTTCGTACTCCAGCGTGCCCGTCAGCACCGGATCCATCGCCTCCGGCGTCGGCCCGCCGCCGTTCGTGCTTAATACCAACCCCGAAGCACCTGTTCCACCACCGCCCGATCCACTTGACGTCCCGCCAGGTCCGCCGCCACCGCTGATCGTCGTCGTCGTTCCACCCAGCGTATTGGCCACAATCCCCGTAGAAACACCACGCAAACTCGCCCCGGCCTTGGATCGCAACAGGTCCGTATCCGCAATATCCAGGTTGATCCGCGCAATCGCAATGTCGTAGTTGTTCTCAAGCGCCAGCGTCACCGCGTCGCTAAGGCTGAGATAGATCTTTCCATCCTTCAACAAGTCATCGAGCCGCGGCGTATTGCTCAACCGTGGCGTCGGATAATTCGTCGCGGTGTACCAGCGCAGCGGATTCGGCAAGCCCAGCTTACCCTTGCTGTAATCCTTAGCGCTTGGGCGCAGAAACAGCGGCTGTGTCAACGTCGGCTGCGGCGCCTGCGGTATGCCTGCCTGCCCCGTTGTATCGTTCTGGATCGCCTGCGGAGCCGCCGGTGCCGTCGGGTTCGTCTGACCCGGAGCCAGCGTCACCTGCGCTTGCTGCGCACCCGCCGGAGCCACCACCCCCATCAACATCAGGGCTACAACCGACATCGCCTGCAAATGACTCAATCTCACGCTAAGTTTCTCCAGCACTAAAATTCTCTTGACCCTGATCTATACGGCACCGCGAACCCATTGGTTCCCAGCAGCCATCTTAGTCATGTCCCGAACGCCCAGTATATCGTCGCAACCGAACAAATTTGGGTGCGGGCTCTGTACGCCAGGCACCTGAATTCGGGTGGCCCATTCATGCGCGCTTTTGCGCATGAGTGGGGAACACCAAAAGCCAGCGCCACCCATACCCAAACTGATAGCCTTCAACCACCACCCTATGCCCCACTGGAAACTCATCCTCAGCTACGACGGCACCACCTTCCACGGCTGGCAGGTCCAGCCCGGCCTCACGACCATCCAGGGCACCCTCGCCCAGACCCTTCATCACCTCACCGGCGAAACCGTCCTTCCCCAGGGCTCAGGCCGCACCGACGCCGGCGTCCATGCGCTCGCCCAGGTGACTTCCTTCTCTCTCGAAGCCAACATCCCCCCGGAAAATCTCCAACGAGCCCTCAACCGCGCCCTCCCACCCAGCATCCGCATCCTCTCCGCCGAAATCGTCCCCGAAACCTTCCACGCCCGCCACTCCGCAATCGGCAAAACCTACGAGTACCGCATCTTCCTTCGCCGGTCTGGACACACAGAGACCACCGAACGCATCTGTCCCCCATTTCTCGCTCCCTTCGTCTGGGACTGTCAATGGAATCTCGACCCCGAACCGATGCAGGAGGCAGCTAAGCTGCTCCTCGGCACCCACGACTTCACCAGCTTCGCCGCCGCCGATCCTGACCTCACCCGGCGCCAGAAAACACGGTCTCCAAACACCGTCAAAATGTTAAAAGTCTCCACGATCCTCCATAAAAACGAACAATTAATCTACACGGTGTCCGGCCCCGGATTCCTCCACCACATGGTCCGAAACATCGTCGGCACCCTCGCAGAAATTGGCCGTGGCGCATTGATTCCAAAGGACATAACGCGTATCCTCGAAGCCCGCGACCGCTCCGCCGCTGGCCCAACCGCACCCGCCAGCGGCCTTTTCCTCCAATCCGTCGATTACCCCCAAACATGACAGCTGCCGACAACGCCCGCATCTCCGCCCTCGCCTCTAACCGCCTCATTCATAAGGCGTTCGCTTGGCTGCACCTCCACGAACCCCAAATCCGTCGCTGGCAGCTGGAAGCCATCAACATCCCCGCCCCACCCTTCAAAGAACACCTCCGCGCCGCCTATTTTCTCCAACAATTTCAACAACTTGGCCTAACCAACCCTCACATCGACCCTGAAGGCAACGTCCTCGCGGAACTCCCCGGCGCAGACACCAACACCCCCATCATTCTCCTCTCCGCCCACCTTGACACTGTCTTTCCCGCTGGCACAGACTGCACTCCACGCCTAGAAGAATCAGTAATTTACGCCCCAGGAGCGTGCGACAACGCCGCCGGCTTAGCCGCCTTACTCGCCTTAGCCGCAGCCCTAAAGCACGCCAACATCACCCCCACCTGCACCATCCTCTTCGCCGCCAACGTCGGCGAAGAAGGCGAAGGCGATTTGCGGGGAATGCGGCACCTCTTTAATCAGAAATCCCCTTATTCCACGCGGATTAAGGCCGCAATCGCCTTTGAGGGTTCAGGCACGGAAACCGTAGTTGACCGCGCCTTGGGCAGCCGGCGGCTGCGTGTCACCGTCACCGGTCCCGGCGGTCATTCATGGGCCGATGCTGGACGTCCGAACCCTATTCTTGCTCTCAGCGCTGCGCTGTTAGCGATTTCGCGCATTCCGCTGCCACGTAATCCACGGACAACGCTGAATGTCGGCACGATTTCAGGAGGGACATCGGTCAACTCCATTCCTCCTTCCGCGACTGCAGATCTTGACCTGCGCTCCACATCGGCCGCGCAGTTGGATCGGGTAGAGCTCGCGATCCTCAAGACGTTGCAATCGACCATCGACAACGATCTGCATCTTCATGCGACGCGCATCGGCGACCGCTTGCCGGGCATCTTGCCGGAAGCTTCGCAACTCCATCGCTCTCTTCGCGCGGTAGACCGCCATCTACGCCTTGCGACCGACTCTCGCATTGGTTCGACAGACGCCAACCTGCCTCTTTCGCTCGGCATCCCTGCGTTGGCTATCGGGGCCGGAGGGACTGGCGGCGGCATGCATACGCTGGGGGAGTGGTACGACCCTACCGGCCGCGATCTGGCGTTGCGCCGTACCCTTCTTCTGCTGCTTGATACCTGCACACTTGCCACCGAATAAGTCGATCGTTCTCGTCCCTTTCCGAGCCACCCGTCCTTGATACACTCGCCCTCATGCGCGTCATCCAGCTGCTTCTTCCTCTGCTCTTCGCAAGCACCGCGATTCATGGGCAGAAGTGCGCCCCCAACGATCTCATGCTCTACAACGGCAATATCCTCACGGGACGAGGCCTGCTAACGTCGCAACCCGAACGAGTGACCGCCCTGGTCATTAACAACGGGTTGATCGTTCATGCGGGTTCCGACTCCTCCGCACGGGCCCTGTGCGACGCGCGCGCCTCCATCGATCTCCACGGCGCGTTCGTAATGCCCGGCTTTAACGATGCGCACACGCACATTGCTTACGCAGGCCAGCAGCATCTCACGGTCGATCTTGACAACGTACCTTCGCTTGCGGCTATGCAGGAGAAGATCAAGGCCTATGCCGCTACATTGCCGGAGAACGCATGGATTACCGGCGGCGGTTGGGACCATACCAAGTGGGCTACCGCGAAGCTGCCAACGAGGCAGGACCTTGATGCTGTTACCGGCAACCATCCTGCCTATCTTCAGCGCACGGATGGTCATATCGCCGTTGTGAACAGTGCAGCGCTCACTGCCGCGGGAATCACCGGAAAGACCGTTGCACCCAAGGGTTCACAGATCGATCTCGATGCCAGCGGTCAGCCAACCGGCATCATCCGCGAAGACGCAGCGAGAGCGCTCATCGAGAAAGTCATTCCGAAGCCGGATGCCGCGATGCGGCGCAAGGCGCTTGAGCTTTCCATCAACGATGCCCTCGCCCATGGCGTTACGTCGTTGCAGGACTTTTCCGACTGGGACGACTTCCTTGTGATGGAGCAGATGGAACGCGAAGGAAAACTTCCCATTCGCATCTCCGAGTGGCTCACGTTCAACGATCCCATCGATGTGCTTAAAGACCATCGCGCTCACCACGATCTGAACGATCCGCTGCTTCACACCGGCATGCTCAAGGGCTTTATGGATGGCTCGCTTGGCTCTCGCACTGCCGCCATGCTTGCGCCATACTCAGACGACCCTAGCAACTCCGGCATTCCACGTTACGATCAGGACAAGCTCAATGCCATGGCTATCGAGCGCGCCGACGTAGGCTTCCAGATCGGCTTTCACGCGATTGGTGATAAAGCGAACACCATGGCACTCGACGCTTTCACCGCCGTCAACCAGGCCGAAGACCGACGCCACAGTCTGGAGATAGCGTCCTGTTACGCCGCTCATCCCGAAGCACATCACATCGCAGACGGTTGCGGCACTCTCCCTCGGCTACCGTTTTCACAAGCGCGCCGCTTTCGCATTGAGCACGCCCAGGTCCTCATCTCCGCCGACTTCGACCGCTTCCGCCACCTCGGCATCGTCGCCAGTATGCAGCCGTCACACCTGCTCACCGATATGGCCTGGGCTCCTGCCCGGCTCGGGCCGGAGCGCGTGAAGTATGCCTATGCCTGGAAGTCTTTCCTTAACCACGGTGTGACGCTTGCTTTCGGGACAGACTATCCGGTGGAGTCTATCAGTCCGTTTCGCGGGCTCTATTCCGCGGTCACACGCATGAACGAAGCCGGGACACAGACCTTCGAGCCGCAGGAAAAACTTACGATCAATGAGGCGATCTATGCCTATACCCAGGCTTCGGCTTTCGCCGAGTTCGAAGAAAAGAAGAAAGGGCCGCTCGCACCTGGTTACCTTGCCGACTTCACCGTGCTGGACCGCGATATCACTACAGCGACGCCGCAGGAGCTTCTGCACACGAAGGTGTTGCGTACGGTTGTCGGTGGCGTGACGCAGTTCACGGTGGGCAAGTAGTTGCAGCCTGTGCCGAAGCGCCACCAAACCGCCGCTCACCTTTTACTTATCGCCACGACTCTCGTCTGGGGCGCGACGTTCACTCTCGTCAAATCCGCGCTTGCCGACTGCTCTCCGCTGCTGTTCAATCTGCTGCGCATGGCGCTCGCGTTCGTCGGCCTCGCAGCTGTCAATTACAAGTCGTTCCGCGATCTCACGCGCCGGGATATTTACTTCGGATCTCTCGCAGGACTCTTCCTCGGGCTCGGCTATCAGTTCCAGACGGCTGGGCTGGCGCACACTACGGCTTCGAAGTCTGCTTTCCTTACCGGGCTCATCGTGATCTTCGTTCCGCTCATGAGCACGCTTCCGGTCGCGCGCCACGCTCACGCGGCGCGGCCCACGCTGCCGACCTATCTGGGCGCCGTCCTCGCGTTCTTCGGCCTCGTCTTTCTGACGACGCCACCCAACTCGGGTGCGGCGCTGCTTTCCGGCCTGCATCTCGGTGAGTACCTTACCCTGGCCTGCGCCGTCGCCTTTGCCGCGCACCTGCTCACGCTTAGCCAGGCCGCGCCCCACCTGAACGCACGACGGCTCGGCACGCTGCAGATCGGCTTTTGTACGCTGACTTTGCTCGTTACCCTGCCGCTCGGCGGTCATCCCATCTTTATCACCACGCCCCGGCTATTCGTCGCTCTGGGTGTTACGGCGATACTCGGCACGGCTGCCGCGTTTACCGCACAGAGCTGGGCGCAGCAGCATCTTCCCGCCTCGCACACGGCACTGATCTTTACCCTCGAGCCGGTCTTTGCCTGCCTTACGTCGTTTCTCTTCCTGCACGAGCGCCTCGGGCCGCGCGCGATCGTAGGCGCCGGGCTCATACTCGCCGGAATTCTTGCCGCGGAACTCGTCCCGCCGGGAGCCAAAACAACGATCCCGATAACCCGCGTATCCTAAAGTGAGCATCTGATCCACAGGGTCTCTGTCCAAAGGATTTGCAACATTTACCCCCAAGCCGCGTCTATCTAGACGGCGACATGAAAGTCCAAAGGAACACACGGCACTCGATCAACTAATTTTGTAGCTCCAGATTTTGAACATCCGGTTTCAACACCCCAATGAGGAACTCAGACTGATGGAATCACCGAAAAATAACGGCGCCGGCTTCATCCAGAAGCTTCGCAGCAGCCGCTTCACCACGACCTTCTCGCTCCTCGCCGTCCTTACGCTCGGCATTCTTGCCGGCTCCGTGCTCACGTCCAGCGTGAGTGCCAACGCGGGACAGAAGATCGATTCGTCGGACGCCCGTCCGCTGACGATCCCCTCGCCCGTTACGCTTTCGAACGGCTTTTCCGCGATTGTGAAGCAGGTTGGGCCGGCCGTTGTGAACATCAACACGGAATCGCTGCCTAAGGCTCCCAAGCAGCGGCGCGGCGGCTCCGGACGCCGCGGCACACCGGCTCCGCAGACCCCAAACGGCGACGACGGTTCTGGTGACCAGGGCGATATGCAGGATTTCTTCAACCGCTTCTTCGGCGGTGGCGGCGGTGGGCAGGAATCTCCTGAGGCTGGCGAGCGCCGCGCGCTGGGCTCGGGCTTTATCGTCGATCCGCGGGGCTACATTCTGACTAACAACCATGTTGTCGACCAGGCTGACCACATCTATGTGAAGCTTTCAACCGACCCCGATGGTGGCCCCGGTGATCAGGGCCGTCCAGCGACGGTGATCGGCGTCGATGCCCAGACGGACATCGCCGTCATCAAGATCGATACCAAGGAGCCGCTGCCGACGATCAAGCTCGGCAACTCCGAGGGTGCGCAGGTTGGCGATTGGGTTCTGGCCATCGGCAGCCCGTTTGGCCTGTCACAGACTGTTTCAGCCGGCATCGTTTCGGCCAAGAACCGCTCCATCGACGACGTTGGTCCTGGCGGCATCTCCAACAGCCAGTTCCAGAAGTTCATCCAGACCGATGCAGCGATCAACCCCGGCAACTCCGGTGGACCGCTGGTCGATATGGCCGGCGAAGTGATCGGCATGAATACTGCCATCTATACGCAGTCCGCCGGGTCTGAAGGCGTTGGTTTTGCGATGCCTTCGAACACGTTGATCAGTGTGTACAACATGCTGATTTCGCCGGAGCACAAGGTGACTCGCGGATCCATCGGCATCCAGTTCCAAGGTGTTCAGTCTTCGGCTGTGGGCCGTATGTATGGCTTTGCCAACGGAGGCGTGCTGGTTTCGGTGGTGACGCCGAATGGACCGGCGGCCAAGGCTGGCCTGCAAGCCGGCGACGTGATCACCTCGGTTGATGGCGCTCCCGTAAAGGATGGAGACGAACTTGTCGCCATCATCTCCAACAAGAAGCCGGGCAGCAGCGTGAAGCTTGGCTATGTTCGCAGCGGCAAGAAGGAAACCGCGGATGTGGGCATCGCTGACCGGGCGAAGCTGTTTGCCGATCTGACCGGCGGAAGCGACGACTCGAACACACCCGAGGAGTCCGACGCAGGCGAAGGCAAGCTCGGCATCAAGGTGCAGCCGTTGACTCCGGCGATCGCCAGCAAGCTTGGCGTCAAGGGTGGCGTGGTTGTCACGGAGGTTCGTCCCGGTTCGTTCGCGGATGAAATCTCTCTTTCCAAGGGTCTGGTGATCATCGAAATCAACAAGGTCCCAGTCACCGATCAATCGAGCTACAACGCCATCGTCTCGGGTCTGAAGTCGGGCGCAGACGCTGTCTTTGTCGTCCGCGATCCTCAACGGCCCGCAGGTGGCAACACCTATGTAGGTGGAACGCTGCCGTAACCAACAAGCAAAGAAAACGGCGAAAGGCGCGGAGACTATCTCCGCGCCTTTCGTTTTTTGCTGCCGCAACCACATTTCCACAGCATTCTCACAGACAAATCGTACATGTTGCACCAAGTCAGGCAACGCATCACCCTTGATTCCAAAGTTACAAATGCGTTAACCTAACTTTGTCGGCAAGCGCCAAGTTGGTTTGGCGGACAAATTCCGGATCGAGGTCTCCTACTTGATACGCGCTTCCCTTATCGCCGCAACCGTTCTGGCTTCTATTCCCTGCCTCGCTGTCTCCCCTACACACCGCTCCCGCGCAACCGCGCATGCAACGATTCGCCACGCAAAGGCGACCGCTACGATTCGTCACGAGTCCGTGGGGATGCCGACCGAGCGCGCTACCCAGATTCAGAGCGCCCTTATCAAGCAGGGGTACCTGACCGGCGAGCCTACAGGCACATGGGACTCCGCAAGCGTGGCCGCCATGCAGAAGCTGCAGGGGGATAACGGCTGGCAGACCAAGATCACGCCCGACTCGCGCGCGCTGATCAAGCTGGGCCTTGGACCGCAAGCGGATGCTGCTCCCGCGCCCAGCAGCCAGGCCTCGAACTAGCGTTTTAGGGTCATCGAAAAAGCCCCGGTTTTGACCGGGGCTTTTCTTGTCTCCAGTGCATTTTTCTATTCCGCTGGGAACGGTACAAACTTGTCTTTGCAGCTTGGCAGGTCGCCCTTCGTCGCTTTGCCGCGCTCGGAGGAGTCGTCGCCGGCCATGTGGAAGTTTACCGGGCCGGGACCGAGGGTGACGTCGGCGTGATTGGCGAGGAACTTGTAGCCGCTCAAGCCGTCGGTGAGTTCAACGCCATCGAACTGAATGCCGATGCGGTGGGTCGCGTCGAAGCCGTTCAGCGTAATCTTTCCGCCGCCTGAGATCCTGACGTTGTGTAAGTCGATGTCCTGAAAGACCGGGATGAGACCTTTGCCGGGCTTGGGGTTGGCGGAGTAGGCCGTGTCCAGCAGGATCGGATTTCGCGAGTTGCGGATGCAGATGTCGTCATAGATCACGTCATGGACGAGCCCGCCGTAGGCCTCCTGCGACTTGATACGAATACCTGAGTCGGTGCCGTCGAGCGAGAGATCGGTGACGCGGAGCTTGCTGACACCGGCCTGGGTTTCTGAGCCGATCGACATGCCATGGCCGTAGTAAAAGTGGTTGTGGATCACGGTCATGTTCGTTACCGGACCGCTTCCGCCTTTGATGGCGATGTTGTCGTCGCCGTCGCGGATGTAACTCTGCGTGATGGTGATGTTCTTTGAGGAGCCGGGGTCGATGCCGTCCGTGTTGTGCGCCTTCTGGGGTGTGTCGATCTTCACGCCCCATACGGTGAAGCCGTCGCCGCCGCTGTAGGTGACGTGGAAGAAGCCGGCGTTCTTCAGCGTGATCCGGTAGAGCGTGAAGTTGTCGCTTGCGCTCATCACGATCAGGCGCGGGACCTGCTGATGGCCAATGGTCTTGGCGTCGTCGCCGAGGTCCCACCAGGTTTTGCTCTCGACTTTGCCGTCGCGAATCATCTTCGCGCCGCCACGGCCGTCGATTATGCCGTCGCCCATGATGCCGGAGCCGGTGGCGCCTTTGCCTGCGATCAGGGGTTTGCAGCCAGTCTTCGGCGCGTTGATGCCGCAGCTTCCAGGCTCGACTTCATAGTCTTTCGGCATGCGGGAGCCGTAGAGCGTGACGCCTTTATCCACCAACAGCGTTACACCGGGCCGCAGTTCAAGCGGGCCGGTGAGGAATGCGGCGTTGCCGCTATCCGGCGCGAGTTCGACAGCTTTGCCTTGGGTGCAGGTATCCAAAGCCTTCTGGAGGCGCTCGGTATCGGGCTTTTGTTCGTCGGCTAGCGCGATTCCGTCGATGCCGCCGGTCTTCACCAGCTGCGCCTTCAACACCACGCATGAGGATGGGATTACGGGTTCGGTGACGGTGCGCGTATCCTGCGCGGACGCTATCGAGGCTGCCAATGCCAACGTCGCGCATACCAATGCCTGGTTCATCACTTGCTTCCTCCGACCTCTGCGTTGAGGGCTTTATTTATCTGGGTTCCATCCGTCAGGTCCCGTAAGCCAACTGGCTACGGTGAGCTTTTCGGCTTCGGCCGCGGTCAACTGGTGCGAGGGTGGGATCCGCTTGTCGACTTTGACCGGGGTTCCATCCGCATTCCGCGTGTTGTACTCAGCGTAGTCGCTCGTTGCCAGCTTTCCCGCCCACTCCATCCATCCCGGCGGGTCAAGCTCGGAGCCCTTCACGACTGTGTCCACGAAGTAGACCTTCGAGTAGGGGCGCCAGGGTCTGCCGAACGAGAGCTTGTCCACGGCGGCGTCGCCGGTGATGATGCAATGCAGGAAGAGGTAGCCGGAGTCTTCCAGCGGGTAGAGCTTGCTCTGCGCGGTGATGGTCACGATCGAGTGCGCCATTCCGTGCAGCTCGCAGCGGTTGAAGACGGCCTTCGCGTCGCCGAAGATGTAGTCGACGTGGCCTTCGATGTAGCAGTCTTCAAAGAGCTGGCGCGAGGCGTGGCAGGGCTGCCCGCTGGCCTCTGCCGCGGTTTGATCGGATGCTCCGTGGCATGTTTTGCTGGCGGCGTAGAGGGTGTCCTGGTAGCCCAACAGACGGACATGGCGCAAGACCTCGCGGTCGCCCGTGAGCATCAGCGCGACGGCCTGTGCGCCTTCGCTGAGGCGCGCGTTTTTCTTCTCCCAGTCGTTCTGGATGGTGAGGTTTTCGGCTTTGAAGTCGTCGCCCGAAACATTGACGCTGCCGGACTTCCCCGTTCCGCCGGCGCTCTTTGCGGAGTCGTCGTAGGTCAGCACGACGTCTTCGGGTTTCTTTCCGGTGCCGAGGAGCTCTATGCCGTTCTGTGCGATGTGGAGCTTCTCGCGGTAGGTGCCTGGCGCGATACGGATTACCAGGCCGCTTTCGGTCGCGGAATCGACCGCGGCTTGCACCGTCTTGAACTGCGCGGGACCGTCTGCTGCTACGGTTACTACCGGCTTTGCTGCCGCCCATGCCACGCTACCAGCCAGAAATGCCAATCCGGCTCCAACACTCAGACACCAACGTCTCACGTAACAACCTCCAGCCCTGCCAAACCTATCAGACAGGGGGCTCATTCTGTATACAGCAGCGAAGGTATGGAAGTCGACGCTAAACTCGGCTTCGCCCGTGAACCGGTGAATGCTATGTTCGGAACATGCCCTACACCGCGATCAATTTCCAGCAGAAGCTTTCGCTCTTTACCGAGCAGTGGACACCGAAAGTCATCGCCGAGATGAACGATTACCAGTTCAAGATCGTAAAGCTGCAGGGGGACTTCGTATGGCATGCGCACGAACATACCGACGAGGCTTTCCTCGTCCTCGAAGGCCAGCTTCGGATTGACTTCCGCGACGGAGCGGTCGAGATTGGTCCGGGCGAGATGTACGTGGTGCCCAAGGCCGTAGAGCATAAGCCCTTCGCGGCGGAGGAAGTAAAGCTGCTGCTCATTGAGCCGCGCGGGGTTCTGAACACAGGCGACCATGAGCCGAGCGAGTTGACCGCTGTCAACGACGTTTGGATTTAGCCTTCGCTTAGAGAATGCCGAAGCAGCTTCCTGCGAAATCGAATGTGACGACGCGGCCGGCGAGTAACTTGAAGCCGATGGTTGCGTCGAACAGACCGTCCGGCAGGTGAACTTCCGGCGTTGCGAAGTAGACCGGCTGGTCCCCGAATGGTTTGCCTGCAAAGTCTTCGGTGGCCGAGGCCTTCAGCATGTCCACGCCGCCATCGGTGTAGGGAAAGTGCTCCCGCACCTTGGTCTTCGCGAGATCGGTCAAGCCCAGCTTTGTTACCGCATCGGGATAGACGACCATCGAGCCCGCGTACAGCGTATCCACCTGCGCCACCACGGGTTTTCCGTTCACGCTGAAGCCGGTTGTGGTCACGATCAGTGGTCCGGTCTTACCGAACGTGATGAGCTTCATCGTTCCGCCTGAGCAGCCACCGCCGGTGGTGACTTCCAGTGTGTTTTTCTTGAAATCGAGCCGCAGTACCTTGCCTTTGAACGCCTCGTAACCGAGCGTGCCGTCGACCTCGGGCATCTGATCGGCGGCTTTGGGTTTCAGCAGCGGGGCGACCAGGACAGGCAGGCTTGTGAAGGTGACCGTGCCGGCCTTTACGCTCGGGACCTCGCTCAGGCTGACGCCGGGCCTCGGCTTGCCGTCGCTCCCTACGTAGGGCGTGGTGTCCAGTCCCTCGTTCCTGGCCAGCGCCACATCGACAACCGAATGCGGATTGCCCGTATCGATGGCCATGAGCAGCTTTTCCTTGTCGACCATGACCTCGACGCAGGGCAGACCGGAGCAGAGCTGCAACTTGGCTTTGCCGTCGCTTACCTTGAAGTCCTGCGCGCCCATCACGCCCGTCACCAGCAAACATCCCACCCCTGTCGCCACCGCTCGCCAAGCCTTCATCACGCCTCCAGAGGATCTGTAACCCGTCCTGAACCTCGAAGTAAGCATACCTCCAACACTCACCGCGCATCCTGACGGTTAAGCCTGGCCGCCAGACCTTCGCTTATCCTGAAAGCATGCGATCTACGCCTTTCCTCCTCTGCCTCGCGCTCGCCACAGCCGCCTTCACGCCGCGCCAGGCCCATGCCATCGAGCTCAAGATCTCCTCGCAGGCCCTGGAGCGCACGCTCACGAAGCAGCTCTTCACCGCCGAGGGAGGGCGCTACTACATCCGTGGCAAGGCCGACTCGCCCTGCTTCGTTTATGCCGAGGCCCCCAAGGTCAGCTTCAACGCCGACCGCATCGTCGTCCATGTGAAGACCCATGCCAAACTTGGAACTTCTATCAAGGGAACGTGCATCGGCGTTTCGATCAACACGGAAGCCGACGTCTCTGTCGTCCCCGAGGCGCAGGGTGAAAGCATCGGCTTTCGCGATGCTCGAGTTGAAAACCTTTCGGAGTCCAAGGAACTGAACTACTTCCTTATTCCGTTCCTGAGCAAGAAGCTTCCGCAGGAGATGAAGGTGAACGCCGCGGACCAGCTTCGGCAGGTGATTTCCACGTCCACCCAGACGACCGGATATGCGATGACGCTGGACGAGATGAAGATCCACTCGATGCAAGTCTCGGGCGATGACCTCGTTGTGGACTTCGATGGCTCCCTCTCGGTCCACTGAGACCTTCATGACTTCCAAGCAGAGCACGTTGTTGTGGCGCCGCATGTGGCCGTTCGCGCTGCTTTGCGTACTGGCTTCGATGTTCTGGCTACTGCTGGATCGTTATCCGGAGATCGATTTCACGTTGGCCTCGGACGCTGCCGCCTGCGGTTTCCTCGCGGTCGTGGCGCTCGTTGCCGTGCTTCTGTCACGCCGGATGGCAATCTCTCCGTCGCAGGCTCTGCAAAGCGCCATCGCAGGAGCTCTGGTGCTCGCGGGACCGACGGCAGGCTCGTTCCTCCACGCGTCTACTCTTAATCCAAGCAGCCTCGCCATCGCGCTCTGCCTCACTCCGGTAGTGGTCGGAGTGGCCGAGGCTGTGACCTCGGATGTCGGACTCTCGAACGATGCGCTGTGGCCGGGGCTGGCCGCGGCGGCTGGCCTGCTTCTGGTTCTGCCGTCGCCCTATCTTGGCGACTGGCGCAGTGACGCTGCCATGGTGCTCGCGCCGATCCTGACGGGTATCGGCTGTGTCTTCTTCCGACGCGGTGCGGCCCCAGCTCTCTCGCGCACGACTGCCGGATTCGCTGGCGCGGCAATGCTCTTCATGCTGGCCGCTGGAATCGAAGCTACCGCGTTGCATACCCGTCCGCAGATTTCATTCGCAGCGACGGCCATCGACGCCATTCTGAGCCTGCTTACCCTGTTCGCTCTCGGTCGCATCACGGCCGGACAGTACACTGCTCGCTATTTGCTGGTGCCGTTTTTGCTCCTGCTCCAGGGGCCGCTGCTGCTGCATACGCTCCTCCCGCTCATCACCTGGCGCAACGCTGTGTGCGCCGCCCTTCTGCTCGCTGCGGCGATCAAATTGCTTCGATCAAACTCCCTTGAAAAAGTCACCAGTTAGAGTCTCGATCATCACAGGCTCAACAGGTAAACTGCGACCATATGGCGGCATCGATGTACATCGTGGTCGAGGGTGAGGACCCCGGCTTCAACATCTTCGTCAACGGGCGAGCGCTGGCCCGGCATGAGGACGCAGTCGAAAAGATCGCGCTCCAGCTCGGAGTGCGGCCGCTGATCGAGTTCTTCTCCGCGGACGAAAGCTCCATGGCTCTACTGATCGAAGAAGGCGCGGGGAATCCCGATCTCCTCAAAAAACTTCCACCGCCCCAGTGGTATCGCGGTGAAGATGGTCTGCCTACCGTATTGGCGCTCATTGCCGAGCTCGAAAACGACACCGCTCAACTTGGCACAGAGGGCGCTATCGTGCTCGAAGAGCTGCGCGAGTATGAGATCGTCCTTCGCAAAACCGCCGAACGCGGGCTGCGCTGGCACCTCGCCGTTAGCTGGCGCTAACGACAAAGCCGCGCCCGAAGGCGCGGCTTTTGTCTGTAAGCAACTACCAGCTACTGAGCTGCAGGAGGAGGCGTTCCGCCACCCTGGCCGGGACGGCGACCACCGCGACGGCGGCGGCGCTTCTGTCCGGCAGGACGTCCACCGGCGATCGCGCCTTCAGCACGCGGCACCACGGACGTTACACCTTCAGCGTCGACAACCGTCTCTTCCGGACCGTCCTCTTCGAAGTCGTCGTCGTCCTCGTCGTCGAAGTCGTCTCCGCCTTCAAGAACGATCGTCTCCTCGGACTTGGGAGCTTCGGGCTCGCGGTGAGGCGTTCCACGCTCGGGGCGAGGGGCGCGCTCGCGGCGGGGTTCGTCGCTGCGGGGAGCTGCCTCTTCGGGATCAGGCAGGCCAAGCTTGGCGCGCTGCTCCTTCAAGACTGCCTTGCGGCTTAGCTTGATGCGGTTGCCTTCAATCGAAAGCACCTTCACCAGGACCTGATCGCCGTCACGAAGCTCATCCTTCACGTCCTTCACGCGGTGCTCTGCGATCTCGGAGACGTGCAGAAGGCCGTCGGTTCCGGGGAAGATTTCGACGAATGCGCCGAACTCCGCCAGGCGAACAACCTTGCCGAGGTAGGTCTTGCCAACTTCCGGCACAGCCGTAATGTCGGAGATCATCTGGATCGCGCGAGCCAGACCGTCGGCATCGCTCGAAGCCACGTTGACGCGGCCGGTATCATCCACATCGATCTTGACGCCGGTTGCATCGACGATGCCGCGGATCACCTTGCCGCCAGGTCCGATAAGGTCGCGGATCTTGTCTGTGGGGATCTGGATGGTGTGGATACGAGGAGCAAAGGCACTCTTCTGCTCTGCACCCTTCGAGATCACAGCGTCCATCGTGTCCAGCAGGAAGAGACGGCCACGACGGGCCTGCTCCATCGCCTCACGCATGATCTGCGGGGTGATGCCCATGATCTTGATATCCATCTGCAGGGCGGTGATGCCATTGCGCGTTCCGGCCACCTTGAAGTCCATGTCGCCGTAGTGATCTTCAGCGCCTGCGATGTCGGTAAGGACAGCGTAGTTGTCGCCTTCCTTCACGAGACCCATCGCCACACCGGCGACGGCACCCTTGATTGGGATACCGGCAGCCATGAGCGCGAGCGATGCGCCGCAAACGGTTGCCATCGACGACGATCCGTTCGATTCGAGGATGTCCGAAACTACGCGAAGCGTGTACGGGGACTCTGTCTCGTCGGGCAGGACCGCTTCAATCGCACGCCACGCCAGGGCGCCGTGTCCGATCTCGCGACGGCCAACGCCGGTCATGCGGCCAACCTCACCGACCGAGAACGGCGGGAAGTTGTAATGCAGCATGAACTTGCGTTTCTGTTCGCCTTCGTAGCTCTCCATGCGCTGCGCGTCGTCGGTGGTGCCGAGCGTCGCAGAAACGAGCGCCTGGGTTTCGCCGCGCTGGAACAGGGCTGAACCGTGTACGCGAGGAAGGACGCCGATTTCGATGGCGATGGCGCGAATCTCGTCGAAGGCGCGATGATCGGGGCGGATGCGGTCGTTGAGAACCTGATCGCGGAAGATGGTTTCGCGCAGGCCTTCGAAGTACTTGCTCAGCTTCTTGCCGGCTGCAGGATCGTCAGCAGGGAGGGCCTTCTTGAGCTCGTCCTTGATCTCTTTGACCTTGGCGTAGCTGTCGAACTTGGGGTGCTTCTTGGTGTCGAGAGCGTCCTTCAGACGATCGCCAACCTTGGCCTTAAGCTCAGCGGCATAGGCTTCGTCGTTCTCGAGCGGCGCCACAACACGCTTCGGCTTGCCGGCAAGTTTCACCAGCTCCTCGATGCCTGCGCAGATCTTCTTGATCTCAACGTGTGCGAACTCGATGGCGCCGACCACAACCTCTTCGGCAACTTCCTTCGCGCCGGACTCGACCATCACGATGCCGTCAGCGGTGCCGACGACCATGATGTTGAGCTTGCTCACGAGACGCTCGGAGTAGGTGGGGTTCACGAGGTACTGACCATCGATGTAGCCGACGCGCACCGCGCCCACGGGACCGTGGAACGGAATGTCGCTGAGGGCCAGAGCGCAGCTTGCGCCGTTGATGCCGAGCACGTCGGGATCGTTTTCCTTGTCAGCCGAGTACACGAACGCGACCACCTGGGTCTCGTTGCGGAAAGCCTCGGGGAAGAGCGGGCGGATCGGGCGATCGATCTGGCGGCTGGTGAGAATTTCCTTCTCGCTCGGGCGGCCTTCACGCTTGATGAACCCGCCCGGGATGCGGCCACCGGCGTAGGTGAACTCGCGGTACTCCACGGTCAGCGGGAAAAAGTCGATGCCCTCTTTCGGGTCGGGCGAAGCGACTGCGGTTGCCAGCACGGCATTGTCGCCGCTGGTCGTAAAGGCCGCGCCGGAAGCCTGCTTGGCGATGCGGCCTGTCTCAAATTTGATGTGCTTGCCACCGGCAAGCTCGATCGTTACTTCCTGTTTCATGTGTATCCCTCTTTATTTTTCTTCTCTGTCTCTAAGATCGGTCATTGCATCGCTAACCCAGGAACATGCGCTCACACGGCGCAAAACGAAAGCCCCGCCGAAACATCGGAGGGGCTTCCTGGGATCACGTAATTGGCGTAGGAGTCATCGCTACCATCGGCGCGGTTGCACCGTGGCTAGCGACGCGAACGGAAGCCCTCACAGGGGCTTCTATCCGTTCCATGGCGCTTGGAGAACTCAATGCGTTCGTACACTCCTGAAAGCCGCCTCCCCTTTTTGAAAAAGGAAGCAGCCCGGGTGGGTTGAGGGCAAGATTACTTGCGGATTCCCAGCTTGCCGATAACATCGCGGTAGCGGTCCGGATCGGTCTTCTTGAGGTAGTCCAGAAGACGACGGCGCTTGCTCACCAGCATCAGCAGACCACGGCGGGAGCCATGGTCCTTCTTGTGGGTCTTGAAGTGTTCAGTCAGCTCGCCAATGCGCTCGCTGAGGATCGCAATCTGCACCTCCGGACTTCCTGTGTCCGATTCATGCGTGCGAAACTTTTCAATAATGTCTGTTTTCTTTGCGGATGCCAACACGGCGGGTTCGTACTCCTGATTCTCTTTGCTCTAGTCCACTCTTAGTGTCCGCATTAAAGATACCACGCTGAGGCCGATTTCCGGCCTCAACGCAGCAGTCGGGACAGGATTTCCACTCGTTTTCCGCTACGCGATATTGTTCTTCAGGAACTCCAGCGAACGCGCGTCGGCAATCTTTGCCTGATCGGCCACAAAGCTTGGCCGCGCCGGGTTTGCAAACGCATGTCCTGCGCCCTCATAGAGATAAATCTCTACCTCGGGATGAGCCTCGCGCACGGCGTCGATCTGGTCCTTGCCGATGTGGTCGTCATTCGCGCCAAAGTGCAGCATGACCGGGCAAACCGGCTCCTCAGCAGCGACTTTGCCGATGCCGCCGGCGTAGTAGCCAATCGTGCAGGCCGGCTGCATCTTCAGGTCTTCGCCACGGGTAGCGCTCAGCCACGCAAGCAGGCCACCGTAACAGAAGCCAACGACGCCGATTCCCTTGCCCGCGCTCTTCGCCCACTCAAATGCAGCGGCTACGTCTAGCAGCTGCGTGTCGGGCTTCAGTTCTCCGTAGAGTGCGAATGCCTTCTTCATGTCCGCCTCGCCGTAGCCGAGCTGCAAGCCGCGCTCAAAGCGGTCAAACAGAGTCGGTGCGACAGCCAGAAAGCCTTCTTTCGCATACGCATCCGCCACGCCCTGGATCGAAGGGTTCACTCCGAAGATTTCTTGGATCACCACAACCGCGCCGATCGCTTCACCCTCCGGCTTCGCTACATACCCCTCAAGTTCATGCCCATCCGACGCCGTCAACTTTACCCACTCGCTCATTTGGTTTCCTCCATGCCTTCAGACGAAGAGTAACCGAGAAAAGCTGCACGCGTCACGGACCGATATTCGTGCGATCAACTTTGCATGTAATCGAACAGGCTCTTACTGCTAATACTGCTCATCACGCTCATAAGGGCCTGGCTCTGCGTCTCGGTGGAACTCAACTGCGTCGCGACGGTTGCCGTATTGGCCGAGACCAGGGAGCTCTGCGCCGCCTCCAGGTTCGTCTCATCGGTTGAGGCATAACTGCTGGTCTGCTGTACCGTGCTCAGGGAAGACCCCAGCACCGCCCGCTGCGACGTAACGTTACTCAAGCCGGCGCTGAGGCTGGCCAGATCGGCCGCCGTCGAAGATGAAGCCGTCCCCGAAGCGAAATCTGCCACCAGCTTGTTCAGCGTGCCCAGCACATCGGCTCCGCTCGCCGAGAAGATCTCCGACCCGGGAATGCTAACCGCGATCTTTTGCCCGCTCGGTGTCTCCGCATACTGCTGGTTGTCGTCGCCGGCGTAGGTGGCCGTTGCGGGCGAGGTAGAGGTGTCATTGGTGTAAGGTTGCGTCGTTCCCGCCGTGCCGCTGAACAGATATGTGCCGGCATACGATGTGTTCGCCAGGGAAACCACCTGGTCGCGGATCGATGCCAGCTGACTGCTGATGTCGGTCAGGTTGCTCGCATCGAGCGTCCCGTTCATCCCGCCCGTGGCCAGCGAGATAGCAGACGTAAGCTGTGTAACCACGCCGCCCAGCGCGGAGTCCGAGGTCTGCAGCCTTCCTTCGAGCGTCGTCGCCGACTGTACATACGCGTCGTCCTGCGAGATAGCGCTGCCGAGCGCGACGTCCTCGGACGCGGCAAGCGGGTTGTCGCTGGGCGAGGACACCGCAAGGCCCGACGATAGCTGGCTCGTCAAAGAGTCCTGCAGCGAGGTCAGGCTATCAAGCGAGTTGTTCAGACTCAAGCTGTAAAAGGGGTCGGCACGCATCGCAGTCTAACGGCTAACTGACCGTCGTCTCCTGTCCAAGATTGAGAGCATCGGCCATCATCTGATTCACCACATCAAAGACTTTCGCTGCCGCCTCATACGATCGCTGATACTCCGTCAGCGAAGAAGCCTCATCGTCGAGCGACACTGCAGAGAGCGAATCCCGCTGCGTCTGCGCCTGTGCCAGCGATGCGGTATTCGCTGTGTTTAAGGTCGTTGCCGCAGAAACCGCCGACCCAATGGATCCGATGAAGCTGGCAAACGAATCGGAAGCCGTCTGCCCCGATGCGATGTCCGCTGTTCCAAGAGCCGCCAGCGCCAACGCATTGGTTGTACCCGAACTTCCTTCACCCGCACCGGCGGTAGCGATCCCGCTTCCTGAAGTCAATGCAACCGCAATCGATCCAGCTGCTCCGCTGCCGTTCGTTGACAGCGCGAACACCGCTCCGCCCGCAGCACCCGAGCTCGTCGTGCCGGCTTCGTTCTGCGTATTCACCGCGGTC
This sequence comes from Granulicella sapmiensis, assembly GCA_026225395.1. Classification (GTDB taxonomy): domain Bacteria; phylum Acidobacteriota; class Terriglobia; order Terriglobales; family Acidobacteriaceae; genus Granulicella; species Granulicella sapmiensis. The sequence goes on from JAMFSR010000028.1 coordinate 145,870, forward strand.
CCAATCGCATAGGCCAGCTGATCGATCGCCGACCGCATTGGCGGAATGTCCTGATCGCGCGCCTGCAGCATCCCGCCAATCGACCCACCCCGCAGGTCGCTGCTCAACACCGCCGGCGGATCACCCGCGACGATTGCCGTGTTGCCATTGACGGTCGTGGTGGAAAGCGAATAGCTCTGATCGCCGCTGACCAGCACGGTCCCGTCCGATGCCGTCAGCGTCACCCCGTTATTCTGCGTCGTAATCTGGTCGACGCCCATGATCGACGACAACTGCAGAATCGCCTGCTGCCGCGCGTCTTCGAGCGTCCCGGCATCCTGATCCGGGCTCAGGCTCGTAATCTGCTGGTTCAACTGCGCCACGGTCGCTGTCAAAGCATTCACCTGCTGCGCGGCAGTAGCAATCTGCGAGTTTAACGTGCTGACTTCGTTGCTCATTCCTTGGGACGTGCTGTTGAATGCCGAAGCCAGTGTCGCCGCCGCAGTCAACACGGCTGTCTGGGTTGCAGCATCCGTTGGATTCGCGGATAGCGCCGTCAGTGAGCTGAAAAACCCATCCATCGCAGATCCGAGCGTTGTCGAACTCGCGTCGCTCGATGTAGACGTCAGCCCGAACATCGATTGCACACTTTGCAGGGCAGTCAGCAATGCTGAACTCGAAGTCGAACTCTGCGTCTGCTGCTGCAACTGCTGCTCCAGCACACGATCTCTCTGGGAAACCGCCGTAGCCGTAACCGATTCGCCCAGGCCCGAGTAGCCGCTCAAGCTCACCGCGTCGCTGGCTTCAAAGTTCACGGTCTCCCGTGTATAGCCAGGCGTGTTCTGGTTGGCGACGTTATTCGACGTAATGTTGATCGCATTCTGGTCTGCATCCAGCGCGGCGTTGGTCAGAGACATCAGTCCGGTCAGCGTTCCCATGTCTCCTCCTCAACCTTCCGAACCCTGGCTTCACGCAGGCCGCGCAGCATCCGCAGGCTGCGCTCGGTAGACTGCAACAACTCTCCGAGCGCGTCTTTCAAAGCAATCGCTTCGCGCACATCCGCGTGCTTCAATCGCACGCGCAAACTCGCCATCTCTGCTGCTTGTGCGCGCAGCTCCTCCAGTGCGACGACATCCATCCTGCCCAGCGCCTCAACAGTCGCCCGCAGCATGGCACGGGGATCGAACTCCTGCTCTGCTCCCGAAACATGCTCCGCACCAACCATTGCCTCGCCGAACATTGCCTATCCTCTATCCAGCATGGAGCCGATCAATTTGCCGGCAACATCCGCCGATGAAACGTTGTAGGTGCCATTCGCAATCGCGGCCTGCAGACTGGCTACCTTATCCGCGCGAACATCCGACGTTCCCATCGCCTGCAGCATCGCGCCTCCGGTGGAGCTCACGATCGTCTGATCGGAGTTGAGGAGCGATTGGTTTCCTACCTCCGCAAGATTGCTCTGGCTCGATCCCTTCACAGTAGAACCAACGCTCAGAGCGTCCCCATCCGAATCGGAAACCCGCGTGGACGAACCAAATACTGCATTCAGATCAGAAATACCTGCCATCTTCCGCCTCCATATAAGACATATCGGCGGTGCTGCAGGAAACTTTAGGGCTGTCTGACTTTTTCTGTGCTCTCAAGTTTGCCGCGCGCTTCTTTCTCAACCGCACTCACAATATTCCTGGAGATTCCAAGGCCGCCGGCCGCGGAAATCGCCTTTGCCAGCGCTTCTATCCCCAGGGACTGATACGAGCTCGAGTCCCCGGCCTTGTCATCGCCATCGTCCGCATCCAAGCCGTCTTCCTTGCTCATCGTGCTCAACGGTTTCAACATCTGCTGCAGAAACATACCCTCAAACTGCTGCGCCGCATCTGTCAGCTTGTGATGCTTCAGTGAGTCAGGCGATCCGGTTGCGCCTGTTACCAAACTTCCTTGCGAAGCCTGCAAATTCGCGATCATAGGACCTCGATCTCGGCTCCCAGCGCACCTGCCGCTTGCATTGCCTGCAAAATCGAGATCACATCCCGCGACGTCGCGCCGATCTGCTGCAGGTCCCGCACAAGCTCTTCTACGGTCGCGCCTTCGCGCAGTTCAATCCGGTTCACTGGCTTGTCGTTCGCATCGATCTTCGACTGCGCCACAGTTGTCGTCGTTCCACTGCTAAATCCATTCGGCTGCGACACCGAGTAGTTCGTCACCACGTTGACCGACAATCCTCCATGCAAAATCGACACGGGCTGTAGTGTCACGGTTCCACCAATCACAACCGTCCCCGTCCGCTCATTCACGATCACCTTCGCTCGCGGGAAGAACGGCACCTCGATCGCCTCGATCTTCGCCAGCATCGCCGGCACATCCACGCCTGGCGGAATGCGTATCTCCACATGTCCACTATCTTTCACCTGCGAAGTCACACCCGGCACTTCGCGGTTCACCGACTCCGACATCGCCTCCGCGCTGCGAAAGTCCGCTTCATTGAGCAGAAGGCTGAAGCTGTGCAACGCACCAAGGTTTGTCGGCGAAGCACGTTCCACCATAGCGCCGGCCGGAATCCGCGCCGTCGTCGTATGGTTCACCGTCCTCGAGCTTCCATTCGCCCCAATGGTGTAGCCACCGACTACGACAGCTCCCTGCGCCTGCGCGTAAATGCGGCCATCCGCGCCGTACAGCGGAGTCATCAACAGCACACCACCCTCAAGGCTCTTCGCGTCTCCGGCCGAGGACGCCGTCACATCGATCTTCGCGCCCGAGTCCGCAAAGGCGGGCAGCGAAGCTGAAACAAACACCGCTGCCAGGTTCTGCACACGGATCGAACTCGCCGGAACACTGACGCCCATCCGCAGCAAAGTCGCCGCCAGTGTTTGCACCGGAAAGCTCGTCTGCTGGCTATCACCTGTCCCTTGCAGCCCGACGACAATCCCATAGCCGACGAGCTGGTTGTCTCGTATGCCTTCGATCGACGCTACATCCTTAATCCTCGCAAGGGCCGGCTTTCCTATAACCGCATCGCTAGCGTGCGCCGTGACCGCTCCGCTCATCAGCGCGGCAACCATGGCACATCCGATCCTTGAATTAAGACTCATCATCGCAAACGCCTTCCACATCGTTTCCAGTTAGAAGATCAGGAACTTTTCCAGGAACCGGACCAACGGACTTTGCCGGTGCGTGTAGTCGTTGATGATCCCCTTGCCGCGCACCTCGAGCTCCAGGCTTGAAATCGCCGTCGACGTAATCTGGTTCTGCTGCGAGATGTCCTCAGGCCGCACCAGGCCTCGAAGCACAATGGTCTGCGTCTGCTGGTTGAACTCCACCTGCCGGGCCGCTTCGATGACGAGCATCCCGTTCGGCAGCACCTCAATCACCTGTCCGCCAAGCGTTGTGTTGAGGCTCGAACTGGTCTCGCTATCGCCCTTCGCCGCCAACGCCGATGCCGAGTTCTGATTGATCAGGTTTTGTAGCGCATTGCCGGACTTCAACACCCCCAACAACGCCGAGATCTGAGAGCTCGCGCTCGACGACCGCGAGTTGGCGACCGTCCCCGTCGTCGACGCCGACAAGCTTTCCGTGACCACCACCGAAATCAAATCATGCGGACGCATCGCGCGAACATCCGTATTCATCCGCGTCAGCCTTCCAGCATCGCTCCATATTGCGCCGGATGCCGGCATCGCTTCCACGTTCGAAGCCCGCACCCGCGCCAGGTACTCATTCAACGAAGTCGCAGCCGGGTCGGACTTGCTACTATTTGCCGCCGGCTTCTGCCCGATCATTACTACAGCAAAGACTAGGAACATCAGCCATCCAATCACCGCAAGAACAAACCAGCGAAGCTGCTCAACCGCGCTCATGGACTTGCGCGCCGCGCTCTTTGCGGCATACGGCTTCCGTTCGTATACCTCAATCGATATCGTCTTCACCGGACCACCTCCACAATGCCTTTGCCCACAACCCGGCAACGAATCACCGGCGACACGCTTGCATCATCTGAGAGATGCGGCATCCTTACGCGAATCAAATCCCGCTCGCCACCGCTATCTTCGGCCCATCCGGTCAACACAATTCGCGAGTCAGCCCCCTCACGCATGACGGTCACTCGATCACCAATGCGCACACTTTCTCGCATCAGCCGTGGCGAAGCGGCAGTCCTATCGTCCAAAGCAATCGCTACCATCGGCCGCGACGCATCTGTGCAGCTTGCCACCATCGCCCAGCTTTGCTTCCGCAGAGCATCGGTGCGAACACTCACCACTTTGAAACCCTCCACACCGCCATCGTGCGCAGCCTCTCCAAGCACACGCGCCACCGCTGCCTCCGCACTCGGCGCACAACCTGCTTCCGCGGGCACCAGCGCAGCTGCAACACCTTGCCAGCTCAGCATCAATCCCGTTAGCGCAACAGCAAGTTTCCGCATTACCGCACCAGCCCATTGATTTGTGAGTACATGTCGTCGGCCACATGCACCACCTTGGAGTTGCTCTCATACGCTCGCTGCGCCACGATCATCTGCACGAACGCCGCCACCACATCCACATTCGAGTTCTCCGTATACCCCTGCTGCAATGTACCCATGCCACTCGATCCACCGGGGACATCCGTAATCGCGTTTCCTGAAGCAGAAGTCTGCTGAAAGAGATTGCTTCCCAGCGCCGTCAACCCGGCCGCGTTCGCAAACGTCGCCAACTGAATCGTGCCCAGCTGAGAGCTCGCTGTCTGCCCTGGCAGAGTCGCCGAAACCACGCCGTACTGCGAAATCGTCACCGCCGTGGCGTTTGCTGGAATTGTGATGTTCGGCACAAGCGGATTGCCGTCGGCAGTCACCATCGTTCCCTGGTTGTTCATATGGAAGCTGCCATCGCGCGTGTACGCGGTCGTTCCATCCGGCATCGAGATCGGAAAGAAGCCCGTGCCCTGGATCGCCATATCGAGCGTGTTGTTGGTCTGGGTAAAGTCACCCTGCGTCATAATCACTTCACTCGCGACGGACTTGGTGCCTAAACCAATTTGCAATCCCGATGAAGCCGTCGACGTGCTTTGCGCCGCGCCGGGCGTCACCAGGTTCTGGTAGATCATGTCCTCAAACTCCATCTGGCGCTGCCGAAACCCAGTCGTGCCGGAGTTCGCGAGGTTGTTGGCGATGGTGTCCAGGTTCGCCTGCTGCGCGCTCATGCCGCTAGCTGCTGTGTACAGTGCTCGAATCATGCTGCTCTCCCTCTTGCCTGCTATACCCGCGAAAGCTCTTCCGTCGCGGTCTTGTCAAAATTGTTGTCGAAAACTGAAATCGCCTTCTGCATCATCTCGGCCTGGCGCTGCATGAGCATCAGCTGCATCGTGCCGTGAATCGTGTCCTGGTTGGCACTCTCAAGCGCTCCAGACTGGATGCTCGAATCCGTCGCAGGAACCGGCGTCACACCATCGACAGGCTTATAGATTCCCGCACCTTCGGCATCTTCCGCTCCATTCGTCCCCAGGTCCATGAGACCGACCTTGCCCACAACCGCGCTGCCCTCAGGCGTAGTCACAGAGATGCTTCCGTCGTTCCCGACCTTGACCGTTCCGGTCGGCACAGCAATCGTCTTTCCGCTCGCATCCAGTACCGCGGCGCCGGCCTTCGTCGTCAGCTCACCAGCAGCCGAAACCTGGAACGATCCATCCCGCGTATAGCGAACGCCGTTCGAAGTCTGTATCGCGAAGTACGCGCTGCCCTGGATCGCAAGGTCCAGCGGATTGCTCGTCGGGGAGATCTGTCCCTGCGCGCTGCTCAGGCTGCTCGCCCCCAACACGCCGAAGCTGTTTATCGCTCCGCCCACCTGCGACGCCGTCTGGCTCGTTGCATCGACCATCACGCCGCGGAAGGTCTCGCGTTCCGCGCGAAAGCCGTTCGTGCCCGCGTTCGCCAGATTATTGGCGGCGAGGTCCAACGCCTGTGTTCGCGCCAGCAACCCCGAGTAAGCCGCGTAGAGTCCGCTATCCATGACATGAGAAACAGCATCTCGACAGCCAATCCCACTCAGACATCGTAAGAACCCTGTAAGCCTCACCTAAGCCTTCGCTAATGCCGGGCATACGTTTCAGGCACCCGCTCGCAGCAACGGTTGAATCCGGCTCCTCACCTGGTCCGCGGTGAATGGCTTGCAGATATATCCCCGTGCCCCCGCGGCAATCGCTCGCAGCACCTGCCGCTCCGCTCCTTCTGTCGTGATGATCACAACAGGAACGTCAGTCGCCAGCTCTTGCTGCCGCGCCTGCTCCAGGAACGACAGCCCATCCATCAATGGCATATTGATGTCGCAAAGAATCAAATCCAGTTCTGTCTCACTGCCCTGTTGTGTTCGCAACAACTCCAGTGCCTCTTGACCATTGGTCGCTTCCAACACCTCCGTTACGCCAAGCCCGGTTTCCTTCAGCGCACGTTGCAACACCTTCCGCATCACCGCGGAATCATCCACAATCAAAGCCCTCATCGCCTAGTCTCCACGGCTGCGCGATTCAACCGCCAAAAGATGTATCGGCAGAAACCTTCGTCACACGAATCCGGTTACTTCCGCCGTATGCGAATAACCAGATCGACCACATCGTCTCCCGTAGCCGGCAAGGTTCCATTCTTGCCAAACGCTCCGCGTTCGAGCCAGAGCCGCATCCAGTAACGATCGCGTAACCGGACAACCCTTGAAGCTACCGGCTGCAGCTTCTGCAACGCATCCACCACCCGCTCCACCATCTCGTTGCGGTCCGCAACATCAACCTCACGACACTTCACAGTCGCGGAGCCGTCCAGCATCTGCACCGCTCTTACAAAATCGGCACGCGGCATTACGCCGCTTTCCACACGCATCCCGCTCATACGCTCCAGCGCGAACGCGGCTGCCGCATCCACATTTTCATCGAACGCGAGATAGAGGATGCGCCCGCCGGCAACCCGTAACGGAACCGCTCTGCAGAGCTCCCGCAAGACGACCGGCATAGCCAGCGCCATTCTTATTCCATCGAATCCCGACAAGCTCAGCACAGGGCACTGCCATTGCATCCCGAGCCCGCGGGTGATCTTCGTCTCGGCCACGCCACCGGCCTCGACCAACCATTCGCCAATCCGTCCACGACCGGCAACCTTCTGCGCCTCGAGCGCCGACCGAAGCTGTTCCTGTGTCACCAATCCCTGCGCCAGCAAGACCAGCCCCAACGGAACGCGATGCTCATGCTCCTCGGCGACCTCCGCGCCATCCGCACCTTCCATCTCGCGCCTTACGCTGGCATCGACCAGGGCACGCAAGCAAGCTTTGCTGCAACCCCAGCTGTCCTCAAACACTGGGCGCGCACGCCTCTTCCAGCGCTTCGACCAGCCTGCCGCACATCCGTCGTAGGCACACTCAGGTTTATCGCCAGTCGATCCCTCGAAGCTTGGCAGCGCCGCACTCACATCATTCGCGAAGGACTTCGAGGGAGACCAACTATCCGCGGAATCCATCAAACGCAATGCGACTGCACTGGCATGTGTGTCTCCATCGATCCGGAAGCGATCCGCTGACCGGCTCATCGCACACCTTCCAGTCGCATCTGTGGCGAGGCCACCTCTGTAATCCGCAACGCAAAATTCCCTTTCACGACCACCACTTCTCCCCGCGCCACAATCCGCTCACCTACCACGAGGTCCACCGGAGCTCCCACCTGGCGATCGAGTTCAACTACGTCGCCAGGTGCCAGCGCCAGGACTTCCTTCAGCAATATCTCCGACGTGCCGAAGTGCAGTGCAGCTTCCATCTCCATATCCAGCACAACGTCCAGTTTTGCTTCATCACTCATGCCGCCACCTCTCTATCTTCACCTTCCGCCGTCTGCGCTACCCAACTTGCATCGTCCTGTAGCAGAGCGCCCACACGATCTCCTTTGCCCACTGGCAGCGCCGAACACACACGCACACCGCCAATCAGCAGCTCCGACAACGTATTCTTTGGCAACCCAAGATCAAGCACCTTGCCGACTTCCAAAGACTGCAACTCGCGCGAATCAATCCTCGTTAGCGGCAACCGCGCAATCACTGGAAAGCTCGCCTCGGCCATCAGCTTCTCTACCCTCGCAGATGAAACGGAAGCCCGCTTCCTTGGCTCTTCAGCCACCGCACTCAACCGCCGTAGCGTATTCAATACAACTGCAGGCAGACACAAATTGATCAACCCCTGGACGCCCGGCATCTGCACATCCAGGCTCACGCAGAGCGTCTGCTCGCTGCCGGGCATCAGCCGCGCAACGCGCGCCTGCGGCTCATGCTTCTCCAACTCAAACTGCAGTCCCACGGACTCCCAGGCCAGGTTCAGCTCGCGCATCACCATCTGCAACACCGCATTCAGGATCGCGTCCTCAATGTCCGTCACTTCGCGGGCAGCAGCCGTTGTGCCACGTCCACCCAACAGCAGGTCCACCATGGTCATCGCCACCGAAAGACTCATCTCCAGCAGCCCGACTCCGCCCAGCGGTTCAAGTCGCAATAGGCAGACGTAGGAGGGATCCGGCAAACAACTCAGAAAATCTCCAAACGACATCTGCTCACCCGCCGCCGCTGCCACTTGCAACTGGGTCCGCAGCCAGGCGCCGAGCGTATGCGTCAGGTTTCGCGCAAACTGCTCGTTCACTGTTGTGATCGAACGCATCTGCTCACTGCCGATATGCCCAGCGCGGCCAAAGTTGTAGACCGGCGCCGGAGAAGCCGCATCCCCCTCACGAGGTGTTTGCCGCAGCGTGAACAGCGAATCGATCGCATTCTGCTCAAGAATTGTTTCCACGTGCAGTCCCCCTACCGCGACTTACCTGTCTGCAACAGCTTCATCCTCCGCTGCGGCCTGATGCCTCCCAAAGCAGACCGTAGCCGCAATACAGCCGAAGAATGAATCTGCGACACGCGCGACTCCACCACCCCCAGCGTGAGCCCGATCTCCTTCATCGTCAGCTCCTCGTAGTAATAGAGCGTCAGCACCAGCCGCTCCTTCTCCGGCAGCTCATCGATTGCATCCACAAGGTGTTGCTTCATCTCGCCCTGCAGGCAGCGAAACAACGGATCTTCCTCCGGAGAGCCCGGGATATACACCAGCTCTTCGTCGCCCGACTCTTCCGAGCGCTCCATGTTCAAGCTGCCGATCTCCAACCCCTTCAGCTCGCCCAGCAATTGCTGGTACTCCTCCAGCCCCAGCTTCATCTCGGCGGCAATCTCCTGCTCCGTAGGCGCACGCCCTGCGCGCTGCTGCACGGCGCGAATCGCTTCTTCCACGGCTCGGCCCTTGCGGCGAAGCTCCCGCGGGCTCCAGTCCAACATGCGCAACGAGTCGAGAATCGCTCCCCGAATTCGAAACTGCGCATAGCTCTTGAACTGCACCTTCTTCGTATGGTCGAACTTGGTGAACGCATCGATCAGCCCAACAATTCCGGCAGAGACAAGGTCATCCAGCTCCACATGTTGCGGCAGCCGCTCATGAATTCTCCGTGCGATGTAACGCACAGCCGAGAGATGCTCCAGCAGCAAACGGTCGCGGTCTACGGCATCCGCGGCCGCAACTTCCGCCGTTGCTGCACTCGTCAGCGGCAATGCGGCCACAGAACCATAGTTCGCCCCATCCAACGGAATCGCCAACTCGATATCGTCCCAGCCGCTATTCATTACTATTGCTCCATGATTCGCCATCTTCGTAGTCCTCTATCACGCAGATTCGTTGTCCACTCAAGCAGGTCAGCCAATGGAGCCAACGCTTCGTACCCGCACTTCCGGTGGAATTTCCTGGGCAGCCAGAACAGTCACCTTCGGCAGTAGCGGTTCGAGCCAGCGCTTCAGGTGATATCTCGCCGGACTCGGACATAGAAGCACGGTGGTGGCCGAACCTCCGACGTTCCCAATGAGCGTCTTCACAGATTCCATTAGCTTCTTCAAAGAATCTCCTGAAGACACGGCGCTACTGCTCAACAACCGTCCCGCTCCATCCGGATCGAACGTCCCTACCACCTGTTGCTCCATCGCAGGTTGCATCACCATCACCCTCAGCCCGCCGTCACGGTCCACGAGCTTATGCACGATGCTGCGTCCCAGCGTCTGCCGCACACTCTCCACCAGATGCACCACGCTCTTGGACACATGCGCCGCTTCTACAAGCGTTTCCAAAATCGCACCCAGGTCTCGAATCGAAACACCTTCGCGCAACAACTGCTGCAACACCTTCTGCACTTCCCCCAGACTCATCAGCTTCGGTACCAGCTCCTCCACCAGCTTTGGATGGCTGTCACTCAAGCTGTCTAACAACCGCTTGGTCTCCTGCCGCCCCAGCAACTCATGCGCATGCTTTCGAATCAACTCTCCAAGATGCGTCCCAATCACCGTTGTCTGATCCACTACCGAATATCCAGCCGCCAGCGCCTGGTCCTCCAACCCCGGCTGGATCCACCGAGCCGCCACGCCAAACGCCGGCTCTCGCGTCTCAACTCCCGGCAGCGCCCGCGCCTTAGGATCGGCATTGACCGCCAGCAAACAATTTCCGTCCGTCTGCCAACGCGCGATCTCAGACCCTCGTAGAGAAATCACATACTCCCGCGGCTTCAACCGCAGATTGTCCGTGATGTGGACCGCGGGAACGATGAATCCAAGCTCCGTCGCCAGATGCCGGCGCATCGCACGCACACGGTTGAGCATCTGCCCCCCTTGCTTTTCGTCCACCATCGGGATCAGCTGAAACCCAATCTCCAGCGTCAGCTCATCCATCCGCAACAGCGACCCCAGATTCTCGCCCTTACCAGCTTCCGCCGCTGCCGCGCCGGCCTTCGCTGGCGGTTTATCGTCCTCAACAATCTCTGGAACATCCGCCGGCATCGTCCGAGCCAACATCGCGAGACCACCCGCCATGACTAGAAACGCAAGCTTCGGCAACCCGGGGATCGCCGCCATCGCCAGCATCACCCCGCAGGCAATACCCATCGTCTTGCGCCGCTTGAACAGCTGCGCCTGCAACTCACTCTCCAGTGACCCCGCGCTCGCCGCCCGCGTCAGCACCATCCCTCCGGCAATCGACACCAGCAGGCTGGGAATCATCGTCACCAGCCCATCGCCCACCGTCAGGATCGTGTACGTCTTCACCGCCGTCTGCAGGTCCGCGCCATGCTGTAGCACGCCGATCAGCAGCCCGGCAATGATGTTGATCGCCGTAATTAAAATCGTCGCCATCGAATCCCGTTGGCTGAACCTAGCCGCGCCATCCATCGATCCGTAAAACTCCGCCTCCCGCGCAATCGCCTGCCGCCGCTTCCGCGCGCCCTGCTCATCGATCAATCCCGCATTCATGTCCGCATCGATCGCCATCTGCTTGCCCGGCAGTGCATCGAGCGTGAACCGCGCCGTTACCTCCGCCGTCCTTACCGTTCCATGGCTGATCACCAGGAACTGAATCGCCGTCAGCGCCAGGAACAACACAAACCCCACCACATAATTCCCACCCACCACAAACTGCCCAAACGCTTCAATCACCGATCCCGCAGCATGCGTTCCCTCCTGCCCATGCAGCAGAATCCTCCGGCTCGAAGCCAGGTTCAACGCCAGCCGGAACAGCGTCAGCAGCAACAGCAGCGTTGGAAACACGGACATATCCACGGCTTTGCGGATCTGCACGGCCGTCAGAAAGACCAGCACACTCGCAGAGATAGACACGGCTAGCAACAGATCCAGCACCATAGCTGGAATCGGCACGAGCATGACGAACACAATGCTGATGGCGCCCAACGGCAGCGCCAGCCCACTCCAATTGCCCTTCGCCTTCTCAACCGCCATCACATCCCTCCTTCAAATCCCGCCATCCGCGGTCGCAACGCCGCAACCTTTACCTCACGCTTCGATTGCGCCGCCCGCTTCGCCTCACGCTCCTGCTCTTCCTGCTTCTCGCGAAACAGATAAGCCAGAATTCCCGCCACCGCTGCATACAGCTCATAAGGAATCGACTGTCCTGGCTCCACGCTCCGGTACAGCGACCGCGCCAGCGGTGGATTCTCCAGGATCGACACGCCCGCGGCCTTTGCCTCTTCGCGAATCTCAAACGCATGCAGATCACGCCCCTTGGTCAGTACGGTCGGCGCCTGCATCGTCTCAAAGCTGAACTCCAACGCCACCGCATAGTGCGTCGGATTGGTAATCACCACGCTCGCCCGTCGCATGTCCGCTTTCACCCGGCGCTTGCGCATCGCGCGCTGCGCCTGGCGAACCCGCCCCTTGGTATGCGGATTCCCCATTGCCTCCTTCATCTCTTCCTTCATCTCCTGCTTGGACATCTTCAGGCGCTTGGACCAGCTCGCATACTCCACCGCATAGTCAATTGCCGACCACACCACCATCACCCATGCCGCCTTCACGCCCAGCCCATACGTCGCACCAAACGTTGCGGGCAGTCGCTCCAAGCTCATCACTGGCATAGGTCCCAGCAAACTGACCAGCGTCCTCCACCCCAGCGCAGCCACAATCAACGCCGGCACGACCGACTTTCCGATCCGCGCCACAGTCCGCACGCTGAACATTTGCTGCACGTGGGTCGACGGGCTTAACCGGCTGAACTGCGGATGCATCGCCTTTACGCTGAAATTCACGCCGCCGCCCTGCCCAATCCCAACGCCCACCACCGCGCACAAACAAGCGCCCATCACCATTGCGGTCGGGACAACCGCCGGCAGCAACCCCACACGCATCGCTGTCACAAACTCCCGAATTCCCCATGCACGGCCCGTCCCTGAAACCGCCAGCATCACGCAACGCGAGTAGCACTGTCTCCATCTCGAAACAAAACTGCTACCTGCCATGCCCAATGTGATCAACCCAGCGAGCATCGCTGCTCCCGAAAGCAGATCGCGGCTTCTCACCCAGTCCCCGCTCTCACGCGCTTTTTTCTTCCGCTGCGGTGTCGCCTTCTCTGTCTGCTGGTCGCTCATGCCGAAAGCAACATCCTCTCCGCCGCATCCAGCAACGCGTTGAAATGCCCTTCAATAAACCCCGGCCAAAGCGCCAGTGACCCCAGCAAAACCACATACGAAACAATCGTCTTGAAAGGCACACTCAACACGGTCGAGTGCAGCTGCGGCGCCAGCCTGCCAATCAATCCGATAGTTATCTCCACCACCAACGCAGCCGCAATTACTGGTGAAGCCAGCTGTACACCGGACAGAAAAATTCCTTCTGCCATATGCGTAATCGCCTCACCGGTCCTGGCGCTCAAAATAAACGTACCCACCGGCACCGCATTGAAACTCCGCATCACCGCGGCCAGTAGTGTCCTGTGCAAACCAGCCGTCAGCAACACCAGAGTATTTACCCACCCCAGCAACTCCGCCAGCACAGGCGTATCCACCTTCGAGTTCGGGTCCATCAGGTTCACCAGTGAGAAGCTGAACTCCATGCTCAACAGCGAACCGGCAAACAGCACCATCTCGCTCAGCATCATCAGCGAAAGCCCAAACACCAGCCCGACGGCCAATTCGCCCAGCACACCCGCCATCGTGATCTCACTCACCGCACCCCGCGCACTGCCAACCAGAGGAGCGAGCAGGATCGTCATTGCGAACACAAACCCCGCCTTGATCCGTGGTGCAATCGCTGCTGAAGAAAACACCGGCGCAAACACCAGCAGGCTGCTCATGCGCACCATCACCAACACGCCGCTGCAGACGATCGACTGCCACTCCACGTTGTTCATCCCAGATACCGATGCAGATCCGTCCACAGCCCAATCGTGTAGCTCACAGTCTTGTGGGCAAGCCACGGCATCATTACCACCACAAGCACAAACACCACCACCAGCCGCGGGACCGCCGTCAGCGCCTGCTCTTGCACTCCCGTCAACGTCTGGATCAAACTCATCACCAGACTCACCACACAAGCCGCCACCAGCATCGGCGCACACAGCAGCAATGCCTCTATCAATAAATGACGCGCCAGTGTGACAGCCACATCTGTTCCCATTGCCAACCTCACTCCTCACACCTGAAACCCTCAAACCTCTACAGGAACCGATTGCTTAAAAGCTCTTCAACAACTCCCGCGCCAACAAGCTCCATCCATCTACCATCACAAAAAGCAGAATCTTCACCGGCGTCGAAATCACCACAGGCGACAACTGCAGCATCCCAATCGAAGTCGTAATACTCGCCACCAAAAAATCAATCAGCAGAAATGGCAAAAACAGCACGGCGCCAATCTGGAACCCCGCCTTCAACTCGCTCAGCATGTACGCCGGCACGACCACGGGCATCGGCAAATCATTCGGTGTCGCCGGTTTGACCGCCATCGATGCGCTTGCAAACACTGCAAGGTCCTTCTCCCGCGCATACTTCAGCATGTAAGCCTTCACCGGCGCGACACCTCGCTCCACTGCCTCACCCGCGTCGATCGTTCCCTGCCGGTATGGCGTCACAGCGATCCTGTCTACCTGCAGCATCACCGGCTGCATCAGGAACCATGTCATCATCAGGGCTAAACCCATCAACACCTGGTTCGAAGGAGCCGTCTGAGTCCCCAGCGCCTGCCGCAAAAAGTGAAACACCACCAGCAGCCGGACCATCGGCGTCATTGCCAACAAAATCGCCGGAATCAAAGTCAGAAGAGTCAGGCCAAGCACAACTGCCCAGGGCGATCCATTCCCTGTACTACTCTTCGTTCCACCAGCGACCGAGTCCATCAAAAAGTCCAGCGAGTTCTTACCCTTTCCCGCGTCAACGGCACCGGTTTTCGGTTTCCCTATCTGAATGTTCGTTCCGCCGCCGTTCACAGGCTTCGCAACAGCAACTTTCTTGCTCCCCGCATGATGCACCCAAAAAGCCCCGCCATCGGCGTCCTGGGCCTCCATCTTCATCTCAAAAGCGCAAACCATCACCGCCGCTGTTATCAAAATACGCAGACCCTTCACAATCGCACCTCACCGGCGTCCACAGCGACGATCGACTGCACACCCTCCGCACCCACACCCACCAGGAACCTGCGCTCCCCGCACGACACCAGCATCAGCTGCCGCTTGCCACCAAGCTGCAATGTCTCCACCAGCCTCATCTGTTTTTCGGCCCGCACCGCACCCAATCCGCTGCGTCCACGCCGCGCCATATCCATCACAAACCGCGCCAGCCCACCCACCACCGGCTTTTCGTCAGGACTCACATTAGCCATCGCTTTATCCCAACCTCGTCAGCCGAACTGCAATCGCCCCATCGACCACCTCGAACTCACCCCAACTCAGCGCCACATTCGACGCAAAGAGCGGCACCTCTTCCGTAGCCGCCCATCCACTCACGATCACCTCGCCGACGCCCAATGCGGCCAACCCACGCAACGAGATCCCCGGCAGTGGGATCTTTACCGTCATCGGCACCGGGACCTGCATCAGCATCGGCCACTTCGCACGCGTGCCATCACTCTCACCGGCGTCCACAGCCTGCTCCGCCAGCGTTTGCAACGCAGCCGGCCTCATCGCTGCACCAGGAAGTCGGTAAAGTAGATCGTCTTCACATGCAGCTCCGGATTCCGCTGTCCGATGGCCGTCATCAAGGCCGCCTTCAACTTCTCTTTTCCATCTGGAGCCAGCAGCGCCGGAGACATCTGCCTGCCCAGCACCTCGAAGATCGTGTCGCGCACAGAAGCATCCGCCCCCGGCTCCGGCTTCGCTTCTTCCTTGGGCTTTACGCCGGACTCATCTTCTTCCGCCAGCACCACCCCCAGCCGCAGGTACGCATGCCCACCCTCATCCGCGAGGTTGATCAGCATCGGCTCAAGCGCCTTCGAATGTGTCGTCGCCGCATCCTTCTTCTCCAACGCAACAGCTGGCGCCGTCCCAGCCGCAAGCTTTCCACTCTTCGCAAGAAACATCATCGCGCCCACAGCACTACCAACGGCAAACACTACCGTCACCAGGCAGCAGACCAGTAGCGTCGTAATGGGAACCTTCGCCGTAGGTACAGCGGCCGTGGAAGGGAGCGAGGTATCAGCAGTAGCCATGCCCCTGCTATTGCATCTCGTATGCCAAATTGCAGCGACGCAACCTTAGCGCCCGCTAAAGAAAACGGCCCCCGCAAAGCAGGGACCGCATTCTCATTCAGACAAGCCACTAGCGAATCATGTCAATCGTTTCCTGAGTCAGCGTATCGAACGTCGTCACGGTCTTCGAGTTTGCCTCGAACGCGCGCTGCGCCACAATCAGGTTGGTGAACTCCGTGGAGATATCAACGTTAGAACTCTCCAACGATTCATCGGCGATCGTCCCTAACCCTCCTGCGCTTGCTGTCCCAATCGCAGCCGCACCCGAAGCTGCTGTAGTCACATAAGCATTGCTTCCCGCCCGCGTCAGCCCTTCCACGTTTGATACATTCGCTACCGCAACCTGACCAATCGTTTGCGTCTCTCCATTGCTGAACTGCGCCGTCACCAGCCCGGTCGCATCCACAGTAAAGCTCTGATACGTTCCACTCGGATATCCGTTCTGCAACGTACCCGAGGAAGACGACGAAGCCGAAGTCTGCGTCAGCGTCGCATTGCCTGAGCTATTGAACAGGTTCCAATTCAGGCTCATGTCCGCCGACCCATCCGCCATCCCGGGAAACGTAATCCCGTTCACATTGCTGCTCGGCGAGGTCAGATTCCCGTTGCTGTCAAAAGTCAGTGTTCCCGTATTGCCGGTCGGGGTTCCCGTTTCATCACCTGAAGGCAGTGCCACGGAGTAGCCCCACTGGTCGTTCGCCGTCTTCGTAAACGTCACCGTCGCCACATGACTTGTGCCAAGCGAATCATAAAGGGTAATCGGCGTTGAATAGGTATCACCGACAGCTGCGGTCGAGCTCAGATTGCCCGTCAGCGAAAACGTGCTGCTCGCCTGTGCCGTCTGCGTCGCTCCAATCGGCAGCTTCAGCGTACTGAGCGCACCACCGGGATTTACTGTTCCATTCACAGCTCCGTATCCCATTACGCTCGATCCATCCGTAGTCGTGAGGTTGCCGTTGTTATCGAGTTGAAAGTTCCCGGCGCGCGTCAACTCCTGCTCCCCATTGTTGTTGATCACAAAGAAGCCGTTCCCCTGGATCGCCATGTCCGCCGCATCATCTGTCGTCGTCAACGTTCCCTGGCTGAAGTCGGAGCTCGTCGACGAAACGCGCGTGCCCAGCCCTTGCTGCAACGCATCACCCGAACCCGAACTTCCAACCTGCTGATAGAACAGATCGGAAAATGTTGTCGTCTGGTCCTTGAACGCCGTTGTATTCAGGTTTGCCAGGTTGTTGCCAATCGTGTTCAGTGCCGTCGAATCGGCACTCAGACCCGTCAGCGCAATCGAAAAACTTCCCATCACATCACCTCATATCTTTCTGTGTCAGCCGTAGCTGCATCTCTACTTCCCGCTTCTAAGCAAGTTCCTGGTTGATCGAAATCAATTGCTGCAGACTGTTCACGCCGACCAGTTGTTGTACATAAGCATTCGGATCGGTAGGTTGCGTAGGATCCTGGTTCTTCAACTCACTCACCAGCAAGGTGAGAAAATCGCTCGACGTAATATCCGAATTATCAGACGATGAGCTCGATGACGACGAACTCGAAGATCCGCTCGAAGATCCTGTGCCCGTCGTTGCGCCCGTCGACGAAGAGTTTGCCGAAAGCTGCTTCGCTGTCGCGTTCGTGGTCTTCGTGCTTTGCGCCGGTACCATTGCATTCGCCACGCTATTGGCCGCCAGGGCCATCTGATGATTGATTGTTGACATGTCTCATTCCCTCTCTCTCTTTTATTCAAGCTCGAATACTCAACCAATTCCCCGTGCCCGTAAGCCCCGTGGCATTTTGGTTCACCATCACCTGCACCGGCAGAAATTCTTCGCCCTGCAAATTGAAACCTGTCGCATCACCCACAGCCTGGGCAACATCGTTCGACCTTTTACTACCGGTTCCACCTTGCTGCGGCGGAGCCCCATTGTCCTTGCCCGATCCATCGCCGCCGACACCCGTTGACGTCGCCACATGATGTTGTATCGTCTCCACATGAACGCGGTTCACCACAACATCGCTGGCTCCCAGATAAGCCTCAATCCGCGGCGCCTGTGTCTGTAACAAATCCGTGGCGCTGCTTGAAGCTCCGCGAAGATAGGCATTCACTTCGCCATTGCCTCCCATCTCCGCCCGCACTTTCAACCAGCCGAACTCTCCACCCTCCAGCCCGACTTCCAACTGGTTCAGTTTGGTCGAGTCATAACTGCTCAACGTCAGCTCACCCGTCCACGCGCTCTGTCCATGGCTTTGCGCAACGGCAAGCGCGACCGTCTCCTCGCGCCCCTGCGCGGTTGCTGCACTCGTCGGTATAACTCCCGCCCCATGCACTGGCAACACCACGTTCTGCGCAGCGCTGCTCTGCAAAAAAACCGCAACCGTCTCTGTCACGCTCGATCCCTCCGTCGCAACAGCTGTCGCAACGACATCATGGCCTTGGCTTTTCCCTGTGGCGGTCTCAACCGTAGAGACACTCCCTAGTAGAGCAGTGGCCGTCGTCCCATCCGCGATCTGTATAGTGACTGCCTTTCCTTTCGATCCCTTATCGACTGCGGATATTGCCGGATCGACAGGTGCCACACCCGCTCCCGGTTTCATTCCGGCCTGCGCAGCGGCATCGGCAACCGTACTTCCTCCGACTGTGGGAGACACGCCATCGCCGGTCGCGGTGGCGCTATCAAGCGCGGCATCCGTCGTTGAATTTACGCCCGGAGCAGTCTTAGCCTTTCCATGCTCTTCAGAGGTAGACTTCGCACCGGCGGGCAAATGAGATGAACCCCCTTCTGTCTTTGTTGGCGCAGCTACAGCCTGCTGAGCTAAAGTCGCGATCGCAGTCACATCTTGAACAACCAGATCTGCGGACTCTTTCGGGGTTCTCGGCGCCAACGCAGCGGTGGTGCTTGCGGCTTCAGTCAGAACATCCAACTGAGCCTCAACAGAAGCACCCAACTCATTCGCCTGGTGTTCATTGCTCCGCTTCGTCGCCACTTTACCCAAACTACTAAGAGGCACACCTCTCACAGCGCCGGCCTCTATGCTCGTTTTTTTCGTCTCGCTATCCGTTTGGGTGGACTGCCGCATCGCCTCCGCAAAACTTCCCACCGAAACCGGACTGGCAACTTGCCCGGCGACCGCAGGAGAAGCTGTCGCCCCCTGCGCAGCTCCAGCACTCCCGATCCAATCGCCGCTGCTGCCTGAGATCATGCGCTAGCCCTCGCCGCTTCATAATGCAAGCGGCATGCCAAAGCAAACTCGGATTCACCCCGCTTCGATAAGGGATCTCACACGTACGCACTCCATGTTCCAACGGCTCCTCGCCAGGAACCGGTCCACGGTCTCCGTCTGCGTGCGCCGCTCCTCTTCCTGAAGCAGAGCATCGCGAACATTCTGGTACAGCGCAGCAGCCTGCTCGGTATGAATGCGGCTCTGCCGCAAAGCCTTCTGGGCCGTCGCCAACTCCTCGCTGCATTCCGCCTGCTCCTTCTCTACACGTTGGCAGTCCAGTCCAAACGCCACGCGCACCGCCTGCAACGGCGCCCACTGCGTGCGCTCACCAGCTTCCATCGCACAAATCGCCGCCCGAGCCTTCATTAGCTCTGCTTCCTGCAAAGCAGACAGCCTTGTTTCCACCTCACGCAACCGCGCGGCTGCTCGTGCAACAGAGGCCTCGTCCAACCGCTCGCGCGTCTTTCGCACTTGCTTCAGCCGCTCCATCTGCCGTAGCTTCTCGCTCATAGCGCCAACCCCTGCAAAGCATCCACGCTCTCCCGCATCGTGTAGCATTCATCGGAATCCTGCTGCAGATAGGCCTTCACCGCAGGCATCGCCGCCATCGCGCGATCCAGCTCTTTGTCCGAACCCGCTACATAAGCGCCCATGCGAATCAGGTCCTCCGATCGCGCATGCGCCGCCATCAACTGCCGGACCAGCCGCGCACGCCCCCGATGTTCTTCCGAAGTCACCACCGGCATTAATCGGCTCAAAGAATCCAGAACGTGAATCGGCGGATACCACCCCTGCGACGCCAGCGCTCGCGACAACACAATATGCCCATCCAGCAAAGACCTCACCGCATCCACCACCGGATCCTGCTGATCGTCCCCCTCCATCAGCACCGTATAGAAAGCCGTGATACTTCCTTTCGAAAATCTTCCAGATCGCTCCACCAGCTTCGCCAACCGCGCGAACACCGAAGGTGTATAGCCCTTCGTCGCCGGTGGTTCACCTGCTGCCAGTCCAACCTCACGCGCCGCCATGGCATACCGTGTCAGCGAATCCAGCACCAGTAAAACATTCTTGCCTTGCCGCGCATAAAATTCCGCCGCGGCCGTAGCCGCCATCGCAGCCCTCATCCGCAACAATGGCGATTGATCCGACGTCGAACAGAAGACCACCGACTGCTTCCGTCCTTCTTCGCCCAGCGCATCATCGAGAAACTCCCGCAACTCGCGTCCACGCTCTCCAATCAAACCAACCACCGTAATGTCCGCTTCCGTATTCCGCGTCATCATCCCAATTAACGTGCTCTTTCCCACGCCTGACCCGCCAAAGATCCCAACCCTCTGCCCACGTCCCACCGTCAGCATCCCATCGATCGCCTTCACGCCCGTCGCCAGCGTCTCGCGAATCGACACGCGCTCCATAGCTGCCGTCACCTCACCATCGAGCGGCCACATCGTGGTGCCGAGCATCATCCCGCCAACATCCATCGGCATCGCCGTCGCATCCAGCACTCGCCCGCGCATCGCTTCGCCAATGGCAATCTCCGCGCCGCGCCCCTGCGAGTACACCGCATCACCATGCCGCAAACCACGCGTCGCAATCAGCGGCATGGCAATCACCCTGCGTCCACGAAACCCGATCACCTCCACCTCATGCCGCAGCCCATCCTGCGATACAACCTCGCAGCACTCCCCCACCGAGCATGGCGGCCCATCGCTCTCAATCGTCTGCCCATTTGCTTCATGCACGCGTCCCCGCCAGCGCCACCCCGGCGTTAACCGCACTGCATCGAAGTACTCTTGCAGCAACCTCGAACTCAAGCCGGCCGCCTCGCCAGCAGATCGAAGAACCCGCGTTCAATCTCGACTAGCTGCGCCGCGATGCCCAACTCCGCAACCCCGCCCGCAGCCTCCAACCGCAACTCGCCAACCTCGAACGAAGCATCGCCGACAATCTCCAACCCCGAGTGCTTCATAGCCCCATGCCATGCCTCTTCGTCCGCTGGATTTATCCGCAACACAGCACCCTTTGCATCTCCAAGCTTCGCCAAAGCAACCTTCACCGCTCCCTTCAGCAACGTTGGATCCATGGAAGACTCGCGCTGCAGTACCCGCGCCGCAATCGCGAGGGCCAGCTTTACCACTTCACCCTCAACCTCCGCAAAGTAACGTTTCCGTTCCTTTGCAAACCCCGTGCATAAATGCGTCACCGCACTGCGTTCAATTTCCGAGTCCTCCCGCCGACGCGCCTCACCTTCTGCCAATCCTTCAGCACGCCCCTCTTGCCGTGCCCGAGCCAACTCCTCCTGTCTGGCCTCGAATGCAAGGGGCTCTTCAGCAGCGGCATCGCATACGCGCGGCTCGACCATAGCCTCCGCCTGCTCAGCACGCGGCATGTCCGCGCTCATCTCCGGAAACACCAACGCCGTTACCGAAGCCTTCTCTCTCTGCGCCTCAAACAGCAAGTTCACCTTCACCCTCCATCCGCAAGATAATCTTGCCTTCAGCCTCCAGTGTCCGCGCCATAGCTAGCATCTCCTGCTGTGCCTTCGCGACATCCTTACTCCGCACCGGACCCATCGCCTCCATATCATCGCGCAGCATCTCCATGGCGCGTGAGCTCATGGCCTTGAACATATGCGCCCGCAGGTTCTCCTTCGCGCCCTTCAGCGCCAGCGCCATCACCCGCTTGTCGACAGCCCCTACGATCTCCCGCACACTCTGCTGGGGCGCCGTCAACAGATCCTCAAACGTAAACATCAGGTCGCGAATCCCAATCGCAATCTTTGGCTCATTCCTCTCAATGTCTTCGAGGATCGTCTTGCTCGCCGGTCCCTCAAGCCTGTTCAACAACTCCGCCACCGACCGGAACCCCGCATACGACCTCCGCCCGCTCGACCCCAGCGCATCAAGCCTCCGCGCCAGTACCAGTGCCACCTTCTCCGCCATCTCCGGCGAAAACTGCCGCATCTCCGCCAGCCGCTGCACCGCTTCCACACGCAATGCCGGCTTTAAAGCCATCAACAACACCGACCCTTTCTGCGGCTCCAGATGCGCCAGCACTAGCGCAACCGTCTGCGGATGTTCATTCTCCAGAAACTTGCTCAACTGCTGCGGATCCATCTCCTGCAGCGTGGCCAGGTCTCCAGTCGTCCGCTCTTGGATCTGCCGTACCTGCATCAACAGCTCGTCCGCACGCGCTTCGCCAAACGCTTCAACCAGCACCCGCCGTGCATACTCACGCCCTCCGCGCACCATGTACTGCTGCGTTTCAAGCAGGCCATAGAACTCCATCAGCACCTGCCCCAGCAACTCCGCCGGAACATTGCCCAACTGCGTAATCTCGTACGTAACCCGCTCCAGCTGCTTCTGCTCCAACTCACGAAACAGGCACTTCGCCAGCTCATCTCCCACAGCCATCATAAGGATCGCGGCCTTACGAATCCCCGGCAAATCCGCCGGCGTAAAGTTCGCCTGCTCCGGCAACATCAGCGGTGCTGCCCCGCGCCTGTCCGTCGTTACGCCTTCCAAGCCAGCCTGTGCCATTACCGTTTCTCCCCTTTGTCGCTGATCCATGCCTCAAGCAGCCGTGTGCTCTGCAGTGGAGCCGTCCGTATATGCGTAGCCACATGCTCCAGCACACCCGCACTATCGATCGTCATGCTGTGCCGCTGCTTCGATCCCACATAGCCCATCTCACCCTGCGCCTGCTCTCCGTCAGAAAGCGCAGCCTGCGGTATCGCACTTCCCGCAGACAAAGCCAACTCCACACCACCCGACGCCAGCTGCTTCTGTTCCAACAACAACACCATCGCCTGCTTCGCCACCGGCCGCACCACAAACATCAGCAGAAACACCGCCAGGAGCCCAACGCCAATCGTCTTTAGCAACTCCGGCTGCGCCCGCAGCAAGCTCTGCGCTTCCTCACTTGCCTTCGCAAACCCCACGACCTTCGGCTCCGGCACATTCCCTTCAAAGCTGATGTTCTCCATCACCACCTGGTCACCACGCTTGGAGTCAAACCCCACCGCCGCCTGCGCCAACTCCTCCAGCCGCTTCATCTCATCCGGTGTCCGCGCCCGCCACACCGTCGATTGCCCATCCTTCGCCACACCCGGCACCGCACGATCGTTCACCAGCACCGCCGCCGTAACCCGCACAATCCGTCCCGGCCCCTGCTCCTCATGCGTCAAATGCTTGCTCACCGCAAACGTGCTGTTTTCCTCATGCGCCGTCTGTCCATTCTGTGGAGCAGCCGTCGGATACACCGGCAACCCATCCTTCGCAGCAGCCTGCACCGCCGCAACCGCTGTCCCGGCAGCCGCCGGTCCCGGAGTATTGCTCACCGTGCCCGGAATCCCAGCGGCCTTTGCCGCCGGACCCGCAACCTGATCGCTCTTCTGCGTCGTCAATGCCACCACCTGCGTCGGATCGACCACCTCATCGGTCTTCTCCACACTTCCCTGGTCGTAGGAGATATTCACCGTAGCCCGTACATTTTCACGCCCCGCCAGCGGCTCCAGCATTGCCACGAGCTTCTGCTCCAGCGCCTGCTCCTGATCGCTCGCCGCCGCAACCCGCCCCGGAGCATTCAAGTTCGCGCGCCCATCCGCATCCACCAGCGTCACCTGCTCCGGGCTCAAACCCTCCACAGCCCCCGCCACTAGATTCCGTATCGACTCCACCTCTTCCGGCCGCAACGTCTCCCGCTTCAACTTCAACACCACCGATGCCTTCGCCGCCTGCTGCTCGCTCGTAAACAGCGAGTCTTTCGCCAGCACCAAATGCACCCTCGCCGACCGCACCGCCGCCACCGTTGCAATCGTATGCTCCAGCTCACCCTCCAACGCCCGCTGATAGTTCACCTTCTCGTCGAACTCACTCCCCACCCAGTTCGGCTTGTCGAAAAGCTCAAACCCCATCCGCCCACTCTGCGGCATGCCTTTTGTCGCCACTTCCATTCGAGCCTTGTCCAACATCTCCGCCGACACCTGCACACCCAACCCATCCGGCGTCGACTGATACTCAATCCCCGCCGCCGCCAGTTCACTCTGCACCTGCTGCAGATCACGCCCCTCCATGCCCGAGTACAGCGTCTTCCACTCCGTCTTGCTTCCCCACCAACCCACCACCGCACAAGCCCCCGCAATCACCATCGCGCAGACGATCAACTTCGTTCGCTTCACCTGCGGCATCGCGCCCCAAACCGCACGCGCCCGTCCCACGAGTTCCAGACCGCGTCCGCTTGTTCCGTGTTCCGCCACGCCCATCGCCTTATCAGCCAAGCTTCAACCTCTCATGCCTAAGACCTAAAACCTGAAACCTAAAACCTGCTTCATCAAAACTGCATGTTCATCATTTGCTGATACGCCGCAACCGCCTTGTTCCTCATCTGCAGCCCCAGCTCAAACGCCATATCCGCCTTCTGTGTCGCAATCATCACGTCATGCACCTCCACGCCCGACCCATTCAGCAAACCCGTTACCGCCTGCTGGGCCTTCGCATCCAGCGCACTCGACTCCGTCACCATCGACTGAAACACCCCCGCAAACGGCACCGCACCCTGCTGCTGCGACGACGCCGTCGAACCCCCTTCAACCATCTGGCTCAACGCCTGCTGCACACCCTGCACACCCGTCATCGCACTCTCACTCCTCATCCCTCAAACACTCAATCTTCCCCAAGCCCGCTACTTCAAAATCTCCAGCGAAGCCGTCAACATCCCCTTCTCCGCCTGCAACGCCGATGCATTCATCCCATAAGCCCTCGTCGCCCCCATCAAATCCACCATCTCCGTCAGCGGATTGATGTCCGGATACGCCACAAACCCATCCGCATCCGCATCCGGATGCCCCGGGTCATACCGCTCCACCGGCGCACTGTGATCCGTCACCACCCCCGCAACCTCAACCCCACCCGGCGTGGCTTCGCCCGACAACCCACCACCGAAACTCGCAAAACTCATCCCCGCACTCGCTCCCCCCGCAAACCCCGACCCACCCGCCAAAATCCCCTGGCTCTGCATCGCATCAGCGAACCCTCCACCCGCCTGCTGAAACACCACATGCTGCCGCTGATACGGCCCACCCGTCGCGGTCCGCGTCGTCTCGGCATTCGCCATATTCGACGCCACCACCTCCGCCCGCACGCGCTCCGCCTTCAACGCCGACCCCGTCACATCCATCACGCCAAACAGATTCATCGCCTACTTCCCATCCGCCTATTTCCCGTCAACATGGATCGCACTCATCATCTGCGAATACTCACTCTTCAACAGCTCCACGCCCGTCCGAAACTGCAACTGCTCTTTCGCCAGCTGCATGCTCTCGCGATCCATCGACACATTGTTCCCATCCGGCCGCGCCACCAGCCCATCCACATTCCCAACGCCTTCATTCACCACGCCCGAGCCGGTCCCATCCAGGTTCTTCATCGCCTGTGCAAACGCTGATCCAAAGTCCATCCCCTGCGTCTTGTATCCAGGCGTATCGACATTGGCGACATTGCTCGCCGTCAGCTTCATCTGGTCGCTCGTCAGGTCCAGGTACTTCCCCAGCGCCTCACTCAACCGCGATGCAATATCCATAACGGACGAACTCCTCTCGCCCTCCACCAATGCACCCCACCCACCAAAACAAAAGGCCCTCCAGTAAGGGCCTTCTAACTCCATCAAAACTTCACATTGCCTTACTTTGCGAACCTTCGCTTCCTTAGCGCCCTTTGCGTTCAAAGCTTTCGCCTTTATCCACTACGGAGCAACGCCGAGGTTAGAAATCTCACACCCGCTTCAACCGAATTTCACCCACCCCAATCTCCGCCGCATCTCCCACCAAAATCGCCGCCCGCTCCAGCACGTGCGCCAGCTCCCGCACATTCCCTGGCCAGCTATATCCTCGCAATACGTCCATAGCCGCCGCCGAAACCCTCTTCCTCGGAAACTCCTTCCCCATCTCCGCCAGAAAGAACTCCACGAGCACCGGAATATCGCCAGCCCGCTCTCGCAGCGCCGGAACCTCCAGCGGAAACACCGCCAGCCGGTGATACAGATCCAGCCGGAACGTCCCTTCCGCCGACCGCTTCTCCAAGTGCTGATGCGTCGCCGCGATCACCCTTACATCCACCCGCATCGTCTCGTTATCGCCCACACGTTGCAGCTCTCCGCACTCCAGAAACCGCAGCATCTTCGCCTGCAGCGGCAGCGGCATCTCTCCAATCTCATCCAGAAACAGAGTGCCCCCATTCGCCGCCTCAATCCTTCCGGTCCGCGACGCCACCGCTCCCGTAAACGCCCCGCGCGTATGCCCAAAAAGCTCCGCCTCCAGCAACGCCTCCGGAATCGCCGCACAATTCAACACCGTAAACGGCTTCGTCGACCGCGACCCCAGTCGATGGATCGCCTTTGCCACCACTTCCTTACCCGTCCCGGTCTCACCTTCAATCAGCACCGTAGTCGACCTCGGTGCTACCAGCCGAATCATCCTCGCGAGCTCCATCATCGGTTCGCTCGCGCCAATCATCTCTGTGATCGCCACCGAAGGCCGCGTCACCGCAGCCGAAACCGGCTCCTCCACGATCACTTGCCCGGATACGGCCGCCGCCAACTCCTCCAACGTGGCCTCACCGTCATCAATATCCGCCCGGACATCCTCCGCCCGCAATACCTCACCACGCGGCACCGCCACCGGCGCATTCGCCCACGCCGCACCATCGTTCACAGGAGCATCCTGCGCCTCCCGCAGTGCATGCAGAAGCTCATGCCGTCGCGGACTCCGCGTTCCGCCCTCAAACGAGTCCCCATCCACCCGCAGCAAATCGATTCCCGGAAAATACTCCCGTATATGACCGGCAAACTCCCCTACTTCCAGGTCCGGCAGCCAGCTATCGACCAACAGTGCCTCCGGCCGCTGCTCTTCCAGCTGTGCCATCGCTTCGGCCCCGCCACCGGCCTCGCGAACCCTCCACCGCATCCCCGCCAGGCTATCCCGCAACCTTCCACGAAGCGCCGCATCCGCACTCGCCAGCACCACACTCCGCTGCATCACTGCTTCCCCTGCCGCCATGCTCAATCCCCGTCAGCTTCCGCCCTACCCACCGCCCGCCCAATCTCACGCACCAGCCGTTCCCGCATCATTCCGATCCCCTGGAACAACTTCGCGGTTTCCACCAGCGCCCCCTCCACCGCTTCCATGAGAGAAACCTCATCGCCACACAACTGCCCCAGCTCCAACCGGCACTGCAGCGTCGTCAGCGGCTGACATAGATCATGCAGTCTGCTTTCCATCTCCTGCAGCATGGCATCTCTACAGCCCACGCTCGTGCTCGCCGCCCTCATGGCTACGCCACCAACCGGTCATCGTTGGGGTGCAACCTCGCCGCCAGCACATGGCCACCTACTCCGACGGACGCCACGCCCTTCCGCCCGCTGCACAGCCGGTAGCCTTCGCCACGGACCGTTTCAATCACCGGCAGACTCGTCTGCCCATCCGGATGCGCATTCCCCAGCTTCCGCCGCAGGTAATTGATGTACACATCCACCACGTTCGTCCCGCTATCGGGAGACATCTTCCAGACCTCACTCAGCAGCTCGGCCCGCGTGCAGCAATCCCCATGGCGCATCAGCATGAACTCCAGCAGCGCAAACTCCTTGCCCGTCAGCTCCACTTCAATTCCATCCCGCCGGACGCTCCGGTCCATCCTGTTCATCTCCACCGCTCCATGCCGCAGCACGGGGCTGGCAAACTGGATCTTCCGCCGCAGAATAGCCCGGCAGCGCGCGGTCAATTCATGCAGACTGAACGGCTTAAGCAGGCAATCGTCAGCGCCCAGGTTGAGACACTTCACCCGCTCTTCCACCTGGCTCCGTCCTGTTAAAACCAACACGGATGTCCTCGCGAACTGGCTCTGTAGCTCCGCCAGTACCTCTACCCCATCCCTGCATGGCAGGCTAAGGTCCAACACCATCAGGTCCGGCTGGTTCTCTACAGCGTGTTGCACCGCCGCATCGCCATCCCCAACCCACTCCACCGAGTGCCCCTCGGATCGCAAACCCTTTTGCAGAAATAATCCCAGCGCTCGATCGTCTTCCACAACCAGAATTCTCATCTGTTCCTCCTCGCCCGAAAAAATGCCGACCCGAAAACACGCCTTGTTCCCAAAAGAAGCGGTTAAAAACCGGTGGAAAAACCCACATGCTTAGTGGAAAAACCGCTTGCAATCGGATTGGTCTTCTCACAATGCCCGGCGGATGGAATCCTGTACAGCCTTTAGTGGCCAATTTTTTTGTTACCCCTTCCAAAACGGGAAATGTGCCGGTAGCCCATCCGACATAAGAGGTTTCTCTATCGGCACCTGTTCAAAATTCTTCAGATTTCGCTTGCAGTTCGCTCTTTATTCGCTAGAATGTCGCCATGGCCATCACGCGGCGACAAAAAGAAGTCATCGACTTTCTCTCCAGCTTCACAGCCAAGCACGGCTACTCTCCGTCGTATGAAGAGATCGCCGCCGGTCTGCAGCTCAGTTCCCTCGCCACTGTGCATAAGCACGTCACAAACCTGCAAAACAAGGGACTCTTGCAGCGAGCGCACAATCGCAGTCGCTCCATCGACGTGTTGCCTCAGCGCACCGCCAAGAAGGGATTCGAGCGCCTTCCGCTCCTCGGTCGCATCGCCGCAGGCCAACCTGTAGAAGCTATCGAGACCGCCGAATCCATCTCGCTCGGCGACATCATCGGCAACCGCGAGGTCTACGCCCTCGAAGTCCGCGGCGACTCCATGCGCGACGAACACATCGTTAGCGGGGATTACGTTCTGGTGGAAAGAACCCGCACCGCCCGCGAAGGTGAAATCGTCGTCGCGCTCATCGACGGTTCGGACGCCACCCTCAAGCGCTTCTACCGCGAAGGCAACCTCATCCGCCTCCAGCCCTCCAACACCGAAATGGCTCCCATCTACGCCCAGGCTTCCAGCGTCAGCATCCAGGGCAAGGTCCTCGGCATGCTCCGCAAATATGCCTAGACAGTCCCGCACGAATCCGCTGCGCCTCAGACTCTTGACACGCTGAATATAATAAAGACAGAAATGAGTCTCGCCCGGCCCTCGCCGGGTTTTCTCTTTAAGCTCCTTGAAAATTTCAGAAGTCCACCGCTAAGTCCAATCCCCTGCGGTCTTTGCAAGAATTTCGGGGGAGGGAGTTGCCACCCGGACACCCGAAACCGTCCACAAACCGCGCGGGGAACCAATCACCTTGCAAAGACGTAATACATCTCCAGCACGGCAACACTCTTGGAGGCCAGTTTGACCACCGCCCGCAAATCCCGCAAGCGCCTTTGGATCATCCTCGGCGTCACCCTCGCCGTCCTCATCACTGGCGGAGTCGTAGCGGCCAAAACCATGGGCAGCAACACCAAGCTCGACCCCACCCAGCTCGCCAAGGTCGAAACCGGCGACATCGCCCGTTCGGTTGTCGCCACCGGCAAGGTCTGGCCCATCACCCAGGTTGAGGTGAAATCGAAGGCCAGCGGCATCGTCACCCGCCTCGACACCGACATCAACCGGCCTGTCCATAAGGGCGAAGTCCTCGCCCAGCTCGACCAGCAGGAGATCCTCGACCAGGTCGCCGCCCAGAAAGCCCAGCTAGCCGCCGCCGAATCCAGCGCCCGCTCCGCCGCCGCCGCCGTCGAGTTCGACAAGGTAGCCGCCGAAGCCCCCGACCTCCCCAACCTCGAACACGGCTACCAGCGGGCTCTCGAAATGCAGAAAGACGGCGTCGTCTCCAAGCAGGCTCTCGACGATGCGCAGCAAAAGTACCTGGCCGCCGTAAACGTCCGCGACAAAGCCGCCGCTCAAATCAAAGTCGACTTCGCCAAGCAGCGCCAGACCGAAGCCCAGGTAGCCCAAAACCAGGCTTCTCTCAAGCAGCTAGAAGAGCAGCTCTCCTACACCACCATAACCAGCCCCATCGATGGCGTAGTCCTCTCCCGCGACGTACAGGTCGGCGACGCCGTAAGCTCGATCCTTGTCCTCGGTTCCACTGCAACCCTCGTCATGACCCTCGGCGATACCCACGAGGTCTACGTCAAAGGCAAAGTCGACGAGTCCGATATCGGCAAGGTCTACATGAACCAGCCGGCCCGCATCAAGGTGCAAAGTTTCCCCGGCAAGACGTTCGTCGGCAAAGTCACCAAGATCGCTCCTCTCGGGGTCGAAAAGGACAATGTCACCACCTTCGAAGTCCAGATCTCCATCGACAACCCCGGCGGCGAACTCAAAGCCAACATGACCGCCAACGCTGAGATCGTTCTCGAAGAGCATAAGAACGTCCTCACCGTCCCCGAGCAGTCGGTCATCTATGACAAGGACCGTAACGCCACCATCATGGTTCCGGACCCACACGGCAAGGATGGCAAACGCAGCGTCGACGTCAAACTTGGCCTGTCCAACGGCAGCCGCATCGAAGTACTATCCGGCCTCAAGGCAGGCGACACGGTAGTCTTACAGCAAACCTCCTAAACCAACGCTGCTCGTACCGAAATTCGTGCAGCACAAAGGAACGCACATGAAGCTCAAAATCATCACCGCAGCAGCCCTTTTCTCTCTCACCACCGCCGCCTTCGCCAGCGATACCTTTGATCGCACGCTCAAGGTCTCCGGCCCAGCTGACCTCTACATCTCCACTGGTTCCGGCAACATCCGTATCCATCCGGGCAACGACAGCGAGATCCACATCGTCGGCCATGTCCATGCCGGCTGGAGCGCCTTCGGCGACGTCAACTCCCGCGTTCAACGCATTGTTGAGAATCCACCCGTTGCACAAAGTGGCAATACCATACGTGTCGGCGAGTCCAACGACCACAGCCTCTTCAACAACCTCTCCATCGACTACGAAGTTACCGCCCCTAACACTGTTGCTCTCAATCTCCACAGCGGCTCAGGAGACGTAGAGATCGACAACCTCGGACGCTACCTTTCCGCTTCCAGCGGCTCCGGCAACGTCCGTGCACATGGCATCCACGGCCCCGCCGAGTTGCAGAGCGGCTCAGGAGACCTTGAGCTGGAGCAGAGCGGGGCGGGAGACGTGAAGGCCAAGACCGGTTCCGGATCCATCCGTGTCCACGGCTTTAACGGAGGCTTCAGCGCTCGCACCGGCTCAGGCGATATCGAAGGTGAGGGCCGCCTCACCGGCGAAGCCAACATCTCCAGTGGCTCCGGCTCAGTCCGTCTCCATCTCACCCAAGACGCCCACTTCAACCTCGAAGCCTCCACCGGTTCCGGCGACATCCGCGTCCACTTCCCCAACGCTCCCGAGCAGAACAACGACTCTCGCCACCACCTCACCGCCTCCATCAACGGCGGGGGGCCGGCCCTCGAAGTCCGCACCGGCTCCGGCGATATTGAACTGGACGGCGGCGCCCACTAAGTTTCAAAAGTTGTAACACCACAAAGGTGCATACTTTCATGTATGCACCTTCTTTTTTTCGTCGCGATCTTGCTTCAGGTACCTGCGCCAAATGCTGCAACCCCCACGCTTCCCACGCAGCAATGGATCCAGGATATGCAGACCAAGAACCTTGACGACGTGCTCGCGCTCTATACGCCCGATGCAGTCTTCGTCGATCCCGAAGGCCATCAGTTCGCCACACCCGACGCGCTACGCAAGCTGTACATCCAGGTCTTCGCCACCTACGACTCCGACCTCAGCCGCGGCAAAGGAACGATTGCGATCCAGGGCAATCCAGAGGTGCCCGGCGCAATAGCCGTGGAGTCTGCCGAGTTCACCGAGAACCTCCGCACCCGCGCAACCAACACCACGGCGAAGCTCTGTGGAGACTACCGTTTCACGTACATCCTCCAACAGAATGGCCACTGGCTCATCTCACGTATGGAGTGGACCAGCAAAGCCTGTCCGGCGACCAACTAAACTAGATCCATGCCCGCACCACGCCTGCTTATCTTTGACCTCGACGGCACCCTGATTGACTCGTCGCTCGACCTTTGCAACTCCATCAATGCCATGCTCGAGCACATGGGCAAATCCCCGTTGCCTAACTCAGTCATCGCCAGCTATATCGGAGACGGCGCCGCAATGCTGGTCCGCCGTGCTCTCGGCGACCCCGGCGATCTGGACTCAAGTGCTTACGACGAGGCGATGCTGCGCACGGCGATGGAGTACTTCCTCACATGGTATCGCCAGCACAAGCTCGACAATACACTCCCCTATGCGGGAGTTATTGATGCTCTCCGCGCCATCCGCGCCAAACAGCCGGAGATCCTGATGGCCGTCCTCACGAACAAGCCCGTCAACCCGTCCCGCGACATCTGCCGCGCCCTCAAACTGGCCCCATTCTTTTTCCAGAATTATGGAGGCAATTCCTTCCCCAGCAAAAAGCCTGACTCGATGGGCTTTCTCACATTAGTCGCCGAAGCCAACGCAATTCTCGCAGAGCGCAGCTATCCGCCGCTTCAACCGGAAGAAGTCGTCATGATCGGCGACTCCGACGTGGACATCATCACCGGTCGTCGCTGCGGCGCGCGCACCATCGGATGCACCTTCGGCATCAATCCAGCAGCCATGATCGCAGCCGAGCCCGATGCATTGGCACACAA
Organism: Granulicella sapmiensis; assembly: GCA_026225395.1. Classification (GTDB taxonomy): domain Bacteria; phylum Acidobacteriota; class Terriglobia; order Terriglobales; family Acidobacteriaceae; genus Granulicella; species Granulicella sapmiensis. The sequence goes on from JAMFSR010000028.1 coordinate 178,686, forward strand.
TGCGTCCGACTGGCCCTCACTCCTCGACCTATAGCTACTTCTTCCAGGCTCCGAGCAACCGCCGAACAACGATCAACTCACCCACGTGATACGCATTGTGGTCAGCAATCTGCAGCGCTTCCTTGAGCAGGTTCTGGCCTTTGCCCCACGTGAACGGCTTGATCAGCGTCGCCTTATCGGCTTCGTTCACCAGCTTCAGGAACGCTTTGCGATCCGCGTGAATCACATCGATTGTCTTCTTCCATGCTTTCTCATTGGGCGGTGCAGCTTCCTTCGGCCAGTAGTCGTCCGGCCACTTCTTGTCCTTGTAGGTTCCGCTGGCGTTATCGCTAAACTCCAGCATGTCGTGCTGAGCGATCCGCAGATGCTCCACGATCTGCCACGCCGAATAGGGCAATCCCTTCGGAACTTTGCCGCGCAGTTCAACGGGAAAGTCTTTCACCGCTTCGTCGAATGTCGCATGGGCATGCCCACCTTCGAGCAGCGCGGTCAACTCCGTCTCCAGTGCCTTTGCTAAAACGCCCTTGGGTTTCGTCTCTTTTGCCATGGTCTTCTAGATGCTCCAATCGCATACTACGATCTACATTTTGCCGCAATCCGGATCAATCTACCACTTAGGGCGCGGGTTCTGTATCCTGATCGCACATGCCTAAGCTCTCGATCCGCGACCTCGATCTCACGAACAAGCGCGTTCTCATCCGCGTCGACTTCAACGTTCCGCTCTCCAAAGAGGGTGTCATTACCGACGACACGCGCATCCGCGAGACCATCCCGACCATCGAGTACGCGCTGCGCCGCAAGGCATGCGTCATACTCGCCGCGCATCTCGGCCGTCCCAAGGGTAAGCCCGTGGATACGATGAGCCTGCGGCCCATCGTCACGCGCCTGCGCACGCTGCTGGACCACGTGATGGACCCGGATGAAAACGTCGCCTTCGCCCCCGACTGCGTCGGACCGATCGCGCTTGAGCTCTCGCGCAATCTCGAGCCGGGACAGACGCTGTTGCTTGAAAACCTCCGCTTCCACGCGGGCGAAGAAGCCAACGATCCCGCATTCGCGCAGCAGTTAGCCCAGCTTTGCGACGTCTACGTTGACGATGCGTTTGGCGCCGCTCACCGCGCCCATGCGTCGACGGAAGGTATCACCCACTTCGTCTCGCAGTCGGCGGCCGGTCTGCTCATGGAAAAAGAGCTTACCTATCTGGGCAAGGCTGTTACAGAACCGAACCGGCCATTCGTCGCCATCATCGGGGGAGCGAAGGTCTCGGACAAGATCGATGTCATCGATTCGCTCCTGGGTAAAGCGGATGCCGTTCTTATCGGCGGCGCCATGGCCTACACGTTCCTGAATGCGCAGGGTCAGACCACCGGCAAGTCTCTCACCGAGCTTGACAAGATAGACGTTGCACGCGCCGCGCTCGACAAGGCTGAAGCCAACGGCGTTAAGTTTCTCCTGCCGGTCGACCATTGCCTCGCCAACAAATTCGGCATTGATGCCAAAACGCAGCTGTTCTCGGGCACAGAGCCATTCCCTGCGGAGTTGATGGCGCTCGATATCGGCCCTGAAACCATCAAGCTCTTCGCTGTTGAAATCGCAGACGCCGCCACCATCATCTGGAACGGTCCGATGGGTGTTGCCGAACTCGCTCCTTTCGCCAAGGGCACCAACGCCATCGCCAAGGCTCTTGCGAAGAACGAAGACGCCATCACCATCGTCGGCGGCGGTGACTCTGTGGCCGCGCTGCACAACTCGGGCGTTGCCGACAAGATCACTCACATCTCAACCGGTGGCGGAGCTTCGCTGGAGTTCCTGGAAGGCAAGATTCTACCGGGAGTCGCAGCGCTTACTGACAAGTAGCATTCCAAGCCACTGATGCCGTTTTGATGTCGTCTCTGGTTGCAATCCCGTGTGTCAGAATCGCAACAGACGAATAGCGAACACCGCCCTTGCCAGCCGCGGACTCAACCTCGTACCCTCCTGTAACCAATGCTTTGAACGGAGTCTTGAATCGATGCGGAAGCCCCTGATTGCCGGCAACTGGAAGATGTACAAGACCCCGCGCGAGTCCCTCTCATTTCTAGACGCCTTCCTGCCTCTGGTGGTACGGCACAACCGCGACGAGCTTGCACTCTTTCCACCCATGACCTCCCTCGGCTATGTTCTGGATGCCTGTGCGCGTAGCAACGTCAGTGTCGGCGCGCAGAACATGCACTGGCTCAACGAAGGCCCTTATACCGGGCAGACCTCTCCTACGATGCTGTCTTCCATCGGCTGCAGCCACGTCCTGCTGGGGCACTCCGAGCTTCGGCTTTACTTTGGGGAGACGGACGAACGCGTCAATCTCAAGTTGAAGGCCGCCATCAAACACAACTTCTCACCGATCGTCTGCGTCGGCGAGTCAGAGGCAGACCGTAACGCCGGAAAAACGGAACAAACCCTGCGCTCGCAGATTTGCACCGCACTCCGCGGCGTTAGCGCTGAAGAAGCTGACCGCCTGGTTGTCGCCTACGAGCCGGTATGGGCTATCGGCACCGGTTCTACGGCCAACCCCCACGTCGCAGCCGAAGCTCACGGTCTGATCCGCCACGAACTGGGCAGGTGCTGCAATCAGGCACTAGCCGGCAAGACGCGCATTCTCTATGGCGGCTCGGTCAAGCCCGAAAATATCAGTGCCCTTATGCAACAGGAGGAGATCGATGGTGTCCTGGTCGGCGGCGCCAGTCTCGATCCTCAGAGCTTCTCCAAAATCGTCCACTATACCTAGTTCTTAGTGAACAACCCCGGCCTGATCCATGGGCCAGTACACGAACGCCGCCCGGCCGTAGATCAGGTCGCGATCCACGGGACCAAAGTCCCGGCTGTCGCTCGAGATCGACCGGTGGTCGCCCATCATGAAGTACTCCTTATCAGGGATCGTCATCTCCGGTTGTGACCGGTCGTCCTGATACTTAAACGGCACGTAACTCTCTTTTAGCGCCTCGCCATTCACCCATACCGTCCCATGGTCGATCCTCAACCGATCTCCCGGGAGAGCGATCACACGTTTGATATAGCTCTTGGTGTGATCATGCGGATAGAGGAATACCACGACGTCTTCACGATGAATCTGGTCGCCCACCAGCGACCCCAGTCTGGAGTAGGCAAACTTGTTGATAAACAGCCGGTCCTGATCTTCCAGCATCGGCAGCATGCTTGTGCCTTCCACCCGCACCGGCTGGTATAGAAACAGGATGATGAAAACCGATACCAGAACCGACACCACCAGGTCTCTGGCCCAGGAGCGGACGCCTGTGCCCTCAGGCACTTGCGGCGCAGGCATCTCGGTCGGCTCTTGCGCGTGCCCATCGGCAGGTTGTTGCGGTTCTTCCAAAGCTGTTTCTCCGTCCTTTACGTGCCGGCCACACATTCGTGCTACATCCTTTATAGACGTATTGGATTACAAACTGCATCTAACCGTCCTGAGCCCGTTCCCTGGGAGGGGAGTGGGCCGGTTAGTAGTCAAGTCAACCAGCCTGACAGCCGACGAGCAAAACAGACCGCCCGTATCCAGTTGAAAACACGGTTCCTACACTCGCTCGCTTTACGCTAGAATGAGGACTGTCCGAAAAATCCATGGCCACTCTCACTATGCCCTCGCCGCCACCGTTCGAGAAGCCGCAAAGCCGCCCGTCTGCCGATCTCCAAAGCCTTATCACGGAGAAGCCGAATGAAGCCTCTGCAGGTCTCGATACCAAATCTGCTATTGAGATTGCACGGATCATCAACCATGACGACACCAAGGTCGCCGCGGCTGTCAAAAAGGCCCTTCCAGAGATTGCGATGGTCATCGACACTGTTGCGCGGTCTCTACGCGACGGCGGTCGGCTCATCTACGTGGGTGCCGGCTCCTCGGGCCGAATCGCCGCACTCGACGCCTCTGAGTGCCCCCCAACGTTTTCGACCGCGCCGTCGCAGGTGCAATACATCATGGCCGGCGGTCCGAAGGCGCTCGCTTCTGCCTCCGACGTCAATGAGGACTCTCCAGAGCTTGGTCAACGCGACATCGCCCGCCGACGTCCCACGCGCAAGGACATCGTGATTGGCATCTCGGCTTCGGGCCGCACGCCCTATGTGGTCGGCGCCACCGAATACGCCCGCTCCCGTGGCGCCAAGACCGCGGCCATCACCTGCAATCCAAACTCCGACCTGTCCCAGGTAGCCGACGTCACCATTTGCGCGGAAGTAGGCCCGGAAGTTCTTTCCGGATCGACCCGCATGAAGGCTTCTACTGCCCAGAAGATGATCCTGAATATGATCACCACCGGCGCGATGACCCGGCTCGGCTATGTGTACGAAAACCTGATGGTCAACGTACACATGAAGAACGCCAAGCTGGTCGAACGCGGCATCAGCGTCCTGATGAAGCTGTGCGATATCGACCGCGAAACGGCCATCCGAACCATTAAGTCCGCGGGCAAATCGATTCCCATTGCCGTTGTCATGCTCAAGGCTAACGTCGACAAAATGGAAGCTGTTCGCCGTCTTCAGAAATCCGACGGAAATGTCCGTCTCGCGATCGACGACTCCCGCCTCGAACTTTAGCAGCCCTTCAGGCGATCTTCGCCAGCGATGCGAGAGCCGATGACGCCGCGACCGCCAGAGCGCGATGATGAATCGTGAACAGTGCAAGCTCCAGACGATCGGAAACGCCGGTCTTGTCGTAAATGGCCCGCAGATAGTTCTTCACCACCTGCTCCTTGGTCTCGAGTTTGGCTGCGATTTCCTTGTTCTTGCAGCCCTCGGCAACGAGAGCGATGATCTGTATTTCTTTCGGCGTCAATCCAGCCAGGACGCGCGCCCCTACGCGATCCTGTGAAGGTGTCGACTGCACGCTTGTGCGTTGGACGATGCGTTCGCCGGCTGCCACCCGGTGCAGCGTATCGACCAGTTGCACGCCGGCAACCGATCGCAGCACAATCCCCTCTGCCCGTTGGGCCACGGTCTCGTCCAGCTCCGCACCATGCTCCAGAATGATGATGGCTTTACTTCCTACCTCTTCGATGCGATCCATGATCTTATGCAGGTCTGCACTTATGCTGGAAGGAAAGAGCACGATGTTTCGACGCAGGCCATTAATGGCTTCCATGAGCCGATCCAGGTCGGCACATTGGGCGACGACTCGCAGGTCGGCTTCCAGTGAAAGCACCCGAGCCACACCCGTGCGAAAGATCATTTGATTGTCCGCGAGAATAATCCCCTGCGCCAACATTACCCTCTTTCGCGACATAACCGCTGGCCCAGGAATTTGGTCTGTCTTCCTTCAATGAGACATACCAGTGCTTCTTCAGGCTATCCCACGAAAGTTCCACCGAGCAACTTAGCCTGAGGATTCGCGTTCAACCCTAAGAGTCGTCACCAACGACCAGGAGAAGTGTATGAAAGCCAAAAACCTTGTTCTCGTTGCAGCATCTTCCCTCTTACTTTTTGCAGGGCTCGGGTGCGCTCCTCGTTATGCACCACCACCGCCGCCACCACCGCCGGGCGCGCAGCTTCCTCCACTTCTCCAACTTGCGGACCACAATGGATTCGATACGGGCCGCGCGGATGGCGCTCGCGATGTAGAGCAGGGCATTCCTTATAGCCCACGACGCACACGCGCCTACCACGACACTCCGGGTTATGATCCGCAACTAGGACCGCCTGGGCCGTATCGCAATGCCTTCCGCAACTCTTACCTGCGCGGATATGACAGGGGCTATCACCGCGGCTAGCAAGGCTGTTTCTGGTTCATGAGGGGTGCTGCTGAGTATGATGGATAGAACGAATCAAAATTCTATCCATCTCTCAGGAGTTTTTCTTCCATGCCAGATCAGCAGACCTCACTTCGGCCGTTCCACATCGCTTTTCCCGTCGATAATTTGGAGCGGGCACGCCATTTCTACGGCGAAGTGCTTGGATGTCCGGAAGGGCGAAGCTCAGAACAGTGGATCGATTTCAATTTCTTTGGCCACCAGATCGTTGCTCATTGCAAGCCAACCGCGAAGGAAGCAGCGCAGAGCAATCCCGTGGACGGCCACGATGTGCCCGTTCCCCACTTCGGCGTTGTCCTTACGAAGGACGATTGGCAAAAGCTTGCAGCTCGGGTATCCGCAGCAGGCGTGAAGTTCATCATCGAACCCTACACGCGTTTTGAGGGACAGGTTGGCGAGCAGTCGACGATGTTTTTCCTCGACCCTGCGGGGAATGCTCTTGAGTTCAAAGCCTTCGAGGATCTTGGTCAACTTTTCGCAAAATAAGCGTACGAGCGCTAGGCCGGCTGCGTTTGCTCCGTGTCAACGGGCTCTGCACTAGCTGTTCGAGATGTCGACCTCGGCGCCACGGGCGCATCGTCGCTTGTGAGGTGCTCTTCCACGTGCTGCAAGTGGCGGCGCATAGCGCGGCGAGCCTCATTCGGGTTGCGCCCGGCGATCGCGGCGAAGATGGCTTCGTGATCTTCGAGCGCCGCCGCCTGATGAAGGTCCAGTCCCGCACGCTGGCTGAGACGGTGGTACATGGGCGCGAACATGCCTGCCCAAAGTCCATCCACAATACTGGTTAAAACGCTGTTCTTGGCCGCTTCGCCGATCGAGACATGGAACTGCCTGTCGGTCACCTGCGCATTGGTCTTGGCCTGCACGAGGCGGCGCATCTGCTGCAAGGTCTTCTCGATCTTGGTGAGGTCGCCGGCAGAGGCATACAACGCCGCATCGGCAGCGATCTCGCCTTCAATCAGGATGCGCGCGCGAAGCAGCTCGAAAGGCCCCGGGCCAGAGTCCAGGACGAGCGACATCGGATTCACCGATTCGCGCACGTACGCGCCGGATCCACTGCGGATCTCAAGTTCTCCGGCGATCTCCAACGCGACCATCGCTTCGCGGATGGTAGGGCGGCTTACGCCGCAGATCTTTGCCAAATCAATTTCGCCGGGCAGGCGCGACCCGGGTTCGAGCCCCTTCTCGGCGATGTATCGCGAGATGCGGGCCGCGACTTCCTGGTATCTACGATGTGTCTTTGCCATAGTGCTCCTAGCACGTCCATCCTACTCGTAACTTCCCACAACCGTCGCGTTGGAAATGAGAAAGATATCCAACGAGACCCTTAGTCCCCTCCCCCCTCAAAAATTCCGCAAAGTCCGGAGCAATCGAGACTTAGGGCGGGACTTCGAAGCGGCAATCAGTGTAACCAAAAGAACGCCCGGCTCGCCGGGCGTTCTCCTCTGCAATCTACTCTATCTTGGCTGTCAAGAACCAACTCCGTCTGCATTGACGGCGAATTGGCTAGGCAATCGCTCGTGTCCGGTTCCGAAGGGTGCCGAGCTTTTCGATTTCGATGACCATATCTTCGTTCGGCTTCAACCAGCGCTGCGGTGTCCGGCCCAGACCCACGCCCGGAGGGGTGCCCGTGCTGATGACGTCTCCGGACTCCAGGGGCACGATCCTCGAAAGGTATGCGATCAGTTCAGGTATGCGAAAGATCAGGTCCCTGGTGTTGGCGGACTGCATCACTTCCCCGCTGAGTGTGAGCTTGATGTCGAGCTCGTGGGGATCGGCCACTTCGTCCTGCGTGACGATGTAAGGACCCATGGGCGTGAAGGTTGGAAAGCTCTTTCCCAGCGTCCATTGCGAGGTAGCCAACTGGACGCCACGCGCGCTGACATCGTTCACGATGGTGTAGCCGAAGACGTGTTCCTTCCACTTCCCTGCCGCAATCCGATGTCCGGGCTTGCCAATGACCACCGCAAGCTCAGCTTCGTAATCAGGCTCGGTTGCGTCTGGCGGCAGCAGCACGTCGGTGTCTGGGCCGGTGATCGAAGACGCAAGCTTCATGAACACGGTCGGAACGCTTTGCACCTTCATCTTCGACTCCGCGGCATGCTCACGGTAATTAAGACCGATGCCGAAGATGCGCGGAGGCCGTTGCAATGGTGCTACCAGGGTCACGTCTTCCAGGCGAAGAGGCTCTCCGGCGAAGTCCGGTTCGGCTGCTCCGCTTGCGATGTGTGCCAATACCGAATCGGCTCCGCTGTCAGTCAAGGGCCGTACCTGGTTGCCAAGAAGCACGCCGCCGTGAATCTGATCGTCTTTATGCTTGAACGAAACGAACTTCATGCTCCTGCTCTCTCCATGTTTCCCCGTCAGGGAATTCAAACCTCTTCAGCGACTCCGGCAGGATCTCGATGCTGTAGCCCGGATCGTGCGGCACACGATAGTGGCCGCGTTCTATTTTTACCGGATAGCGGAAGTGTTCGTGCAGATGATCGACATATTCGATGACCCTATTCTCCATAGTGCAGGAGACGCTGAGGAAGTCGAAGGTCGAGAGATGCTGCACGTACTCGCAAAGACCGACTCCGCCGGCGTGAGGGCATACGGGAATTCCAAACTTCGCCGCCATCAAAATAATGGCAAGGTTCTCGTTCACGCCCGCCACGCGGCAGCTATCGATCTGGCAGACGTCAATGGATCCTGCCTGGAACAGCTGCTTGAACATGATGCTGTTATGGCAGTGCTCGCCCGTCGCGATGCGCGTCGGCACCACTTCGCGGCGGATGCGCGCATGGCCCAGGATGTCATCCGGGCTGGTCGGCTCTTCCATCCACCAGGGCTGAAGCTCCGCGAGTTGGCGCGTGCGCTCGATAGCTTCCTCAACGCCCCACTTCTGATTGGCGTCCACCATCATGCGATTCTGCCAGCCGATCTCTTCGCGCACGATGCGGCCACGGCGCAGATCGTCTGAAGCAACACCGCCGACCTTCAGCTTGAAGTGTGTCCATCCATCGGCGATGCCCTCGCGACACAAGCGGCGAATCTTCTCATCGCTGAAGCCGAACCATCCGGCCGAGGTTGTGTAGGCCTGATACCCCTTCGCTTCGAGGATCGCGAGTCTTTCTGCCTGACCGGCCTTCCCCTTACGCAGAATCGCTAGAGCTTCTTCCGGCGAGAGTGCATCGGCGATGTAGCGAAAATCGATGGCGGAGACGATCTGCTCGGGGGTCATGTCAGCGAGCAATTGCCAAACGGGTTTCCCTTCCGCCTTCGCGTAAAGATCCCACACGGCGTTCACCAGAGCGCCGCAGGCAAGATGAATCACGCCTTTTTCGGGGCCAAGCCAACGGAACTGTGTATCGCCGGTCAGCTGCAGATACATCGCATTGAGATCAGAGGTGAGCGACTCAAGCGTGCGTCCTTTGACGAACTGCGCAAGATATTGAAGTGCGCTGACGCAGAGCTCCGTGCCTCGGCCGAGCGTAAACGTTAGCCCGTGCCCTTCAATGCCCGCGTCCGTTTCTAGAATGCAGTAGGCAGCAGAGTAATCCGGATCTTTGTTGACGGCGTCGGAGCCAACGTGCTCGCGGGATGTGGGGAACCGCAAGTCGACAACACGTACATCGCTGATTGTGATGTGCCTCAAAGGCCGCCTCGGAGTATTTGGAAATCACAGCACGATTTTTCTTCGTGCCGGCGAACCTGACGTATAGCAACTCAAATTGTAGCTATCCTCCGGTTTTTCTTCAATGAAACACTTTTTGCACCCGGAAACATCGGGTTCGATGGGCTCGCCGGAGCAATTTGTCATCGAAAACCCAATGATCCACTTTGACAAGGCTGCCCCAATGAACGTAAAACTCAGGCGATGACGCGTAATGATGGAGGATATTCGATTGTTTGACCTGCAAGGGAAACGGGCCGTCGTAACCGGTGCTGCCAGCGGCATTGGATTGGCCATTGCCGAGATCTTTGCGGCACACAAGGCGGAGGTGGTCCTACTGGACCTCGATCCGGTGAAGGCTGCAGATGCAGCGCAGGCCGTCGCCAAGAAGAGTTCGGCGAAAGTGAGCGGGGTTGGCTGTGACGTTTCGAGCACAGAAAGTGTCGCCGAAGCTTTTTCCAAGCTCGATGGCCCCATCGACATCCTGGTAAATTGCGCGGGGATTGCGCACGTAGGCAATCTGGTTTCGACATCGCCCCAGGACATGGACCGGCTCTACGGCGTGAATGTTCGCGGCACATACTTATGTATGAAGGCAGCGATCGCAGGAATGATCGAAGCAAAGCGCGGTGTCATTTTGAACATGGCTTCGATCGCAGCAACTGCTGGCCTGACCGATCGCTTTGCTTACTCCATGACCAAGGGTGCGGTCCTGTCCATGACGCTCTCGGTCGCGAAGGATTATCTGCCTTTTGGGATTCGCTGCAACTGCATCTCTCCGGCGCGTGTTCATACCCCGTTCGTCGACGGCTTTCTGGCCAGGAACTATCCGGGCAAAGAGGCCGAGCAGATGCAGGTCCTAGCCAAATCGCAACCCATCGGGCGCATGGGCACGCCCGCGGAGATCGCCATCCTGGCGCTATACCTGTGTTCTGAAGAGTCTTCGTTCCTTACCGGCGTCGACTACCCGATCGACGGCGGCTTCTTCAACCTGCGGTAAATTGGGACGCGGCGACTACTTCGTGCCGCGTCCTGTCAGTTCCCTGATCAGATCAACTTCGTGTTGCCGATAGGGTGTGTCATCCTGCCGGAAGACCTCGTGGAACCAGACGGTTGGCTGCTCGATCGTGTACGGGCGCTTCCACGAGTCCCATGGGAAATAAGTCTGCGTCTTGCCGGCGACGAGTCCCCAGTTGATGGCGGCCACATGATACTGCTTGGCGATGGGCAGGTCGTTGTCGAAGGTGCTGCCCGCACCGCGGGCCATGTACTCGGAACAGAGGATGGGGCGGCCGTAGGCTTGCAGCTCCTTGATGCGCGCCTCAAACTCCTCGGGCCAGCCGTAGTTGTGGAACGTGATCACGTCGGACTCTTCCAGTTGAATTTTGGTCGTCGCCGATTCCTTATCCGGGTGTGACCAGTCGCCGTTCCAGACACCGCTCGTCAGGGGCTGAATGGGATGCTGCGATCGCGCCCAGGCAAACACCTTGGGAAGCAGGCCGTCGACTAAGGCAGTCTTGTTCGGCGGGTCCGCGTCGCCATGGTTGTCCGGCTCGTTCCAGACATCCCACGCCAGCACTCTCGGATCGTTAGCGAAAGCGCCGACCACGCCTTTGACGTAAGCCTCGAGTTTGGGCTCGTATGCAGGATCGGCGAGTTCCTTTGAACCGGGACTCTGCACCCACCCTGAGTTATGCACTCCCGGAATGGGCGGATGCTGCGGCCCCAACTGCGGCCGTGGGTCCCAGCAGGAGTCAAAGAGCACGAACATGGGACGAATGCCATGCTTTGCCGCAATGGTCAGGAAGTCGTCGAGGCGCTTTTTGAAGGCGACAGGATCCTGAGTCCAAAGTTGGTCCTGCAGAAAGACCCGCATCGTGTTCATGCCGATGCTCTCTGCCATGCCAAGCTCTTTGTCATTCAACTGCGGGTTCCAGGTGGCAGCCTGAAACATCTCCAGCTGATTGATCGCGTCCGATGGCACATAGTTCGATCCAACCAGCCATGGCTGTTGCGCATACCATTGATTCGCTTTTGCAGCAGGCCAACGCTCAATGTGCTGCGCCCATACTGTCGTTGAAGCAGTAAGGGCCGCGAGGAATAAAACGCTTCTGAGCTTCATATCTATAGATTCCTCTTACCCCTCAGTGAGAAGGCTTCACAAGCCTGGAAGGATCGGACTCGTGAAGGTAGCCACGCTCTGGCCAGCCTCACGGTACTGTCGACGCGCAAACGCGAACAGTGCAAATGTACCAAGGAGCGGCATAAAGGCAACCAGCAGAAACACAGGCCGGTACGAGAAATGGTCCACCAGGATTCCGGTAAGCAGCGGAAAGAGAAGACCGCTCAGACCACCGGCGACCCCGGTAAGCCCCGTGGCACGGCCCACCTGTGAGTCGGGGTACAAGTCGGTCACGGCCCCAAACATATTTGCGGAAAGAAAGTTGTCCGCCAACATCGCCATGCCAATCATCAGTAACGCACTCGTAACGTTCGGCATGAGTGGAACAAGAAGGCTCGCGATGCAGACCAGACTGCTTCCGTACATGGTGATGCGCCGCACGTTGAGGATGGACAACCCTCGCGCCTGCAGCAGACCGGCGGCCCACCCGCCAAGCGGTCCTCCGATGTCACCCAGCAAAAAAGGTATCCATCCAAGAATGCCGATCTCGATCATCGACATATGGCGAACATTGAACAGATAGCTCGGCATCCAGTACCAATAGAACTGCATGACCGGGCCGATGAAAAAGCGGCAACCCATAATGGCCCACGATGCCGAATCACTCAACATGATCTTCAGGGAAACGGGCTTCGGGTCTCCTGCAAGCGTGGCGGACTTCGGTTCACGTCCGTAGAACCTCCACCACAAAGGAACCCATAGCAACCCCGCCAGCGCAGGCACGAGGAACGCCGCGCGAAATCCGTAGCGCTGCATCAGGAAAACAACCAGCGGCGTAGCAATTGTCGCGCCGATCATGCTTCCGCTGTTGAAGATGCCGATCGCGAAGGTGCGCTCCTTCTTTTTGAAGATGCGTGTCACCGTCTTCATGCCACCGGAGTAGTTACCGCACTCGCCCGTGCCCATCCAGTAACGGATCGCCCCGAACTGTATGCCGTTCCTCGCAAAGACCTGGGCGCCTGTCGCGGCCGACCACCAGAACACAGCGGCCGATAAACCGAGCCGCGCGCCCCAGCGGTCCATCAAGGCTCCCATCGGGAACTCGCCGGACATCATTCCAAACTGCAGCGCCGCTACAATCCGACCGTACTGCGTGTTCGTAAGGTGGAAGACTCTGCTGATTACCGGCGCAAGCACCGATACCGTCTGACGGTCGATGAAGTTGATGACTGTAATCGTGAAGATGAGACCGAGGATCAGCCATCGTCGACGGCTCACCGAAGGGTCCGGAGCTTCTTCCGTTTCGTCTTCCCGCTGATCGACTACTACCGGCAACCGGCCTCCAGAGTCAACACATCAAGCCTGTCATCACACGCCGGGCACAGTCAAACAACAGATGCGAGTGTAACGCAGCAGCGTGCGAAGCTTTACCCCAATATGGGCAGCCTTACGCTTGAATACTCCGCGCCTGGAACCACGGGTAAGCTCTTTCGAGGACCTTGTTCACGTTCCTGACATTCTGAACCCCGACAGTATTGAGCCATTCGTCGAGGGCTTCGACGCCGCCTTTCACGTACTCCGGCACGCCATCCTGCCAGGTCGCGCGACCGCACAGCACACCGTGGAACGTCACGCCGGCCTCCAGAGCCAGTTCCAGCATCTCGAGGAAGACCTCGCTTGTCGTTCCAGCCGAGAGATACACGATCGGCTTGTCCGTGCATGCCGCGGTCGAGCGGAACAGTTCCATCGCCTGCTCCCGCGTGTACGCCTCTTCGCCCGTAAACGCCGTCGTTCCCGATACCCTCGACATCACCACCGGAGCCTCCAACTTCAGCACGTCCGCAGCGTATCGGTCCTTGGTAAATTCGAGGATTGAGTCGCGAACGATCTGCGGCTTGCGCTTCGCATATGCCAACCCGGCTTCATCCTCACCATGCACATCGTAGGCCAGCAGCTCCAGGAACAGCGGGATATCCAGCGCCTGGCACTCGGCCCCGATCCGCTCCACCCACGCCTTCTTCTGCTCGTTGTAGTCTGCGCGCTCATCCGGGTTGTAGAACAGCAGTATCTTGATCCCCGTTGCGCCGTGCTCTTTCAACCGCATCACCGACCAGCCCTCGGTCAAGGACGGGATCTTCTCCGGACCCGTGACGTCGTAGCCGGACTTCTCATAGGCAAGCAGCAATCCCTTGCCGTTGATGCACTTGGTCGCCGGAAGGCCGTACTCCACGTCCAGCAGCATGGCCGAAGCATGTTTGGTCAGCGCGTTGGTCACGTGGCACTTGAACTCGACCATCATCTCCTGGGTCACTTCCCCACCATTCAACGCTTTAGCGATCATCTTCTTCAGCAACCCACGCTGATCGAGCGCCGCCGCCCCAATCACTCCACGGGCGTCCGACATCGACTCCAACCCAGACCGCTTCCCCGCACTCAACTTCGCCATCCGCGCTCTTCCCTTCAAAACCGTGTTTCGACCTCCCCAATATAGGCAACAGCACATAGCAAGTCAATCGATTGTGAATGATTGCAGGTAGCATCGATCCTTACTATTGAGATCGACGTACCTTTGTGCTGCTTCTCCAAAATGCAATGGTGTCCAAATAAATTTCTATATTCCTACAATATTCTGTGATCTCCCCCGTTAACCCCTGTAGAGCTTGAGAGACGGTTCTCACGCTGCTGAACCAGAGGAACAGAATGCCCGGCCAGGAATGGACGATCGACGAGCAGGACCAGTTCATTGCCGAGGCATTGGAACGCGACGAAGCACGGCTGCGAAGCTTTATTCGCAAACGTGTTATCGACACCAGCGACGCAGAAGATGTGCTGCAGGACGTCTTCTACGAGTTGATACAAACCTACCGGCTGATGAAGCCCATCGAGCAGGTCACGGCGTGGATGTACCGCGTCGCACGCAACCGCATCACCGACCTGTTCCGCAAACAGAAGCCGGCCTCGCTGAACGAAGCCAGTGGCGCCGGTGAAGACGCACCATCCTTTGAGGACCTGTTGCCCTCGGAAGACGACGGACCGGATGCACTCTACGCTCGAACGCTGCTGCTCGAAGCACTGGATGAAGCGCTCGAAGAGCTGCCGGAAAACCAGCGCGAAGTTTTCGTCGCACACGAACTGCTGGGCAAAAGCTTTAAGGAATTGGCGGAAGAGACCGGAACACCGGTCAGTACGCTGCTTTCGCGCAAACGATACGCCGTGCTGCACCTGCGCCGGCGGCTCGAAGAGTTGAAGGATAGTTTTGAAACGAAATGAGGATGAAATGAAGGGCTATCGAATTTTCCGCGGTATCAAAATCTTGCTTATGGTCATCGTCGCCTGCCTGGTCTTCGGCTTTGTGACCATGCATCTGTGGAACTGGTTGATGCCCACGCTTTTCGGCCTCAGGACGATCACGTTCACGCAGGCTCTCGGTCTTTTGATTCTGAGCAAGATTCTTCTTGGCGGCTTTCACAAGCACGGCGGTGGCGGACGCCACGGCTGGAAGCGGCACATGGAAGAACGCTTCGCAACGATGACTCCGGAGGAGCGCGAGCGCTTCCGCGCCGGCATGCGTGGCCGGCACGGCTGCCACTTCGGCCGCCAGAGACATTCGGAAGAACAATCCACCGAGCAGCCGGCCCGTTAGCTTCTCCGGCTCAACCAACTTACCCGCTGCCGTTTGCGCGCCACCATCACCCCAACATTTTGAAAGAAAGAGAACATACTCATGGAGATGAAACTGACCTTCGCACCCTTCGTGTTTTCATCGGGCGGTCGCAGGCTCCTGCCGCCCTACAAGGCGATCACGGCAAGAGCGTATCCACCTGAATCCCTGTTGGCGAGCTTGAGTGCCCGCCCTACAGACGCAGCAAGCCTCAGCCGCATGTCGCTTTCTTCGCTGCTCTACTACGCACTTATGGGCGACGGCACCGCAACCCGCTAGCCACCCGCACCAATCCACGCAGGTCGTCCGAGCACGCTTCTCCATGAAAATGTACTCTTACAGGGAAAAGTATTCCCGCGGAGAGTCATCGATCAGCATGGAGTCCACCAGTCAGTTGTATGAACGTGTCGTCCGCGAATCGGCGCCGCCACGCCCCAACAATCCCCGGCCAATCGTCATCTTGGGAGCCGGCGGCATCGTCCAGGCGGCGCATCTTCCCGCTTACGAGAAAGCCGGCTTCCCCGTCATCGCCATCGCCGATCACGACGCCGCAAAGGCTGCCGGTGTCGCTGCTGCGCGAAGCATCCCCAACAGCTTCGGTGGAATCCAGGAAGCCGCGCGCTTTGCGCCGGCTGATGCGATCTTCGACATCGCCGTGCCCGCCAGCCAGATCCTGCCCATTCTCCAGCAGCTACCCCGCGGCGCTGCCGTTCTGTTGCAGAAGCCCATGGGCGAAACCCTCGAAGAAGCGCGAGCCATTCGAGACTTCAGCCGCCAGCACGGTCTGACCCTCGCCGTAAACTTCCAGCTCCGCTACGCCCCCAACAATCTCGGCGCAGTCGCGCTGGCGAACGCCGGGTTGCTCGGTGAACTGCATGATCTCGAAGTCCAGGTCCGCACCTACACACCCTGGCAACTGTGGAGCTTCCTCGCCACGGCGCCGCGGCTCGAAATTCTCTACCACTCCATCCACTACCTCGACCTGATCCGCTCGTGGCTTGGCAACCCGCTCGGCATCTACGCAAAGACAGTAAAGAACCCGCAGTGCGATCAGCTCGCTGCCACCAAAACCTCCATGATCCTGGACTACGGCGACCGCAAGCGCGTCTTCGTCGTCACCAACCACTTTCACAACTTCGCGCCTGAATCGCAATGCAGCTTCGTGCAGTGGGAAGGCACCGGAGGCGCCATTCGCATGGACATGGGCGTCAACTTGAACTACCCCAAAGGCGTCCCGGACACCCTGTCCTACGCCATCCGTGGAGCCGATCCCAACCCATGGAATAACCTGCCCATCAGCGGCAACTGGTTTCCCGACGCCTTTATCGGCAGCATGGGCTCGCTGCAGGCGTACGTGGAAGGCTCCGCCAAAGAACTGCCGACCAGCTTCGAATCGGGCTACGAAACCATGGCTCTCGTCGAAGCCGCCTACCGCTCCAGCGCCAAGCCGGCCGAGCCGCTGGAACTCGATTAGCTCCGCAATGATACGTTGGCTCAAGACAACTTATGCACCCTACAAGCTCCCGTACGAATGACAGACGACACTTCCTCAAACAGACAGCCCTGGTTACAGGGGCGTGTCTCACCGCTGGCGCAACCGAACTTCTCGCGCAGGCAACACCATCACCAACCTTCGCCACGCCTGACCCCGCATGGCAACAAACATGGGCTTCCGCGCTGAAAGTCCTTGCTGGCAACGTCCGCACGACGCCCGGCTATCCAAAGCCCGTGCTCTTTGAAGGCAGCACCTATCAAGGCGTCTGGCAGGAGTGTGGCCCGCACGAGTCTTTGGTCTACGCCGGCCTTCGCAAGTACATCGCCAGCCCGCCAGGCGCACCCAACCCGCTCGAAATCTGCCGCAACGGCCACATGGCTTTCTTCGCTCTTCAGAAAGCTGATGGCCAGCTCCCTGCCAGCGTCAAAATGTCCGACACCGGCTTCGGACAGATCCAGATGGTCGTTCCCATCGCCGCCACAGCCTGGGAGCTGGCCCAGGTCGTCAAAGACCAGCAGTTCCTCGAAACGGCCTACACCGCCTCCAGCCGTTGGGACGCATGGCTCCGCCAGTATCGCGATACCCGCAAAACCGGCCTCGTCGAAGGCTTTTGCACCTACGACACCGGACACGACAATAGCCCGCGCTGGGCCGGCATTCCCAACCGCTGTCCCGACGCCGATGCCCGCAAGTTCCCGCCAATTCCTTCCATGCCGCGCCTCTGCCCCGATCTTTCTGCCACCGTCTACGGCGCACGCATCGCGCTCGCGGCGATGGCCAAAGAGCTCGGCAAAACGAAAGAAGCCGACCGCTGGCTCGCTGATGCCGAAACGATTCGCCGCCTCATTATCGACAAGCTCTACAGCCCCGAAGACGCCGCCTTCTATGATCTGGACGCGCACAACAACTTCGTCCGCGTGCGCTCCGATGTCATCAGCCGCGTCCTCGGCGAACACGTGCTTCAGCTCTCTGACCCGCGCGATAAAGCCATCTTCAACGCCGTCTGGGAGCGCCAACTCCACAACCCGAAAGCCTTCTGGGCTCCCTATCCGCTCACCAGCATCGCCATGGACGACCCCACGTTCGTCCGCCCCATTCCACGCAACTCCTGGGGCGGAGCGTCGCAGGCCCTCACCGCTCTGCGCGCCCCTCGCTGGATGGCGCACTACGGCAAGCAGCAGGAGCTTAACCACCTCATGCAACAATGGTGCGCCGCCATCACGCGTCACGGCGAGTTCCGCCAGCAGATGGATCCCCTCACCGGCGACTTCACCCAACCGGACCCCGGCGGCTACTCTCCCGCAGCCCTGGTCTTCCTCGACTTCGCGGACCGCTTGAGCCGCAAGAGCATCCAACCAACCAGGCAGCACAGCAACTAATCTCTGGAGCAGAAACAAATGAAGCAGCAGTCCGATGCCTTTGTGTTCTTCGGCGCCACCGGCGACCTCGCATTCAAGCAGATCTTCCCCGCACTGCAGGGCCTGATCAAGAACGAAGGCTTCACGCTCCCGATCATCGGTGTCGCCAAGGCCGGTTGGAACCTCGACCAGTTCAAGGCTCGCGCCAAAGATAGCCTGGAGCAACACGGCGGCATCGACCAGCAGGCCTTCGACAAGATGATGAACCAGCTTCGTTACGTCGATGGAGACTACGACGACCTCGCCACCTTCACCGAACTCCGCAAGCAGCTCGGCGATTCCAAGCACCCCTTGCACTACCTCGCCATCCCGCCAAGCTTCTTTGCCACCGTCGCGGAAAACCTCGCCAAGTCCGGGTGCGCGGAAAACGCCCGCGTCGTCGTCGAAAAGCCCTTTGGGCGCGATCTATCTTCAGCCAAAGAGCTCAGCGACACACTGCACAAGTTCTTCCCCGAAGAAAGCATTTATCGCATCGATCACTATCTGGGCAAAGAGCCCGTGCAGAACATCCTCTACACACGCTTCGCCAACCCGATCTTCGAACCCATCTGGAACCGCGACTACATTCGCTGCATCCAGATCACCATGGCCGAAGACTTCGGCGTGCAGGACCGCGGCAAGTTCTACGACGGCGTCGGCGCCCTGCTCGACGTCGTGCAGAACCACATGCTGCAGGTCACCGCCAACCTCACCATGGACCCGCCTACAGGCGAAGAGCACGACGCCGCCCGCGACCGCAAGAGCGAGCTCCTCCGCGCCATCCGTCCGCTCACTGCGGACTCCATCGTTCGCGGCCAGTACGACGGCTACCGCCAGGTTCCTGGCGTCGCGCCGGACTCGGCCATCGAAACCTTCGTCGCCGTCAAGCTGGAGATCGACAGTTGGCGCTGGGCCGGCGTTCCTATCTACATCCGTGCCGGTAAGATGCTGCCCGTCACCTGCACCGAAGCCTTCGTCGAGTTCAAGCGCCCACCCCGCGAAACCTTCGGTGAGATCGTTCCCAGCACCTCATCCCACATCCGCTTCCGCGTCAGCCCGGACATCGCCATCGGCCTGGGCACACGCGTCAAAATTCCCGGCGAACGCATGGTCGGCCACGACGTCGAGCTCAACCTGCACAGCGAAATCTCGAAAGACATGCCGCCCTACGAGCGTCTGCTCGGCGACGCCAGCCGCGGCAACAGCGAATCCTTCTCCCGCCAGGATCTCGTCGAAGCTCAGTGGCGCATCGTCGAACCCGTCCTTGGGAATGTCACGCCGTTCTACTCCTACACCCCAGGCACATGGGGGCCGGAAGAAGCCAAGAGCCTCATCGGCGACCACGGCCCCTGGATGGATCCCGTCAAATCCGAGGACAAATAATATCGCTGAACCGGCGGCATCTCCCCTGCAAACCGAGGAGAAGAATGCCAGGATGGTTCCATACACACCCACTTAGAAAGCGGGTATGGTGCGGGCGGAGGGAATTGAACCCACACGGCCTTGCGGCCTGCGGATTTTCATACCACTTCGGCTTTCGCCGCCCCGCCAGTGCGGGTTCGTGGTCTGGACTATACCTTCACCATTCCCCATATGAGGTTTAGGTGCTGCCCGTCTAGTCTCTACACCTTCCCGGAGTGCTTCCGGGCTTGGCTCGGGATTGCCATTGAAGGTTTCCCCGACTTTGAGCAGTTCTACTCCGCCGGTTTCCCGATGGGCACTCAAGTTGTTTAAGTCCGCTGCGTCTGCCATTTCGCCACGCCCGCGGGAAATTGGCCACAGCCCCATCATAAAGCAAGGAGCGATGATCTACGCTTCCTCAGCCAGGCAGACGACCTCCGCACGGCCGGTGCCTTTTTCCGAGATCGTCTTTATTCTTCAGACCTGGCCTCATGAAGTTTGGACAAAGAGCAGGCAAGTCGCTCAGGCTTGGAACCGACGAGATATAAGTTGTTGTCTCTATGGTGCCGGGAGGGGGAATCGAACCCCCATGAGGTTGCCCTCGGCGGATTTTGAGTCCCTATCCACTGTTCCCCAGCTACTGAAAATGCAATGTTTACAATGACTTGGCGGGAGTGCCGATGCGGTTCTATGCGGTTCTGTGAGGGGCAATTCGGGATGTTTGGGCACAGTTTGGGCACAGTTTTCGAGACCGTGTCGGACGATGTTGGCTCGGCTTGCTTCTTCAGAGGATTGGGATCTCGTCCGGGACTACGCCGTAGGCCCCTTTGAAGTGGTCATCCGCAAAGTATTTGAACTCTTCAGGTCTAGCAGATGGTTTGAGCCAGTCGTACTTGTATTCGAACGGACCAGCTTTTGCGATCAACTGATCGGTCATTTCGTAAACGACGTTTGCGGCATAGAAATCGTCAAACATTTTCTGGATAGCGTCCTCTTTGTAACCCTTTCGCAGGCGCGGGTAGATGCCGGAATCCGACTCGCGGTCTACAAACAGTGCGCTGTGACGTTCGAAGAGGTCGGCAGCTTTCTGAGAGACATTGTGGCCCGACATCCATGCTCCCGGCCAGCAAAAGAACTCAGGTGTGGCCCATTTGTCTCGACTAAAAGATAGAAAATGGGAGAACAATACCCGGACGGTGTGGTTAACAGATCCGTAGTCATAGGTTCGATATTCCTCCATGAGAGAGGACAGCGGACCATCTGCCCAATTCTTGCATCGCGCAGCAATCTGCAAGGGTGAAGGAATCCAAACTGCCGCGCTAATGTGCTCTGAAACCTCCTCATATTCGCTCCGAGAATAGTTGATGATGGCTCGCAAGAGTTGCGGGCACTCGCGGCGGATCGTTGCGGCCATAGCGGTGAAACGAATACCCGGGAGGGTGTCGTCGATCAGGCTCTGGAATTGCGGGAACGGATCAAACGGAAGTCCCGCGCCAGGGTTTATAGCCATGTCACAGACAAGTAGGAAAAGCGCGACGGTCGGATCGTTGATCGACTTAGGCCAATCGCTTTCCGTTCTCAATAAAAACTCTTTGAATGCTAGTTCGTATACACCGTGCAACATCCCGAGATTGCGAAATTCGTCCCACTCGAGACTGCCTCCAGAAGCGAAGTGAAGGTATTGCATCTGGGAGAAGCAAGCTTGGCCCTCCATGATCTCGCGAGCGCCAATAGGCCAGATAACAACACGAGATCCATAGCAAAATCCCTCCGCTTTCTCTTGTTTTAGCTTGCGAAAAGCTTCGTCCCATGTACGCGGATCAGGCAACACTGCAAAGTCGCGGTCTACGGTCGCTGCCACGGTCATCAGACTATGGCCGATTGTCATTTGAACTGCATGTCCGACACTCTCGAATAACTTATTTTGAGCAGTCGCCTTCGCAAACTCTTGGTTATACGCGAATCGGCTGAACGCACTCAGGTCGAAGTGGTTATTGAGTATTATGTTCGCGAGTCCGCTCACCGTTTCCGGAGTGCTAACACCTCCGTGATCCATCGAGGCAGTCTTCATGATCGATTTCCTCAAAGCGCCAAGTGAAACGAGCTTCTTGATATGACGGTGATTCACAAGAGAGCGCGCCGGATAACTTAGGCTACTCATCAAGCCATACGTCGATCCGATATGCTGCCACCAATGAATCGTTTCGTGCAGATAGGTGGAGAAAGCTTGTGCGCGATCAAATCCGATTTCCCCCGAGCTGTAGATTTCTGCTGCTGGCAGTGTTGATAACACTTGATGCACTGAAGGTGAAAGGCGCAGCACGAAGGCGAGAGGCATGTACTCCCCGCGAGCGCGAAGCGTTGCCGGGAAGCCTATATCTTCTGTCAGTCTTGAATCAGCGGATAGTAGTCTCGGGTCAAGTTTGAATTTCACAATATGGCCAGTCTATACGTGTGTATCTGGCGAAACCGGCCTGCAGTTGCGGGTCACCCTCAGTCGTGGGCAATATCGATCGGAGGCTTGCAATGTATCTTCTAGCTAGTTGGCTCACCCACGATGAGATCAGGCTGATGTCTCGTGGGCTATCACAGCGACACGATGCACGACGGATGAGGCGGGCAAGCGAAGGCGGTTTAGCATTCCCGCCAGTTCTTTGGAATTCGTAGGCCAAGTGTTCACATGCAGGGTCATGGGCAAATTCGGAATCGGAGTCGGACCCCAGATCGCGCGACGATGAACCAATTTTTGGTCAACATACCATCGAATCTCGTTCAATTCCCACTCGATGGCGTATTCATGCACGGCCTTTGACGCGTCAAACCCTAGGTCGACTTGAAATGGAGAGCCCCGGTATCCATAGTCGAATCTCGAACCGTCTGTGCCTGGGTTATAGAAGACGTTTACTAGGAGTTGATCAGGTCTATTCCCTCTGATTTCGATGTCGATCTCCTGTCGAGGGCAGTTGCGGTGAAGAAAAAAACCAGTGACTACGCCCGCAATGTTGGTAGCTTGGAAACTCGCCTCAAAGCGGCCAAAAAGATACTGAGAGCGGGTCGTTATCGCTCCTGCGCTCAATACCCGAACGCCAAGCACTTGCTCCTTCACGGCGAGAGACAGGCCTTCGTCAGGTTTCAGCACAACATTTTCTGGACGAAAGAGCGCGAGATTACCCGAAAATGTGTCATTTCGGAGAAACCACCGGCTTGCGTCGATTCGTTCAAAGTGATCTTCGAACATGAAGCTACGTCTGGCGGATGAATTTGAACTTGTCGAAAGGCATACGTCCATGCCGCGCCATTCGCCATCCACCTTCGCAACCCAGGGCGAATCGTCATGGCGAAGCCATCCAGCAGGGCTCTCCCCGTCAGTGTTCGACGGAACTACCTGGCGCACACGTTGACCAATATTGGGGATCAGGGGATACGAAGCTTGTGGAGGCGCAATCCGGAGAAACTCGCAGAGATCTCGCCAAGTACCAGGTCGCTGCGCCGGCATCAGCAAGAAATCTACCCGTTGCAGAACTGTCTGCGTGGCTTCTGCAAGAGACGAAACTTGATGTTCTGCGTCCGACATCCAGATGTACTTCCCTCGGGGATAACGACGGACTAGCGTGGCCAGTTCTGACTCTAGCGATCCAATGTTGACGTACGCATCGAAAATGCGCGCCCGCCCGTCCGTCATCAGCATTTTGAATTCGGATGGCGGGAGACTGTCAAAGTCGCTGCAACACCGATAACCCAGCATCGAGAGGGCCATGGCAAGAGAAGACAAATCCGATTTGGGAGGGCCGAAAGCAAATACCGGGGCATGTCCAGGATGTCCATGGAATAACGCAGCTCTACTACTATCGAGAACTCCGATCTGGTTCAGTACCGGTAAGATCGAGTAAGAGTTGGTCGAAAGCAGATCACGACGTTGATGAAACACTGAAGAACGCAAAGCTCGGACATTGAGTTTCGCGAAATTGAGATTCAGCCAAAGATCGACCGGTCCGCAACAAGGCAGAAGATCGATCAGCGTTTGAGCTCCCTTCTTCGAAAGAATGTATCCCGACATGAACCAAAGACCGCGTTCCGGACGAAAAGTATGAGCACTGACAAATTCTTTGGGAGCGCCATCGCGTACTTCCTCGTAGGACACGTACAAGATGTCGAAAGTAGGATTTCCGGAGTCTGTAGCTTCCAGTTTCAGTTCGCTCCACGCCCCGTCGAGAGTGCGTCCAAAGCAACGGTCAACCTGAACATCGTCTTCAAGTACGAGGCTGTAACGATCCGTAGATGTCGCGATCGCCCTCCAGATGTTGATGTGCGAGCGTGCGATCGCAATTTCCGCCAGACTCATCTTGATCGGTCGTTCTAGATCGAAGGCATCGGGGAGAGCAAGCGGTTGCGGCTCGACATAGAGCTGGTCTCCCAACGTGTAAAAGGGGCGAACAATAGTTTCATCCGCTGGCTCCGACAGATTTTCCAACGAGTCGCAAGCGGGATATCGGACTGTGCGCTCCGAGAGCGGCTTCCCTTCGGCATCTATAACGCTGCGCAGCTCACGTTCCATGGCTTTCCAACGATCCGGCTGTCTGTCAAGATTGAGCACAAAGATTGCACCAATCCCTGGCAGAGATAGACCATCATTCACGTGAAAGGACGCCGATCGTTGGCGCGGGAGAAAAACACGAAGATGGCTCAACAGTGAATGGAGAGCCCACGATGCACGCGACAGTGGCTTCGAAAGGTTCACTCAGACCTGCTTGCCGCTGTCAAATCTCGTCTGGTTAGACAGTCTCCAATTTCTGGCATCATTCCGATAGCTGAGTGGCCATTTAGAGACTGCGAGCGAATCCCAGTTTCCCAACACGGCTAAGTGGCTTTCGAGGTTATAGTCAGAGTTCATACCAAGTTCAAAAATCGATCTAGAGATATTGCCTGGCCCCGTAGCCGATTGAATCTCGGGAAACTCATCTACCTTCCTCTCCCCGAGGCTTAAGGTAGCCTGTTCGAGAGCATACTCGATGACAGGATCTCCCGGACCTGCGATTAGCGGATTGTTGTTGAAATAGAAGATCCACTGGGGATCGAATGCCTCGGGCGCTAAAAATGACTGCGGTGGCACCATGGCTGCAGTCCCGACGTCATAGCAGAGAGGCTGGAGTTTCAAGCGTCCATCCTCAATCAGATGATTGAGATCATCGGTTATGCATACGTCATCGGCATCAACGTACAGACCACCATTGAGGAATATATAGCAGAGTCGAAAGTAGTCCGACTTCATCGCCGGATGATAACAGCGTTCAAACGCACTCTTGTGCCGTGGACTCAATGAGCGAGCGATAAACCGGTCTGCCGTGCTTTCTTCATAAATATGATGTTCGAATCCTTTAGACTTCCAAGCAGCCCAGGTTTGGATGCACTCCTCTACGTCCAAAGGCAGATGGTTGAGGTCATGCCAGAACTGGACAATCGTATTCGGGGGTCGAGGTGCGCGTCGCGAGCTGACTAAATCTGAAGTTGCAGGCTTTTGGACGATCTGCCGAATGTATTCCGAGCACGACCCTGGGTGATTCTGGCTTTCGTGCTCACGCGGCATTGAGATCAGCACCTCAGGCAAGCTATCGCTCGCAATCATCGACTCCGAATGTTCCATCATATGCGCAGTAGTGGTCGATTTCGCTCCCCTTGAACATACAAAGTCACCACAGAAAACTACGGTGCTGCCTCTTGCCGACTATCCTAATCAGCGTATCGACTCACAACTAATTTGCATTCAAGCCGGAGACCATCACCCAATGAACATCCTTTCGTATAACCCAGGTCATGACGGGGCTATTGTGTTTCTTCAAAATTCCCACCTGAGGATGTGCAACGAGGCGGAAAAGAATTCGAATTACCGACACTCTGCAGTGTCTTGCCCCGACGTCTTTAACGCTCTCGGCGAAATGGATGAGATCCCGGATGTTCTCTGTGTGGGGGGCTGGTGGCCGCGCGATCACTATGACTTTCTTCACGGGTCCGACGTGCATGTGGGATACAGAGGGATCGAGAAACGGGACATGATCACCAGCCGACGGCGTCTCCTGGGGAAGGAGATACGATACTTCTCGTCATCCCATGAGCGATCCCATCTTCTGTGTGCATTCGGAATGTCCAGCCTCTCTAGAGGGACGCCCTGCTATGCGCTGATTTGGGAAGGATCGATCGGGGCCTTTTATGAGATCGACGAGAAGCTCAACATCACCCTGCTCGGAGATGTGTTGCATCAACCCGGTAACCGTTATGGTTTGCTTTACGGCTTGGCCGACCCGACGTTTCCGAAAAACGGCCCCTATCCCCGGACGTCGGATGCCGGGAAGCTGATGGCCCTCGCATCCTTTTCCACTCGCACGGTTCCCTCAGACAAGGAGAAGAAACTGCTCAGCTTTCTGTTGGATGGGCCGTACAAAGACCTGAGTGCTTACGATGAACTTGAAAATGCACCTTACCTCAATGTAGGGGTTGGAGATCCAGAGTTCCGCAATTTCGTGGGTATCTATAGCGATGCAATATTCGACTGTTTCTATAGATTCGCTGAGGCAAACTTGCGAGAGAAAAGACCCTTAGTGATCGCTGGCGGCTGCGGATTGAATTGCGATTGGAATTCAAAGTGGAAAGATAGTGGCCTGTTTACGGATGTGTTTATTCCACCAGTTGCGAACGACTCGGGTTCTGCGATTGGGACGGCCATCGATGCTCAGTTCCATTTCACCGGAAATCCAAAGATTAGCTGGGACGTGTATTCGGGACTCGACTTTATCATGGGTGCCTTCGATTCGACCCTATACGATGTTTTCGAAACAAATTATGAGTTGCTGGCTGATCTTCTTGCCAGCGATGTCATCCTTGGATGGGCGAGCGGCAGATATGAAATTGGCCCAAGAGCGTTAGGCAATCGCTCAATTCTTGCCGCGCCTTTTTTGAAGGCCACGACGACACGCCTAAACAAGATCAAGCAACGCGAGCAATTCCGTCCCATCGCCCCTGTTTGTTTGGAAGAAGACGCTGCTATATGGTTCGGGTGTGCTCGACCGAGCCCCTATATGCTGTACACATACGTTGCAAAGACGGATGCGTTGGCAGCCGTGACACATGTAAATGGAACGGCACGGCTCCAGACTGTGACGCAACAAACCAATCAGCTCCTATATGAGCTTCTGTCCGCCTTCAAAGCCCGGACCGGATATGGAGTTTTGTGCAACACATCGTTGAACTTCAACGGAAAGGGGTTCATCAATAACATGAAGGACCTTTCTACGTATACGGTCGAACATGGACTTGACGGATTTGTGATCAATGGACGCGCTTACCTTCTGAAAGACTCGAGCGCATATCGAGCATTTCTCGCAAAATCCGGCACACTACAACTCAAGGAGCATTCCTCAAGATGAATCGCGACTAGAACAAGGAATTGCATAACCCCAGACCATACCTAAGCTTATAGTCTAGGTTATTCGGCGTCGGAAGGATCACTGTTCGTGAGAGCTGAAAATTTGGAAGCCATCGTGGGATTGCCACGGGTCAATTTTCTAATTGTCACGTCCTGAGCCTTGTCGTTTGCGAGCCGAAGATTGTTAACTGTGCCGAGCAACGCTGACTTGGTCTTTTGTAGGTGATCGATCGACTTGTCAATCTCATCAATTGATGTTTGGAAATGCTTGGAAGCCAGATCATAATTCCTCGCGAATCCGGTCTGGAACGTCATAAGTCGGTCTTCGAAGTTTGAGATATCGATGTTTTGCGCTCTAACGAGCGCCAATTCTGACTTGTATTGAAGTGAATTCATTGCTGCATTCCGAAGTAATGTAATCATGGGCATGAAAAACTGCGGACGGACGACGTACATCTTCGGGTATCGGTGGAACATGTCAGCAATCCCGGTGTTGTAGAACTCACTATCAGGCTCGAGCAGGGAGACAAGGACCGCATACTCGCATCCCTTTTCAGTGCGATCTTTGTCGAGCTGCTTCAGAAAATCCTCGTTCCGTCTCTTTGTAGCGGTACGATCATCTTCGTTCTTCATCTCGAACATGATCGAGACAATCTCCGTTCCAGCCTCATCCGCGTCGCGGAAGATGTAATCGCCCTTGCTTCCCGTTCGAGCATCGTTGTCCTTCTCAAAATATGCTCTCGGAAACGCTGTCGCACGAATTCGGTTAAATTCAGTTTCGCAATGCTGCTCAAGGGTCTCGCCAACCATTTTGGTCGATAGGCGAACCTTCATGTCCCGAAGGCGCTCAATAGCATCATCGCGATCCTTGATTTGCGTCTCGTACTTGTCTTTTAGACACTTTTCGGCAAGTTCCTTCTCAAGCTCAGCTTTTTCGAGGTCCCCTTGAAGTTTATTTCGGTCCTTCTCCACCACACTAACCGCCTCGCTAATCGCGAACTTTTGTGCAGCTTCCCCGGCATCTAGCTTGGCCTTGAGTTCCTGGATCTGAGCGTCCTTGGCTGCGACATCCTTCTGAGATTCACTCGCAGCCTTTGTTTGGGCGAGTTCGACGGCGTTAAGCTTGTCCTGCTTCGCCAGCGCAAGTTCGTTTGCAAGCGCATCGCGTTCTTTCTCCACGGCACTTAGGGCTTCGGTAACGGCAAACTTACTCGCGGCTTCTCCCGCATCAACCTTGGCCTTCAATTCCTGAATCTGGGCGTCCTTGGCAGCCGCATCCTTTTGCGCTTCGCTGGCGGCCTTCGCTTGGGCAAGTTCGACGGCGTTCAGCTTGTCCTGCTTCGCCAGTTCGAGTTCGCCTGCAAGCGCGTCGCGCTCTTTCTCCACGGCGCTCAGAGCCTCAGTAACGGCAAGCTTACGCGCGGTCTCTCCGGCATCGACCTTAGCCTTCAGCTCCTGAATCTGAGCGTCCTTGGCAGCCGTATCCTTTTGCGCTTCGCTGGCGGCCTTCGTTTGGGCGAGCTCAACGGCATTCAGTTTGTCCTGCTTAGCCAGTTCAAGTTCGCCTGCAAGCGCATCGCGCTCCTTCTCTACGGCACCTAAGGCTTCGGTCACGGCAATCTTACGCACTGCCTCTCCCGCTTCGACTTTGGCCTTCAGTTCTTGAATCTGGGCGTCCTTGGCAGCCGCATCCTTTTGCGCTTCGCTGGTGACCTTCGCTTGGGCGAGTTCCACGGCGTTCCGCTTGTCCTGCTCTGCCAACTCGAGCCGCTCGTGCAACTGGCGCTCGAAGTCACCATCTCGCACCTGCTTCAGAATGTCCGCGTACCCTGCCTCGTCAATCTTGAATGCTTTCCCGCAATGCGGGCAGCTTATCTCATGCATAGCCATTCCTCATCAGATAGGACAGTTGCGTCTTCATCTGTTCCTGGACACACGAGAAGAATACATTCTTCTCATAATTGGAAATCACCCGGAGCGGAGGCGTCTGTCAAGGCCACGAAGCGCCGCGCCAGCGGTCGAAGCGCAGCGAAGAGCCTTTACTAACGCGGGAGCAGAGCGTACGCCGCGCCAGCGGCTTGATATGAAGCTGGGATTAGCTCTCTGATTCGTGCCAGCCGATAGTCGGTGTCCACACTTGAGCGGCATTGGTTTCGGATGAAATACACGGCACAAGGAAAGCACGGAGAACAGCCCCCACCTCGGATAGAGTGAGGGCTTTATCACCGGCATTCAGGCGGCCCGCAAACGCTTTCCATAGCTGCATCTTTTGGGCATCGGTCAAGAACTCGTCTGTCAGCGCAAATGGAACGCCATTCGGCATCGCCGAACCGCGCCGCTGGAAGGACAACGCGATTGCATTACGCAAAGATTCCAACCTGAATGTCCATGTGTTCGCTATAAACCAGATGTCGTAAAAGTCCTTCATGCGGCTGTTGCGGATGTCGAGTTGAACCATCGCGTGCAACTTCTCCGCAATCGACGCCTCCCGTGGGTAAGCTCGAATGATCGGCGCTGACATTGGCAGGAGTACAGGGAAAGTCGCCAGCTCAGGCTCCGGGAAAACCGCATCGCCAAATCCGATATCGACCTGCAAAGTGATCTGCGCCCCAGCGAGTTCAGCGCGAAACCTGATGTGAACGCCGTTGTATTCGTCGTTCTCTTTGATGGTCATCCCTTCGACAGATTGACTATCAAAGACAATGCCGTCGTCCTCCGCGATTTCGCAGATGTCACGGAAGACCTGTTCTACGTCAACGATCGCTGAGGAGCCCCAGCCGAGCAAATCCAAGTCCTTCGTCGGTCGATGGGTTTCCCCGGTCCATAGTGTAAAGAGCGTTGCGCCTTTGAGCACAAAGCGATCTCTATAGGTCGAAATGCCCAACCGGTAGAGGAATCTTTCAATGGCGAACCTGCCGAGCACTCTCTGATAATCTTCCCCCTTCTCACGGGAGAGGGAGAGGAGCTTGGCTCGAATGGATGCCGCCGGATTCTTATTGGGTTCTCGCGTCATAGAGCCTCCATGTATGGGCGAATGACATTGCTGACGCGGCAAATCTTCGCGTAGCGGTAGATGTCGTTGATGCTCGCCTTCCTCTGCGAAAGGCAGTCTCTTAGAGCCTCGATTGCGATATCGAGGCCGATCTTGTTCCGAAACTTAAAGCAGTCCGCGACGGTCTTTGCAGCGGAGTAAACACGGACGGATACGCCCTCGACACGATGGGTCTCAATACCTTCCGTGAGGGATGGCCCGGACAGCCGAGCAATCCTGAGCGAAGGAAACTCCAGCGCGGGTGTTCTGGCCCCCTTCCCCAGGGCAATCCATATCGACGATGGGTTCTGCGTCGTGATCTCGTGGAAAGCAAGCGCCGTCAGAAGGCATAGAACGGCTTCTGGAACCCGCTTCGTCACCTCAGCGTAGGAATGTCTCTCGGTAATGGCCGCGTCGGGTATGGTGTAGACTCCGCGACCAGTTCGACTGAGTTTGCCTCGCCGGTACAGACGCAGGAGATATTCGCGGGGGATGCCAAGCACTTCAAGATCGCGGGGTCTGACGATCCCGTGCTTGTCGACATATCGCATTGTCTTAACCATGTTGCTTGTCATCGTCGATTGTCTCAAAACGTCATTAGTTAATTATAAAGGATGACGTATTGCAACACCTCTAAAGGCTCAAACCCAATCCAAGCTGTTCTACGATCTGCTGAATTGGCTGTGGATCAAGGCTCTTCGCAATAGTCACATCCTCAAGAGCAACCGACTTTGATACATTGCGACTCAGTTCGTGGCCCAGCGTTGCCGCGTCGTTCGTGTAAATCTGTGCGTCGTACTGAGCCCGAGAGACGGAGACATACGCCATGCGACTATTCAGCAGCTCGCCGTGCGCCTGTTCTGAGTCAACGTGAATCAGCACCCGGTCGGCGGTCTGGCCTTGGCTGCTGTGGCTCGTCACCGCATAGCCGTAATCGAGATGCGGATGCTGTCGAGCGTTGAACTCGACCTCACGACCCGAGTCCATCTTCAGTTTCAGGTTTCCGCCGCCGTCGATCTGCTCCACCGTCCCCAGCTCACGATTCGCCAGCTTTTGCTCGTGATACGGGGCGGTCAACTGCACCCGGTCGCCCTCTGCAAACGCGCGTTCGCTGTCGCGGTAGACCGTCACGCCCTGCAACCGGCGCGGGTCATAGCTCAACTCCTCGCCGCTCTTACGCGTTACCGTGACGATGTTATTCTCCGGCTCAGTATGGGCCACACGCGCATATTCCCCCGCCTCGATGCCGAGCGGCTTCGACCCTTTCGAGTAGCGGATTACGTCGCCACTCTCGTAGTTCTGCGCGTATTGCCGGTCGGCT
>JAMFSR010000029.1 GCA_026225395.1 Granulicella sapmiensis
ACTGGATCGAGCGCCGGCACCACGGGCGCCCCCGCGTTCACCGCCTACAGCGCGAGCAAGGCGGCAGTGCGCAACCTCGCGCGGACCTGGGTGGAGGACCTGAAGGGCACCGGCATCCGCGTAATCGTGCTGTCGCCCGGGGCGATAGCGACCGAACTCGCGACGGCAGCCTTGGGAGAGGAGGGCCTGAAGGCCTACGGCTCGATGACTGGGTTCCAGCGCATGGGCGACCCGGCGGAGCTCGGGGCGGCGGCGGCCTTTCTCGCGTCGTCGGACAGCAGCTTCATGACCGGCAGCGAGCTCGCCGTCGACGGCGGCCTGGCACAAATCTAACACGGTACGCCCGACGGCGCTCCATTCGATTATTCGGAGCGCCGTAGGGCTCGGCAAACCAAAGGAGAATATATGAGCTACACAATCGTAGGATTCGGGAAAATAGGCCAAGCCCTTGCCCACGCCTTTGCCCGCAAGAACATCGAAGTGACCGTCGCGAGTCGCCGGTCGCCCGAGGAGTTAGCGCCGCAGGCTCGGGCGATTGGACCCACCGTCGTCGCCAAGTCGCTGCGGGATGCACTCCAGGCCGACACAATCATATTGGCGATACCGTTCGGGGAACACCGCGAGATTGCGAAGGCCCTGCCGAGTTGGGAAGGCAAGACGGTCATCGACGCTATGAACTCGTTTCCACTCCCACCTGAGGAGATGGACGGCCTCCCCTCCTCTGCCTTCGTCGCGAAGTCGTTCTGCGGCGCCAAGGTCGTGAAAGCTTTCAATCACCTGATTGCAGCCACCCTGGCTACCGACCCGGTTGTCGAGGGCGGGCACCGCGTCGTCTTTCTGTCGAGTGACGAGGAAGACGCGATTCCTCCCGTGGCAGATTTGGCCAAACAACTAGGATTCGCACCCGTCAAGCTCGGAAGGTTCAACGAGGGGGGTGCGCTGGTGCATGCTCGCGGTAAAACTTGGGGTCTGCTCATCTTCCAGGATTTGTTCAAGAAGTAGCAGTAATCGTGACTATCTGAGCTTTGGAAACTGAGCTCAAATTCAACATAAAAAACCAACGAAAACAAAGGGAAAACATATGAGTAATAACCATGGACAAACATTGACGGGGAAAATTGCGATCATCACAGGCGGAAGCAGCGGGATTGGCTTGGCCACAGCCAAGCGCTTCGTGGAAGAAGGTGCGCACGTCGTGATCACTGGGCGACGAGAGAAAGAGTTGAAGGAGGCCGCAGCCTTCATCCAGAGAAACGTTACGACGGTCGTGGGCGACGTATCGCGCCTGGAAGATTTGGACCGCCTCTATGCCGTTGTCAAAGAGAAACATGGTCACATCGACATACTCTTTGCAAACGCGGGCGCGGGTACCATCGCACCGCTCGCGATGGCTACCGAGGGACATTTTGACCAGACCTTCGACGTGAACGTAAAGGGAATGTTCTTTACGGTGCAGAAGGCTCTCCCCCTCTTCAAAGACGGCGGCTCGATTATCTTGAACTCTTCGGTCTCAAACGTGTTGGGGCTCCCTGGCTTTACCGCCTACGCCGCGAGTAAGGCGGCTGTGCGCAACTTCGCGCGCGGCTGGACTATGGAGCTGAAAGACCGCAAGATCCGCGTGAATTGTATGAGCCCCGGAGCAATCGATACCCCAGCCTTAGCGACGACGACGGGCCTCACCGCCGAACAGGCCGAACAAGCCGTCGCCCAGTTCACCTCGCAGATTCCACTCGGTCGCAGGGGAAAGCCCGAGGAAATCGCAGCCGCGGTCGTGTTCCTCGCCTCCGATGAAAGTTCCTATATCACCGGCGTGGATCTCGCGGTCGATGGGGGCATGGCGCAGGTCTAGTAAGGAGTTTGCAGATCAGATCGAACCGGACCTGAGTCAGTTTGGAATAGATCCGACACAATCCGATGTAAAGGAAATGGAGAAATTTCGATGAGTGTCGAAAAGAATGTACAGGTTGTGAAAGATTTCTTTGCAGCAATCGGCAGCGGCGATAAGCAACGTGTGCTGGCGTTGGTTACCGAAGATATTGAGTGGATCGTTCCGGGCGAGGGCTGGCCGCTGGCAGGTACGCACCGCGGGCACGCGGGATTGGCGGATGTGCTTCAGAAGGCGTCCGAAGAGGTGGAAACGACGTACCCAAAGCCCCCCACATTCGTGGCGCAGGGAAACCGAGTTCTGGTCGTCGGGATCGCTACGGGGAAAATCAAGGCCACGAACAAAACGTTTGAGGATCACTGGGTCTTCGACATTACCGTTCGAAATGGCAAACTGACGAACATCCGGGAGTATATCGATACGCAAGCTCTGGCGCGGGCTTCCGAGACGACCGCGAGCCCCAAGCCCTAAACCATCGCGTTATTTCTCTCGGCAATCTGAATCGCCGGATCTCGGTGAGTGCATAATCGCCAATGCACTCACCGAGCGAGGCCAAGAACTCCAAAATTCCGAAATGTAGTGGAGTGGGCGAGACGGAAAGATCGGCCTCATCTCCATTGTGTAGGGCGGCAATCGGACGACCAAAATGCTCGGCGCGGCTACGCTCTGCCCGACCGAGCATTGTTTATACTGAGGCCGGGAATGCCTTATGCTGTTCGAGGCGCAGCTTTCATCCTCTCCACAACGTGCGAATCGTGGTTGCCAATAAGGTTGCCAATAAGCTCCAAAACCGTATCAAAAACCGCAATTTCGGGTACTTCATTCGACGGAATACGCGTTTATAATCAACAAGTTAGATGAAGAGCGGAAAACTGCAACAACTTCTTCCTTCGTTATTCGCATTTGTTTGCTCCTCGCTAAAGCCATGATTTGAAGAAACCATGGTTGCTTCTTGGGCACACTATCGCGCTCTCTAAATTCGATCAAATTTAGAGAGCGCGAACTGATCATCTATATCTGCCTTCGATAGGTACTGACCCGATCCGGAGCAACGCCGGCGTCAGCGCAAGAGGTGGACTCCTTTTTATGATGATTCAAATCACCCTCACTCGCTACGGCGACGACAGCCTCGGTGGATTTCGGGTGGTTCCTCCTCGTTGCACAGGTTTCGCCGTCATTCTCCAAGAGAAATTTCCCCAAAGCCGCCGTTAATTTGACTGAGCCTCGGAGCTGAGCTAAATCTTTGGCACGAATTGGAGAACCGACTCTCGGCCTCCAAACACAGAGGGAAGCGAATCGCGATAAGTGAGGTGATTTATGCCAAACGTGGAGATCAAGTACATGACATCACTGGAGATCACACCGCCGCGCAATGACAAGGCCGACCAGCCTCGAAGCTCACTTCCGATGAGATTCTCGGGCTCCGAAGGCTTCGCTCTTTTTACGTGAGCCCTGCGAACCGGCCCAACAACCGAAGAGGTGACCGTGCCAAGTGCTCCTACCAGAAACACAACAATCTCTACTCGCGTGAAAAGTGATGATCAATCGTTTCCATCGTCCTCGCCCAAGGTCATCACGAGTCTGCTCCACTCCCAGAAATCCGGGGGAGGTGACCAGAATGGAATCTCAACCAATCTTGATGAAGTTGCATTTTTGCGTCTGCCCCGAGTCAAAGCGATTACGGGTCTCTCAAAGTCGAGCCTCTACGCACTGATTCGAGAGAAGAGCTTTCCTGCGCCGGTCCATCTGGGAGCACGCACAGTTGCATGGGTGGCTTCCGAGGTTAAGCAGTGGGCTGTCGAACGCATCCTCAGCTCAAGAACGCCAGCGCCAAGTGTCGGCCGCAGACCGATGTCGCAGCGCGCTCTACCGGGACAATGGACCTCGAAGAAGTGGGCTTAAGCCGCCAACGACAGTCTTCCCTTGGCGAGCTGTGCGTCCAGATGATCCGCCCACCACTGCATCATCACCGTGCGTTGCTTTAGATACTTCGCGTGGTTGTAGGCCGCGGACACCTTGTTCCGCTTCATGTGAGCGAGTTGCAAATCTACATGCTCATCGTCAAAGTCATTTTCATTGAGGATGGTTGAAGCTAGTCCACGGAATCCGTGTCCCGTCATGCGGCCCTCATATCCAAGTCTGTAGAGCGCATACAAGAGCGTGTTGTTGCTCATAGGCCTCTTCTTGTCCTTGGCTCCTGGGAATACCAATTTGCCATTGCCGGTGAGCAGCTTAAGCGCTCGAAGCACTTCCACAGCTTGGCGTGACAATGGGACGATGTGAGGGGTCTTCATCTTCATGCGCTCCGGCGGAATTTCCCATCGCGCTCTGTCGAAGTCGAACTCGGTCCATGGCGCTTCGATCAGTTCGCTGGTGCGAGGAAAACAGTACGCCAGCAGCTTGAGACCAAAGCGTGTGAGCGCGTCTCCGTTGTAGCCGTCCATCTTCGCCAGCAACTCGGGCAAATCCTTTTCGTCCACACGGGCGAAGTTCTGTGATGCGGCCGCCGCCAATACGTCTCGCGGCCTGAAGTCAGCCGCAGGGTTCCGGCTCGCGAGTTCACGCGCGATGGCAAAGCGGAAAATCTGCCCGATGGACTGATGTGCTCTTTTTGCAACATCGCTAGCGCCTCGTGTCTCAATCGTAAGCATGATGTTCCGAATATGGCCCGTTTGGACGGCATCAACGGACAAGTGCCCGATGACGGGGAAGACATCAGCCTCAAGCCGATTCATCAGGGCTTCTGCATGCCTGGGTGACTTGCCAATCGACCACCATTCCCACCATTTTCGGGCGACCTTTTCAAAGCTGCTGTCAACGTCACGCTGAAGCGCTTTGACTTCCTGCTGCTTCGCTTCGGCCTCAGCCTTGCGTTCTGCCATTGGATTGATGCCGGATGCCAAGAGCTTCTTCGCAGTGAAGTGAAGCTCGCGGGCATCCTTGGGGCCGACATGCGGGTAGTCCCCAAATGACATGTTCTTCTCGATACCATCGAACCGATACCGCCAGAGCCAGAGCCTTGCGCCAGACGGCTTGACGATAAGACATAGTCCACCACCGTCAGCCAGCTTATATTTTTTGGCCCGTGGCTTTGCGCTTTCAATTTCCTTGATAGTCAGTCCCATAATGAGCCTCTAAGGTGTGGGTTTTTCGATCCCCACACTTTTGCTCATCGTACCCCACAATAATCCCCGCAGAAAAGTCCGGCTGTAGCGGCACGCCCTCGAACGTTCTCGCACGCTATTTTCATGCATGTTGTTGTAAAACAAGAACATCCTCGCGTGCGAGGATGTTCAGGGAGGTGCGAGGAAGTTCAGGTTTTAGGTGTTTTGGTTGCCCCCCAGGGATTCGAACCCCGATCGAGCGAGTCAGAGTCGCTAGTCCTACCATTGAACGAGAGGGCAATACAGACAAGTTTTACGGCAGCTGCAGGCTCGGCGGGAGCCACAATCAGCCGCCTCTGTGAGTGTACGGGGATGCGCCTTCCGGGTCAACCGTCGCCATGTCATCCAGCCTACTCTTCGCGCAAAACCTCAAGCGGCTTCTGTCCCAGAATACGATGGCTCGCCAGCCACCCAGCCGCAACGGTAAGCGCCGCAGTCGCAAGCCATGCGCCCAAATCCATCCAAGGCTGAAAGCGATAGTCGAAGTGAAGCACACGCAGCAGCAACAGCCGCGCAAGAATATTTGCGAAGATCAGCCCAACAAAACCCGCCACCAAGCCAAGCACGGCGAACTCAATCGAAAAGATTGTGGCAATCCGCGGCCGTGTAGCACCCAGCGTCTTCAGCACCACCACTTCGCGGATGCGCCGATACCGCGTGCCCGCAATGGAGCTCGCAAGAATTACAATGCCCGCAAAGATGCTGAAACCCGCCAGGAATTGGATAACGTACGTGATCTGCAGGATCACCTGCCGCACCACCTCAAGCGTAGCTGCGACGTTGATGACAGTAATCGTCGGGAACGCCTGATAGAGTGCCCGTTGCAGCGTGGCCGTTGTGCCCGGTTCGCAGTGAACGCCGCCATACCAGACCACCGGCAGCCCCGCAAGCGCCGGCGCCGGCAGCACGAACTCCGCACGTGAAAGCGCATGACGGCTATCAGGCTCATAGATAGCTACAACGGTTGCTGTAAATTCGCTATCCTGCGCTGAGAAGGTCATCTTCTGTCCCGGCTTCACGCCGAGCCGGTCTGCTTCCTGCCTCTCTATTGCAACTAAGGGATGCGCAGCTGAATCAGCCGACTGCTGTGCTGTCCACCACGCTCCACGAATTACCTTGTCCCCTTCCGGGGGTTGATCAACTGTCGATGGCCACGTGAGATTGAGCGACTGCAACGCGCGTCGTGGCATATGCTGCAACTTCAGTTGCGCCGCAGCAACGCCGTCCACTGCAAGCAAACGCGAGCTTACTACAGGAGCAATCTCCGGCGTTCCCTTCACTCCCGGTTGATGCGCCAGTAGCGCCCGCACCCCATCCACTTCGTTGGTCGCAATATCGATCAAGAAGATGTTCGGTAAGTTCGCCGCTGTAGAAATTTCCATCTCCTGCACCACCGCGCGCTGCGCAATGTAGACCGTCACAATCTGCATCACGCCCAAGCCAAGCGCCGCCAGCAACGCAGCCGATGGGTTTCCCGGCCGATACAGATTCGAAAGCCCATGCCGCACTGCCGAAGGCAGATGCAATCTTGTACGACTGAGGAACAACCGCAGCAAATACAGCGTCAACGCGGACATACCCAGCAAGACCAGCAGTACGACCATTAATCCCGCCGCGAAAAGGCCGCCTACCGCGCGCGAATCGGAAACCCGCGCTGCCAGAAACGCCAGCCCGCCGAGGATGAGCACTATCGCCCCAATCTGCGCTCCAGATCCCCGCAGCTTCCGCATCATCCGCGTGGAAAACGGATCGTCGCTCACCTCAACCGCTCGCCGCAAAATCAGGATCGGCCTCACACCTCGGATGTCCAGCAGCGGCGGCAACGTAAACAGCAGCGTCGTTAGCAACCCCGCTCCGAGCCCAATCGCATAAGCCCGCGGATCAAGCCGGAAGGCTGGTGTGATATGCAGCAGCTTGGCCAAAAATAGTGGCAGCACCAATTGCACACCTATGCCCATCGCCACGCCCAGCAGTCCACCTGCAAGTCCCAGCAGTAGCGTCTGTAGCAGATAGATCTTCATTACCTGCGTTGATCCCGCGCCCAGCGACTTCATAATCGCAATCGAATCAAGCCGCTGTTGCAAATGCGCGCGCATCGCCATCGCGACACCCACCGCACCCAGGACAAGCGCCACCAACGACATCAACGATAGCAGTCCCGTCGCTCCATCCAGTCCCTTGGTCAGCGCAGGGTTTGCCTCGCGATAGTCGCTGATCTGCGCGTCCGGCAGCAGCTTCTCAAGCTGCGTCTTCAGCCCTGCAACCGCTTCGTCCGATACAGGATGTCCCTGTGTTCCAGCCGGCAGTTTGAACAGCAATCGCTGTGCCGCATGGCTTCCCGGTTGCAATAGTCCGGTCGTATCCAACGCATTCTGAGACATCAGCACGCGCGGCCCTGCGGCAAAGCTCCCAGACAACCGGTCTGGTTCGTTCTCCACTACCGCCGCAATAGTGAAGAGC
This sequence comes from Granulicella sapmiensis, assembly GCA_026225395.1. Classification (GTDB taxonomy): domain Bacteria; phylum Acidobacteriota; class Terriglobia; order Terriglobales; family Acidobacteriaceae; genus Granulicella; species Granulicella sapmiensis. The sequence goes on from JAMFSR010000029.1 coordinate 7,510, forward strand.
TTGCCGCCAACCTTGATCTGATCGCCAACATGCAGATTCAATCGCAACAGCAGATCATCGCCGACAGCAACCGAGTCGCCACTCAGCGCCTTCTTCAACTCAACAGCGGGCTGCAAGTCCACATCGCCATAGAACGGATACTGCTCAGGATCGACCGCCTTCAGTGAAACCAGTAGCGGATCCATCGATTTCGCCGCCGAAGCCATCGACAACAGCTCCGTCACCGGTGTCAGCTTCACGCCGCTTTCGGTAATCGCGTGCAGCCCGTCTGCTTCACCCGGTGTGGCTCGCCGCGTCATCTTTGCAGAAAGATCTGCCGCCATAATGCTGCGTGCGCGCAGCAGCAGCATCGATCGAAACGACGACGAAAAACCACGCACACCCGTAAGCGCAGCCACACCGATCGCTACCGAAAGAATGACAAACACAAACTTGCCGCGCGAAGCCTTAAGCTCGCGTGCGGCAATGCGGGAGGCGGTAGCGTAGCTGAGACTTGCCATCCTGAGATCTCCGGTTCCCTTACGCTAGAGGTGCGCCGCCGAGGGCACCTGTTGCACGTCACCCACCAGCAGACCATCGCGCATGGTCAGCACCCGTGTTGCATGCGCGGCCAATGCCGGATCATGCGTCACCAGCACCAGCGTGGTCCCTTCCGCATGGTTCAGAGAAAGCAACAGGTCCAGCACTGCCTGTCCATTGGTCGTATCGAGATTGCCTGTGGGCTCATCGGCCAACACAATTGGCGGTCGTAGAATAAACGCTCGCGCCAGCGCCACACGCTGCTGCTCGCCACCAGAAAGCTGCACCGGATAGTGGTCCAGCCGATCCTCGAGCCCAACCGACACCAGCAACTGCCGCGCGCGATCCAACCCCGCTTTGCGGTTACCGCTCTCATCGTTCAGCTCATACGGTAGCAGCACGTTTTCCAGCGCGGTCAGCGTAGGAATCAACTGATACGACTGAAACACGAAACCAATCGTCTTTCCCCGCACCTGCGCCAGCTTGTCCTCTGCCAGGTAGCTGATGGCTGTGCCATTCAACAACACATTGCCCTCGCTCGGCGAGTCCAGACCCGCCAGCAATCCCAGCAGCGTCGACTTTCCACTGCCAGATGCTCCCATGATGGCCGCAAACTCGCCCCTCGGGATGCTGAAATCAATCCCCTTCAGGATCTCCACCGTCCGAGTTCCGGTCCGGATAGACTTGCGCAACGCTTCCACAACGATCATTGGCGGTATATTGTCCGCGGCCTCGGTAACCTGCACGTAGTCTCCTCGTCTCGGTAGCTGATGCTTTTGATTATCAGGCACTCCACTTCGATCCAACAAAACAAAGTACGCCAATCCTTAGTCCTGTCTCTCGGTAGAATGAGGTGTGCCCCGAATCCCTCATTCCGTCTCGTCTTTCGCACTCTGCACCGTGCTCCTTTTCGTGGGCTGCAAAGCCGACGCCGGCAAGCAGGACAACGGCATGAGCGCGCAGGTTTCCATGAAACAGCCCACGCCTCCGCCTCAGACCTGGCGTCCTATCATCGTCTGCTTCGGCGACAGCCTTACCGCGGGCTACGGCACCGACCCCGGCCAGAGCTACCCGGACAACCTGCAGAAGATCCTTGATGATTCGAACTTCCCCGACCGGGTCATCAACGAAGGCGTCAGTGGCAATACAACCAAGGACGGCGTAGACCGCCTCCCGCACATCATCGCGCTCCACCCACAACTCGTCGTCGTGGAGTTCGGCGGCAACGACGGCCTCCGCGGTCTGCCCATCGATCAAACACAAAAGAACATGAGCACTATCGTCGATGAACTAAAGGCCAGTGGCGCCAAGGTCGCGCTCGCCGGAATCACCCTGCCACCCGACTACGGCCCCGACTATATCGCAAAGTTCAACGCCATGTATCCCGCCCTCGCAAAGCAATACAAGGTCCCACTACTACCGTTCCTCCTGAAGGACGTCTACGGAGCTCCTGGCGACATGCAGGACGACGCCACGCACGCCACTGCGCAAGGCAACAAACAGGTTGCGGCCAACGTCGCGGGTCTCATCGAGCCGATGCTGAAGCATTAAGCTGAAACCGATCAGCCCAGCACAATCTCCGGCTTCACCAGCGTCCCCGCAATGCGCCGCGCAATCGCCAGCAACTCCCGCGGCCCGCTGAACACCTTGATCAACGCCGCATCCGAAAACTCCGGCACATTCACCTGCATCCCATTGCGAATGCGCCCCGCCGTCTGCTCGTCCACCATCACCGAAGGCATCTCCGGCAGCACCGACCGCGGATGCGGCAGCCTCGCCTCAATCTCCGCCACGCTAAGCGACTTCAGCTCGTCCACCGTGATCGCCTGCGCCAGCGTAAACGCCCCGGCCTGCGTCCGCCGCAGCGACGAAAGATGCGCCCCGCAACCGGCCATCGCCCCCAACTCCTGCGCTACCGACCTCACATAACCGCCCGCCGAAACATGCATCGTAAAGCTCGCAACATCGCCCTCAAGCCCCATCAGCTCGAAGGAATGAATGAAAATCCGCGCCGGCTTTACAGCAACTTCCTTACCTGCACGCGCCAGCTTATGCGCCGGAACACCATTGATCTTCTTCGCGGAAAACACCGGCGGCATCTGATCCATCTCGCCATCGAAGTGCCGCGCCATCACACGCAACTCCTCAAGCGAATGCATCAACGCCACAGGCTCCGCGACAGGCGTACCTTCCGCGTCAAACGTATCCGTCGCAAACCCAAAACGAATATGCCCCGTGTACTGCTTCTCCGCCTTGCCAAAGAATTGCGCCAGCCGCGTATGCTTGCCCAGCAGCAACGGCAACACGCCCGTAGCCATCGGATCAAGCGTCCCCAGATGCCCCACCGAACGCTCACCCGTTGCCCGCCGCACAATCGAAACAACATCATGCGACGTCATGCCAGCCGGCTTATCCAATATCAGTAATCCATTCATCTTGAGCCGCTTCCCTACCGAGACCGTTCGACAAGCGAAAGGAACTCGTTGCGGGTTTGCAGTTGTGTCTTGAACACGCCAAGCATCGCGCTCGTCACGGTGCTCGAGCTCTGCTTCTCCACGCCACGCATCATCATGCAGAGATGCTGCGCCTCCATCACCACACCCACACCCTGTGGATGGATCGCTTCCTCAATCGCTTCGGCCACCTGCTGCGTCAGCCTCTCCTGCACCTGCAGCCTGCGCGCAAACACATCCACAATCCGCGGAATCTTGCTCAACCCGATCACCTTGCCATTCGGCACATACGCAATATGCGCCTTGCCGAAGAACGGCAGCAGATGGTGCTCGCACAGCGAGTAGAACTCGATGTCCTTGACGATCACCATCTCGTCATAGTCGACATCGAACAGCGCCTGGTGCAGCACCGACTCCACCGACTGCTTATAGCCCTGCGTAAGAAACGCCATGGACTTCTCCATGCGTTCCGGCGTGCGCAGCAATCCATTGCGCGCCGGATCTTCACCCACGCGAGTCAGAATTTCGGCATACACCTGCTGCATGCTGGCGCTGCCGAGAGGAATGTTTGCCGCTTCAAGCGCGACCTGCGCGGGAACTTCACCGCTGCGCTCTGGACCTGGGGATTCAACTGGTAGTTTCGTCGTCATCTGCGTTCTCGATCTTACTCTTCGTGCCGCACTGGAGCTCCATCGCCGAAGTAGTCAAAGGCATTGTTGCCCGTCTCTTCCACGCGAATCCGTTCCAGCTTCGCATGCGGATACTGCGCAAAAATCCGCCACAGCTCCACACATAGATTCTCTGTCGTCGGCACCAGATCGAGGAAGCACTTCAGCGTATTCAGATTTGCGTGATCGAACAAATCAAGCATCTCCCGCTGCGCGAACGAATCCAGATCACCCAGGTTCGTCACCATACCCGTCACCGCATCCACAGCCCCTGCAAGCGTCACCTGCACAACATAGTTATGTCCATGCCCAAACGGGTTGTTGCACTTGCCGTAAATGTCGCGATTCCGCTCCGGCGTCAGTGCATCCACATGCAGCCGGTGCGAAGCAGCGAAGTGATACCGCCGTGAAAGATGCGCAACCAAACTCATGCGCCTTCCCCATAAAAGTCCGCAAACAGGTCCGCCATCTCGTATACACGCACACGATGCAGCTTCGCCCCCGGGATTTTCCCGTCCAACCGCCGCCATATCGCAATCGCCATGTTCTCGGTCGTCGGCACCACCGTCTTGAACTCCGGCACCTCGTGGTTCAGATGCCGGTGGTCATACACCGATACCACCTCACGCTCCATGATGTCCTTGAGCTCCTTCAGGTCCACAACAAACCCCGAAACAGGATCGATCGCCCCCTGAACCGTAACCTCAAGCGTGTAGTTATGCCCATGCCCCTGCCGGTTGGAGCACTTGCCAAACACGCGCTCATTCTCAGCCTCGGTCCAGGCGTCGTTCCAGTAAAAGTGAGCGGAAGAAAAATCAGCTTTGCGAGTAAGAAGAATCATAAGGACAGAGCGTAGAACTTTCTAAAATGATGCAACGAGTATTGGATGCCGAACAGAGCAAGCAGATGCGGCAGCGCCTTCTCTACACTCTATCCTCTACCCTCTACACTCTCCGCACCTCTAGGTGCGGTACTCCCGTCCCTTCCACGCCACCTGGTGGAAGATCTTATGCATCGCCCAACTCCGAACCAGCAGCACGATAAACAACGGCAGCGCCAGCGCCGACAGCGCACAATCCATAAACCCAAAGTTCGACCGCGCCACCCTTGCATAAAACCGCCAGAGGTTACGCCCCCAAAGCAGCACCAGCACCGTTTCCTTCCACAGCACCAGGTACGGAAAAACAAACAGCAGCACCGGCAGAAGCAACAACGCAATATCCAGCGTCCGCCAAGCCGCCAGCGCAAGCGCATGAGGAAACAGCAGCACCAGGTTCTTCGACCAGCCCTCCACCATGTCGCCAAACCCTTGATACATCCGCGTGCTCAGCGCATCCGGCGCATACCGCAGCCGGATACTCCGCTTCGACCGTTTCACATTGAACGCCAGGTCGACATCCTCCAGCACCGACCGCCCCACCATCCGGTGCCCGCCCACGGCAAAGTACGCCTCTCGCTCCACCATCAAAAACTGCCCATTCGCCGCTGCCACGCGCTTGGCCGGATCATTCACCTGCGCCGGCGGATACACACTCGCCAACTCCGAAAACACCAGCGGCATCAGCGCCCTCTGCCAGAAACCCTGCACCAGCTGCAGCGGCGAGTACGAAAGCAACGCCACATGATGCTTCTCCGCCTCATGCATCGCCCGCACTAGGTCCCCCGGCTCATGCAGCGTATCCGCATCGGTAAACAGCAGCCACTTGCCCGTGGCCCGCTGCGCTCCCGCCCAGCAGGCATTCGTCTTACCCGTAAACGCCCGCCCGTTGCCCTTCAGCTCCAGCGGCGGTGCTGAGATCAAAACCATCGCCGGATGCCCCACCGCAGCCTCCGCAGCCACCTCCCGCGTCCGATCGGTCGACTCATCATCGACCACAATCAGCTCCCAATCCTTGCCCAGCGCAAAAAACTCATCATCCTGCGCCAGCAAGGTCGCCAGGCACTCCGGCAGATTTCCCTCTTCATTCCTCGCCGGAACGATCACACTCAACCGCGGCCGCTCCACCTCGTCCACAACCATCACCTGCTCCAAAGCAACCGGCTCGTCGTCTAAAGGCAGCCCGAGTATCGGACTCAACTTCTCCATCGGACTGTGATCTTCTGCCATAGCTTCGTATTATAGGAACCGATGCTCCTTCGCCGCACAAACCTGCTCCCCGCGCGCCGCACAAAGCTTCTCGCCGCCTGCCTCGGCGCCCTCCTGCTCGCCTCCGGTTGCGACCGCGGCGACCACCCCCGGAACATCGGTCGCCCAGCCCCACAATTCGCCCTATCCGACGGCACCAACTCCGTCGATCTCTCCAAACTCCGCGGCCACGTCGTCCTCGTCAACCTCTGGGCAAGCTGGTGCGCCCCCTGCGTCGACGAGCTCCCCAGCCTCCTCGCCCTCCAGCATCAGCTGCCCGGCGTCACCGTCATCGCCATCAGCATGGACCAGGACGACGACGCCTACCGCACCTTCCTCAAGCGCAACCACGTTGATCTCCTCACCATCCGCGACCCCGAAGCCCGCATTAATGCCCTCTACGGCACCGTACAAATCCCCGAAACCTACGCCATCGACCGCAACGGCATCCTCCGCCGCAAGTTCGTCTCCGCTCAGGACTGGACCAGCCCTGAAATCGTCGACTACCTTCACCGCCTCGGCGCCTGAACCCTCCACCGCCCTCACTGCTAAAATCAACAACATGACGCAGCTTGACGTAATGTACCGCTACGGCGCACCGCCCGTAGAGGCCGCCATGATGGCCCTCGGCCGCATTCGCGAGGTCTACGGAATCCGCAATCTCACTTTCAACGAGGCGGAAAAGACCGTCCGCATTGAGTACGACGCCACCCGCCTCACCGAGCCCATCGTCCACCAGCTCCTACGCCGCTCCGGCCTCGACGTCGTCGAGCGTGTCTCGCTCATCCCTCCAAAACCGGCGCCCGAGCCCGTCGCCGCTCCCACCGCCAGCTAGCCTCATTCACAGCATCCCCACATTTTGTCATTTCGACCGAAGCGGGATGGCTTCATCATCCCGCGCAGTAGAGAAACCTGCTTCTCTACCGTGGCTCGCACCGAACACCGACTCGATCCCGGAGTCGCCCACCAGCACTACCCTCAAGGGTTGATACCACCACCCATTTCGGTTATTCTTATTTAGTTGCACTCACGCAATGTGCGCCCGTAGCTCAGCTGGATAGAGCGCCTGGCTACGAACCAGTAGGTCGGAGGTTCGAATCCTTCCGGGCGCACCATAACTCCCCTTACAAACTTGCCGTATCGAAAACCACCGGCGGCTGCGCCCAGTGCGATTGCAGCTCTTTTTCGTGGGTCACCAACAGTGCGGCAAACTCATGGGGCGGCATCGGACGGCCGAAGTAATACCCCTGTGCCTCGTCGCACTCATGCGCTTGCAGGAAAACCAGCTCCTCCACCGTCTCAACGCCTTCGGCCACCGTCCTCAGCTTCAGGCTCCGCGCCATGCTGATGATCGCGCTCACAATCGTTGTCTCATTCGGCGTCTTCGTAATCTGCCGCACAAACGACTGGTCGATCTTCAGCGCATCCAGCGGAAACTTCCGCAGATAACTCAGGCTTGAGTAGCCCGTCCCAAAGTCATCGATCGCAACCTTGATCCCGCTCGCGCGCAGCGTTTGCAAAATCGAAGCCGTAAACTCGGCCCGCTTCATCAACGCACTTTCCGTAACCTCAACCTCCAGGCACGTCGGGTCGAAGCCGGTCTGCTCCAATATCTCAAAGACACCCTTCAAAAATCCTTCATGCTGAAACTGCATGGCGGAAACATTCACCGCAATGCTCATCCCGGAGAGCCCCGCATCGACCCACTCGCGCGCCTGCGCGCAGGCTTCGCGGAGTACCCAGTCGCCGATCGGCAGAATCAGCCCACAGTCCTCAGCCACCGGGATAAATTGCGCCGGTGAAACCACACCGCGCGTCGGATGGATCCATCGAATCAGGGCCTCCGCCCCGGTAATAGCACCCGTCTTCAGATTGATCTTCGGCTGGTAGTGCAGCACGAACTCTTTTCGCTCCATCGCTCGCCGCAAGCTCTCCTCAATGGACTGCCGCTCGACCGCCCGGACATTCATAGCCGGCTCAAAAAACTGGTAGCCCTGGCGGCCATTCTCCTTGGCTTGGTACATTGCCGTGTCCGCATTCTTGATCAGTGTCTCCGCATCGGGCCCATCAGTTGGATAGACACTCACCCCGATGCTTCCCGTCACATACAGATCGCGCCCCTCAACGGTATGCACCTCCACCACAGACTGCAGCATTCGCCTCGCGGCAATCGCGGCATCTTCCGCCTTTTCTATTGCCGGCAAAAGCATCACAAACTCGTCCCCACCCTGTCGGCTCACCGTATCTACCCCACGGACGCAACTCACCAGCCGCTCTCCCACCGACTGCAACAGCTTGTCACCCGTCGAATGGCCCAGCGAATCGTTGATGTGCTTGAATCCATCCAGATCCAGGAACAGCACTGCCAACAGGTACGAGTGGCGCTTTGCCAACGCGATAGCCTGGCTCACACGATCGTTCAGCAGCAACCGGTTAGGCAACCCCGTAAGAAAATCGTGCTCTGCGGAGTGTGCGATCTGCTCAGTCATCGCACGCGCGGCGCTTACATCACGGAAGACGATCACCGCGCCAATAACCTCCCGCTCACGATTGCGGATCGGGGAAACCGAATCTTCAATGGGAACCTCGGAGCCGTCGCGCCGAACCAGTATCGAATCCGATGGCAGGTGGCTCGTGCGATTTTGCTCCATCACCCTCTCCATGGGATCGGGGATCGCCTCACGGGTTGTCGCATGAATGATCCGAAGGACCTCCACCATCGGCTTGCCACATGCCTCGGGCAAAGGCCATCCGATCAGCGTCTCCGCAACAAGATTTAGAAACGTAATATTTCCTTCAATGTCCGCGCAGACAACGGCGTCTCCAATACTGTCGAGCGTCACCTGCGCACGCTCTTTTTCAGCAAACAGGGTCTCTTCAATCATCTTGCGCTCGACGGCATAGCGCATGGCGCGCAGCAGCTCCCGCGGTTCGATCTGGCCTTTTGTCAGATAGTCCTGTGCGCCTTCCTGCATGGCCTGTAGGGCCACTTCGTCATCGTCCAAACCGGAGAGCACGACCAGCGGCATACGGGGCGACGCCACGCGAGCCCGCCGTAGCGCTTCCAGTCCACGAGCGTCCGGCAAACCCAGGTCCAGCAGAACAATATCGATGGCTGTGTTCGAAAGGCAAGCTTCTGCCTCGCTCATCTGCTCCACATGGATCACTTCCATCCCGCGAAATCCCTCTTCACGGAACATGCGTCGGAGTAAGAGCGCATCTCCGGCATTGTCTTCGACGAGCAGCACCGTATTGATCGAGCTCTTGACCATCCGCCTCTACCTCTGCCGCGGCAACTTGACCTTCGTCATCCAGAAGTCGTTAATGCTCTTCACGACGTTTTCAAAGTCTTCCAATTGCACCGGCTTGCTGAGGTAGCAGTTCGCCTGCAGCTCATAACTCTTCCGGATGTCCGTTTCCGAATCCGAAGTAGTAAGGATGATCGTGGGAATTGTCTTGAGATTATCATCCTTCTTGATCTGAGCCAGAACCTCCCGGCCGTCCATCTTCGGAATATTCAGGTCAAGCAGGATGAAGTCGGGCCTCGGTGAGTCCGCGAACGTTCCCCTCTGCTTTAAGAAATCCATCGCTTCCACACCGTCCATTGCAACATGAAGCCTGATGGCTTCATTGATTTCGCGAAAGGCGTCCCGGGTCAACCGCACATCCCCGGGACTGTCTTCCACTAATAGAACTTCTACGGGCATAACTTCCTCCAGAAGTGCGATCATGCGGCACTCCCTTCTACAGCTGTAAGGTCAAAATGAAAGGTAGAGCCCTCGCCAGGAGTTGATTGGACGCTGATGGAACCGCCGTGGCGTTCGACAATCTTCTTGCAGATGGCAAGCCCAATGCCTGTACCCGCGAACTCTTCCCGCTTGTGCAACCGTTGGAACATTCCAAAAATTCGTTCAAAATATTGCGGCTCGATGCCTAGCCCATTGTCCCCAACCGAAAACTCCCATCGTTTGTTCCTGTTCTTGAAGGCTGCAATGTTTATCCGTGGTGCGTTGCCTTGCTGATATTTGATGGCATTCCCAACAAGATTCTGGAATAGCTGCACCAGCTGGACCTCGTCAGCGGAAACCATCGGCAAAAGACCATGGGTGATTACCGTTTCGGAATCTTCAATGGCGCCGCTAAGGTTCCTCAACGCCTGCTTCAAGGCTTGCTCGCTCGAAACCGTGACAAACTCTTTGCCCTTGGTGCCGACGCGGGAGAACTCCAACAGGTCTTTGATCAGCGCTTGCATCCGCGTCGCGCCGTCCACGGCAAAGGCGATGAACTCGTCCGCATCGGAGTCCAATCTCCCCTTGTACTTGCGCGAAAGCAGCTGCGTATAACTGGCCACCATCCGCAAGGGCTCCTGCAGATCGTGTGAAGCAATGTAAGCAAACTGCTCCAGCTCTTCATTGGACCGCTTCAGCTCCTCGACCTTCAGCACAAGGTTTGTGTCTGCCTTTTTGGCCAGGGTCACATCGCGAAAGTAAACCGATAGCCCATCTGGAGAAGGATGGCAATGACACTCCAGCCATTGATTGATCGGGTCAGGGAAAAACTCTTCGAAGTGGACCGACTGGCCGGTATCGACGGCACGATGATAGTTCTCATAAAACTTCGAGCCCACCAATTGCGGAAAGAGGTCCCAGATATTTCGCCCCATCAACTCCTCGCGCCGCATGCCGATGATCCCGGCGCCTTGCTCGTTGAAGTAGGTATAGACCCAGTTCTTGTCCAGCACCGCCAGCCCATCGTTCAAGCTGTTCAGCACCGACTCCGACTTCCGGTGAGCAACCCGCAGTGCCTCGTCCGCCGCATGTCGCAGCGTAATGTCGCGGATCGCCGCCGTCACTAGAACACCACCCGCGCTCGCCAGCGGACTCAGCATGATCTCGATGGGAAATCTGTTCCCGTCCTTGCGCTGTCCGTAGAGTTCAATGCCTGTGCCGATCTGCTGCGCCAGTGCATCCTCCGTAGACCGCAGAGCGTCGGCGATCAGCCGTTCCTCAAACCCCTCCGGAATGATGTTCGTAACCGGCTGCCCAACAAGCTCATCGCGACTGTAGCCGAACTGCTTTTCTGCCTGAACATTCAGCAGAACAATCTCTCCGGCCTGGTCCACAACGACCATCGCGTCAGGCGCGGCTTCCAGCAGCCCACGATACCGCGCCTCAGACTCCCGGCGCACCGTAATGTCCCGAATCGCCGCCGTGACCAATGTCCCATCGGCACTCTCCAGGGGACTCAGCATGATCTCAATCGGGAACTCGGTCCCATCCTTCCGCAGCGCATTGAGCTCAATCCCCGTGCCGATCTGTTGCGCCAGCGCCTCAGCCGCGGTCCGCGTTCCATCAGCGATAATCCGTTCCGCAAAACCCACCGGAATAATATTTGTAACTGCCTGCCCAACAAGCTCGTCGCGGCTATAACCAAACTGCTTCTCCGCCTGAACATTCAGCAGAACGATCTCACCCGCCTGGTCCACGACGACCATCGCATCCGGTGCCGCCTCAAGCAGCCCGCGGTACCGCGCATCCGACTCTCTCCGCACCGTAATGTCCCGAATCGCCGCGGTGACTAATATGCCATCCGCGCTCTCCAGCGGACTCAGCATGATCTCAATCGGAAATTCGGTCCCATCCTTACGCAGTGCATTGAGCTCGATCCCCGTTCCGATCTGCTGGGCCAAGGCCTCTGCCGCAGTACGCGTGCCGTCAGCGATGATCCGTTCCGCAAAACCCACCGGGATAATGTTCGTAACCCGCTGCCCTAATAGTTCGTCGCGGCTATAGCCAAATTGCTTCTCGGCCTGAACATTCAGAAGCACGATCTTCCCAAGCTGATCGACCACAACCATCGCATCAGGAGCAGCTTCCAGCAGCCCGCGATAGCGGTTCTCCATCTGCGCCAGGTGCCGGTCGGCGGCTTTGCGCACGCTGATATCGCGAATCGCGGCCGTCACCAAAATGCCTTCATCGCTTTCCAGCGGACTCAGCATGATCTCGATCGGGAAAATGCTGCCGTCACTGCGACAACCCAGCAGTTCAATCCCCGTTCCAATCTGCTGCGCCAGAGCCTCGGCCGCGGTACGCGTCCCATCCGCGATAATCCGCTCGGCAAAGCCCTCCGGGATAATGTTGGTCACCAGCTGCCCCAGCAGCTCATCCCGCCGGTAGCCGAACTGCTTCTCGGCCTGCACATTCAGCAGCACGATCTCCCCGAGCTGGTTCACCACCACCATCGCATCGGGCGCAGCTTCGAGCAGTCCGCGATATCTCGCTTCGGACTGCTGATCTTCGCTGGGTCTGTGCATCACTGCTGGCTTAATCATGGCAGTTTGCCCTCACGGAAAACGGCCCCACCCACATCAGGGGTGAACGTACAGATGGCCCGGCAGAAATGCGTCTTGCAACGCTAACAAAGCAGGTTTTCATGGCAGCTTGCTCAACGGACCCAGAACTTCGCGGTACTTACTTTGTCCAGGTGATCTTCCACTGATGATGACTCAAGTACTGCCGGAAAGATGAGCAAATTTGCTCAGATCAACGAGTTATCGATACGGGGAGGGTTCAGTCATCCTACCACCTGCCGTTTGTCCGACTGAGATTTTGCGCCCTTTGGCCGCGCCACAGCCTCTAAAGACAAGCCGTAAAAGCCTCCTGACCGCACCTCCGCTTCACCCCGGCGCAACGCCCGTGCAACAAGCGCATCGAATGTCGTAGAATAAAGAGGACTCGTTTGGTCGGATATAGGCAGATATGCAAGTCACGGCATTAAGCAACGCGAAGGTGGGTAGTGCGGGCGTGGTGGAACGCATCGATCTCCCCGAGGAAGTGAGCCATCATCTGGCCCACCTGGGCTTTCTCCCCGGCACACATGTCGAGGTTCTGCGCCGTGCGCCGGCTGGCGATCCGCGCGTCTATCGCATTGACGGGGTTGAAGTTGGCCTCCGCAACGAAACCGCAAAGCACATCTTTCTGAAGCTCGCGAAAACCCAGACCAAGGACGCAGCATGAGCTCCTGCCACGCCCCCGCCGAGGTACTGGTCGAAGAACCGCCCGCGCCCGTCGTCCCCGGTGCCAAGGTCCGCTTCCGTACCGTGGCCCTCATCGGCCCGCCCAACTGCGGCAAATCCACCCTCTTCAACCGCCTCACCGGCATGCGACAAAAGGTCGCCAACTACCCCGGCGTCACCGTCGAACACCACTCCGGCAAGATGAAGTCCATCGGCCGCAGCGACCTCACGCTCATCGACCTCCCCGGCATCTACTCCCTCGCCACCTACTCCGAAGACGCCCGCGTCGCCGTCGAAGTCCTTACCGGCAAAATGCCCGGCGTTCCCGTCCCCGATTGCGTCCTCCTCGTCCTCGACGCGACGCACATGAACCGCCAGCTCATGCTCGCGGCTCCGGTCTTCTCCATCGGCCTGCCCACACTCGTTCTGCTCAACATGAGCGACCAGCTCGAAGCCCGCGGCGGCAAGATCGACACCCTCGCCCTCGCCAAGGAGCTCGGCCATCCCGTTGCCCTCATCAGCGCCGCCCAGGGCAAAGGCCTCGACGTCATCCCCGACTTCCTCCTCCGCGCCGGCAGCAAGCCCGACGACGGCACCCGCCCTCTGCAACTCCCCATCCTGCAGTCTGCCGCCTCCTGCCGCAGCTGGGCCACCCAAGTCACCGGGCGCACCAAGTACCAGGCCCCCGCCGCCGCCCTCTGGACCCGTCGCCTCGACTCCGTCCTGCTCCACCGCTTTGCCGGCCCGCTCATCTTCCTCGCCGTCGTCTTCGCCGTCTTCCAGGTCGTCTTCACCATCGGCCAGCCACTATCCGACGGCATGGGCACGATCCTCACCAACCTCGGCGCCCACGCCGCCCTCGCCCTGCCCGACAACTGGATTCGCGCCCTCGTCCGCGACGGCCTCTGGAACGGCGTCCAGTCCGTCCTCGTCTTCCTTCCGCAAATTCTCCTGCTCTTTCTCTTCATCGGCATCCTCGAAGACTCCGGCTATCTCGCCCGCGCCGCCCTCATCGCCGACCGCGTCATGCGCGCCATCGGCCTCAACGGCAAAGCCTTCATCCCCCTGCTCTCGGCCTACGCCTGCGCCGTCCCGGCCATCATGGCCACCCGTACCATCGAAAACAAGCGCGAGCGTCTCGCCACGATCATGGTCGCCCCGTTCATGACCTGCTCGGCCCGCCTTCCCATCTACACGCTCATCATCGCGGCCTTCATCCCCAACACCCGCTTCCTCGGCGGCATCATCGGCCTCCGCGCCACGGTCATGCTCTCGCTCTACGCGCTGGGTTTCCTCGCCGCCCTCATCACCGCCAAGCTCCTCAACTCCTCCGTGATGAAAGCCTCAGCAGCTCCGTTCATCCTCGAGCTCCCCCAATACCGCTGGCCCACCGTGCAGTCCCTCACTCTCCGCCTCTACGACCGCGGCAAGCTCTTCCTCAAGAAGGCCGGAACAATCATCCTCGCCTGCACCTTCGTGGTCTGGGTGCTCAGCGTCCTTCCGCTGCATGGTGCACAGTTCTCCGACATCACCCACAGCATCATCGGCCACATCGGCCACTGGATCGAGCCCGTCATCCGCCCGCTCGGCTTCAACTGGAAGATCGGCATCGGCCTGCTCAGCTCCATCGTCGCCCGCGAAGTCATCGTCGGCACCCTCGGTACGCTCTATGGCATGGACCCCGCCACCCACGCCGCAAGCCTGCAAGGCGCGCTACGGCACGACATGACCATCGGCGGCGCCATCGCCCTTGTAGTCTTCTTCGCCTTCGCGATGCAATGCACCTCAACGCTAGCCATCGTCCGCCGCGAAACCAACAGCTGGAAGTACCCCGCCATCCAGTTCACCTACATGACCATCGTCGCCTACGTCGCCGCTCTCGTCACCAACCAGGTGATCGTGCATCTGTTCTAGGCCTCAGCTCAAGGCCGAAACACATAGTACTTCCCCACCGGGTTTTGCATTTCTGTAAGCCCGAAGCGGCTGGATGGCTGCTCATTCTTCGCGATGATCGAATGGATATCCGATAGCAACGGCCACGTGTCGCTGAAGTAAGAATGCCCCAGAAAATCTGTGTCGATCGCCGAGACATCGATCGTATCCATACCCGGAATCACCAGCAGAGGCTCCCCTGCGCGACGATTTCCATGGATAAGCTTCGAGGCCAGAAGCGCCTTATCCTTGGAAGACTCATAGAGCGTGATGTGGCCCGAAAGCTCTTTCAGCGTATTCGCGAGCTCTTCAAATGTCTCGGCGTCAATATCCGGAGCGGCCAACAGGAGATGGCTGAAACGGATAGGAATATCAGGCTGACGGCTTAGGCTCTTCAACGCCTCAAAGATCGCTCGGTTGCCCATGCTGTGCGCCAGGATATGGATACGTTCCGCACCGCTGTTTTGCGAAAGAAGAAGAAGGAACCGTTCAAAGTGCGGAGCGGACCAGAAAACATTCGTCTCATCGACCAGATAGTCCTTTTTGCTTGCATTGGAGGGCCAACTGTAGAAAACAGGCGCTCCCTCGAACTTCAGGTCGAAGCCAATCTGTCCGGTACGCCGCGCAGCATCTTCAAACGAGACGTTATACCCATGCACGAAGACAAAAGCGTCCTTCGCCGGCGAACTGCCCACGGAAGCCTTTAATTCGTCAAAAAAGAGCTGCTCCTCAAGGTTCTGCGTCTTCACCAAAACGATGTGCTTGCTCCGGTCCGGCCGAAACTCCAACCGCAATATCGAGGGCGACTCCAGCTTGCCTGTCTCGTGGACTTTTGGAATGGAGATCTCACACTTTCCATAATGCAACTTTCCCATCAGCGAGCGGCGCCCGTCATAGGTAACATCCCGATTCAGTCCGGCAATCGGCAATCTGTCCGTTGCATAGAAAACCCGCACCACAGTGGATCCGGGCCACTCCGCCGGTTTATTAAACGTTCCGCTCACGGACGCATTCTCCGCCCCGACCTTGATCTCCGCCCTTGGCCCAGCGGATAGTACCGGCGCGGAAAACTCTATTGGTTTGGCGGCCGCGTAACGGTTACCCAACCCAAACAGCTCTCGCCGCAATCCAAGCCGGCTGAGTCCTTGCTTCAACCACGGAAGGCGACGCACCGAAACACGCGACAGCCCAGGAAGCAACTCCCCAGCGCTTTCCTCGATAGAGACATCCGCCACGAGGTTCTCAGTCGTCTCAAACGAAACCGTTTCCATTGGCACGCCTTTCAACAAGGGCGCTGATCCGAGATCCAGCTCAGAGGTCAGCAATGGAAAATTTTCGACTAGCTCCGTTCCGGAGAGATTGCCAACTTCATAAAGACCGCCGGGAACAAACACTTTGCCGGTCGGCGAAGCTTGCAGCAGAGATTGCACCCGACTGACAGCATCCCTGACCACGAGGTTACCAAGGGCGGCCAGCCCAAATTGGGCCTCTGCCATCACCCACAAACCCGAGTCGCGTTCCGCAAGGGCATGGATGACGAGCCTGGCGAAAAGCGGGAGACTCCATGGTGATTGAAGTATCTTGCCCAGGGGCAAATCAAGCCAGCCGTGAGGAATCTCAGCTTGCTGTCCGGAACGAGCGGCCTGAATCGCTCGCTCGACGATCTGAAGTGCTTCGGTCCAGGTATCCACAAGAATTCCCTCCGCAAATTAGGGCCCTGATCTTGTCGATGATGATGTGGCAATCGAAATGTACATCAAATTCGATCTTGTTCCTATTTTTATTAACTACCGCTCACCCGGTTCAACTTCGACCGCAGCACATTGACTACTTTGTTCGCCTTCGCGATGTAGTGCACCTCAACGCTCGCCGTGGTCCGTCGCTAAACAATAGCTGCAAGTACCCCGCCATTCAGTTCGCTCTACGTCGCCGCGCTGGTCACGAACCAGGTCATCACCCGCATCTTTTAAACGGCAAGGGCAGCCGCGTAGGGCTGCCCTTGTTCACTCGCCATAGCTTACGGCTGACCCTTACCACCGCCCGCGCCATACACATTCCCAGTCGTATAGCTCGCATCATTCGCCGCGAGCTGCACGTAAATCGACGCCAACTCTGCCGGCTGCCCCGCCCGCTTCAGCGGATAATCCGCGCCAAAGTTCTGGAAGTGCTCTACCGTCGCGCCGCCTGAAATCTGCAGCGGCGTATAGATCGGCCCCGGCGCCACGCCATTCACGCGAATCCCCTTCGGTCCCAGCATCTTCGCCAGCGACTTGACAAAGTTCATCGTCGCCGCCTTCGTCTGCGCGTACGCATAGAGCTCCGGAAGCGGATCATAAGCCTGCTCCGACGTCGTCGCGATGATCGCCGATCCCGGCGGCAGATGCGCCACCGCGGCCCGAATCATCCAGAACGGCGCATAGATGTTCGTCTTCATAATCGTGTCGAACAGCTCACTCGTAATGTCCGTAATCATAGGGCTCTGCGTCTGCCGCGCCGCATTCGACACCAGTATGTCCAGCCCGCCCAACCCCGCAACGGCCTTCTCCACCAGCTCCACGCAGAACTTCTCATTGCGCAGGTCGCCCGGAATCTTCACGCACTTCCGCCCCTCCGCGTGGACCAACTGCTCCACTTCCTTCGCATCCGGCTCTTCCGACGGATAATACACAATCGCCACATCCGCGCCTTCGCGCGCATACGCAATCGCCGCCGCGCGCCCCATGCCCGAATCGCCGCCCGTGATCAACGCCTTGCGCCCCATCAACCGCCCCGACCCCTTGTAGCTCGTCTCGCCATGGTCCGGCGGAGGCATCATCTTGCTAGCTAGTCCCGGCCAAGGCTGCTGCGTCGTGTCATACGGCGGCTTTGGATACTTCGTCGTCGGATCCACAAACGGAGCCGACGTATTCGCCTTCAACCCGTTACCTGTCTGCGCTTCCGCACTCGTCCCCGCACCCACCGCAGCGCCCGCAATCCCCACACCCAACTTCGCCATCACGTCACGACGTGAAACCTTCGCATCCATACTCATCGAAACTCTCCATTCGCAAAATCGCGTACAACAGGAGGACTTCGAACGCCTGCTCTGTTAGCAGGATGGATTACACGCACACCGACGCAGGTTGCTTTACCGAAATCTTCTAACTTCAAAGCGAGTCAGGGATTTTCATCAGAGCAACATGGACACCAAAAGCGATTCTTTGTCGATTATTCCTGACGCTTCTGTACTCAAAGCGACAGATCAACCAGCCAGCTTCGCACTTGCCAATCGATTCAAGCTAACGCCCTGCTCCGCAGCTTCCATTACCAAAGAACGATGCACTTGTGGCGGAATACGCACGCGAAACTCTCCGCTATAGTTTCTCTCTGAAAGCGGTTCCGGCACCGGTTCACCATTCGCCTCCATATCAGCAACCGCTTCGGCAGCAACCCTACGAATTCCCGAAAGCGCCGCTTCCGGCCTCTTCGCCAGCCAGGAGAGTGACGGCAGTTCGGCACACAATCCTACATACTCGCCATCTTCCGGCGACCAGGTAACGCGATAGGTGTAATGGTCGACGCTCATCGTTTCTCCTCCGTCAGTCTGTCAATCGCCAGAAGACCTGCCGAACCTGATAGGCCTTGGCTTTACCTTTGTCTTTCTGGATGTTGATGCGTGGGTCGCCGACCCACGGCGTCTTGAAGATCATGTGACTGCTACCGGACTGCCGCGGTTTTGCGAAGAATTCTTCGCAAACCTTCAGTAAGTCGGAAAATTTCACATTCGCTGGCTCTCGACGCATCTGGTCGAGAATCTTCTCAACAGAAGCCATACCGAAATGGTATCAATAATGGCACCATACTGTCGAGATCGAGACTCCTACCGCTCACCCCAACTAAGCTTCGACCGCAGCACATTGAACAACCCGTTCCGATGCAGCCGCAGCAGCTTCACACGCAGCTCCGACCTCCGGCAATGAACGCTGTCCCCCAACTGCAGCTCCACCGCCTCCTGCCCATCCACCGTCAGGTACGTTTCGTGCGGCACCACGTCCACAGTCACCGTAATCTCACTCGACCCCGGCACCACAATCGGTCGAATCGTCAGCAGGTGCGGACAGATCGCCGTCAGCACCATCGCATCCACACTCGGCATCAGGATCGGCCCATTGGCCGCCAGCGTATACGCGGTGGATCCCGTTGGTGTCGCCACAATCACGCCATCCGCGCGAAACTCTGCCACAAACTGCCCATCGAGCTCGATCGTGAACGCGCCCATGCGCGCAATCGCACCCTTGGATATCACGACATCATTCAGCGCATCCCACCGCCGGAACGGCAACCCATCACGCACCAGCTCGGTGTACATCAGGCTCCGGACATCGATCACGCCCGTCCCCGCCCGCCACGCGTCCAGAGTCTCATACAGATCGGTCAGTGGCACCTCGGTCAGAAACCCCAGAGACCCCAGGTTCACGCCAAGGATCGGCGTCTCGGTATACGCAAACGCGCGCGCGGCAGAAAGCAGCGTCCCATCCCCGCCGAGCGAAATCACAATCTCCGGCGAAAGCGCCGGCATCTCGGGCCGGTCAACGGCCTCGTTCGTGCGGTCCAGATACGCCGCACTCTCCGGATCCAGGACCGACTGATACCCGTGTCCCTCAAGCCACGACAGCAGCTCCGGAAGAATGGTTTCCAGCTCAGGCTTCTGGGGCTTGGAAATAATGGCAGCTATCGGCATGGAGAGTAGTGTAACCGCGCCAGCCCCTTGAAGCAGCATGCACCCTCAGGAAGTTCCTCATTTGAAACGCGCATGCAGCAAAAACTCTCGGTTCCCTTCCATCCCCAGGATCGGCGAATCGATCAGCGCCAGCGCTTCCCCACCCAGCTCTCGCACCGCATCCTCCACCCGATGCACCGCATACTGCTGCGCCTCCGGATCGCGCACAATCCCACCTTTGCCCACATTCTCGCGCCCGGCCTCAAACTGCGGCTTCACCAGCACCACCGCCTCGCCCACCCAGCGCGTCCCTTCGGCGGCCAGCCCTGCCACAACCGCCGGCAATACCAGCGTCGCCGAAATAAAACTCACATCCATCGCAAAGAACCGTACGGCCGGCCCCGCAATCTCTCCTAGCTTCAACTGCCGCGCATTGGTCCGCTCCATTAGCGACACGCGCGGGTCCACCCGCAGCTTGTGCGCAATCTGGCCATACCCCGTATCCACTGCCAGCACACTCGCCGCACCACGCTGCAGCATGCAGTCCGTAAACCCACCTGTGGACGCTCCAATATCCGCACAGGCCAGCCCCTCCACCGCAATCGACCAAGTCTCCAGCGCATGCTCCAGCTTCAGCCCGCCCCGCCCCACAAACTTCATATCGTCGCCCAGCAACCGCACCACGGCTTCGCTGTCGATGCTCGTCCCGGGCTTGTCTACCTTCTGCTCACCCACCAGCACCCGGCCCGCCAGGATCAGCGCCTGCGCCCGCTCTCGCGACGGCACCAGCCCGCGCTCCACCATCAGTTTGTCCAGCCGTACTTTCATCATCCCCATTTCCGCCATTCTTTTTCAGGCGCAACGGACAGACTACATCCCCGGTACCCGCGCACCTGTTCTGTTACCGCGTCCATGACGTACACTGGGCACGCAGAAGCATCCCACTTCTAAAGGACATCGCCCTCGCGGGCAGCAATTCGCAGGTCCATTTCGGCAAGAATCGGAAAAGCCAGAGTTCGCACCCTTTTCACGATAAACAGCCGCAGTGCAATCTGTTCGGGCTCTAGGTGCGTTCTATGGATAGAGAAGATGAAGTGCTGACGACAGCGACACAGCCGGGGCATGAGGATGCAGCCCTCCTGGCGCGAGTACAGCGCGGCGACGAGCAGGCCATGGCTATGCTGTTCGATCGCTACTCCAAAATTGTCTACTCCGTCGCCTTACGCGTTCTGCGTGATGCCGCCTCTGCTGAGGATATTTTGCAGGAGATCTTCATGCAGATCTGGCGGAACCCGGCTGGCTTCGTGGCAACGCGCGGCTCCCTCGGAGGTTGGCTCGCGGTCGTCACACGAAACCGTTCCATCGACACCCTCCGGCGCAAAAAACCGACCGAACAAGTCGAAGAGATGCAACTGCCTGCTGCCGGAAACCTTGCCGACGAGTCTGAACGGAATCTGATGATGGAAAAGGCTCGCGTCGTCATTGCTCAACTTCCTGCCGAACAGCGCAAGACCCTCGAAATGGCATTCTTCGATGGCCTCACACACTCCGAGATCGCTGAAATGACCGGCGACCCGCTCGGCACCGTAAAGACTCGTATCCGCAGCGCGCTCCTCACGCTGAGAAAGGGCTTCCAGGCATGAACACCGCAAACCACATCCCGCCAGAAGACCTTCCTCTGATCGCGCTGCAATTCCTGCCCGAAGAGGAGATGGCCGAAGCGCTCACCCACCTCGAGCACTGCGAACTCTGCCGTGAAGAAATTGCCCGCTATCAGGGCGACCTCGCCACCTACGCCATGACGTCGGACATGCACTCGCCGCCGGCGCTGGCCCGCGAGCGCCTCCTGCGCCGCGTCGCCAAGGAAAAGAAGGTAATCCCCATCGAGCGTCAGCAGCCCATCGCAGCCGCACCCGGTGAAGAACCCATGCTCGCGCCCCGCCGTGGCAGCATGTTCGACACCGAAACCTACGAAGAGCCTCGCCACAGCAGCCGCGCCTCCACCTTCGTCGCCTGGTCCGGCTGGGCCATCGCCGCCGGTGTAGCCGTCGTAGCCGGCCTGCAGTTCCACCAGCGCCAGCTCCTGCAAAACGATATCAACGACATGTCCGCCAAGCTCATCGCGTCAGCAGCCGAGTCCGCCAAAGCGCAGGACACCCTCAAAACCCTCACCGACCAGGGCGCGCTCCAGGTCACCCTGAACATTCCTCCGCCGGACGGCGTACCTGCACCGCACCTGCCCGAAGGCCACGTAGCCTACCTTGCTAACAAGGGATCTCTGGTTTTCGTGGCCAGCAACCTCCTGCAGCTCCAGCCTTACAAGACCTACGAACTCTGGGTCCTGCCCACCGAAAAGGGCCGCGACCCCATCCCCGCCGGCACCTTCAAGCCCGACGAACGAGGAAGCGCCAGCGTCGTCATGCCGGAACTCCCCAAGGGCGTCGCCGCAAAGGGCTTCGGCGTCACCATCGAAGACGACGGCGGCTCCAAACAACCAACAATGCCCATTGTCCTCGTAGGCATGTAAGAACAGAGGATAGAGGAATAGAGTGTAGAGACAACAGCAGAAAGGCCGCCCGGATTGGGCGGCCTTTCTGATTTCACTATCCTCTACACTCTATCCTCTACACTCTGCTTTACTTCAAGGTCACCAGCACCCGAATCCCAAGCCCCTGCAGCGAAATATGTGTATCCACCGTATCGGTATCGGTCTCAATAACCGTCATGTACTTGTTGTCGGTAGAGGTCACGTACACCTTACCGGTGGGGCTTCCCGTCGTGGCGGCAATCGTATTCGGATGCCCGTAGATCTCCGTCGGCGCCGAACCTGCTCCACTGATATTCAATGTGTTTGCGGGGGAAGAAGTCGCCGGGATCGTCGCCGTCACCACGCCCTCAATCAGGTTCACCACGCTTACTGAGCCTTCAACCCCGGCTGAGGTACCCGTTGGCAGAATGCCCGAGTTCACCACATACGCCCGGCTGCCGTCAGCCAGCACCGACACCATCGTCGGATTGATGCCAACCGGCACCGTCGCCACAATCGTCCCAAAACCGGCCGCATCGATCGGATTGGCCGTATTGCAGTTCGGGTTGGTCACAGGCGTGTTCGAGTTGCAAAGCGGAATGCTGATAATGCTCAGCGATCCGTTATGCACGCCGTCACCCTGGTTCAACACCACCATTTCCGCATTCACCGTCGAAAGATCCGCCCATACCGGGTTCGGCGCGCTCGTAAGTCCAGCCACCGTCGTCGGCAGCGTAATCGTCTGGACGCCTGCATCCAGCGCGTTATTCGGCACATTGATCACCGACACCGTACCCGATCCCTTGTTCAGGATGAACGCCCGGTTGCCGTCCGTCGTCATGATCCCGTACACCGGGTTCACACCAACCGCAATCAGGTTTCCTGTGTCGATCGATACCGGCGAGTTCTCAATCGGGTACACCGTCCCATTGCCCGTTCCATTCGACGAGATCGCATACACGCGCTGCGCGCTATCGGTACCCACCGTATAAACCGGGTTCGGAACTGCGAGGTTCTGCAGCAGCGAAGGGCCGGTCGAAAGCTCAAGCTCGGCAATCTGCGACAGGCTCGGCTGCGGCACAAAGATGGTCGTTCCGGTGCTCGGCAACGAGAACGTCTGGATGCCGTTCGGCACTGCATTCTGCGCCAGCGTCGTCTGCACGATGTTCTGCGTCAGCAGCCCGGTCGGATTCGACAGTCCGAAGAGGTTGAACGTACCCGAAGAGTTCACCACGAACCCTTCCGATCCGCTCGAGTTGATCGCGAAGTTGTTCGGGTTCACATAGGTTGGAGCGGGCGCAACCGTCGCCGTACCCGCGGTCGTCGGCGCCGGAAACGGAAGGATCGAAGGCGTAGACAGAATCGTGTCGCCCGATACATCCACGAACGTCAACAAGCCCGGTGTCGGCGTGCTGCCATAGGGCGTCGTATTCGAAACCGCGACCGCATACTTGGTCGGCTGTCCGGCAGGCCCCACCGGATTGATCGCGCTCACGACCGGGCGATACGTGTTGCCGCAGCCGCATACTGCCAGCGTCACCGCGAAGCCCACCATAAGAAAGCCAGCCGAACGACGCCGGCTCTGCTGCCCTGCCACCTGCTTCAACTCTGCTACGCGCAATACCGATCCTTGTAAAACTGTTTCTTGCAAAACTGCTCCAGCGCGGTGCCCCTCTTGGGTCGCCCGTCAACATCTGATTGTAAACGACGATAGAGCAAAATCCCTGTGGGTGTATGGCCTGGCTTGAGTATCAACGCCGTTTTCTCGCAAAGAAAACGGCTCTGCACAATCTATCCGCTCCACAGCAACAGGGAATTTGCTCCAGCGCGCAGAAACCCGCCCTGACCAGGAGGATCCCAATCTTGAACGAACCCACCACCATCCTCGACATGCTCGGCCACCCCACAATCGGTGGCCCAACCCAGCCCCGCACCCTCGCCGTCATCGGCCTTTCCGACAATCCCGCCCGCCCCAGCCACTCCGTTTCCGCCTACATGCAACAGCACGATACCGCATTCTGCCCATAAATCCCGCAATTCCAGAAGGTTCAACCCTCCTCGGCGAACCCGTCTTCCCCTCGCTCGCCGCGCTTTCTGTCCAACCCGACGTCGTCAACGTCTTCCGCCTGCCCAGGTTCGTCCCCGCCATCGTCGACGAAATGATCGCCCTCGGCCTCAAAAATCTCTGGGTCCAGCTCGGCATCGTGAGCCTCGAAGCAGCCGTGCGCGCCGAGCAAGCTGGTATCCAGGTCGTCATGGACCGCTGCATCCTCATCGAACACGCCCGTGCAGTCCGCTGACAAAGCGGTGACACAACCGGGCTCCCAGCCCTCTACAATGTCTGGATGACCCTGGGACGACCCTTCCGCGCCGCCGCAATCCTGGCCATTCTCTTCGCAGGCTTCTCAGCCGTCGCACCCTCCCGCGCCCAGATCGTCGAAGTCGGCGACGGCGGCCCCGGTCCGTTCAAAGCTCCACATCTCACCGTCGAACTCACCACACTTGCTCCACAAATCGCCGTTGGCGGAACCCTCCAGGCCGGCCTCGTCATGTCCATCGAAGAGCACTGGCACGTCTACTGGGTCAACGCCGGCGATTCCGGCGAGCCGCCCAAAATCACCTGGACGCTCCCCAAAGGCATCACCGCCGGTCCCATCCAGTTCCCCGCACCCACACGCCTGCCCCTCGGCCCACTCATGGACTTCGGCTACGAAGACCAGGTCGCCTTCCCCTTCACCCTGACCGCCGCGCCCGGCACCAAGCCCGGCAAAGTGCATCTGGACGCCCACGTCAACTGGCTCGTCTGCGCCGCGCAGTGCCTCCCCGGCAAAGCCCACCTCGGGCTCGACATCGACGTCGTCCCCAGCCCCGTAGCCGCGCCGCCGCTCGTCGGTGCTCTCGGCGAAGCCGTCACGCAGCTGCCCAGGCCGCTGCCCGCCACAATGTCCGTCAATGCGGTCGCGAACGCCAAACAGATCGCCGTCACCCTCAAGACCGGCTCCGCCGAAAAGGACGCCGAATTCTACCCATTTGACTCCGATGTCATCGACAACCCCGCCGACCAGCCCGTCGATCTGCTCTCTGACGGCGTCCGCGTCTTCCTCACCCGGGCCTCCGATCCCACCACGAAGGCCGTCCTCCCGCTGCCCAAGACCCTCCACGCCCTCGTCAAGCTCTCTGACACCGAGTCCTACGAATTCAGCACTCCCATCACCGAAGGCACGTTGCCCCCCGCACCCGCCAACGCCCCGCAGAATAACGCCGGAGTGCCTGAATCCAAAGACCTTACGCTGTTCAGCGCGATCGGCCTCGCCTTCCTCGGCGGCCTTCTTCTCAACCTGATGCCCTGCGTCTTCCCTGTCCTGTTCCTCAAGGGACTTGCGCTGGTGCATTCCTCAAACGAAGAACGCGGTCGCCAGCGCCTGCACGGCATCGTCTACACCTTCGGCATCCTGGTCTCGTTCTGGGCCATCGTCGCCGCGTTGCTCATCCTGCGCACAACGGGCAAAGAACTCGGGTGGGGATTCCAGCTTCAATCCCCTGGGTTCGTCGCCATCCTCGCGGCAATGCTCTTCTTCCTTGGGCTTTCGCTCGCCGGCCAGTTTGAAATTGGTCTCTCACTTACCAGCGCCGGCGGTGAACTGGCCAATAAGCAAGGACTTGCGGGCAGCTTCTTCACGGGAGTTCTCGCTACAGTGGTGGCGACGCCCTGCATGGCACCGCTCATGGGCGCGGCTGTTGGCTTCGCGCTGGCGCAACCTGCATGGTTGACCTTCCTCGTCTTCACGTTCCTTGCACTCGGTCTTGCGCTGCCGTATCTGGCACTCAGCATGAACCCCCAGTGGACCAGCATCCTGCCCAAGCCCGGCGCATGGATGGAAGTGCTCAAGCAATTCACCTCGCTATTCCTTTTCGGATCAGCCATTTGGCTCACATGGGTTTACGCGCACCTGTATGGCAACGACGGCGTCGACCGCCTGGTCGATCTGCTGGTCTGCTACCTGATCCTCGCCATTGCCGGCTGGGCGCTTGGTCGCTGGCCTGCACGCTGGGGCTCTTCCATCGCGGCGATCCTTCTAGCCGCGTGCGCTATCGCTCTTCCGCTTCGCACTCCCAAGGTAGACAAGCTCACCTGGACGCCTTACAACCAGGCCAGTTTCGACACCGCTCGCGCTTCGGGACACCCTGTTTTTGTTGACTTTACGGCTGCATGGTGCCTTAGCTGCCAGGTCAATGAGCGTGCTGTCCTGCAATCGAAAGACGTTGAATCCGCCCTCACCGACGGCCATTTTGAACTGCTCAAAGCAGACTGGACGCAGTACGATTCGTACATCACCCAGCAACTAGGCAAGCTTAACCGCAGTGGCGTCCCCACTTACGCCATCTACCCTCCGGGCAAGAACTCAAATCCCGACGTCCTCCCTGAACTACTCACTAAGGACCTCGTGGAAAAAGCCATTAAGCGCGACGTAAAAGCGGTCGGCTCAAACTAACTTCCAGCCAGCCGGCATCGCGGTCTCAGGCCGGAATATGTAGATTCGGATCGTTGCGCAGTCCAAGCGCAACCGCCGCCGGCGAACGCGCCTCAAAGATTGTGTCCTCACCTGAGAGGTCGCCAATGCGAAACAACCATCCATGCTCGGCAAATAATCGGGCCATCACGGGGCTGTTTTCCTTGTGTCCATGCAACTCACCGAAAATGATAACCGCGCGGCTTTCGCCCGGAACGTACTCATGGAGCGACTCGATCTCCATACCTTCGATATCCAGCTTGATCAAAATTCGCTTTGCCGGACTGTCCCCGATGATCTCTCCCAAACGCAGGACGTCGATTTCCATCACGCTCGTATAGGGTGCATGCGGGTCGAAGCTGCTCGCATTAGCTCCACGGCAATAGAAAGGGATCGTTCGATGCGCACCGCCGATGCAGACGGGCATGAGCTTGGCGGACACCTGATTGGCCGTCATCTGCCGCTCCAGGTGCTCAATGTTGCGCGGTAGCGGCTCGCACATCACAATCTTCGCCGCAGGATAAACCGCACTCGCCTGCAGAGAAAACAGGCCGATGTTTGCTCCGCCGTCGATCACCAGTTCAGCCCCGAAAGCAGGATCGAGCGGATAGACCTTCCGCACGATCACTTCCAGCACACTATGCAGATCGCTCGATTCGTCACTGGTGCGGAGCAGAGCACGGCGGCTCTTTCCAGCCTCCTTGTAGGGAACGGAAATTTCGCCGCTATGCACGAAAGGAGACAACAGGGCTTTCCAGAGCGGCAGCAAGCCTGGACGGCTGAATTTGGCCGTCAAAAGCAGCAGTTTGATTGCACTTGAACCCGATGTACGTTGGACGATTTGCTTCGCGTTCCCGAAGGCCATTGGTTTCCCGAAAAAGGTTTGGAGTAGCGCTCAGTAGCTTCACTATACCCGATGGCCTTCAACCCTCCTGCCGAGTACGCTTCGAAGCAATCTCCTCCATTCGCTGCCCTAACAACTTCTCCCGCCCTTCACCAGTAGGGACGTAATACCGCTTTCCGGCAAGCGACGGTGGCAGGCACTCCATCGCCGCGACCTTGCCCTCAATGTCATGGGCATACTGATAACCCTTGCCGTAATCCAGTTCCTTCATCAGTTTTGTCGGCGCATTGCGCAGATGCAACGGCACCGGCTCCGCCGGCATCGATTCAATATCCGAAAGCACTGCCCCATACGCCGTATAAACGGCATTCGACTTCGGCGCCAGCGCCAGATACACCACCGCCTGCGCCAGCGCCAGGTCACCTTCCGGCGACCCAAGGAAGTGCATCGCATCGCGTGCTGATAAACAAAGATTCAAAGCCTCAGGAGCAGCCAGCCCAATATCCTCCACCGCCATCCGAACCACGCGGCGCGCAATATACATCGGGTCTTCCCCCGCAGCCATCATGCGCCCCAGCCAATACAACGCCGCATCGGCATCCGAGTTACGCACACTCTTATGCAGCGCGGAGATGATGTCGTAATGCTGCTCGCCTTTCTTGTCGTAGAGGAGCACGCGCTGCTGCAAGGCTTCTGCGGCGAGGGCGCGGGTGATAATCTTTTCGCCGCGGCCGTCTGCCAGCTTTGCTCCAACTTCCAGCGCGTTGAGTGCGTTGCGTGCGTCGCCGCTGGAGTAGGATGCGATGGCTTCGAGCGCGCCTTCTTCGGCTTCGAGTTGCAGCGCGCCAAGACCGTGATCGCTATCGTTCAACGCACGCTTGAGCAAAGCGATGATGTCGTCCTGCTCCAGCGCGCGCAATGTGTAGACGCGGCAGCGCGAGAGCAGAGCGGCGTTGATCTCGAAGGATGGATTCTCCGTAGTTGCGCCGATCAAGCGGATAGTTCCGCGCTCGACGTAGGGCAGAAATGCATCCTGCTGCGCTTTGTTGAAGCGGTGGATCTCATCGACGAACAGGATGGTGCGCGAACCGAACTGCGCGGCCTTTTCGGCTTCGACCATAACCTGCTTGATCTCCTTGATGCCTGAAAGCACCGCGGAGAACTCAATAAAGCTGGCGCTTGTGGCCTGCGCAATGATCTTCGCCAGCGTGGTTTTGCCAACGCCGGGAGGTCCCCAAAACAGCAACGACGCTGAATCGTCGTTTTCAATCTGCAGCCGCAACGGCATGCCCGGGCCGAGCAGGTGTCGTTGCCCGAAGAACTCATCCAGCGTGCGCGGACGCATGCGCTCGGCCAATGGAGCAGTCTTCAAAGCGCGCTTGTCGCTGCGTTCCGGCAATCCTGTATCGAAGAGACTCACTGCAGCCCTCGCACTACGGGCATGTCCAGGAACTCCTGCAGCAGGTTCTGTCGAAATGCCTCATACATGATCGTCGTTCCGGCAGTTGCCGCATTCAGCGATTCGACCGCGCAGGGAATGTTGACACGCTCGTCGGCCATCGCAATCGCGGCTGCGGACAAGCCCGCGCCTTCATTGCCGATCATCAACGCGCACGGCGAAAGCAGTCTCGCGTGCATTACGGGAGTGGCATCCTTCATCCTGGCCACCGCTGCCGCCAGCCGAACCCCAAACGCGTGCGACCAGCTTTTCATCTCCGTGAGCGAACAACGCACGATGGGCATGCGGAACACCGATCCTGCGGACGCTCGAATCGCTTTCGGGTTCCACGGATTCACCGTCGACGGCGTCACAAATACCTGCTGTATCAGGAACGCCTCCGCCGAGCGGAGCAGCGTGCCCAGATTTCCCGGATCCTGCAGGTCTTCCAGCATCAGGATTACGCCAGGATTTTCGCTCGGCTCGATCGGAACGATCTCCGGAATCTCCAGCGTGGCCGCGATTCCTTGCGGTGAGGCCGTATCGACCGCGCTGCCAAACACATCCTTGCTCAACAAGGCCCAGTTGTCGGCACGCAGGCCGGCGAGCGACGGCCGCTCCAGCGCGTCATCGCTGCCTTCGCGCACATAGACGGTATCGAACGTGAGTCCCGACCGGATGGCTTCGCCGATCAGGTTTTCGCCTTCGATCCCAACCAACTCACCCGGCCGCGAAGCCTTGCCGGCAAAGGCTGCCCGCAGCGTCTTCACGCGGGCATTGGTGCGGCTCGTAATGGCTTCCGGCAACGTCATCGCGCTTCCCAGTGTACCCGCGACCTGCCCGCGCCGTGCTATAAGCGAAGGGAGGCAACACAGACTTGGACGCAGAACTCCTCCGCATCGATCCTGACGAACCCGAACCAGCCCTGATCGACTATGTAGCCGAAAAGCTCGACTCCGGCGATGTTGTCGCGCTGCCGACCGACACGTTCTACGGCCTCGCCGTCGATCCCGTGAACCTGCGCGCGGTAGATCGTATCTACGACCTGAAGTCGCGGGCGCGGCATAAGCCGCTCTCGCTGCTGATCGCCGACGTGGCCCAGGCCTACGATCTGGCCCGCAACATCGACTCCGACTTCGACCGCCTCGCCGAGCGCTTCTGGCCCGGCCCATTGACCATCGTCGTCAAGGCCGGAAGCAAACTGCCCCTTCGCGTCACCGCCAACACCGGCAACGTGGCGCTGCGCGTGCCCGAGACGGCTATCTGCCGAGCGGTGGTGAAGAAGCTTGGACTGCCCATCACGGCGACTTCCGCCAACCTGCGTGGGATGCCCGAATGCACCTACGCCCGCGGCGTGCGCGACCAGTTCGGCGATAAAATCCCCCTCATCGTCGACGGCGGCCCAACGGCGCGCTCCGTGGCGACGACAATCGTCGACCTGAGCGGAGGCGCGAACTCGTGGATGATCCTGCGCGAGGGTGCGATTCCTACGCATGAGATCGCGTTGGCATTGCAGCGTTGACGGTAGCGGGTTAGTTCGGGCTACCGGCGATTTGGAAGCTCACCCTCAAATCAGTCAACCCTAGCGCGATTCTGAAGGCCAATCTTAGCCCATGACGGGGCTCAGTCCGTGTGCTGGCTTGTTCGCGTCGGGCGGCAGCGCTCGCCGAAATGAATGGGTGATCGGAGATGTGGATCGTGATCAGAACTCCCGTCTAACGTGTTCCTAATTATTTATTCGTTCCGACCGAACTTTTCAGGGATCCCAACCCCTCTCTCAAGCATGCACACCCGAACTCCAGCGAAGGAGCCCGCGACACCCGACCAAACCCTGTTGGTCCTCCTCGCCCAAGCCGGCGATCGGGCCGCGCTGGAACAACTTCTGCGTGATGCCTATTCTCCGTTGCACCGGTACATCACTCATCTAGCGGGCGCCGCGCTCGCAGACGACATTCTCCAGGAGACATCGCTCCAAATCTTCCGCAAACTCCCCTTCCTGCGCGAACCCGCCGTCTTTCGCCCATGGACCTTCCGGATCGCTTCGCGTATCGCCTTCTCGCATCTCAAACACGCCCGCCGGTGGCAATCTTTCGACGATGCGTCACAGGAAGACCTCACTACCTTTGACCCCACTCTTGGTGAGCCACCCGACGAAGGCTTCCTGACTCTCCTGGATCACGTCTCGCCAGCCAGCCGAGCCGTACTCCTACTCCGTTATCAGCAAGACCTCACCCTCGAAGAAAGTGCCGCCATCCTCGAGATTCCCATTGGAACCGCCAAGTCACGGCTCCATTACGGAGTTACCACTCTTCGCAAATACCTAACCGCTGAAAGGAAACCAGCATGAGCCCTGAACCCCAGCAACCCAACTCCGAAGATACCAACGCCGAACTCGCCTTCGTCCGGCAAGCCCTCGCAGAGGCCGACCAGACCGAGCGCACCTCCCGCATTATCGTTGGCCTGCTTGCGATCCTTGTTGTTGTCGTTTTTATCTGGATGCACCTCCACTTGTTTCCGCCAGAAACCCTGGGCGGACTCCTGCACTCAATCCTTCGCGTCGACCTTTTCTTCCTTGTGCTCCTTTTCGCCATCACCATGTACCTTCGACAGGTGATGAACAAGAACACCCGCACCATTCTTCGGGCCCTCGCCAACACACGCCAGCGCTGAATGGATTGCAATCAGAAGGTGGGCCGCCACGGCTCACCTTCGCTTCCTGTTGTCGACTGATACACAACGGTCGAATAGCGCGGACGTATTCTCCGTGATGTAGAAATCGCCGGCGCTCTTCTACATCGGATCGGTAGCGATAGGCCGGCTTATGGAAGTGAACCGCATTCCTGACGAATGACGGCAAATCGGAAACTGATCCACTCTCTGTTGACGTGGTCGCTGGATTTTCACCTCGGCTTCACGGCATACTAATAGCTCACACGATGAGCCCAGCAGACAGATCACACGGAAGCGCAGCGGCCAGGCTATTTCGCTGGCTCGTCCTGCTGCTCTTGCTCGCCACCATCGCATGGTTCGGCTGGGTGTATCATGCGATCAATGCGACGGCGCAGGTGGATAACGCGCAGCCTGCCGATGCGATCGCCGTATTTGGGGCAGCAGAGTATGCAGGGCGGCCGTCACCTGTGCTTCATGCCCGGCTCGATAAGGCTGTTTCGCTGTATCAACGCGGCATGGCGCCGGTGATCATCACGCTTGGCGGCGGAGCGGATAAAGACTCCGGCAAGACCGAGGGTGGAGTGGGGCGGGATTATCTGCTCGCCAACGGTGTGCCATACGAGCGCATCATTGCGGAGACGAATTCCGTCGACACCGAGCAGCAGGTGCAGCACCTTGCAGGTATCGCGGAGCGGGAACACTTTCAGCACATCATCGTGGTCAGCGATGGAACGCACCTGTTTCGTATCGCATTGCTCTGCAGGCGCGCAGGGCTTGATGTGTACACTTCTCCGCGGGCGGCACTGGGGCACATTGACGATCTTGATGCGGCAGAGCGGATGACGCATGAGATGCTCAGCTATACGTCGCTGCGGCTCGATCTTCACATCAGCTGGCTGCATCGGTGGCTTGAGGGCAAGAACGGTTAGGGCTTGCGTGCGATGACGACGCGCAACGGAGGGAAGGTTGTGGCGAAGCTTCCCCACTTCATCGTTACGACAAATCCCATCTCGCGGAATTGTGCGGCGTATGCGGTCGTGAGCTTGTAGTCGGAGATGAGCGCGAGGCCGCCGGGGCGCAGGACGCGGGCGATTTCCGCAAGGGCGCGCTGGCGTGTGGGTTTGTCGTAGATGTTATGCAGGCAGAGGTTGGAGACGATGACGTCGAAGGTGGCGTCTTCAAACGGCATCTGCTGGGCTCCGGCGCTTACGAGCGAGCAGCGGCCGGCGATGCCTTCGAGATCGAGATTGTGCTGCGTGGCTTCGGCGGAGTTGGCACCCATGTCCACGTTCGACCAGACGTCGATGCCGGTTGCGTGGCCGTCGGGGACGAGCTTTGCGGCACCGGCAAGGAGCAGGCCGCGTCCGCAGCCGACGTCGAGCACGCGCTCATCGCCGCGCCAGCGATAGAGCGAGAGCATGAAGTCGCGATGGCGGAACTTGCCGAACTTTACGTAGATGAGAAAGAGGAAGCCTTCGACGAGCAGGAAGCTGCCCGTCCAGGCGAGGGGGTAGTGGAAGAGCAGGTCGGCGGGGCCGATGTGGATGTGCGCGGGCGTGATGAAGACCAGCAGCCATAGAAAGCCGCCGATGAGGAACAAGTTCCGCATGACGGCGGGTGCGTCGACGCCGTAGTCGGGTTTTACCGCGAGAGCCTTCGCCATAACATCCTCCAGTTGCTTGCTACTGGTACGAGTATCCGGGCCTGGGCTTTCGCTCGTTAGTGCAGCACGTCACCGGTTTGGGATGACATACGTCATACCGTGTCGTCGTCAACGACGGCAGCAGGTACACCGCCTTCTCGGCGCATCTTCAAATAACCGCGGATGAAAGGCTCGAGTTCGCCGTCCAGTACTTTGTCGACATCGCCTACTTCGACGCGCGTGCGCAGGTCTTTGGCGATTCGATAGGGCTGCAGTACGTAGCTTCGGATTTGCGATCCGAAGTTGATCTCCAGCTTTGAATCTTCAAGCTTGCGGCTGACGGCCTTCTTCTTATCGAGCTCATACTCGTACAGCTTCGAACGCATCATCTTCATCGCGCGCTCTTTATTCTTGTGCTGCGACCGCTCGTTTTGGCAGCCCGTCACAAGTCCAGTCGGGAGATGCGTAATACGCACCGCGGAGTCCGTCGTGTTCACATGCTGTCCGCCCTTGCCTCCGGAGCGGTAGGTATCGATGCGTAGATCCTCTGTTTTGATGTCGATCACAATCGTGTCATCAATCTCCGGTGACACGTAGACGCTAGCAAAGCTCGT
The DNA here is from genome assembly GCA_026225395.1 of Granulicella sapmiensis. Lineage (GTDB taxonomy): Bacteria > Acidobacteriota > Terriglobia > Terriglobales > Acidobacteriaceae > Granulicella > Granulicella sapmiensis. The sequence continues at coordinate 41,167 of JAMFSR010000029.1, forward strand.
ATGCCGACGCTTCGCGGAATCGAACGGCGAGATGCGGACGAGCCGGTGCACGCCTGTTTCGCCCTGCAGCAGACCGAAGGCGAAGTCGCCAGTCACGGTGAAGGTAGCGGACTTGATGCCGGCCTCGTCGCCGTCCTGAATTTCGTTGATCTCGGTCTTGAAACCCTGACGCTCGGCCCAGCGCAGGTACATGCGCATCAGCATCTCGGCCCAGTCCTGGCTTTCAGTGCCGCCCGCGCCGGGATGCACCGTGACGATGGCGTTGAGCGTGTCGTTTTCTTCCGAAAGCATGGTTCGCGATTCCAGGGCTTCGGAGAATGTGATGAGTGATTCGATTTCGCGCTTGAGGTCGAGCTCGACGGAGGTTTCGCCTTCGCGCATGAGATCGAAGTAGGCTTCGATGTCGTCGCCACGGCGGGCAAGCTCGGCGTCATCGGCAAGCTGCGATTCGAGGCGCTTGCGTTCGCGCATGAGCGGCTGCGATTTGGCGGCGTCGGCCCAGACGGATGGGTCGGAGATTTTTTCTTCGATGACGGCTAATTCTTTTTTCAGGCGGGGAGAGTCAAAGATACTCCCGCAGATCACGCACCTTCTCGCGGACCGGGGAGTAATCGAATTCCAGATCGTTCAACATGGTTCGGTGTTTCCTTCTTCTTTAAGCTTTTACTACTTTACCGCTTCGCTTGGTGTGTGCGATTGCGAGTAGTAAAGCCGCAACGATGGCGCAGAGCCAGCCGAACCAGTCGCCGAAGCGTGTGTAGAAGGTTTTGCCGGTGCTGTAGTCGAACTTGACCTCGATAGAGCCGCGGATGTGTCGTGGCATCGTCGCCGTGATGCGTCCGAGAGGATCGATGGCGGCGGTGATTCCAGTATTGGTGGCGCGCACGATCCAGCGGCCGTTTTCGATCGCGCGCATGCGTACCATGTCCAGGTGTTCCCACGGTGCACTGCTGTCGCCGTACCAGCCGTCGTCGGAGATATTCACTAACACCTCGGCACCGTCGTCGGCGAACCGTCGTATGTCATCGCCGAAGATGGATTCATAGCAGATGAAAACGCCATATTGCTTTCCGCCGGAAGGAAATAGTCTGCGCTGAAGGCCTGGAACAAAGGGCAGGCTTCCAAGTAAGTCGCCGGCAAAGAAAAAGAGTGGCTTGTACGGAACGTACTCGCCAAAAGGAACCAGCCGCATCTTGTCGTAGTGTCCGGCATACGTGCCGTCGGGTTGAAAGAAGTCGGCCGAGTTGTATTCATCGTGGTGGCCGCTGGGATTTCTGGGTCCAATGCTGATCGAGTTTACGACGACCGGCGTTTGAGCTTTGATAGCGAGGGCGCCAAGCGTACTTCGAAATATGGGATCGCCATCGATGAACTCGGTGGGAGCCTCCGGCCACGCGATGATTTGCGGCTTAGTGGTGATAGCTGGTGTGGCTTGCCCGGCGAACCCGGGATGCAGACTAAGTTCCGTAAAGGCGGTCAGCATCTGTTCTTTCGACTCAGGCACAATGGCACCCTGTGCGCCGACGTTGATATTTTCCTGCAATAAAACAGCGCTTGCGCTGGTGGGCGACTTAGGAATATTGCGCAGCGCCGAGACCAGATCCACTGTAAGAACTAATAGCAACGCGACGGCAATGCCCGGGACTAACGATTTCCCCTTCCGATAGGGAATGCGAGCTATCCAGAGAACATTTACGAATGCGACGACAAACGATAGCCCCATAACGCCGGTCCATGGAGCCAGCCGCGTCAGCAAAAGGTTGTCCACCTGGGTATAGCCGAGTAAGTCCCAGGGAAATCCGGTGATCAGCGCCCTTGCCAACTCCACGCCAACCCAAAGAAAAGGCACTGTCCAAAGCACTGTTTGCACGGATAATTTCTTACGCAAAAGGCCGACCAAAGCGCCGAATAGAGCATGGTACAAAGCCACATATAACGAAAAAAGGATGAGGATTCCAACGGAAGCGACGCGTGGTATCTCGCCGTAAATATGCATCGTCTGGTAGATCCAGTAACAATTTCCCATATACCAGAGAAAGCCACTGAGATACGCAAGCATGGCTGTCTGCGCGGGCCGCAGGCTTCTTCCAGCCTTGTCGTGACTCACTAGAGCTAACAGAAGAGGCGTAAGGCAGAACCAGCAGAACAGCCTGCGCCACAAGGGAGCCGGGCCCGCGATAGGGAACGGCAGCACCTGCAACAGCGCCGATAAAATAGCCAGCGCCCAAAGACGCAGTGGGATCGATCGCATCGGCTATGAGTCTAGCACTCACGAAAATACATCCAGGAGGCCGAACTTGCTAAGTTCGAATAACGACTAAATTTATGAAAGAAATCCGCAGCGTTGAATTGAATCTGTAAAAATCGGGATTGACGGAATTTGCAATAACAAATGGCAACCTATATCGTTGGAAGTCCATCGCACCTATTTCATAGCCAAGTCGATGAAATTAGAAAAATTGGAGATTTGAATGGACGTCAATCGTATTGTGTCGGAGCTTGATGCTGAAATCGCCCGGCTGCAACAGATCCGCGCTGCCTTTACTGGGCTGGATGCGGCAACTACCGGTCCGGCCAAGGGAAGGCGTGGCCGGCCAAAAGGCAGCAAGAACCTGCCGAAAGCATCGTTGGTAGCAGCGAAAGCTGTCGCGGCTAAGACCGTCACAGCAGCGCCCGTTGCGAAAAAGACCAAGGGCAAGCGCAAGCTCAGTCCAGAGGGACGCAAGCGGATCGCTGACGCCATGAAGAAGCGATGGGCCGAACGCCGCAAGGCAGCTGCCAAGTAACCTACGCTGTAAGCCGATGAAGAAAGAGAAAGGGGAAGCGATGATTCGCTTCACCTTTTGAATTTAACCGAAGTTTATTCATCAGCGGATAGCCATAACTTCCCGAACATTATCCTTGCCCAGAAAAAACCGGATGCTGCTGTAGCCCTGTAGAAAGCGCTCGATCTGGCGGGTCTGGTAGATCGCCTGCACCGGATAGTGCCCTGAGCCCAGCATGATCAGGTTGTCACTATCGGTAAGTTGATACCGGGAGAAAGCCGTACCCGGACCATCGGCGCGTCCATGAAAAAAGGCAAGCAGACGGCCCTCAGGACGCAGCACCTGGCTGAGGCGATCAAACAGTGCAGGCACGACGGATGGCGGCAGGTAGTTCGCCGTGTCCCACAGCAAAATAATGTCGAAGTCCCGCTGCGAAAAATCGAAGTTGCTCGTAGCGAAGCGCTCGGTGTCGAATTCAGGTTTCGCTCCCGAAGGCGCATCCGGATCGGCTGGCCGTAGCCATTCGGGCCGCGCTGCATCCTGCACGATATTCGCCATGTATACACTATGGCCCAGCGCCGTCAGGTAGTTGATGTTGGCCGGTGACGTTGCCCCGAAGTCGAGCACGCGCAGGCCGTCGCTCTGCTTCAGATGTTCGAGGATGTCCTTCCATCCACGCGAGTGGCGCAGTGATCGCTCGCCGGATCCGATGTCTCCGTCGGCCTTGTCCTTCTTGAATATGCTGAACATTGCCTTGCTCCCACGGTACAGAGACGTTTCGATCTTTCGCTATCTAGTGCGACGAGCCGTCCTCATGGTCGCTGCCGTCATTGCGCAATTCGGAACCAGAGTCCTGACGTCCCGTAGCGAATGCCGCTAACGCAGAAGGCAGCGGACGGCTTGGAAGCGCGGAAGAACCTGTCTGCGAATTGTAATAATCGGTGGTTCTACTCGCGACGGGAGCAGCTGCCGGACGCAGGTCGCTGGACGCTGCAGGCGGGTTGACGACAGCCGGAGGAGCCGTCTCTCCGGCTCGCGAAGGATCCACCTGTCCGCGCAGCGAAGCATTTTCTTCCATGGAAAGCCGCCCCGCGAAAATATCGCCGAGAACCACCGCAGTCGAACGCAGATCAACCCGGCCGCTGGCTCGAATATCTCCTTCGACTCTTCCGAATACGACCACCTCAGGCGCCACGATGCTGGCGTAAACCCGCGCTTCCACGCCGATGGTCAAGCGTCCGCTGCTTTGACGAATGGTGCCCTCGAAAGACCCGTCAATCTGCAAATCGTCGGTACTGGACAGATCGCCTCGAAATGTCGCCGAACGCCCGATAACGGTAGTAATTTCCCCTGGCCTCATCATCCCTTGCCCTTCTTGCAGTTTCGCCGCGGCAAAAATGTCACCCCGGATACTGAGCGAACTATACCCAAGCCGCTCCTGCAGCACAAACGTCTTCTGGAACGGGTCGTTCGTCTAATCTTATAAGCGAGGCGCCTCCGAATTGAATTTTTCTCGAAGAACTTTGTCGCAGGTGGCCTTTAGCCGGCGCTTGCCCGCTCTCGCGACGATATTGCTGACCGCCGCGCTCCTTCCCCCCGCCGGCTCCTCGGTTCCGCGCGCAACACCCCAGACCACTGATCAAAACAATGGGGTTCCACCTGGAGGTCCACTTGGAAGTCCACCGGGACCGCCGCTGGACTGGGTGAAAGCCGCCACCACCAATGAGCTCAGCATCATCGACGACAACGGAGCCCTTCCACTGCGTTACCGGGTGCGCAAGATCGATGCCCGCAGCGATACCACACGCGAAGAGATCGAAACCCGCCAGGGAGACGTCGCGCGCCTGATCGAACGCAACGGCCTGCCCATTACGGCTCAGGAAGACAAAGCAGAAAAGGACCGCCTCAACGCCATCCTGCAAGCACCGGCGGAGTTCATCAAGCATCACAAGCGCGACACCTCAACCCGCGGCGACGTGATGCAGCTCGTCCGCCTTATGCCGCAGGCGATGATCTATAGCTATGCGCCTGCACAGCCACAGCCGCCAGCCGCAACGACACCGCAGATCGTGATCGACTTCCACTCCGATCCTGCCTTCAAACCGCCGACCATGTTCGCGGAGATCCTTACAGGCCTCGAAGGACGCATGTGGGTCGACGCCAAATCCCGCAGGCTCACACGCATCGAAGGCCACGTGCTGCGCCCGTTGAACTTCGGCTTCGGTATCCTCGCCCGCGTTTATCCCGGGGGCACTATCGAGCTTGAGCAAACCAACGCCGGCGGCGACCGGTGGGTCTACTCCCATCTGATGGAACACCTCACCGTGCGAGCCATGATGGTAAAGACCATGCCCGAAAACAGCCAGATGACAGCGAGCGATTTCCGTCCGCTGCCCGCTCCCGTCAGCTTTCAGGAAGCGGTGCGCTTGTTGCTGGCGATGCAGATTCCATTACGCTAGCTTTGTCAGCGCGAGCTTCTACGCCCGCACGGTCTGCCGTCGCACCGTAATCTCCTCGACCCGCTCGCGGACGACCTCATACCCGCGGCCCGGCGTCGTCGGCACGGCAATCTCTCCCGATGCGCTGACAACCACCTCCGGCTCGATGATGTCTTCGGTCCAGTAGCGCTTGGAAGCCGAAACATCGCCTGGCAAGGAGAAGTTTGGCAACGACGAGAGCGCAATATTGTGCGAGCGGCCAATGCCTGTCTCCAGCATGCCGCCGCACCAGACGGGAATGCCGAACTCCTGGCAGACGTTGTGGATCGCAATCGCCTCGGTAAATCCGCCCACGCGACCGACCTTGATGTTGATGATCCTTCCGCTGTCGAGCTCCAGCGCCGCGCGCGCGTCGCGGCGATTGCGAATGCACTCGTCGAGGCAAATGCGCGTTCCGAGGCGCTTCTGCAGGCGTGCATGGAAGTAAAAGTCGTCGTACCAGAGCGGCTGCTCGATCATGAGCAGATTGAAGCGGTCCCAGCTTGCGATGTGGTCGGCATCATCGAGCTTGTAAGCCGAGTTCGCATCGCAGCTCAGCATGATATCCGGCCAGCGCGAACGCACTTCCTCGAAGATCGCAACATCCCATCCGGGTTTGCACTTCAGCTTCACGCGCTGATAGCCGGCGGCGACCTCCTTCGCAATCTTTTCCATCAGCACAGCAGGCGATGGCTGAATGCCGATCGAAACACCGCATGGAATCGACGTACGCGTTCCACCCAGCAGGGTTGACAGCGGCAGGCCCTGGCGTTGCGCATCCATGTCCCAAACCGCATTCTCCAGCGCAGCCTTGGCCATGCGATGTCCGCGCACCTGCTCAAATAGCCCCGCACAGTCGCGGCCACTTTCAATCTCTTTGCCCAGCAGCCGGGGAGCAAGCTCTGTCTCCGTAATGTGCCACGCAGTGTCGACCATCTCATCAGAGAAGTAAGGGTGCTCGCCCGCGACGCACTCGCCCCACGCGCTGATACCATCGCCAACGAGCTCTACCAGCAAAATGCGGCGGCCAGTGGTAACGCCAAAGCTCGTCTCAAACGGATAGGCGAGAGGCATGTTCACCTCGCGCATGTGGATCGCTTCAATCTTCATCTACCGTCCTCAGTCTCGTGATCGTTAGTACAAAAATCTCATGAATCGTCAGTACAAAAAATTTTCGTTCCAAACGCCAAGCAGAAACGTTCCATCACCCTGCTCATTGCGCTCGTAGCCGAGGACCGAAAGCCCGCGCCCAAACGCAGACTCCAGCGCTTCCGCATTCTGTGTCTGCACCGCAAGCGCCTTTGGACGCTCCTCGTCCGACGCCTTCCATTCATAAATCGCCGCAGGCACCTGCACCCGTTCGGTGACGTCCATTACCGGAGTTCCGCCGGCCAAAGCCTTGGTCACGCGATCGGACCGCAGCCACCACTCCGCATAAATGCGATCGGTCGGCAGCCCTCCATGCAAGGGCGAGCTGGAAGCGCCATAAAAATTATGCCGGTAGCGCCGCGAAATAGCGCCCAGCTTCGCAAAATTCAAGTAAGAGTTCTTGATTTCCAGCGGATCGAACGTCCACTCCATCAGCTCGAAACCGCGAGCGATCGCGTCCTCGCGCTGGGCAAGCTTCAGTCGACGGCCGACGCCGTAGTTGCGCCACTCCGGCAGCACCGCGAGGTGGTGCGAATGAAGATAAGCATGCCCGTTGCGCATGCCCGGCAACCCCATGGCGTAGCCGACCAGAGTGTCGCCCTCGAAAGCCCCAAGCACCTGCCCACCAATCTGCGAGGCGAGCAGAAAAACCTTCTGCGTCATCATGCCGGAAAGGTCATACGACCAAACGGTGTTCTGCAACTCTACGCAACGATCGAACTGTTCCAGTTCTGTGAGTGCTTCGATACGGATTTTGCTCTTTACGTCTTGCGTGATGCTAGTCAACAGTATTCCCTTCTGCAGCTTTTACGCGGGCCCACAAGTCTTCCAACTCATCGGAGTTTTTTTCATTCAGACCGTCGTTTCCAGCGGCCTTTTCCATTGCCATAAATCTGCGGCGAAACTTCGCATTGCTGCGCCGCAATGCCGACTCTGCATCGACCTTCAAATGCCGTGCAAGATTCATCGCCGTAAACATCAGGTCGCCGAACTCGTCTTCGACGCTTTCGGCAGTTCCATTGCGGACCTCGGCCTGCAGTTCACCGATCTCTTCATCCATCTTCTCAAACAAGCCCGAAGCATTCGGCCAGTCAAAGCCAACCTTCGCGGCTTTTGAGCCGAGTTTACCCGCTTCGAGCGTGGCCGGCATCGACCGCGGGACGTCGTCCAAGAGCGAGGCCGATGCGGGTTTTGCTTTCTTTTCTTCGAGCTTGATCTGCTCCCAGTTGCGCAGGACGGCAGCGGAGTCGGCAGCTTCCACATCGCCAAAAATGTGCGGATGTCTGCGAATCAGCTTCGCGTTCAGATTCTCCGCCACGTCGTGCAGCGTAAAGTGGCCCTCTTCGGCGGCCATCTGCGCATAAAACAGCACCTGCAGCAGCAGATCGCCCAGTTCATCCTTCAAATCCGGCCACGCACGGCGCTCAATCGCGTCGAAGACCTCGTAAGTCTCCTCCAGCGTATGCCGCTTGATCGAATCGAACGTCTGCTCGCGGTCCCACGGGCATCCGCCCGGCCCACGCAGCCTCGCCATCAGCTCCAAGGAGCGTTGCACACTGACGGCAGCCGCGTTCGGCCCCGCCACTTCCGGAATGCTCGTCAAGTCGTCCACACTTCCAGCTTACTTGACGCGGCGCAAAGTGTTAGCATCCTGCCAATGGATCCAGTTTCCACGCCCGAGCGCAGCACCGCCCGCCGCCCCTGGTGGACGTTTCTTTTGCTGGCGCTGCCGTACCTCGGTCTGTGCTTTCCAGGCCTGTATTCGCGCGCCACGCCTGCACTTCTCGGCTTTCCATTCTTTTACTGGTACCAGTTCGCCTGGGTCGCGCTGACTTCGATCCTGCTCTACGTGGTCTACCGCCAGTTCAAGACCCGCTAGACCGCTCCGCGCATCCTTCCCCCTCGCAGCGCGTCCAATAAGATTGGGTCCAGCCTTCTGCGCTTTATTCACTATTTACGACTCACTATTCACTGCCCCTCATGGATCTCCTCGCTAAAATTCGAACGCTACCCACCGGCGCGGGCTGCTACCTCTACAAGAACGCCGAGGGCGAAGTCATCTACGTCGGCAAGGCGAAGAATCTGCGCGCGCGCGTGCGCTCGTACTTCCTCGCCGCGACGCAGGCCAACAACGCCAAGACCGGCTCGCTCATGCGCGAAGCCGTGGACATCGAATACATCCTCGTCGCCAACGAGCGCGAAGCTCTCGCCCTTGAAAACAACCTCATCAAGCAGCGCAAGCCGCGCTTCAACATCCTTCTGCGCGACGACAAGACCTACCCCTACATCAAACTGACGCTGACTGACCGCCATCCCAAGGTGTTCGTCACGCGACGCCTGCGCAAGGACGGCGGCGCGTACTTCGGCCCCTACTTCCCCGGGAACCTCGCGCATCGCTTAGTCGACGTCATCCACCGCAGCTTCCTCATTCCGAGCTGCAAGGTCGACCTGAATCGCTACCATCCCCGCGCCTGCCTGCAGTACTACATCAAGCGCTGCCTTGGGCCATGCGTGGAGGGGCTGATCTCGCAGGAGGACTATCGGCAGGCCATCCGCGACGTTCAGCTATTCCTCGAAGGCAAATCCAGCGAGCTCGAAGCCCGTTTAACAGCGCGCATGGAGCAGGCTGCCGAAAACATGCAGTTCGAGCTCGCCGCACGCCTTCGCGACCAGCTCATCACCGTCTCGCAGGCGCAAGACCGCCAGCGCATCCACTCGACGGACGAAAGCGAAGACGCCGACGTCTTCGGCTTCCACTTTGAAAACGATATGCTCGCCGTCAACCTCTTCCATATGCGCGGCGGTAAAATCGTCGACCGCCGCGACATGTTCTGGGAAGACCTCTGGGAGTTCGAAGCGGCAAGCAATCCTTACCTCACCGACGATGACTCCAGCGAGACAGCGGCGCTCGAAGCGGAAGCCGTTCCCGGACTGGAGCCCAACCCAGCCTTCACGGCTCCGGAGATCGATCAGGATGAGCCGGCGTCTGACGAGCTCGGCGGACTGACGGAGCCCTTCAACATCGGCGACAGCCCGATCCCTGGCATTCCACACATTGCCGCACAGCGCACAGAACCCATCTTCTCCGCGCCCGTCTTCTTCTCCGCCCTCCTCAAACAGCTCTACCTCGATCAGTCCTACGTGCCAAAACACATTTATGTCCCGGTCGACTTCCCCGACCGCCAGCTACTCGCTGACGCCCTGCGCGAAAAGCTCGGCCACAAGATCGAGATCGCCGCTCCACAACGCGGCGACAAGCGCTCACTCGTCGACCTCGTCTGCCAAAACGCCAAGCAGTCTTACGACCAGCGCTTCCGCGTCCTCGCACCGTCGATCAGGAACATGCAGGAAGCGTTGCAGGACGCGCTCACGCTCGCCGATCCGCCCGAACGCATCGAGTGCTTCGATATCTCGCATATCCAGGGTGCCGAAACCGTCGCCTCCATGGTTGTATGGGAAAAGGGCGCGATGAAGAAGTCCGACTACCGCAAGTTCCAAGTCAAGACCGTTACTGGCGTCGACGACTTCGCCTCCATGCGCGAGATCATCCACCGCCGCTACAAGAAGCTACAGGATGACAACAAGCCGTTACCCTCGCTCATCCTCATCGATGGCGGTTTAGGCCAGCTACACGCAGCTGCAGACGCCCTCACCGAAATCGGCCTTACGACGCAGCCACTCGCCAGCATCGCCAAGCGCGAAGAGATCATCTACGTCCACGGGCAGGAAGATGATCCCGTCATCCTCGACCGCCGCTCGCCCGTGTTGCATGTGATACAGAAAATCCGCGACGAGTCCCACCGCTTCGCCGTAACGTATCATCGCAAACGCCGCCAGATGCGCGATCGCGAAAGCGAGCTCGACGACATCCCCGGCGTGGGCGCCATCACACGGCAGCGGCTACTGGAGCACTTCGGCAGCGTCCGTGCGTTGAAGCAAGCCGCCGAGAAGAACCCCGACTCGCTGACCGCCATCGTCAATAAAGCGGCCGCGGAAAAAATTCGACTCTACTTCGCGGAAGCTTCTGCAGAGAGTGACGCTCCGGCATTTCCCATTCTCAGTTGAGCAATGTGTGCAGGGTCTCAATCGGCAGCAAAATGGAGAACTTTGTCCCGCTCGCGTCGCCAGTGCGGCTCTCCACGTTGATTCGTCCGCCGTGGCCTTCGACAAACTGCTTCGATACCCACAGCCCGACTCCCGTGCCGATGTCTGTGCGCGTCGTATAAAACGGCTCGAAGATTCTTCCGAGATTTTCCGCTGCAATTCCTGTCCCGTTGTCTTCAACGCTGAACACAACAGCTGCTTTGGAATCGATCTCGCCCGACGTTGTCGCAACTCGCAGTACGCCACCGTTCGGCATCGCATGCAATGAGTTCACTAACAGGTTTGAAATCACCTGCAGCATCTCGCCCTGCCGCACCACGATTTCGGGCACAGCGTCGAATCCCATTTCGACAACCACACCGGCTGCTCGCAGCCTCGGCTCATACGTTCGCAACACTTCCCTGATGAGCCGCTCCAGTGAAGTCTGCTTGGCGCCAACACTGTCGCGAAAGTAGCCGAGCGACTGCTTGGCGATTTGTGCGATTCGGGCAAGCTCTTCTTCCGCCGTTGCCAGATAACCGACCGCCGTCTCGGGATCGTTCACACTGGCTTTTGCAAGATATACCAGGTTGACCAGCGCCTCCAACGGGTTGTTGATCTCATGCGCAATCGTCGCAGCCATCTTTTCTGTTGCCGCAAACTTCTCCGTGCGCATCAGCGTTTTTTCCATCGCCTTGCGTTCGGAGATGTCACGCAGAATTTTGGAAACTCCGGTGACCCTTCCGGTATCGTCCTTTACCGGCGAAATGGTCAGAGAAACGTGCAGGAGCTCTCCGTTTTTCTTCAAGCGCATGGTCTCAAAATGATCGATGCGACCGCCGGCGCGCAGCTTCTTCAGGATTTCCGCTTCTTCCGAGTGCAGATCGCCGGGGATCAGCTTCAGAATCGAGCAGCCAACCATCTCAGCGCTGGTATAACCGAAGATCCGCTCCGCTGCCCCGTTCCAACTCGTAATCGTGCCGTCCAGGTCTTTGCTCAAAATCGCATCGTCGGACGATTCAACAATGGACGCCAGCAGTGCGGCAGTACGATCGGTACTGATGTCTGCGGGTGTCGACCCTGCGGCTAGATCTGGTGGAACTACGGCCTCGGACAAGATGGACCTCAAGATTGCGGATTTAATCGTACGCGCTGGCAAACCGTGAGACGGTCTTTCAGCTAACAAAGTATGTCCGCTTGGTGACTTTTCTTCGACTGCGCGGCTCACTGCGATTTTGCGATGAGGCTCTAATAGAGCGGCAGCTTTATCGATTAGGATGTTTGCGTTCCAGAAAGACTCGCCATGCGAAACGGCTTCTGCTTCGCTGTTCTGTTTCTCGCGATGGCTCCCTCTCTGAAAGGTTAATCCGCTGACTCCATCGCTTTCGTCCCCGCACGGACGCTGGATGGCGCTCCGGTCCCTATGGAAGTGACGCTTCGCTATACCTGCGATCCCATGACTCGGCAATCCTAAGGTTGAGCACCGCACAATTTCGCAATCCTAACGCCTGCATCGCAGCGGGCATCCCGTTTTAGCGGCTACTCAGCACATACTTATTCCCATCCGCATCCTTGAAGATCGCTGACGTGCCCCAGTGCTCTTTTTTAGGCGCCCGATCGAACTCCACCCCTTTGGCCATCATCGCTGCACCGGTGGCCATGGCGTCGTCGCACTGAAACGAGATCGGCTGGAACTCTCCAATCCTAGACTCATGCCCCTCCGGCGTAAACAGCACCAACCCCGTCTCCGCGCCGGGAATCATCAGCTCAATCCATCGCTGCTTGCCATCAAACGGCTGGTCGGTAGACACCTTAAGCCCAAGCTTCTCCGTCCAGAACTTCAACGCCACGTCCTGGTCCTTCACCGGCACACTCACAAACTTGATCCCTCGAATCATCGCCATTCCTCCTTTCAACCGAGCATAGGCACTCGCTCAAAGCAAAACAATTGCCCATTCATCGCTATACTCATGATCGGTACAGCTATGCCTGCCCAGATCAAGCTCGACGATTACATCCTCGACACGCTGCTCCGCGACCTCACCGGTCACGACCGCAAACCCGCGGCCTTTCTCGTCTACCTCTGGCTCGCCGGCGAGCAGTCGCGACGTAAAGCTGCCATCGCGATCAGCTACCAGGATCTAGCCGAAAACACCGGCCTTTCACGCAGTTCCGCACAGTCCTCCGTCCGGTGGCTGCTGCGCCGGAAGCTTCTCACCGTCACCAAGGCCAACGCCACCGCCATACCCTGCTACACCGCGCAGTTCCCCTGGCGCCGCACATAGAGCAATCCACAACTTATCCGCAGGCCAGTTCTACATCAGTAACTAGCCATAAGAGCCGCCTTACGCTACGTTGACGACATGCGCCTCTCCCACGCCATCGCCCTGCTTGCCCTCACCACACCGCTCGCCGCCCAAACGTCACTCCACGAGCAAATCGCCACCCTCGCCAAAGACGCGAAGGGCGAAGTCTACGTCGCCTGCTCGCTGCCCGGCACAAAGCTCGACTGCGACCTGAATCCGCACGGCCATCCGCCGATGCAGTCGACCTTCAAGTTCCCGCTCGCCATCGCGGTCTTCCAGCAGATCGAGGCCGGCAAGCTGACGCTCGACCAGCCCGTACCCTTTCTCACCTCAGATCTCTACAAAGGCTCCTACAGTCCGTTGCAGGACACCCACCCTACCGCAGGCGTCGAGGTGCCCTTACGCGAGCTCATACGCCTGTCCGCCAGTCTCTCCGACAACATCGCCACCGACATCCTGCTGCGCCACATCGGTGGCCCACAGGTCGTGCAGCGCTCCATGGATGCACTCGGCGTCCCGGGCATTCACGTCGTCCACTCCGAGCGCGAGCTGCACGACGACGAAAACCTCCAGTACCAGGACTCCGCCGAACCCACAGCCATGGTCGCGCTCCTACGCCTTTTCGCCGACCGTTCCCCACTCAACCCGGAGCACACCGCGCTGCTGCAGCAGTGGATGACCGAAACCCCCAGCGCCCCGCACCGCATTAAGGGCCTGCTACCCGCGGGCACCGTGGTCACCCACAAGACCGGCACCTCCGGCCTCGATCACGGCTTCTACCCCGCCACCAACGATGTCGGCCTAATTACCCTGCCCGACAGTCGGCGCCTGGCGCTCGCCATCTTCGTGACCAACGCCCACGCCGACGACACCACCGACGAATCCGTCATCGCACGCATTGCCAAAGCCGTCTATGACGCGGCCATCACCGCATCGGCTTCCACAACGAAATAAGACGGACCGTCTATGCTCACATCAAAAAGGCGGATTTTCAAAATCGGCAATGAATTGAATTCCCGGCACATGCAGTCTCTTCTTCAACAACTGCTTGTCACCTGTCAGGAAGAGATCCGTCTTATTTGCCGCTGCACATGCCAGGTGCAGCGAATCAGGCGATTTGAGGCCGAACTCCGCTCGCAATCTCCGAAAAGGCTCTACGGATTCGTCGTCGAAACTGACCAGCGTAAACCCCATTTCATCCAACGTCTTTCGTAAGATGATCGCCGAGGTTTCCCCTCCGGCCATACCGGCTGAAGCTTCCGCTAAAGAAAGATAGCTCGTAAACAGCACATCTCCGCGCCGTCGCGATTGCGCCAACACCGCGAGAACGGCTGGAGCGAAACGGGGATGACCCTCTAAAAGATAGATGAAGAGCATTGCATCCCAAAAAACCCGACTCATGCTTCATCCTCGGATCGAACCCATCTCAGATAGCCTTCCGTTCCGCCGCGCGCGGTGATCTCTTTTTTCATCAATCCGCGAATCTTCGACGTGACGCGCAAAGCCCACTCCTCAGGTGTCTCGTTCCGCTTCTCGACATGCTCGTCAGGGATTGAGCCTTCAACAAACCGAAAATGATAGACGACCGTCGGGCTCTGTCCGGAAGGTGGACCATCCCAATGATCAAGTACGATGCCATTCTCGTTCTGGAACTTGTTGCCTCGAAGCGCAGAGCAAACCAGCGGAGTGCGACCGGTAGGCATTCCCTTCTTCTTCAAATCCGCTTCCACGGGTTTCACCGCGATAGAGAACTTTTTTTCACCACGTCGACGAGCCGGCTTTACATAAGCATCTGTAGCGAATTTGCGAATATATCCCGCGTCAATTGTCATAAGAACCTCTATGCAGCAAGAACCTACAAACTAAAATAGCATAGAATACAATTTATGAAATAGAACTTCTATTGCACTTCCGAGCCTCCACCAAACGTATTGCAACTCGCAGGCGTCCCGCCGTTCAGCCCCGCATTGAACCAATGCTCCCTTTGAGCAGAAGACCCATGCGTCCAGGTCTCCGGGCTCACCGCCCTTCCGCTCATCTTCTCCAGATGGTCATCCCCAACCGCCGCCGCCGCGCTCAACGCCGCAGCCACATCGCCGGTCTGCACTATCCCGCGCTCCTGCGCCGAGTGCGCCCACACGCCTGCATAGCAATCAGCTTGTAGCTCCGTATCCACACTCAGATGCAGCCGCTGGTCCGGCTCCTGCTGCGAGAGCCGCTGCACCTTCGCCTCGATCCCCGTCAGCTTCTGCACATGGTGCCCCAGCTCATGCGCGATCACATACGCCTGCGCGAAGTCAGCCGTGCTGCCGCCGAACTTCTTCAGCTCATCCCAGAAGTCGAGATCGATATAAACCTTCTCATCTTCCGGACAATAAAACGGCCCCGTGGAAGCCTGCGCCGTTCCACACCCTGAGTACGTAGCCCCGCGATACAGCACCAGCTTCGCATGCCGATACTGCTTACCCTGCTGCTGAAAGATCCCCGTCCACGTCTTCTGCACATCGTCCAGCACAAACGACACCAACTGCGCATCGCGATCCCCACCCACGCGCGATCCCTGCATTCCCGGCGCTTCACGATTCGGCTGATCGGGCCGCACCTGCTGCGTCGGAGCACCCGAACCACCACCGTTGAACAGCCCACCCAGAAAGTTATGCCCCGTCACCAGGCTGATTACCAGCAGCACCAGGAACCCCACAATCCCAATTCCCCCACCGCCGAAGCCCCCGCCACCAAACCCGAAGCCACCACCACCGCCGGAGTCATCCCTGCGGTCCTCGACATCGCTACTCATTCCCCCGGGCGTCCATTCCATCGTCGCGTCTCCTTGTCCCCCCTCTAGGATGCCTCATCCGGCCCTCAAAGTTTGAGGGAACCACCCGGCGAAACCTGTCGTACCCTCTTCACAAGCCGATGACCACCACAACCGTAGTCCGCCCAGCCGACCCAACCCTCCGCGCCGCTCTCCGTCTCGCAACCCTCTTCGCTGCCATCAAGCTGCTGCTCCACTTCGCGCTGACCCTCTATACGCAGCACCTTGGCTACAGCTACTTCCGCGACGAGTTCTACTACATCGCCTGCGGCCATCACCTTGCCTGGGGTTACGTCGACCACGGACCAATCGTCGCCGTGCAGGCACGCCTCGGCGAAATTCTCTTCGGCGACTCGCTTTTCTCCATCCGCATTCTCTCCGCACTCGCCGGAGCCGTCATGGTCTTCCTCGGCGGCATCCTCGCGTGGTCGCTCGGCGGCAAGCGGCCGGCACAAGCTTTGGCCATGTTCGGCCTCATCTGCTGCCCGCAGTACATCGGCCTCGACGGCTTCCTCTCGATGAACTCCTGCGAAGCCATGTTCTGGAGCTTCTGCCTGCTTGCCGTCATCCTCATCCAGCGTGGCTACTCCGCACGGCTGTGGTGGACGCTTCTCGGCATCGCCGCCGGCATCGGCCTTCTCAACAAGCCATCGATGGCCTTCTTCCTCGTCTCGCTCGGCGCCGCTCTGCTCCTCACGCCGCAGCGAAAACTCCTTTTCACCCGCTACGCCGCGCTCGGCATCGCCCTGCTCATCGTCATCGCCCTGCCCAACGTCCTCTGGCAGATCCACAACCACTGGCCGACGCTGGAGTTCCTGCGGAACGGACGCGAAAGTGGAAAAAACACGGTACTCACGCCGCTCCAGTTTTGCGGCGCGCAGCTACTCAACATGAATCCGTTGAATGCCCTGCTTTGGGTCACGGGCGTCGTTGCGCTGCTCCGCGCAAAGTCGATCAAGGCCTCACAGTGGCTCGGCCTCACGTATCTCGTCTTCTTCGCGATCATGTTCCTCATGCACGCGAAGGATTACTACCTCTCCGGCATCTACCCTGCATACTTCGCCGCCGGAGCCATCGCCTGGGAGCATCGCTTCGCAGCCTCACGCTCCGTGCAGCGGGACCGTATCGCGGCCTTCCCTATCTTTGAATCCATTCTGCTGCTGAACACAATCTTCATCCTTCCGCTGGCATCGCCCGTACTTCGCCCCGCGGAGTGGGTGCGCTACACCACCGCGACACATCTTGCCACCAAGCCCACTGAAACATCCGATTCCGGCCCGATGCCACAGTTCTTCGCCGACCGCTTCGGCTGGGACCAGCAATACGACATCGTCTCCAAAGCGTTCCACACCCTCAGCTCCGCCGACCAGCAGCGCGTCTGCATCTTCGGCGGCAACTATGGCGATGCGGGCAACATCGACTTCCGCAACCGACTCCTGCACGACACCCTCCCGCCCGCCCTCAGCGGCCAGAACAGTTACTGGATGTGGGGCAGCCATAACTGCGACCCCGAAGTCTCCATCGCGATCATCTCCGACAGCCCCGAGAGGATCTCCCTCAAATACAACTCCGTCACACTGCTCGGCCGGCCCGATGCCAGTCCCTACGCCATGCCGTATGAGCGTCACCGCCGCATCTACCTGCTTCGCGGCCGGAAACCCACAGCACCCTTCAACTGGGCCGACGAACGCTTCTACTACTAAAACCTGAAACCTAACACCTGAAACCTGCCTCTCCGTGCTACTCTCCAGCCATCCATGGAGAACTCTGCAAACCCTGAAGGCGACGGCCTTCCCCGCGTCCTCACCGCGACCCACGCGACCGCCATTGTCGTCGGCATCATCATCGGCTCGGGCATCTTCCTCGTCCCGCGCGAGATGATGGCCGCGGTCGGCAACAGCCGCACCGTCTTCTCCGTTTGGATCACCGGCGGTCTGCTCTCGCTCTTCGGCGCGATGACCTACGCTGAGCTAGCCGCCATGCGCCCCAGGGTCGGCGGCGACTACGCCTTTCTCCACGCGGCGTACGGCCCGCTCATCGCCTTTCTCTACACGTGGACGATGACGCTCATCTCCACGCCCGCCACCATCGCCACCATCGCGCTCGGCCTGGTCCGTGTGCTCGGCACCTTTCAGGCCTTCGCCTTCTTCGCACGACCCGCGATAGGCTCCTTCGTATGGGGACAGCTCATAGCCATCGTCGCCACGTTCCTCGTCACGATGCTCAACATCGTCAGCACGCGCGACTCCGCCAACGTCCAAACGCTGCTCACCTGGCTCAAAGTCCTTCTGGTCCTCGTCGTCGCCGGCTTCTGCTTCGCCGGAGCAAGCCACACCTCAGCACAAACAGGCCTGCACAACTTCGCCACCACCTTCACCGCAGCCCGCGGAGGCTTCGCCGGCTTCATGGTCGCGCTTACCGCCGCGCTCTGGGCCTACGACGGCTGGTCTGACGTCACGCAGCTTGCGGGCGAAGTGCAGAAGCCGCAACGATCCCTCCCCATCGCCCTCATCGGCGGCGTCGCCACCGTCGGCATCCTCTACATGCTCACCAACGCGGCGGTGCAGTACGTCCTGCCTGCCGCAATCATCGCCACCGCCGAGCGCCCCGCAGCCGACGCCATGCAGCTCGTCGCCGGCCATCTCGGTGCATGGATCATCTCCATCGCCATGGCCATCAGCGTCACCGCAACCTTCGTCGGCAGCTCACTCTCCAACGCCCGCATCCCCTTCGCCGCTGCCAACGACGGCCTCTTCCCCGCCGTCCTCGGCTCCGTGCAGCCCCGCTACCGCACGCCCTGGGCATCGCTGCTTCTCCAAGGCTCCCTTGCCTCGCTCCTGATCCTCGCCGTCGGCAAGTTCCAGGCCCTCTTCTCGCTCGCCATCTTCGCGGAGTGGCTTTTCTATGCCATCACCATCTCCACGGTCTTCGTCTTCCGCAAGCGCGAACCAACCGCCGACCGCCCCTACCGCGTCACCGGCTACCCCATCGTCCCCGCCCTCTTCATTCTCGCCGCACTGGTACTTCTCGTCTTCAGCTTCGCCGACCAGCCCCGCAACTCCATCGCCGGTTCGATCGTCATCCTCTGCGGCATCCCGATCTATTTCCTCACACAGCGCCGCAAACGTACCATGGTCTAACGGCAGTCGGAACTACTTCCTATTTCCTACTTCCTATTTCCTGCCTTATGAAGAAACCCAAGCTCGGCCAGAACTTTCTCATCGACGAAGACGCCTGCCGCCGCATCGCCGGCTCTCTCGGGGACACCTCCACCCGAACCGTCGTCGAAATCGGCCCCGGCCATGGCGCCATCACCGACATCCTCGCCCCACGCTGCGCCCGCCTCCACTGCATCGAGTTCGACCCCGCCCTCGCCCGCGAACTAGCCTTCCGCTTCCGCAACGACCCTCACGTCACCATCCACAACGCGGACATCCTCCAAACAGATCTCGCCGCACTGTTTCCGACCGCAGGCGAACCCTGGGCCGTGGGCCCTGAACCCTGGACCCTCGATATCCTCGGCAACCTCCCGTACTACATCACTTCAGACATCCTTCTCCACCTCTTCACCTTCGCCCGCACCGGCCTGCTCTCCCGCGCGGTGCTGATGATGCAGCGCGAAGTCGCCGACCGCATCGCCGCCGCTCCTGGCTCCAGCGAGTACGGCGCGCTCTCGGCCTTCACCCAGCTCCACGCCCACATTACCAACCTCTTCACGCTGCCACCCGGCGCCTTCAGCCCACCACCCGACGTCTACTCCACCGTCCTACGCCTCGACTTCGCTCCCCGCTTCACCGAACTCCAGGTAGACCCCGAAGGCTTCAACAAATTCCTCCGTTCCACCTTCATGCAGAAACGCAAGACGCTAGCCAACAACCTTCGCACCGCCGGTTTCAACGCCGCCCAACTAACCACCGCCTGGCCCGCAAGCATCCCACTACTCGCCCGCTCCGAAGCCGTGCCCCTCGAAGCGATGGCAGAACTCTACAAAGCCCTAAACTAAACGCCGCAAGCATTCGTTGTCGCTTTTGCTTTTCTTTCTTCCATTCCCGAAAGGAATCTACTTCACCGAACCGCAGCGGGCGTCGCACCCTCCAGCAAATGCGCCGCCTTGCTCCGCACACGCTCCATCAGCCTTTCGTCGCCCACAATCCCCTGCAGCACCGGCGCAATATTCTGCAGCTCGATCGCCCGCCCAGCCTTCACCTCATCCATCAGCGAATCCAGCGTCGCATCCAGCCCCAGCCGATCGAACCGCCGCTCATGCGCCAGTTGCTCCCCCATCTGCAGCGTCTCGACCATCGCCATGAACGCGTCAGTCGCATCGCGCACCTTTGCGTCGTCCGAATAATTGAATGCGCACTCCGAAACCTGATCGTTATCAAACGACCGCAGCATCTTCTTTCCTGTCTGTGCAATTCCTTTGAGGTGCGTCTCGCACTGCCCGCTCTCAATCGTCTGCCGAGCCGCAAAGGCCGTCTTCACCGTAGCCGCGCTCACATGTAGCGGCTGCACCACCCCATCCACACCCTCGCGGTAACCCCCTTCACCGTTCTCATCCACTGAGATCGTATAAACCTTCGCCGCCTTATCCACCGGCTCAAATCTGTACTCCACCGCCTGCCTCAACCCACCCGGCCCCGCCGCAGCCACCGTCAATCCCACCGCCAGCACCAGCGCCCTCACCGTCGCAAAGCCTCAGCCGTCTGCGCATGATGAATATGACAGATCGCAATCGCCAGCGCATCCGCCGCATCCGCGGGCTTCGGAGCCTCATCCAGCTCCAGCAGCCGAGCCACCATAAACTGCACCTGTTCCTTGGCCGCGAGACCATACCCCACGACGGCGCTCTTGATCGAAAGCGGCGCATACTCCGCGACAGCCAGCCCGCAGTTGGCCGCAGCCAGCATGGCCACGCCCCGCACCTGACCCAGCTTCAGCGCGCTCTTGGCGTTGGCGGAGAAGAAAACCTCTTCAATCGCGACCATCTCCGGCTGCCAGAGCTGCATCAGCGCGGAGAGCTCGGCATACACCTGTGCCAGCCGCATCGAGGTCGTATCTTTTTTGCTCAGCTTCACCGCGCCCGCGCACAGATAGCGCAGCTTCGGCGTCCGGGCCTCAAAGTCCACCTCGACCACGCCGTAGCCCGTAAACTCCGTCCCGCAATCGACGCCGAACACCCGCATAGCCGTAAGTCTAACGCCCCGCTCGCCGTCTTCGCAGCAGCGCGCATCAAACCCGTTACAATCAGACCGACCGGACACCCGCTCGACGAAAGCCAGCCACCCCTGAACCCCTGCATGATGCCCGCCACCAGAACGCTCGCGAACGCCACCCTTGCCTGCACGCTCGTCCTCGCAGCGCTCCCCGGCCTGTCGCAAACCGCGACCCCGATGCCAGCAGAGGCCCCTAAAGCAGCTCCCGCGGCCACTCCCAAGCTGACCACCCCGCCCGTCACGACCGTCCCCAGCCTCGCCGCAACCCCGGCCACCCTCTTCAACCGCGGCATCATCCTGCTTGATCCCGCCCACGGTGGCCTCGACAGCGGCTCGCGCATCAGCGACTCCATCCTCGAAAAAGACGTCACCCTCAACCTCGCGTTCAAACTCCGCTCCCTGCTCTCGGCCCGCGGATTCAGCGTCGTCATGACCCGCGACAGCGACGCCGCTACCCCTCCCGGAGCCACCAATCCCCTCACGCTCGACGACCGCGCCGGCACCGCCAACCGCGCCCACCCCGTCGCCTGCCTTCTGCTCCACGCCACCGCCGCCGGCAGCGGAGTCCACCTCTACAGCTCCGAGCTCGACCCCACACCCGGCGAGCCGCTCGCCAACCCCTGGCTCACCGCGCAGGCGCCTTGGGTTACCCAGAGCGAGCGCCTGCAGAAACAGCTCGGACTCGCACTCACCCGCGCCGGTATCCCGCTGGTCAACAGCCGCGCTTCGGTCCGTCCAGTCGACTCCCTCACCTGCCCTGCGCTCGTCATTGAGCTCGCACCCCAGGGCGGCGACACCAGCACCCTCAACGACTCCGGCTACCAGCAGCACGTCGCCGAAGCCATCGCCTCCGCTCTCGTCTTCTGGAAAGGCCAGGCGCAACAACCAGCCCGACTCGACCAGCCGCCGCTCGTCACCACCACGCCGCCCCCGGCCCCAGGAGCGAAGCCATGATCTCGCGCCACCAACGCATCCTCTTCTGGGTTCTCATCGCCTGCATCGTCGCCATGGGCGCTTTCCTCTTCTGGGAGCGTGAGCGAGCCCGCGACCGCATCGGCGCGCTCGCCGACGCAACCCCCATCGACGCCCCCTACACCAACACTGAATCCATCA
This sequence comes from Granulicella sapmiensis, assembly GCA_026225395.1. Lineage (GTDB taxonomy): Bacteria > Acidobacteriota > Terriglobia > Terriglobales > Acidobacteriaceae > Granulicella > Granulicella sapmiensis. Next base: position 63,091 of record JAMFSR010000029.1, read on the forward strand.
CGCTCGACCTCGCCAACGACACCGACGGCACCATTACAGCGACCACCCGCCAGATCGCCCTGCCCGACGAAGCCACCGCCCGCGCCCGCGCTCTCCTTGAGCACCTTGTCGCCGAATACGCCCTGCCCGGCTCACCCCATCCGCTGCAATCCGGCGCCGCAGTCGACGACGTCTTCCTGCTCCCGCTGCCCATCAACGGCCACGCCATCGACCCCAACGCCAAACCCTCGCCCAACGGTGATACACCAACAGTGCCCGTAGCCGCCGATCCCAACTCCCCGCAACCCCAAACCCCCGGCGGAGAGCTCGCTGTCATCAATCTGCGCTCCAGCTTCGTCAACGCGCACCCCTCCGGGGTCGAAGTCGAATCTCTTACCCTGCTCTCCATCATCGGCACGCTCCACGCCAACCTCCCGCAGATCGAACAAATCCGTTTCCTCGTCGACGGCCAGCCCCGCGAAACCCTGGCCGGCCACGCCGACCTGCTCCGCACCTACCCCTCCCGCGACACCACCGTGGCCGCCACCATCCCCGACGCCCAGTAATCGAGCACTTTGTCATCCTGACCTTGAGCGAAGTCGAAAGGGAAGGACCTGCTCCCCGCTTTTCCTAAAACCTGAAACCTATAACCTGAAACCTGCCTCTATGTCCTCTCCTACCATCGGCGTATTCGACTCCGGCTTCGGCGGTCTCACCGTCCTCCGCGAGCTCCTTCCTCTCATCCGCGGCGCCCACTACGTCTACCTCGGCGATACCGCCCGCCTGCCCTATGGCGCCAAATCGCAGACCACCATCGCGCGCTACGCCGTCGAAAGCGCCCGCTTCCTCGAGCAGCACAACGCCGACCTCCTCGTGATCGCCTGCAACACCGCAACCGCCCTCGCGCTCCCTCAAATCGAAGCCGCCGTCTCCATCCCGGTCGTCGGCGTGATCGAGCCCGTGGTCTGCGCCGCGCAGCAGCGCCACCCTAACGCCGACGTTCTCGTCCTCGCCACCTCCGCCACGGTGCAATCGCAAGCCTACCGCCAGCACTGCGAAGCCCACGGCCTCCGCGCCACCGAAAAAGCCTGCCCGCTGCTCGTCCCACTGGTCGAAGAAGGCTGGACCGACCACCACGTTACCCGCGAAGTCCTCAGCATCTACCTCCGCGAAGCCCTCGAAACCTGCAACCCCCAGGCCATCCTGCTCGGCTGCACGCATTACCCCCTCATCGCCAGCGCCATCGAATCCATGCTCCGCACCCTCGGCTCCCAGGCCGTCGTCATCGACTCCGCCCAGGCCACCGCCGCCGCCGTAGCCAGCCACTTCGACATCACACCCTTACCATCCACCCCACCCGCCACCTTCGAGTGCTACGCTACCGACTCCGTAGAAAAATTTCGCCTCCTCGGCAGCCAGTTCCTCGCGCACCCCATCGACAAAGTCCAGCTCCTCAACATCGGCGGCTAATCCAATATCGTTTTTCACTATCCTCTACGCTCTATCCTCTACACTCTGTTTCTATGCCTTACCTCCTAAAATCAGAACCCGACAAGTACTCCTTCGACGATCTCCTCCGCGACGGCGAAACCGTCTGGGACGGCATCAAGAACAACCAGGCCCTCATCACCCTGCGCAACATGAAGAAGGGCGAAGACTGCGTCATCTACCACTCCAACGAAGGCAAAGCCGCCGTCGGTCTGGCCAAGGTCGTCTCCGTCGAGCTTGCCCCGCCCGTTCCGCCCTCCAAAATGACCACCCCCATCGTGAAGATTAAGGCAGGCAAACGCCTCAAGCGCGAAAAGTCGCTCGACGAAATCCGCAACGCCGGTGTCTTCCAGGGCTCCATCATGTTCCGCCAGTTCCGTCTCTCTGTTGTGCCGCTCACCCAGGAACAGTTCGACTGGCTCGTACACGGCTAGGAGTATCTGCAGAGGCTCTCAAGTGCGCTCTTTCTCCGCAAAAGATCGCAAACGCCCTTTCGCAGTCGCATGCCTCCCGATAAACTGAGTTTATCCGGGCCATGAAACCTACATTCCAATTCGATATCGGCACGCTTCTTGCGGCCGAAATGCTGATCTGCCTGGTGTTCGGTCTGGTCTTGCTGTTCGTCGCAAGCCGCTTCCGTTACGTACGCGGTATCCGGCAAATAGCTTCTGGCTTCCTGCTCGCGTTCCTTGGAATGCTCTTTCTGCTGCTGCGCGCCCACATGCCGCTCGTGCTCAACGTGGTCGTCAGTAATGAGCTGATGTTCGGAACCAATCTCCTCATCTACTCGGGCATCGGCGGTTTGCTTGGGTTCCGTCCGCGCTTTCGCTTGCCGGTATCGGCCGCTATCGCCGCGATGTTTGCACTGATCTACTTCACTGTGGCCCATAACCGCATCGACACCCGCATCGTGGTGATTGGGGCCACCGAATGCATCATGAAGTGGAACCTCGTCGTTGACCTCCTGCGCCATCGCGACCGAAGCCTCGCTGCCCGTCTGCTCACGGCATGCCTGATGCTCTGGGCAGTCTCCAACATACTCCGCAGCATTGCCACCTTCCTCCGCGGCACACCATCCAGCATCTTTGAATACAACACCATCCAGGCGTGCTTCATCGGCATCGGCATTTTTTCTGCCTGCGGCATGGGCATCTTCTGCATGGTGTTCGTCAGCCGCCAGGTCACCGCCTCCGTCGAACGCAGCGCACGCCGCGACGCCCTTACCGGCGCCCTCAACCGCCGTGGCATCGAGGAGCTTCTCACCGTAGAAGTCGAGCGCTCCCTCCGCTCCCGTACCCCACTGTCCCTCGTCATGATCGACATCGACCACTTCAAGGCTTTCAACGACGCAGGCGGCCACGCAGCCGGCGACGATATCCTCCGCAGCATCGCCGCCGCCATCATGAAAAACCTGCGCCCCTTCGACGCCTGCGGCCGCCTGGGCGGCGACGAGTTTCTAGTCCTTATCCCCGGATCCGACGCTCCGGATACCGCCATCATCTGCAGCCGCATCCTCCGCGAGGTGGAAGCCATTCCGCCGCATCCCACCGCCGGCATCGCCCCAACCATCAGCATCGGCTTCACGGAAGCGGACACATTCGATACCACCTCCGACATCCTGGCCCGTGCCGACCGCGCCCTCTACGCCGCCAAGCACCAGGGCCGCAACTGCGCGCAAATGGAGTTCGCTCCACTTCGCGCCAACGAATTAAGCTCACTGTAGCTTCCAACCCGTCTGCGGGAACCGTTCGATTGGCTCATTCATGGGCGAAAATCGGGACGAATCAAACAAAACTCTTTGATCAAAGCGTTCCGCCCAGTAAACTGGCCTCCATCCGGGCCATATGACACCTACTGTCCACTTCGACATTGCGACATTGTTCGTGACCCAGGCCCTCGTCTGCCTCATCTTCGCTCTGGTGCTCTACATACTGGCGAAACGGTTTCCGGACGTGCGCGGGCCCATGCAGCTGGCCCAGGGATTCTTCGTCGGCATTGTCGCCCTTTGCTTCTTTCTGCTGCGTGGATTCATGCCGCTCACAGTAAGCGTCCTCTTCGGGAACGGCCTCCTGTGGGTGACCTACCTGCTGTTATATGCCGGCGGCGCGGCGCTGATCGGCTTTCGTCCGCGCCTGCTGTTCCCCGCCATCATCGCGGCGCTTTCTCTCCTCCCGATGGCCTATTTCACCATCTTCCACAATCTCATCAGCATTCGCACGATCATCGTCTCGATCACCGGCGTCCTGATCCAGATCAACCTGTTCGTCGACCTCGTGCGCCACAGGCATCGCGGGGTTGTCGTGCAGTCGCTTACCGTTTTCGTCGGCATGTCCATGGTCGGAGACGCCGTCCGCGGCATCGTCACCGCCATCCGCGGAGTTCCGCCGAACATCTTTCAAAACGACGTCGCCCAGTCGCTCCACCTGCTCGTGGGCCTCATCTCCGCCTGCGGTGTGGGCGTTTTCAGCATGGCCCTGATTGCGCGCGAGATCACAGCCTCCATCGAGCGCTCCGCCCGCCGCGACGCCCTCACCGGCGCGCTCAACCGCCTTGGCATCGAAGAACTCCTCGCTATCGAGATGGAACGCGCACGCCGCACCTTCGTTCCGCTGTCGGTCGCCCTCCTCGACATCGACCATTTCAAGGCCTTCAACGACACCGGCGGCCATGCGACAGGCGACGAGGTCCTCCGCAACATCGCCGGCGCTATTTCCCATCAGCTGCGCACCTTCGACGCCTGCGGACGCATCGGCGGCGACGAGTTCCTCGTCGTGCTGCCCGGCTCAAGTGCGCTCGACATCGCCGCCGTTTGCAACCGCATCCTCCGCGAGGTAGCCTCGTTGCCGCCACACGCCCCCTCCGGCATTGCGCCCACGGTCAGCATCGGCTTCACCCAGGCCGACGTCTACGACACCGTCGTCGACCTCCTCGCCCGCGCCGACCGCGCTCTCTACGCCGCCAAAAATCAGGGCCGCAACTGTGCGCAAATGGAGCTCGCTCCCCTCCGCACAGAACCCCTTGAAGCTCCCAGCGCGCCCAAACCCATCCGCCGATCCCGCATGCGCCGCTCCGCTTCTTCCATGCGCGATTTTCAATCCTGACTCCCCTTAAACCACACCGCGGATCCCATCCACCCGCGATTTCGGTCTCCTCGATGACCTATAATCGCGGCTTGTCGTAAATTCTGGTTGATCGGGTCTCGGATGCTCTGTAACAAGTTTGCTGTGGTCGCTCTCTCGCTTTCCTTTGGCATCATCGGCTGCGGAGGCAGCTCCACAGCCGCGACGGGCACGCCGCTGCAGTCTGGCGCGACGCTCTCCGGAACCACTCTGAGCCTCACCAGCACCATCGGCACCGCATCCTCGACCGGCAGCATTACCCTGACCAACAGTGGCAATACCACCCTCACCGGCGTTGCCATTACCCTCGCCGGCACCAATGCATCCAGCTTCGCCGAAACCACCACCTGTCCTTCCACGCTCGCTGCCGGTTCAAGCTGTTCCATCGCCGTAGTCTTCACGCCCGCAGCCGCAACCACCTACACCGCGACCCTCAGCGTCGCCAGCAGCGCTACCTCGACGCCCCAGACGATCACCCTTACAGGGACAGGCACAGCCGCATCCACGCCGCCCACTCCCGCGCAGGCCGTGCTTTCTACAACCACCATCGCCTTCCCCGGAACCGCCGTCGGCGGCACCGCTACCGCCATGAGCGTCACCCTCTCGAACCCCGGCGGTTCCACCCTCACCGCAATCTCCATCACCCTTGGCGGAGCCAGCCCTGCCAACTTCGCGGAAACCACCACCTGCGCGGCCACCCTCGCCGCCGGCTCCAGTTGCACCATCTCCGCCACCTTCACACCCGCCGCTGCCGCCACGGAGATCGCAAGCATCAGCGTCGCCAGCAGCGCAACCACCCTCCCCCAGACCATCACGCTTACCGGGACCGGAACCTCTTCCACCACCACCGTTACCCACACGCTCTACGTCTACGGCCCAGCCGGCGGCGCTACCGATGTCTCCAACCTCTACACCTTCATCAACAGCGCCACCAAAACCATCGACATGACGATGTACGAGCTGCAGGACACCACCTTCACCGGCTATCTCGCCACCGCCTGCGGCAAAGGCATCAAGGTTCGCGTGCTCCTCGACGCCAGCCTTGTAAAGAGCAACAACACGCCCGCCTACGACCAGCTCAACACCTCCGGAGCCAACTGCAGCGCGGTCTTCTCCAACACCGCCTTCCAGGCTACCCACCAGAAGACCATCACCATCGACGCCGGCACGGCCAACGCCCAGACCGCCATCATGTCGCTCAACCTGCAGACTCAGTACTACTCCACCACCCGTGACTTCGCGCTCATCACCAACGACCCAGCCGACATCGCGGCCATCGAAGCCACCTTCGCTGCCGACATCGCCGCCGGCACACCCTACAACGGCACCCAGGGCCCAAGCGACCTGAGCTACACACCCGGCACTGGCGACGACCTCATCTTGAGCCCCACCACCGCCCAGGCCGCCATGCTCGCTCTCATCAACAACGCCAAGAAAACCATCACGCTCGAAAATGAAGAAATGGGTGCAGCCAACATCGTCAGCGCCCTCGAAACCGCCTGCCAGAACGGCGTCACCGTCCACATCGCCATGGTCAACTCCAGCACCAGCTCGCCGTATAGCTCGTACTCCACCCAGTTCAAGGCGCTCGAAGCCGCCGGTTGCGGCGTACGCACCTACCCCGACACCACCACCGGCCTCTACATCCATGCCAAAGCTGTCGTCGCTGACTACGGCCTCAGCACGCAGGCCGTTTACATGGGTTCGATCAACTACTCGAACGCCTCCATGACCGAAAACCGCGAGCTAGGCATCTACATCACGGACACGCCCAGCGTGACGGCGATCAACACCACCATGACCAACGACTACGCCGGAGCAACCGCCTTCTAGCTCCTACAGCCGTTCGCGAAAAACTTTCCCGCGCTGCGCCCAGTAATCCCGCACGCCCAGCCACACGCCACGCACGTTCTCACCCTCCAGCCGGACCACCCGGTTGCCCAGCTTCAGCGCCACAAACAGCGGCATGCTGAACCACGGCGCAGCCGCGTGCCGCCTCAGAAAATGCAGCCCCGCCGTAGTCGAGTACCGGTCGACCACAGGACTCCGCCGCGTGGCGCTCCCACCTTCTTTATGCAGGATCGCCGTATCCTCAGCCACCGCAAGCCCATATCCGGCTTTCGTCACGCGCAGCGCATAGTCCGAGTCGTCCCAGTACATAAACGACCCCTCATACAGAATCCCCACCCGCAGCAGCACCTCGCGCGGAATCAACACACTCGCAAACGTCAGATAGCTCGTAGGCCCCAGCGCAACCGTACCCGAAAAATGCGTGCTCCGTCCCATCCACACCGTTATGTCGCCCCCACCCCACGCCTGCACCCTGCCGGGATCGTGCATGTAATACAGCACGCTGCCGATCAACCCGGCCTTCGGCTCAAGCATCGCCTTCGCCACCAGCTTGCCACACGTATCCGGAGGGGCAACGGTGTCATTGTTCAGCAGCCAGACGAAGTCCGCCCCGTTTTTTACAGCGCATTCGATCCCAAGATTCGACCCAGCCGTAAACCCCAGGTTCTTCCCCGCCTCCAGCACCGTCACCTGCGGGAACGCCGTGCGGATCGCCCCCACAGATCCATCGGCCGACCCGTTGTCCACCACAACCACCCGCAACGACGCATACTGCTGCAGCATCAGCGACTCCAGACAGGCCATCGTGTCCGCCCGGCCGTTCCAGTTCACCAGAACGCAACCAACTACCGGCTTAAGTGCATTGGATTCAGTCATCAACAAAGCTCTTCCATTATCCTCCACCGGACGCATTCCTTTCATGGCAACCGCCATCCTCCTGCTGCTATCCTTACTCCTGCAACGCGCCTCCCCGGGTTGAGCAACCTCGCCCCAGCCGGCGCCCTGAAGAAAGGAACACCCCAAACCTCATGATCGATCTCAAAGGCAAAGTCGCCGTCGTCCTCGGCGTCGCCAACAAGCGCAGCATCGCCTACTCCATCGCGGAAAAACTCGCAAACGCCGGCGCCACGCTCGTCCTCTGCTACCAGTCCGAGCGCCTGAAGAAGGAGTCCGAAGAACTCCTCGAATCCCTCGGCCAGACCGGCACCGGTCGCGCCATCCAGATGGACGTCTCCTCCGACGAACAGATCGCCGCCGCCTTCGCCGAGATCGCCACAGCCTTCCCGGTGATCCACACCCTCGTCCACGCCGTGGCGTTCGCCCCTCCCGCCGCCTTGCATAGCGACTTCATCCTCACCAAGCGCGCTGACTTCGCTCTCGCGATGGACATCAGCGTCTACTCGTTGATTGCCGTCGCAAACGCCGCCGTTCCCCTCATGACCGAAGGCGGTTCCATCCTCACCCTCACCCACTTCGGCTCACAGGTCACGTTCCCCAACTACAACGTCATGGGCGTCGCCAAGGCCGGTCTTGAGGCCGCCGTTCGTTACCTGGCAGCCTCGGTAGGCTCGAAGAACATCCGCGTCAACGCCATCTCGGCAGGCGCCATCAAAACCCTCGCCGCCCGCGGCATCGGCGATCTCCAGGTCATGCTCGACAAGACCAACGAACGCGCCCCGCTCCACCGCAACGTCGACCAGTCCGAAGTAGGCAACGTCGCTCTCTTCCTCGCCTCGGACCTCGCCAGCGCCATCACCGGCGAAATCACCTTCGTCGACTGCGGCTTCAACATCACCGGCATCTAGCACTTGCTTTTCTTGGACGATTTCTCAAAGAGAAATTGTCATTCCGAGCTCAAGCGAGGAACCTGCTTTTCTCCCGTTCTCTCCGAAAGCCAACCCCACGCTTCAAGAGAAAGCCAAAGGACATCGCCCCATGACCACCGCCGAACTCCTCCTCGCCGACTACGACATCGAAATCTCCAACACCCGCCGCACCCTCGAGCGCGTCCCCGAAGATCTGCCCGACTACGCCTGCCACGAGAAGTCCATGAAACTCGGTAAGCTCGCCATGCACTGCGCCACCATGCCGCTCTTCGGCCTCTACATCATGGAAGACGACGGCATGAACCTCGCCGACCCCAACCCCAAGCGCAAACACGCCGATCTCACCTTCACCACCCGCGAGGCCTGCCTCGCCCGCCTCGACGAATGCGCCCCGCTGTGTCGCGCCGCCATCGCTGCCTCATCGGACGAGCATCTCGCTGCCCTTTGGCCGTTCTCCTTCGGCGAGCACGTCATCTCCAACGCCAACCGCGTCACCACCTTCCGCCTGATGTGCTTCAATCACCTCATCCACCACACCGCGCAGCTGGGTGTCTACCTCCGCCTCAACAACATCCCCGTCCCCGCCCTCTACGGCCCCTCCGCCGACGAGCAATGGGCGCCAAAATAACCCGCACTAGAATCGCCAGCCCACGCCCAACGTGTAAAGGCCTGCCGCACGGTCCTGCACCGGTTGTGTCTCATTCCCAACCGGCGTCGCGACCTTCACGGCAGAGTAGTGGGTCAGCACCTCTCCAAAATCCAGGCGCATCACAAAGTGGCTCGCGCGCGGGTATATCTCCACTGCCCCGCCTTCGTCGAGAGCAAAGTTGATATTCCGTACGTACGGGTTGGTAGACGCGAAGTCTGTATCCAGCGTGTCCGGAGAGGTCACCAGTCCCGGCCGCAGCTTGCCAAACACGCCATAGTAGCGCCGCCGCAGACCCGCTTTCACTCCCGCGAACACTTCAGTCTTCGATCCTCCATCCTGGAATATCGCATCATCGCCGCCGGGAAACGTAAGGACCGCCGCATCGAAATCCAGCCAGGACCGCAAAGAATGAGCCACATCTCCGCCAAACCCATTCGAAGCGACAAGGTATCCCGTAGACAAGTAGTTCTGAGGTTGATTCGCCCATAAGAACAGGACCTCGTTGCGGAAAGGCCGATCCTGCTCTTCGCCGAACCTTTCACCAGGCTTCTCCGGTTCGAAAGCCCGCCCAAACGAGCGTTCCAATCCAACACTCACCGACAGATGCTGCTCGACACCACCAGGGACCACGATGACCCCGCCATTGGGCAGACAGGGAATGTCATACGGTGGAACGCAAGGAATCGGCGCCAGCGTACCCTGATACTCATCGCCTTCAACCAGCGTCGTTTGTCTTGCCGCGAAGCTAAGTGCGGTGCGATGCGCCAGACGATAGGTCAGGCCCACAGAGTTTTCCACACTGAAGTGCGTGATGCGCGCGGTTCTTTGATCCGGCACACTCCCCTGTATAACAAACCGCACTGGCTTGTTGAACGATGACAGGCCAGGAGCAACCGTCGTGAACAGCGAAAGGCGGCCCATCGGCAGGCTCGCCCGCACACCGGCGTGCATTGTCAACTCATTGCCCCCGCTCAGGTCCACCGTAGGTTGATGACCGAAAAGATAGTCGACCCGGCCTTCAAGGGCGAAATTTCGGGTGAACGCATACCGATAGCCGATCTCGGGTCCGCCGAACACCTGTTGATTGGGAGTGCCCACATAATAAGACCCAGAGAAGTCGTACGTCAGCATGTAGGGAGCTGTGATCAGGTCCGAGGTCGTCTGTCCCACCACCCCGATTTCCACCGTATCCCGGCCTTGCTCCTGTCCCCAGCCCCCTCTTGCGGTCGCGGACAGTAATAAAACTCCAAAAACGATCACGACACCGCATGGATTCAAACCAGGACCGCGTTGTTGACGTTCGCCCAAGATAAAGCCCTCAGAAGATGATCGAACCCACGCACTCTTGACACGCCCCATATAATAAAGCGAGAGAAGTTCCAAAGCCCGGCAAACGCGGGGCTTTCGTTTTTTGACATCTTAACCGTCAGCCGAACCGGCCAAGTCCAGGCCTAAGCCTTTATTCCTGCGGACTTTGCGAGAAAACCGGGGGAGGGGGTTGGTCGTAGAGTATGCTGCTTTCATCATGAAACTCTTGCTCGCTGCGACCCTCGCCACCGTCGCCCTCACTGCCAACGCCCAGGATCTCGAGCAGCTCGATGTCGATTCCACCGTCCTGCACGCCGCGCGCGTGCTCGACGTCGCCGCCGGCAAGGTGATCTCTCCCGGTGAAATCCTCGTCGTCGGCGACCGCATCCGCGAAGTCGGCACCCAGGTAAACCACCCCACTGGCGCCATCGTCGTCGACCTCGGCGACACCACCCTCATGCCCGGCCTCATCGACGCCCATGTCCATCTCTTCCTCCACCCCGGCGCCGAAGACCTCCAGACCGTGCAGGAGTCCGTTCCCGAGCGCGTCCTCTCCGCCGCCTCAGCCGCCAAAGCCGACCTCATGGCTGGCTTCACCGCCGAGCGCGACATGGGCACCGAAGGCGCCGGGTGCGCCGATGTCGCCGTCCGCAACGCCATCGACCGCGGCCAGATCCCCGGCCCCCACATGCGCGTCTCCTGCAACGCCATCGACATTCTCGGCGGGCACGAAGACGCCATCGGCTTCAACCCCGCCCAGCACGTCCTCTCGAACGCTGACTACGCCAACAACGCCGGCGAACTCGTCCACATCATGCGCGAGCAACATAAGGGGGGCGCCGACTTCACCAAGATCTACGAAACCGGCCCCGACTCGCTGCTAGGCGACGTCTTCACTACACCCTTCCAGTACACGCAGGCCGAACTGACCGCCGCCGTCACCGAAGCCCACCGCGTCGGCTCCCGCGTCGCCGTCCACTGCACGGGAGAACCCGGTGCCTCCTACGCCGTCCACGCCGGCGTCGCCTCCATCGACCACGCCTACCAGCTCTCGCCTGAAACCATGAAGCTGATGCGCGAAAAGCAGATCTACGCCGTGCCGACCTTCACCATCATGGAGTACTTCGCCAAACACCCTGAGCACCCCGGCGACGCTCCTCACTATCAAGCCGAGCTCGACTACCACGCAGCCGAGTTCAAGAAGCAGCTTGCCGCCGGCGTTCCCTTCGCGCTTGGCACCGACGTTGGTCCGTTCCCACACGGCACCCAGGCCCGCGAATTCGAACTCATGGTGCAGTACGGCATGTCTCCCGCCGACGTCCTTCGCTCCGACCTGATCAACGGCGCCAAGCTGCTTGACTGGGCCGACTCCATCGGCCAGCTCAAACCCGGCTACCTCGCCGACATCATCGCAGTCCAGGGCGATCCGCTCGCCAACATCAACGCCGTACGGCATACGGTCTTCGTCATGAAAGACGGCGAAATCGTCCGCCGCAAAGCGCCGCCAAAAAACTAACCGGCCTTCTCAGTTAGCTCCGCCCAACGCTCATACACGGCGTCATGCTCGGCCTGCGCGGCTTCCATCTCAGCCAGCGCCGCAGTCAACTTCTCCGCGTTGCTGGTCACCGCAGGATCCTCCAACAGATCATGCGCGGCAGCCATGCGCGCATCAGCCGCATCGACCTTCGCTTCAATCCCGTCATACTCCCGCTGCTCCATGTACGATAGCTTCTTTTTCCCGCCACTGGCGGTTGCCACGGGCTTCTTCTCACCGCCGCGCGTTCCCTGTTCGGTATTTACGCCGCCGACGGCAACGCCCTTCCACTCTTCCCACTGCGAGTAGTCCGCAAAGATGCGTGTGTTGCCCTTGCCATCGAGACCAAGCACTGTGTTCGACACGCGATCGAGCATGTAGCGATCATGCGTCACCAGCACCAGAGCTCCCTTGAACTCCAGCAGCGACTCTTCAAGGATTTCCAGCGTAGGAATATCCAGATCGTTCGTCGGCTCATCGAGCACAAGCACATCAGCCGGTTGCAGCATCAACCGGGCAATCAATACGCGAGCCCGCTCGCCGCCGCTCAACCTCTCGACCGGCTGATTTAGTTGATCGCCACTGAACAAGAACTTCGCTGCATAGCTCGCGACATGCACCACACGATCCTGATACACCACGGCATCCGAATCAGGCGCAAGCGCACGCCGCAGCGTAAGGTTCGCATCCAGCTCGCGCATCTGCGAGAAGTAGACAATCTTCAGCCCGGTCGTGCGCTTCACTGTGCCTGACGTCGGCTCCAATTCGCCGGTCATCGCGCGCAGAATCGTCGTTTTGCCGCTTCCGTTTGGTCCAACGAGCCCAAGCTTCATGCCGTTGGTCAACCCAAAGTTCACGTTACGCACAATCTCGCGTCCGCCCAACACGATCGTGACATCTTCCATCTCGATCAAACGCTTGGTCTGGCGATCAGTCGCCGCAAACTCAATCCCAGCGCTCGAGGTGCGCGTGCGCGCGTCCACTTCAGCCAGCTTGCCGATCAGCTCATGCGCGTTATCGATGCGCGCCTTCGCTTTGGTTGCGCGTGCCTTCGGGCCACGACGCAGCCATTCGATCTCGGTCTTCACACGGTTGCGCAGGCCTTCCTGCATCTTCGTCTGCGCTTCCATGTAGAGCTCGCGGCCCTCAAGGAACTTCGAGTACGTTCCCTTCACACGCAGCATGCCCTCGGCATAGACGCGGCTCAGCTCGACGACTTCGTTCGCCACGTTCTCAATAAAGTAGCGATCGTGCGTGACGACCACGCAGGCAAACGGCGCCGTGCGCAGCATGCCTTCGAGCCACTCAATGCCCTCAAGGTCAAGGTGGTTCGTTGGCTCGTCGAGCAGCATCACATCGGGCTTCATCACGGCAGCCTCGGCAATCGCGAGACGCTTCTTCCATCCGCCGCTCAGGCTCGCGGCCTCGGCATGGACGTCCTCAAAGCCAGTCCGTCCTAACGTCTCGCGCAACCGCTGCTCGCGCTCGCCTTCCGGCACGTTCCCGTTCTCCAACGCCTCTTCCAGCACGCCGCGGATCGTCGCGCCTTTCGGAAACTCCGAAACCTGTTTCACGTACGCCACGCGCGCGCGTTTGCGCACGGAAAGGTCGCCCGTATCCGGCTCAACCTCGCCCGACAGCACAGCCATCAGCGTCGACTTGCCGGCGCCGTTAGGCCCGATCAGCCCGATGCGGTCGCCATCGGAAACGGTAAACGAAAGATTTTCAAAAAGGGGCGTTGCGCCAAAGCGCTTGCTCACGCCCTGAGCATTCAATATCGGAGGCATCCCTTACAGTCTATCAACCGCCCTCAACCTCAGTGTTTCGCAACCAATTCCGCATGTCAGCCGCATTACAACCGCCTCAATTTTCAGCACGGCTCTGCCCACTAGTCGCTATTGATTTCAGCGACTTAGGTACTCTCGACGCCGTCACAACCAGGGGCTACGCTTCCGTCAGTTGTCGCCCCACTATCTGAGAATCGAGGCCTTTGTGAAACGTACAACGTTCTGTCTCGCCATCCTTTCCGCCGCCACGCTTTTTGCCGGTGTCGCCCAATCGCAGACCCTCAGCACGTTTCCCGAGTCAGATAACACCATCACGCCTGTCTACAACTTCATCAACACGGCCACCAAGACCCTCGACATGACGATGTACGAGTTCGTCGATACCACCGCTCAGGCAGACCTCATCGCACTCGCCAAGAAGGGCGTTACCGTTCGCGTCATCCTCGACCAGAACAGCGAGATGAGCAGCAACGAGGCCGCCTTTAACGCACTCACCGCAGGCGGCGTCTCCTGCCACTGGGCCAACACAAAGTACGCGGTAACCCACCAGAAGACCATCACCGTCGACAGCACCACCTCGATGATCCTCACCCTCAACCTCACCAGCAAGTACTACTCCGACACGCGCGACTTCGCCATCACCGACACCAACGCAGCGGATGTCGCCGAAATCGAGGCCGTTTTCAACGCCGACTTCGTCAACGCCACCGTCACGCCCACCAAGGCCACGTCGCTCATCTGGAGCCCGAACCTCTCCGCAGCAGCGCTTGAGGCATTCATCAACTCCGCGACGCACACCCTGCTGGTGGAAAACGAAGAGATGAGCAACTCCACGATCGTCACCGACCTCGCCAACCGTGCCAAGGCCGGCGTCGCCGTCACGGTCATCATGACCAATGACGACAACGACTACGAGAGCGAGTTCGAAACCCTCACCAAAGCCGGCGTCAAGGTCTACACCTACAAGGACAGCGGCACGATCCTCTACATTCACGCCAAGGTGATGCTCCTCGACTACGGCTACTCCGATGCGAACGTGTACATCGGTTCCATCAACTTCTCCACCGCGTCCATGACCGAAAATCGCGAGCTCGGCCAGACGACGCAAAACGCCACCGTGATGCTCAGCGCCTACAACACGCTCGTCTCCGATTACCAGGGTGGCACACTCTGGACCAAGACCTAGGTCGAATCGAATCCGCAAAGCAAAAGCCGCTCCCTCAACAGGAGCGGCTTTTGCTTGCAACGATTCTTTATTCCAGGTCGAAGTCCCGCAGCGGCTTGCCCGTCAGCGGCGACTCCTTGGCCTTCTTCACGGCTTCCGCAAAACGCTTCGACATCAGGTCGTCGCGATTCTTCTCCGCCTGCACGGACTGAGCAAAGATCGACTCCCGCCGCGCGTCGGACTCTTTAAGAGCCTTCGCGGCCTGCCCAAAGTCCTCAAACGTCTTCTTGCGCGGCGCCGCCGTGTGCGAGATCACCGACCGCGTCACCGGATCCACCTTCAACATCCCGCCACAATCCGGACACATCACTTCAAACGGCTGATCGCTCAATCCCATAGCAAAATTCCTCACTAGCGATTGTAAGACGCTCGGCCGTACCGTGGGCGGTCCTGTAGCGCCCAAACCAGCGCGATCACCCATCCGATCACCGTCCATCCGAAGAAGAAGTTGATCAGAAAAATCCACCAGAAGTTCTCCACATGGCGGCTTCCGGCGACGAAGATCGGCAGAAAGTGGATGACGAACGCCGTGGTACAGATCAGGATGATCAGCAGGATCGGAAGTCCAAACAGGAAAGTCAGCATGGCTGAAAGTATCGCTCACAACTTGCTTGCAGCCAACAAAATCTGAGATACACTTGCGGACACCATGAAAAAGCCTACTGGCATCACTATCTCGACCCTGCTGATGTGCCTGTTCCTGATCATCGGCGTTGTTACAACCTTCACTCGCACTGTGCCGGTTCCGGCCACCGGAGGGCCAGTCTCAGCGTCCGGCCTTGCGGGCATCGTCCACATCTTCGCTGCGGTTTTCGCGATCTTTGCTGCCGTCTGCGTGTACTTCTACTGGACCGGCAAGGACTGGGCTCGCTGGCTCGTCATGATCGACTGCGTTCTGAACTTCTTGAGCCTGACCCATCTGATGAAGACTTGGAACTTCTCGCATCTGAGCGCCCTGGTCTCTATCGGCCAGGTGATTCTTTCGATCTTCCTGCTCTGGTACCTGAACACCGCGCCTATCCGCGCGTGGTTCACAGGCCCGCAAGAGTCGCCCGTTACAGCGATATAACGCGGTGCCCCGGACACTCCTGCCCGGCGTGCTCCACCAGCAGGTCTATCAGGCCCTCGCCGTAACGCGCCACAAACCATACGCCGCCCAGCAGGCGCTCCTGCAGGTGGCCGTCCGGCAGCACACTCAGCATGATCGCCGTCGCATGCTTTTTCAGTGACGTCTCCTTCTGCACCTCGAACTCCGCCGCCATCCTCCGCAGCCGGTTCATCTGGTACAGCATCTTGCTTGCGCTTACGCCCGCGGCATGGCCAAGATCGGCCGACATGGCTGTCATGTACTCCGTCAACGCTTCGAGCTCTGCATCCATCGCCTTGCCGACAGCCGCAATCTTCCGCTTGCCTTCAATAGGCATCGCCCGCGCGCCCTGCCGCAGCGCCAGCGCGTCAATGGTCTTCGCCTCGAACACCTGCATCAGACCAACCTCATGCAACTCCATCGCCTTCGCGATGGCAGGTTCAATCAAAGTCGCCGAAAGCCGTGGGAGCACCGGCGTCACGCGTCCCAGGATCGTCTCGTATACCACCGCCGACTGCGCAAAGTAGGCAATTTCCGCGGGGCCGCCGATGTACGCCGCCGTCGGCAGAATCGTATCCTGGAACACCGCCCGCAGCAGCGCGTTCGGGCTCAGCCGTTCCGGCGCCGTCTCCAGCATGGCCAGCAGCTCATCGGTCGCATAGGCACGCGATCCAGCCTTCCACCCGCCTTCGGGCGTACGCTTCAGCGCCAGCCGCGCGCCTGTCTCTTCGTCCATCAGAAAGAGCAGCGAATGCCCCGGCGAAACCAGCACCTGCGCGTGATACCCCGCAGCCTCAAGCTCCTTCGCCCGCGCCAACAGGGAGACTTCAAGCTCTTCTGCCTTCTCAATGGCCACCCGCAGCGTGTTCGTGCCCAGCGCATGGAACGCCGGCGACGACGCATCCATCACCACCAGCCCCTGCGCCGCAAACAGCTTCGTCAGCAACCTTCCGAATGCACCCGCAAGTGTTGCATCCGGCGCATAACACTCGCGCAGCAACTCGCTCACCGGCGCCCAGCCCAACAGCTCGCTCGCCTGGTCAAGCGCGGCCTCGAGCCGCAGACGGCCCTCTTCACTGCCGCCATCAACCTTTAGCCCACCCACAGGAACCGGCTTCTCTGCTTTCAATCCCAACGTGAGCTTTTCAACCGCTGTCTTGGACAGCAACGCAACCTGGTCGACTTCTTCCAGATCGTGGTCCTCGGTCGCCAGCCAGAACACCGGCACGTGCTCGCGCCCACTCACTGCCGTTGCATCCTTCGCCTTGCGCACCGCCGTAGCTGCCTTGAGCAGTGTCAGCAGCGGTCCACCGAACAGGCCCACCTGCTGCCCGCTCACCACCGCGGCTGCGCCGTTGCGCAAACGCTCTATATTGGCGAGAACTTCTCCGCCGGCACCGAAACCATCCGCCTGCCGCAACAGTGCATCGGCAAGCTTGCCCCTGTGCGCCTCACTCAGCTGCGGAGAAACCTTCGCCCACCCCATGGAAAACGGGTCCGTCGGATACCACCGCCGCAACGCCGCCGCATGCGCCGACGAAGCCGCATCCACGTAGTCGCGAAATAACGCAGTCGTCCCAGGCATCGTCGAAATGGGATAGCACTCGATGTTCATGCAGTATCAGTCTCTCATTTCAACGGGGATCGAACCATCAGTGTTTGGATGCGCCATATTTCGCCTCGATGCAGCGAAACTTCCGGGCGCTTCGCCATCGGGCTCGTTTACCCTATCGTTATGGCCACCAAGCGCTCAGCTACCAAGTCTGCCTCCAAGCCCGCTGCCAAAAACGTTACGCCAAAGAAGCTCACCGGAAAAGCCCGCACGCTCTCCTCGAAAACGGTCTATAAGGGCAAAGTCTTCTGGATCACCCGCGATGAAGTCGTCGAACCCGGCGGCGTGCACGCCACGCGCGACGTCATCCGCCACAACGGCTCGGTCGTAATCCTCGCAGTGGACACGAAGACCAACCCCGCCGACCCCGGCATCCTGCTCATTCGACAGTACCGCCATGCGGCCGGCCAGTTCCTGCTCGAGCTCCCAGCCGGCCGCATCGAGCCCGGCGAAAAACTCATCCCTGCCGGCAAGCGCGAACTCATCGAAGAGACAGGCTACCGCGCCAAGAAGTGGTCCAAACACGTCAAGTACTTCGCCAGCCCTGGCTTCCTCACCGAAGCCATGAACATCCTGCTGGCGGAAGACCTCACCCTGGGCGAAGCTACCCCGGAAGACGACGAGCGCATCGAACTCCATATGACACCGTTATCGGAGGTTTTGCGACTCATCCACACCGGAAAGATCCACGACGGCAAGACCCTTATCGGCGTTCTCTACTACGACTCGCTCCGGCGTACTGCACGGCGCTAATTTCAGTCAGATCAAATCAAGCGGCACTGTTTTCTTTCATGAAAAAGGGTGTAGGCCGTGCTGTGCCAAAATTTTCAATTATTTGTCAGGTAGCTTACAAACTATATTGTTTGCCATGGTTTACAAAACTTACACGATCCCGAACAGGCATCCATTCGTGCGTCGTAAGCGTTTAAATAGATACCGTTCCATCGCACTGCGGAGGGACGGATATAACAAGCAAGCAAAGGGCCCATCATGGCACAGTACAAAGGCACGGTGAAGTGGTTTAACAATGCAAAAGGCTATGGATTTCTAGGCCACGACGGTGGCCCGGATGTCTTCGTTCACTACAGTTCCATTCAGCTTGACGGCTACAAGAGCCTCAAAGAAGGTGACGAGGTTGAATTCGACGTCATCCAGGGCACAAAAGGCCCCCAAGCTGATCAGGTAATACGGACGAAGGCAGTTTAATCCTTAGCGGAGCGGTTCCGAGCGCTCCAGCCACTTCTGCAGCAAATTTTCTGCCATGCTTAAGGCCCGAGGTTCGCATCTACAATCGATGCGGCCCCCGGGCCTTCTTCTATGGACAACATCACACTAGCCCGACTCCTCGACGAAACTGCTTCGCTGCTCGAAATCGACGCCGCCGATCCCTTCCGCATACGCTCCTATCGCCGCGCCGCCGAGGCCGTGGAGCAGCAAACCACCCAGCTCGCCACGCTCGCTACGCCCGAAGCCGACCCCAAAGCACTGCTTGCCATTCCCGGCATCGGCAAGGGCATGGCCGCCAACATCCGCGACCTCGTCGCTACCGGCTCCATGCCGCTGCGCGATGAGTTGCTGACGAAGTACAAGCCGACCATGCTCGAACTTCTGCGTCTGCCCGGCATGGGGCCTAAGACCGTGGCTATGCTCTACTCGGCGCTACAGGTCGCCGACATCGACGCCCTCGAAGAAGCTGCCAAGCGCGGCGACCTGCTCACGTTGCCGCGCATGGGCCAGAAATTTACCGACAAGCTCCTCAAGGGCATCGAAGACCACCGCCGCAACTCCTCGCGTTTCCGCATCGACGTCGCTCGTGAGCACGCCGAGCGCATCTCCGAGCTCATCCGCCAGTTCCCTGGTATCGACAAGATCACTCCCGCCGGCTCGCTCCGCCGTGGCAAGGAGTCCGTCGGCGACCTCGACCTGCTCGTCACCGGCCCCGCCTGCGAGCCTGACGTTGTCGCGGCAGCCGTCGAGCATGTCGCTACGCTTCCGCTGATCGACAAACTCATCGCTCGCGGCCAGAATAAGGTTTCCTTCAATTTGCGCAACGGCCTGCAGGTCGATGTCCGCCTGTTGCCACGCGCCAGCTACGGCGCCGCGCTGCAATACTTCACCGGCTCGAAGCACCACAACGTCGCACTCCGCCAGCGTGCCATCAAGCGCGGCCTCACGCTCTCCGAGTACGCTCTCATGCGGCTTGAAGACAACAAGATCATCGCCGCCGAAAGCGAAGAGGCCATCTACAACGCGCTCGACCTTGACTACATCGCGCCGGAGCTTCGCGAGAACTGTGGCGAGCTGGAAGCAGCGGCCAAGCACACGCTCCCGCACCTGATCGTCCGCTCCGATATCCGCGGCGACGTGCACATGCACACCACCGAATCCGACGGCGCCAATTCCATCCGCCAGATGGCCGAAGCAGCCATCGAGCGCGGCCTCGAGTACATCGCCATCACCGACCACTCCAAGCTGCTCGCCATGACCAACGGCATGGACGACAAGCGCGCTCTCGCCCATGCCACCCGCATCCGCGCAGAAAGCGACAAGCTCGCCGAAGAGTTCGCCGCGAAAAAGGGTCCGCAGTGGGCGCGGTTCAAGGCCCGCGAAAAGGCTGGCGAACCCAACAACAACGAGCCGGCCGTCCCCTTCCGCATCCTCGCCGGCTGCGAGTGCGACATCCTGCTCGACGGCACGCTCGACCTCGAAGACAACACCATGGCGCAGCTCGATATCGTCATCGCCAGCGTCCACTCCGGCTTCAACCAGACAGATGCCGAAGTCACCGCGCGTGTCCTGCGCGCCTGCGAGAACCCTTATGTGCAGATCCTCGGCCACCCCACCGGCCGCAAAGTCCTCAAGCGCGAGCCGTACAAGATCGACGTAGCCGCCATGCTTGCTGCCGCTGCGAAGTACGGCATCGCCGTCGAGCACAACTCCGCACCCGCACGCTCGGATCTTTCGGACCTGCACCTCCGCCAGGCAAAGGAACTCGGCTGCAAGCTCATCGTCAACACCGACGCCCACTCCACCGACGAGCTCGACCAGATCGACCACGGCATCGTCCAGCTCCGCCGCGCCTGGCTCACCGCACAGGACCTCATCAATACGCAACCGGTGGAAGCTTTCCTCGCCAGCCTCCGTCCAAGACCGTAGAAGACCAAGTTCAACAAACGCCCTCATCCTGAGCGCAGCGAAGACCTGCTGCTCGCCTCGGTCAACACAACCACCGGAGAACTCCATGTCCGACCTGAATCTGGGCCCGTCGCAACAAAGCAGCCCACTCAAAGGCATCCTCATCGCCGTCGTCGTCCTCGCCGCAGTTGCCGTCGGAGTCTTCTATCTCGGCCCGCACCGCACTGCCGAGATCACCATTCCTAAGACCCATCTCTACGCTGCACACACAACATCCAAAAGCCTGCCAGGAGCGCCGCACATCGTCGGCCAGCTCGCTGAAAGCGAGAACGACCTCTACGTTGTCGCCACCCTGAACATCAAAAACAATCTCCCCATTCCCATCTATCTCGACAACGTCACTGCAACCTACACCAGCCCGGAAGACACTGTTCTCGACGCGCGCGCCCCTAGCGCTACCGATCTCTCACGTCTCGAGGAAATCTTCCCCGCGCTCAGCCCGCTCATGCCCACCCCATTGCCGCTCAGCGAAGGCATTCCAGCAAAGTCCACCGTACAAGGCACCGTGCTGCTGCACTTCCCCGGTCTCACCGAGCAGACATGGAAAGAACACAAGTCCATCACGCTCACCCTCAATTACATTCACCAGAGTCCGCAGACAATTCCCATTCCTTAAACGCCAGGACGCGTAAAAGGCCGCGCAGCATAGCCGCGCGGCCTCTTCGTTTAACTGTTGCAGCGAGTTATTCGCCGTTAGGCATGATCGGCGCCGGAGCGCTCTTCGGTGTGCTGAGATAGCCCGTAACCTGATTCTTGCTGATGTTGTTCACAACGATCTCGAACAACGCCGGCGACTTGCCGGAGTAGAACTGGATCGGCTCATCGAGATTTTTGTCCTTCTTCTCGATACTTTTGTCATCCGCGCTCACAGCGAGCGTGAACTTCGACTTCTTCGGATCGACCTTCTTCAGGCCAACCTTGATCGTGCCGACGTTCTGCGCAGGTGCGCCTTTCTGCAGCGTGAACTCGTAGTAGTTCCGATCGCCCTTGTGCTTCAGGGTTTCCAGTTCGTCGTGGTTGGTGGCGATCAAGCCGCTCATCACGCCTGCATCACCCATAACGCGGGTCAACTGACCCTTCGTGTCGGCGAGGTCAGCCTGCGTTGACGCAACATCCGTCTTCACGCCGGTTACATCGGTCTTCACGTTCGAAACATCGCTCTGCACCGCGCCAACCTGCTGCGCCGTCGCTGCCTGTTCCTTTGCGAGTCTCGAAGTCTGTGCAGCCGTAGCGCGCTGCTCAGCGATCAGGACGTTCGACTTCTCTTCCAACTGCTTCTGCGTCAGGCCAACACTCTGGCCCAGGGTTTGTGCCTGCGCCCGCATCCGCTCGTTGGTTTCATCAAGCTTCTGAGAAAGCGCCGTGTTCTGTTGATTGGCGGCCGTGAGACTTGCCTCGTCTGCCTGCAAGTGATTCTGCAGACCGAAAGCCCATCCAAGCGCTCCCAGGGAAAGTACAACACCGGCAATGGCTACACCAGCCAGCCAGCCCGGCGTCTTCTGTTCCACTACATACTCGCGATCGATTTCGCTCATAAACACGCTCCTTGATGTCCGCTACCGCGCACGTAAAATTACGTTACAACGAATGACGCAGCCGAACAAAAAGTAGGATGCACTTCGTTGGCCGATAACATTGTTGATAAGGGCAATATTGCAGAAAAAATCAGACATCCTTATAGCCGGGGCTGGCATCGTGGGTTTGTCGCTCGCGCTCGAACTTCACAGCCGCGGCGCGCAAGTCACAGTCCTTGAACGCGATACGGCGTTAGCCCAGGCATCCACCGCGGCTGCGGGAATGCTGGCCGCCAACGACCCTCACAATCCACTCGCCCTGGAGCCGCTTTCCCGCCTCAGTATCCATCTATATTCAGGATTCCTCGAAAAAATCGCTGCGCTCTCCGGCATCGCTGTCCCGTACCAGACCAGCGTCACCCATCAATACGTCGCCGACGGCTCCATCACCCGCCTCGCTGAACACTCCCTCGATCCCCGCCAGCTGGCCGTTGCTCTTCTCGCCGCCGTCCGCGCCACCGACATCGACCTCCGCGAACACACCGAATTGAAGTTCACCGAAGAGTGGCCCAGTGGAGTCGCAGCACACTGCACAAGCGGAGATCGCATCAGCGTCCATCAACTTGTCTACGCTACGGGTTCGTGGACATCCACAGATCGCCTTCGTCGCTTGAGCCTCCCGGTTTCGCCACGCAAAGGCCAGATGCTTCGCGTCCTCCTTCCGGACAATCTCAACCTCCGCGAAGTCCACCGCGCCGAAGACATCTACATCGTCCCGCGCCTCTACGGACCCCAGGCTGGCTCCGCGCTTATCGGTGCGACCGTGGAAGATGCGGGCTTTGACACAACAGTGCAGTCCACAGACCTGGCAAACCTCCGTCACCGCGCATCCAGGCTCATTCCCACGCTGGCTTCTGAAACCGACGCCCCCACTCTCGAATCATGGGCCGGACTTCGCCCCGCAACACCGGACAATCTTCCCATCCTCGGCAGGATCGAGCACTCGCAAGAGTTCCTCGCCACCGGCCACTTCCGCAACGGCATTCTCCTCGCTCCTGCTACGGCCGTGGTCCTGGCCGATCTCATCGAAAACAGAACACCTTCGGTTGACCTGCAACCCTTCACCCCAACTCGCTTCCTCTAGCCCGACTTCCTGTTCCCTGTTGGCTGTTCGCTGTTCCCTTCTCTCTCCCTCCGATATTCGCGCACCCGCTCGTGACAAGCGATTCCGCCAAGTCCGATAATCTGTATCGCTGTTGATTTTCAGCCGGAGAGCGTTCATGTCCACCACCGCTGCACCCAAAGGCCTTCAAGACGTCGTCGCCAACGAGTCTTCCATCTGCTTCATCGACGGCGGAAAAGGCATCCTCTCCTACCGCGGCATCGACATCCACGAGCTCGCCGACAAGTCCACCTTCGAAGAGATCACATACCTCCTCTGGAACGGCGCCCTCCCCACCGCGGCCGAGCTCAACGACTTCACCCACCAGCTCGCCGCCGCCCGCCAGCTCCCCTCCGACGTCATCGACTTCCTCTCCAGCGTGCCCAAAACCGCTTCGCCGATGGAAGTCCTCCGCACCACCGTCTCGCTGCTCTCCATCTACGACCCCGACGAAAAATCCGTCCTCCACACCGCCAACATCCGCAAAAGCTTCCGTCTCACCGCGCAGATCGCCATGATCGTCGCCATCTTCGACCGCATCCGCAAAGGCAAGGAGATCGTCGCTCCTGACACCTCGCTCTCGCACGCCGGCAACTTCCTCTGGATGCTCACCGGCGAGAAGCCCACCGAAACCGCGACCAAAGCACTCGATGTTGCATTGATCCTCCACGCCGACCACGAGCTCAACGCCAGCACCTTCGCCGCCCGCGTCATCGCGGCCACGCTGTCGGACATGCACTCGGCCATTACCGGCGCCATCGGGGCGCTCAAGGGACCACTCCACGGCGGAGCCAACGAAGCCGTCATGCACCTGCTCTATGACGTTGAGAAGTCCGGCGAAGATCCGGTCGATCACGTTCGCAAGATGCTCGCCAACAAGGAAAAAATCTCCGGCTTCGGCCACCGTGTCTACACCACGGAAGACCCCCGCGCCACGCATCTTCGCAAGATGTCGGAAGACCTCGGCAAAGACGCCAACCCGAAGTGGTACGAGATGTCCCGCGCCATCGAGCTCTTCGTCAAGGACGAAAAGAAGCTCAACGCCAACGTCGACTTCTACTCCGCCAGCACCTACACCACGCTCGGCATCGACATCGATCTCTTTACGCCGATCTTCGCCATCAGCCGCATCTCCGGCTGGTGCGCTCACGTTATCGAGCAGCATGATGACAACCGCCTGATCCGCCCCCGCGCCGACTACACCGGTCCAGCCTGGCCCGCTCCCTACGTCCCCATGGAGCAGCGTACCTCGCAGACCAAACCCTACCCGCCCAAACCGAGCGCGTAGTCGCAGCCGTTCCGCCTTTTCCCCACATCCGGCAAAGATCGCGAACGCGCTCTTGCTCATCCCCGCCGACACGCATAGGCTAAGGCTGCGTCTTCACCGGGAAACCATCTTGCCGCCGCACTCCGCGTACCTTCGTCGCCTGCTCAGCACGGCTATTGCCGTGGCACTCCTCGGCGGCGTGTCATCCGTTGGCTGCCAGACCAACACCACAACCCCGAAGTCCTCGCGCAACTCCACCGCACTCTTTGAGGATCTCGCCGCGCTCGACGGCCGTCCTCTTGAAGACAACAGCGACCTGCTGCCCGGCACCTACCCCATCGTCCGCGGCCTCAACGCCTCCATGGTCACCAGCTCCCAGCATGACACCTCGGCCGGCTGGTCCAGCCAGTTCGAACCCAACGTCTCCTTCCGCTTCAATCGTCACTTCAGCGTCAACGTCGACATCCCCGTCTTCACCTACCTCCTCACCTCACAGGTGGTCAACATCCTGAACAAGTCCGGCACCGTCACCGGACAGGAGACCGTTTACCACACCAAGAGCATGGTCTTCGGCGACACCGCTATGACCGGCGAGTTCGAGCTACACCCCCGCGCCTTCGACTACGATCTCGCCGTCACCGTAGCCGCCCCCACCGGCGACTACATCAACGGCGTCGGCGCTGGCGTCTACACCTTCGCCATCAACAACCGCTTCGAGCGCTCCGCACGCTACTGGCTCACGCCAGACCTCGAACTGGGCATCTGCAACAGCTCCAACCTCAACAACCCCGTCGTCCACAAGAGCTACACCGACGTGGGAACAAACGCCCACTTCCAGGTCGGCCTGGGCTTCAATCTTCTCCGCCGCGCCACCTTCACCGCCGAAGCCTACGAAGACCTTCCCCTCGGCACGCAAACCGTCATTTCCACCACCATCAAAGGCAAGAAGGGCAAGCAGACAACCGTCACCACGACCTCGCAGGAAAGCCTTGGCGAAGACAACGGTTTCTTGAGTGCGCTGCGGATTCCGCTCTCGCGCCAGGTCACGCTGACCGGTTTCTACAACCGTTCCCTGCGCGACCATGACGACACAGTCGGCTTCTCCTTCACTTTTCTGTTCCGCACCCCACGCCAGCCGATCAACATTCTGGAATGACCTGGCTGGCCGCCGCCGCGCCTCTGTCTGCTGCCTCGCTACTTGGCACTCGCCGGCGGCACAATCCCATTCATCCTTAGATACTCCACCATCTGCCCGTAGTGGTCATACCCATGCGCCACGCCGAAGGCAGCCAGCGTCGCCCGCGTGTTCATGCCATCCGCGCCCTTGATGGGCTCAAAAGCATTCTTCGCAGTGATCGTCGCAATGGCCTTATGCGCAAATGCCAAGGACATCTCAAGCGCCATCACCGCTTCGTCCTTCTTCACCATCTTGTCGACCTTGCTCATGTCCATGTCGGGCTTCAAACCGCTCAGCGTCGAGTAGAAGTAATAATTCGCCTCCGCCACATGCGCCACCTGCTGACCGAACGTCCGCACCGTATCGAACTTCTCCGGGCTCGCCGGCACAAAGATCGCCGCACTCGGCGCGAAGTCATACCTGTCCGCCGGCATGGCCTTGGCGGCAGGCACCACTTCTTTTTCGAACAGCGTCAACATCACATCCAGAGACTGCGCTGGTGTCGCGACACTACCAATTGCTGCATTCTGTCCACCCGCCGTCTGGGCCGTCGCCACCAGTGAACAAGCACCCACTACCAACGCCATAACCAGCGACCGAATCCGCATCTTGCACCTCAATAAGTTTGATTTCCGAAGCGCCACAAGCCTATCAGAACCTTCACTCTCTACGGCTGTTTCGGCACGCCATGCGTCACATGTTTCAGCAGAAACTCCTGGAACAACGTGCCGATTGCACCCTCCGCAATGCCCAGAAATGTATTCGCAATCGTCACCTGCGCGCTATGCCGATCGTCCTTCGGGTAATACAACGCCGAAACTCCTGCCGCCCCGAGGTTTCCAAACACGTTCGAGAAGTTAGGCTGCCGCTTCCCGTTGTCGCCCTTGCAAACCACGGTGGTCGAGATCGCATACAACGCCCGCTTCACCACGTTCCCATGCCCCATGTAGAAGTACCGTGGGTCCTGGTGAAACAGTGACGGGAACACCGCCGCACCCAGGAACGTGGCATCCACGCGGTCGGCGTAGGTCGAAGCATAGCGCTTGGCATAGCCGCCGAACTGCTGCCCATAGCTGGCAAAGTCGTTGTCCGCCTGTTCGATGCCCGCCGTGATGCCGGTCGTAAAGAATGTCAGCGGATCGCGGCTCACCACCAGTGCCAGTTTGAACTTCTGCTTCTTCGTTAGCGGCTGGGCATGCGGAACATAGCTCACGAAGAAGTTCGGCAGAATCCCCAGGATTCGCTGATGCTCTTCCGCCGTGATCTGCTGCTCCGCAAGGTCCTCCACGGTGATCGCATCCACTGCGGAGGTCAGCGCCTCAACACCAAGCTCGACCGTCTTCAGTGTCACCTCTTCGCCCGCATGGACCTCGACGTCTTCCACCTTCCAGGAAGAGAACCCGCGCGCCGCAATCCGCACCACATACTTCCCCGGAGCAACGCCGCTAAAGCTATAACCACCCGAAGCATCCGTCACTTCCGTGAGGCTGGCCTTCGTAGCCGTATTCTCCAGTACCACCTTCGCCGCCGGGATCGCGGCATCGTCCGTATCGGCGATTACTCCCAGAACCGTTCCGGCCAGCAACGTCGTGCTCGGAGCTTGTGGCAGGCCCGCTTCAACGCTCGCCGCCTGTGCCTGTGCGAACACGGTCCCACCAAAAGCACTCAGAGCCACCCAGGAGACACACGCAAGAAAGGCACGCCTACTTTCGCTGCTCCTTCGTCTGCCACACTCCATTAGAGCCCCGTCCTCGCCTGAGTCAAATGTTCCAAACCAACAAGATAACAACGAAATGATTGAGACTGACAGACTACATCCAAGCGCTCGTCTTTGAGGGAGCGAATCTCAAACCAGATCCAGCTCCCACTCCTGCCCGATCAAATCCTTACCAAAACTATGATGCGGTTCTTCCTTCACCAGTCGAAACCCCGCCTTCCCGTATATCCGGTGCGCGGCGCCAAGAATGCTCTGCGTCCACAACACCACCTTCTTGTAGCCCACGCCCCGCGCAAACCGGATGCACTCCTGCACAAGCGCGTCTCCCAGTCCCAGTCCTCGTGCGCTGGTTTCCACAAACAGTAGCCGCAGCTTCGCCGTGTCCAGCTCGCTCGGATGCTTCACCAGAAAAATATGCCCCACGCGATGCCCTTCCACCTCTGCAATCCAGCACAGCTCCCGCACAGGATCGAACTTCGCCAGGAACTCGCTCACAATTTGAGCCACCAGCGCTTCGAATCCTCCATCCCAGCCAAACTGCTCGGCATACCCCACACTCTCGCTCTGCACCACCCACCCCATATCTCCAATGCGATGCGGCCGCAACACAAATGCCCTCGGCTTTTCTTTCTTCTCCAGCATCGCTTTCATCTTCACCATGCATCCCACCAGTGCCTTACGCGACGTCGGCGTCAGCGCCTCCAGCACCCCGCGCGCCTGCTTATCCGAACGTGCGTTGAGTTTTTTAAATGCGGCCCTGCCCTTGGCCGTCAGCATCAACTCCACCGACCGCGCATCCTCTACCGAAGCCTTCCGCTTCAGCAGTCCCTCACGCTCAAACTTGCCCACGATCCGGCTCACATACCCCGCGTCCATCACCAACCCATCCACCAGATCGCTCGCCCGAGGCGCTTCCCGGTTCGCCAGCTCATACAACACCCGCGCCTCAGCCAGGCTGAACTCGCTCTCCAGCAACCCCTCATTGAGCGTCCCGAGATACTGCGTGTACATGCGGTTGAAGCGGCGAAACACCGCCATGTCATTCGTCAACGATTCCGAAAATACGTCCGCTTGTCCCATGAAAAAGAATCAAATAATTTAGTTGATTCTGTCAACTATCGCGACTCCTTCCGCAAACCACTAAAATCAACCCATGCAGCGCATCTACCTCGACGCGAACGCCACAACCCCCGTCCTGCCCGAGGTCGTCGACGCTATGCGCCCTTTCTGGACCGAAACCTTCGGCAATCCCAGCTCCGCCCACCAGTCAGGCCAACGCACCCGCTCCGCCGTCGAGCACGCCCGTGCCTCCGTCGCCACACTGCTCCACTGCGTTGCGAAGGAGGTCGTCTTCACCTCCGGCGGCACCGAAAGCGATAACCTCGCGCTCTCCGGCATCCTGCAGCCCTTCCTCGACTCCGGCGAATCCGCACACCTCATTACCACCCAGATCGAGCACCACGCCGTCCTCTACGCCGCCGAGTCACTCGAACGTCGCGGCATCGAAGTCACTTACATCGCACCCACCCGCGAAGGCCTCATCGACCCAACAACCGTAGAAGCCGCGCTCAAGCCTCACACCAAACTCGTCTCCGTCATGCTGGCCAACAACGAGACCGGCGCAATCCAGCCCGTCGGCAAAATCGCCCGCCTCGTCAAGGAATTCGCCGAACACCACGCCACAAAGATTCTCGTCCACACCGACGCCGTCCAGGCCGCCGCCAAGCTCCCCATCGACCTCCCCGGTGAGTTCAAAAACGTCGACCTGCTCTCACTCTCCGGCCACAAGATGTACGCGCCCCAGGGCACCGGCGTCCTCTTCGTCCGCAAAGGCGTTCAGCTGGCCCCACTCTTCCACGGAGGCCCCCACGAGCGCCAGCGACGCGCCGGCACCGAAAACGTCCCCGGCATCGTAGCCCTCGGCCGCGCGGCCGAACTCGCGACGCAATCGCTCGAAGACGCGTCTCGCATCTCGAACCTCGCCACTCTCCGCGACCGCCTCGAAACGACCCTCCTCGCCACCATCCCCAACGCCCACGCGAACGCGGCAAACTCCCTACGCGTCCCCAACACCACCAACATCCGCTTCGACGGCATCGACGCCGAATCCCTCCTCATCGCGCTCGACATGCAGGGCATCGCCGCCAGCTTCGGCGCCGCCTGCCAGTCCGGAGCCACCGAGCCCTCCCACGTCCTCCTCGCCATGGGCCTCACCCCCACCGAAGCCCGTAGTAGCCTGCGCCTCTCGCTCTCCCGCCTTACGACGGCTGAAGAGATCGACCGCGCCCTCGAAATCATTCCCGCAGCGGTCACAAGACTTCGCAGCCTGCAATAAAAACGCCGCCCATTCGGCGGCGTCTCTTGCAATTCAGACCGGCCAGCTACGCAGCGCGTTCTGCTTCCAAAATGGCATGAACAGCCTTGCTCAGATACTCCTCTGCACCTAAACCCTGTTTCGCGGCAATCTCTTTTACCTTCGCTAAATCTGCATTGGACATAGGCAGCGAAACAAACGCGTCCGGCAAGATCAGGTTGTGATCTTCAAGCAACATGTCGCGGACGCTGCGAATCTTTCCTTCCGCGGCGGAGGCGGCGAAATCATCGCTCACTTCTTTGCGGTGGTCATACCACCAATCGGCTTCTTCCTTCTCGGAAGCAAACTCTGGAAGATTGAGTGCCATCACTACCTCCTTGCCTGAAACGTGTTCCTATCCTTACGCCTAGCAGTATAAGCCGTTACCGTCCGGATAGCACCACGCCGAATGATGTAGGCGATCATCAGGAGCCTGCCCTCGGCCGTTCTGCCCAGCATGGAATACCGCATTTCACCGAACCGGATTCCATGCTCTTTGATGATAGCGAAAGGATCAAGAAACGCCTCTTCCACTTCCTTCGGAAGTACATCGTGGCGCGCAATGTGTTCTACATTCGCATCATCCCAATCAAACTTTGCAATCCGCGGACTCATCTATCGCTACAGATACCACGGAATATTCACCACCACGATCCTCTGATTCCCCTTCAATAGCAGCAGCAGCTTCAGCAACTGCACCCTCTGGTTGTGCAGCAGATTCTCCCACCAGTGCTTCACGACCAACTCCGGCAGCAGCACAGCGATCTTCCGTCCAGGATTCTCATCCTCCAGCTTCAGCACATAGTCCATCAGCGGCGAAAGAATCGTCCGGTAGTTGCTCTTCACAGTCACCAACTCCGGTTCGGACATATTGTGTTCCCGCACCGGCCGCAGCACCATCTCTTCCCACACAGCGCCAACGGCATCAGCATCGTCCGAGTCCACATGGATCACCTTCACCACCGGGCTCATCAGCATTCCAAAGCGCATCGCCTTCTCGGTAATCTTGTCCCAGCGTGCCATCGGGATCACCACGATCGGCGGTTCCAGCCCCGTCAGCCGCAGCGGCGTCGGATCAAGCGTTTCCAGGTGGACGCGCGAATAATGCCGCTTCACCGCCAGCATGATCCAGATCAGGAACGGCACCAGCAGCGCGGTCACCCACGCGCCATGGATAAACTTCGTCACCAGGATGATCATGAGGCTGATGCCCGTTGCCACCGCGCCCAGTCCGTTGACGAACATTTTCACATGCCGGTGCGGCGCATCCATCGTCTTGTGCCAGTGCCTCACCATCCCGGCCTGGCTCAGCGTGAATGCCAGGAACGCTCCAATCGCATACAACGGAATCAAAGCATCCGTCACGCCATTGAAGATGATCAGAATCAGCGCCGTAAACCCAGTCAGTGCATAGATGCCATGCGAGAACAACAGCCGCCGCCCCTTCAGGATGAACACATGCGGCAGATAATCCTTGATCGCAATCGCTCGCGCCATGCGCGGAAAGTCCGCAAACGCCGTGTTCGCGCTGAACGAGAGCGCCGCCAGCACGCCACCCATCGTCAAAAAGTAAAACCATCCCCGCCCGAATACCGCCGCTACTTCAATCGAAAGCACGCTCTGGTAGTTGTGCGCATCCGAGTCCATCGCCGTTACGCCATACGCCCGAGCCACATAGCTCAACCCAAACAACAGGATGATCAGGATGCCGATGATCACCGTCAGCGTACGGTTCGCATTCGCGCTGCGCGGCTCCTTGAACGCCGTCACGCCGTTTGAGACAGCCTCAACACCCGTCATCGCAGCGCAACCGTTGGAAAAAGCCTTCAGCAGCAGAAACACAATCAGCCACCCACTCAGGTGCTCCAGCTTCGTCATGTCTTCGGGAGGCGGCGGCGCCAGCGCTATAGGATGTCCATTCGCAATTACCGAGTGATACACGCCGACGCCGATCGTGATCAGCAACGTGCCCACAAAGATAAACGTCGGCAGC
Source organism: Granulicella sapmiensis (assembly GCA_026225395.1). Lineage (GTDB taxonomy): Bacteria > Acidobacteriota > Terriglobia > Terriglobales > Acidobacteriaceae > Granulicella > Granulicella sapmiensis. The sequence continues at coordinate 94,934 of JAMFSR010000029.1, forward strand.
ATGAAAACCGCACCCGTCTCCTTCACACCGCGCATGTTGACGATGGCGATCCCCACCAGGATCAAAAGACACATCGCCAACTGATAGTGATGCAATGTCGGCCCGTACTTCGTCTCCGAAAACGCGCTCACCAGCGCCGTGACACCGGCTGAAATACCCACCGCCGCCGTCAGGATGTAATCGATCATCAGGGCAGCCGCGGCAAACAGCCCGGCCTTGTCTCCGAGATTCTCGCTCGCCACCGTAAACGACCCGCCACCGTTCGGATACGCCTGAATCGTCTGCCGGTAGCTGAAATAAAGAATCGTCAGCAGGGTAAGGATGAATCCAAAGATCGGCAGCAGATAGTGCTGCACGCCGTAAAACCCTAACGGAATCAGCAAAGCCATGGCCGCTTCCGGTCCATACGCCGCGCTGGTCAAACCATCAAGCCCGAAAATCGGAATTCCTGCCGCTACGCCAATCTGCTCTGCATGGGCTTCATTGCTTGCTAACGGCTTACCAAACAGTACGTCAAAAAAACTCATGCCTCACTAAACCTCGGACGTCCACAAGACGCACCGATAAATATCCTACGCTTACCTGTCAAACAGCCCAAAGGAAAACCCGGGTTTTACGGCTTTCTTACAACTTTTAAGGCAGCAGAAACCTACTGCGCCGCCCGCGACGCCATCGGAAACAGTCCCGTCCGCTCAGGCCTCGATTTTGCGCAGATACGCAAAGCTTTCGCTCATGCTTTCAATTACCGGCCCGGCCGTTTCATCCTGATCCAGGAACGCATACCGGATCCCCTGCCGCTTGGCCTGCGCGATCAGCTTCGTCCAGTCGATCGTCCCCTTGCCCAGCTCGGTAAAGTGTTCCGCGCTCGGCCCCATCTCATAGCCCACCGGCGCTCCGGCCGTCCGGTCCTTCAAATGGATCACCCGCGCCCTGTCCGCATACTTCGCCAGCATGGCCGAGGGATCCTGCCCCGCCTGCGTCAGCCAGTACAGATCGAACTCCATCTTCACCAGCCTTGCATCGGTATGGCCCATCAGCGTTTGCCACCCGGTCACGCCACCTTCCAGCGGTTTGAACTCATAGCAATGGTTGTGAAACAGGAACTCCATCCCCGCCCCATGTACGGCCGCACCCCAACGATTGAAGTCATCCGCCGCCTTCACAAATCCACCTACGGATGTCCACTGCTCCTTCGGCAGCATCGGACAAACCATGTACTTCAACCCCAGCGCCCGGCCATACTCAATCTTCGATTCGAAACCCGCATAGTCAAAGTGCCCTGAAGCCAGCCCCAAACCCGCATCCGCCACCATCTGCTTTAGCTCCGCTGCCGGACGGTCATACACAATCGGATACAGCTCCACCTGAGCAAACCCCACCTGCCGAATCGCCTTCAGGATCCCCACGAGGTCCTTCACCGCCTGCCGACGCACCATGAACAGCTGCACGCCATAGATCATGCCACCATCAGCCGCAAACCCGGGCCCTGAAAATCCAAGCGCACACCCAGCCATCCCAGCCATCCGAACCAATTCACGACGCGTCATCACAACCTCCTACCGATCTTCCTCTTCACCCGGCTGCTTCCCAAGAATCGCCGAGCAGCACGTCTCACCCGAAGCTGCGAACTCCATGAACTCAGCCCGCGTCAGGTCCGGATCGAACAGGTTCAACTGCACCTTGCCATCCCTTCCCATCTGCGTCTTGCTGCATCCAGCCGTCGCACATCCATTGCGAGCCAGCGCCGCGACCGCATCGCTCATATGCGCAACACCCAGCGAAAAATGGTCCATACCACCCAGCTGATGCGCGTTCGGGCTCGGCGACCGATTCAGCATGTACTCCAGCCAGTCCGTCCCATCCGGCACCTGCATGCTCACATAGTCGGTCTGCCCATCCTTCTGCCCACCCTGCCAGTAAAGATGAAACCCCAGCAGCTCCCGATAGAACGCATCCTCCGCCGCTCGGTCATGCACCCAGAACCCCGCATGAATCACCCGCCGCGAAGCCGCATGATCCGAAAGCTTCAGCTTGCCCTTCATCGCATCCCGCTCGACAAACCCAATCAGGTTGCCCTCAGGATCATGCACCGTAAACTCGCCACTCTCAATGTTGCCGGCCTCCACATGATGCGCCACCAGATACCGCCGCATCCTCTTAGCATCCCGCGTCGTAAAGGCAACCTCTGCCAGCCGCGCCGCCGGAGGAGTCGCCGGCAACTTCTCTACTTCCAGCCACTGCGCCGCATTCACCCCATAGCGCGCAATACCATCCGCGCCCACGACCTTCTCATACCCCAGCGTCCTGCCATAAAACGCATCGGAAGCCACAGCATCCGCGCTATACACCCGCACAAACGCTATCCCCGTAATCGCCGGACGCGTCTGCCCTCCTACCGCGATCGGCAACGCCCCCAACAACACAACCCCGCACCACTCAGCAAACTTCATGGCCGCCACTCTACGCGCCTCAACCCACACCCGGCAACGTCGCGCTAGAAGTGATACACCACATCCACCGCCGCGGTGAACTGGTTGGTCCGCGTCCCATTGTCATACGTCCTGCGGTCCCACGCATGGTCGAAACGCAACTCCGGCCTTAGCTGCACGGTCGATCCGAACCAGTGGCTCCACGAAAGCGTCCCTTCGCTCAACTTCCCCGCATACCCCGTCCGCTGGCCTTTCTTGTCGTTCAAAAAGTCACTGCGAAACGAAAGATAGTCATGCGGCGAAAGCTGCTTGTTCACATAGTTCACGGCCGCCCACTCCGGTGCCAGACACCGCACTTCACCCGCACGGCAGTTCGCCCCATTCGTCCCCTTCTCGATCAACCCAGGCCCCACAACCCCATTCACACTCGGCACTTCACGCTGATACATCCCGTACATCTCGGTCGCCATATGCCACGTCTTGCCGAACCGGTGATACCACGTCGCGTCATACATCTGCAGGTTGTTGAACGCATACGTCCCATCGTTGATGCCGTTCGCGCAAAGATAAAAATTGTTATCGACACTCTTCGTCGTATAGCTCAGGCAGCCCATGAACGAAGGCTTCGCATCCGCTGTCCACGGCGCAACGTCATGGCTGGCGGAAACCCCCACCTGCGCCACCATCTGGTCCGACACCTGGATCGTCGCCAGCACGCCCGTATCCGTAAACGGGTCCACCGCATACAACAGCGAGTGGCTGAACATATAGTTGTTCGGCGTCAATTGCGCTTCAATCCCCGGAATCGAAATAAACCGTCCCGCCCGCACGTTCATACCCTTCGCCACATGCGGAAAGTACACATCCACATACTCCAACACCGGGTCGAACCCATACTGCCGGTTGTGATCGATCAACTGGCTGCTGAAGTACCCCTTGTTCGTCGTTGATCGATAATCTGTCCCAAAGAACGCCGTCAGATGGAACCCAAAATCGACATGCTGCCGCTGCACGGAATCCGGCAGCCGCTCCACATACAGCACCGCCTGCTGCAGTTCGAAGCGGTTCGAATAAATATCGTTCGTCTCCGGATAATTCCTATCCCGCGAGGTGCTCCCATTCACCGCAGGCTCAACCCACCCATACACCTTCGTCCGGCTCTTCGCCCCGTTCACCGCGGTCATCAACGGATACACATTTCCATCCGGCTCCCCAATCACCGGAGACCCACCATACGACCAGTCCGCGCTGGGAAACGGCGGGGAACTCAGCGGCGAAGCCAACCCGCGCTTCACCTCCACGTCAGCCGCAGTCGCGGCACTAGCATCCGCGGCTACCGGTGCCGCGGTCTTCCAATCCGCCCGATAAAACGCCGCCCATCGTGCAAAGAACCCCGGCGTATCTACCGTAGCCGCCTGCTGTCCATAAGCCATGCCGCTGCAGCACAACGCGAGCCCCAACACTACCTTCGAAACCATCCAGCCACCTTGCGCACACTCCAACAGATGCGCGCCACACCATAGCCTAGAGCACATCCCGTAAAAAAGCCGATAAACTAATCCCATGTCGACCCTTTCCTCCATTCCCGTCACGACCATCAACGGCACCCCGGCGACCCTCGCCGACTACTCCGGCAAAGTCCTGCTCCTCGTCAACGTTGCCTCCAAGTGCGGCCTCACGCCGCAGTACACCGCCCTCGAAGCCCTCTATCAGCAGTTCAAGGACAAGGGCTTCGAAGTCCTCGGCTTCCCCGCCAACGACTTCGCCGGCCAGGAGCCCGGCACCGATCAGGAGATCGCCAAGTTCTGCTCCACCGAGTACCCCGTCAGCTTCCCGCTCTTCTCCAAGATCGCTGTCACCGGTCCCGCCAAGCACCCGCTCTACGCCGAGCTCATCGCCGAAGCCCCCGAGCACATCGTTGCCGGCCCCATGCGCGAAGGTCTCGCCGGCTTCGCCTCTGCGAACGGCTTTCCTCCGCCCAACGAACTCCCCGAGCTTCTCTGGAACTTCGAAAAATTCCTCGTCGGCAAAGACGGCACAGTCATCGCCCGTTTCGCCCCGGACATGACCCCCGACGATCCGCGCATCACCACCGCTATCGAACAGGCCCTCGCTTAGACGACAAACTCAAGGTGTGATCGCACAGTTTCCGGGTGGCCCATTCATGCGCGCTTTTGCGCATGAGTGGGGAACACCAACCGCCCATTCACCACAACTCCGGGTGCCCCCGATCTCTCGTACTTGGAGATCGGTTTTTCCAAAGCCATTTGGGCCACCGTACGCTTCCCATCCTCTCTTCAGAGCATGCCGATGACTCGCCCCGCACTCCTTATCCTCGCCGCCACACTCACACTCCCCATCCTCGCCCAGCAACCCATCCGCATCACCGCCGACCTCACCGAAGCCCCGCGCAAGCTCTATCACGCTGAAGTCGACATCCCCGTCCACCCTGGCGCTCTCACCCTCACCACACCCAAGTGGATCCCCGGCAACCACCGCCCCACCGGCCCCGCCGACGACATCACAGGCGTCGTCTTCACCGCCAACGGCAAAACCCTTCCATGGCGTCGCGACGACACCGACCTCTACGAGTTCCACCTCGAGATCCCCGCCGGCGTCACCATCCTCCACGCCCACCTTGACTGCATCGTCCTCTCCCGCGCCTCCGACAAGCTGGCCGTCCTCGAATGGGAAAAGCTTCTCCTCTACCCCGCGCACATTCCCACCGCAAAGATCCCCATCCAGCCCAGCGTGACCGTCCCCGCCGGCTGGGGCATCGGCACCGCTCTCCAACCCACCACCCCCTACGATCCCAACGCCCACGCCGGCGGAACCGTCGCCTTCCAGCCCACCACCGTCGAGCAGCTCGAAGACTCGCCCATCCTCGCCGGCGAGTACCTCCACGAGTACCCGCTCGCCCCCGAAATCTCCCCCAAACACTTCCTCGACGTAGCCTCCGACGAGCCCGCCGACTCCATCCTCCGCCCCGTATTCCTCGCCGAGGTCTCCAACCTCGTCCGCGAAGCCGCCGCCGCCTACGCCTCACACCACTACAACACCTACCACTTCCTCCTCACGCTTTCGGACGTTGCCGGCGGCGAAGGCCTGGAGCACGGCCAGTCCTCCGACAACGGCGTCGGCGAACTCGGCTACGCCGACGACAAGCACCAGCGCCGCGAAGCCGACCTCCTCGCCCACGAGTTCACCCACTCCTGGAACGGCAAGTACCGCCGCCCCGCCACGCTCTACCAACCCGACTTCGCCACCATGCAGCAGGGTGAGCTCCTCTGGGTCTACGAAGGCCTCACCCAGTACATGGGCAACGTCCTCGCCGCGCGCTCCGGCCTAAAATCTCAGGCGCAGTACCGCGACAACCTCGCCTCCTCCGCCGCGAACCTCGACTACAGCTCAGGCCGCTGGTGGCGCTCTACAGACGACACGTCCATCTCTGCCAGCATCCTCCGCGGCAACAGCGCCAACTGGTCCAACTGGCGTCGCGGCCAGGACTACTACCGCGAAGGCGAGCTCCTCTGGCTCGACGCCGACACCAAGATCCGTCAGCTCACCAACGACCAGAAGTCGCTCACCGACTTCTTCCACATCTTCCTCGCCAAGGGCGGCAATACAGGCCCGCTGATCGTCCCCTACGACCGCGCCGAGATCATCCGCGACCTCAACGAAGTCGCTCCTTACGATTGGACCGCCTTCCTCCACGATCGCGTCGATCTCATCAACCCTCACGCCGACACCGCCGGCATCGAGCAAGGCGGCTACAAGCTTATCTTCCAGGACCACCCCACCCGCTACGATCGCGACCCCGGCCGCGTCCCCGCCGGCCCTAATGCCTGGTACTCCCTCGGACTTCGCCTCTCGCCCGATGGCACCATCACCGACGTCCGCTGGGGCAGCCCCGCCGACAAAGCCAAACTAGCCCCCGGCCAGAAGATCCTCGCCATCAACGGCCACATCTTCGCCTTCATCGCCTGGCCGACCACCGAAACCGACCTCATGGTCGGCGCCAACCCCCTGCACGACGCCATGGTCGCAGCCAAAACCAGCCCCGATCCCATCCACCTCATCATCCAAACCGAAAGCTTCATCAAGCCCATCGACCTCGACTACCACGACGGCGAACGTTTCCCCGCTCTCGTCCGCGTAGACAGCGCCAAAGACTACCTGGACGAAATCACCACACCCCTCACCCAACCACCCACGCAGTAACGGCCGGGTGCCCCATCTTCGCGACGGTCTCATCGTCGCTAAGGTGGGCATCGCGCAAAGCGCGACCGCCCCCGCCCATCTTGAAGCAACTTACCCCCGAACGCCCATCCCCTCAACCGCCTCACCCACCACCGCACTCACCGCCTCATCGACGTCACCCACCACCAACGACTCCATCGCCCGCCCTACGAGCAACAACAACGGCGCCGGCCCACACGCCAACCCCGCAAACTCCTCCAGCCTGCAAGCGGCATAGCTTTGCCGCGCCGTCGCTGCATGCGAAACCGCTGCGCACGGCATATCCGCGCTCACCCCAGCCTCTGCCAGTTCACGCGCAATCCGCGATGTATCCCGCCCCGGCATATACACCACCAGCGTCGCATCCTCCGGCAACGGCCCACTCCACAACGGAGCAGCATCGGCCTTATCCGCCGCATGATGCCCCGTAGCAAAGATCAGCTTCGACGCACTCTTCCGATCCGTCAGCGGCAGCTGCAGCGCCGCACCCGCGGCAAACGCCGCCGTAACCCCCGGCACAACTTCAAAATCAATCCCCGCCGCACGCAGCGCCGCAATCTCTTCCGCCGCCCGCCCAAACACCAGCGGGTCGCCCTGCTTCAGCCGCACCACACTCTGTCCCGCCCTGGCCGATTCAATCATCAACGCATGAATCCCTGCCTGCGTAATCCTCGGCCGCCCACACCGTTTGCCCACACTCGTCACCAGCGCATGCCGATGCACAAGCGCCAACACCTCATCCGGCACCAGTTCATCATGAAACACCACATCCGCCGTCTCCAGCAGACGCACCGCCTTCAGCGTAAGCAACTCCGGATCGCCCGGCCCCGCTCCAACCAGATAAACCTTGCCACTCTCCGCTCGCGTCATGCCTTCACCTCTTCAACCACCCCACCACCTTCGGGTGGCCCATTCATGACGACAGTCTCACCGTCGACATGAGTGGGGAACTCCGGGTGCCCTGGCTTCGACCTCACCGCAAACCCTTGCTCCCGCATATGCTGCCTCGCTCGCATCCTTGAAGGACATCCATCGAACCCACAAACCTCACGCTGAGCCAGCTCATGCAACAACAACTTCCGCGGCTCACCAATCGGTTCAACAGCAGTAACCTCACGCCGCAACCGCCCCAACTCCATCAACCACTCACCGGTATCAAGCGGCAACTGCGCCCCAATCTCTTTCCGCAACCGCTGCGCCAGCGCCGGACTCTCACCCGCCGTAGAAATCGCAATCTGCAACTCACCCCGCCGCACCACACTCGGAAAGTAATAATCGCAAAACGGAGGATCATCGACAGCATTGCAAAGAATGTCCGCCGCATTCGCCTCCGCATACACCGCACGATTCACATCGTTGGTCGCAGTAGCCGCCACAACAAGAAACGCCCCCGTCAGATCACCGAGAACATACTCCCGCTGCAACCAAACAAGCTGCCCCGACTCAGCCCACTCCCGCACCCGCGGCAACGCCTCCGGCGCAATCACCGTTACACGCGCCTCCGCCGTCAGCAGGCTCTCAATCTTCGACTCCGCAATGTTCCCCGCGCCCACCACCACGCAAGGCCTCGCCGCAAGCTTCAGAAAGATCGGAAACAAACTCATGCCTTTACCTCTCACAACTCCCAAGCTCAAAACTCAAAACTGAACGTGACCTACTCGTTCCTCACACCTCAACACCCTCATCCCTCTACAAACATCAGCCCTACCCAACATTCCCCGGGACTCGCCCCGGCGGCACATCACGTTCCACCGCCTCCACAACCGCTCCATTCAACGCCGCACGCAAATCCTCATCGCTCGTCCTTCTAAAGTACGACCGCAGATTCTCGCCTTCACTCCGCGTCTTCAAATACTCCCGCAGCAACCGCTCAATGGCATCGGGGCAATCCACCGCCGCCGCACGAAAACCAATTTGCCGCGCAATTCCTGCATGCTCTCCCACAGCGCCGCCGACGCAAAAGTAGAACGCATCCACCATCACGCCATCCTTCTTCACCTTCTTGCCCTCGAGCCCAAGATCGGCAATCCAGCTCTGCCCACAGCTGTTCGTGCATCCGGTCACATGCAGACGAATCTGCTGATCGAACACCGGAATCCGCTCTTCCATCTCCCCCACCAGCCACTTCGCAAAACCCTTCGTCTCCGAAATCGCCAGCTTGCAGAACTCCGTCCCCGTGCACGCCACAGCCCCGCGATAAAACACAGTCGGCTCGACCTGCAAACCCAACGCTGTAATCTTCTGCACCACTTCCCGAACCTTGTCGTTCGGAAGATTCACCAGCACAATGTTCTGCCCGATCGTCGCGCGCAGATGCCCATCGCCATACTCTTCCGCCAGCGAAGCCAACCCATGCAGCTGCTCCGGGCTCAACCGCCCATTCAGCACCGTCGCCCCGATATAGCTCAACCCATCCTGCTTCTGCTGATGCACGCCAACATGGTCGCGATACACATCATCCACAATCGCGCCTTCATCGGCCGGGTCGAGCCTGTACCCAAGCTTCTCCTCAATCGCCGCCAGCATCGACTCCGCCGTCCACCCATGCTTCATAAACAGGTACTTGATCCGCGCATGCGTACGGCTCTCGCGCAACGCATCCTGCTCGCGAAAGATCCGCACCACGGCCTCGATCGTGTCATACGCCTTATCCTGCGGGATAAACGCATTCAGCCTCACCGCCAGGTGCGGCTCATTCGACAACCCACCACCCACACGCAAGCTATAGCCGACCTCTTCCTTGCCATCCTTCACGCGCTTCAGCGCCGTCAACCCAACATCGTTGATCTCCGGATAGCTGCACCAGATCGGGCATCCCGTAATCGAAATCTTGAACTTCCGCGGCAGGTTATAAAACTCCGGATTCGCCGTCAGTTTCTGCGCCACTTCCAACGCCAGCGGAGAAGCATCGACCAGCTCAGCATGGTCCAGCCCCGCCAACGGGCATCCCGTCACATTGCGCACCACATCGCCGCACGCGCCCTTGGGCGACAACCCAATCGCCGTCAGCGCATCCACCACCTCCACCAGCCCATCGATCGTCAGCCAGTGCAACTGAATATTCTGCCGCGTCGTAATGTCCGCAATGCCGCGCGCATACTTCGCCGTCAGGTCGGCAATCACATGCACTTGGTGCGCCGTCAGCAGCCCGTTCGGCAGCCCAATGCGCATCATGAAGTACTCGCTCTCCTTGCCTTCGCCGCCCTTGCCGCCGGTCACGCCCAGGCCATCGCCTTGCGTATAAACGCCCCACCACTTGAAGTAGAGTCCCGTCCACTCCGGCAGCACGCTGCCCCGCCCGCCGCGCGCAAACTCTCGCACTTCATCCCAGGCATCCCATGGGTTCTTCGCCAGCTTCAGTCGTTCCGCGCGCTGCGCCTTGGTCTCTTTTACGGGTGCCGCATCGGCGGTGGGGGTCAGGGTCGTATCAGCCAAAATCTTGTCTCCAAATCAAAGGTGGGGAACGAAAAGGCCCACGAAGAAGTCGTGGGCGCTTGCTCAACTCAGGCTCCGCTATAGTTCAAACGGCAACGCTGTGCGCCCAGGTGCAGGGACACAAACAACACGCCGCAGAAGAAAAGATCAGCGGAAAACCCAACGAAAACTTCATACCTCCGAGACTATCGGCCCCACCCCCGCCCGTCAACGAAAACACCGCATCAATCTTCTTATGCCGCATTCGAAATTCTTATCTCCTTTCTGCATCGCCAACCGCGCTATGTCATCCTTAACAGAGGAATACTCCCTATGATCACCTCAGCCGATTTAGCTCAAATTCCCCTCTTCGCCGGCGTCGAAGAGGCCGAACGTCAACGCCTCGCCCGCAAAGCCGCCGACATTCACCTCGTCCCCGGCGAGTTCCTCACCCGCGAAGGCGAAGAGCCGCGCTTCTTCCTCATCCTCGAAGGCGAGCTCGAAGTCCTCAAGAACATCGTCGGTCAATGGCGTGAGCTCGGCCGCAACAAGGCTGGCGAATTCTCCGGCGAAACACCCATCTTCCTCGGCACCCCGCAGATCATCTCCCTGCGCGCGCTTACGCCCGTCCGCGCCGTCCGCTTTGAGCGCCAGCAGCTCCAGGAGCTCGTCCGCGACAGCCCTTCCGCCGCCGAAATCATCTTCACCACCATGACCACCCGCCTCGGCATGGCCCAGGAAGTGGCCCGCGCCACACCTTCCTCCCGCGCCTACATCACCGGCTCCAAGTACGACAAGAACTGCCGCGCCATCCGCAACTTCCTCGCCGCCAACCGCATTCAGTACAACTGGAAGCCCACTTTCGACCAGCCCGACGACTCCGGCCACGCTCCCCTCACCGTCGACATCGACCGCACCACGCTCCTCACAAACCCCACCGTCCGCGAGGTTATCGAAGCTCTCGGTTATCGCACCGTCCCTAAGCACACCGAGTACGACGTCGTCATCGCAGGCGCCGGTCCCGCAGGTATGGCCGCTGCCGTCTACGGCGCTTCCGAAGGACTCCGCGTCCTCATCGTCGAGCGCTTCGCCGCCGGCGGCCAGGCCGGCACCTCCTCGCGCATCGAAAACTACCTCGGCTTTCCCTCCGGCATCTCCGGCGACGAGCTCACCGAGCGCGCTCTCAAGCAAGCCAAGCAGTTCGGCGCCGAGATCATCGTCAAGCGCAACATCGAAGCCCTCGAACTCACCCACCGCGGCTACTGCGTCAAGCTTGATGGCGGCGACCTCATCGCCGCCCGCGCCATCCTCCTCGCCACCGGCGTCGACTGGCACCGCCTCGAAGACATCCCCGGCATGGCCGAGCTCCAGGGCCGCGGCATCCTCTACGGCGCCAGCCGCCACGAGGCCTACGGCGTCGCCGGAAAGCGCATCTTCCTCGTCGGCGGCGGCAACTCCGCCGGCCAGGCCGCCGTCTTCTTCGCAGGCTACGCTGCGGAGGTCGTCATCCTCGTCCGCGGCGCCGGCCTCAAACTCACCATGTCCCAGTACCTCATCGACCAGATCGCCAGCAAACAAAACATCCGCATCGAGCCCTATACCCAGGTCACCGCCGTCGAAGGCGAAAACTACCTCCACCGCGTCACCACCACCACGCGCCCGCCGGACGCCGAAGAGTTCACTCAAACCCGCGACAGCAACGCCCTCTTCATCATGATCGGCGCCACCGCCAAAACCCACTGGCTCCCCGCCGAACTCGAACGCAACCCCAAGGGCTACATCTGCACCGGCCGCGACCTCACCACCTGGCCCCTCGACCGCGATCCCTTCGCCCTAGAAACCAGCCTCCCCGGCATCTTCTGCGCCGGCGACGTCCGCCACAACTCCATCAAACGCGTCGCCTCCGGCGTAGGCGAAGGCAGCATGTCCATCTCCTTCATCCACGAATACCTCGCCCTGAATGAAACCCCGGCCCTCACCACCTCAATGTGAGATAGCCGTGATCGACGGAATACGACTCTCGAACTACCGGTCAGCTACCACGGCCACTCTCCGGTCAACTCCGGCACGCGGAGATGGTCATCCATAGTGATGCCACGCTCAATAGCTACTTCGTTCGCCACCGTATCCTCTAGCACACCACAGCGCCAAGCTTCGGCACCTCCTGTTGACCCATCATTGTCGTCGGCAGATGGCAGCAGAATATAACGATGATCTCGGGTGAGGTGCTCCGGCACATCCCGTGCCTCGTACTCTGATCCGCTATACGGACGGAATTGAAGGATGGTTTGCGGAGGGATACCCAGCGGCCCTTTGAATACTTTGACGATCCGTACCTCGTCCTTCTCAACAAGAGACGGCGTTTCCCCATAAGGAGGATTTGGATCGGATATCTGTGCAATGGCGAGGGTATCCGCTAACCATATAACTCGTGCGTCGCGGGCTAATGCCCAAGCTGGAGTAGTACAGGGCACTGAATTCCGCGGGACATTTCGCAAGTGTGCAGCGTCTTCCCGCATCAAGACCGGGGCGAGTTCCGATAGATGGGGGCAGGGTCGCCATTGAGTAAGACAGGAAAGATCAAAGGATGTGAGGCGCACCAGTTCATCCGGTGCGATCTGCGGCGTGTAGTCAAGCGAGATATTCTCACATCCAGTGCAGAAACCGTCGGGACCGACAACGAAGTCCGGATGCATACCAAGTTCCTCGTCAGCACCGACGCTACTCAGCGCCCCATCGGAACCGTCAAGGGAAGCGTGACTCGTTACTGTCACAAGCAATGCGGACACGTAATCCGCACCATCTGTTTCCGCCTCAATGCTCAAGCGGGTACGGCGCACTGCGCCATCCTCCACAAGAAAACGCAGCTCTAGAATGCTGAAACGGATGCCGACTCGCTGAAGAAGCAGGGGGAAGCCGCTCAGGCGATGAAGCAAACGTATAGCCAGTCCATTGTCATTCGGCAAGAGAGAAGGCCATCCCAACACGGTAATATCGTAGGCGCAATCGGTCGAGCTGCAAGGGCCATGGGCGTGCCCCAGCTTACCCCAGCGTTGCATGAGAGCCTGCGCTTCTGGCCATGTGGTTTGATTCTGGCGGATCGAGTGAAAATCGGCGAGCAGACGCTCGCTACGGCGACGAATAATGTGCTGCTCGAACTGGAGCAATCCAAAGAATAGCAATAGCACCGTGAGGAGCGAGATAGCGGCGACGCGCAATAAGCGGAACCCGAATACACGAAGGCTCATTCTGTCTCGTTCTCTGGCACTTAGACACCGCATCGAGCCTAGTTGTTCCGGATGCAAAGTCCAACCGCACCTGCGGCAAAATCACGCTAAAAATGCATCAAGAGAAGCACACCTACCCCAACCGCGACTCCGCCATCTTCGTCGCCTCATAAATCTGCTCATACGACTCAATCGCATAAAGCACCGGCTGCATCTTGCTCACATCCACCACGGTATCGAGCACCTTCTCCAGATCGAAATCCCTAACCTCAACCCCGTGCCCCTCAACCACCTGCGTACACTCCCCATGCGACGAGATCAACCCACTCCCATACACCTTCACCGCACCGGCCTCGCGGATCACCCCAAACTCCACCGTGAACCAGAACAGCCGCCCCATCCGCTCTAAATCTTCGGCATCGGTCAGCCCCGCGCAAACCTTCCCATAGTGCTCCAGAAAGTCCGCAAACACCGGATGCGCATGCATCGGCACATGCCCAAACACATCATGGAAGATATCCGGCTCTGGCGTGTACTCCATGCTGTCCCGCCCGCGTATCCACGTCGTCGTCGGAAACTTCCTCGCCGCCAGCATCTCAAAGAACGCGTCCGCCGGCAGAAACCCACTCACCGCCGTTGAGTTCCACCCCGTCCTCGGTTCCAGCCGCGCACTCACGGCCTTCAGATCCGGCAGCGCATCCGCCTTCAACCCAATCTGCTCAAACCCATCCAAATACACCGCGCTGGCATGCTCCTCCAGCTGCGGCATCCGGCGCGAAACCAACTCCCGCCATATCGCATGCTGCTCCGGCGTATAAGCCGCCCAGTCCTGCTCAATCAAATAAGGTCCCGCCGCCTTCAACTTCCCGCTCTCAACAGTTCCAGCAGCCATAATCACTCCTCACCATAGGACGCCAAAGCCACCCTCACGGTGCCATACTCACTATTCACTACTTCACTATTCACTGTTGTCACTAAACCGTCGATAAATCCACACCCTTCCGCTCCGTCCCAAACGACGTCACCGTCGCCACAATCACCGCGACGATCAACACGGTCCAGGCCATCGCCGGCGCTAACCGTCCTCCATAAAACCGCGCCGCCACCTGCGCCTGAAAAACGCTGTTGTGCGACGACAACAAATTTCCCAGCTGATACGCCAACCCGGGGAACGTCGCCCTCACCGCCGCCGGCGAAGCCTCATTCAGATACACCGGAATCACACCCCACGCACCCTGCACCATCAGCTGCATAAAGAACCCGCCCACCGCCAGCATCACCGCCGTATGGCTGAACGCCCACAACGGAATCATTGGGATAGCCAGCAGCGCAGCAATAATGATCGTCTTCTTCCGTCCGAACTTTTCCGAAAGCGTCCCACACGCAACCCCACCCATCAGTGCCCCGAAACTCCCCACCATCGCCACCCATGACGTCGTCGGCACCGACAGGTGATAGTCATGCTTCACAAAGCTCGCATACAGATCCTGCGTCCCATGGCTGAACGAGGTAAACGCAAACATCAGCACCGTCAGGAACACGAACGACTTCCCATACTGATGCAAAAGCGGCAGCATCGCACCCATCCACTCCCCAAAGCCCCTCTTCGGCGCAGCCTTCTTCACCGCCCGCGCCGTCCGACCCGACTCCCACGCCGGCGATTCATCCACCTTCGACCGCACATAGATCACCAGCAACGCCGGCATCGCTCCAATCACAAACAGCATCCGCCAGCTCGCCACAAATCCATGCGGATGCAGGTGAGCCACAAACAACCCAAACAACCCTGCCACAGCCGCCGCCAGCATATTGCCAACAACATACCCCTCCTGCAGCAACCCCGAAAAGAACCCTCGCCCTTCGCTCGGCAGCGACTCCAGCGCCAGCGCCGCCGCCACACCCCACTCCCCGCCCATCGCCACACCAAACAGCGCCCGCGACACCAGAAAAATAGGCCACGTTGGCGACAACGCCGAAGCCAGCTCAAACACCGAAAAGCAAACGATATTCAGCATCAGCGTAGGCCGCCGCCCAATCCGCTCCGCCAGCCACCCAAACAGCAGCGCGCCCACCGGCCGCATCGCCAGCGTCCAGAACAGGCTCTCGGCCACCACCTTCAGGCTCACATGAAAGTCAGCCCCAACCTGGTCCAGGCAATACGTGAGAATGAAGAAGTCGAACGCATCCAGCGTCCACCCCATAAAACAAGCCGTAAAGGCTCGGCGCTGCGCTGAAGTCAACGCACGGAACGTCTGCAGCATCAGGCAAACCCCTTGGAAACCGGAATGCCCCTAGCCTACATCACCGCCTCAAAATAATCCCACCACCAAAGCAAAAGGCGAGCCCTAAGCCCGCCTTCTCTATCCTCTACACTCTACCCTCTACACTCTGCCTTCAAAGCTTCGCCCGCAACGGCATTCCCGTATCGATATAAGCCAGCTCCGCCGTCTGCGCATCGTTCTTCAAAATCTGATGATGCAGGCAATACAACGCCAGCTCCAACCGGTCGGAAACCCCCAGCTTGTCATAGATCTTCCGCAGGTAGTTCTTAATCACCTGCTCGGTCGTGCCGATCTGGTACGCAATCTCCTTGTTCCTCATCCCCCGCGTAATGCAGCTGATGATCGACAACTCCTTCTCGCTCAACCTCGGCTGCGTCTTCGGATTCGTCAGGTTCGCCGCCTGCGCCCGGTACGCATCGATCACCCAGCTCACACTCTGGTTATCGATCCACGTCTCGCCCGCCGCAATCTTCCGCACACACTTGATCAACAAATCCGGAGAAATCGACCGCGGCACAACCCCACGCACACCCCTGCGATAAAGCTCAACAGTATTGTTCTCGTCCGTCTCGGAAACCTGCACGATCAGCTTCGCTTCCGGCGCCCGCCGCATAAACTGCGGAATCGCATCGATGGTCCCGGAGATCAGCCGCCCCTCGAGCACCACAACATCCGTCGGAAACCGCTGCAGCGCGGCAAACAGGTTGTCCAGCGTCTCGGCCTGCGCGACCACGCGAATATCATCTTCCAGCGCAAACACCTTGCGCATGCCGACGCGGTAAATCGCCTGCGAATCGGCCAGGATAATCCGTATCGCCGCAGCCGCGGAGTCTGGCGGAGCATCGACGGGCTCTATGCCCATATTCAAAATCTCAGCACTCATATCTCGCTCAGCCTTTTAGAGAGTAGTCATCGATCACTGCCGCTGCCATATTCTTGTCCCCACTTCGTTCATGGCGAACAATACGTCCTACGCAGTGCAGTGTTACATCTTCACTTCCGCCCATAATCGCCGCCGGCATCGTCAAACGAAACTCAACGGGGGCATCGAGCGGGGGAAGTTCTTCTGCCGTAAAGCAAATTCCATTCGCAGATACATCTTCGGTAACGGCCTTATATTCACGCACACCGGCGGTTAAAACAATTTCCAGATGCAACGGAAATCGCACCGATGCGCGGACCGGGTCCGTGCCGAGATCTTTAGCAGGTACAGGCAAGGCTCTCCTTCAGCAACTGCTCCATTCGGCAGATGCCCAACCACAGCACGATTCTACCGGACACCGCCTTTATCGACATGACTATTTTGTGTCATTAGCCGCAAATCAATTTCCCGGAAACAGCCCCGCCGACCCACCCACCCACCTCTGGTTCCGGTTATGGTCCACCCCCATCATCAACCCGCGACCCATCCGCACCAGGCTGATCATCGGCACCATCGCCTTCCCATCCGGCCACGCATACAGTATCCGTATCTCCGCCTGCGTCATCCCCTCCGGAGTTTCAATCACCGGCTCGAACCGCAATCTCTCCTGCAATAAGTAGTTTCGCCGCTCCTTTAGCGGTACCGCCGCCAGCTCCGCATCGGTCGGCCCAAACTGGATCCCCTTGCCCGCAAACGAGTACAGCGGCTTAAAAACCCATTGCTCCCGATCCTCCGGCAACCGCTCCCGCCCCACCCCCGCAAACCAGTCATCCAGAAAAACCGCCGCCGGTACCGTTACGTGATCCAGAAAGGGAATCGAAAATTTGCTCACCCGAAAGTACCAGTTCGGATGTCCCGCCCACTCCACCCGCAGCTCGTCCCGATAGTCAAACGGCAGCGTCACACCCTTCCGCACCACCTCATCCACGATCACCCGGTTATAAATCCGCTCCACCGGCACCAGCCTCCCCGCATCCCGATAAAACAGCCGATTCCCTTCCTTCACCAACCTCGCCACATCCACCACCCTGATCCCCAACCGCTCCGCATGCACCTTGAAGTCCGGCAGCGTCTTCTGCGTCTCCGGAGCCACCTCCGCCAGCACCACATTCTCCGGATCATGCCCCCCGACAATCACCTCCCGCAACAGCTCCCAGTACCGCCCCTCATCCATTCCCCCAAAGAACCACTCCAACTCCCCACCCAACCCATACACATCCCGATAAGCCTTAGCCAGCTCCGCCTGATACCCAAACACCGAAGGAAACGCCTGCATCTCCACCAGCTTCGGCTGCAGCTCCCCCGCCGCATCCCTTATCAGCCCAAAGTCCACCGTCATAAAGTGCGGACGCTTATCCTCCCCCGGGACCCGATAAGCCTCCGGAATCGCCCCCGCCGACGCGAGCATATACGCCTCACTCCCCACCAGCTGCTCAGTCAACTCCACCCCGGCCTTCACCATCCGCTCCATCAACTCCCGCGGAAAAAAACAGGGCGTCTCCGACACCCGAAACTCAATCTCCACCCCCGTCACCGCACGCAACCGCCCCAACAACTCCGCATACTTCTCCTCCGTAAACCCCGCATTAAACCCCCGCCGATACCCCTCAATCATCCGCCACCCTCCTCCGCGCCCACTGCGAAACCACCGCGCCCTCCGCGTTAAACGTTCTCGCTAACCCAGGCACAACTACCCCACCAAAAACACCCCATCCCGCATAATCATCTCCTCCCCGCTCTCACTCCCCAACCAGATAGAAAACTCCAACCCCACCACATCAATATGCGTTCCCGACTTCCAAGCCGCCCCCGTATGCCCTCCATAAGGATCACCAAACGCAATATGGATCCCCGGAAACTTCTCATCCTGCAAAATGTTCCCAATCACCTGCTTCACCCCGATGTTGGTCCCAATCGCAAACTCCCCCACCCGATCCGAGTTCTCATCCGTATGCGTATAGCTCCAGAACTCCCGCTCCAACTCCTTGTTCTCGCAACTCACCGCCGTAATCCGGTTCTCCTCAATCGCTATCCGCAGCGGAGTCTCCCTTAGCAACCCATACTTCACACAAAGAAAATCCCCCACCACCCCATCCACCACAAACACGCCATTCACCTCGCCCGGAGCCGTAAAGCACTCCCCACCCGGCAGATTCCCCCACTTCTCCGTCGATATAATCCCCGAAGTCTTGAACCACCTATAGCTAGGCTCCATCTCCGCCCGAATATCCGTCCCCGCCGGCGTCGTCGCCCTCACATACGTAGCACTCCGCACCTTATCCAACACCACCTGGCTTAAACGATCCACCGCATTGAAATCCGCCCGCATCCCTTCGACCATCACCTCCGGCGTGATGTTCACCATATGCGCATGCCGCATCTTCCGCCGGTTCACCACATCGGTCATATCCATGCGGCTGCGCAGCTCATTCGGCTGCACCTGGACCGCAAAAATACTCACCTCTGAAGTCTCCATATCCTCCAGCACAACCGCCGGCATCCCGTTCAACGGCCTCTCCCCGACCTCCTCCAACACAAACGAATTCCACCTGCACCCCACCCGTTGTAACTCCGAAGCAATCGACGCCGCAATCTCAATCGTCGACTCGTCACAAATCAACGTAACCTTCTCCTCCACCTTCACCCGCAGACAAGTCACCACCGCATTCCGCGCCCCCTCAGCGAACTCCCCCGGAAACCCCACCGCCAACAAATCAGTCGCCATTATCACTCCACCCATCCACAACATCCTTTGCGAAACTTGCCTTTAAACTTCGCGCACTTTGCGTCAAAGCTTTTGCCTCTGTCTTCTCTATCCTCTACGCTCTATCCTCTACACTCTGCTTCAAAGCCCCACCTTCGTCTCCGCCGCCATATAATCCACCACCGCCATCAAACTCCCCGTCTCCCGCCAAACCTTCAACTGCCGATCCGCCCCCGACCCTTGCTTCAACATCGTCCTCACATACTCAATCGCCTCGCGGCTCTCCAATTCCTCCACCACATCATCAATAAACGCCAGATACTCCAGAATCAACTCGCACTCCGGCACTTCCTGCTCTTTTCCAAAATCAATCAACTTGCCCTCAAGCCCATACCGCACCGCCCGAAACTTGTTCTCCATCAGCAGCGCCCGCGAATACTGCCTGAAGTCAATGTTCCTCTCGTGCAACTGCCAAAGCTTCGCTGCGGTCGCTTGTATCAATGCCGCAATCGCAACCGTCTCCTCCGCCCGCATCGGAATATCGCAAACCCTCACCTCGACGGTATTGAAGAAAGGATGCGGCCTCACATCCCACCAGATTTTCTTCGCGTTATCGATCGAGTTCGTCTTGATCAGCAAATTCACATACGCCTCGAACTCCGCATAGCTATGGAACAGGTCCGGCAAATTCGTCCGCGGAAAATTTTCAAATACTTTTGCCCGATAGCTCTTGTACCCCGTCTCCATCCCCAGCCAGAACGGCGAGTTCGTACTCAGCGCCAAAATATGCGGCAGAAAATACCGCAGCGAATTCATAATCCGAATCGCCGCTTCCCTGTCCTCGATCCCCACATGCACATGCAGCCCAAAGATCAAATTCGACCGCGCCACCAGCTGCAAATCCTCAACCACCTTGTCATACCGAGGATCGGGATAAATCTCCTGCGACCTCCAATCCGCAAACGGATGCGTCGCCCCCGCCACGAGCACCAAACCATTCTCTTCCGCCAGCCGAATCATATTCCGTCGCAGGTCATAAATATCCTCCCGCGCCTCTTCCACATTCCGGCAAACCCGCGTCCCCACCTCGATCACGGACTGATGCATCTCAGCCTTCACCCGCTCCTCGAGCCGCAGCTTCCCCTGCGCCAGCATCTCGGTTGCAATATGCGACCGCAGATCCCGAGTCCCCGGATCAATCGTCTGATACTCCTCTTCAATCCCCAACGTAAAGCTTGGCCGCATATCCAACACCTCGGAGAAACCTTAGCCTTTGCTCTTGCCTTTTTTCTTGTCTTTGACTTTCCATTCCGAGCGAAGTGAGGAACCCGCTTTTTGCCCGCGGTTGCACAATCTACCAGTTTGCCGCGAGATCTTCCCAGGTCGGATTCACTTTCTCAATCAAAGCTACCTTCTTCGCCCGCGTCCAACTTTTGATTTCGGTCTCTCGAGCAATCGCGCGATTTACATATTGATACCGCTCAAAGTAAACAAGGCGATGGATGTTGTACCGCGCCGTATGCGCTTTCTGGTTCATCTTCTCGCGGTGCTGCACTACCCGCACCTCAATATTGGTCGTAAATCCCGTGTAGAGATTTCGTGACCGACTACTCAGTATGTAGACATAAAACGCATATTGATATGCCATGCGCAGAGTCTAACGCAACACATTCATAGAACGCCCTTGCCGTTGCCCTTGCCTTTGCCCTTGCCTTTGCCTTTGCCTTTGCCCTTGCCCTTGCCTTTGCCTTTGCATTTGCATTTGCATTTTTTCTTGTTTTAATTTTCCATTCCGAGCAACGCGAGGAACCTGCTTTCTCCCGTTCTTGCCGTTGCTCTTTTCATACTCACCACAACTCTGTCATCTCGACCGGAGCGCAGCGTAGTGGAGAGACCTGCAGCTTCTTTTGCCCGTGCCTCTTTTTCTGTCATCCCCGCAGGGAATCTGCTTTCGTCAAACTCACTACATCTACTCGGATGGCCCATTCATCGCGCATCACTTCGCGCGATGAGTGGGGAACACCAACCATCAATCCAGCAAGCCGTTGCCGTTTCCCCTCTTGTTGTCACTCCCGAAGGGAATCTGCGTTTGTCCTTGCCCTTGCCTTTGCTTTTTGCACTCCTACGCCAGGCAAGAACAGGTACCCCAAGGCTTCAGCCTTGGGTCTCATAGCCCAGCCCCGAATCGGGCTTTAGCCCCAAGGTAGGCCTTCTCCTATCGCTGCACAAACTTAAGAACATCGACCATTGCTGTTGCCCTTCCTTTCTTTCTGTCATCCTCGCAGAGGATCTGCTTCGGTCAATTCACCAACTCACTCTGCTTTACGAATTCATCCAGTGGAAGCATCTTGTACTCAAACCCGCAACCAGCTCCTTCAATCGAACCACGCGCCAGATCAAGAAATCGAAGACCTTGCTCATCAGGCGCATGCATGAAGTAAACCTTAATGACTACATGCTCTCCGCGCGTTTCAGGAAACTTCTCGTATAGTTCACCGCTCTCTACAAAAGCTAGATAGCGATTCATCTTTTCCTGCAAAACGAGTAAGTGGCTTCCGTCGCCGCCCCACTCAAGATGATCGGAAATAGCGAGTTCACAATCTCCATTCCTGGAACGACTCACAAAGTCGACAACGCTCATCTGGTCAACAGCCATGGCTCTCCTACTTCAACCCCTTACTCGCTTTCACAGCCGTCTTCTTCACCGACACCGTCCCCTGCGCCAACTCACTCTCCGCAACCTTCTTCGCCTTGCCCTTTACAGAAGCACCCGAGGAACCACCCAACAACGAAGCCCACCGCAATTCCGGCACCCTCCCACTCAACGCAACCTTAGCCACAGCCAGCTTCGCCACCTTATCCACGATCCACTCAAAGTTCTCTTCCCCCACCGAATACCGATCCGCATCCGGCGCCGGGTTCATAAAGTCGATCGCATACGGCACACCATCCTCAACCGCAAACTCCACCGTATTCAGGTCATACCCCAGCGCCCGGCACAACGTCAGTGCATCCTTCTCTACCCGCTTCAACAATCCCTTCGGATAAACCTGCGGCTCCAGCACATACCTGTGCTCATGTGGCCGTCGCGGGTCATACGCCATAATCCGCACATCCTCCTGGCCCACCACATAGCAACGGAAGTACTCCTTGAAATTCACCGCCGCCTGCAGCGTCATGCAAAGGTCCCGCGTCTGGTCATACGCCTGAAAGAACTCCTCGCGGTCATGCACATGAAACACATCGCGCCACCCACCGCCATCATGCGGCTTCAAAAACGCCGGGAACCTCACATAATCAAAGATCCCCTCCCAATCCAGCGGAAACTGCAAATTCCTAACCGACCGCTGATTGATCTCCCGCGGAAACTGCTTGTGCGGCAACAACACCGTCCGAGGCACCGCAACCCCCAGCCTCTCGGCCAGCGAGTAATTGAAAAACTTATCATCCGCCGACCACCAGAACGGATTATTAATAACCTGCGTCCCCGTCAACACAGCATTCTTCAGATAGGCCCGATAGAACGGCATGTCATGCGAAATCCTGTCCACAATCACGGCATAAGGACAAGCCTTCGCCATCTCCACCCCACCCACCTCCACAAACTCCGCCCGCACATCATCCAACTCCATCGAGTTGATGCGCTCCACAAGCGCCCCCGGAAATGTATTCTCCATCCCAAACAAAACACCAATCTTCTTCATCCCTGCCTCCTGGACTCACCACAACCTTGTCATCTCGACCGAAGCGAAGCGCAGTGGAGAGACCTGCTTTCTCCAACTCACCACAACCCTCCGGGTGGCCCATTCTGCGCGCCCTTTGCGCATGAGTGGAGAACACCAACCCTCAACTCCGCCAGCCTTTGCCTTTGCCTTATTCACTATTCACTACTCACTATTCACTGCTTCTGCCCTACAAATACACCTGCGCCATCCTCTGCCACCAAGGCCAGTCATGCCCCGTATTATCCCCCCAAACATCCAGCCTCACAGGCACATGCTTCGCCCTCAGCGCCGCCGCCAGCCGCTCATTATCATTCCAGCACTGATCATGCACCCCCGTAGCCAGCACATACGTGTTGTGCCGCAGCCGCTCTAAATAATGATGGTCGGAGATATTCGGCACATAATCCAGCGGCATGTTGAAGTACACCTCATCGCTGTAATACCCATGCAGAAACCCCAACCCCTTCAGGTCATACGCCCCACTCATCGACAGGCACCCACTGAACACATGCGGATGCCGCAACGCCATATTCACCGCATGATACCCACCAAAGCTGCATCCCACGGTCGCCAGGTGCGGTCGATGATTCCGCTGCCGCACCAGCGGAATCACCTCGCGCAAAATGTAATTCTCATACTGAATCTGCCGCGCAATCCGCCAGTCCGCACCCACATCGCGGTTGTACCAGCTCTCCGCATCCACCGAGTCCACGCAGAACAACTGCAGCTTCCCACACTCCAGCTTGTCCTTCACGGCATCCACCATGCCGCGATCTTCAAACTCATAAAACCGCGCCTGCGACGTAGGAAACACCACCGCCGGCAGCCCATCATGGCCAAACACCAGCAGCTCCATGTCCCTGCCCAACTCCGGAGACCACCACTTGTGATATTCCCGCTTCATCGCCGACCTCCTCAGGAGAGCTACTCCGCGACCTCTGCGTTACCTCAGCGACCTCTGCGTCAAAGCTCTTGCTCTTGCTTTTCTTTCTTTCTTTCTTTCCATTCCGAGCAACGCGAGGAACCTGCTTTCTCCCGTTCTTACCGTTGCCTTGCCATCATCAAGCCGGCCCAATGTTTCTGATGCCCGAACCACCTCTGATAACCTGAGGCCCTTACCTTGAACTCCGACGACCTCACAACCGACCTCGACAACAACCCCCGCTACCTCGTCCTCCCGGACTTCCGCTCCCGGTTCCTGCCCGACGCCCGCACCCTCTACATCTATCTGCCAGAAGCCTACCTCACCGAACCCCATCGCCGCTTCCCCGTCTTCTATCTCCACGACGGCCAGAACCTCATCGATCCCCGCCTCTCCTACATCCCCGGCCATACCTGGCAGGTCCACACCACCGCCGACCGCCTCACCGCCGCCGGCCTCATCCAACCCATCATCCTCGTCGGCATCGCCAACACCGGAACCCGCCGCATGGCCGAGTACACCCCCGATCCCGACCCCCAGCTAGGCGGCGGCGAAGGCTCCCTCTATGCGAAACTCCTCATAGACGACCTCAAACCCCAAATAGACGCCGATTACCGCACACTCCCCGACCCCGCGAACACAGCCCTCGGAGGCTCTTCCCTCGGCGGACTCATCTCCCTCGCCATCGGCCTCCAATACCCTAAAATCTTCGGCAAACTAGCCATCCTCTCCCCCTCCGTCTGGTGGAACAATCACAGCATCCTCCGCACAGTCACCAAAGCCGACCCCAATCCCCGACCTCGCATTTGGCTTGACATGGGCACCGCCGAGGGCCTCCGCCACCTCCGCGACACCGACCTCCTCGAACGCCGCCTCATCCAACGCGGCTGGACACCCGGCCAAAATCTTCGCTACCTCCGCATCCCCGGTGCCCAGCACAACGAGGACGCCTGGGCCGCCCGCTTCGACAAAGTCCTCGAATTTCTGTTTTGAAAACACCGTAGCTCAACCACAAACCATCCACAAACCTCCATAAAAACGCACCGTAAAATTTGCGGTTTTCCCCGAAATCAGCCATACTTAGGTGTTCTGAAGTACTTAGGTCTGCGGCCCATCCGCATTGTCCCTTAGAACACAAACTGAAGATTCGAGAGGTTTTACCCCTGTGTTAATGATTCGTCTCGCGCGCGTTGGCGCCCGCAAGCAGCCCCACTACCGCGTTGTTGTCATCGAAAAAGACCGCGCCCGCAACGGCCGATCTGTTGAAGTAGTAGGTACTTACAACCCACGCACCAACCCTGCCAGCGTGGATCTCAAGACCGATCGCATCTCCTACTGGACCGGCAAGGGAGCGCAGCTCTCTGACCGCGTTGGCAAGCTTCTTGCCAAGTACACCCCGGCTTCCGCCGCAGCGCCTGAAGTCGAAGCTACCCCGGCGGCCTAAGCCTCCGTCAGCGATTACTTCGGGGTAAACTTTGGAGCGGCGTCGCATGCCCAAAGATTGCTAAAACTCACAAGACTCTCAAGTAAACTCGCCCATAAGCACCCGAAAACAGGGGGCTTGTGGGTCAAGACAATTGGGCGTTAAGCCTATTTCTGTCTTCTGAAAAGCATCTGCAACCGTCTTCGGGCTCCTATTAGATCTCCCGCATCTCACTAAGGGAGCCTGTCAGAGCCGAACTATCAAAACGGGTGATTTCTTCCGAGGTGAATGAGTGACTGAGAGTTTGGAAACTGGACTGGGACAAGACGCTGTTCCAGGAATGCAAGTTTTGATGACAGAAATTGTTCGGGCCCTGGTGGATGATCCCTCCGCAGTCACTGTGGAAGCCATTCCCGACAACGACGTAACTGTCCTGCGCCTCCGCGTCGCCCCAAGCGATATCGGCAAGGTCATCGGCAAACAGGGACGCACAGCTCGTTCCCTGCGCACGATCCTCGGTGCTGCGAGCATGAAATACCGCCATCGTTTCGCGCTCGACATCGTCGAAGCCGAAGGCGCTCGCAGTTCCAACCCGGAGTAGCTATCCCTTTCGCTTCCGGCAGGTTAAGCTGGGAACTCCAAGAGGGCTCGGCAACTTCGGAAACCATGGACGACAATCACAATTCAAGCGACCAGGCCACGCCCCGTTGGGTGGCCCTCGCACGCCTGCTGCGCCCGCAGGGGCGCCGCGGCGAGCTGCTCTCCGATCTCCTCACCGACCTCGACCCCGACATCCAGTTCGCCACCGGCCGTCAGGTGACGCTCGCGCCCGCAAGCGCCAGCGCACCCGCGGCCAGCGCCGCTCCCACTACCATCGAAAGCTTCTTTCTGCCCACGGGCAAGAATGCCGGTCGCATCGTTCTCAAACTGCGTGGCTGCGACAGCATCTCTGAAGCCGAACTCCTCGCCGGCCACCAGCTCATGGTCCCTGCCGAAGAGCTTCCCACGCTCGACCCCGACACCTTCTACGTCGCCGACCTCATCGGCTGCGCGCTCTTTAACGGCTCGGCCTCGGTCGGCACCGTGGTCGACGTACAGTTCGCCATGTCTCCCGACGGCAAGACCCGCCTCCCTGAAGCCGCTCCACTTTTGGGTATACAACTCACCAACGCCAAACCGGACGATGAGCCCGTTCTCATCCCCTTCGTTCTCGTCCACCTGGAGTCCGTCGACCTGGCCTCAAAGCAAATCCACATGAACCTGCCAGAAGGACTGCTCGACACCAGCGCCGAATAGCCCTTCCAGCAGCTTTGCCATCTCTACGCTCTACTCTCTATCCTCTAATCTCTGCCTTTATGCGCTTCGATATCCTCACCATCTTTCCGGAGTTTTTCGCAGACCCCAGCGGTGCGCCGACCGCGTCGCTGGCTCACGGCGTCGTCGCCCGCGCGCTGCGCTCGGGAATTGCCAGCGCACATACCCACGATCTACGTGCGTTTACCCATGATCGTCACCGCACGGTCGACGACCGTCCCTTCGGCGGCGGCGAAGGAATGGTCCTCAAGCCGCAACCCATCTTCGAGTGTGCCGAGAGCCTCAACCTCACGGCAAAAGAATCCCGCAACACCACCCACGAGTCGGTCATCCTGCTCTCCGCCCAGGGTAAGCGTTTTACGCAGGCGACCGCGCGCCGTCTCGCCAGGCTCGACCGCATCGTCCTCATCTGCGGCCGCTATGAAGGCGTGGACGAGCGCGTCTCCCAACTGCTTTGTGACGACGAGCTTTCCATCGGCGACTACGTTCTTTCCGGCGGCGAGCTGGCCGCAGCCATCATCCTCGACGCCACCGTCCGCCTGCTTCCCGGCGTCCTCGGCCACGCCGACTCCAGCAAATACGAATCCTTCGGCGAAGGCGACGAGCCCACCGAGCTTCTCACAACCGACGGCGTTCCCCGCAGCACCAACGCCTCCGCCGGCCTGCTCGACTACCCCCACTACACTCGCCCCGCCGAGTTTCGCGGCGTCCCAATCCCCGAAGTGCTCACCGAGGGCGACCACCTCAAGATCCGAAAGTGGCGCCGCCAGGCCGCACTAGCGAAGACATTCGCGAACCGACCCGACCTCCTCATCAACGCCGACCTCTCCGACGCCGACCGCAAGTTCCTCGTCACTCTTGGCTTTGTTCGTCCAGCCTGACGCCTACGCCGGCGGCTCTCCACCCCACGTCGTATAACGCACCCACGGCGACTTCGCGAGCCATGCTTCCAGCCCGGCATTGGGAAAGCGCCGCACATACGGTACGGCCCACCCAATGTCCTCGCCTTCATATGGCTGCGAAACCACCTGCTTTACCCCGACGCGCTTCTCAAAAATCGCCGGATTCTCCAGCCCGGATGCGCAAAGCTTTACCAGGCGATGAATCGCCCCACCATCTTCTGCGTACAAGTGCTTCCCGTTCGCTTCGCCGAACTCGGCCAGCAGAATCAGCGGTCCCAACGCGTACAGGTGATAGTGCAGCGCCATCTGGGCGCGATACATCTCCGCTACGAGCGAACCATCCGGTTGGATGGCATCGACGCCACGCTTATAGGTGTCCATGCCCCATTGAAACGCCTTTGCATCGTTGTCAGCGATACCTTCCGCCGCGACCGCCAGTCCGGCCCAGTAGATGTGGTTGTTCCATGCATCGCTTCGTGGATTCGCCGCACCGGCGTCAAAGTATGCGCGCACCTGCGCCGCCATCGCGGCGAACCAATTCCGAATCGCAACATCTTGCTCCTTCGTTCCGAGCCCACTCTGCCTGACCTTCAGGTACGAGATCGCAACGCTGCTCAACGTCCAGTTCTGCACGTAGGTCGCCTGGAATGTCGGCATCCTGCCGGACCATGCTCCTGCTTTCGCCGCAGACTCAAGCAGCGAGTACACACAATTCGCAGCTGCCCGGCTGCCCGTCGACCGGTACGCGTCCGCCGCTTTGCTGACGGCCTGTGCTAGCTTTGTTGGCGCGTCTGAGGCCGCCTGAAAAGCCGCCTGCTTCTTCGGATCGATCACCGACATATGCGCGTCCGTGTAATAGGATCCGATCTCAAGCGTCTTCGCAAACGGAGGAGGCGCAGGACACGTATACGCCGTGTCCGTGGCCGTCACGATCGCTCCATCCCACGGAGATCGCAATGTCTCCGCCTGCATCGCCGCCATCGCTACGGCCGCGAAGACCAGCGCACAGAACCAACCTCGGCAACGCCATCGCAGTCTCATGCCTTCTTTGTATCGCAATCTTCAAGATGAAGAACGAATCGCCGGAGCGACTCGTTAGTAGTAATACGGCGTTTTCTTCGTCCACTCCGACTGTGGATACTTGTGGTGCAGCAGATCGAACACTGACTTGCCTGTCGCCTTTCGTACCGCATCGTCGTTGTTCGAGTCGCAGCCGTAATGCATGGCCCTCACGGACATCGCCAGTGCTTCCGGCACACGCGGGTCCTCCGGGTGCTCGCGTGCAAACGCCAGCGCCTGCTGCGAAAGCTGAATCGATGCCGCTGGCTGCTTCTTCAACGAAGCTGCTTCTATCGCGCCCTGAGCTTTCTCTTCCGGCTTTAAAAACAGCGGGTCGGGCAGCGGCCAAACGATCTGACCGGTCGCATACGGGTACTCTTCCCCGCCCGGCTCGCTTTCCGCGCACCACCAGGCCCCATGGCCGTACAACCTGTCGTAGTTGGCCGAAGCCTGCGGTCCCGGCGTGATCCAGGGCGCGAGGCCCGGCCCATGCAGCATGGCGAACACAGCGCTAAAGCCTGTGCCATCCCCTGCCTGCGTCTGCAGCGCCTTCGGCAGCAACGGCAGCAGCGCCCGCGCGGAAGCATCGTCATGCAGCATGGAAGCTCGCGTCCATGCCGCCATTGCAAGCTCACTGCGTAGAGACTCCGGCGCAAGCGCGTGGTTCTTAGCCGCTTCTACCCAAAGTGACATAGGAAAGCGTTCGTTGAAGAAGATCGCGGAGTCGTCCGCGATCTGTTGCCGCGCGCTCTTGGGTGTACAGATCGGCGATCCAGACGAACCATAACAGGTTTCGGTCGAGGTATTTGTGATCGCCTGATCGACATTTGGGTCGGCGAGCGTTCGCGGCACGTCCTGCAGCATGGCCTCGAGGCTCTGCGCGGTCAGCATACGCAACGCGGTATAGGCGTTCGCCGCAGAAGGACGATCGCTATCCTTGCGCAGCGGCGGCAATTCCTTACTGAGCAAGTCCCGCGCTTCCCCTGGCTTGTTCAACCGCAACAGCAGCAACGCGCGCTCGTAATTCACGGTCGTGTAGCCGGGCGAGGCGCTATTCACCTTTGCCGCAGCAGCCAACAGCTCCTGAGCCTGCGCATCGTCCACGGTTGCGCTTGAGAGCGCAGCGATCAACCAAGGAAGGCTGGGCTGCTGCTTCCATCGCGCGTAAGCGCTGGAAGGGTCCTTCTGCATGGCAAGAATCCACTGCGCGAGATCGGAGTTGCCCATGCTGAAGCCGCGCCGCTGAATAACATGCAGGTCAATGAGGTGCTGCTCGAAATCCTCATCGGGCCTGCCACCGCTCATCACGCGGGCGATCGCATCCACCGCGGCAGCGCTGTCCACGCGGATGCGCACGAACTCCAGCTCCATCTCCGCTGCGTGATGCACGCGAGGATAGGTGGCGTTTTGCACGACCGCTTCAAGTCGTATCAACGCATCCTTCATCGGCGCGGGATCGAAGGTGGAAACATACTGGTCGCCTGTGGGCAGCGAAGCTTCTACATAGGCCTGCCGGACATCGGCACGCGCCGCAAGATACCCTCCCCATATCTGCCAGGGCGAGCTCTTGTCGCGCGCAATCGCATCGAAGCCCTTGCGCGCGCCCTCCCATTCGCCACGATAGAAGTGCGCCGCAGCCATCTGGTACGCGCGGTCCTGCTTCAGCAGCGCGGACGCATCGCCCGGCGCCGCTGCCGGCATGGCGCCGAGATTGTCGCCACAGTTTGAGAACACAGCGTCCTGGCCCGCGACCCAGTTCGCAAGCTGAGGCGAGCTTGCTCCCCACTGCTTCATCCTGTCCGTGAAGGTCGCCACCGCCGTTGTAAAAGCATTCTCCGGGCAGTTCAGGTACATCGTGGATATCTCAATGGATCTGCCGTTGATCTGCTGGGTCTGCTTGTAGTTGCGCACGGTAGACATAATCGGCGGCGGCGGACTGCCGGCTCTGCCGCGCGCTTCTATCCACGGCTCCACGCCCGCGCCATTGGGGATATTCAAATCCGAGCCGTAGTCAGGATTGCCCAGCGTCGAAAGTGCCGCGATCTTCTGCTCGTCGCTGGAGAGCGTGCCACCCTTGAGATACCGGTACGCCACCACCAGGTGCCGCAGCTCATAGTTGCCGCGCACCAGCCCGAGCTTGCCGGCGGCGTAGGCTGCTGGAGCGTCCGGTGTGGACGACACAAAAACCACCGGTTCCCACTCAAACGAGCACGCCCATCCCGCAGCTACCCGCACGCAAATCAAGGCCACCACCCACCATCGCATCACACGCATCGTCACTCCACCCTCCTTGCAACGCTCTCCACGGAATCCCGATGCCAGCCGCGATCGCTGAAGACGTATACCCGCTTGCCGGCGGACCAATCGGGCCAGGGCTCGGTCGTCGACACACCGACAGACCTTGCGCACAATGGTTCGCGAATGCGGAAGTCGTCAAGCGATGCCGGCGCATGCCGCCGGTCCGGCTCCATGTGGAAGTACATCGGCACGGCCTCATCGACGGGCAGGCCCTGCATCCAGCGGTCGTTGGAGCACCACGAGGCCAGCGCCGTGATCGAAAGCGGCACCGCAACCGGCAGCTCGCGACGGACATCCACCAACACCTCTCGGTACCAGTCGCGCTCGGAGAGCCGCGCGTCGAAGTCGATCTGCAGGGCGGGACTTCCCGGCCGCAGCGTGGCGAGGACAGCGTCAGCGGCCATCTGCGCTGTCGCGTCGTCAAGCCGTGCCTGTGGCATCACCTCAAACCGCGTCACTGGGATCAATCGCAGCCGGGTATCCACAGGCAGCACCAGCGGCTGGCGCCTGGGCAGTACCGACACGCTCTCGCGCACCCACACCGTGCGTGCAAGATACGCCACTGCTGTGGTTGCCGGATCAACGTTGCGCAGGTCCGTGGGCCGCTCCCACGCCCATACTGTGAGGTGTGGCAGCGTGTCCATGCGGCAGTGCAAGACCGGTCTGCCACGGTCGCCCTGCCGCGACAGGCACAGCAGCGACAACGTCAAAGCCAGCACAGCGGAAGCATGACCCCGTTGCATAAGTGATTGAAGTGTTGACCGGGGCAGCCGGACCGTCAAGGGAAATCCACGGCCGACCTTTGTAATATCGATCCACAGTCGGCAAGTGCCCCAAAATCGCCCATTCTGGTGTAAACTGAATCCTGCGACTTTACGTAAGGAATTCATCATGTCTATCCACCCCATCATGCAGAAGCTGGCCGACAAGCTCCAGCGCACCGACCTCCCCGATTTCGCCCCCGGCGACCTCATTCGCGTTCAGGTGAAGATCAAGGAAGGCGATAAAGAACGCCTCCAGGCTTTCGAAGGCATGGTCATCGCCATCAAGAAGGGCCCCCAGGGTTCCTTCACCGTCCGCAAGATGAGCTTCGGCCAGGGCGTCGAGCGCATCTTCCCCTACAACTCCAAGGTTGTCGACAAGGTTGAGAAGCTCCGCTCCTACCAGGTGCGCCGCTCCAAGCTGTTCTACCTCCGCGGCCTGCGTGGCAAGTCTGCCCGTCTGCGCGAAGTCGGACGCACCGCCTAAACCCTTTCAAGCAACGAAAAGCGGCGAGCCCTTCAAACTTCGAGGACTCGCCGCTTTGTTGTGTCTGCTCTTAATCGGTGGGCGAAACAGTCGTCGCGGCCTGTGCGCCCGCCGCTCCCTTTGGGATGGGCACGCAGGGCTGGTCCGCCGGAGCCTTCTGCCCCGGCAGCACCTTCGCTGCCACACGCATCTGCCCAGTGGGACACGGCTGCAGCGCCAGCACCGGCTGGATGTCCTTCGGCAGTGGAGGAGCGTCCAACGAGCCCACCGCCGTTACCGCCCTCTTCGCGCCCGGCCACGCGTACGGAGCCACCCGCAGCGGACCATAGCCCACCACCGGATACCGCGAAGGCAACGAGAATCCGCGGTCGATCCGCACGTACGCTACCTCAGGCTTCTTGCCCAGCAGATGCTCTTCCGACGCCAGCTCCAGCTTGTGCCCTTCCACCGTCACGGTCAGCGTCTTATCGTCGAACGCGTTCGCCTGGTCCTTCGCGCCAGGAAACGGCAGGTTCGAAACCACCGCAATCCCGATCCCCGGCACATACATGTAGATGTATTTGAAGTCGGCGATGTCGTAGTTCAGCGCCGCCTTGCCCGTTACGCCGTCCACCGTAAACGTCCCCTGGACGATCTTGATGGGAATCATCTTGGCGGGCTTTTCTTTCTCCACATGGATCTTCTTGCCGTGCTCGTCATATCCCAGTTCGGTCGCGGTCTGGAATACGGGCTTCTTGGCGTCGTCGAACATCGGGTGACCAGCTTTATCGCGTTGCTGCTTGACCGGCAGGTTGAACATCGGCTTTCCATCGGGATCGAGCCGTTGCCTGCCTTCTTCATCAAGCATCGGCGTCGCAGGAAGCACGATGATGTCTGTCGGCCCGCTGTAAACGGCCTTCTTCGAAGAAGGCTTGGCCGGCTTCGCATTCGGATCGGCCTCGATGGCTTCTAGGGCCTTTTCGCCGCTCGCCGCGGCCGGCAGCGTTGTGCTCTTCCACACCAGCGGAGCCGGAGGGGTCGCAGGGGTGGTGGCTGGGGCAGGGGTGGTGGTTGAACCGGACTGCGGAGCCTGGGCGGAGCTGGACTGCGGGGCCGGAGTTTCCGTCTGCTGGCCCACACAAACCTGGGACAACACGAAAGCAAAGATTGGCAGGGTCAGGGTCGTGCGCGTCAGCACGGACCCACTACTAAAAAGTTTGATGACACACCTCGGAAAGCAAGAAAAGCATACGCCACAGCACTATCGATGATCCTTTAAATTTGTTCGGAAAAGCCTTTCGCTCTATGACCATTTTGTGGGATACACCCGGACTTATACCCACCCTCAACGCCCACAGCTTGCGATCCGCTAAACTTGCCTTGGAACTCCTGGAACCATGTCGTCTCTCTTCCGCATCCCGATCCCTGCCGGCGTCACCAAGGCCACTGCCAAGCAGCAGATGCTCAAGCAGCTGGTCTGCTCCGACGCACCTGAGCAGGCGCTGCGCTACCACGGCTATCGCGTCATAGCCGGCGTCGACGAAGTCGGCCGCGGTGCGCTCTTCGGTCCCGTCGTCGCTGCGGCCGTCATCCTTCCTGAAAAATGCGGCGTGCTCTCACGCATGGGTCTCACCGACTCCAAACAACTCACCGCCGAACAGCGCGAGAAGCTCGACCGCAAGATCCGCAGCATCGCCCTCGCGTTCGCTGTCGCCGAAGTCGACGCAGCCACCATCGATCGCGTCAACATCTATCAGGCCTCACGCATGGCCATGCTCCTTGCCGTTCAGCAGCTCGGCGTCACGCCCGACCACCTCGTCATCGACGCCATGGTTATCGACTACCCCTGCGCGCAAACCAAGCTTTACTACGGCGACGCGCTCTGCCTCTCTATCGCAGCCGCTTCTGTCGTCGCCAAGGTCCATCGTGACCGCCTCTGCCGGGAGCTCGATCTCCAGTACCCGCACTACGGCCTCGCCAGCCATAAAGGCTACGGAACCCCGGAGCATCGCCGCGCGCTCGCCGAACATGGTCCGTGCGCGCTGCATCGTCGCACCTTTGCTCCGGTGGCGGCCTCGGACCCTGATGCTGTCCTCGAAGAGCAGATCGAGTCCGGCGACCTCTTCTGCGAGGATCTTGACCCGTCGATTGAATCGCTCCTATAAAGCAAAAGGGTACGAGCCTGAGCTCGTACCCTTCTGAGAATCTGTACTTGAAGTAGAGGCCGGAAAAGTTTAGGAGGCGGGCTGCGTTGGATTCGACGCGAACACCGGCTTGCCGGCGCGGTCAAACATCGGGTGTCCGTCTTTATCCTGCAGCTGGACATCAGGAGCGTTGAACATCGGCCGGCGATCCCAGTCCAGCTTTTGCTGGCCGTGTTCGTCGAGCATGGGAGTCGGCGGAAGAACAACCAGTTCCGTGGGTCCTGTGTAGGGAGTGGCCTTCTTCTTGTTACCGAGGCCGAACAGCAGGTGACCCGGCTTTGCAGCTTCAGGAGCAGGTCCTACGGACGATCCTGTGTTCCAGGTAATCGGCGCAGGAGCCGCAAGTTCCAGTTTTGGCGGCAAAGGCTTTGAGGCGACCGGTTTTGCAGCGACAGCAGACGCAGGAGAAGCAGTGGCTGCCATCGGCAGTCCAACACTCTCAGCCGCGGGCGACGCGGAGGCCAGCAGTTGTTGTGCGAAGGACGACGGAACCGCGCCAAGAGCCAGCGCGAAAATTGGAGCGATCAAGATTCCCTTTTTCATTTTCATGCCAATTCCTCCAGGTACCGATGCGGCAAAACCACCTTCAGTCCAGAGCCCGTAAACCACGGTGCGTCTGTTCCTTGTAGCTAATATCCGATGAGCAAATAGCCTCCGCTATAACACCCTCCTACAACTCATCTACAACTTTTGAGGGTAACCAAGGTAACGGTACTCCAGATTACCTCGACCGCGAATGCTCCGATTTTCCGTGATGTCCTAGAATACAAAGAGGTTCTCACGAGCCTGGAAAGCGGCTCAAGCAGCCGAGGTCACCCTCCGATGAGTTACCGTCTCCTCTGCGTCTTCGCCCATCCTGACGACGAGTGCTTTGCCTTCGGCGGCGCCATCGCCCTTGCTGCCGACGCCGGAGTCGACATCCACGCTATCTGCTTCACATCCGGAACCGCGGGCAGCTATCGCGGCACCGCAAACTCCGACACCGAGCTGGGAGAGCTCCGCCGCGCCGAGTTCGCCGCCTCCTGCGACATCCTCGGCATCCAGCACCACGAGGTGCTGGAGTACCAGGACGGCAAGCTCGAGCACGCCAACTTCTCCAAGCTCGCCGGAGAGCTGGTTCAGCGCATTCGCGCCATCAAGCCCCACGTCGTCCTGACCTTTGGCGGCGAGGGCGCCCTGAACACCCACCCTGACCACACGATGGTCTCGGCACTGACGACCTCGGCCTTCCACTGGGCCAGCCATCCCAAGCGCTATCTCGAGCTCGGCCCGCTCTTCGCACCGCAGCGCCTCTACTACGTCACCACCAACTTCTTTCTGCCGGAGCGCCACATCCCTGCGCCCGCTCCATGGACCGTCACCCTCGACGTCAGCGGTGTCTTCGAGCGCAAGCAGCGCGCCTTTGCCGCCCACACCACGCAGGCCCCGCTCATGGTCCAGACCGAACCCGTCTTCCGCGAGCACGGCCAGCAGGAGTACTACACGTTGGCCGCCAGCATCCTTCCGCAGCCCGCGCACCAGTCTACGGACCTCTTTGAAGGCGTCGCGGAGTAAGCTCTACGCCGGCGGATTCAGCGTCGAAACCTTCGCCAGCTCTTCCAGATCGATGGGCCTTGAGTACAGATAGCCCTGGGCCTCGTCGCACGAAAGCTCTGTCAGCAGGTCTGCCTGCATCTGTGTCTCCGTGCCTTCGGCTACAACGGTCACGCCGAGCCCATGCGCCATGGCGATAATCGCAGTCACCACCGCGCGGCTGTTCGCATCGGTCAGCAACCCTCGCGTAAACGACTGGTCGATCTTCAGCCGGTCGACTTCGAACTTCGTGATGTACGACATGGAAGAAAAGCCCGTCCCAAAGTCATCCAGCGCAATCCTCACACCCAGCAGCCGGATCCTCGCCAGACCATCGAGCGTCTCCTGCGATCCATGCATCAGCAGGTTCTCCGTGATCTCCAGCTCCAGGCAGTGCGGCGGCAGCTGGCTCGTTTCCAGCGCATTCCGTACTATGTGGAACACGCCTCGGTCCTTGAACTGCCTTGGCGACATATTCACCGCTACCACCACTTCATGGCCCAGCCGCTCAATCAGCCGCACGCCGTCTTCACACGCACGGTTCAGTACCCACTCGCCGATCGATACGATCAGTCCTGTCTCTTCAGCCAATGGGATGAACTGTCCCGGCAGAACCATCTCGCCACCATCCCGCGGCCAGCGCACCAGCGCTTCAATGCCTGTCATCTGTCCGGTCGTCAGCGATATCTGCGGTTGGAACTGCAGCCGCAACTCATTCTTCACCACCGCCGAACGCAGGCTTGCTTCCATCTGCAACCGCTCCACCGAAGCATGCGCCATGTCCGCCGTGTAGTGGTGGATCTGGTTCTTGCCCTCCGCCTTGCTCCTGTACAAAGCGATATCCGCATGCTTCAACAGCGAAATTGGATCGGAGTCGTCCACATCGCGGCACACACCAATGCTCGCCGTCAGAAATACCTCATGCGATCCAAGCGACATCGGCAGCGAGAGAGCATTCAGCACCTGCATCGCCAGCGAGTCCACCATCTTCTCCTGCACGTCGCACAGGATCACCATGAACTCATCGCCGCCCATACGCGCCACCGTATCGGTGACACGCACGCACTCGCGCAGCCGCTGCGCGATCACGATCAGCGCCTCATCACCCGCATGGTGTCCCAGCGAATCGTTGATCCTCTTGAAGTTGTCGAGGTCCACCATCATCACGGCAACCTGCTCGCCAAAACGCTTCGCCCGCGCCAGCGCCTGGTCCAGCCGGTCGCGAAACAGGATGCGCGAAGGAAGGCCGGTCAGCGAGTCATGCGTCGCCACATGCCGTATGTACTCCTGGCTGCGCAGACGCTCGGTAATGTCGAACGCGGTGAACATGTAGCCATCTTCGTCCGATGCCCCACGCAGCGAAGTCACGGTCACATGCACCGGAACCTTCGCATCGTCCTTGCGCACGAATGTCCACTCCGCCTCATCCGTCACGCCCTTGCGCGTTTTGATCGTCAGCGCGTCGATGCCTCGCCGGACATCTTCCCCAAACTCCACCGACCGCTGGTCCGCATTCGACGCCACCTCGCGCGGATCGTAAAGGTTCACCACGTTCCGCCTGTTCACCAGCTCGTCGGGCTTGTACCAAAGCAGCCGCTCCGCCGCCGGATTTACCGCCGTAATATTGCCGTCGAGATCCGTAACAATAATCGTGAACGCCGAGCTCTCAATAATGGAACGCGTAAACCGGTGCGCCTGCTCGCGCTCTTCCTGTGCGCGCGTCGATCCTTCCGCATCCTCCAGCAGCCGCTTGATCTTCGGCGCCAGCGGCGGCAGCAGGCACGCTGTTGAAACCGAAATCAGTGCCGTCGCCAGCTTGGCTTCGCCTTCCAGCCAGTAGAACGGGTGCCACAGCACCAGGATCTCCATGAAATGCGTGATGCCGCAGGCCACAATGAACCCGCCGAACGCGACAAACATCCACCCAAACGGAATCAGTCTCCTGTTCTGGTAAGCAATCCAGGTCAGTATGCCGGAGATCACAAAGTACGCGGCCCCGATCATGCCATCGGAGATCACATGCAGCGTGATCAGTTGCCGGTTCCACAAAAAGCACGAGGCATGCGGCAGATAACTCTCCGCAAAGCTCAGCTCTCGCAGCTCAGGGAACGCCCACGCTGACACGATCACCACCGCAACGACACCACAGGCGGCCGCCATCAAGGCGGCCGAACGCTTCGAAGTCTTTTCCAAGACAGGCAATCCCCCACGCGTATGCGCGTCTGATGATGATTGGTTCGGCAAAAAAGGCACAACTGAAAGTTGAACCTATTATCCTCATCCAGCCACCTGTCGGCAACCACGCAGTTCCCTCACGAAGCTTTGAACGCACGCTGCCCTGATCTATGCCTGATCGCTGTTCCCTGTTGACTGTTCACTACCCGACTTAGCGCGCTCGCGGATGCGTGTCCTCATAAACCCGCTGCACCTGTCCCACCGTCAACTGCGTATAGCGCTGCGTAGTCGAAAGCCGTTCATGCCCCAGCATCTCCTGGATGGCCCGCAGGTCCGCGCCTTCTTCCAGCATGTGCGTTCCAAAGGCGTGGCGCAATGTATGCGGATGCACATCCGCCGCCAGCCCGCGGCTCAACGCAACCGCCTTCACAATCCGGCCCACACTCCGCGTCGTCAACCGGCAAGCCCCACGCATACGCATGTTCATCAACAGCGGCCCCTCATGCACCAGCCTGGCCTTCCCCGCCGCCTCCAGCTTCTGCTGACGCATCGGCAGATACGCCCGAATCGCCGCTGCTGCTTCATCTCCCAACGGCACCAGCCGCTCCTTTTTGCCTTTGCCGAACACCCTCACCGCATCGTCCCGCCAGAGGACGCTCGAAAGATCCAGCCCCACCAGCTCCGAGTTACGAATCCCACACCCGTACAACAACTCAAAGATCACGCGATCCCGCTCCGGCCACGTCGCTTCCACGGCTCCGGGTGCCCCATCTTCGCCGCGCGCTTTTGCGCGGCTAAGGTGGGACAAATCGCCAACCAGGCCAGCCCCCAACGAATTCAAAACCCGGTTCAACTCCTCCACCCCCGGCACCCTCGGCAGATGCTTCGGCAGCTTCGGCGTACTCACCAGCAACGCCGGATTGTTCTCCACCACCCCCGCCTTCGCCATCCATTTGAACCAGCTCCGCACCGCAGCCAACGCCCGAGCCGCGCTGGTCTTGCTCAAGCCCTTCTCATACAACACACCGAGATACCCCCGAATATGCGTGTGCTCCACGGCCCTGATCCCCGCATCGCCCAGCGTCTCCTGCAAATACTCCGCAAAGCACCCAACCTCCCGCCGATACGCCCGCAGCGTATGCTCACTCGCCCCACGCTCATCGCGCAGCATGGCAAGGAACTTGTTCGCTAACTCCGCGAATGAATGATTTACTTTAGCGTTCATGCCGCGGCCTCCGCGTCATTAGCCAATAGAAAAGCCACGCATAGAACAGGCAATCAACCACAGCCATCACAGCAGCATTCGGATCATGCGCATTGCCAACAACCCCCATCGCTCCTAAAGGAAGCGCAATGATGGCTCCCGGCAAGGAAAACAGCAGCAGGAAATCACCAACTTTTTCTGCAATGTCGTGCCACAGAGGCAGTACTGACGCAATAGCCACGAGTCCACCAAGTAGCATCGCGATAAGAAGTTTGATCCCTCGACTCACGCCCCCACCTCCAGGGCGTCTTCTGAACCCTGGGCCCTGGCCCCTGGACCCTCGCCTCTGCCTTTCGCCCGCGGATGATGCATCCGATGCACTTGCTTCAACCGGTCGATCGCCAGATGCGTATACACCTGCGTCGTCGCGATATCCGCATGCCCCAGCACCGTCTGCACAGTTCTCAAATCCGCCCCATGCTCGACCATATGCGTCGCCATGCTGTGCCGCAGCTTATGCGGGCTCGCCTTGCCGCCCGACACACTCCGCACCATCGACCACACGACCTGCGTCGTCAACGCATGCCCGCGCACCGACAAAAACAAAGCCCGCTGCATCCCGCCGCCAGACTGCAACAGCTCCGGCCGCCCACGCTGCACATAAGCCTCCAGCGCCTCCACAGCCGAGCGCCCGATCGGCACAATCCTCTCCTTATCGCCCTTGCCGCGAACCTGCACACTAGCCGCCTCCAGCCGCAGGTCCTCCTGTCGCAGCGTCACGATCTCGCCGACCCGCAACCCACCCGCATACAGCAGCTCCAGAATCGCGTGGTCCCGCAGCGCTGCCCCGCTCGCATTGGCCGCCCGAGCCGCCACACCGGTCACCTCCAGCATGTCGCTCACTTCGCTCTCGGCCAAACTCTTCGGCAACACCTTCCAGCTAGCCGGCGACTCGATGTTCACCGTCGGATCATGCGCCACGCGCTTATCCTTCAGCAGCCACCGGTAGAACCCCCGCAGACAGCTCAGCTTCCGCGCAATCGACCGCGACTCGATCCCATGCTCCCGCAGATGCTGCATAAACCCGCTCACATGCG
The DNA here is from genome assembly GCA_026225395.1 of Granulicella sapmiensis. Lineage (GTDB taxonomy): Bacteria > Acidobacteriota > Terriglobia > Terriglobales > Acidobacteriaceae > Granulicella > Granulicella sapmiensis. The sequence continues at coordinate 135,273 of JAMFSR010000029.1, forward strand.
ACTGTTCAGCCCGCAGCAACGTTGCGCCGACGCCTTCCAGAAACTCCGCAAACATCTCCAGATCCCGCTGGTACGCCTCACACGACAGCGGCCGCAACCCGCGCTCCACCGTCAGGTGCATCTTGTACTCCCGCACCAGCACCACATCGCTCGTCGTCTTCGTCTCAACAGGCATCTTTCCAATTCTGTCGCCGCCCACGCCTCAGCGCCACCCCCACGTATCTACCTCGCCAAGGCCCAGCGACATTGACACTAAACGTGGGCCTTGAAAGCATCTCAATATGTCCCGCTTCAAAGAGCTCAACAGAATCAACGACGCAATCAAGAACGCCAATAAGGCAGAACTTGAATGGGCTGATTCTTACTGCAGAATGCGGCTTCAAAGTGCGACCCTAAAGGACCACCAGAAGTTCTGGAGAAATCTACAGCGAGATGTCAGCAAAGCGTTGGCTGCTGTCGCCTGAACTCGCCTTATTCCCTACTCCCTTTTCCTTACTCCCTGTAAGAAGCCATGCTTGATAACCGCGCCACGCCTAATGCTCCATCTGCATCGTCTCGTTTCCAAACGGCCCCGTATTTCGCCGCTTCGGATCATCGATGCGGATGTTCTGCATCATCCCTTCGTCTTCATGGTCCAGGATGTGGCAGTGCAGCACGAAGTCTCCCGCGAAGTCCTCATAATGGGTGCGCATCGTGATGTGGTAGTTCGCCTTGATAAAAATCGTGTCGCGAAACACGCCTATCTGATCGCAATACTGCGGGTCCGGCGCGGGCTTGCCGTCTTTCATCAACGCCAGCTCCCTGCACTTCCCGTTGCCATCGATGATGTCTTCGTCCTTGTCGTTGGTGATCTTCACGATCTGGAACGCGTTCACATGGATGTGGAACGGATGCCCGGCCCGCTGCGACGTAATCACCCACTCATCCACGGCACCGAGCTCCAGCGTCTTATCGATATGCTCCGGCCCGCTGTAAGGCTTGCCATCCACCTGGAACTCCAGCGGATCGAGCTGCACATTGAACGTCGTCGTCTGATGCCCAACCTTCGCCACACTCCTCAAATCAGGCAGCGGGCTGAACGCCGCCGTCTTCAGGTTCTTCAGGTCCGTCCGCACATCCTCCGGAAGCTCCGGATTGCCCTTATACAACTGCTCTCCGAGATACGCGCGAATTCCTCCGTCCGGCACCGTCTCCTCGCCGGTAACCTCAATCAGCGCCAGCAACCGGCGCTCTTCTGGCACCGGTGGCGCGGCTTTCAGTCCCTTCGGCCGCGTGAACAACTGAGAGTTAATCTCCGAAGCCGGCAGCAGCGGATCATCCGTCACGCAGTACAAGCCCTTCTTCGGAAACACCATCAGCACATCGCTCCGATAACCCGGCTGCAGCACGTTGACGATCTTCTGGCTCATGCTGGTCCGCGTCAGGCCGTCCGCTGCAATCTCAAACTGCGGCACCTCCTGCTTCAGACAATGCCGCTCCACCCACGTCTGCTCAGCGCGCGGGGTCAGCCCTGTCGGAGGCGCATCAGCCGTCAGATCGCTGCGAGTCACGTGCAGACCAATGGTGTCGCGCACACCGCCGTGGATCAGCCGAAACCGGTAGATCTGCCCGGCCTCCGCCGGAACCGTCGGCTGCACCGTCCCGTTGATGGTCGTATAGCGCATCGAAGGCCCCCACGACCCCGGTCCGAACTGATCGCCATACTGCTCAATCTCGCCAATCATCGGCTTGCCGTTCGCATCGATGCACTTGGTCACAATCTTGCCATCTGCATTCCGGCACGCGTACTGAATTTGCTGAAACAGCGCAATGTGCTCAACAGCCTTCTTGCCGCCATCCTGCTTCAGCACAGTGTCAATGTCCGCGATGCCCTCATGCTGCGCTCGATCGGCATACGTGCGCGTCCCATCCACAATCAGCGCGCCCTCCATCCCGCTCGACACCTGCAGCGCCGTCGACCCATGCCGATGCGAGTGATACCAGAACGTCCCCGCCGGATGGTTCGCCGGCACCTCAAACTTGTAAGGCTGCGACTCACCCGGCTTCACCACCAGCAGCACGTTATCGCTATTGCCCTTCGGCGACACATGCAGCCCATGCGTATGCATGTTCGTAAAGTTGAAGCAGTTCGGCTTGTTGTGGTCATGCATTGGCTCGTCAGGCTTGCACGGCGGCGGGTCCTTCGGAAGCTGGTTGTTCAGCATCATGTCCAGCGTCGCCCCGGGCTCAATCCGGATCGTCGGCCCCACCGGCTGCCCGTTGTAAGTCCGCAGATGCAGCGTGTCCGTCTTGCCCGTCTCCAGGTTGTAGGCATGGAGCGTCGCGTAGTTCACATTCAGCGTGACGCTCACACCGGCGGGCGTCTGTACCGACTGCAACTCAGACGGGTCGGCAAATGGCCGCGCAGTCTGCCCCTGCGCCAAACCAGCGCACAGCAAACCGCAGGAAAGAAGTACCTGGAAACATCTCATGAGGCCGTTCCTTTCGGACCCGCCGCCCAAAGCGCACATCTCCGCGCACCGCAGCCAGCCAGTCCATCAAATTTTGTATGAAAGCGCCCGACATCTACGCTGCAGCAACGCACAGCAAGTCAAAACCAACGGCCCGAGAGAACCTCCAGCCGCCTACCGGTTCAGCGTCACGAATCATACATTAGCCGCCACCGAACTGTTTCACCCTAATCCCTGGGCCCTGAGCCCTGAGCCCTGGACCCTGGACCCTTCCCCACCCCACCCACGCTGCTAAACTTACAGTTGCCATGTTTGAAAACCTCTCCGAAAAGCTCCAGCGCTCCTTCAAGACCCTCCGCGGCCAGGGCACCCTCACCGACGAGAACATCAACGACGCCCTCCGCGAGATCCGCCTCGCCCTCCTCGAGTCCGACGTGAACCTCGCCGTCGCCAAGGACGTCATCGACCACATCCGCGAAAAGGCCCTCGGCACGCAAGTCACCACCGCCCTCTCGCCCGCCGAGCAGATCGTCAAAATCGTCCGCGACGAGCTCATCGCCCTCCTCGGCACCGACACGGCCCGCTTCAAGTTCGCCTCGCAGCCCCCCACCGTCATCCTCATGGCGGGCCTACAGGGCGCCGGCAAAACCACCACCGCCGCCAAGCTCGCCGCCTGGCTCAAAAAGGGCGGCAACCGCCCCATGCTCGTCTCGGTCGACGTCTACCGCCCCGCCGCGCGCCACCAGCTCAAAGTCGTCGCCCGCTCCCTCGGCGCGCACATCTACGAACGCCACCTCGGCCCCGACCCACAGCACGGCACGCCCGACGTCCTCCGCCTCGCCAAAGAAGCCAAGCGCGAAGCCGCCAACTACGGCTGCAACATCCTCATCGTCGACACCGCCGGCCGCCTCGGCATCGACGAAGCCCTCATGGAAGAAATGTCCGAGCTCAAAACCCTCCTCAACCCCACCGAGATCCTCTTCGTCGCCGACGCCATGACCGGCCAGGACGCCGTCAACTCCGCCAAGGCCTTCAACGACCGGCTCACCATCACCGGCTCCATCCTCACCAAAATGGACGGCGACAGCCGCGGCGGCGCCGCATTGTCCATTCGGCAAATTACCGGCCAGCCCATCAAGTTCCTCGCCACCGGCGAAAAGCCCGACGCCTTCGAACCCTTCCACCCCGACCGCATCGTCGGCCGCATCCTCGGCATGGGCGACATCGCCACCCTGCTCGAACGCGCCGAAGAAAAGCTCGACAAGAACAAGGCCGAAGCCTTCGCCAAAAAGGCCCTCTCCGGCGACGGCTTCTCGCTCGAAGACTTCCGCGAACAACTCCGCCAGATCAAAAAGCTCGGCTCCATGCAGAGCATCCTGAAGATGCTCCCCTCCGTCGGCCCCTTCGCTGGCATGCAACAGGCGGCCTCGCAGGTCGACGAAAAGCAATTCACCCGCGTCGAGTCCATCATCAACTCCATGACCATGAAGGAACGCCTCAACAGCTCCATCATCAACGGCAGCCGCCGCAAACGCATCGCCCTCGGCGCCGGCGTCCAGGTCTCCGAAGTCAACAACCTCCTAAAGCAACACGCCCAGATGTCCAAAATGTTCAAAACCATGGGCTCCGGCGGAGGCAAAATGCAACAACGCCTCATGTCCCAAATGGGCGGCATGCAAAAGTTTGGCCGGTAAGGCGGAGATGGAATGGTCCGAGAGTGTAAGAACTGCTCGGCAATCGTAGATGCGACGGTAATCACCATCTACGAAGAGGGGGGTAAACCCTACCCACCGGACTGGGAACCGCCTGGCCGATGGACCCTTGCTGCTTGCCCAAGCTGCAAGCTTCCGATGCTCGCCTTACAATATGACCACGGCAGTGGTTTCGAAGAAGATGCGCCGTCCCGCATGTTTCCAGTACGTGATCGGCAACTCGGCTGGAAAACGCCGCCTTCGATCAGAGCGGCGTTCAACGAAGCTGTGACTTGTTTTAATGCGAAAGCTTTTACAGCAAGCGCTATCATGTGTCGCAAAACCTTAGAAGGCCTATGCGAAGAACATGGCGTCAAGAGCGCAAACCTGTCCGCAAGCTTAAAGAAGCTTCGGGATAAGCAAATTATTGAGACGCGACTGTTTGAGTGGGCAGAGGCATTGCGCACTATGGGAAACGAGGCTGCTCACGGTGTCGGCGCGGCGGTGTCGAGGGAGGATTGCCATGATACTCTGGACTTTACCGAGGCACTCGTCCAGTACGTG